>NZ_JCADBG010000001.1:0-1163148 GCF_059358815.1 Streptosporangium nanhuense
GTCGGCATCGACACGGGCGAGGCGATCCGCATCGTGCAGGCGGCCCTGACCTCCGGCGCGGCGGCACCGGCCTCGTCATGACCGCGACCCGGCCGCGAAGGTCACGTCGCCGGGCGTACGACGCCGGCGTGACGGCCGGTCAGGCGGTGTCCCGGGCGGTGTTCCGGGCGGTGTCCCGGGTGGTGTCCCGGGTGGTGTTCGCCCGATCGATTCCCGCCGCGAACCACGGCTCCTGTTTCTCCGCGTGACCAAGCGAAGAATCTTGCGTACGCGGCAGTACCGATCTCACATTCATCGAGTTTCACATTCATCGAGAAAGCGTCTGTCCATCTCGAAAGGGGTATCAGTGCGATTACGTCTGCGATCATCTCTGAGAGTGTTCGTCGCCGCGGCGACGGTGGCCGCCGTGGCGGTGAGCGCGCCCACGTCGGCCGGGGCCCGGAGCGGCGCGCCGGAGCCGGCGGTGGCCGGAGCAGGGGGAGCGGCTCCGGTCTGGGGCGAGTGCCCGCCGGTGGAACCCGGCATCACGCGCGACCCACGACAGCAGTGCGCGACCTTGCGGGTGCCGCTGGACTACCGTGCCCCGCGCGGGCGGAGCATCGAGATCGCGATCTCCCGGATCGCGACGGCGCGCCCCGGGATGCGCCGCGGGATCCTGCTGTCCAACCCGGGCGGCCCGGGCGGCAGGGGCCTGGACCTGCCCAACCAGCTGGCGATCGTGCTGCCGCCCGAGGTCCAGGATCGCTACGACCTGATCGGCTTCGATCCGCGGGGGATCGGATACAGCACCCCGGTCACCTGCGGCATCGAGGATCCCAGGAGGGATTTCACGCTGGTGCTGCCCTACCCGGCGCCGGACGGCGGCATCGAGCGCAACGTCGCCTTCGCGCGGGACACCGCGGCCGCCTGCGCCAGGCATTCCGGTGATCTGCTTCCGTTCATCACCACGGCCAACACGGCCCGGGACATGGACCGCATCCGGGCCGCGCTCGGCGAGCGGAAGCTGTCCTACTTCGGCATCTCCTACGGCACCTACCTGGGAGCCGTCTACATCTCGCTGTTCCCGGGACGCGGCGATCGGATCGTGCTGGACAGCGCCGCCGACCCGGGCCTGGTGTGGCGGGACATGTGGCGGAACTGGGGTCAGGCGGTCGCCGAGCGCCTGCCCGACTTCCTCGCCTTCGCGGCCGAGCGGGACGCCGTCTACCACCTCGGCGCGACACCGGACGAGGTGCGACGCACCTATGACCGGCTGACCGCGGCCCTCGACCGGCAGCCAGTGCCGAACCCCGGCGGCCCCCTGCTCGACGGCAACGCCCTGCGCGAGATCACCCGATCGGGGCTCTACTACGACGGCTACTTCCCCTCCATAGCCGAGGTGTGGCGGGAGTTCGCGGACGCCGTCTCGGGATCGCCCCTGGACCCCGCCGTCCTGGCGCGGCTGGATCGGCCGGGCTTCGTCGGCAGAACCGACGGCGCCGCGGGGAGGTCGGGGATACCGGCGGACAACCTGGTCTCGGCTCTCTACGCGGTGATCTGCGATGACGCCGCCTGGCCGCGCAGCGTGGCGTTGCACGCCCGGCAGGTCGCGGCCGACCGGCGGGCGTGGCCGGTGACGGCGGGCATGCCGTCGAACCTCTGGCCGTGCGCGGCCTGGCACAGCCGGCCGGTGGAGCCGCCGGTGCCGGTCACCGGTCACGGGCCGCGCAACGTGCTGATCGTGCAGAACACCCGCGATCCCTCCACGCCCCTGGTGGGCGCGCGCGGCCTGCGCGACACGCTCGGACGGCGGGCCGTCATGATCACGGTCGACCAGGGCGGCCACGGCGTCATCGGGCTGGGCAGTTGCGCCGACGAGGCGCTGGCCGTCTTCCTCGCCAACGGGGAACTGCCCGGGCGGGACCGGTTCTGCCCGGCTCCGTCGCAGGCCACCGCCCGCTCCACGCCCTCGCTGTACATAACTCCGGCGGGGCCGCTGTAGGGCCGTTGCCCGCGGACCGCCGTACGCCGGCGGATCGGAGGGGCGAGCGGGACGGGACCTCGCCGACGCGGGTGCCGAGAGCGTCCTGAGGCGGTGGCGGGTGCCCGGCGAAGCGGCCCGGACGCGTCCGCCGGCGGATCCGGCAGTGCCTGAACGTGCCCCGTTCAGGCACTGCTGCCCGCTCCTCAAGGGGGCCGGTTGGGGGCACCTCGGGGACACACCGCATCCGCGGGCGGTGACGGGCGACGCTGGACGCCACTTGTCGGAGCGGTACGGGGGCCGCCGTGGCCGCCCGCCGGCCGCTTCTGATGGCGAGCGGTTCCCGCGCCACGTTCGCCACCTGGCGGCGGACCGCTTCGCGAAGACGGAATCCGGTCGGCGCCGAGGCGATGAGTTTCCGCGACGCCGGCGGTCCTATCCGCATGACGGCCTTCGCGACCTCCTTCGCCATCGGCGCGACGATCACGCGTGCGGACATCCCCGTCCTGTGCGCCGACCTCGCCGAGCTGGTGGGCGGGCGTGCCGGCGGCGTCGTGGTCTGTGACGTGGCCGGCGCGGTCCGTCCCGGCGTGGTGACGGTCGAGGCACTGGCCCGGTTGCGCCTGACCGCGCGTCGGCACGGCTGGAGCCTGGTGATCAGCGGCGCGAGCCCGGACCTGCTGGAGCTCGTGCGCCTGCTCGGACTGACCGAGGTGTTACCCCAGGCGGGCCGGCAGCCCGAAGATCGGAAACAGGCGGGTGGTGTCGAGGAAGTTGTCGACGGCCACGATCCGTCCCGCTGAGATCTCCAGCACGATCAGCGCCCACGGGTCGTGCCCGGGGCCGTCGGCGCGGGGGCGGTACTGCCCGAACGCCGGCATGCCGTTGGCCACCACCGGCACCAGGCGCGAGCCGCGGCAGCCGCTGCCCGTACCGGCCATCCAGGCGGAGATGTCGTCGTGGCCGCGCAGCCACAGCGGCAACGGCGGCATCGACAGCGTCGCGTCGTCGTGCAGCAGCGTCGTCAGCGCCCCGAGGTCGTACTCCTCGAACGCCTTCACGTAGCGCGTGAGCAGTGCCCTCTGATCGTCGTCCAGCGGATCGTAGAGGTCGGCGGCGGTGTCGGCGGTGGCGATGGTGGCCCGGGCCCGCTGGAGCGCGCTGTTGACGCCGGGCACCGAGGTGTCGAGCAGGTCGGCCACCTCCTGGGCCGACCAGGCCAGCACCTCCCGCAGGATCAGCACGGCCCGCTGCCGGGGCGGCAGGTGCTGCAGCGCGGCGACGAACGCCAGCCGGATCGACTCGCGCTCGACGACCACGTCGGCCGGGTCGGCGCCCTCTGGCAGCACTCGGCCGTCCGGGACCGGGCCCACCCAGATCTGTTCGGGACGCGGCTCGCCCGGGTCGGTGGCGCGACCGGACCCGGCCGGGCCGAGATCCATGGGCCGGACCCGCAGCTGGGCGCTGGAGAGCATGTTCAGGCAGACGTTCGTCGCGATCCGGTACAGCCAGGAGCGCAGTGTCGAACGCCCTTCGAACCGGTCGAAACCGCGCCAGGCGCGGACCAGGGTGTCCTGTACGGCGTCCTCGGCCTCGAAGACGGACCCGAGCATGCGATAGCAGTGACCGGTCAGCTCGGGCCGGTACGTCTCCAGCCGCGCCTCGATCGCCTCGCCGGCCTGCACGTCACTCACCCTGACGAACCTAGCGGAGCATCCCGCGCCGGCGACACCGGGTTCTCGACGGGCGAAGCGGCGGTCTGTCCATGTTTCTTGGTTTGTTGGTTTCTTGGTACGGGGCGGGTGCCCTCACGACCGTCAACGGTGCTCACCTCGCCGTCGGCCACATCTCGCCGCAGGCCGTGCCCTACCGCCGGTCATGCTCTGCCGTCGGCCGCGTCGCGCCGGGCCGGGTGTCTCATGACGTGGACGCCTCCGAGCGTGCTCGAAAAGTCGTCCCGCCGCCGGCGATGAGTTTCCGGGGCCCGTCCGGTCTGTATGGGTGTCAAGCCGATCGGGAAGTGCGACGAGGAGTCACCATGACCGCCACGGAGTGGACCGCCGAAAGCGCCGGTTCCGGGCAGTACGCCGACGTCAACGGAGTCAACCTGTACTACGAGACGTACGGGGCGGGACACCCGATGATCCTGTTGCACGGAGGTCTCGGCTCGGGCGAGATGTTCGGGCCGATCCTTCCCGCCCTGGCCGGCCACCACCAGGTCATCGTCGTCGACCTTCAGGGGCACGGCCGGACCGCCGACGTCGACCGGCCGCTCGACGTCCGGCTGATGGCCGATGACATCGCCGCGCTCATCGACCACCTCGGCCTGAGCGAGCCGGACGTGGTCGGCTACTCCCTCGGCGGCGGGGTGGCGTTCCAGGTCGCGATCAACCACCCGGACAAGGTGGGGCGCCTGGTCACGGCCTCGGCGAACATCAGCCGCGACGCCGTCTACCCGGAGTTGCTCCAGCAGCAGGAGCAGGTGAGCGGGGCGGCGGCCGAATACATGAAGGACACCCCGATGTACGAGCTCTACCAGCGGGTGGCGCCTCGTCCCGAGGACTTCCCGCGGCTGCTCGACAAGATCGGCGAGGCGATGGCGAAGGACTTCGACTTCTCCGAGGAGGTCCGCGGCCTCCGGGTGCCGACGCTCGTGGTCGCCGCCGACGCCGACATGGCACCGCCGAGCCACTACGTCGAGGTCTTCAAGCTCCTCGACGGCGGCCTGCGCGACGGCGGCTGGACGGGCGAGGCCCGGCCCAAAGGCGGTCACGCCCTGGCGATCCTGCCCGGCCTCACGCATTACGACATCTTCCTGTCCCCGCTTCTCGCGGCGGTCACCCTCGCCTTCCTCGACCAGGAGAGCTGAGCCGGCCCATCCCGCCCGGCGGCCTCACAGGGGCGGCCGCCGGGCAGGCGGGCGTCTTGGACGCGCCGTCAAGGAAGACCAACCGGCCGGGACCGCGGGGATGAGGACGGGGTTCCATACTCAAGGATCCACCGACGGAGATCATCCGCGCCACGTCTCTCGTCCGGTGGTGTCCTGCGGCGCTAATGTCCCGTCATGACCACGGCGAACGATCTCCTCCATCGGATCGAGACCACCCCGGAGCTGGCCGCCCTGCTGGTCTGGCCCGGCGACTTCGACATCGAACGGCGCGACCCCGTCGAGGAGCTGAGACTGCCCGGCGGGCTGCCCCTGACGCCGATCGCCGGTGACGGTGGCGGCGGCACCTACTTCCTGTGTGGAACGCCCGATGGCACGCGTCCGGTGCTGTACGCCGACTCCGAGGGGCATGCCACCGTGATGGCCGCCGACCTGGTGGAGGCGGTCACCCTGATCGCCGCTTACCCCTACTGGCGCGACCTGCTCGGCGGCCATCCGGCCGGGGAACTGGAGGAGGAACTGCGTGACGACCACCCCGGCTACCCGGCCGCCCGCGCCGAGCTCCTCGGCCTGCTCGGCATCGTCGCGCCCGCGGTCGAGGAGGCGGTCACACGCCTGCGCGCCTCGGCCGCGCGTACCGTCCCCGGCTTCCTGCCCGTCGCCCTCCTGGAGGAGGGCGAGTGCGCCTACGAACCGCTGTGACCTCGCGCCGCCGTACGGCGGCGCGAGGGGGACGCCCATGTGCGGGGCGGGGTCCGCGACGGCGGCACGGTGATCGCCTGTGACGCGGAGCCCGCGGGCCGGTCAGGCGGGAACCGTGATTCCCGCCTGACCGGCCGGCGGGCTCCCGCCTGTCCCCGCGTTTCGCGTATACCGGCGGGCGGGCGGATGATAAGCGCAGGCCAGGGCGTTCTATGGGGGCCATGCGCCGCCGGAGGGGCGGCGGTCTCACTGATCCACATGCAGACTCACGGGAGGCAGCGTGTCCACGTATCGAGTTCATCACTCAGGTGGTTCGCACGGTGGACGCACGGTGGCCGGAGGTCTGCGGTGGGAGCTGCTCGGATCGGTCCGGGCGTGGCGCGGGGAGGCCGAGGTCGATCTCGGCGCGCCCCAGCAGCGTGCGCTCGTCGGCGTCCTGCTGCTGCGCGAGGGGGCGGTGACGTCGCAGGACCAGCTGATCTCGGCGATCTGGGGCGAGGCGCCGCCGTCCGCCGCGGCGGGGATGATCCGGTCCTACGTCTCGCGGCTTCGCAGGGTCCTGGAGGACGGTTCGTCGGCCGTGGTGATCGAGTCCGTGGCCGGTGGCTACGCGTTGCCGGTGACGGCCGGGGCCCTCGACCTCGCCGACTTCCAGGGGAGGGTCAGGGCCGCCCACGACGCCCGGCGGGCCGGTGATCACGAGACGGAGGCGGCCGAGCTGCGCGCCGCCCTCGACCTCTGGAAGGGCACCCCGCTGGCCGGCGTGCCGGGCGGATACGCCGACAACGAGCGCACCCGGCTGATCGAGCTGCGGTACGCGGCGATCGAGGACCTGGCCGCCGCCGACCTCCGGCTGGGGCGGCACGCGGAGGCCGGGGCGTCACTGGCGTCGCTGGTGATCGAGCAGCCTCTGCGGGAACGGGCACGGGAGCTGCTGATGCTGGCGCTGTACCGGGCGGGGCGGAAGGCGGACGCGCTCGCGCTGTTCCAGGAGACGCAGCGGTCGCTCGCCGACGAGCTGGGGCTCGATCCGGGGCCGGAACTGAGGGAGATGCAGCGGCGGATCCTGGCCTCGGACCCCTCGCTGGCCGCGCCGAGGCGGGGCGGGCCCGCGGCGGCCGGGACATGGCACGCCGGGGCCGAGACGATCGAGACTCCCAAATCACTGCCGCCCGACCTGCCGGAGTTCGTCGGAAGGTCCGACGAGGTGCGCCGGCTGGCCGGGATGCTGGAGGCCTCCGAGACGCAGGTGCCGGTGATCGGCATCGCCGGGCTTCCCGGCATCGGCAAGACCACCCTGGCGGTCCACCTGGGGCACAGGCTGGCCGGCGATTTCCCGGACGGCCAGTTCTTCGTCGACCTGGGCGCGTCGGGGGACCCCCTCGCGGCCCTGCTGTGCGCGGCCGGGGTCGTCCCCCCGGAGTCCTCCGGCGAGCGTGCCGCGTTCTGGCGGTCGCTGACCATCGGCCGCCGGTCGCTGGTGGTGCTGGACGACGCGCGTGACGCGGACCAGATACGGCCGCTCCTGCCCGGCCCGGGCGGGGCCGCGGTCGTCGTCACCGCCCGGCGGCGGCTGTTCGGGCTGTCCCACGCGCGCTGGACCAAGCTCGACCCGTTCTCGGAGGCGGAGGCGCGGGCGCTGCTGGAGCGGACGCTGGGCGCGGAACGGGTCGAGGCGGAGCCGGGCGAGGTCCGTCGCCTGTACGAGCTCACCGCGGGCCTGCCGCAGGTGGTCCACGCGGCCGGGGCCCGCCTGGCGTCGCGGCCGGACTGGAGCCTGGCGACCGCGGTGAGGAAGCTGGGAGCCCGCGGTCACGACCCCGAGTGGGGGTTCGAGGAGTGCGGGATGATCGAGAGCAGGTACGAGTCCACGGTGCGCGACCTGCCCGGGAACCAGGCCCGCGCGCTTCGGCTGCTGGCCGTGCCGTGGGTCGCCGACCTCTCGCTGGCCGCGGCGGCGGCCGTGCTCGATCTGGCGCCGCACCGGGCCGAGAGCCTGCTGGAGTCACTCGCCGATCTTCACCTGGTGGAGACCGCCGGCGAGCGCTACCGTTTCCACAATCCGATCCGCGAGTACGCCCGCGCCCGGGCGTGGCACGAGGAGGGCGAGGCCGCCTGCCACGCCGCGCTGGCCAGGTTGACGAGGTTCTACGCGGACACGCTGCGTGACGCCCTGCTGGCCACCGATCCCGGCCGCGCCGTAGCGGGCCTGGCCGCCGGTTCCGGCCGTGTCGCCGCGGGTCTGGCCGCCGGTTCCGGTCGTGCCGTAGCGGGCCCGGTCACCGGTTCCGGTCGTGCCGTCGAGGGTCTGGCCGCCGGTCCCGGTCGTGCCGTCGAGGGCGCCGCGCCGGCCGGGCTGGAGTTCGGCAGCGCCGAGGCGGCCCGCGCCTGGATGCGGGTCGAGGAGGAGAACCTGCTGGAGGCCGCCTCGCAGGCCGCCGGGATCGGCGACGCGCCGGCACGGTGGCTGACCGACATGATCGGCCAGGCGGGCCTGGGAGAGCTTCGGGGCCGTCCGGCGAGGTAGGAGAGTCTCCCCTGGTGAGGGGGCCGGCCGCCGCTGCACAAAACGTGAACAAAAAATTTACGCCGAGGTACCAGGCTCAGAGTCGGCGCGGGGACTCCCGCCGCCGGCGCGGGACGTCCGCGCGCAACCTCTGAGGGGACTTCATGCCCAAGATCGCGATCATCATCGGCAGCACCCGTCCGGGCCGTGTCGGCGGATCCGTGGCCAGGTGGGTGCTCGACATCGCCGGACAGCGCCACGACGCCGAGTTCGAACTGGTCGACATCGCCGATTTCAGGCTGCCGCACCTGGACGAGGAGTTGCCGCCGGCGTTCGGTCAGTACAGCAAGCCGCACACGCAGGCCTGGGCACAGAAGATCGCTTCGTTCGACGGTTTCGTCTTCGTCACGCCCGAGTACAACCACTCCACCTCCGGCGCGCTGAAGAACGCCATCGACTTCCTGTTCGCGGAGTGGAACGACAAGGCGGCCGGTTTCGTCAGCTACGGCTCCGTCGGCGGCGCCCGCGCCGTCGAGCACCTGCGCCTGGTGATGGCCGAGCTGAAGGTCGCCACCGTGCGCGCCCAGGTCGCCCTGTCGCTGGTGACGGACTTCAAGAACTACAGCGAGTTCACCCCCGCCGACTATCACGTCGCGGAGGTCGACACGATGCTCGACCAGGTCGTCACCTGGAGCAACGCCCTCGCGCCGGTCAGGGCGGCCTGATCTGAGACACCCCGCCGACGGGGAGCACGGGGTTCGGGGCCGGCCGGTACGGCTGGGGGAGCGCGAGGTCCACGCTGACCGGACCCGCCGGGGGAGCGCGGTGTTCACGGCCGGCCGGTACGGCCCGGGAACCGCGGCGGTCGGGGCCGGTCGGCGCGGCCGGTGAAGCGCGGCCGGGAAGGCGCGGTGTCCGCGACCGACCGGCGCGGCCGGTGAAGCGCGGCGGGTGAAGCGCGGCGGGTGAAGCGCGGCGGGTGAAGCACGGCCGGGAAAGCGCGGTCGCACCGGGGGCCGGTCAACAGTAAATGCCTAGATAGCGGGGAAAAGATGCAAATCGGGATCTTCGGGGTGGGGGACGTGGTGGCCGACCCGGCCACCGGCCGCCCCGCCACGGAGCACGAGCGGATCAAGGCCGTACTGGAGTACGCAGAGCTGGCCGAGCAGGTCGGGCTCGACGTCTTCGCGATCGGCGAACACCACAACCCGCCGTTCATGCCCTCGTCGCCGACCACGATCCTGGGCCACGTCGCCGCCCGGACGAACCGGATCATCCTGTCGACCTCGACCACGCTGATCACCACCAACGACCCGGTGAAGATCGCCGAGGACTACGCGATGCTCCAGCACCTGGCCGACGGCCGGGTCGACCTGATGATGGGCCGGGGCAACACCGGGCCGGTCTACCCCTGGTTCGGCAAGGACATCCGGGACGGGATCGCCCTCGCCGTCGAGAACTACGCGCTGCTGCGCAGGCTCTGGCAGGAGGAGGTCGTCGACTGGGAGGGCCGGTTCCGGACGCCGCTGCAGGGATTCACCTCGACGCCGCGGCCGCTGGACGGCGTACCCCCGTTCGTCTGGCACGGCTCGATCCGCAGCACCGAGATCGCCGAACAGGCCGCGTACTACGGTGACGGGTTCTTCCACAACAACGTGCTCTGGCCGAAGCGGCACGTCCGGCAGATGGTCGGGCTGTACCGCCGGAGGTTCGAGCACTACGGCCACGGCCCGGCGGACCAGGCGATCGTCGGCCTCGCCGCCCAGCTGTACGTCCGGAAGAACTCGCAGGACGCGATCCGCGAGTTCCGCCCCTACTACGACGCCTCGCCTGCCTACGGCGGCGGGCCGTCGCTGGAGGAGACGATGCGGGACACCGCCCTGCTCGTCGGCAGCCCGCAGCAGGTGATCGAGCGGACGCTGGAGTTCCGGGAGTTCGCCGACGGCGACTACCAGCGGCAGCTGTTCAACGTCGACGCGATGGGGTTGCCGCACGCGGCCGTGCTGGCGCAGATCGAACAGCTCGGGGAGATCGCCCAGGTGCTCCGCGAGGAGTTCGCCGCCGGCCGGCCCGCGAGGGTCCCGGACGCGCCCACGCACGCCTCCCTGAGGGTGGCGAAGGAGACCGGACGGTGAAGCGCACCATCGCGGTGGTGACCGCGGGGCTGCGGCAACCCTCGTCCACGCGGCTGCTCGCCGACCGGCTGGCCGAGGCGACGCGCCACGCGCTGGAACGGCTCGGCGCGGAGGTGAAGATCGAGACGATCGAGGTACGTGACCACGGCCACGACCTGGTCAACAACCTGATCGTCGGCTATCCGTCCGAGGGGCTGGAGCGGGTGCTCCGCAAGGTCGCGCGGGCCGACGGGCTGATCGCGGTGACGCCGACCTTCACCACGTCGTACAACGGGCTCTTCAAGATGTTCTTCGACGTGCTCGACGACACCGCGCTGATCGACAGACCCGTGCTGATCGCCGCGACCGGCGGTACGGCGAGGCACTCGCTGGTGCTCGAGCACGGGCTGCGGCCGCTCTTCTCCTACCTGCGAGCCCTGGTCGTCCCGACCGGGGTCTTCGCGGGCCCCGAGGACTGGGGCGCCGCCGGGGCCACCGAGACGGCCCTGGCCCGGCGAGTCGACCGGGCGGCCGCCGAACTCGCCCGCGAGGTCGACCGCCGCGACCCGCCCGCCCCCGAGGATCCCTTCGACTCCCCGGAGCCCTTCCTCAGGCTGCTCCCTCCCTGACCGACCTCCATGATCGGTCTCCCCGGCCGGTCTCCCCGGCCGGTCTCCCCGGCCGACCTCCCGCCGGGAACCAGGTGAACATCGGTGCGCACGCCGTACGACGCCCGCGTTCCAAACTCCGACGGTGAGCGGTGAAAGCGGCGGCAAAGGTGTGCGGGTCTGTTCCCGTTTTCCGGCCGGAGACGGCCGCCGCCATCTCGGTCCGCTCACTCGTTCGTTGGCGGAGCAGGCCGGTCGCGTGGAATTTTCCCCTCGCGTTCCGGCGCTTTGAACCGGACGCGTGCCGCGACGACGCGCCTTGCCCTCCGCGTGGTTCTCCCCTTGCCGGGAACGGATGCGTCCCGAGGGTCGCCCGTCCGGCACGCGTGAGCCCGTGGAACCGGACGGGGAGGTCATGGGCGGGCGTCCAGGGGCGATACCCAACCCCCCTCACGGAGCCGGGTGGCCCGTGTGGTCCACTGGCCAGGGGGAATCGGAGGATGGGCACAGGACGGCGAATCTCGATCACAGCTCGCATCACCCTGTTCACTGGCGTGGTGGCGGTCGCGCTGTGCTCGCTGGTGGCCTCGGTTCTCATGTTCGCGATCAACCGTTTCGTCACCGACTCCCTCATCGAGGAGGTCACCGCCGCCGGTGGCCGGGTGGCCGTGCAGCTGGAGCGGAACCGCCTGGACTACCCCCTGGCGCAGCGCCGCTCCCGGAGCCTGCAGGTTGTCGACTCGCGGGGCAAGGTCATCGCCTCGACCCCGAGGGTGTTCGGCAAACCGCCCATGGCGACGTTCACCCCCGACGGCACGAACGTCGCCACCTCGGTCGTGTGCGGCGGTGACTTCCTCAACGGCGAATGCGACATCGTGGTCGCGCAGTGGGCCCACCGGGGAAAGGAGAGGTGGGTCGTCTACAGCGCCTCCCCCACGGTCCCCCCGCTGGTCGATCCGCGGCTGGCGGCGGCGGTCGTCGGGGGCATGGCGGCGCTCGCCGGCACCATCACCTACATCGGCTACCGGATCGTCACCGCGTCCCTCAGGCCGGTGACCGCGGTCCGGGCCGAACTCGACGAGATCAACGCGAGCTCCCTCGATCGCCGGGTGCCCGTATCGCCCAGTGACGACGAGATCCACGAGCTGGCGGACAGTATCAACCGCACACTGACCCGACTGGAGGGTGCCATGGAACGCCAGCGGCAGTTCACCGCCGATGCCTCCCACGAGCTGCGCACCCCCCTGGCGGGGCTTCGCGCCCAGTTGGAGGAGGCCCAGCTGCACCCTGGCGAGACCGACCTGACCGAGCTGCTCGCGCACTCGTTGTCCGACCTCAACCGGCTGCAGGCGATCATCACCGACCTGCTCCTGCTGGCCAATCTCGAATGCAGCCCGCCCAAGATCAGGGAAAGGATCGACCTGGCGACGCTGGTACGGGCGGAGGTCTCACGGCGGGCGGATCCGCACAAGGTGCGGCTCGTGCTCGCTCCGGAGGTGTCCATCGACGCCGTCCACAGCCAGATCGGCCGTGCCGTCACCAACCTGCTGGACAACGCCGAGCGGCACGCCAGGGAGGCGGTGGTCGTCGAGGTGCGGGCGAACGGTGGCAGCGCCGAGGTCATCGTCGACGACGACGGGGAGGGCGTCGCCGAGGCCGACCGGGGACGGATCTTCGAACGGTTCGCCCGGCTGGACGCGGCCCGCAGCCGTGACCGCGGAGGCACGGGCCTCGGCCTGGCCATCGCCCGCAGCATCGCCGTCGCCCACGAGGGAACGCTCCAGGTCGAATCCTCCCCCTCCGGCGGCGCCCGCTTCGTCCTGCGCCTTCCCTGGGCCCCGCCGGACGACGACGACTCGTAGCCGAGCCGTCTGATCCCCGGCCCCGCGGGCCGGCCGTCGGCGAGTGCGGGGAACGGGCCGCGTGCGCGCTGTCCGTCCGGCGTCATCGCCGTGAACGCGACCGTGAACGCGAGATCATCGCCATGCGGCGCGGCCGACCGCCGATCATGTCCTGCCCGCCGGCCGTGTCCCGCCTTGTCGATCATCCCCTGCCTCGCCGTGCGTAAGTGACTCGCCATGCGTAAGTGACTCGCCGTGCTTAACTGACTCGCCGTGCGCGAGCGGTTCGTCGTGCGCGAGCGGTTGGCGGTACGGGAGCGGTGTGCCGTACGGGAGCGGTTCGTCGTGCGCGCGCGGGGGCGTTTCCCGCCCGTTCCCGGGGCGGTCGGAACATCACACAAACTCCGGCGTCGGTGATTGCCGCGATTGCGCAGAGACGGCCGCCGGTTCCTCCTTCAGGATGTGCGATCAAACAAGGTGTGAGCCGGACGAAACATCCGGTTCACCGTGGCGTCAGGAGTTCGCCGTGCTGTGGAGAAAACTGCTCGTCCCGCTGACCTCGATCGCCCTCGTCCTGTCCGCCCCGGCCGGCGTGAACGCCGCCTCGGCGTCCACCGCCGGTGCCGCCCCGGCGTCCACCGCCACGGGCGCCGCGTCGGCCGCCGCCGGCTTCGGTGCCCCCGGCCCCTACGCCACCGCCGTGGAGGTCGGGGCGGTGACCACCCTGTACTACCCGCGCGACATCGCCCAGAGCGGCCGCCGCCACCCGGTGATCGTGTGGGGCAACGGCACCTTCGCCTTCCCGGTGGTCTACCGGGACCTGCTGCTGCACTGGGCGAGCCACGGCTTCGTCGTCGCCGCCGCCAACACCCCGCAGTCCAACCTCGGCATCTCCATGCGCGCCGGCATCGACCTGCTCACCCGCAGGAACGGCGACTCGGGCAGCGTCTTCCACAACCGCGTCGACCTGGAGCGCATCGGCGCTTCGGGGCACTCCCAGGGGGGCGCGGCCGCCATCGTCGTCGGCGCGGACCCGCGTGTGGACACCATCCTGCCCATCCAGCCCGGGCCGCTGGCCAACATCAACGCCGTACGCGGCCCCGCGCTCCTGCTGGCCGGCCAGCGCGACAGCATCGTCTTCCCCGCGCTGGTCAGGGCCTTCTACAACGCCGCGGGCCACATCCCGGCCGTCTACGGGGAACTGCGCGGGGCCGACCACTTCACCGTGGTGGGCGGGGCCGGGCCGTTCGCCGCGCCGACGACCGCCTGGTTCCGCCTGCACCTGATGGGGGACCAGACGGCTCGCGCCCAGTTCTTCGGCTCCAACTGCGGCATCTGCACCGACACCCGTACCTGGTCCGACGTCCGCCGCAACGCCCTGGCCACCCAGATCCCCGCCGCCGCCCCGTGACCCGGCCCGGGAGACCGCTTCCGCGGTGAGCGGTGACTCGCGGAGTCCCGATCCCCGTGGCGCCCGCCCCTGGCCCCGCCACGGTCAGGGGCGGCCCGCCGTTCACCCCCTCGAAAGGACCGAAATGGACATCATCGCGACCACCCGGCACGGCAAGGTCCGGGGCCGCGTCCAGGACGGGGTCGCGACCTTCCTCGGCGTCCCCTACGCGGCCCCGCCCTTCGGCGCCCGCCGCTTCCGCGCCCCGGCCCCCGTCGAGCGGTGGGAGGGGGTGCGTGACGCGCTGGAGTACGGGCCGACCGCTCCCAAGAGGCCCTACCGGCCGCCTCTCGACCGGCTGATCCCCGACCCGGACATCCCCGGCGACGAGTGTCTCAACCTCAACGTCTGGACCCCGGCCTCCGGTGAGCAGGGGCTGCCGGTGATCGTCTGGATCCACGGGGGCTCGATGCGCAACGGCTCGGCGAGCCTGCCGCTCTACGACGGGCGGGCCTTCGCCCGCGACGGCGTGGTCCTCGTCTCGATCAACTACCGGCTCGGGGTCGAGGGGTTCGGCGTCTTCCCCGACGCGCCCGACAACCGCGGCCTGCTCGACCAGATCGCGGCCCTGACCTGGGTGGGGGAGAACATCGCCTCCTTCGGCGGGGACCCGGGCAACGTCACCGTGTGCGGGGAGTCCGCCGGGGCGATCAGCATCGCGGCCCTGATGACGAGCCCGCGCGCGGCCGGCCTGTTCCGGCGGGCCATCCTGCAGAGCGGCCCGCCGCACGCGGTGCCGCGCGGCGAGGGGGCAGGGATCGTGAGATCGATGGCGAAGGCGCTGCGGGTGCCGGCCACGGCCGAGGCGTTCGCGGCGGTGGAGCGCGAGCGGCTGCTGGACGCGCAGGCCACGGTGGTCGGCAGGGCCGACCCCATCAGCGGCGGGCCGGGCTTCCACATCGTGGTCGACGGCGACGTGGTGCCCGCCGACCCCCCGCCCCCCGAGGTGGATCTGCTGCTGGGCTCCAACCGGGAGGAGTACCGGCTGTGGTTCGTGCCGACCGGGACGGTGGACCGGATCAGCGCTCTCACCCTGCGGCTGGCGCTGCTGAGGTTCCGGATCCCGGGGCGGGTGGCGCGGCTGTACCGGGCCACCCGGCCGGGTGCCACGCCCGGGGAGATCCTCGGCGAGATGGCGACCGACCTGCTGCTGCGCGGGCCCCTCAACCGGCTGGCCGACTCGCGGCCGTCCCGGACGTCCCGGACGTTCGTCTACGAGTTCGCCTGGCGCTCGCCCGTCATGGGGCTCGGCGCGTGCCACGCGCTGGAGATCGGTTTCGTCTTCGACACCCTGCGCTCCAGTGAGGAGCTGACCGGGCCCGGCGCCCCCCAGCCGCTGGCCGACGCCATGCACCGCGCCTGGGTGGCCTTCGCCGCCTCCGGAGACCCCGGCTGGCCCGCCTGGGACGCGCGCCGGCCCGTCATGGTCTTCGACCATCCCGGCAAGGGTGTGGTCCTCGCGCCGAGGGACGAGGAACTGCGCGTGTGGCTCCAGAGATCCGGATGAGCCGGGCGGATCGGGCGGATCGGGCGGATCGGGCGGGACAGGTGGCTCAGGCGAGGTCCCTGGAGATGAGCGCGGCCTGCAGCAGGCGCGCCTCGGCGGGGACCGCGAGGTCCAGCCCGGTCAGCGCGCGCACCCGGTGCAACCGGTAGTCCAGGGTGTTGCGGTGGATGCACAACTCCAGCGCGGTCTGGCGGCGGTTGTACCCGCGGTCGACGAACACGCGCAACGTCTCCAGCAGGTACGGGTGCTCCTCCAGCGGGTCGAGCTTGGCCGCCAGCCTGACCAGCCCGTCGCCCGGGCGCGCGAGCTGATACTCCAGCAGCACGTCGTCGAGGCGGTAGAACCCGGGCGGGCGGCCGAGCCGCCGGACGAGTTCCAGCACGCGGCCCGCCTCCTCCGCCGCCGACGGGACGGCCGCCGGTCCGGCGGCCACGGCGGCGGCGGCGAGAACGGGCTGCCCCATCTCCTCCGTGAGCCTGGCCACCAGGCCCGGCAGGTCGGATCCGCCGGGCAGCAGCGCGATCCCGGCGACGTGGTCCATCAGCACGGCGATGCCCGTGTGGGCGTCGAGCGAGGACTGCACCAGCCTGGCCGGCGGGTTCGACGCGAACGCGAACGCCACGACCTCGTGCTCGCCGGCCACCACGACCCGTGCCGCCTGCGCCGCCTCCTCGTACGGCCGGCCGGCCAGCAGCGCGGTCAGCAGGGTCCGCCGTATCCGCTTGGCCTCGCTGTGGATGTCCTCCTGGGCGTGCAGGTGGGCGAGGACGACGGCGGGCATGGCCGCGTGCAGGCAGGAGAGCAGGCTCGCGCCCGCTCCGGCCAGCTCCTCGGGCCTCGCGGTCTCGCTCAGCGCCTGCCACCACACCTCGGCGCCGATCAGGTAGGCGGCGATCGCGGCCTCCAGGGGTACGTGTTCCTCGGCCCGGCGCGCCGACCACTCGATGAGCCGGGTCAGGTCACCCGGGCCCATCGCGCCGTCGTCACGCAGTGCCCGCAACAGCAGGCCGTGCACCGCCGCGATCGACCGGGTCACCTCGCCGTCAAGGGTCCGGCGCGGCAGCGCCCCGTAGAACGGCACCTCCGCCGAGCAGCGCGCGACCACGGCCGCGATGTGGTCACCGGCCCGGGAGGCCATCCGGGCGTGTAGATCGGACACCGGCGAATCGTCACATCGCCCAAACCCCGCCGTCAATCACCGCCGTCGATCACCGCCCCCGTGCGCCGGGCAGGCCGGCTTCCTTGCCACCGGCAAGTCACCGACAGTGGATCACAAGAGCCTCACAAGTGGCCCCTGCGACCTTGGGTGAGCACGATTCGACGGAAAGGGATCACCTGAAATGAAGGACTTCGACCTGAGCGCCCACCAGCTCGACGACAGCGAGCTCGCCGCCGTCACCGGCGGCATGCCCCCGAACTACGACTGGATGAACTACGACTGGCGCGACGCCGTCATCTCGGCCCTGCCGTAACCGGCGGGGCCGCCGGGGGGTCGCTCGCGCGGGCGAGCGGCCCACCGTCCGCACCGGGCCGGGCAGAGCCGTTCGGGCACCGGCACCGTCCACCGGGGCAGGCGGGCGTACGTGCGGAACAACGACGCCGACGTCGCCTCCATCCGCGATCCGGGGGATGCGCGGGACCGGTGTCCGTCCGCCGGAACGGTCCCTTCGCTGGATCTCACATTCCCCGGCGACCGGCCCCGCAACCGCGCCCGCCGGAGTCCTTCCCGGTCCTGGACCGTCGCCCGGCAGATGGCCGTGGGCGGAGAGAAAGGGCGATCGGCTCTTCTCCCGCCGAGCACGCGGCGCGACCGGCCGGGCCGGCGGCGTGGGAGAAGGGCCGCCGCTCCTTCGTCGTGACCGTGACCGTCGCCGAGGGTGACCTGATGCCGGATGTGGCGGCCTTGGCCGGACACACCCGGGTGCCGGAGTCGTCGCGGGCCTGTGCCGAGGCCGCCGTCACACCGGCAGCGCCGACCTCAGGTGTCGAGCCGGGCGGCGTCCGGGCGGGCCGGTTCGCCGGTCCAGCTCGACAGCAGGCGCAGGGCGTGCTCGGAGGGAGAGCCGGGTTC
Organism: Streptosporangium nanhuense; assembly: GCF_059358815.1. Taxonomy (NCBI): domain Bacteria; kingdom Bacillati; phylum Actinomycetota; class Actinomycetes; order Streptosporangiales; family Streptosporangiaceae; genus Streptosporangium; species Streptosporangium nanhuense. The sequence continues at coordinate 17,647 of NZ_JCADBG010000001.1, forward strand.
GGCGGTGTGGACGGCGAGGGTCTGGTCGGGGTCGCCGTCGGGGGTGAGGGCCTCGTAGGCGAGGGTGAGCTCGCCGACCAGGGGATGGTGGTAGCGCTTGGTACCGAAGGTCCGGTGGTGCACGTCGTGCTCGGCCCACCAGCGGCGGAAGTCCCCGTCGCGCAGGGACAGCTCGCCGATCAGCTCGGCGAGGCGGGGGTCGCGGGGGTGGCGCCCGGCGTACAGGTGCAGCGCCGCGACGGTGCCGCGGGCGGAGGCCGGCCAGTCGGCGTACAGGGTGCGGGCGGTCTCGTCGAGGAAGATGAAGCGGGCCATGTTGCGCTCCCGGTGCGGCAGCGCGTCGAAGTCGGTGTACAGGGCGCGGGCCATCCGGTTGGCGGCCAGCACGTCCGTACGGTGGCCGAGGATCAGGGCCGGGGCCTCGCCGAGGGTCTCCAGCACCCGGTACAGGCCCGGCCGTACCCGCTGCGGCGGCATCGGCCTGATCCGCCCGCGGGCGGGCCTGGCCACGGTGAACAGGTGGTCACGTTCCGTCTCGTCCAGGCGCAGCGCGCGGGCGAGAGCCTCCAGCACCGCCTCGGACACGTTGACGTCGCGGCCGCGCTCCAGGCGGATGTAGTAGTCCACGCTCACCCCGGCCAGCAGGGCGACCTCCTCCCGGCGCAGGCCCGGAACCCGGCGGATTCCCGGTCGCGGGGGCAGGCCCGCCTCCTGCGGGCCGACCCGGGCCCGGCGCGAGCGCAGGAACTCCCGCAGCTCGGTGTTGCCCCCGGTGAAGGGGGAGCGGTCGCTCATCTTCCCAGGTTAGGTGAGGGGTGGTGGTGCGTCGCCGTCCGTGGGGGGTACCGCCGGACCCCCGGTCGGCCGGACCCCGGGTGGCAGGGGGCCCCTTCCCCGTACCGGGGGCGGGGGGCGCCGGTGGTTGGTTGAAAAGGGGACACCGGGGCCCGGCTTGTGCGGCCCGCCGGTGCCCCGCTCCCGGCGTCTGGGCCGGGGTACGACAGAAAGGCATTCCCATGATCGAACCAACGTCTCCCGTCACGCCGTTCACCGCCCGGTCGACCGCCGCCGACGTCGTACGCGGCGTCGACCTCACCGGCCGCCGCGCGGTCGTCACCGGCGGGGCGTCCGGCATCGGGATCGAGACCGCCCGCGCGCTCGCCGGCGCGGGCGCGGAGGTGACCCTGGCGGTGCGTGACGTCCGGGCCGGTGAGCGCGTCGCCGCGGAGATCGGCGGACAGGTCCGCGTCGCGCCGCTCGACCTCGCCGACCAGGGGTCCGTCGCGGCCTTCACCGCGGCCTGGACCGGCCCCCTGCACATCCTGGTCAACAACGCCGGGGTGATGATGACCCCTGAGCTGCGGACGCCGCAGGGCTGGGAGCTGCAGTTCGCCACCAACCACCTCGGCCACTTCGCGCTGGCCACCGGACTGCACCGGGCGCTCGCGGCGGCCGGGCGGGCCCGCGTGGTGGCGCTCAGCTCGGTCGCGCACCTGCGCGAGCCGGTGAACTTCGACGATCTTCACTTCCGGGTGCGCGCCTACGACGCCGGGGCCGCCTACGCCCAGTCCAAGACGGCGAACGCGCTGTTCGCGGTCGAGGCGAACCGGCGCTGGGCCGAGGACGGCGTCACCGTCAACGCGGTGCACCCCGGGGCGATCCTCACCAACCTCACCCGGCACATGGATCAAGAGGATCTCGACGCCTCCGTCACCGGCGGCGGCTACACCTTCAAGACGCCCGAGCAGGGCGCGGCCACCTCCGTGCTGGTCGCGGCCTCGCCGCTGGCGGAGGGCGTGGGCGGCCGCTACTTCGAGGACTGCGCCCCGGCCCGGCGCCACGTGCCGGGTACGTCCGGCGGCGTCGCCGACCACGCCCTCGACCTCGAAGCGGCCGACAGGCTCTGGCGAGTCTCCCTCGACGCGCTCGGCGGGTGACGCGGTGACGCCGGCCCCCCGAGGGCCCACGGGCGCCGGGCCGAGGTCGTCAGTCGCACCGCATGGCGCTGACCAGCTCCGGCCCCTGGGCCAGCAGCTGCCGGCAGAAGTGCTCGCCCGCGTAGTAGCCCGACGAGATGACGATGGTGACCGGGCTCTCCTCCCCGCCGCCCGTGCAGCCGGTCGCCAGGACGTGGTGGCCCAGCAGCTGTGAGAGCTGGAAGCGGGTCCCGTCCGCGCAGACGTAGTGGCTGTCCGCGTGGGCCGCGGTCGGCAGGAGCAGCGGCGCGGCGAGGGCCGTGAGGAGGGCGACGACGCGGACGACGGTCATGCGGGGGGATGGCATAGGAACTCTTTCATGGGGGTTTGTGAAGCACGCCACGGCGTCGTGCCCAGGGTGATTGAAAGGCAACCTTGCGTGTCCGCTGCCGGACATCCGAGAGCGGGCTGAGGTGTACGGGGTTCGGTCACCTCCGCATCCCGTGCTCGCGCATCTCGCGCATCTCGCGCGCCGCGTCCCGCGCGGCCGGTCGCCGGTCCGGCCTTCCCGCGTGCCGGGAATCCCGGCCGGGCCTCATTCGGGACGGAGTCAGGTCCCGTGATCTTCGGTGGCCGTCGGGGACGTGTTTCACTTCGTATCGCGGCAGGTCGTGCGTTGCGAAACATCGCAATGACTCATGACAGGCTCTGCAAGAACCTACGAGGTATCCGAAGCAACAGAGCAAGATTACGAAACTATTTCGCAGGAGCCTTGTGGAACGAGGCATCGGAGTCCTACTGTCACCTCACCCTCGTGGCGTTCGCTCCGCCCCGAGCGCCTTCAGGTGTTCACCCCCCGAGAGAAACGAGCATCCGATGTCACGGAGCATCACAGGAGCTGTGGCGAGATGGACCGGCAGGCCACCGCGAAGGACATCGGTGGCGGTCGCCGCGGTGGTCGCGGCCTCCGTCGGCCTCGGCGTCGTGCCCGCCGCCCCGGCTCTCGCGGGCACGGGCGGGGCGGCTCCCGTGGTGACGCGCGCCGCCCTCGACCCGTCACTCGTCGCGGGCCGGGGCGCCGGCGTCGCCTTCGCCGAGCAGGAGGCGGAGAACGCCACGACGAACGGCACGGCCATCGGCCCTGACCGCGCCGCGTACACGCTGGCGGGAGAGGCGTCCGGCCGCAAGGCGGTCAGGCTGACGCCGGGGCAGCACGTCGAGTTCACGCTGCCGAAGACGGCCAACGCGATCACCGTGCGCTACAGCATCCCCGACGCCCCCAACGGCGGAGGCATCACCGCGCCGCTGAACGTCACGGTGAACGGCGGGGGCAAGAAGGTGATGACCCTCACCTCGCAGTACTCGTGGCTGTACAACCAGTATCCGTTCACGAACGACCCGAACGCCGACCTGCTGCACCCCGACTGGTGGATCACCGAGTGCGCGTGCGTGCCCAGCGCCACGACGCCCGCCCCGACGATCACCAAGCCGTTCCGTCCCACCCACTTCTACGACGAGCAGCGTCTCCTGCTCGGCAGGACGTACCGCGCGGGTGACAAGGTGCGGCTCACGGTCCCGGCCGGGAGCAACGCGGCCTGGACGGTCATCGACCTGCTCGACTCCGAGCTCGTCGGCGCGCCGCACGTCAGGCTCGTCGCGGCGAACGTGCTGGCCTTCGGCGCCGACCCGCTCGGCAGGCGCGACTCCGCCGACGCGATCGACAAGGCGATCGCGTTCGCCAAGCGCAGCCGCCTCAAGGTCTACATCCCGCCGGGCGTCTACCAGGTGAACCGCCACATCATCGTCGACAACGTGACGATCGAGGGCGCCGGCAACTGGTACACGATCATCAAGGGCAAGGAGGTCGCCCTTCCCGCCCCGGCCCCCGACGGCTCGGTGCACACCGGCGTCGGCTTCTACGGCAAGGACGCGGCGGACGGCGGCAGCAGGAACGTGCACCTGTCCGGCTTCGCGATCGAGGGTGACGTCCGCGAGCGCATCGACACCGACCAGGTGAACGGCATCGGCGGGGCGCTGAGCGACTCGACCGTCGACGGCCTCCACATCCACCGCACCAAGGTGGGCATGTGGTTCGACGGGCCGATGCGGAACCTGAAGATCACGAACAACATCATCGTCGACCAGATCGCCGACGCCCTCAACTTCCACGGCGGCGTCACCGACTCGGTCGTGTCGAACAACTTCACCCGCAACACCGGTGACGACGGCCTCGCCCTGTGGTCGGAGAAGATCGCCAACGCCCGCAACACGTTCGACCGCAACACCGTGCAGACGCCGACCCTCGCCAACGGCATCGCCGTCTACGGCGGCACGGACAACACCATCTCGAACAACCTGGTCGCCGACCCGATCCGCGAGGGCAGCGGCATCCACGTCGGCTCCCGCTTCGGCGCCGAGGCGTTCGCCGGACAGTTGTCGATCAAGGACAACACCACGGTCCGGGCCGGCACGTACGAGCTGAACTGGAACATCGGCCTGGGCGCCATCTGGCTCTACGCGCTCGACAAGAACATCGAGGCCGACATCCAGGTGGTCGGGAACCACTTCCTCGACAACACCTACAACGCGATCATGCTGGTCAGCGACTGGGGTGTGAAGGACCTCTACTCGATCACGAACGTCCACTTCAAGGACATCAGGGTCGACGGCACCGGCACCTCCGTGGTCAGTGCCCGGGTGAAGGGGTCCGCCTCCTTCGAGAACGTGGACGCCCGCAACGTCGGCGCGGTCGGCGTCAACAACTGCGGCTCGTTCAACTTCCCGCCCACCGGCTCGGAGTTCTCGCTGACGGACCTCGGCGGCAACGACGGCGGCGGCACCACCGGCGCCTGGCTCGCCCCGTGGATGCTGCCGAACACCATCACCTGTGACGACCGCCCGCCGGTCGTCGCGCCGCCGGCGCCGTCCCCGTGGTGACCCCGGCCACGGAGCGTCTCCGGAGTCGTTGATCCGACCGGCCGGCCGTCCGGGGGAAACCCCGGGCGGCCGGCCGTCCTCCGTGCCCTGTCAAGGTTCTCCGCGGCCCCGCCAGGTTCTCCGCAGCCCGCCAAGGTTCTCCGCAGCCCGTCAAGGTTTTCCGCACCCCGCCGGGGCACGCGCCCACGCGACGGGCGACCGGACGCGTCGCGGGATCCCGGCCCGGGCGTCAGACGGCGCGGCGCATCGCCCGGGTGCCGACCACCAGGCCCACCGCCGCGACGACGCAGGCGCAGAGCGTCCCGTACAGCACCGACATGTCCGCGAAACGGCCGGAGAACAGCGCCCGCTCCGCCTCGACGACGTAGGAGACCGGATTCAGCGCGGCGACGGCCTGGAGCCACCCCGGCCCCGAATCCGTGGGCAGCAGTACGCCCGACAGCAGCATCAGCGGGAACATCACCATCTGGGTGACCCCGTAGAACAGGTCGCCTCCCGGGCTGGACGCGATCGCGAGGGCGAAGGAGAGCGCGCCCAGGCCGACCCCGAACACGGTCAGCACCACCAGACCGGCGAGCACGCCGGTGAGGTGCGGGCGGAAGCCCAGCGGCACCGCGAGGACGATGATCAGCACGGCCTGGGCCAGCAGGATGGCGAACTCCTTCATCGTCCGGCCGACCAGCATCGCCGTGCGGTTCAGGGGGGTGACCAGCATCCGCTCCATCGAACCGCCGATCAGGTCGATCAGCAGGGAGTATCCGGCCATCATCGGGCCGGTCAGGCACATCATGATCAGGATGCCGGGCACGAACCACTGCCACGGCGAGCCCTCGCCCTCGAAGCTCCCCACTCCCGAGAGCAGCGGGCCGAACAGGAACAGGAAGAGCAGCGGCTGGCCCATGGTGAAGAGGAGCCCGAGGGGTTCGCGCACCACGGGGGCGAACTCACGGGAGAAGACGGTTCCGGTGTCACGGAGGAACTGCGCGCTCACGGTGTGGCCTTTCTGGCCGGTGGGGGGAGGGGGCGGGGGCGCCGGAGGACGGCGGGGGACGGCGGGATCGCCAAGGACAGCGGGGACAGCGGGAACAGGGGGACGGCGAGGGCAGCGGGAGGGTCAGGAAACGCCCGCGTCGTTCGAGGGCCCGCCGGTCCCTCCCGCGAGTTCGCCGGTCTCGTCGCTCTCGCGCAGGCTGCGGCCGGTCAGCGCGAGGAACACGTCGTCCAGCGTGGGACGGGTGGTCTCGGCGGTGGCGACCTTCACCCCGGACGACTCCAGCGACCGGAGGTACTCCGGCAGCGCCGCGCCCGCGTGGGGCACCCGCAGCCGGACCGTCGTCCCGTCGACGGCGACCGCGCCGGGACCGGCGATCCGCTCGGCGATCCCGGCGGCCGTCACCGCCGCCGGCTCGTCGTGGACGGTGATCGTGATGCGGTCACCGGCCAGGTCGCCCTTCAGCCGCTCGGCCGTCCCGTCGGCGATGATCCGGCCGTGGTCGATGATCACCACCCGCTCGGCCATGTTGTCGGCCTCCTCCAGGTAGTGGGTGGTCAGGAAGAGGGTCGTGCCGTGCAGCTCGCGCAGCCGCAGGATGTGCTCCCAGATGTTGGCGCGGCTCTGCGGGTCGAGACCGGTCGAGGGCTCGTCCAGGAACAGCAGCTTGGGCCGGTGGATGAGCCCCAGCGCGATGTCGAGGCGGCGGCGCTGGCCGCCCGACAGGGTGCCGGGCTTGCGGGTGGCCAGCGACTCCAGGTCGAGCATGCCGAGGATCTCGTCGGCCCGCCGGTGCGCCTCCGGCCGGCGCAGTCCGTAGCAGCGCGCCTGGGTCACCAGCTCGTCGCGGACGCGGAAGTTCTCGCCCGAGCCGTTCTTCTGGCCCACGTACCCGATGCGGGCGCGGACCCCCGCCGGGTCCGACACGACGTCGCGGCCCGCGACGATCGCGGTTCCCGACGTCGGCGGGAGCAGGGAGGTCAGCATGCGCAGGCTGGTGGACTTCCCGGCGCCGTTGGGGCCGAGGAAGGCCACCAGCTGCCCCGCCTCCACATCGATGTCGAGGCCGCGCACGGCGTCGACGCTTCCCTTCCTCACCTTGAATCGCCGGGTCAGCCCTCGGGCATGGATCATCGTCCCCTCCTGGGGTGGGCGTGGGCGGTTGGCGGCATGCCGAACAGACCCCTGGTCGGGGGCGCGGTCGGAGATGCTTCATCCTTGACCACGCGATCCGGGTTTGGCAAACGTGAAACATACGTTCATGTTCTGCCTGACCTGCGGAAACGTGCCCGCGCGCGGGATGTCGTACGGCCTCGCCGGCCTTCGCTCCAGGCGGGTTCACCCGCGCTGACGTGGGCTTTTCGCGAATCCCGCGGAAGAGAGGAAAAAGATGCGGATTTCCGCCGTGAGCTCGCCGGATCCCGGGCGGCCGGTGGTCAGTTCCCCCCGGAACGCGCGGGTACGTGGGCGAGGCCGGGCTCCGGGGACTCCTCCCGGTGGCGCCGGAGCAGGCTGTCGATCGCCCACGGGCCCGGGCCCAGCACGGCGACGAGCAGGAACGACCAGCAGAACATCGCCGACGGCTCACCGCCGTTGCGCAGCGGCAGGAGCTCCTGCGGCAGGTGCACCACGAAGAACGCGTACGCCATCGAACCGGACGCGAGGATCGCGGCGGGGCGGGTGAGGAGTCCGGCGAGGACGAGCCCGCCGCAGAGCACCTGGACGAGCGCGGCCCACCAGCCGGGCCAGACCGCGAAGTCGACGGCCCGGCCGGTGGCGGGGTTGCCGCCGAAGACGCCGAACATCGACGCCACGCCGTGGCAGAGGAAGAGGAAGCCCGTCACCATGCGGAAGAGCGAGAGCACCGGCCCGCCGAATCGGTCGATGTTCATCGAATCACCCCTGTTGTCGCGATGCGAGGCCGGATCTCTCTTCCCAGCCTCGCATCGCCGAGGCCCGGGGACGCGCCCACGCGCGCGTCCTGGTGATCCCCTGTCAAGATTTGGCGTCACGCGACCCGGCGCGGTCCGGGGACGATGGGTCCGGGGACGGAGGGGGCAGACTCGCGTCCACCGCTGGTTGGTGCCACCGTGGCAGGTCCAGATGTGCAGCCTGCTGCCGTCGGCGGTCCCGCCGCCGTTGACGTCCAGGCACTTGCCGCCACCGAGCAGGTCGAGCAGGTCGAGCAGGTCGAGCAGGTCGAGCAGGTCGAGCAGGTCGAGCCTGGGTCCGCGGTCGACGGAGTTCCACTCGTTGATCTGGCTGTCCCACATGGAGTAGCCGTCGTGGTGCTCGGCCACCGGCCCGGCGAACCTGGCGCCGGAGTCGGCGGCCAGCTGCGCCCACTCGTCGGGGTCGGAGTCAATGCCGGCCCTTCGCGTCCTGGAACCATTCCGGCGCGGCCGGGTGCTGATCCACCGGCGCCCAGGTGGGCTCGTGGACGGCGGGAGCGGCTTCGGCCGGCTCTGTCACCGGGGGAGGGCGAGGAGGGCGACGGTGAGCAGAGCCGTTCCGGCCAGAGCGGCCCGACCGCGTAACCGCGACAGCTTGGTGGGGGGCACGCCGGCTCCCGTCGGTATGCGGTCGTATCGATTCGATCCCGTGAGGATCTCAGGGTAGGAGTCGATCATCCGCTGCCGAGGAGGCTCCTCCCGCGTCGGCCAGGGCTGTGCCGGTGGAGATGATCATGTATGGCGGGCGGCGGCGACGGCCCCGGTGTTTCGGCAGGAAGACGGGGGCGCCTTTCCCGGCGCGGGTCTCGCGGGCAGGAAACGCGGGCGAGCGGCCCTCATGGAGGGATGAAAGTTTCATACTCATCCTGCGTCTCGACCCGGTGATTCTTGCCGCTAGAACCTTCCTAACCGGTAGGGATGAACCGCCCGTGATGCGATTGTCGCTCCTGACAACGCTGGACGTCCAGGTCGGGGCAGGAGAAGATCGACGCGTGTGGCGAAAAGGCTTGTGTGTGCTCATAAATAGGCCTGCCTAGCAGGAGGCTTAGAAATGCCTGTTCTCATCGCCGGAAGGATCCGCCCTCTTGCCGGAGTCTTCCGGTCGCTCGCGCCGGACGTCCTCCCGTGGCGACTTCGAGACCGGTGGCCGGCGTTCGGCAGGGGGGTGGTGTTCGGCGGGGGCGGGCGGCGCCCGAAACCGTGCGTTCACTTCCATAACACATGTTGTTGACATCACTGACAGCGAGATCTAGGCTGCGGTCGAATCGATTCGATGTCGGACATCCTGGTTTTCGCGCCACCCTCCCCCCGAAGCCATTCCACTCACATGTGCGCGCAGCACCCACGAGTGAGGAGAGTCCAAGGTGAACGTCGGCGACATCCTCCGCCGGGCCCGGCTGTGGCATTCCGGCTCATCGCTCCCGGCCCATCCGCTCCGCCCCTCCCCGTCCGACGAGTCATGTGCGGACGCCGCGCCCGGCGGGCGGCCCAGGAGCCGCCGCGCGATCGCCGCCTTTCTCGCCGTCGCCGCACTCGTCGCGGGCCCCGTCGTGACGTCCGCCACGCCGGCCCAGGCCGCGGACCAGTCCATCGCCGTCGACTTCTCCGCCGGCGGCGGCACCCCGACCTACCGGGCCTCCGGCTGGATCTACGGCATGACCGAGAACGCGTCGGGCCCGCCCGACCGGTTCTTCACCGACGTGAGGTTCCGGTACATGCGGGCCGGCGGGGCGCAGCTCGACAGCCCGGGCGGCTGGGTGTCGGGCAGGTACGACCGCCGGTGGAACGCCACCCGCGCCCAGTTGCTGCGCACCCGGTCACTGGGCGGTGAGTTCATCCTGCTCGTCCACGACCTCTGGGGCGCCGACGGCTACCCGATCTCGCGCTTCCCCGGCGACAACGGCAACTGGACGGACTACGACAACTTCCTCACCCGCCTGATCGACGACGTGCGGGCCACCGGAGCCCCGGTGCAGTGGGACCTGTGGAACGAGCCCAACATCACGCTGTTCTGGAACCGCCCGCAGTCCCAGTACCTCGAGCTGTGGCGACGCACCTACCAGCGCGTCCGGGCCGCGTTCCCGGCGCAGCTCATCGTCGGGCCGAGCTGCGCGTGCGTGCCGTCCACCGGCCACGCCTTCTGGAACCAGTACCTCGACTACGTCAAGGCCAACAACGTGGTCCCCGACATCATCAGCTGGCACTCCCTGCCGGGCGACCCGGTGGCCAACGTGGCGGCGGCCGACACCACGCTGAACTCCCGTGGCATCGCGCACCCGCGGCCCTACCAGATCAACGAGTACGGGGCGTCCAACGAGCAGAACCCCGCCGACGGGTCCTGGTACATCGCGCGCCTGGAGCGGGCCGGCGCCGACGGCCTGCGCGCCAACTGGGCGGGCGGGGGAAACCTGCACAACGACCTCGGCAACCTGCTCGTCCGCAACTCGGCGGGCCAGTACCAGCCGAAGGGCGAATGGTGGGCCTACCGCTTCTACGGCTCGCAGACCGGCCAGATCGTGTCCGTCACCCCCAGCGCCTCGTACGACGCGTTCGCCACCAAGGCGGCGGGGACGGCCAAGATCCTGGTCGGCGGCGGCACCACGACCGGCAACATCGCCGTCAACCTGCGGCGCCTGGACGCCACGAGCGGCATCGTGGAGAACAACCAGGTGAGGGTCGTCGCCGAGCGCATCCCCCACAACGGCGGCGGCGCCGTCACGGCTCCGGTCACCGTCCAGAACTCCGTGGTGACCCTGTCCGGCAACGGCGCGACGGTCAACCTGCCGCACACCGCCGTCGACGACTCCTACACCGTCACGCTGCTGCCGCCCTCCTCCGACCCCGGCAACGGCAACGGGTCGACGTCGGTGTTGCGCAACGTCAACGCCGGCCGGTGCCTGGACGTCCCGAACGCGACCACCGCCAACGGCACCCAGACGCAGCTGTGGGACTGCGGCGGCGGCACCAACCAGCAGTGGACCCTGACCTCCTCCAAGCAGTTGCAGGTGTACGGCAACAAGTGCCTGGACGCCAACGGGCAGGGCACCGCCAACGGCACCCAGGTGATCATCTGGGACTGCAACGGCGGCACCAACCAGCAGTGGAACGTCAATTCCGACGGCACCGTCACCGGCGTGCAGTCCGGCAAGTGCCTGGAGGCGAGCAACTTCGGGACCGGCAACGGCACCAAGGTCCAGCTGTGGTCCTGCACCGGCACGAGCAGCCAGAAATGGACCAGGAGCTGACCCGGTGAGGTTCGTAAGGAATCCGTTTCTCCGACGAGCCGCGCCTTCGGAAGTCGCGGGACGCCCCGCACGTCCGAAGGACGCGGTCCGGCAAGAAGGAGGCGTCATGCCCCTCGCGAGTTCGAGAAGGGTGTTCGCGGCCGGTGCGAGCGTGTTGATCGCCGCCGCCTGCCTGACCGGCGGCGGCGGTACGGCTCAGGCCGCCACCACCGGCCCGTGTGACATCTACGCCTCGGGCGGGACGCCGTGCGTGGCGGCGCACAGCACCACCCGGGCGCTGTACGGCACCTACAACGGCCCGCTGTACCAGGTCAGACGTTCCTCGGACAACACCACTCGCGACATCGGCGTGCTGAGCGCCGGCGGGGTCGTCAACGCCGCCACCCAGGACACCTTCTGCGCCAACACCGCCTGCGTCATCACCATCCTGTACGACCAGTCCGGCCGCGACAACCGCCTCACCCAGGCGCCCCCCGGTTTCTGGCCCGGCCCCGGTCCCGGCGGATGGGACAACCTCGCCGACGCCAAAGCGGCCCCGATCACCGTCGGCGGCAGCAAGGCCTACGGCGTCCGCGTCGAACCCGGCACCGGCTACCGCAACAACAACACCAACGGCGTGGCGACCGGCGACCAGCCCGAGGGCATCTACGCCGTCGTCGACGGCACGCACTACAACCAGTGGTGCTGCTTCGACTACGGCAACGCGCAGACCGACGGCCAGGCCGACGAGCGCGCCATCATGGAGACCGTCTACTTCGGCGCCAACAAACAGTGGGGCTACGGGGCCGGGGCCGGACCGTGGATCATGGCCGACCTGGAGTGGGGACTGTTCTCCGGGGTGAACGCGGGCTACAACAACCTCGCGCCCATCAACCACCGCTTCGTCACCGCCATCGTCAAGGGCGAGCCGAACCACTGGGCCATCCGGGGCGGCAACGCCCAGTCGGGCGGCTTGACCACCTACTTCGACGGGCGGCGCCCCAACGGCTACCACCCGATGAAGAAGGAGGGCGCCATCCTGCTCGGCATCGGCGGCGACAACAGCGTCTCCGGCCGCGGCACCTTCTTCGAGGGCGTGCTGACCTCCGGCTACCCGTCGGAGGCCACCGAGAACGCGGTGCAGGCCAACATCGCCGCCGCGGGCTACGCGCCGGCCGGCGGCACCCCCGCTCAGGGCGTCCAGCTCGTCGGCGCCCAGTCCGGCCGCTGCCTCGACATCCCCAACGCCAGCACCACCAACGGCACCCAGGCCCACCTGTGGGACTGCGGCGGCGGCACCAACCAGCGCTTCACCCACACCTCGGGCAAGCAGTTGCAGGTGTACGGCAACAAGTGCCTGGACGCCAACGGGCAGGGCACCGCCAACGGCACCCAGGTGATCATCTGGGACTGCAACGGCGGCACCAACCAGCAGTGGAACGTCAACGGCGACGGCACCGTCACCGGCGTGCAGTCCGGCAAGTGCCTGGAGGCGAGCAACTTCGGCACCGCCAACGGGACCAAGGTCCAGCTGTGGTCCTGCACCGGCACGAGCAGCCAGAAATGGACCAGGAGCTGACCCGCCGGTGCGCGGAAGGGCCGGACTCCGGGCGGCCCTGGCCACGCCCGCCTTCGCGGTAGCGGCTGTGACAGGCCCGGCGGCGAGATTCTTCTCGCCGCCGGGTCCGTTGTTCCCGAATCGATTCGATGAGCCGGAGGGTGCGCGTGCCGGACCGGCAGGCCCTGACGGTGCGGCCCGAGGTGAACGCCCGGTGCGAAGGATCGGAGACATCGTCGTGGTCGCGAGACCTGGCCCGATCGCGCCGGCCCGCGGGTCAACGCAGGCGGGCGCGGGTCGGCTCGGGTCAACGCAGACCGGCGCGGATCAGTGCGGGCCGGCGCGGGCCGGCGCGGGTCAGCGCGGGTCAGCCCAGGTCAGTGCGGGTCGGCGCGGTGCTCGTGGGTCAGGCGGGGCTGACGCGGGGGCGCGCCGGTCCGGTCGACTCGCGCAGCGAGATCGGCGGGGCGGCGAGCAGCTGGCGATGCGGGAGGCCGGGATCGGCGATGCGCTGGATGAGCAGTTCGACGGCTTGCGCGCCCAGCTCGTCCGTCAGGATGTCGGCCGCGGTGAGCGGCGGGTGCAGGTTCTCCGCCCAGCGCCGGGCGGCGACCCCGGTGAGCGAGAAATCGCCGGGCACCGCGAGCCGGGCGTGCGCCAGCGCGCGCTGCATGCCGGGCATGGCGGCCTCGTTGATGGTGGCGATGGCGGTCAGCTCGGGGTGTGTGAACAGCAGGTTCTCGACGCAGACCCGTCCCGCCTGGGCGTCGTCGGCGCAACAGACCTGCACGCCCTCCAGGCCGCGCTCGGCGACGGCGCGGGTGAAGCCGAGCTGTGCCCGGTGGCCGGGGCCGTACCCGGCGGCGACCAGTTCGGCCGAGCGGTTGACCAGGGCGATGTGACGATGACCCAGGTCGGCCAGATGACGGACACAGCGGGCTATCAGCGTCTCGTAGTCGATGTCCACCCAGGTCATCTCGTCGGGCCGGCTGGTGTGGCCGATGCCGACGAACGGCAGCCCGACCTCCGCCAGGCGGGTGACCCGGTCGTCCTCCAGCCGGATCTCCATGAGGATGACCCCGTCGACGCGGGCACCGGTGGCCACGCGCTCGAACGAGCGGCCGTGTTCCCCGCCGGACGGCGAGAGCAGCACGTCGAGGTCGGCGCGCGCGGCGGCGTCGACCACGCTGGCGACGAAGCCCAGCTGGGCGTCGGTGAGGCGCCGGCTGGCCGGGGGGATGACCAGCCCGATGGTGCGTGTCCTGCCCTCCTTGAGGGCCCTGGCCGCGGCGTTGGGGCGGTAGCCGAGCTCGTCGATGACCGCCTGGATGCGCCGCCGGGTCGCCTCCGCCACCGGTCGTTTGCCGCTCAACGCGTACGACACCGTGCTGCGGGACACGCCCGACCGCTTGGCGATCTCTCCGATGTTCACCGGCACTCCTCAGCGGGCTTGGCTACGACGTTTTCCCATCGTAGGCGGAATCGGTTCACCTGGAGAGGTCGCGGTCTGACCAGGAAAATCGCTTTCCTGGGGCGAGGAGATCCCGGATGACCCATTGACGCGCATGCGACATCGTCTTAGGTTCAGTCGAACCGATTCGAGCGATCGGTTCGACATCGAGCGGAGACAGGCACGTGACACCGGTCGGCGGAGGCCGGAACCGTGCGAACGGCGAACCTCACCACACCCACATCACCCGCCCCCGAAAGGACGGCCGGATCCATGTCGGCACCGAGATCAGCAGGATTGAGCAGGCGTACGCTCGGCGCGGGCCTGGCTCTCCTGGCCGCCAGTTGCCTGGCCGGCTGTTCGGCCACCTCCTCCACCGAGGGCACGGAGGGCACCGCGGCGGCCCCCGGCCAGGCGGGCGGGACATACACCGTCTGGGACCCCTATCCGCAGTACGACAAGACCTCCGACTGGGTGAGGCTGCTGGACACCTGCGGCACCCAGGCCGGTGTGACGATCGAACGCGCGGGCTACGACACCACCGACCTGACCAACAAGGCGCTGCTCGCCGCGCAGCAGGGCAACGCCCCCGACGTGCTCGTCGTCGACAACCCGGTGGTGTCGACGCTCGCCGAGGCCGGCGTGCTGACCACGACCGCGGAGAACAGGCTCGACATCTCGGCGATCTCGCCCAACCTCATCGCGGCCGGGCAGAGCGGCGGCGACACCTACGGCGTCCCGATCGGGGCCAACACCCTGGCGCTCTACTACAACAAGGCGGTGCTCGACAAGGCGGGGGTGGACATCGCCTCCGTCAAGGACTGGGCCTCGCTGACCGCGGCCCTGGAGAAGGTCAAGGCGGCGGGCGGGAAGGGCATCACGTTCTCCGCCATCGGCACCGAGGAGGGCAGCTTCCAGTTCCTGCCCTGGTTCTGGGGGTCGGGCGCGCGGCTCACCAAGCTCGACTCGCCGCAGGGCGTGTCGGCGGTGGCGCTGTGGACCGACTGGCTGAAGAAGGGGCTCGCCCCGAACTCGGTCATCAACAACACCCAGACCACCAGCTGGCAGGAGTTCGCCAGTGGTGACTACGCCTTCGCCGAGAACGGCACCTGGCAACTGGCCAACGCCAAGGAGACCGGCTTCGAGTACGGCGTCATCCCGGTGCCGGCCAAGGACGGCGGAACCGCGGCGGCGCCAACCGGCGGCGAGTTCGTCAGCGTCCCCGTCCAGCGGGACACCGCGCGCTACGCCACCTCCCAGAAGCTGGTGACGTGCCTGACCAGCACCGACAACTCCCTCGCCACGGCGACGGCGCTGTCGTACATCGCGCCCACCGACCAGGTCCAGACCCGGCAGAGCGCCGACAACCCCGAGCTCGCGGTGTGGGTGGAGGCGGTCAAGGCGGCCAAGGGCCGTACCAGCGACGATCTCGGCACCAAGTATCCGAAGATCTCCGAGCCGATGTGGGGCGCGGTGCAGGCGGCGCTGAGCGGGGCCAGGAGCCCCCAGGAGGCGATGACCGACGCGCAGACCGCGGCGGCGAGCGCGATCCAGTAGGCCCGGGGCATGACTCGAATCACCCGGACAATGACTCGAATCGCCCGGACACCCACCCGGCGCCCGGCCCCCGCCGGCGGTGGCCCCGTCCCGAACGGACCGGGCCACCGCGGAGCGGCCCGGCGGGGGCCGGATCGGTGGGTGGCATGGGGCTTCCTGGTACCGATCGTCGTCTACCTGCTGGTGTTCTACGCCTACCCGCTGTTCCGCAACGTGGAGCTGAGCCTGCGCGACTACACGGTGCGCTCGTTCGTCCGGGGTGACGCGCCCTTCACCGGGTTCGCCAACTACGCCGAGGTGCTCAAGGACGCCACGTTCGGGCCCGCGCTGTGGCAGACCGTGGTGTTCACCGTGGTGTCACTGGCCTTCCAGTTCACCGCCGGACTCGCCCTGGCCCTGTTCTTCGTCAGGAACTTCCCGCTGTCGGCGACGTTGCGCGCCCTGTTCCTGGTGCCGTGGCTGCTCCCGCTGATCGTGTCGTCCTCGACCTGGGCCTGGCTGCTCAACAGCGACTCCGGCGTGGTCAACGCGGTGCTCGGCGTGTTCGGGCTCGGCCCGGTCAACTGGCTGACCTCGCCGGACTGGTCGCTGTGGTCGGTGATCGCCGCCAACGTCTGGATCGGCGTCCCGTTCAACCTGGTGATCCTCTACTCCGGCCTCCAGGCGATCAGCCCGTCGGTCCACGAGGCCGCCGCCCTGGACGGCGCGTCGGGCTGGCAGCGGTTCTGGAACGTGACCCTCCCCCTGCTGCGACCCGTCTCGGCGATCACGCTGCTGCTCGGGCTGGTCTACACGCTGAAGGTGTTCGACATCATCTGGATCATGACCAAGGGCGGGCCGAGCGGCTCCTCCACCACGCTCGCCATCTGGTCCTACCGGCTGGGCTTCGGAAACCTGGTGCCGTCCTTCGGCCCGGGAGCCGCGGTCGGCAACATCCTGATCGCGACGGCGCTGGTCTTCGGGTTGCTCCACATCCGCCTCCAGGGAAGGCAGGACCCCTCATGAGCGCCCCGCGCCGCTGGTGGAAGACGCTGATCGGGCTCGCGCTGACCGGCGTGATGCTGTTCCCGGTCTACTGGATGATCAACGTGTCGTTCACCCGGGACCGGGACATGCGCAGGAGCCCGCCGTCGTGGTTCCCCGTACACGGCACCCTGGACGGCTACCGCGCGGTCCTCGACCAGCAGCTTCCCTACCTGGGCGTCAGCCTGGTGGTCGGGCTGGGGACCGTGCTGCTGACCCTGGCGGTCGCGGCCCCGGCGGCGTACTCGCTGGCCAAACTGCGCCCGCGCGGCGGTGGCGCGCTGAGCTTCGTGCTGCTGATCGCCCAGATGATCCCCGGGGTCATCATGGCGATGGGCTTCTACGCCATGTTCCTCAACCTCGGCGTGCTCAACACCCTCCCCGGCCTGATCGTGGCCGACTCCACCCTCGCGGTCCCCTTCGCGGTCCTCGTCCTCACCGCGTTCATGTCCGCGATCCCGAACGAACTCCTCCAGGCCGCCCGGGTGGACGGCGCCGGAGCCGTGCGGACCTTCTGGTCGATCGTCCTGCCGGTCAGCCGCAACGCCGTCATCACGGTGTCGCTGTTCGCGTTCCTGTGGGCGTGGTCGGACTTCGTCTTCGCCGCCACGCTGGACAGCGGGGGAGACCATCAGCCGATCACCCTGGGCATCTACCGCTACATCGGCAACAACAACCAGCAGTGGAACGCGATCATGGCCACCGCCGTCGTCGCGTCGATACCCGCGGTCGTTCTCCTCGTCCTCGCGCAGCGCTACGTCACCGCCGGCGTCACGGCCGGCGCCGTCAAGGACTGATCGGGTCACCCTCCCACCGAAAGGATCACCCCTTCATGACCGCCGCCGCCACAGGCCCGGTTTTCTCCCTGCGGGAAATCCCGTTCAGCTTCCGCGGGTCCTGGTTCGGCTTCTCGCCGGTCATCGGCGAGAACACCTACGCCCAGGACGTCCACCTGGTCTCCCACCAGACCGGCATGCACCCGATCCTGCGGCTGGTCCCCACCGCCGACAGCGTCGTCACCGCCACCCCGCACCAGCTCACCTGGGACTGCGACCCCGGGCGGATCGACCTCGCCTACGAGAACACCGACACCGTCCGGGTCCGCGGACGCGGGGTCGACCTGCGGCTGCTGGCCGCCGACCCGGTCCTGACGCCGTTCAGCGGCCCCTACTTCTTCCGCGACCCCCGGGACGGGTCCGCGGTCTTCACCGTCTACCAGACCGGGCGCCGCTACCGCGTCACGCTCCTGGCCGGGCGGATCACCGAACACCTGGGCGCGCAGGAGCTCGGCACCACCGAGCGGGGCGTCGTGGTCACCGGGGACGGGAACACGTGGGAGATCGCCATCGAGGAGTTCGAGACCGCCCGCGTCCCGTACACGGGCGAGCACGACTTCGAGCGGGTGGCCGGCGCGGCCCGGCGCGACTACGAGGAGTACCTCGGCACCGTGGCGCCCTGGCGGGACGACCGGACACCCGCCGCCGAACTCGCCGTCTACGTGCTGTGGTCGGCCACCGTACGCGCGGCGGGGTTCGTCACCCGTCCGGCGGTGCTGATGTCCAAGCACTGGATGGACAAGGTGTGGAGCTGGGACCACTGCTTCAACGCGATCGCCCTCGCCGAGGGCCTGCCCGCGCTGGCCTGGGACCAGTTCCGGCTGCCCTTCGACCACCAGGAGGCCACCGGCGCGCTGCCCGACTCGATCACCCACTCGGAGATCCTGTACAACTTCGTCAAGCCTCCCATCCACGGCTGGGTCCTGCGGCGTCTCCCGCCGATGCCGGAAGGGGAACGAGCCGGCGTCTACCGCCTGCTCGAACGGTGGACCACCTTCTGGCTCACCGCCAGGCGCGTGCCCGGACACGTACTGGCCCACTACCAGCACGGCAACGACAGCGGATGGGACAACGCGACCACGTTCGCCCCCGAACGCGTCGTCGAGACGGCCGACCTGGCGTCGTTCCTCGTCCTCCAGATGCGCACGCTCGCCCGCCTGGCCACCGAACTCTCCCTGCCCGGCGAGGCGGCCCGCTGGTCGCGGGCGGCCGACCGGATGCGCGAGGCGATGCTCGCCCAGCTGTGGCGCGACGACCGGTTCGTCACCCGGAGCGCGAATTCGGCGCGGACCTGGACCAGCGACAGCCTGCTCGACCTCATGCCGATCGTGCTGGGCGAGGAGCTGCCCCAGCACGTCCGGACGGCCCTGGCCGCCAGGATCGAGACCCACCTGACCGAGTACGGACTCGCCACCGAACTGCCGACCTCACCGCACTACCAGGACGACGGCTACTGGCGCGGCCCGATCTGGGCCCCTTCGACGGTCCTGATCGAGGACGGCCTCCGCAGGGCCGGGCAGACCGCCCTCGCCGACGAGGTCGGCGCCCGGTTCCGCGCCCTGTGCGAGAAGTCGGGGTTCGCGGAGAACTTCGACGCCCGCGCCGGGACGGGACTCCGTGATCGCGCCTACACCTGGACGGCCAGCGCGTACCTCATCCTGGCCGCCGCCCACGTACGCCGGGCGTCGTGAGCCACGATCGCGGGCCGTCCTCCCCGGAAAGGGGCCCAGCCTCTTCACGAAAGACGCGTCTGCGGACGGACGTCGCGCGTATGGTCGCGGCAGGTGTCATTCGGCCAGGTACGCGCATCGTCTTCACCCATCTGGGCTTCAACCACTGGGCGCGGATCAACGACGAGGGGCGGATCACCTTGGAGGGCACCGGCGGCATCTACAGCAAGATCGATGAGGCCGGAGCGTTCGTACGAGAGACACGAACCTGCGACGGCATGGGAATGTGGCCTGCCCTGGGTTCGGTGGAGTCGCGTTTTTGGATTGTCATGCCACGATGGTCGTGTTTTCGTACTCTGTGGTGCTGCCGCGGGCAGGGAAACCCGGTGATGGCCTTCCTCGACCGGACCCGCGCGAGACATACGACTCCTCCGGCAGACCGGCTCTTCATGGCCGGCCTGCCGGAGGAGTCGTTCTCAGGACGTGGAGCAGGTGTAGGCGCCCGGGACGGAGGTGTCGCCGTCGGGGCGGCTGACCTGGAAGCCGAAGCTGGTCGTGGCGCCCGCGGCGAGGGTGCCGTTGTAGCTCGCGTTCTTGGCGGTCACGGTCTGGCCGCTGGTGGTCAGCGTGGCGTTCCACGAGCCGGTGACGGAGTGCCCGCTGGGCAGGGTGAAGGTGACCGTCCAGCCGCTGACGGACGAGGATCCGCCGTTGGTGACGGTGACCGGCTGGACGACGTATCCGTTGTGCCACTGGTTCTGCGCGGTGCCGGTGGCCGAGCACCCTCCGCCGGTACCGCCGGTGGTGGTGAAGGTGACGCTGGAGGAGGCGCTGGAGAGGTTGCCGGCGCCGTCCCTGGCGCGGACGTAGACCTCGTACTGGGTGGAGGCGCTGAGTCCGGTGAGGGTGGCGGAGTTGGTGGTGGTCTGGGTGAGGAGGGTGTCGGTGCTGCCCTGTTCGCGGTAGACGTTGTATCCGGCCAGGCCGGAGCCGCCGGAGTCGGTGGAGGCCGACCAGTTCAGCGTGGCGCCGCTGGAGGAGACGCTCGACGCGGTGGGCGTCCCCGGCGTCGTGGGCGCCGTGGTGTCACTCGTTCCGCCGGTGGTGGTGAAGGTGACGCTGGAGGAGGCGCTGGAGAGGTTGCCGGCGCCGTCCCTGGCGCGGACGTAGACCTCGTACTGGGTGGAGGCGCTGAGTCCGGTGAGGGTGGCGGAGTTGGTGGTGGTCTGGGTGAGGAGGGTGTCGGTGCTGCCCTGTTCGCGGTAGACGTTGTATCCGGCCAGGCCGGAGCCGCCGGAGTCGGTGGAGGCCGACCAGTTCAGCGTGGCGCCGCTGGAGGAGACGCTCGACGCGGTGGGCGTCCCCGGCGTCGTGGGCGCCGTGGTGTCGTTGCTCGTCCCGCTGAAGTACGTCGCCTCGCGGGAGGTCTGCACCACACCGTTGGAGCCGTTGAAGAAGCGCTGGCCCCAGCTCGTCAGGCTGCTCGCGCTGAAGTTGTTCACCATGTCGAGGTACTCGACCCCGCCGCCGTTGCCGCTCCACGACCAGCCGATGTAGCCGATGCCGCGCGACTGCGCCTGCGCCATGATCGTGTCCTCGTCGGGGTTGCCGTCGGAGTGGTCGTACCCGAACTCCCCGATCACCAGCGGCAGGCCGGCGGACTGGAACGCGCTGAGGTAGCTGTTGATCTCCGAGGAGGTGTCGAAGACGCCGTACATGTGGACGGAGAACACCGTGTTGCGCTGCGAGTCGGCGGCGAAGACGGAGGCCGCGTTGTCGCGCATGGTGAAGCTCCAGTCCTGGCCCCAGTTGGGCGCGTCCACCATGAGCAGGTGCTGGAAGCCCAGCCCGCGCATCCGGCTGATCGCGCTCTTGGTCGCGCTCGTCCAGCCGGAGACGGAGTTGTTGCCGTAGGGCTCGTTGCCGATGTTGATGACGATGTAGTCCTCGTGGCCGACGAGCGCGCTCTTGACGCTGCTCCAGTAGTCCACGGCCTGGTCGAGGGAGTAGGCGCCGCTCTGCTCGCCGTATCCGGTGGTGTCGTGGTTCTCCAGGACGCAGACCAGCTTGTTCGTCTTGCAGAGCGAGACGATGTTGGCCACGTCGGAGGTTCCGTTCGCCGTCCACCTGCCGCCGCTCAGGACCACCCGGACCGTGTTGCCCTTCAGGGATTTGATGCCGGCGAAGGAGCTCGTCTGGCTGGTGTACCAGGTGTGCGCGTGGCTGGCGCCTCGCATCACGAACGTGTTCCCGTTGGCTTCGACGATCTTGGTGCCGCTCACCCGGAGCCCGACCGCGGCGTGCGCGGGGGAGGCGGCGACCAACATCGAGACGAGGAGTGACAGAATCGCCACTCCCACGAGCCCGAGTCGCTTGCTCATGGTTTTCCTTTCTCGCAGATTAAAATCAAATACAGGTGGCGTACGGTGCCCAGCCTCATGGAGCGCGGCTCGGGGGTTTTCTCTGGACGGTTCTGACGGTGGGAGGAGGCGCGCTGTCAGGCGGTGTCACCGTCGGCCCACCTCGAAAGCAGGCCTTCCGCTTACGTCCAGGAGCAGGGCCGTGGAGGCTGAAGCGGTGCGTCTCACACGCAACCTCCTTCGAAGGGGATCCGGTTGATCTGACAATCGTGGGCATGGCGAAGCCAGGAACGGTGCTGAATTTCATCGAGAATCGATCAGCGGGTGACTCAATCGCCAAGTCGCTTGAGCGGCCTCGCGGTCGACGTGGGCTTCGTCAACGAAGAACAAGGCGCCGGGCCATCGGCTAAGGGCATGCGGGTGAGTGTTGTGCCTGTTCGACGGCGCGCGAATAGAAGCCTTGCGATACCTGGACTTCTCCGATCGGCCGTCGACCATCAATAGGTTGGATGCTGGGCCCCTCTCCTCTCATTGGGATGACGTCTTCGGGCCGAGAATCCTCATGACAGCACTTAAGCGTTTAAGTGTCAACGACGCTTCGTGTACGTTTCGCACATGTTGCCCGTGGCTCGTTCCGCACCATTTGTCCACGTTCTGGACTAATTGGCGACACGCGTATGTCCGGGGTGAAAGTTTCCTCGTCCTTGCGTGCGCCGGCGGGCTCGAAGGTTAACCACAGGAGACCTCGACCACCGCCTTGAGTTATCCCGGCTGGAGATAACTTCCCCCTTTCACCAGCCAGGAGGCGCCGATAACAGGCGCCGTGAACCTGCGATCGG
Source organism: Streptosporangium nanhuense (assembly GCF_059358815.1). Taxonomy (NCBI): domain Bacteria; kingdom Bacillati; phylum Actinomycetota; class Actinomycetes; order Streptosporangiales; family Streptosporangiaceae; genus Streptosporangium; species Streptosporangium nanhuense. Next base: position 39,960 of record NZ_JCADBG010000001.1, read on the forward strand.
GGTGTGGCGCCTCCCGGTGTCACGGCGGGCGATCTAATCCGGCTGGTCGACTACCTTGACTTAAACGGTTAAGTCAACTTGGCTCATCGAAACCACGCGAATGACCTGCGGTTTCAGGGTGCTCGGCTTCGGTCCGGTGCCCAAGAAGGAGACAAGAGCATGACTTTGCGACAACGACGCCTGGCGATCCTCGGGAGTGCGGTAGGGGTCCTCTGCCTGGCGGCGGGCCTCGTCACGGCACCGGCCTCCGCGGCGGCGGGCTGCCAGGTCACCTACTCGGTGACCTCCCAGTGGAACGACGGGTTCGGCGCGAACATCGCGATCACCAATTTGGGCGATCCGCTCACCGGCTGGCAGCTTAAATGGTCTTTTCCGGCGGGACAGGCCGTGACGCAGGGCTGGAACGCGACCTTCTCCCAGAGCAGCGGCGCGGTGACCGCCGCGAACGCCCCCTACAACGGCGACCTGGCGACCGGTGCCACCACCACTATCGGCTTCAACGGGAGCTGGAGCGGATCCAATCCCGCGCCCACCTCCTTCACCCTGAACGGGGTCGCGTGCACAGGCTCGGTCACCGGCTCGCCGTCACCGAGCCCGACCTCCACCCCGACCCCCACCCCGACCCCGACCCCCACCCCGACCCCGACGCCCACTCCGACCACCTCACCTCCGCCGCCCGACACCACCGGCCTCGTCGGCTGGGCGACCCAGGGAGGCGGCACGACCGGCGGCGGCAACGCGGCCACCACCACGGTGACGAACTCCTCGGCCCTGACCAGCGCGGCCTCAGGGACGGGCGCGGCCGTGATCCGGGTGTCGGGCACGATCTCCTGCTCGGGCATGCTGAGGATCGGCTCCAACAAGACGATCATCGGTAATTCCGGCGCGGCGATCGTCGGCTGCGGCCTGAACGTCTCCGGCGCCTCCAACGTGATCATCCGGAACCTGACCTTCAGGAACTGGGACGACGACGCGATCAACGTCCAGTACTCGACCCGGGTCTGGATCGACCACAACACGCTGTCCAACGGCTACGACGGCGCCATCGACATCAAGCGCGCCAGCGACTACGTCACCGTGTCGTGGAACCACCTGTATGACCACGACAAGGCCATGCTGCTCGGGCACAGCGACGACAACGGCTCCGAGGACAGTGGTCACCTGCGCGTGACCTACCACCACAACCGGCTCGACGGCATCACCCAGCGCGGCCCCCGGGTGCGCTTCGGCAATCCGGTGCACGTCTACAACAACTACTACCTTGATGTCAGCGGATACGGCGTCGCCTCCACCGAAGGCGCCGGCGTGCTGGTCGAGGGCAACTACTTCGAGAACGTCGACGACCCTTATCACCTGGGCGAGGCCTCGTCCGGTCCCGGCACCCTGGTGGCCCGCAACAACTACCTGACCGGTTCCGGCAGCGGGCAGCAAGGCGGTTCGGTGGCGTCCATCCCGTATTCCTACAGCCTCGACGGGGCGTCCTCCGTCAAGTCCATCGTCATCTCCGGCGCGGGAGCGGGAAAGATCAGTCTCTGAACGGCCATGGAGCCGATTCTCAGGGTCGTCATGCCCGCCCCGACCGGTTTCCTTACTCCAAGAGGTTGAATCGAAGAAGTGCCTGCCCGAGGACGAAAAAAGAAGAAACTGAACATCGCTCAACGTCTTGACGCCCTCAATGGCACTCCTTAGCCTTCTCCCACCGATATCGGGAGAGGGCCGATCGCCGACGAATACCAATATGGCACTCGACCGAATGTTTTAGTCGAGTGCCATATTGGCGTGCGCCTCGACGGCGATGTGGTGGCGCAAAGGAGTGGGTTTGAACAGGCCATTCGGCCGCGGTGGACGTGGCCGGCGTGGCGGTCGGCTCACCAAGCCCATCACCCCGGTGAACCGCACGCCGGTGACCCTCGGGAAATACGAGAAGTACGCGCCGGGTTTTGTGTGGCGCCCATGCGAGGCGAACTGTGATGACCGGTGGTGGTCGGAGGTGAATGACCTGAAGGTCCGCTTCTCGGGTCTCCGGTCGGGGCGGTGGCCCATGACGGTCAGTCAGAAGAACGTGCTGGAGTGGATCAGCCCGGACCTGCCGGGACCGGCCGACATCCTGTCGACGATGGTGCGCGTGCCCCGGGGGAGCACCATGGACGAGGTCGGTACGGCCCTGGGCGCGCTGATCGGCCGCCAGGAGGCGCTGCGGACCCTCGTGCGGGACGGCGAACAGTTCGTGCACGCGTCGGGAACGCTCGTCGCCGAGGTGGTCGAGGCCGAGTCCGCGGGCGCCGGCCAGGGCTGGTTCCCGCCCGGCCGGGCCTTCGATCCCGCCGCCGACCTCCCGATCAGGGCGAGGGTGATGACCCGGTCGGGGTCTCCATGCTTAGTCGTCTTGCACGTGTCGCACGTGGCGGCCGACTTGTCGGCGATGACGATCCTGCGCGCCGAACTCGCCGCCCTGCTGGCGGGCCGGACGCTTCCCGTCGCCGCGTACCATCCCGCCGACCAGGCCGCCTACGAGCTCACCCCGGCCGGGCGGCGCCGGCTGGAGGGCTCGGTCAGGTACTGGGCCCGCCAGGTGGCCGAGCAGCCGTTGTGCGCGCTCGGCCTGCCCTCCCGTTTTCCCGGCGCCCGCGGCCATCATCACGTCCTGCTGGGCTCCCGGCCCGCCGCGGAGGCGCTGGCCCACATCGTGGCGACCACGGGCGCGCGGCCGGCGGCGGTCGTGATGGCCGCGTTCGCGGCGCTCCTGATGAGCTGGACCGGAGATTCGAAGTGCCAGCTGCACTGCCTGTGCAACAACCGTTTCTCCCCGGAGCTGCGCGACTACGTCGGCACGGTGGCGCAGGAGACGATCATCCCCTTCACCGCGTCGCCCTCGTTCCTGCGGGCGGTCGCCCGGACGGACGCCGCGGCCCTGGCGGCCTACAGGTACGGCCGCTATGACTCGGTACGGCTGTTCGAGGCGAAGGATTCGGTGGAGCGGGCCCGCGGCATGCGCTGTCACCGGGACGTGGTCGTCAACAACACGACCGGCCACGCGCAGGTGATCCTGCCGAGGGCCGGCGTGGAACCCGGCACGGGCGACCGCGCATTCGACGCTCCCGCGGAGTTCGACATCTACCGGCTGGACGGCACGCTCGGCTGCGGGCTCGCCCTCGACGCCCGCCTGGCCAGCGCCGACGAGACCGCCGCCCTCCTCGGCGGGGTCGAGCGGCTCATCGTCGCAGCAGCAACTGGCGACGGTGACGGCGATGGTGACGGTGACGTCGATCCGGCCGGCTTCGGCATCCCCCCGGCGCAGCGGGGGCCGGGCTGGGTGCGTATCCGCTCGTGCTGGGTCGATCTCGCCGGTGTCCAGGCCGCGGCGGACCTCGCCCTCGGCCCCGGCGTCGCGCGGATCGAGGCCGTCGGCGACGAGCTCGTCGCCCGGGTCGGGCACGACACCGACGTCTCCGCGGCCGCCGGGGCGGTGGTCGACGTGGTCCTGCGCGAGGGACGCCATGGTGTGGTCGCACCCAGCCATTACGTGCGCGCCGCCGACTGAGAACGATCGGCACGCTGACCTGAGCCTCCCGGTTGGGAGCTCTTCGAGAGCGGGGCACGCTGTGTGGTAGCTGTCACGGGCAGGTGGCCGAGCGTTCACCGAGGGGGCGAACCCGGTGCTTTCCGCCCTCGGGCACGTACGCATGCCCGGCTTTCACCCGCCGAAGCGCATCCGCTCACTAAACGGTGTCAACCCTAGCAAAACCGAGTAAGTTGGCGTTAGCTTGGGACTCGCGTCACCTCGGTGTAACGAGCGTGAAACGCGGATAGCTGACCTACCTGCATCTTTTGGGTAGTTCCGTGGCGAAGTGTGTCGATTCGCTGCGATGAGTGATAAAAACTATGACGGTGAGTAATGGCAGAAGATCGATAGGTGACAGCTCTCCGCTTCCATGGAGATCGTTACTGAACCGAGAAAGTACGCCGAACCGGAGGTGCCACGTGAAGCGACCCACGATCTCCGACATCGCCACAGAGGCGGGTGTCTCCAAGGGGGCCGTCTCGTACGCGCTGAACGGCCGGTCGGGCGTGTCCGAGGAGACTCGCCAGCGGATACTCGCGATCGCGGAACAGCTGGGATACCAGGCCAGCGTGGCCGCCAGGGCGTTGGCCGGAGCGCGCGCGAGGGTCATCGGCATGGCGTTGCCGCGTCCGCCCACCACGTTGGGCATCGAACCGTTCTATATGGAGCTGATCAGCGGACTGGAAGCCGAACTCTCCCTGCACGGATACGGCCTGCTTCTTCAGATGGTGGCAGACGAGTCCGAGGAGATCACCTGCTACCGGAGCTGGTGGCGAGAGAGTCGCGTAGGCGGCGTTCTGGTGTGTGACCTGCGAGTACGCGACCGCCGGGTCAAGGCCCTGAGTGAAGTGGGACTTCCCGCCGTCGCGATCGGACCGCCGAGTGCGGCGGGATCGCTCGCGAGCATATGGTCCGACGACGGTGTCTCCATGGTCGAAGCCGTGGAATACCTGGCCGCGCTGGGGCACCGGCGGATAGCCCGCATCGGGGGGATACCTCAGCTCGCGCACACCGCCATTCGAAGCGACACGTTTCTGGCGGTCGGCCGCCGCCTGGGCCTGACCGCCACCATCGCTTCCACGGACTACTCGGCCGAGGACGGAGCGCGGGCGACGATCCGTCTCATGGGACTGGCCGCACCGCCCACCGCACTGATCTACGACAACGACATCATGGCGATCGCCGGTCTTACGGCCATTCAGGAGGCCGGCCTGTCGGTTCCCGGCGATGTGTCGATCGTCGCGTGGGACGACTCGCCCATCTGTCCTCTGCTCGACCCGCCGCTGACCGCACTGACCCGCGACATCGGCGCGTACGGCATGCACGCGGCCCGGCTGCTGCTGACCGCGGTACGGGGCGCCGGCGTCCAGGACGTCCACGATGAGCCCGCACTCCTGACGCCGCGCGGCAGTACCGCGCCACCGCGGGTGAGCGGCGAAACAACCGTGTAACGGTTCGACATCGTCCGCCCCTCGGACTTTACTTACCGGATTTTAGTGAGCACCATTTCGCTCACTTGGGCTAAAGCGCTTTATAAACGGCGCCAGTCGGCACACCCGAGTGCCCGTTGATCCCCCAAGGACGGAGTCATGGATATGCGCAGTAAGGTCTTGAGCGGTGTTGCGCTGGCCTCGATGCTGCTCGCCGCGGCCTGCGGCGGCGGCACGCCCGCGCCATCAGGTGCCTCAGCACCTCCCACGTCCGCGGCGTCGGCCGACCCCGCCAAGGTCACCGGCACCGTCACGGTCCTCACGAACCGGACGGACCTCGTGACGGACGGCACGATGAAGAAGTACGCCGCCGAATTCAATAAGACATACCCCGATGTCACGGTGAAGTTCGAAGGCGTCACCGACTACGAAGGCGAAGTCAAGATCCGCATGAACACCGAGAACTACGGTGACGTGCTCTTGATTCCCAATACGATCGGTAAGGACGATTACCCCAAGTTCTTCGAATCGCTCGGAAGCGTGACCGATCTGGAAGACAAGTACGTCTACACCAGCAAGAGCCATGTCGGGGGCGCCGTCTACGGCATCCCCGCCTTCTCGTCCGTCAACGGCTTCGTCTACAACAAGGACGTCTGGAAGAAGGCCGGGATCACCGACTGGCCCACCACGCCGGATGAGTTCCTCGCCGATCTGCAGGCGGTCAAGGACAAGGGCGGCGCCATCCCCTACTACACCAACTACAAGGACGGATGGCCGCTGACGGCGTGGACCAGCGTTCTCGGTTCACCCTCATGCGACGCCAAGGCGACCGACAAGCTCGCCACCTCGCTGGAGCCGTGGAAGGCGGGCGGTGACCTCAACATCGCCGACACGCTGCTCTACAACATCGTGAACCGGAAACTGTCGGAGCCCGACCCCACGACCACCAACTGGGAGGACTCCAAGAGCCAGCTCGCCACCGGCAAGATCGCGAGTATGTGGCTGGGCTCGTGGGCCATCGTGCAGATGCAGAAAGCGGCCAAGGACGCGGGCCTCGACCCCTCGGTGATCGGGTACATGCCTTTCCCGGCTCAGAGCGGCGGCAAGTTCTGCACCATGGTGACGCCCGACTACCTCTACGCCGTCAACGTCCACTCCGAGAACAAGCCCGCCGCGCGGGCCTGGCTCGAGTGGATGGTGCAGAAGTCCGGTTTCTCCGAGACCAACCAGGCGATATCCAGTGTCGCCGGAGCTCCGCTCCCCAGCGCGCTGCAGCCTTACAAGGACGCCGGTGTCGAGTTCGTCGAGCTCTCGCAGGCCGAGACCGGCAAGTTCAACAAGATCGACAACGAGTCGGAGGTCGGCCTGAACAAGCAGGACTACCGGCAGAAACTGATCGACATCGCGCGCGGCGCCGGATCCGGTGACCTGAACGGGCTGTTCTCCGAGCTGACGACCAAGTGGGCCGACACCGTCAAGCTGAGTGGCTGAGCGGCCCCTCTCCCGTCATTTCGCATCGAACCAACAGCGCCATCATCTCGGACGGGCGTACTCGCCCTACGCCCGTCCGAGATGCGCACCCAAAGGACACTCGATGGCCATCACCTCGTCGACCGCCCGGACCGGGAAGTCGTTCGAGCCACAACACGCGGCTCCGCCTCGGCGAAAGTGGCGGCGTCTCACCCCGTGGCTCTACCTGCTCGTTCCGCTGGCCTTCCTCGTGACCTTCACCTACGTGCCGGTCGCGAACATGATCTCCTACAGTTTCACCGACTGGGACGGATTCAGTCCCGACCAGCAGTACGTGGGCCTGGACAACTACGCCCAGTTGTTCACCAGGCCCGAGCTGTTCCAGGTCTTCTACGTCAGCCTCTTCTACCTTGTGGCCTCGCTGCTGCAGATCGCCCTGGCGCTCTACTTCGCCACGGTGCTGAGTTTCAACATGCGCTTCCGGAACTTCTTCAAGGGAGTGCTGTTCTTCCCCTACCTGCTCAACGGCGTCGCGGTGGCGTTCGTCTTCCTGTACCTCCTGCAGCCCGGCGGAACGCTTGACAGCGTGCTGGCGCTGTTCGGCATCGACAACAAGCTCCTCTGGCTCGGCGACCCGGACATGGTCAACATCTCCCTGTCGGGGGTGTCGGTATGGCGCTTCCTCGGACTGAACTTCGTTCTGTTCCTGGGGGCGATCCAGTCCGTGCCCACCGAGATCCACGAGGCCGCCGAACTGGACGGGGCCACGCGTCCGCAAGTCTTCTGGCACATCATCCTGCCCTCCATCCGACCCATCATCAGCTTGAGTGTGATCTTGGGAATCACCGGCTCGCTGTCGGTGTTCGAGATCCCCTGGATCATGACGGGGGGCTCGGGGGAGAGCAAGACATTCGTGATCCAGACGATCAAGCTGGCGTTCCAGTTCAACAAGGTGGGCCTGGCGTCGGCGGCGGCGGTCGTACTGCTCGTCGCGATCCTGCTGGTCACCTGGATCCAGCGCAGGCTGGTTCCCGACGAGGCGCCGGCCGATGCCCGGTGAAAGGACGTTCCGAGATGGCCGTGCCGGCGGTCCGCGCGAACCTGTGGTACCGAACCCCGGCGGCTCGCATGATCGCGACCGCGCTCAAATACCTCTCGCTGGTCGGGGCCTCGGTGGCGGTGGTGCTGCCGCTCCTGACCATGCTCACCACCTCGTTGAAGACGCGGCGGGAGGTGGCGGAGGGGGGAATCCTGTCACTGCCGGGAAACTGGCTCAACTTCGACAACTACGTGACCGCGTTCAACAACGGGAACATGTTGCTGGCCTTCGGCAACACCGCTTTCCTCCTGGCTTTTTCGATCGTCGGAGCCATTCTCATCGGGACGATGGCCGCGTACGCGATCGACCGGTTCGCCTTCCGGCTGCGCGGGCTGGTCATCGCCCTGTTCCTGATCGCGACGCTGGTGCCCGGTGTGACGACTCAGGTCGCCACCTTCAAGGTGATCAACGCGTTCGGGCTGTTCGACACCCGGTGGGGTCCGATCCTGCTGTACATGGGGACGGACATCGTCTCGATCTACATCTTCCTGCAGTTCATCAGGAACATCCCGGTCTCGCTCGACGAGGCGGCCAAGCTAGATGGCGCCTCGTCGTTCCGGATCTACCGCACCGTGATCCTGCCGCTGCTCAAGCCGGCGATCGCGACCGTGGTGATCATCAAAGGGATCATGATCTACAACGAGTTCTACATCCCCTTCCTCTATATGCCGTCGGAGGAACTAGGGGTGATCTCGACATCCCTGTTCCGGTTCAAGGGCCCCTTCGGCGCGCAATGGGAGGTCATCTCGGCGGGCGCGGTCCTCGTCATCCTGCCAACACTGATCATCTTCTTGGTCCTGCAACGCTTCATCTACAACGGCTTCACCTCCGGAGCGGTCAAATGACCTAGAACCGGACGCGTGCCGGGCGGCGTTGGCAGGCCCGGGTAGTCTCCTCACCAAGCAGTTGTGGCGTACGCGACGATCACGTCGTGGATCGCCGGCATCGGACGAAGGAATCTGGCGCGTGAAGCGACCGACGATCAGCGACATTGCCAAACGCGCGGGTGTTTCGATCGGAGCCGTTTCCTTCGCCCTGAACGGACGCCCCGGCGTGTCATCGGAGACCCGCAGGCGGATCATCGCCATCGCCGACGAGATGGGCTGGCGCCCGAACGCCGCGGCGCGCGGACTGTCGGAGGCGAGGGCGCACACCGTCGGGCTGGTTCTCGCGCGCCCCGCCGACACCTTGGGCATCGAACCGTTCTTCATGAAATTCATCTCCGGCCTGGAGAGTCAGTTGACGCTCTCCAAGACGGCGTTGCTGCTCCAGGTCGTCCCCGACCACGCCAGGGCGATCGAAGCCGTGGAGGTCTGGTGGGCCGAGCGGCGCGTCGACGGCCTCATCGTCATGGACCTGTGGTCGGAGGACCGCAGGGTGGCCATGCTGGAGACCATGAAGATCCCAGCGGTACTGGTGGGGCGGCCGCGACCGGATTCGTCCATGCCCGCCGTCTGGAGCGATGACGCCGCCGCCGTGGCCGAGACCGTCGACTACCTGGTCGGTCTGGGCCATACGCGAATCGCGCGCGTCGCCGGGCTGCCCGCCCTGGAGCACACGCGGGTGCGTGGCGAGGCGTTCCGGGCGGCGCTGGCACGTCACGGACTCGAGCCGTCCGCCATCATCGACACCGATTACACATGGAAGGCCGGTGCCGAGGCGACCACGTCCCTCCTGACGAACGGGCGGCGGCCCACGGCCGTCACCTTCGACAACGATGTGATGGCGACCGCCGGGCTGAGCGTGGCGCGCAAGCTCGGTGTGAGCGTGCCGGCGGAGCTGTCGATCGTCGCGGGAGACGACTCGCAACTTTGCGAGATGGTCTATCCGCCGCTGACGGCCCTGTCGCGAGACGTCCAGGCGTACGGCATGAACACCGCCCGCACGCTCCTGGCTCTGCTCGACGGCAGGCAACCGCAGTCCTACCAGGACGCGACGGCCCGGCTACGGATTCGCGGCAGCTCGGCACCCGTCTTCGCGGGGCAGGGCGAAGAACATCCAGTGGCGTGATGATCCGGATCCGATCATCCGGTCTAGCATGGTGATTCCGAGCCGGGATCGATGTCCGCTGGAGGGCCGATGGGGGACCAGGTGACGATGAGCGACATCGCTCGTCGCGCCGGCGTCTCCCGTGCGACGGTGTCCTACGCGCTCAACGGCCGGCCGGGCGTGTCCGAGGAGGTCAGGGAGCGCATCCTGCGCATCGCCACCGAGGTCGATTTCCGGTCCAGCGTCCCGGCCAGAGCCCTGCGCGGAGCCGGTACGCACGCGATCGGCATGACGCTGCGACGGCGCGGAGCCAGGGGCGTCATCGAAGCGGTTCGACGACGCCTGATCAGTGGAATCCAGGGCGAGCTCGCCACTCACGGCTTCGGACTGGTGCTCCAGTTCGTCGACGAAGGCGCACAGGAGATGGAGGTCTACCGCCTGTGGCGCGCCGAGGGGCGCGTGGACGGTGTGATCGTGTGCGATCCGCAGATCGGCGACCCGCGGCCGGACGCGCTCACCGAGATGGAGATGCCGGCCGTGGTGCTCGGGCAACCCGAACACCACGAAGGGCCCCCTCACGTGTGGACCGACCCTGTGCGAGCGAGCGAGGCGGTGATCTCGCATCTCGCGGCGCTCGGGCATCGGCACATCGCCCGGATCGGCGGTCCTGAGACGCGCTCGGACCCCTTCTACGCCATCGAGGCCTTCTCCACCGCGTGCGACCGCAACGGAATCACGGCATCGATCGTCATGGCCGCGCGGACGGCCCGTGAGGGGGCCCACCCCACCCGCCGCCTGCTCATCACGCGCCCGCGGCCCACGGCCATCGTGTACGACAACGACATCATGGCGGTCGCCGGGCTCGGCGTGGCCAAGGAACTCGGCCTGCGGGTTCCGGCCGACCTGTCGATCCTCGCCTGGGACGACTCGGTTCTCTGCGGGCTCGTCCGGCCGGCCATCACCGCGCTGAGCCGGGATGCCGTTCTCGATGGAGGACGCGCGGTGCAACTCCTTCTGCGCGCCATAGCGGGCGAACGGCCCGCGCACGTCGAGGTGCCGGTACCGCGGCTGGTGGTCCGAGACAGTACAGGCCATCTGGACGAGACTCCCTGAGCCGTCTCGCGACACCTGGACGACCACCTGACATGGTGGGGAACAGCTCATTGACACCACCATGATTCAAGCCGTACTTTCAAGATGCTTACTCGGTTAAGCGCTGGAGTGTGAAAGGGATCGGGCGAGAGCGGACACTCTTCGCGGAAGTCCCCCTACGTGCCTGGGCGAGAGCACGTGAACGCACTCATATGGCCAGTTCGGCCGGGACGGATTCCGTCCACGGCATCCCCTGTCGTGCGCGACACGCATGACCGCCAACGGCGGTACCGGTTCAGTCCACCCTGCCCCGGGGGCGAATCTCGGTGCCCCGGACGGCGCGACCTAATCTTTGAGGAGTCTTCGTGACCACCACCCATCTGCTGAACACTGGCTGGACGCTCACAGCGGTGTCGGACGAGGTCGCCATCGCCGACGTGCCGGCGGTCGTGCCCGGGTGCGTTCATACCGATCTCTTGGCCGCCGGCCTCATCCCCGACCCCTACCTGGACGACAACGAGGTCAGGCTCGCCTGGATCGGTCGCACCACCTGGGCCTACGAGACGATCTTCCAGTGGTCGGCTGACGAGCACGCCAACACCGACCTTGTCTGCGAGGGTCTCGACACGGTGGCCACGCTGCTCCTCAACGGGGTGGAGGTCGCGCGAACCGCCAACCAGCACCGCTCGTACCGGTTCCCGGTGCGTCACCTCCTCGAAGAGGGGGACAACCGCCTCACCGTGATCTTCGATTCCGCCTACGAGTACGCCGAGCGTCTCAGGGAGGCGCTGGGCGACCGGCCGGGAGCGTACAAGGAGCCGTATCAGTTCATCCGCAAGATGGCGAGCAACTTCGGGTGGGACTGGGGCCCGACACTGGTCACCGCGGGAATCTGGAAGCCCATCGCCCTGGAGAGCTGGACGGGGGCGCGCCTCGCGCAGGTGCGGCCGTTGATCACCACGCGGCCGGCCCTGGGCGGCGTGGACGGGCGGGTCGAGGTACACGTCACGATCGACGGTCGCGTCGACGAGCCGACGACCGTCACCGCCGAAGTCGACGGCGTGTCCGCTCACATCGTCCTGGCCGCCGGCGAGCAGGAGGGAGTGCTGTCGCTCGACATGCCCTCACCCGCCCTGTGGTGGCCTCGCGGGCACGGCCCCCAGGCCCGCTACACGCTGGAGGTGCGGCTGGGCGACCAGGTCTGGACCCGCATGGTCGGCTTCCGGTCCGTCGAACTGGACGGCGACGCCTTCACCATCGCGGTGAATCAGGCGCCGGTCTTCGTCCGGGGCGTCAACTGGATTCCGGCCGACTGTTTTCCCACGCGGGTGACCCGCGAGCTCCTGGCCGATCGGTTCGGGCAGGCGATCGACGCGAACGTCAACCTGCTGCGCGTGTGGGGGGGAGGCCTCTACGAGAGCGAGGACTTCTACGACCTGGCCGACGAACTGGGCCTGATGGTCTGGCAGGACTTCCCGTTCGCCTGCGCCGCGTACCCGGAGGAGGAGCCCATCAGGAGCGAGGTGGAGGCCGAGGCCCGGCAGAACATCGTCCGCCTGAGCCCGCACCCCAGCCTCGTGCTCTGGTGCGGCAACAACGAGAACATCGAGGGCCACGCCGACTGGGGATGGCAGGACGCCCTGGCCGGCCGGTCCTGGGGCGGCGGCTTCTACTTCGACCTGCTCCCGGGTCTCGTCGCCGAACTCGATCCGTCACGTCCGTACTGGCCGGGGTCGCCGTACTCGGGAGCACCGGACCTGCCGCCCAACGACCCGGCCAGGGGCACCATCCACATCTGGGACGTGTGGAACCGCGAGGACTACCTTCACTACGGCACGTTCCGGCCGCGCTTCGTCGCCGAGTTCGGCTTTCAGGGGCCGCCCTCCTACGCCGTCATGCGCCAGGCGATCAGCGGCGAACTCAGCGCGGACGCGTCACTCGTCCTTCACCACCAGAAGGCCGAGGACGGCAACGCCAAGCTGCTGCGAGGCCTGCGCCCGCACCTGCCCGAACCTCGGACGTTCGACGACTGGCACTATCTGACGCAGCTCAACCAGGCGCGCGCCATCACCTACGGCATCGAACACTTCCGAGCGCAGATGCCCGACTGCATGGGCACGATCCTGTGGCAGCTCAACGACTGCTGGCCGGTGACGTCGTGGGCGGTCATCGACAGCGCGGGGCACCGCAAGCCCCTGTGGCACGCCCTGCGGCGGATATACGCCGACCGCCTGCTGACCGTTCGCGACGGTGTCGTGACAGTGATCAACGACAGCCCCGATCCATGGCAGGGCGAGATCACCGCGATCCGCTCCAGGCTGGACGGCGACCTCCTCGCCAAGGAGATCCTGACGCTTTCCGCGGACGCCAGAAGTGTTCAGCGCATCCCCCTTCCCGAAACGGTCTCCGTACCGGACGATCCGGCGACAGAACTGATCACCGCCTCCGTCAGGGAACACCGTGCCTTCGGCTTCTTCGCCGAGGACATCGGGATCGACTGGCCGGCCGCGCGGTACGACACCCGCGTGGACCGGGTCGCCGACGGCTACAGAATTTCCGTGAGCGCCCACACCATCCTCCGCGACCTGGCGATCTTCCCCGACCGCCTCGACCCGCACGCGACGGTGGACGACATGCTGCTGACCCTGCTCCCCGGTGAGGTCGCGCAGATCACCGTCACCACCGACCGAGACCTGGACGTCGCGGCACTGGTCCGCTCGCCCGTGCTGCGCGTCCTGAACGAGGGCCTTCGATGAGCGTGCTGGCCATCGACATCGGTGGCACGAAGTTCGCCGCGGCCGCGGTGGACCCGGCCGGCAGGATCCTCGTGCGCTACGAAGTGCCGCTGGCGGTGGCCGGATCGCCTGACCGCGCCCTCCGCGCGGTCATCGACGCGGTCCTCGCCCATGTCCCGGCGAGCGAACTGCACGGCATCGGCATCGGGAGCGCGGGCCCCATCGACATCGACAGCGGAACGGTCAGCCCGGTCAACATCCCCGGATGGCGTGATCACCCCGTGGTCGACGCCGTGACCGCCGTACTGCCCGATCGGCCGGTGCGCCTGGCCGGAGACGCCCAGTGCATGGCCTTGGGAGAGTGGTGGCGCGGAGCCGGCCTGGGCCGACGCTCGGAGACCCTGCTCGGCGTCGTGGTGTCGACCGGCATCGGCGGTGGCTGGGTGTTGAACGGCGTCCCCTACCTCGGGTCCACCGGAAACGCCGGTCACATCGGTCACATCGTCGTCGATCCAGACGGCAATCAATGTCCTTGCGGTTCGTTCGGCTGCGTCGAGACGATCGCGAGCGGCCCGAGCATGACGGCGTGGGCGCGGCGCCGGGGCTGGGACGGGCATGACGCGCATGCCCTTGCCCTGGCCGCGGCGAACGAGCATCCCATCGCGGAGGCCGCCTTCCACCGGGCGGCAGACGCGCTCGCGACCGCGCTCCTCACCTCGGCGGTTCTCATGGACCTTGACCGCGTCGTCATCGGCGGTGGCGTCGCCGCCGCCGGATCGGTTCTGTTCGGCCCTCTCGGCCAGGCGGTCACGGATCGCTCCTGCCTTCCCTACACCCGCCGGCTGCGCATCGGTCCCACCACCTTGGGGCGCGACGCAGGCCTCCTGGGAGCCGCGGCCCTGGTCCTGGCCCCCTCCAGCCCAGCCCCGGTCACCCACCCCCCAACCCCCCAAGGAGCACCCTTATGAGATGGACCCGGTGGCTCGTCGCCGCGATGGTCGTCGCTTCCGGCTTGACGGTGACGGCGCCCACCCCGGCCGCCGCATCCCCGTCGGACTTCGTCGCTCGCCACGGATCGCAGTTCACGCTCAAGGGTGAACCTTTCCGCTATGCGGGCACCAACAACTACTACCTGATGTACCGCTCACCGGCGGAAGTCGACGACGTCTTCGCCAGGGCGAAGGCGGCCAAGCTCTCGGTGATCCGCACCTGGGGTTCGCTCGACGTCGGCAACCAGGATGGAAGCGACTCGATCCACCACAAGGAGGACGGCGTCTACTTCCAATACTGGGACGGCGCCAAGCCCGCCTACAACGATGGCGCCGACGGCCTGGAGCACCTGGACTACGTCCTGTGGAAAGCGCGCCAGTCGGGAATCAAGCTGATCATCCCCTTCGTCAACAACTGGAGCGCGTTCGGCGGCATCGACCAGTACGTTCGCTGGGCCAAGGGCACCTACCACGACGACTTCTACACCAATCCCACCATCAAGAAGTGGTACGCCGACTGGATCAGCCACCTGCTGAACCGCGTCAACACCATCACCGGGATCAAGTACAAGGACGATCCCACCGTCATGGCCTGGGAACTCGCCAACGAGCCGCGCTGCAAAGGTTCGGGCAACTACCCCACGTCCCCCGCCTGCTCCACCACCACGCTCAACACATGGGTGGCGCAGATGTCCAAGCACGTGAAGTCGATCGATCGGCGCCACCTGGTGAGCGTCGGCGACGAGGGCTTCTACTGCAGCGCCTCGGGAACCGACTTCACGGACGACTGCTCCGAAGGCGTGGACACCCTCGCCTTCGCCTCGCTTCCCAGTATCGACTTCATGTCGCTTCACCTGTACCCCGACCACTGGACCAAGGACGCGGCCTGGGGCACCAAGTGGATCACGCGGCACACAACGGATGCGCGCAGGCTGGGCAAACCCGTCGTCCTCGGCGAGTTCGGCCTCCTCGACAAAGCCACCCGCAATCCGGCGTACCGCGCCTGGCTGGATGCCTTCATCCTCGGCGGTGGCGACGGCTTCAACTACTGGATGATCGCCGGAACGCAGGATGACGGCACTCTGTACCCGGACTACGACGGTTTCACCGTCTACTGCCCCAGCCCGGTGTGCCAGACCATCACCAACGCCGGTGCCACGATGCGGGGCAAGCCGCCGATCTTCCCGCCGGTGGCGGACAACGACACCGGCGTCACCACCTTCGACACGCCGGTCACCGTCGGCGTCACGGCGAACGACATCGCCTACCTGGCCAAGATCCGCGACGACAGCATCGATCTCGATCCGGGCCGGCCGGGGCGGCAGAGTTCGCGAGTCACCCCATCGGGCACCTTCTCGGCGGCACCAGGAAAGATCACTTTCACCCCGGCCGCCGGTTTCAGTGGAAAGGCCGACGCGAACTACACGGTCCGTGACACGCTGCTGCGCCTTTCCAACACGGCCACCGTGTCGATCGTCGTGAAACCCGACCCCGGCGCCGCCGTGGTCATCGCCTCGTTCGAGGACGGTGTCCAGGGGTGGGCGTCCGCGAACTGGCAGACCGACGCCGGAACGGTCGCGGCGTCAGACCAGCACGCGACCGACGGCACGGGCAGCCTGCGCATCGACGCCACCGGCGGTGGCTGGTTCGGCGTCACGCTGCCCGAACCGCTGGACCTGTCGGCCAAGGGCAGTGTGAAGTTCGACCTGCGCAGCACGACGACCGGTACCTCGACCAGCGTCGCCTTCCAGACCGGGCCGGACTTCACCTGGTGCCAGTCGACGTGGGGTTACCAGAATCCGGACACCGCCGGCACGGTGGAGGCCGACCTGCTTTCCGGGTTGTCGTGCTCCGCCCAGGATCTGGCCGATATCCGCGGCATCTACCTCTGGGCCGGTTCGGGCACGTTCTACATCGACAACGTACGCGCTGAATGACAACCCCTCGTGGGGACGCCTGAAGCCGACGTCCGCACGAGGCCTCAAACGACCGGTGACGACGGCACCGGCTTTTGGGGGACCAGAACCGCACCATCGACGAGACGTCTCGACCTCCGAAAGTGCGCCCGCACCGGCGGCGTCTCGTACCCACTCCGTCCACATCACATTCGGTGGCGGATGTGCCACCAGAGATGTTCTCGCACCTCCCGTGGGCCTGCCCAAGCCGCGCTCGGCAGGCACACCTGGGGTGCTTGGCATCGGCGTTCTGCGCCACTCATTCGGCCTCCCCTCACGGACCCAGGGACTTAAGACGATCATGAACGACTCCCGTATCCCCGCCGCCCGCGCGACGGTCGGCACGATCGGCCGTCTGCGCAACCCCGTGAAGAACTACGACTGGGGCTCGCGCACGGCCCTCGCCACGCTGACCGGGCGGCCGTCCCCGGCCGAGCGGCCCGAGGCGGAGATGTGGTTCGGCACCCACCCGTCGGGGTCCTCGTCGGTGCTGCGGGGCGGGACCTGGCACTCCCTGGCCGAAACGGTGGCCGCCGACCCGGTGGCCGAGCTGGGCCCGGAGACCGTCGAGCGGTTCGGCTCGCGGCTGCCGTACCTGCTGAAGCTGATCGCGGTGGACCTGCCGCTCTCGCTGCAGGTGCACCCCTCGCGCGAGCAGGCCGAGGAGGGCTTCGTCCGGGGCACCTACGTCGATCCGTTCCCCAAGCCGGAGCTGATCTGCGCGCTGACCCCCTTCACCGGGCTGGCCGGATTCCGGCCGGCCGAGGAGGCCGCCGCGCTCATCGACGGGCTGGGCCTGCCGGCGCTGGAGCCGATCGTCGCCCCGCTGGCGGCCGGTGACCCCTCCGCCGCGCTGCGCGCGCTGGTGGAGTGGCCCAAGGAGGGCAGGGCCGAGCTGCTGGACGCGATCGCGCGGGCCGCGGCAGCCGCCGGCGGCCCCGACAACGAGCTGGTCGTCCGCCTGGCGGAGATCCATCCCGAGGACCCCGCCTGCCTGGCGCCGCTGTTCCTGCGGCGCCACGAGCTGCGGCCCGGCGAGGCGCTCTTCCTGGGCGCCGGGGTGCTGCACTGCTACCTGAGCGGGTTCGGCGTGGAGATCATGGGCGGCTCCGACAACGTGCTGCGCGCCGGGCTGACCGGCAAGCCGATGGACGTGGAGGAGCTGCTGCGGGTCACCGACCCCTCGGTCCCGGCCCTGCGGATCGAGCCGTCCGGCAACCTCTACCGGACCCCGGCACCCGAGTTCCGCCTCGGTACGGCCGTCCTCGGTCCCGGCCTCACCCTCCAGGGCGGGGTGCCGCGCATCCTGCTGTGCACCGAGGGGGAGATCGCGACCGGCGGGCACACCCTGCGCCCCGGCGAGTCCGCCTTCGTCCCCGGCGCCCATGGGCCCGTCGAGGTGCGCGGCTCGGGAACGGTCTTCTGGGCCGAGCCGGGCACCGACTGACAGATGATGTTCATGGTGACGCTGCGGCGGGTCTGCCCCACCGGCTGGCTGACGTCTCGGCTGTCCTGCCGGCGATTTGTCGACACCCACGGCCTGACGCACCACGCGGCGGTATCGATCCCACTCACTCCGCCCGTGTCACACTCGATGACAGATATGCAGCCAGAGATGTTCTCGCACTCCCCGTAAGCCTGCCCAAGTGGCGCTCAGCAGGCGAACCTCACCGAAACGCTCCGTACATCGGGACTAGGCTGAGACCGTGGTAGATGGATCTCGGTCGGCTGACGACGAACTGCTTGACTCGGTCGGTGCGGCGTTCGCACGACTTCGACGGCGTACGCATCTGGTGAAGACCAGGGAACAACAGTTCGACCGCAAGGATCTGTCCCGAAACCTGATCATCAACGTCATCGACGAGGCGGCTGGTGAGATGACGGTCGGCGGTATCGCCGAGCAGCTCGGCTTCGACGCGTCGGTCGCCAGCCGGATCGTCTCGGACATGATCTCCAATGGCTACCTGGAGCGGGCGGCTTCCCAGCACGACGGCCGGCGGACCGTCTTGCGCCTCACCGAGGAGGGTGTCGTCCTGCGCGATCGCTATCGCAGCCAGCACCGGCAGGCGTTCGAGCACATCACCAAGGACTGGCCGACCGGGGAAAGGCTGGAGTTCGCCCGCCTGCTGCTCAAGTACGCCGATGCGACCAGTGCCCTGAGCAGGGACGACGCATCGTGATCGTCGGTTTCGCCCCCGTTCTCAGCGTGTTCTCAGCTCGAGTATCTATGCTGTAGGTCATACATGTGCAGTACATCATGCATATGGCCACGCGGGACTCGCCCGTGCGGCTCGCCTTAGGGGGACCTCATGGCTACCGCCATCACGAATGCGCGGATCTTCGACGGTGAACGCGTGCTGGGCACGGGGACCGTGGTCATCGACGGGACGACGATCCTGGCTGTCGACGCCTCACGCGATCACGGCGCCGGTCCGTCGCGGCCGCTTCCGGAGTGTTCCGAGACCGTCGACGCGCGCGGCATGACGCTACTGCCGGGTTTGTTCGACGCGCATGTGCACACCTCCATCGAGTCTCTGGCGCTGGCTCTGACGTTCGGGGTCACGACGGAGCTGGAGATGCAGGGAGGATCGACCGCCGGTCATCGAGCGGACATCACCGACAACGACGCCGTGGCGGACGTCCGTTCGGCGGGGTTCGGCATCACGCCTCCCGGCGGCCATCCCGAGGAGCTCTTCCCCGAGGGTGAGGGCCCCGGCGACGGCCCCCCCGGTGGCGGCCCCCCTGGTGGCGGGGACGACCAGGGGGATATGGCGGACCTCGTCATGCCGTTCTGCACCACGCCTGAGGAGGCGGTCGCCTTCGTCCCGAAACTCATCGCGGGCGGCTCCGACTACATCAAATTCATGATCGACGATGGGACGGTCCTGGGGGAACCGGGGCTGCCGATGCTCGATCAGGCGACCCTCAACGCCGGGGTCGCCGAAGCCCACCGTCTCGGCAAGCTGACCGTCGCGCACACCCTGACCGTCGACGCCACTCGGATGGCGATCGAGGCCGGCATCGACGGTCTCGTGCACCTGTTCATGGACAAGCCCCACACTCCCGAGATCATCGACCTGATCGCGAAGTCCGGCGCGTTCGTCGTACCCTGCGTGGTCCTGGACGCCTCCATGATCGGTATCACCGGCAAGGAATTCTCGGCCGATCCCCGGGTGCGCTCCAGGCTGAGCAAGGAATGGCTCGCCACTTTGAACAGCAGCTTCAACCGCTACCCCAAAGGCAAACTCTCTGACGTCCTGGCCTCGGTCAAAGCCCTGCGGGACGCCGGAGTGGACATCCTCGTCGGCACCGACGCCTCCGTGGCGGTGCCGTACCTTGGCGGGCTCGCTCACGGTGCGAGCGTCCATCACGAACTGCAGATGCTTGTGAAGGCCGGATTGAGTCCCGTCGAGACGCTGTCCGCCGCCACCTCCGTGCCCGCCCGGCGATTCGACCTCCGCGACCGCGGACGCATCGCCGAGGGCCTGCGCGCCGACCTGCTCCTGGTTCAGGGCGACCCCACCACCACCATCTCCGACACCCTGAACATCCAGGCCGTATGGCGCCGCGGCACGCGCGCCAAGCTCTGACCAAGGCCGGTCGAGCAAAAGCGTCCCCACCCGCGGCGCGGCCGTCGAGACCCGGCCGCCCCGCCCGGAGGAGACAGCGATCATTCCCGGAACGCGGATGATCACGCTGAACGAACCGGCCCGCGGGCCGACCCAGTTCCCGGCACAAGGACTTCACCGCCATATTCCAGACCGATCCCGGAGGACACTCATGCCCGACCACGACCGACCAGGCTCCGCCCCGGCCGGACCTTCCCCTGAGGCCGGCGCCGGAACACCGGCCGAAGCGACCGCCTCCCCGCGAACGGGCGTTTCACGCCGTGGCGCCTTGACCGCGCTGGGCGTGCTGGGTGCACTGGGCGTCACCGGGTTGACCGGCGGAATCCTCGCCGCTCGCTCCGGCTCCACCGCTCCGGCCGCCGTCGCCTGCGCGCCAACGGGCACCGTCAGCGTTCGCCCCGCCGCCGTGACGCGGAGCATCGCCTTCCCCTGCCACGTGAGGAAACCGACGATGCAGCACATCAACCTCGTGAACGCGAACCCAGCAGGCGATGCTGAAGGCGAACATGGCCGGAATCGCACCCGGCTCACCGCGATGAGCCGCTAGAAACGATTCGCCCGCGCAGCCGGACACGCGAGACACCCTTGCTGCGATATCAGCGAGTGCACCGTGCGTCGCGACGTGGACAGGTTCCGCGAGCTTGGGTATCCGATCCATGCCGTCAAGTCTGACTGAGCACCGCCTTGAGGCCGGCACACCCTGACCCGGGCGATCCTCGGTCTGTGCGAGAGTCTGGGTCTGCCCGCGGTCGCCGAGAAGGTCGAGACCGACGAGCAGCAGGCGTTCCCGCGCGGCATGCGCCGCTCGATAGGCGAGGGCTACCTGTTCAGTCGGCGCTTGTCCGTGCGGAAACTGACGCACTGCGACATGTCGTTCAGTTCTGATGTGTGATCTCCGAGGCGGGTTCCTCCTCCGGACGGTAGCCAAGGCGGCCGCGGGTCGCGACGATCACCACGATCGCCGCCACGGTGCCCGCGAGCAGGGTGACCCGGGACGCCTGCTCGGCGTCGGCGATCGAGGGGAACATGTCCGAGTAGGCGAGCGACATGAAGTTGTTGACGCCGACGTGCAGCAGCATGACGAGCGGCAGGCTCTGGCCGGTCCTGTTGAACACCCAGGTGACGACCACGCTGAAGACGCAGCAGAAGGCGATGAACTCACCGACCCTCATCCACGTGACAGCCGGCCAGCCGCCCCACTCGCTCAGGAAGAGCGGCAGGTGCCACAGGCCCCACAGCGGGCCGAGGATGAAGGTGCCGCCCAGTGGACCGAACCTGCGCTGCATGCGAGGCAGGGCGAAGTCACGCCAGCCGGGCTCTTCCGCCAGACCGGTGGTGACCATCTGGATCAGTAGGCTCGGTAGGTAGGCCACCAGTACGACGACGGGTGGCAGATGGATGTCCCCGCCGGACAGCGCGAGACCGGAGACGATGATGGTGGCGGGAACACCGAGTAGGGTCCCGAGGTACCAGATCCAGCTGACCCGCCACTTCGTCATTCGCCTGGCCCATTGACGGACGCCTTCCCTGCCGTCCGCGACCGCGGTCACGATGAACGCGGCGAGGATGGGGCCGAGATAGGCCCCGGGGAGAACCCCGAGGAGCTGCGAGGAGAACGTGAAATCCCAGACCCCCAGGCCGGTCGCCGAAAGGATGTAGGGAACCCAGGCGATCCAGCTCATCAGGTTGGCCAGCACGAAGAAACTGATCAGCGGACTACGACGGATGAGGCCTCGAAGCCCGGTCTGGCTCGGATATCGCTCGACATCCGGCCGGCTGTTGACTGCCATTTCACCTTCTCCTCTGGGGAACTCGACTGACAGTGATGAGCACACCAGGCACGGACCCCCAGTCATTCCCGCGTACACCCGAATGGGAGTACAGCCAGAGAGCTGTTCAGAGTTCGGATCATGTGGTTGAGGTGGGGAGCTTCGGCCATATGATCGAGCCTCAGGGGCGGAGTCCGGCCTTGTGGCTTTCCGGGGCTTGGTCATAGCGGGTAGCCAGACCACGCCAGGTCTTAATCTTTTGGAAACAGCGTTCGACGGTGTCGCACCGCCGGTAGCGCTCCGGATCGAAGACGACGGGCCGCCCGTTGAACCAGCCACAACCGGTCCGCGCGCGTCGGGCTGGGAATGCCGTCGTCGGCCCGCGGCAAGGAGTACGGCACTGACGTGGTTGCGGTGCTGTGCAACTACGGTCTCGTCGTACGCGGTCTGCAGCGGCTGCAGACTGAAGCGCTGTCGGACGACGCCGCGGCGCCGCGCTCCGTCGAGCGGAACGGTTTCGTCCGCGCGGGCGTTCTGCGCTCCTCGGCCTGCGTGATGGGCGAACTCCCGGACGAGGTGCCGCTCGGATTCCTCGTCCAGCACCGGAAGCCGGACTCGTGGGCTGGACTGCCGCCCGGTGGTCAAAGGAGAGTCGCGGTGCCCTCCCGTCCGGCTACCGGCCGCCGCACAGGGCGTGGTCGACCAGATCCAGGGTGACGTCCTTCCTCGGATACGGGATGCCCGGATCGGGTTTCAGCGAGTCGGTGTTGATCGACACAACCACGCTGCGGGAACCGTCGTGGTTGACGCCGTTGCGGGTCATGAAGCCGAAGATGTCGCCACCGTGGGACCAGTGACCGCCGCAGGAGTTCGGGATGAGCATGATGCCCAGCCCGTAGCGGGCGCCTGGAAGGAATCCCTGGAAGGCCTTGCTGGTGGGTATGGTCTTCTTCATCTCGGCCAGCTGGGCCGGCTTCAGCACCCGGCCGCTCAGCAGTGCCCGCAGGAACCGGTTCGCGTCGTCCGTGGTGCTGATCATCGCGCCGGCCGCGCCGGCGAGGGATGGATTGAACCTGGTCACGTCGAGGAACTCGCCGTACTTGGGATCCTCCTGTGAGGCGCCTTCTCCCGGGAAGCGTTCGTACCCGACGGCGTGCGGCTGGGGGATGGCCGGGCTGGTCTTCGGTATGGAGGTGCCGCGCAGGCGCAGCGGCCGGATGATGCGGTCGCGCACCTCTTCCTGCCAGGTGTTCCCGGTGACCCGGGAGATGATCATTCCGAGCAGTATGTAGTTGGTGTTCGAGTATTCCCACTGTCCCTTGGACAGGTCCCGCGGCGGGAGGGTCATCGCCAGCCGGACGAGTTGCCTCTCCGTCAGCGTCTTGTACCGGTCCCGCTCGAACACTTCCTGGCTCATGATCATTGGTAGCTTGCCCGTGTAGTCGGGCACCGGGCTGGTGTGTTGCAGCAGTTGCCGCACGGTGACGGTGCGGCCGTCGTTGCCGTTACCGGTCAGCAGTCCGGGAAGCCACCGGTGCACGGTGTCGTCGAGCGACAGCCGGCGTTCGCCGACCAGTTGCAGCACGGTCGCCGAGACGTACGTCTTCGTGAAGCTGCCGACGCGGAACTTCGCGTCCCACGGCACGGGTGTCCGCTTGGCCGTGTCGCCGAGCCCGCTGCGCACCGTGATGTCGCCGCGTGCCCGGTCGAGGCCGACCAGCACGCCCGGCGCGCCGTACTTCAGCAGTCTGTCGGCGTCGTGCTGCAAGGTGGACCGGAGGTCGTGGCGGGGGCTTGCGCCGGCGTCGGCGGTGCCGACCCCGAGCGCCATCCCGCCCGCCAGGACGATGGCGGTGCATGTGGTCGCCCTGATTCGTCGTTTTGTCACGCCGCTGAACCTACGGATCACATCGGCGCGGGTCGTCACCCGACGACGGCAACTTCGGCTACCCCTCCGGGGGTAACCACGAGTACCCCGATCGGCCGGTTACGGGCCGGTGATCGGCGGATATCGTGGGACCGGTGCGGACAATGCTGCGATCCATCCTGGTGGACGTGCTGTTGGCCGTCGCGTTCACCGGGCTGACCATGGTGACACTCAACGAACAGCACGGCGGCCGGATTCCGTGGGCCGAGGGTGTCGTCGCCGTACTCACCGTCGTGCCCATCGCAATGCGGCAGCGGGCACCTGTGCTCACCATGGCGGTGATCGTCGGCGCGCTCACCGCATACGCGTTGCTCGGTTACGGCGACTTCCCCAATGGTGGCGTCGGCATCCTGGTCGGCATGTTCACTGTCGCCATGCTGCGCCCACCCGGCGTCGCGGCCGTGATGTTCCTGGCGACGATCGCCACGACGATGATCGCCTACTTCACCGGTGACGCGCCCGCCGGTGCCGCCGCCTGGTCGCAGGTCGTCCAGGTGGGCCTCATCATGGCGGGCGTCTGGGCACTGGGCGACAGCACGAAGAACTGGGCGCTGCGGGCCGAGCGGCTGGCGGCGCAGGCGGCGCGCGCGGCCGCCGACGAACGTGTGAGCATCGCCCGGGAATTGCACGACATCGTCTCGCACCACATGTCGGTCGTCTCATTGCAGTCGGGACTGGCGGAGTACGTGCTGGACAGCGACCCGGGCACGGCGCGAACGGCGATCGTCACCGCAGGCGAGGCCAGCCGAGAGGCGCTGCTGGACATGCGTCGCCTGCTCGACGTGCTGCGGATCGAACCCGGCGACGAGCTGGACGTGGCGGCCGACACCGAATCCGTCTCAGGTTCCGGGTACCGTCCACAACCGGGGCTCGCCCAACTGGAGGAACTGGTGAACCGTACGCGTAACGCCGGAGTCGAGGTCGATCTGTCGGTGACCGGCCGCCGGCTCCCGCTTCCACCAGGGCTGGATCTGTGCGCCTACCGGGTCGTGCAGGAGTCGTTGACCAACATCCTCAAACATGCCGGCCCGGCCTGCGCACGGGTCGAGGTCGACTACGGTCCGCACACTCTCATGGTCCGGATCAGCGACGACGGGAACGGAGGGAACCGCGTCCACGCATCGCCGGCGTCACACGGCATCCGAGGCATGCGTGAGCGCGCGGAACTCTACGGTGGCATGTTCAGCGCCGGACCCGCGAAGGAGGGCGGCTTCACCGTGACCCTGCGCCTGCCGCTCGACGCGGCGCGATGACCGTCCACGTTCTCGTCGCCGACGACCAGGCCCTGATCCGGGCCGGCCTCGTCGCCCTACTTCGAGCCGCACCCGGAATAGAGGTTGTCGGGGAGGCCGGCGACGGCGCAGAGGCCGTGGCCCTCGCCGCCGAGACCAGGCCGGACCTCGTGCTGATGGACATCCGGATGCCGGTGATGGACGGCATCGCGGCCACCCGCCGCATCCTCGCCGACGATGGCGAACACCACCCTCGCGTCGTCGTCCTCACCACCTTCGATCTCGATGAGTACGTGTACACCGCGCTCGGCGCCGGGGCCTCCGGCTTCCTGCTCAAGGACACGCCGCCACAGCGGATCATCGCGGCCGTGAACACCGTCGCGGCCGGCGACATCCTCATCGCGCCGCGAATCACGCACCGGCTCATCGAGGCGTACGCCAAACTGCACCGGGCTACGAGCGCCTACGGGAGGCTGGGCGATCTGACCCCGCGCGAGACGGAAGTGTTGCGCATGGTCGGCACCGGCCTGAGCAATGCTGACATCGCCGACCGCCTGGTGCTCAGCGAAGCGACGATCAAAACTCATGTCAAACGGACGATGAGCAAGCTCGGCCTCAACAGCCGGGCCCAGGCCGTGGTGGTGGCATACGAGACCGGCCTGGTCGTGCCGTCATCGGCGAACACCGGCCCTGATCGCCCACCCGATCGGCATCGCTGACCGCCGGCCGGGCTCGAAGCCTGGTCGACGACGCATTGGGGCTGGTACTGCTCGCCTGGCCACGCCTGCCATGGAGAGATTGACGAACAGGCCAGTGCTAGAGCCGCCGCCCACTCCGGCAGGGATGCCACTGATGGCATCCACGGCCGGACACATCGATGCCGCCGGTGATTGCGCGCCACGCCAGCCGAACCGCTGAAACCGTCGGCCCCGCCGCCGCCATGGAGGTCGGCCTGCTGTCCGGGCTATCAGGCACGACCGAGGGCCTCAACAATGTCTGAATTTCTTTCATTCACCTGGGTCGGCCCTGGGAGTATGCGTTAGGGGCAATATCCCAGCCGGGTAAGTTCACGATGTGAGGCACTGTCATCCCCGGCGTACACCCACCGAGAAAGACGTGGGCGACTTCGGCGGCTCATCCGAGAGGTCCTCGCCTTCGGATCCCTCAACGTCCCAGAAAGTGCTCGGAATAACCGGTTGAAGGCCGCTTTCCGAAGAGAGAGCTTAAGTAAGCACCTCCATGAGCCGCGCCGTATCAGAGCCGTTCCATGGCGCGCGAGAAACGAGATGTCGAACTACAAAAGATCTTAATTAGTTTACTGGTTAAGTTTCGCTCACAGGCGTCGGAGACGCTATCGTCCGATGTCGCCGAACATGTCGGTTAAGGCCTGCGCCTGTTGGGATCACGCGGTAGGTCGTGGTCGACGGCAGGTATCGCGCCTGTGACTGCGCCCATGAGAGGCAGGTCACCTGCCTGAGTCGAACGATCGAGATGCTGAGAGTGGAGCAGGGCGATGGCCGGTCATCGTGAGCAGCCGACGATTGGTGGCGGAGAGGTCGCGGCGGGTGTCGAAGGAACTGGCATCGCACCCCGACCACCTCAACGCTCTGGTGGAGTCACGCGGCTGACCGGTCGTTGCGGCGAGAGGACGGTACCCCTGAATGGGTCAGGGGTACCGTCCTCAACGGTGTCGGCCTCGAGATCGCGTCCTGTTAGATCGGCTGGACCTGGACCCAGAAGCGGGTGTCGT
The DNA here is from genome assembly GCF_059358815.1 of Streptosporangium nanhuense. Taxonomy (NCBI): domain Bacteria; kingdom Bacillati; phylum Actinomycetota; class Actinomycetes; order Streptosporangiales; family Streptosporangiaceae; genus Streptosporangium; species Streptosporangium nanhuense. The sequence goes on from NZ_JCADBG010000001.1 coordinate 66,588, forward strand.
TGCTGAGGTTCGACGAGCTCTTGCTGATCTGGTCGCGGATCCAGTAGATGGCCGCCTTGTAGCCGTTGATGTCAGAGGTGTTGGGGTTGTTGAGCCCGGTCTCCCCGTTGCGGTGTCCGGCGAACCAGGTGTTGATGCCGTAGTGACTCTGGCTCTGGTGCAGGCAGGAGATGTCGGCGCTGAGGTTGCTGTTGAGCGCCGCGCCGTTGTTCCAGCTGCTGCTGCCCTGCCCCTTGAACCTGCTGCACGCTGTACGCAGCATCAGCCAGTTCTGCTTGAATATGCCGAAGTTGGCGGCGTCGTAGGACTTGTTGTCGCCATAGGCGTAGTTGGTCGACATGTTGTCGGTCTCCAGCATGGCGACGGCCAGGTCGAGCGTATTGCCGCCGGCGTTGAGGACCTGCTGCTTTCGATTACCGAGCCCGCTGACGCTGTAGGAACCGCACGACATCCCGGAAGGGCAGCTCAGGCTGCCGCCGGATCCGCCGGAGCCGCTGGCGACTTTGCAGGATTGATTGTTCTCCCAGCCCCAGCCGTCGCCGTCGGGGTCGCTGGAACTGCTGCTGCACGTGGGGTAGCCGCCGGATCCGCCGGAGCCGCTGGCGACTTTGCAGGACTGGTTGTTCTCCCAGCCCCAGCCGTCGCCGTCGGGGTCGCTGGAACTGCTGCTGCACGTGGGGTAGCCGCCGGATCCGCCGGAGCCGCTGGCGACTTTGCAGGACTGGTTGTTCTCCCAGCCCCAGCCGTCGCCGTCAGGGTCGCTGGAACTGCTGCTGCACGTCGGATAACTGCTACTTGCGGCGCTTGCGATCGCCATGGGTGTCGTCACCAGTGCGGTGCCGAGCAGCGATAGAAGTATTGCGGTGATGAGGGCCAGAGGGCGTTTCATCCGCCGCTCCTTCCTTCCGGGGGGTGTTGTTACCTGCTTCCGCAGAGTTAACGGGCCTTAAACGGTTAAGTCAACACTTGGAAACAAGTCCTTCACATGACCTTGGGGGCTCTGTCCTGCGTGACCTCATTCTCAGGGACTGCGTTCTTTCCGGCCTGACGGCTCTGGCTGCGATGAGTCTGCGCAAAGCAGTCAACTCCTTCAGTGAGGACGCCTGAGTGTGGTAGCGGGCGGCAGGCTTGCACCTGTTACCGCTCCACGCGGGTGCGGTGGGTACCGCATCGTAAGAGTGAGCTGACTCGCCAGAGCGGGCCGCGACGAAGTCCAGGGCGCACTCGGCCAGAGCATGACGAAACGTGGCGATCTGGTCGCAGTCGGCGTCGGCGACAATCACCCGCGGAACAAGGCCCCGGCCGATCGCCTCGTCGATCAGATCCAGGGCCATCCGCCTGTGGAGCTTGGTGGTCTAGTTCCAGATCTGTCGGCTCGTCAGGGGGCCGGCCTACTCCTGCCCTGCCGTCATCTGCGTATGACGGCAGGGCAGGAGACCTCCGGTTGCGGTGAAGGGTTGGCTGCTTCGGTTTCCGCTGTCGTCATCGAGTGGCGACCGGATCGACCGGCCCGCGGATCAGCGTGAGCCCCGGCGGTCGGCATGGAAGGCGACGACCGTGGCGAGCGCCGCCGCGATGATCAGTGCCGCGGAAATCGGGTGCATGTCCTTGGAAAGGCTGGGTGCACGGTCGGGGCCGATCGCCCAGAGGATCAGTGCGAGGCCGTAGGCCGTGGCGAGCGCCGCCGTCCACCGCCGCAGTGCGCGCAGCCGGGCGTGGCGCAAGGTGGCGACCAGCGCGAGGGTGACCGGGACGATGGCCAGCATGGCGAACTGGCCGACAACCAGGACCGGCACCGCCCAGGCCGAGATGATGACGGTCCGGGCGGCACGACGGGACCTGCGGCTTTCCTGCGTCTGGGGAAGGGGGAGGGCGGACATGGATACTCCTGTCATCGGGCGTTGGCGGTGATCGCGGGATGCCAGGCCAGCCAGCCGCGGCACAGCACATAGGCCGATGCGACGACCGCGACCCCGGTCGCGAGGGAGGCGAAGGCCGCGGCCGATGAGGTCGGCGCGGCGGGTCGGGGTGGTGATGCGGAGGCGGGCAGTGGTGGCGATGGTCGTGGCAGTCACAGCAACTCCATCCGCTTACTAACAGACGTAAACTTACATGCGTAAACATACGCGATTGCCTAACAGGTGTAAAGTCACGGGAGTGGCTACATCGAAGACCCGGGCCCGCAACAAGCGCGGCGAGGGTGCTCAGTTGCGTGACGAGATCGTCAGCGCCGCCGTGAAACTTGTGGACGACGGCATGCCGCAGAGCGTGACTCTGCGGGCGGTGGCCCGGGAAGCCGGCATCTCCGCGCCGTCGATCTATATGCACTTTTCCGACGTGGACACGATCCTGCTGGCGGTCGCCCAGCAGGCGTTCGCCTCTCTGGAGCAGGAGCTCGCCGCGCCGGATGACGCGGATCCGGTCGTTCGCCTGCGGGCGGCGTGCGCGGCTTACCTGCATTTCGCCGAACATCGGCCCCACCGCTACCGGGTGATGTTCGGAGCGGTGTGGAATGCCGGCCAGGCCCTCGAACGGGCTCCCGCCCTGGCGGACGAGCTTGCCGTGCTCGGCATGGGAGCCTTCGAGGTCATCCGGCGCACCCTCGCCGACTGTGTCGCGGCAGGACGCTCGACCAGCGCGGATCCCTTCACCGACGCGACGGCGCTCTGGGTCGGACTGCACGGATTGGCGCAACTTCGGGTGGCGGCGCCGCTGTTCCCCTGGCCGCCGGATCTGCAGGATGTCGTCATCGACCGGCTGGCGCTGCTGCTCGACTGACCGCTGAGACGGCACCACCTCGACCGGATCGAGCGGGCGGCCGGGGGCTCCGCCCGCTAGGCTCAGCCCGCTCATGCGAAATTCTGTTCTGGTCTTATCCGCGGGTGCGGCTCAGGACCCGCTGGAAGATCTCGGCGAGGCGGCGTAGGTCCTGCGGGTCGCAGTCGGCGAACGGGGTTTCGGTGAGCGTCACGCCGATGACGCGCTCGCGTACCCGCCGGCCCTGCTCGGTCAGCACGACGACCCGGGAACGCCGGTCGGCGGGGTCCACGGCGCGCTCGACGTACCCGCGATCGGCCAGCTGGGTGACGACGAAGCTGAGGTTGGGTGCGTTGCAGAACAGCCGGCCCGCCAGCACCGTCATCGACGGGGCGGGCTCTGCGGGATCGATCGCCCACAGGGCCTGCGCGGTCGCGTGTGTGAGCCGAAGCTCCTCCAGCGCCTTGGCGATGCGGTCACCGGTCAGCATGAAGACCTCGTGACTGGCCCGCACCACCTGCTCCAGTGCCTGGTTCGTCATGCCGGGAGGATAGCAGTTTGCTTCGAGTCTCGAAGCTGTTAGCCTGCTTTTGGTTCGAGTCTCGAAGTAAATGAGGTGGGGCAGTATGTACAGGTACCGCGGTATCACCGCACTCGTCACCGGCGCGTCAAAGGGAATCGGCGCGGCTTATGCGCACGAACTCGCACGTCGAGGGGCCCATCTCGTGCTCGTGGCCCGCTCCGGCGACGCGCTGCGCCAAGTCGCCGACGAGATCCGCGAGGCGCACCAGGTCGAGGTGAACCCCGTGACGGCCGATCTCGCCGACCCCGGCGGGGTGACGGCCCTGATCGCGGAACTGGACCGGCAGGGCCGTACCGTCGACCTCCTGGTCAACAACGCGGGCGCGGGTGCCGTCGGCCCGTTCCTGAGCACCTCGCTTCAGCGCAACGTCGACTCGGTCGAGCTGAACATCACCGCCCTGATGAGCCTGACCCACGTGCTCGGCGGCCGGATGGCCGAGCGGGGGCACGGCGGGATCATCAACGTGGCCTCCACGGCCGCCTTCCAGTCGATGCCGTACCAGGCCAGCTACGCGGCGACGAAGGCGTTCGTGCTGTCGTTCACCGAGGCGCTCGCCGAGGAACTTCGCGGTACGGGAGTCCGTGTCATGGGCGCCCACCCCGGCGCCACCGACACGGGGTTCTTCGACCACTCCTCCGCCACCATGAATCCGGCCTTCACCGACGCGCCGGAAGGCGTCGCGGCCAGGACCCTCGACGCCTTCGCCAAGGGCGCCGTCAACTCCTACCCGGGGCGTACGATCACCAGGGCGATGACGTGGGCCCCTCGCGCACTGCCCCGCACCACGGTCACCCGGCTGACAGGGCGCCTGAACCGGAGACTGGGCCTGCACCGCGCCCACGACATCGACAACTCGCGGCACTGAGATCGATCACCTGGCAATCGCCACCCGGCGACCCGCTCAGACGCCCCGATCGGTCCCGCCCCGGACACCGGGTCCCTGCGCGGTGACGTGCGGGCGGTGATGCAGGCCGCCTTCGACTGGCTGAGTGACCCGCGCATCCGGGCGGTGCTGCCTGACCTGATCGCCGAGTCCGACCGCAACCCCGTGCTCGCCGAGGCGGTCGCGGAACATGTCACGCGCCCGCGCGTCACCTGGGCTCGCACCGCGCTCAGCCAGGCGTGCGACCGGGGCGAGCTGGCCGCCGACGATGTCGACCTGGTGCTGGACCTGACCGTCGCACCGATGTTCTGGCGCCTGACCCACGACCGGCCGGTGGACGACCGATACCTCGTACGGCTCACCGAGCTGACGATCGAAGGGGTGCGACATTGACTCACCAGGAGATCGGCCCACCGTACCTCCGTCAGCATGGCCCTGATCCCCACCAGATCGCCGATCGGCGATCCTAGGGCGCAACGATCACAGAACCGGCCGCCGCGAGCGGGGCAACGGCTCGCTCCGGGTTGCGATCGCGGTCAGGAGCTCCGTGCGGTCCTGGAACGAGAGCAGCCGGAATACGGCAGAAAGACATCGCGAGGACTGACGGCCGATCGTCAGGGTGAGCCTCGTCGTGTTGATCGTGTGGCTGAACGGCGACTTCAGTGTGGAGCTTGTTGCCGGTGTCGGAGGTCGACGGGTCGAGTGACCAGCGGGCGCGGTGTCATCGTTTCGGTGCAGACTTCGATGACGGGTGCGCGCCCCGTAACGGCCGGCGCCTGTCTCGGTGCGGGGCGGCTGTCCAATTTCTCCGGGGCGGCGCGTGGAAGGGTCAGGCGGCGTCGACGCGTGCGGTGAAGTCGTGGATGGCCTTCGCCAGTTCTTCGGGGGCCTCCATCGCGGCGTAGTGGCCGACGCCGTCGAGTGACACCGAGGTGACTTCGGCCGACGTGGCCCGAGACATGGTGTCGGCGGTGAAGGGGCCTCCGCCCGCGCCGACCGCGAGCACGGGCACACTCAGTCCAGGGGTCTTCGCGAGGGTCCTGATTTCGGGGCCTTCCTTCAGCATCGACTGGTAGAGGCCGATCGCTCCGCGCCAGCCATCGGGGCGTGCGTAGGTGCGGGCGAACTCGTCGATGTCGGTGTCGGTGATCGCGCCCGGGGTCGCGCTCAGGGCGGGGAACGCGAATTGGCCGAGGAACTCGCGTTCGCGGCCGGCGAGGAGCATCTCGGGGATGCCGGGCGCGGCGAGGACACCGATGTGCCAGGAGCCCCCGTGGGTGACGTCGGCCAGCGTTTCGAGGCCGAACCCTGGCAGGCCCATCTCGATGGCGGTGAAACTGAGGACGTCTTGCGGGTGGGCGGTGGCCAGGCGGAAGACCGTCGCCCCGCTGATGTCTTGCCCGCTGAGGTGGACGGGGCCGACGTCGAGGTGTGCGATCAGCAGGTGCAGGTCTTCGGCCGAGGTCTTGCTGTCGTACTCGCCCGGCTCGTTGCCGGAGTCGCCGAAACCGCGCAGGTCGACGGCGAAGACGCGGTGGTTGACCGCGAGCAGGGGGATGAGCTTCCGGAAGGCCCACCAGGTCTCGGGGAATCCGTGGACCAGCAGGATCGGCGATCCACTGGTTCCCGCGGCCACGTAGTGCAGGGCGGTTCCGTTGACCTCGGCGTGATGGTGGGTGATCTCCGGCACGGTGGGACTGGCTGGTGCGACGGTCATGTCTCTCCCTAATTCGACAGCCTGGGTGTCTAATATTAGACACCCAGGCTGTCGTTTGTCCAGGCGCTGCGGTAGCCTGCTCCCATGTCTCGCTCTGGCGCCGATCTGGCACTGCTGCTGCTCGGAGGCTTCCGTACACTCGTCGACGCGGCGATCGTCGAGCTGGCCCGGCGCGGCTACGAGGACGTACGTCCTGTCCATGACTTCGCCATGCGTGCCATCGCCGCGGGAGCCGACAGCGCCTCGGAACTGGGCCGCCGCCTGTCGATCTCCAAACAGTCGGCGGCGAAAACCATCGCGGTGCTGCAAGAGCGCGGATACGTGGCACGCGACACCGACCCCCTCGATGCCCGCCGCAAACGCCTTCAGGTCACCCCGCTCGGCTTCGACGTGTTGCGACAAGGTGAAGCGATCTTCGACGAGCTGCGCGATCAATGGGAGCGGCAGATCGGCGCCGCCGAGTTCGAGACCTTCGAGACACACCTGGCCGCGCTGGTAGGAGCGCTGCCTGTACGCTTCGACACCCCCGGCTGGATCACCCGAGACCTCGGCGAGCCGGGTTAGGCGACTTGCCGAGCCACCCTGGCGATCGCCAAGCCGACTCCACCGAACTCGGGGTGCATCAACCCCTCCTTGTGCGCGAGCATCGAACAGGCGCCAAAAGGATGCGTCACCCCGTCGTCGGCGACATCACCCTGGCCTACGAGGTCCTCACCGTCGCCGCCGACCCGGGCCTGTCCCTGCTGGCCTACGCCGCGGCCCCCGGCACGGCCGACGCCGACGCCCTGCGGCTGCCGGCCAGCTGGAGCGCCCCCTCGCGATGACCACAGTCCCACCCCAAGCAGCCCTGAGTCACGCACCGCTCAGACCGCGAAGGGCCTTCCCCGTAGGTGAAGAACTTTCCCAACGGGTGGACGACGACGCTGCTGACACCATCAACGACCAGGCCGGAGGATCGCGAGACGTGAGTGATCTGGGAGCCGCCATCCATGACCGGGAGTCGCGGCGCTGCTGGACCCCCGCTACGATCGCGGGCCATCTTCCTTGAAAGGGGCCAAGTATCGAGAAAAGTCTCAATCTTCCGTGACGGGGTGAGCGCGGCTCAGAGGTCCTTCCAGGACAGGGCGAGCGTGGTGTGGCGCTTGCGGATGAGCAGCCCGCCGTCGGGCGGGTCGCCCCGGTAGGCGTCGATGCGCAGCCCCGTCGTCATGGGCCTGTCCGCCATGTCCCACGCCTGGATGTGGGCGACCATCTCGCGTGCCAGCCGCATCCTGTCCGGCCCGTGGCCGCGCGCGATCAGCGTCCCGTCCGGGGACGGCTCCAGCAGGCAGAGGTTGTCGCGCTCGACGATGCCGACGGACATCCGGAAGCCCGTCGTGTCGAGCGGCGGCGCGGCCAGCCACCCGGGCCGCGCCTCCGAGATCGTGCACCAGCGGGGCTCGTGCACCGCGAGCCACAGGCTCAACCCGTCGAGGAGCTGGGAGAGGCTGGCGCTGATCTCGGTGGACAGCTCGACCACCGGCCCGTCGAGCGCCCCCAGCACGTCACCGATCTCGTTCGCCTCGGGCAGTGAGATCGCCAGGTCCGACTCCCGGTCCAGCACCAGCGTCGTCTCCGGGCCGGCGAAGGGGCCGCGCATCCGCATGAACCCGCAGGGCAGCACCGAACGGCTCGTCCAGTGCCCGTTGTCCCGTTCCATCGCCACCGAGCGCTGCACCCCCCGCAGGTCCAGCGGGGCGACGAGGCGCCCGCCGGGCGCGAGCTGGTCCAGCCAGGCCGGGGCCAGGTCCCACACGCCGACGGTGGCGATCACCCGGTCGTAGGGGGCCTCGGAGGGGAACCCCTCGGCGCCGTCGCCGCACACCAGCCTCACCTCGGGGTGGCCCGCGACCGCCAGGTGCTCCCCGGCCGGTTCCATCAGGTCGGGGTCGATGTCGACGCTCACCACCAGCCCGTCCGGGCCCACCAGATGGGCGAGCAGGGCGGCGTTGTAGCCCGTTCCCGTCCCGATCTCCAGCACCCGCTGCCCCGGCTCCACGCCGAGCTGGTCGAGCATCAGGGCCATGATCGCAGGCTGGGAGGACGAGCTGATCGGACGGCCCTCCGTGTCGCGCTTGGTCACGATCGCGTCGTCCTGGTAGACGGTCTCCGCCGCGAGCTCGGGCAGGAACACATGGCGTGGCACCGTCCGTAACGCGTCGACCACGACCTCGCTGATCCCCCGCGCGCGTACCTGCGCGACCAGCTCTTCCCGTAACGCGTGCCACTCAGTCATCGCCGACCTCCGTGCCGTATGCGTAGTGCCCTGAGTTATATGCCCCCGCACATGTCGAACGTCCCCGTGATGCGCCGTCTCCTGACGCCCCGTGCCGGAATCGGGCGGGAAAACGCACGGGTCCCGGGGGCCGTGACGGTACCCCTCAAGCGGGTGCCGCGCAATGTCCGCGGGGGCGGGGAATCTTCGTGCCCGACCGGCTGAGAATGTCGGAGAATCGCTTTAACATCCCAGCATGAACAGCGATTTCGACTTCCTGCACGGCACCTGGGACATAGACAACCGCAGGCTCCTCAAACCGCTGAGCGGGGAGGACGAGTGGGAGGAGTTTCCCAGCGTCGCCGTCTGCCACGGTTTCTTCGACGGCGCGGGCGTCTTCGACGAGATCACCTTCCCCACGAAGGGCTTCAAGGGAGCGTCGATACGAACCTTCGACGTCGAACGCGAACTGTGGGCGATCTACTGGGTCGACAGCGAGACCGGGGTCATGCACAGCCCCGTCTTCGGCAGGTTCGCCGACGGCGAGGGCGTGTTCCTCGGCGACGAGACCCGTGAGGGCAGGCCCATCCGGATGAGATACACCTGGTCGCAGATCACGCCGACCTCGGCCCTGTGGGAGCAGGCGTTCTCCGCGGACGGGGAGAAGACCTGGGAGACCAACTGGACGATGAGGCACACCCGCCGCGCGTGACACGGCGCGGGGCCTGGGTGGGTGGAGGGCGGAATCGGCCGCCCTCCACCTCCGGCCCTGGGAGCGTGGACCGCCGTCCGGCATTCGGGGGACGGAGCCGGACAGCGATGAATCTATGCGTCCACCAACAGGATGTATGCGTAGAAATGCATGCTTACTGCAGACAGAACTCATTGCCCTCGGGATCGGTCATGACGGTCCAGTACTCGCCGTACTCCTCCACCGTCCGCACCTCGACGGCCCCCAGGCCGGCGAGCCGTCCCACCTCCGCCTCCACGAGCTTGCGGCGCTCCTCCAGCGGCGTATCGGGCGAGCCGCCCACGTTGACGTCCAGGTGGACGCGGTTCTTGGCGGTCTTGCCCTCGGACACGCGCTGAAAGTAGAAGCGGGGCCGCCCCTCGGCCGGGTCGACGATGGCCGACCGGCTGGAACGCCTCTCTGCGGGGATGCCCTGCGACTCCTCCCACGCCTCCCAGCTGTCGAACCCCTCGGGGGGCGGCTGGAGGCGGTAACCGAGGGCTTCGGCCCAGAAGGCGGCGAGCGACGGCGGGTCGTTGGCGTCGAAAGTGATCTGGATCTCCATGGAGACCCCTATGCCCACTCGGCGAGGATTCTGGCCTCCTTCTCGGGATCGATGCCGTGCCTGCCGAACGACCGCTCGGCCGGGGGGACGTCACGGAGCCACGCCCAGGTGTCCCGTACGGTCTCGGCGACCGGGCGGCAGGTCAGCCCGGCCGCGAGGGCCTTCGCCGACGACGGCAGCCAGACCGCGGCGAAGTCGGCGTTGTCGGGGGCCCAGATCGGGAACTCCGTCCACGGCTGCACCTCCCGGTCGAGCAGGAACCGGTCGTCGGCCCAGACGAACTCTGCGTCGGAGCCCGTCACCGCGCGGCACTCGGCGAGCCAGCCGCCGTAGGTGATGTTGCCCGGCACCCCGCCGGCGAGGAAGCGGTCGGCCTTCCCGGCCTCGGTGCGGTCGAGGACGAACGCGGCGAGGTCGCGCACGTCGATGACCTGCATCGCGCGGCCGGGGTCGCCCGGAGCCAGGACCCGCCCGCCCCGGGAGATCCGGTCCAGCCACCACGGCAGGCGGCCCACGCCCTCGTACGGGCCCAGGATGAGACCCGGCTGGATGATCAGCGCCTCGCCCTCGAAGCCCTCCTCCACCGCCCGCTCGCACCCGGCCTTGAGCGCGCCGTACTCGCCGTCCTCCGGCCCCGCGTCCGGCGCGCACTCGAACCGCGGCGAGCTCTCGTCGCACTCCCTGGCGGGAAAGTCGGCGATCGCCGAGATGCTGGAGACGTAGGTGTAGACGCCCGCCCGGCCGTTGAGCCTGCGCACCGACTCGCCGACCAGCCTCGGGACCCTGCCGATGACGTCGATGACGGCGTCCCACTCCCGGCCCTCCACCAGGCGGTCGAGGTCGGCCGCCACCTCGCGGTCGCCCTTGACCGCCTCCACGCCCGGAAGGTCCACCCCGCTGAGCCCCCGGTTGAACGTCGTGACCTCGTGCCCGCGCCGCAGCGCCTCTTCCGCGACCGCCCGGCCGACGAAGACCGAACCACCGATGATCAGGATTCTCATAACGCCTCATCCTGGGCGGCCCGCCGGCGCGTGACCACAGGCTTTCACCCGTGGCGCAAGGCATCCGCTCAGAGCGGACGGCTCGTGATCGGAGGATGCTCCAGCAGGTGCACCCGGGCGGTGCCGATGTCGAAGTACATGCCGACCAGCTCCAGGTGCCCGGCGCGGAACAACCGGTCCACCTGCGGGTAGGTCCGCAGGTTCTCCAGCTGCTGGATCACGTTGACCCTGCACAGGCGGTCCAGCGGCCCGTCGTCCTCACCGGCGCTCTCGCCCGCGATGAACCGCGCCAGCGTGTGGTTGCCGTGGCGCAGCCAGCGGCCGAACGCGGGCAGGCCCGCCGCCTTCTCGCCCCCGCTGAGCAGCGCGGCCATCGCCCCGCAGCCCGAGTGCCCGCAGACCGTGATGGTGCGGACGTTGAGCGCGCTCGTGGCGTACTCGATCGTCGCCGCCACCGAGTCGTCCGCGGGCACCGACCCCAGCCGGGGCACCAGGTTGCCGATGTTGCGGACGGTGAACAGGTCGCCGGGGCCGCTGGCGGTGATCAGGTTCGGCACGATGCGGGAGTCGGCGCAGGTGATGAAGAGATGCGAGGGCTCCTGCCCGCGGGCCATGTCGTGCAGGAGGGGACGGACCAGCGGCGCCGTACGCCGGTGGAACTCCCGCGCCCCGGCCAGCAGGTCGGGCACGGCGGGACTCTCCTCGCGGAGCGCCTGCCGGGCGGCGACCAGCGGCCGGCCACCCATCCGCTGCCCGTTGCGCCGGTGGGACCAGGGCAGCCACCACCGGTCGGGGGCGTGGGGCGGCGTCTTGGCGGGGAGCACCCGCACCCCGCTGGCCGCCATGGCGTACCACTCGTCGTGGATCTCGTCGATGTTCACGGTCCCGCCGGCGCGCTCGTACTCGTTGCGCCAGTCGTGGATGGCCTCGAAGGCCGCGTTGTCCATGAAGTCGATGTTCAGGTCGAGGTCGACCGCGGCCCCCGCGGGGATCGCCCGCAGCTCCGAGGTGAGCGTGGGCACCCCCAGGAAGGTCAGCGAGCCGGCGATCACCACGTGCCAGCGGCCGTCGGGCTCGGCCATGGCCCGCACGGTCACCCGGGTGAGGCGGCGCAACGCGAACAGCGCGGCGAGACCGAGGCCGACCAGCACGCCCTCGGCGAGGCCGAGAAGCACCACCCCGGCCATCGTGACGACGTACACCGGGACCTCGCTGTGGCCGCGCAGGTTGCGCAGATGCCCCATGTTGACCATCTGCACGCCGATGAAGACCAGCAGCGCGGCCAGCGCCTCCATCGGGATCAGCGCGATCATCCACCCCAGCCCGACCGCGAACAGCAGGATCCAGACCCCGTGCATGATCGTGGACCAGCGGCTGCGGGCCCCGGCGCGGACGTTGGTGGTGCTGCGGACGATGACCCCGGCCACGGGCAGCCCGCCCAGCGCGCCGGTCACGATGTTGGCCACGCCCTGGCCGGTGAGCTCCCTGTCGAGGTCGGAGCGCCTGCCGTCGTGCAGCTTGTCGACGGCCACCGAGCAGAGCAGCGACTCCACCCCGGCCAGCAGGGCCACGAGCAGCACCGCCCCGATGATCCCGTGCCAGTCGCCCCGGGGCCACACCGGACTGGCCCAGGAATCCAGGCTGGCCGACAGGTCGATCCGGGTGACCTCCCAGCCGAGCGCCCAGGCGGTCACCGAGGAGGCGAAGAGGGCCGCGAGGGGCGCGGGGAGGTTGCGCAACTGCTGCGGCAGGCGGGTCCAGGCGACCAGGACCGCGATGGTCAGCAGGCCGACGAAGACCGCGTGCGTGTGGTTGTGGATGATCTGCTGGGGCAGCTCGATCAGGTTCTCGATCGCCGAGCGCTGCGGGCTCCCGCCGAGCACCACGTGCAACTGGGACAGGGCGATCACCACGCCCACCCCGGCCAGCATGCCGTGGACCACGGCGGGGGAGACCGCCAGCGCCGAACGGGCGACCCGGCAGACGCCCAGCAGCAACTGCAGGACGCCCGCGAGCAGAGTGATCATGCAGGTGGCCCGCCAGCCGTACGTGATCACGAGGTCGGCCACCACCAGGGAGAGCCCGGCCGCCGGCCCGCTCACCTGGACGACGGAGCCGCCCAGGAAGCCCGCCACGACGCCGCCCACCACGCCGGCGATGAGCCCCGCCGCCAGTGGCGCTCCCGAGGCGACCGCGATGCCCAGCGAGAGGGGCACGGCCACCAGGAAGACCACCAGGGAGGCGGGCAGATCATGCCGCAGCACGGAGCCGAGGCCACCCGCTGTCAGAACACCGTCACTCTTCGTGTCCGTCTCCATGGGGCAGACCTTACGGTGCTGCCCCTCGCCCGCCGGGCGTTTACCGGAGGCTTTTACGGAGGGCGGAAAGAATCAGCGGTAATAGTCGGGGTAATCGGGCTCCTGGGCCGCCCGGTGGTGGTTGCCCCGCGAGCTCGCCCGGCCCCGCGCGTCGGTGCCGGTGGACGCGGGCTCGGGGGCCGGCGCCGTTCCGTAGAGCTCGCCGTAGCTCGGCCAGCTCGCCGCGTCACTCCCGTTGGGAGTGCCGGGCTCCGGCCACGCGGCCGGGCTGGCCGGAGTGGCCGGACGGGGCTCGTAGCCGTACCCTCCCGGCGTTCCGCCCGTCGCCGCCCCGCCCCGCGGGTCGGCCGGACGGTCGGGGGTGGGGGAGAAGGTCCGGGAGGGGCCGGTCGGGGTGGAGACCGCCGGGCTCGGGCCGGTGATCGCGTCGTCCTCGATGGTGGCCCAGCCCGGGCTGACCTCGTACGGGCCGGTGGTCGGAGCGCTGTAGACCGGCGTCTGGTACGAGGAGTAGGACGGGCCGGGGTCGTCGAGGATGTCGGCGGTGTTCGCCGCCGGCCAGCCCCCCGACGAGGGGTTCGTGGCCTGAGCCCACGGGTTGTCCGCCGCGTTGCCGGTCTTGGGCGGCTGCGGCGGGGTGCGGTAGGAGGCGGCGAGCGGGTCGGGCACGGCCGCGGCGGGGAAGCCGCCGCTGGTCGTCGGCCCCATGGGGGGCATCGGAGCGCCGGGGCGGGCGCCGGACGGGCCTGGGCGGGCGCCGGGGGCGCCGTTGCCGTTCGCCGGGGAGGCGGCGCCGCTGGGCCGGGAGCCCGCGGAGCCCGCGCCACGGCGGGAGTAGGAGGAGCCGAGCGGGTCGTTCAGCGGGTCGGGCCGGGACGGTCCGCCCTGGGCGGGCCTGGGCGGACCGCCGTTGCCCTGGGCGGGCTGGGCGGCCTGCTGCGAGGGCGCCCTGTTGCCGCCGCGACGGGAACTCGCCCGGGAGGGGCGGCTCTCGCCGAAGGCGCCGGGAGTGGGAGCCGCGAAGGTCACGGTCTTCTGCTCGGCGAGCGAGGCGGCGGTGGGAGCCGGGTTCGGCTGGACCGGGGCCACCAGGTCGGAGAGGCCGGAGGGCAGCGAGGCGGAGGCGATGGCCGGTTCGGGGGCGGGCCTGGCCGGGGTGGCCGGGGGCCGTTGCGGGGTGCCACGGGACGGCTGGGGCCTGGTCGGCAGCGGCGCCTGCACGGTCACCGCGTCGGCGTCGGCCTTCTGGTCGTCCTGCTCGACGGGACGGCTCGCGCCCATCCGGGCCGCCAGGGACCCTCCGAAACCGCCCTCGTCGGCCTGGAGCCGCGTCCAGTAGTCGTCGTCATAGTCGTCAACCTGGCCGAACTCGTTCAGCCCGCGCTTGCCCCGGGAGCTCGGCGGCCGCGGCTGGCGCGGTGGCTTCGGCTCGTCGAACGGGGTCAGATCGGGGGTGAAATGGTTCATCTTCGGTTCTCTGGTGGCGAAGTCGTCGCTGGACATGGTCGGAGTCAGCGCCTCCTTCTCCGCCATCTCCCGCAGACGCTCCGCGGGGAGTGCGCTCTCCCTGCGGTTCATCGACCGCATTCCCAGTGCCACGACGACGAGCACGAGGAGCACGACGGCGACCAGGCTTACTACGACCGCGATCATTGCACCACCCTCAAGGCCATGGCCTTACAGCGGCGCCGGTGAGATCGCGCGGCCATCGACGCGACCTGCCCCCATGCATCACCTGCGCTTGGACATTGGATCTGATTGTGTCGGACCACTATGAGCGTTGTCACACCCTAAGTGAAGAATTGGTAACCATTACTACCTCCGGTGTTTGGGTAGTCACTCGATGTGTGCCGCGGTGAGCCGCCCCCAGGCGATCGTCTTGTCCGCGATGTTCTTCAAGGTCGCGTCGAGGAGAGCTCCCTTGCGAAGATCGACCTCGCCGTCCAGCGCGTAGACAGTGAAACGATAGTTCTCCTGGGCGTCGCACGGAGGGCTATAGCCCACCTTGCCGCTCGTCGTGCTCCCTTCAACGGCTCCCACCGGGACGCTACCCTCCGGTAGCTCGTTAGTGCGCGGATCGATGCCGAAAACGACCCAGTTCACCTCGCCGCCCGTCCGGGAGTTGTTGTCCACCACGATCGCGACGGACTTCGTCCCCTCCGGCACGCGAGACCAGCGGAGCGGCGGGTTACCGGCCGAACCCTTGCACGAGTAGTCGGACGGCAGGGGGCCGCCGTCTCTGACCTGAGGGCTGGAGACGCTGATCGGCTCCAGCTGCAACCGCTCCGTGGAGGCCATGCCGTTCGCCATCCCGCAGCCTGAGGACATGACGACCAGCGCCGCGGCCACCGCCACTTTCGGGGTGTGCCGCGGGCGGCGCGTAGACGTTTTCGGCTGCCCCATGCCCGATGATGCTACGCGGGTCTGGAAGATGTGCAGACCGGATCGCGAGGTTCTGCCGCAAGGAAAAAGACGGAAATAAGGGGAAATCGAGGGGCGGAAGGGGTTGGAGTGATTTTCAAAACGAGTTTCGCCGCCTACGGCTCGCCCCCCGTCCAGTGCCCGTTCACCGCCCGTCCCCCCGGCGGCTCGTCCGTGTCGCGGTGGAGTTCCGGGAGCCACGGGGCCGTCCGAGACGCGCGAGGCCCCGGGATCCGCGAGGTCCCGGGAACGCCTCGGGAACAGGGCGCGGCGGGCCCGAGGTCTCAGTCGCCGCCCAGCTCCCGGTAGGGCTTCCTGAGCAGGTCGACCAGCGGGATGTGCCGCACCTTGACCGCGGGCGGCTCCAGGGCCCGCAGCAGCAGGTCGGCCGGGGCTGCGGTGACGTCGGGCCGGGGCCGCAGGCGGTTCAGGGAGACGGCGGGGGAGTAGAAGTCCCCGATCCGCTCGTCGAAGGTTCGCTCCTCGGAGGTCCGCTCGCCGGGGGGCCGCTCCCCGGGGGTTCGCTGCTCGGAGGTCCGTCCGTCCGGCGGCCTGTCGCCGGCTCCGGTGCCGTCCACGTCAGCTCACCGCCCCGGGACCGAGCCGGAACAGGTCGCGGAGCTGGTCGGTGGACAGGTCGGCGATCCAGTCCTCGCCGGTGCCGACCACGCTCTGGGCCAGTGCCTTCTTGCGTTCGATCATCTCGTCGATCCGTTCCTCCAGGGTGCCCAGGCAGATGAACTTCCTGACCTGGACGTTCCTGGTCTGGCCGATCCGAAAGGCCCGGTCGGTGGCCTGGTCCTCCACGGCGGGGTTCCACCAGCGGTCGAGGTGGACGACGTGGGTGGCGGCGGTCAGGTTCAGGCCGACTCCGGCCGCTTTGAGCGAGAGCAGGAACAGCATCGGCTCGTCGTCGTTCTGGAAGCGTTCGATGAGGGTGTCGCGTTGGCGTTTGGCCAGTCCGCCGTGCAGCCACAGCACCGGCCGGTCCAGGTGGGCGGCCAGGTAGGGCTGCAGCAGGGCGCCGAACGCGGCGTACTGGGTGAAGACCAGGGCCTTGTCGCCCTCTGCGACGATCTCCTCGGCCAGCTCCTCCAGCCGGGCCAGCTTGCCCGACCGGCCGGCCAGCCGCGAGCCGTCCTTGAGCAGCTGGGCGGGGTGGTTGCAGACCTGTTTGAGCTTGGTCATGGTCGCCAGCACATTGCCCCGCCGCTCGATGCCCGTGGAGGCGTCGATCTTCCCGAGCATCTCGCCGGTCACGGCTTTGTACAGCTCGGCCTGCTCCGGGGTGAGCGTGCACCAGACCTTCATCTCCTGTTTGTCCGGCAGGTCGGAGATGATCGAGCGGTCGGTCTTGAGCCGTCGCAGCACGAACGGGCCGGTGGCCCGCTTCAGCGCGGCGGTGGCGTCGGGGTCGCCGTCGCGCTCGATCGGCTCCTGGTAGCGCTTCCTGAACCGTCTGGCCGGGCCGAGCAGGCCGGGGTTGCAGAACTCCATGATCGACCAGAGCTCCGCCAGGTGGTTCTCCACCGGCGTGCCCGTCAGCGCCAGCCGGGTGCGGGCGGGAATGGAGCGCACCGCCCTGGACTGCTGCGCCGAGCTGTTCTTGATCGCCTGCGCCTCGTCGCAGACCACCCGCTCCCACCCGAGCCCCGCGAGCGCCCCCAGGTCCCGGAGCGCGGTGCCGTACGTGGTGACGACCAGGTCGGCCTCCCGCACGGCGGCGGCCAGCTCCTCGTCGCGCCTGCGCGTGCCGCCGTGGTGGACGTGGACGCGCAGCGACGGGGCGAACCTGGACGCCTCCTTCTGCCAGTTGCCGAGCAGCGACATCGGGCAGACCAGCAGCGTCGGGGCGGGAGTGCCGGTCTCGCGCTCGGCCAGCAGGAGCGACAGGGTCGAGACGGTCTTCCCCAGACCCATGTCGTCGGCCAGGACGCCCCCCAGGCCGAGCCCGGACAGGAAGCTCAGCCAGGACAGGCCGCGCTCCTGGTAGGGGCGCAGGGATCCGCGCAGCGCCCGGGGTGTGGCGACCGGGGTGAGACGGCGGTCGGCCTCACCGGACAGCAGGTCGCCCAGGAGGCCGTCCGCGTCGACCGCGATCAGCGGCAGCGTCTCGTCGCCGCCCTCCACGACCTCGCGGATCACCTCGCCGACGGTCCTCTCGCCGCCGCCGCGCTGCTCGATCACCTTCAGGGCCGCCTTGACCTGCTGGTCGTCGAGCTCGACCCACCGGTCCTCGACCCGTACCAGGGGGATGCGCAGCCCGGCCAGCCCGGCCAGCTCCTCCGCGCCGATCGTGTGACCGCCGACGGCGACGTCCAGCCGGACGCTCACCCGCCCGCCCAGGCCTTCGCCCCCGCCCCCGCCCCCGTCGCCGGTGAGCGTGCGGGTGGTCAGCTTCAGGCCCAGCCCCTGGCGCCCGGCCCAGGCCGGCAGCCGTACGCCGTATCCCGCCGCCCTGAGCACCGGAGCGCCGTTGCGGAGGAACGAGAACGCCCACGCCGTCTCGACCGTCAGGGCGACCGGCTCGGCGGCGCGTAAGGCGACGTAGAGATCGGGATGAAGGCGTACGGCCCGGCCGAGGTCGGCGCGGATCAGCTCCTCGGGCCGCTCGGGCAGCCACGGCGCCCGCTCGCCGGCCCGGATCCGCTCGGCCGACAGGTATCGGGCGGGCTCGCGGCCCTCACGCCCCCGGCCGGTCCCGCCGGTCCCGCCGCGCCCGTCGCCCCCACCACCTTCGCCTTCCCGCTCTCCGGTGTGCTCCGCGCCGCCTTCGCGTTCCCGGTCTTCCGCCTGCTCCCCGCCGTCTTCGTCTCTTTGGTCTTCCGGGCGTCCCCCGCCGCCTTCGCGTTCCCCGCCGGAGGTGGCGTCCAGGTCATCCGCCGGGGCGAGGCCGAACTCGACCCTCCAGGAGTCGCCGTCGTCGTCGGGTTCGATCAGCCGGAAGCAGAGCCTGACCGGGCCGCCCAGCTCGTGTGCCGAGTCGAACCAGCCGGTCAGGGCCTCGCCGAGCGCTGTGACCTCGTCCTGCCGGGCGCCGGGGAGCGAGGCGTCCTCGCCGGTCAGCGCGTACAGCCAGCGGTCGGGCAGGGCGGCCTTGGAGCCGGGACGGTTGCCGAGGATCAGGCGGCCGGGCAGCGACAGCCGCGCCGCGCCGTCGACCAGGCCGTTCAGGACCTCGCCCAGCACCTCCCCCGGAGCCCTCTCACGCACCGCCGCCCTGCACACCGGCGGCATCGCGCCGGCGAGGCCGGGCAGCGCGGCCAGGTCGGCACCGGTCAGCACCGGGCGCCAGCGGGCCGCGTGGACGTCGCCCTCGGCGACGAGCTGGGGCAGGATCCGGCCGCGCCGGACCAGGCCGCGAGCGTGCTCGGCGACCACGGCGAGGTAGCGCAGCGAGAGGGCGGGCTCCCACGCGAGGTCGTCGGCATCCTCGGCGCCGCCCGTGCTCCCGGCACCGAGACCGGCGGAGACGGAGCCGAGGTCCGGCAGGGAGCCGAGCAGGCGGAGCGCGTCGGCCGGACGGAACAGCAGGGCGGGGACCTGCCAGGCGGAGATCCTCGGGCTCCGGGCCCGGCTCGCCAGGCCGGACTCGGGAGAGGGCAGCGGGCCCGACGCCGAACCGGGGAGCAGGAGAGCCAGTTCCCCGGCGACGGCCGTGGTGTTCGTCAGGACGGTGACGCTCCCGGGGCTCGTGACGCCTGGGGTCCGCGCGGCGGCCGTGGTGTTCGTCAGGGCCGCGACGCTCCCGGGGCTCGTGACGCCTGGGGTCCGCGCGGCGGAGGGGGCGCCCGTGGCGGCGGGGACACCCGTGACGGCCCCCTGATGGGCCGCCACGCCCCCGCGAGCCCCGCCCGCACCTCGGGGGAGGGCCCCACCCGAAACTTCACTCAGAGGCTCATTCAGGGCTTCTGTTGGTAAATCACCCAAAATGCCACTGAGGGCGGCGGTCAGCGCGGCCGTGGACGCCGCGAAGGGGTGCGGGCGCAGGGCGGCACGGGAGACGGCCGTGGGGGTCCGGGCGGTGTCCTCCGCCCAGACCCCCACGAGTCCGTCCACCCACACGCCATGGACCACGAGCACGTGACCACCTCTGGTTCTCCGTCATGCGGCGGGCGCCACCCCCCGGGCCCGGCCTGCCGACAGACTAGACGTGGCTGCGGAATGCCCGGATCGCCAGCGGGGCGAAGACCACCGCGAAACCCACGGCCCAGAGCAGCGAGAAGAAGGTGGCCTGGCCGACGTCGCCGCCGATGAGAAGGCCGCGGATGGCGTCCGCCAGATGCGTGACCGGGTTGATGTCCGACCAGGTCTTCAGCCAGGACGGGAAGGTGGCGGAGGGCACCAGCGCGCTGCTGGTGAAGGTCAGCGGCATCATCGTGGAGAAGGAGATCATCTGCACCTTCTCCGGGCTGGAGGCCTTCAGGCCGATCAGCACCGACATCCAGGACATGGCCAGGGCGACCACGACCAGCAGGGCCAGCGCGCCCAGCAGGCCGAAGACGCTGGTGGTCACCCGGAAGCCCAGCACCATGCCGAAACCGATCAGCAGGGCGAACGCCCACACCTGCTTGACGGTGTCGGCGATGATGCGCCCCGACAGGGGCGCGGTGCGGGCGATGGGCAGGCTGCGCAGCCGGTCGAAGACGCCCTTGGTGATGTCGGTGTTGAGGCCGATGGCGGTGGACAGCGTGTAGAACAGGGCGTTCTGCACGAGCAGGCCGGGCAGGGCGAACTGCAGGTAGTCGCCGGTGGACCCGGAGATGGCGCCGCCGAAGACGTAGGTGAACAGCAGCAGGAACATGATGGGCTGGATGCTCAGATCCAGCAGCTCCCACGGGTTGTGCTTGATCTGGACCAGGCTGCGCCAGGCCAGTGTCATGGTCTGCTGCAGCGTGGCCAGGGGGGTGACGCGCTTGGCGGCCACCTGCGGGATGGTCGTCGTCAGCGTGGTCATGCGAAGGCCTCTTCCTTCTGGGGGGTGCCCTCGTCGTCGGGGGCGCCGTCGTCCGGCAGGCGGCCGGTGAGGGACAGGAACACCTCGTCCAGGCTGGACTTGCGCAGCGCGAGCTCCGAGGCGACGACGCCCTGGTCGTCGAGGAGGCGCACGATCGCGGGGACCGCGGCGGGGTCGTGGACGGGGGCGGTGGCCTTGCCGCCGCTGAGGTCGGGCGTCTCGCCCAGCACGTCGGCCATGACCTTGCCCACCAGGTCGAGGTGCTCGGCCCGCAGGGGGCGCACCTCCATGACCTGGGCGCCGGTGGCCGCCTTGAGCTCGTCGGAGGTGCCGGAGGCGATGACCTTGCCGTGGTCGAAGACGACGATGTCGTCGGCGAGCTGGTCGGCCTCCTCCAAATACTGGGTGGTGAGCAGCACCGTGACGCCGTCGGCCATCAGGCCGCGCACCACGCTCCACAGGTCGGTGCGGCTGCGCGGGTCGAGCCCGGTGGTGGGCTCGTCGAGGAAGAGCACCTGGGGGCGGCCGACCAGGCTGGCGGCCAGGTCGAGGCGGCGGCGCATGCCGCCGGAGTAGGTCTTGGTGGCACGCCCGCCGGCGTCGGACAGGTCGAAGCGCTTCAGCAGCTCGTTCGCGCGGGCCCGGGAGCCGGCACGCGTCATGCCCAGCAGGCGGCCGATCATCATCAGGTTCTCGACGCCGGTGAGCATCTCGTCGACGGCGGCGTACTGGCCCGTCAGGCCGATCAGCGAGCGCACCTGGTGTGCCTGACGCGTCACGTCGTAGCCGCCGACGCTGGCGGTGCCGGCGTCGGGGCGCAGCAACGTCGCCAGGATGCGCACCGCGGTGGTCTTGCCCGCCCCGTTGGGGCCCAGCACGCCCAGCAGCCGCCCCTGCGGCACGACGAGATCCACCCCGTCGAGCGCGCGGGTCTCCCCGTAACGCTTCACCAGACCCTCGGCCCGGATCGCATCGGTCATCTTTCGCACCTCTCCGTAATCTTCGGACCTCCAGCATGCCCTGTGGCACCGACACTTCCGGCGTCCAGCTGGAGAAGAGAGTGCGAAGGAGCGCGGACGGATCATCGGAGAGCGGCCGGCCGGGAGCCGTCGTCCCGGGGAACCCGTCCACGGGTCCGCGGCGCCGCCGCCCGCGGTGCCCGCGGGACCCTTTCCGTGACGCGGCCGGAGCGCTCGCCGGGACAAGAGCGTTTAGGCTGACAGCGTGAGCGACCGAGCCGATGAGCACAGCGCCGCCTCCGAAGAGGCCAGGACGGCCGGTCCGCCGGGTGAGCGCCACGCCGGCGTTCCCGGCCGCACCGGTGTCTCCCTGCGCGCCCCCGCCAACCCGGTCTCCCGCAAGGCGATCGCGTTGTGGTTGCTGGAGGGATTGTTCTGGTCCGTCGTCCTGGCCGGGGGTTCCTTCTTCCTGGCCGGGTGGATCGAGGACGACCGGTGGTCCTGGATGCCCGGGTGGGCACTCGACAACATCGGGTGGCTGCCGTGGCTGATGGTGCTGCTCCTGATCCCCGGCACGCTGGTCGAGCCCTTCTGGCGGTACGCCGTGCACCGGTGGGAGCTCAGCGGGGACGTCGTCTACGCGCGTTCCGGGTGGCTCAGCAGGGAGTGGGTGTTCGTCCCCGTCAGCAGGATCCAGACGGTCGACAAGGCGCAGGGCTGGTTCGAGCGCATGCTGGGCCTGGCCACGGTCGAGATCCGCACCGCCTCCCACGCGGGCTCGTCCACCATCAAGGGTCTTGAGTACCAGGTCGCCGCCGAGCTGGCCGAGGGCCTCGCCCGCCGCGCGGAAGAGCTCAGGGACGACGCGACGTGACCGAATCCTCCGACCACTCCGCGGCTGACCGTCCACCGGCCGACCGCTCGTCGGCCGGACCCGCCTCCGACGGGCATCCACCGGCCGGCCGCCCGGCCGAACCCGCTCCCGGCGGACGTTCACCGGCCGGGTCCGGCCCGCGGCCGGGGCCGGACGGCCCCGCGGCGGGCGAGTGGACCGCCCCCGACGGCGGCGCACCGGGTTCCCCCGATGGCCGGCCGGCCTCCCCGCCCGTCCAGGGCGGTGGCGCACCGGATTTCCCGCCCGTTCACGGCGATGGCGTCTCCGGTACGGGAGCCGTGCCGGAGACGGGAGCCGTGCCGGGAGGGGCCCCGGTCCCGGGAGGGCCGGAGGGGGTGGGGGCCGTGCCGGGGGAGAGGACGCCGACGGAGAGGCCCCTGCGGCTCAGCCCGAAGGTGCTGCTGACCGATCCGATCCGGATGCTGCCCTCGCTCCTCCTGCCGCTGGCCGGTGTCCTGTTCCTCGGCGGTTTCTCCCTCGGATCGTTCGGGTGGGCGGCGTCGGCCGTCGTCGGCTCCGTCATATTCGCGGCCGTGCGCTGGCTCACCTTCACCTACCAGATCGTCGGCGACCGGCTGGAACTCACCCGGTCGCTGATCAGCAGGTCGGTGCGGACGATCCCGCTGGAGCGGATCCGCGGCGTCGACGTCAGCGCCCCGCCGCTGCACCGGCTGCTCGGCATCGCCGTCCTGCGGATCGACACCGGCGCGGGCGGGGACGAGAAGCAGGAGGGCGAGCTCGACGGGGTCACCGTCGAGGAGGGGGAGCGGCTCAAGGCCGTGCTGCTCTGGCACGCCCGCGCCCGGACGGCGAGACGTGTCCAGGCGCGCGGGGCGGCCTCGGCGGCGGATGCCGTCTCCGGTCCCGACGAGCTCACCGCCGGCGCGTCCGGCACGTCCGAGGCGCCCGCGGGACCGCGGGAGGGAGCCGCCGGATCCTCCGCCCGCCACGAGGTGGGCGACACCACCCCCGAGCGGGTGTTCTTCGTGATGCCGAGGAAGTGGCTCGCGTACGGCCCCCTCTCCGGCGCCTACCTGCTGACCCCGTTCGCGCTGGTGGCCGGTGCCGTGGGCCTGGCGTTCCAGTGGGGCAGCGAGCTCAGGATCGACCGGCGGCTCGTGGTGGGCGCGGGGGAGTGGATCTGGGAGCACCCGCCCCTGCTCATCGCGGCCGGGGTGCTGCTGCTCCTCGCCATGCCGGTGATCGCCGTGATCATGTACGCGGTGTTCAACTGGGACTTCACCCTCCGCGCCAGCGAGGGATACCTGATCGCCGGGCGCGGCCTGATCACGCGCAGGAGCGTGTCGCTGGAGCGGCGCAGGGTACGGGGGTTCGAGTTCGTCGAAGGGCCCGCCGAGCGCCGGGCGGGGCTCGGCCGCGCGTGGGCGATCGTGACCGGTCTCGGCGACTCCGAGACCCGGGGCCAGCTGATGCCCGTGGCCCCGAGGGACGTCGTGCTCGGCGTGGTGGGCGAGGCGATCGGCCCGATCGCCACCGGGCTGCGGCCGCACCCGTCGGCGGCGCGCAGGCGCAGGCTGTTCCGGGCGATCTTCCCGTGGCTGTTGATCGCCGCCTGTACGGTGCCGGCCGCCCTGCTGTGGTCCGGGTTCTGGTGGGTGCTCGCGGGGCCCGCCCTGCTGCTCGCCCTGCTGGGCGTACCGCTCGGCCTCGACCGCTACCGGTCCCTCGGCCACACGTACGACGGGAGCCGGCTGTCGGTCCGGTCGGGGTCGCTGCGGCGCTCCCAGGCGGTGGTGGAGGAGCGGGCCGTGGTCGGCTGGACCCTGAGCCAGACCTGGTTCCAGCGACGCGCCGGCGTGCTGACCGTGACCGCGGGCGTGGGGGCGGGCACCGGCGGCTACGCCGCCTTCGACGTCGGCGAGGCCGATGGGCCCGCCTTCGCCGCCGAGGTCACTCCCGCCTGGCTCGCCCCGTTCCTCGTCCCGGGCACCCCTGCCGCCCCGGACGCCTCCGGGAACGGCTGACACACGGCGAGGCGGGGACGACCGGTGTCCCGGTCACCCCCGCCTGGCGCGGTGCGGTCAGTCCTGGCGGCGAGCGCCGAACATGATCTCGTCCCAGGTGGGCACGGACGCGCGCCGCCCCCGGGACTTCTTGGCAGGCCGCGCCGGAGCCGGTGCCGGCTTCGGCGGCTCCGCGGGCTTCTCCGCCGCGGGCTTGTCGACCTTGGTCTCCTGCATTGCCCCCGTGTCCCCCTGTGTCTCTTGCCTGCCCGGCTCGGCCTTGGCCCGCTCGTCCACGCTGACGCGCGCCGCCGGTACAGCTATCGAACCCTCCTGGGCCGATCCGGTCTCCGGCGCAGCTTCGGAGGAGGGGGTCTCCTTCGCCGCGACGGTCTTCTCCGCTTCCGCGGAAACCCGCTCGGTGGTCTTCTCCGCGGCGGGGGGACGCCGGTCGGCGGGAGCGGAGGGTACGGCGGCCGGAGCGAGCTCCGCCGCCTCCGGCGTGGCCTCGGCGGCGGGCGGCTCGGCGACCTCGGGGGTCTTCACGACCTCCGGTGCCCTCGCCGTCGCGGGCTCGGCCACGGCCTTCGCCGCGGTGACCGCCTCCTCGGGGGGAGCGGCCGGTCCGTGCTCGGGGGAGGGCCCCCGCGCGGCGGATCCGTGCGTGGCGGGTTCCGGTTCGGACGCCGGTTCTGACACTGGTTCGGGTGCCGGTTCGGGTGTGGTCGCCGCGGGCGGTTCGGCCGCCGTCGCGGGGACGGGCCGCGGCACGACGGGTGCCGGGGGCTCCGGCTCCGGGGCGGTGACCGGCTCGTAGGCGGCCGGTGTGACCGGCTCGTACGCGGCCGGCTCGTACGTGACGGGCTCGTGCGCCGCAGGTGTGACCGGCTCGTACGGGGGCGGGTAGGGGGCGAGGGGCTCGGGCAGCACGGGCTCGGGGGGCCTGACCCGCGTGACGGGGTCGGAACCCTGGGCCGCGGGGGCGACGGGCTCCGGAGCCCGCTCCGGCTGGTATCCGGCCGGGTCGGGAGCGCGCAGCGGCGGCACCGACACCCTCGGCGCCTCGTATCCGGCGGGCAGCGGGGGCATGGGCGGCTGCTGGTAGGCGGCCGGGGACTGCGAGGGCGCCGACGGCACCGAGGGCGCGGGGGGCGCCGGAGGCGCGGCGGTCTCGGCCTGCGCGTAGGCGGGCCGGGGCTGGGCCGGGGTCTCGTGCCGCAGGACCGAGGGGAAGGCCACCGGCGGCTGGTTCAGCGGCTCGGGCGCCAGCGGCGGCACCGGGGCGAGCTTGGCCACGCGCGGCACGAACGGCGTGACCGTGGTGTCCTCGAACGCCTCGACGTCCTCGCCGCTGGACAGCCGCAGGGCCTCGTCGTCGTGGGGTGTGATGTGGCGCCGGCGCGGGTCGAAGAGCCACTCGGCGTTGCGCGTGTGACCGTTCCACACGAACCCGAGCTTGATGCGCCACATGTTGTCGTCCCGCTTGGCGGAGTCCCACTCGATCTCGTCGGCGGGGACGCCACGGCGGGTCAGCCGCTCGGCGACCAGGTCGCCGAGGGTGGGACCGGGAGCGGAGTCGCCGGGCAGGCGTACGGCGCAGCGCTGCGCCTGCTGTGCCATGTACTCACGTTCCTGGAGCACGGGGCCCTCGAACCACCGCACGCGCTCGACCGGGATTCCCGCCGTGTTGGCGATCTCCTCCGCGGTCTCGCCGGCACGGATCCGGGCCTGGATCTCCTTGGGGCGCAACGGACTCTCCACTTCGATCTCGTACTGGCCGAGACGGGAGAAGTTGCCGCGGACGGCAGCACGGAGCCGGTCGTCGACGGGCAGCGTGAACCGGGTACCCCGGCCGGCTGTCGCCAGCACGAGATAGGTCCCGTCCTCACTCACCGCGACGAGTCGGAGCTCCTGCATGCGAGTCCCTTCGTCGTCGTGCTCAATCTTCCCCCGGACCCTTGAGTCTCTCGCGTGTGCCGGTTGCCTGCCAGCACCGTACCCGGCATGTCCGAACATCGCCTTCCTGGATGGGGCTCGCAGCGATGTGACGCCGGTCACATTTGCTCCATTCATCTAATTACAGGGCACCGGGCTGGAGCAGCAACTTCGGGGTCCTCAAGGAATTCTCACGGATAACTCCGGGAACCGCTGCGGACTTCCACCAAGAACCGGGAGATGGCGGTGAGGCCGGTCCGCCGGTCCGGGGAGGGTATGCCGCGATTGCGGCGTTGTGCGGGGGCCGGTCGTCGCGGTCCGTGACGAGGTCCGTGAGGACGGGACGCGGCGGCGGCGGGCATGGACGGCGGGAGAAGGTCATCTCCAGCGGACTCCCTCGGGGTCGAGCGGCGCGGGCGTCTGCGAATCTGCCCCTCGCGCGCGTCCGGGAACGGCGGGACACGCGGACGCGTCACTCTTCGAGCGAGCCTTTGCGCCACCCTTTACCGAAAGCTGGCGAGAAGCGGCCGATTCGGGGGAACGGGGCCGTGCGGTCGGGGGTGGCCGGGGGTCAGGGGAATCGGCGCCGCCGCGAAGACGTGACCGGGGGAGGCCCGAGGGCGCCGTCCCTCAGCCCAGGACCTCAGCCCAGGACCTCAGCCCAGGACCTCAGCCCAGGACGGTGTCGAGATGGTCGTTGGCGAAGGCGCGTCCCGGGTCGAGGGCATCGCGTACCGCCAGGAAGTCAGCGAAACGGGGATAGACCTGTGCCAGGTAGGCCGCGTCGCGGGTGTGCAGCTTGCCCCAGTGCGGCCGGCCGCCGAGCCTCGTCATGATCTCCTCGACGCCCTCGAAGTAGGCCGGGTTCGGGGTCGGCCGGTAGACGTGGCAGGCGAGATAGGCCGAGTCCCTGCCGTAGGCGGTGGACAGCCAGGCGTCCGAGGCCGGGGTGACCCGCACCTCGACCGGGAAGGTGATCTTCCAGTCCCGCCGTTCCACCAGGTCGCGGACCTCGCGGAGGGCCTGGCCGAGGTGCTCGCGCGAGATGGCGTACTCCATCTCCAGGAAGCGCACCTCCCGCACGCTCGTGAAGACCCGGTGCGAGGCGTCGGTGTGGGTCGAGGCCGACAGCGTCGCGGCCGAGAGCGCGTTGAGCCGGGGGATGGCCCCCGGGTAGCGCCCGCCGACACCGCACAGCGCGCCGAACAGGGTGTTCTCCATGAAGTGGTTGTCGAGCCAGTGCCTGAACGCGCCCGGGGGTCTGGCCGGCCCGGGATCGCGGTTGTTGCGCTTGGTCAGGCAGGTGTCGGTGTGCGGCAGCCAGAAGAAGTCGAGGTGCTCGTTGCCGGCGACGAGCGTGTCGAGGGAGCCGAGGATCGCGGTCAGCGTCATCGGTTCCCGCACGTTGCGCAGCAGGAAGGCGGGCTCCACCCGGAAGGTCACCGCGGTCACCACGCCGAGCGCGCCCAGGCTCACCCTGGCGGCGTCGAACAGGTCCCGCTCGGCCACCCCGCGGATCTTCCCCTCACCGTCGCCGCGGACCGTGACGATCTCGCCGTCGGCGAGCACCATCTCCAGCGCCAGAACCTGGTCGGCCATCCCGCCGACGTCCCTGCCGCTGCCGTGAGTGCCGGTCTGGATGGCCCCGGCCACGGTCTGGGCGTCGATGTCGCCCATGTTGGCCAGGGCCAGGCCCCTGCGGTGCAGCTCCCGGTTGAGCGCGCCGACCGTCGTCCCGGCCTCGGTCGTCACCCAGCCGTCCCCGGCCTCGCGGATCCCGGTCAGCGCGCCGGGCCGCAGCAGGAGGCCGTCGGTCAGCGCCACCGGGGTGAACGAGTGGCCGGTGCCGGTCATGCGCACCCGGCGGCCCGCCGCGACGGCGTCCCGCACGGCCCGCGACACCTCCTCGGCGGAGGAGGGCGTACGGACCTCCGCGGGGGTGGCGGACTGGTTCCGGGCCCAGTTGCGGAAGGTCTCGCCCATGGTCACTCCTGCCCGCGGGCGGCACCCGGCCGTCCGGGGGCGCCGACGCCCCCGGGCGCGGGGGAGTCACGCCCGCGCTCAGGCGGGCCACCGCCGGTTCACGTTCGTGCGTTTCGACAGCGAATATGAACGATACTCACGATCACTGCTGGGCGACAGGGGTTCGCAGCCAGGCGGAGCCGCCGACGCCGACCGTCACGGCCAGCAGGGCGCAGGCGAAGGAGAACCCGTAGGCGTTGGAGGCGCCGAACGCGTCGGTGAGCCTGCCCCCCGCCCACGCGCCGATCGCCACGCCGAACCCGACCGAGGTCGAGATCCAGGCCATGCCCTCGGTGAGCAGGCTCGCCGGGACCAGCTGCTCGGTCAGGCTGTAGCCGGTGATGATGGTCGGGGAGATGGCCAGCCCCGCCAGGAACAGCGCGCCCGCCATGACCCTGAGGTCGCCGATGAGCGTGATCGGGGTCAGGCCCACCGCGAACACCCCGAGCGAGCGGACGAACCTGCTGCTCAGCGGGATGCTCCACTGCCGGGCGCCGTACCACAGGCCGGAGACCAGGCTCCCCCCGGCGAACGAGGCGAGCAGCAGCCCGGCCACGGGCTTGGCGCCCTGCTCCTCGGCGAACGCGACCGTGATCAGGTCGACCGAGCCGAACACCGCCCCCATCGCCAGGAAGGCGCACGACATCAGGGCGACGCCGGGAATGGTGATCGGGGTGCCCGAACGGGTCTGCCTGGGTCGGACGGGCGGCTCCGTGCCGCGCTGCAGCGCGAAGGCGATCGTGCCCGCGACCGTGCAGGTCAGGGCGACGATCAGGCCCGCGTACGGGTTGACCATGGTGGCCAGGGCGGTGACCAGGGCGGGGCCGCCGACGAAGATGACCTCGTCGGCGACAGACTCGAAGGAGAACGCCGTGTGCAGCCTCGCCGACCCGGCCAGCAGGTGGGACCAGCGGGCCCGCACGAGCGAGCCGAGCGAGGGCGCGGTCAGGCCCACCGCGACGCCGGTGGCGAAGAGCGTCCAGCGGGGGGCGCCGTGATGGGCGCAGAGCATCATGCCGCTCAGCGCGGCGCCGTGCGTCAGGACGAGCGGGACGACTACTCTGGCCTGGCCGAACCTGTCGACCAGGCGCCCCGACAGCGGGGCCGCGACGGCCAAGGAGACGCTGACGGTGGCCGCGACCGCGCCCGCCGCCGCGTAGGAGCCGGTGAGCGCCTCGATGAGCAGAATGACGCCGATGCCCAACATCGACATGGGCATCCGCCCGAAGAATCCCGCGAGGACGAAACCCCTGACGCCGGGCGTGTCGAAAAGCTCCCGGTACGGCCCGACCACCGATGAACCCCTAGCTGCTCTGCACGCCTGGAACACGCCGACGATTTCGCACAGAACCGCTGATCGGCAAGTGATTTTCCGGGCAACGGCTCACGACGCGGTCTATTGGAGCTAACGTGAGCGCGGTGTCACGTCTTCCCGGGTTGCGGTTGCTTGTCCCAGTAGCAGTGGTCATGACCGCTCTCCTCGCCCTCGGCGGCGTCGCGCTCGCGATGATCAACGCCGGTCGCCCCGTCGCTCCCGCGACCTCCGCGGCCTCCGGCGAGAGCGCCGTCGTGGAGTCACGCATCCGGGACCTGTCGGCGATCGCGCCGGTGGCCGACCCTCCCGCGGTCCCGGTGGGTTCGGCCGACCCGAACTCGAACCCGGCGGGCCCGGCCGACCCGGACCCGCTGGGCTCCGCGGACCCCGGCCCGAGCCTCGACCCGAATCCGGACGTCTCGGCCGGAGGCGGCCAGGACCAGCGCGGCCAGGACCCGCGGAGCCCCGGCCCGCAGGATCCGGGCCCGCAGAATCCGGGCCCGCGAGATTCCGTCTCCCAGGGGCCGACCCCCGGGCCGGGAACCGGGGAGT
The DNA here is from genome assembly GCF_059358815.1 of Streptosporangium nanhuense. Lineage (NCBI taxonomy): Bacteria > Bacillati > Actinomycetota > Actinomycetes > Streptosporangiales > Streptosporangiaceae > Streptosporangium > Streptosporangium nanhuense. The sequence goes on from NZ_JCADBG010000001.1 coordinate 96,416, forward strand.
CCCCCGATCCGGGCGCGACGGGTGCTCCCGGGCTCGTCCCCACCCCGCCCCGGCTGATGGTCATCTCCCCCTCGACGCTGACCGAGCAGACCAAGGAGGACATCTCCCGGCTCAAGTACGTCCAGAAGATCGACTCCTTCGACGGCGGGGCGGTCAAGGTGTCCGGGATCGGGCTCAACCTCATCGCGGTCGATCCGGCCCGCTTCCGCGCGTGGGCCCCCAAAGCCGTCGCCGAACACCAGAGGATCTGGGACGCCCTCGCCAGGGGGGAGTTCGTCGCCGACAACTCGGCGGCGCGCCGCCTCGGACTGGTCCTCGGCTCGGAGTACCAGGTTGACGGCGGCCCCCGGCTGCGGGCCGCGGCCTCCGCCGGGTTCGGCCTGCCCGGCGTGGACGGCATCGTGGGGGAGGAGACCGGCCGCAGGCTCGGCCTGCTGCCCGGCGTGGCGCTGCTCGTGCACAGCTCGGAGCGGGCCGCCACGGTCCTCAGGACACGGGTGGGCAGGTTGCTGGGCCCGGGTTCCCAGGTGATCGCCGTCGGCGGCTCCCGCAAGGCGAAACCCACCGCGAAGCCCGCCACCGGCGGGACGACCGGGACGACCGGGAAGACGGGCATCGGCCAGGTGCGGCAGGCCACGGTCGGCAGGCCGGGCAGCTACCTGGAGCTCTACCGCAAGGCGGCCGGGGTCTGCCCGGGGCTCTCCTGGACGGTCCTGGCCGCGATCGGCCAGGTGGAGAGCTCGCACGGGCGCAACAACGGCCCCTCCTCGGCGGGCGCGCAGGGACCGATGCAGTTCATGCCCGCCACCTGGAAGGCCTACGGCGTGGACGGCGACAGCGACGGGATCGCCGACATCTGGAACCCGTACGACGCGGTTCCCGGCGCGGCCAACTACCTGTGCGCCAACGGGGCGGGCCGGGGCGGCAAGAAGCTGGAGAAGGCCATCTGGTTCTACAACCACTCCTGGTCGTACGTCGCCAAGGTCATGGGCATCTCCCGCGGCTACGCCGCCGCCTACCCCTGAGCCGCCCGCGACCGGCTGTGCCCGCGACCGGCCGCGCCGAGGACCACCCGCGTTCTCGTGCCCGCGTGCGGTCCCGTGATCGGCTACGGCCTCGTGGTCACGAGCGGCGGCGCGGCGGGGCCGGGCAGCAGGTGGCCGCGCACGCGACGGGCTCGGGCTCGGCGAGCAGCTCCCCGACCATCGAGACGAAGCGCGGGTGGGTCCCGGCGGTGAACGCCCTGACCAGCGGCAGGCCGATCTTCTTCGCCGTCTCCGCGGCCTCCACGTCGAGGTCGTAGACGACCTCCATGTGGTCGGAGACGAAGCCGATCGGCACCAGCACCACCGCCGGGGCGTCGATCTCCAGCAGGTGGTCGCAGACGTCGGGCTCCAGCCACGGGATGTGCGGGGCGCCGCTCCGGCTCTGCCAGACCAGGTCCCACTCCCTGCCGCCGTCGCCGCCGCCGCCCACCTCGGCGGTGACCAGCGCCGCCGCCCGGCGCAGCTGCGCCTCGTAGGCCCCGCCGCCCGGCCCGGCCGTCGTGGCCATCGAGATCGGGATGCTGTGCGCGGTGAAGACCAGCCGCGCGGAGTCCCGGAGCCCGGCGGGCAGCCGGTCCAGGGCCTGGCGGGTGTGGTCGGCCATCGCCGCGACGAACCCCGGGTGGTCGAAGTAGTGCCGGAGCTTGACGACCTCCGGGGCACCCTCGACCGCGGCCCTGGCCAGCGCGATGTCGTCGATGTACTGGCGGCAGGCCGAGTACGAGCTGTAGGCGGAGGTGACGAAGGCCGCGGCCCTGCGAACACCGTCCGACGCCATCCGGCGGAGCGTGTCCTCCAGGTAGGGGTGCCAGTTACGGTTGCCCCAGTAGATCGGGAGGTCGATGGTCGGCTCCACGGCCGCGATCAGGTCGCGGCACTGCTGGTTGATCGGGCTGGCCCCGCCGAAGCGCTGGTAGTGCGCCTCGACCTCCAGCAGCCGCTCGCGCGGGATGCCTCTGCCCCGGACCACGTTCTCCAGGAACGGCATCACGTCGTCCGGCTTCTCCGGTCCCCCGAACGAGACGACGAGAAGCGCGTCGTAATTCCCCATGGGATTTATCAAACCGCATGCCTGGGTGTCCTCTTGCACTGCCACCTTGAGTAGTTCGTTATCAACAAGGTTTGTGGATGCATGTTCGGATGCATGTTCGGAGACGATCGCCGGGGTAAGTTCGAAACCGTGACCCCTTTTAACGACATCCGCGATTATGTCGGCGTGCCGCGGGTGGCATCCCTGCGGCTATCCCCCGATGGAGCGCGCCTGGTCAGCGTGGTGCAGGCGCTTAATCCCGACGGAAGATCCTACGGGACCTCCCTGTGGGAGATTCCTCTCGACGGCCGCCGGCCGTACCGGCTGACCAGATCCGTCAAGGGCGAGGCCGGGGCGGAGTTCACGCAGGACGGCGATCTGCTCTTCGGCTCGCGCAGGCCCGACCCGACCGTCAAGGAGGCGGAGGAGGAGGTTCCCGGGCTCTGGCTGCTGCCCGCGGCCGGAGGTGAGGCCCGCCAGATCGCCTCCAGGCCCGGCGGCATCGCCGGGTTCATGAGCGGCGGCAAGACCGTGGTCTTCGGCTCCGACGTCCTCCCCGGAGACGAGGCGGACGAGGCCGAGCGGCGCAAGACACGCAAGGACGCGGGAGTCAGCGCGATCCTGCACGAGAGCTACCCGGTGCGCTACTGGGATCACGACCTCGGTCCCGGCGAGCCCCGGCTGTTCGCGGGCACCCTGGGCGACGACGAGCGGCTGGCCGACGTCAGGGACCTCACCCCGCAGCCGGGCAAGGCGCTGTCCAGCCACAGCGCGTGCGACGTGTCACCGGACGGCTCCACGGTCGTGACGACCTGGGGCGTGTCGATGCCGCGGGGCGAGCTCCGCTTCGAGCTGGTCGCCATCGACACGGCCGACGGCGGCGCCCGGCGGGTCGTGGCCGCCGCGGACGACCACGACTTCGACGGGCCGGTCAGGATCTCCCCCGACGGGCGCCTGGTGGCGTGCGTCAGGAACAACCACGCCGACATCGACCTGATCCCCGAGAGCACCCTGTGGATCGTCGACCTGGCCACCGGAGAGGGCCGCCCGGCGGGCGGCGCGCTCTGGCCGTCCGGCATCGTCTGGGCGCCCGACTCCCGCTCGCTGTTCGTGGTCGCCGACGACCACGGCCGCCGCCCGATCTTCCGGGTCCCGGTCGACGGGTCCGCGCCGGAGCGGCTCACCTCCGACGACGCCGCCTACTCCTCGCTCAACATCGCGCCCGACGGTGCCGTGTACGCGCTGCGCAGCGCCGTGGACGCGCCCCCGGCCCCGGTCAGGGTGGCCCCGGACGGCACGATCGGCAGGCTGACCTCCCCCGCGCCCGAGCTGGAGCTGCCCGGCACGCTCACCGAGGTCACCGTGACCGCCGACGACGGCGCGGAGATCAGGGCCTGGCTGGTGCTTCCGGAGGGCGCCTCCGCGGAGAACCCCGCCCCGCTCCTGCTGTGGATCCACGGCGGCCCGCTGTCCAGCTGGAACGACTGGTCCTGGCGCTGGAACCCGTGGATCATGGCCCAGCAGGGTTACGCCGTGCTGCTGCCCGACCCGTGCCTGTCCACCGGCTACGGGCCGGAGATGATCCGGCGCGGCTGGGCCGACTGGGGCCCGCGCACCCACGCCGACCTGATGGCGATCACCGACGCCGCCCTGGAGCTGCCCCAGGTCGACCCCACCAGGACCGCCGCCATGGGCGGCTCGTTCGGCGGCTACATGGCCAACTGGGTCGCCGGGCACACCGGCAGGTTCAGGGCGATCGTCACCCACGCCTCGCTCTGGAACCTCGACCAGTTCGCGGGCACCACAGACGCGTCCATGTACTGGCAGCGCGAGTTCGGCTCCCCGGGCACCGGCCTGTACACCAAGCTCTCCCCGCACCTGTCACTGGAGAACATCTCCACCCCGATGCTGGTCGTCCACGGCGACAAGGACTACCGGGTGCCCATCGGGGAGGCGCTGCGCCTGTGGTGGGACCTGCAGCGCTCGGAGGTGGAGTCGAAGTTCCTGTACTTCCCCGACGAGAACCACTGGGTGCTCAAGCCGGGCAACGCGGTCGTCTGGTACGAGACCGTCCTGGCCTTCCTCGATCAACATGTCCTCGGACGCGAGTGGAAGCGCCCGGAGTCGCTGTCGTGAGCCCGGCGCGGCGAACGGGGGCGCCGCGCGACGGGAGCGACGACGGGAGCGACGACGGGGGATCCGGGAGGCGGGCGGGAATGCCGTACGCCAGGCTGGGCATATGGGGGCGGCGGGTGCCGTCGTGGGCCCGCCGGAACGAGTGAGGGACGAGTGAGGAGTGAGGAGCGGATCGTGGACAGCGCCGTGACCTTCGGCCGGCTGGCGGAGGAGATCGCCAGGGAGGCCGGTGAGATGCTGCTGGCCAAGCGGCCGGCCCGCCCCGAGGTGCTGGTCACCAAGTCCAGCCCCACCGACGTGGTGACCGCCCTCGACCGGGCCTCGGAGGAGCTCATCCGAGACAGGATCAAGGCGGTCAGGCCCGACGACGCGATCCTCGGCGAGGAGGGCGGCCCCACCGGTGAGGGCAGGGTCCGCTGGGTCGTCGACCCGATCGACGGGACGGTCAACTTCCTGTACGGGGTGCCCGAGTGGGCGGTCAGCATCGCGGTCGAGGTGGACGGCGAGGTGATCGCGGGAGTGGTCAACGTCGTGCCCCGCGGCGAGGTGTTCACCGCCGTCAAGGGCGGGGGCGCCTGGCTGGCGGGGGAGCGGCTGAGCTGCAACACCGGCGTGCCGCTGGAACGGGCGCTGATCGCCACCGGGTTCGGCTACGAGAGCGGGCGGCGCGAGGTGCAGGCGGAGGTGCTCCGCCACGTGCTGCCGCGGGTGCGTGACATCCGCAGGGGCGGCTCGGCCGCCTCCGACCTGTGCGCGGTGGCGGCGGGGCGGGTGGACGGCTACTACGAGCGCGGCCCCCAGTACTGGGACTACGGCGCCGGCGGCCTCATCGCCGCCGAGGCCGGGGCCAGGGTCGGCGGGCTGGAGGGCAGACCGGCCAATCCGGGGCTCACCCTGTGCGCGGCGCCCGGCCTGTTCGAGGAGCTGCACGACCTGCTGCTCCCGCTCGACCCGGAACGCGACGCCTGACCCAGGGCCCGGGGGCCAGGGCTCGGGGCCCGGGGGCCAGGGCTCGGGGCTCGGGGCTCCAAGGCCCAGGGCTCGGGCTCCAAGGCCCAGGGCTCGGGCTCCAAGGCCCAGGGCTCGGGCTCCAAGGCCCAGGGCTCGGGCTCCAAGGCCCAGGGCTCGGGCTCCAAGGCCCAGGGCTCGGGCTCCAAGGCCCAGGGCTCGGGCTCCAAGGCCCAGGGCTCGGGGTTCGAGGCCCAGGGCACGAAAAAGCCCCCCGGCCGGGCGGCCGGGGGGCTTTTCCCGTCAGCGCTGAATGGGGACGCCGTTGTCTGTGGCCAGACGGTGGAGATCCTCGATCTCGGCGGTGAGGGTGTCGGCGAGGTAGTCGTCGCCGGAGGTCCTGGCCTCCTGCAGACTCCTGTGTGCCTGGTCGAGGCGGTGTTCGATTGTGGTGGTGAACTCGCCCATCTCACCTTCTTTCTCACGGGCTCATGGGGACGGAAGGTACCGCGATAGAGACTGGAACCGGCTGTACCCAGGGTGAACCACGAGCTAAACCTGCGTGTTCCCGACATCACACGGAGTGCCCCTTCTCGTGAGGGGCCTTACCGTGTGCTTACAGGTGGTGCGGGGAGAATGGGGAGCCGCCCCAGCGGTTGCTCAGGGAATGTGACGGGAGGTGCCATAAGCCGTGCGAGTGCTTGTGGTTGAGGATGAGCGGGTGCTCGCCGACGCGATCGCGACCGGGCTCCGGCGCGAGGCGATGGCCGTGGACGTGGCCTATGACGGCGCCGGGGCGCTGGAGCGGACGGGATACATCGACTACGACGTCATCGTCCTCGACAGGGACCTGCCCAAGATCCACGGCGACGAGGTCTGCCGCCGCCTGGTCGCCTCCCGCACCGCGTCCAGGATCCTCATGCTGACCGCCTCCGGCGACGTCGACGACAAGGTGGAGGGGCTGGGGCTGGGGGCCGACGACTACCTGGCCAAGCCCTTCGTGTTCGTCGAGCTCGTCGCGCGGGTGCGGGCGCTGGGCCGCCGTTCGGCCCCGGCGCTGCCGCCGGTGCTGGAGCGCTCCGGGGTCCGCCTGGACCCGGGCAAGCGGCTGGTCACCAGGGACGGCGGTGAGATCGCGCTCACGAAGAAGGAGTTCGCGGTCCTGGAGGAGCTGATGCGCGCCGAGGGCGCGGTCGTCAGCCAGGAGGACCTGCTGGACAAGGCGTGGGACGAGAACATCGACCCGTTCACCAACGTGGTGCGCGTCACCATGATGACGCTGAGAAAGAAGCTGGGCGAGCCTCAGGTGATCGAGACGGTGCCCGGGGTCGGGTACAAGTTGTGAACGCTCCGGCAGGCGGAGGAGAGGAACGCCCGACGTTCGTGCCGGTGGGCGAGAACCGCGAGTCGGTGCCGACCCACCCGATGATCAGCCCTCACTCCGAGCGGGGCACCTGGAAGAGCGAGCAGCTGGAGTCCGGGCCCGCCGATGAGGGGAGGCCGGCCGAGCGGCCCCCGCCGCCGACCGGCCCGCCCGCCTGGGACGGACCGCCCCCGGAGGGTGCCGCCCCGGCCCCGCGGACCCCGCTGGACCGGCTGCGGACGGTCCTGGACCGGCTCAGCATCAGGTGGCGGCTCACCCTCACCTACGCCGCGCTGTTCTTCATCGCCGGTGCCCTGCTGATGGCCGTGATCTACCTGATGGTGGGCTGGGCGCTCTCCTCGGGGTGGCCGCCCTTCCCGTACGACGAGCTGCGGGAGCTCGTGGGGCCCGAGGCGGCGGCCATCTTCAAGCAGCAGTGGTACTGGCAGCAGCACGCCGCGATCACCGGGGCGCAGCGGGAGCTGCTGGCCCGCTCGCTGCTGGCGCTGCTGGGGGTCGGCATCCTGGCCGTCATCATCGGCTACATCGTCGCCGACCGGGCGCTCAAGCCCATCCAGCAGATGACCGCCACGGCCCGCAAGCTGTCGGGCTCCACGCTCGCCCACGAGCGGATCGACCTCAAGGGCCCCGACGACGAGCTGAAGGAGCTGGCCGACACCTTCGACGCGATGCTCACCAGGCTGAATGTGGCCTTCGACACACAACGAAGGTTCGTGGCCAACGCCTCGCACGAGCTCCGCACCCCCCTGACGATCAACCGGACGGTCCTGGAGATCGCCCTGGGCGATCCGGAGGCGTCGGGTGACCTGAAGGCGCTGGGCCGCACGCTCCTGGAGGTCAACGCCCGCAACGAGCGCCTGATCGAGGGCCTGTTGCTGCTGGCCCGCAGCGAGCGCGAGCTGAGCGTGCGCAAGCCGGTGGACATGAAGGACGTGGCCGAGACGGTCGTCGACCAGCTCGCCACGCGGGCCGAGGAGGCCGGGGTCACCGTGGTCGCCGAGCTTCGGAACGCCGAGACCGTGGGCGATCCGGTGCTGCTCGAACGATGCGTGGCCAACCTGGTGGAGAACGCTATAAAGCACAACCTCTCCGATTCCGGACGTCTGTGGGTCAGGACGGGAATGGTGGAGGGTGCCTTGGTTGTTCAGGTGGCCAACACGGGGCCGCATGTGCCCGCGTACGAGGTGAACAGCCTTTTCGAGCCGTTCCGGCGGCTCAACGCCGACCGGGTCGACTCGGACAAGGGCGCGGGGCTGGGCCTGTCCATCGTCCGCGCGGTCGTGCGCGCCCACGGGGGCAACGTGACCGCCATACCCAGGGACGGAGGAGGTCTGGTGGTCACGGTGCGACTTCGGTCACGTTGATCCGGCGGGGGGCGTCTCGTTCACGCCGTACATGTGGTTGGATGTGCCGTCGAACACGGTGGTGCATGCCGCCGATGCTGTGGTTTACGCCATATTTGGCTAACCGTGGCCATTGGCAGTACGTCCCTCACGTGTAGGGAGGTTCAGTGACCATTCCGGCGGGGTACCGAAGCAGGAATCTCTCTGGCGGATCGGGCACAAGTCGTGCCTCTCGAACGTTACACACGCGCGAGTGAGCGCAGACAGATAGATGAGGGGGATGGAGCAGACCGATGGCTACCGATTACGACAGCCCACGCAAGACCGACGACGACCTCAGCGAGGACAGTCTTCAGGAACTGCAGGCCCGCCGTACCGACAAGTCCTCGGGCAGCATCGACATCGACGAGACGGATCTCGCCGAGTCGCTCGAACTGCCGGGCGCGGACCTGTCAAATGAGGAGCTCTCGCTCCGGGTGATTCCTCGTCAGGCCGACGAGTTCACCTGCGCGCGCTGCTTCCTGGTGCATCACCGCAGTCAACTCGCCGTGGAGAAGAACGGCCAGCAGATCTGCCGGGAATGCGCGGCTTGAGATGATTCCGATGGCCTGTCCGAGGTGTGCTCTTCCAAGTATGGGTAGGGCCCCAGGACAGCCTTGAGGAGGTTCCGAGACATGACGTCAGAGAACAGGCGGACCGGTGCCGCGCCGGACGACTCCACGGCCGAGGAGTCGGACGGCGCGCCTGATCACAAAGCGGCCGCGAGCGGTGGGTCCGGCCGGGAAGTGACCGTGGACGCCGGTCACGACGATCACAAGGTGGCCGGGAACGGCGGGTCCGGCCGGGAAGTGACCGTGGACGCGGGTCCTGACCACACGGTGGCCGCGGATGCCGGTTCCGATCACAGGGTGACCGAGAACGGCGGGTCTGGTCGGCAAGTGCCCGTGGACGGCGGTTCCGACCACAAGGTGGCCGCGGGCGCCGGTCCCGATCATGACGCGGTCGCGGACGGCCGGGCCGGCGAGGAAGACGGCCGGGCCGAACGGGAAGTGGCCGAGATTGTCGGCAGGCTCGCCGAGCCGGGCGACATGGACGGGGCCGAGCGGCGAAGGCTGCTCGGCCGTCTCACGAAAGCACTGGCGCGAGGGGCGAAGAAGGCCAAGGAGTCGGGGGCGAGCCGGGGCCGCTGGCTGACCGACGTGTTCATGGCCGTGGCGCCCCGCATCCCCATCCGCGACCTGCAGACCCTTTCCGAGCACCATCACGGTCACACCTCCGAGGCGCTGGCCGACGATCTGGTACGAACGGCGACCAAGGCGACCATGGCGGTCGGGGCCATCGGCGGGGCCGTCGCCGCCGCCGAGTTCGCCGCCCCTCCCCTTCTGCTCTCCGCCCCGGCCCAGCTCGTGGCCGAGACCCTCGTCGTGGCCGCGATCGAGGTGAAGCTCATCGCCGAGCTCCACGAGGTGTACGGCATCCAGGTGCCGGGCTCGGGCTCCCAGCGGGCCATGGCCTTCGCGATGGCCTGGTCCAAGCAGCGAGGCGTCGACCCCATGGCCCCCGGGACGATGACCGTCGCCCTGGGCACCGCGGCCAAGACCGCCCTGCGTAACAGGCTGATGCGCACCCTCGGGCGCCACCTCACCACCTTCGGCCCCTTCCTCACCGGCGCCGTGGCCGGAGGGTTCCTCAACCGCGCCGCCACGAAGAAGCTCGGCGAGGTCGTACGGGCCGATCTGAGGATTCACCGCGCCCTCCCACCAGGCAAGTCATAGAAACCTCTCAAACGGGTAGTTACTTCAGTAAGCCCCCGACTACCTGGAGGAATCTGTGCTGGGCCGCAGCGCATTTGTGATCGTCGCCAACCGTCTCCCCGTCGACAGGGTCGGTGAGGACATGTGGCGGCGTAGCCCCGGCGGCCTCGTCACCGCGATCGCCCCCGTCCTGCAGCGCAGGGAGGGGGCCTGGGTCGGCTGGCACGGCGCCCCCGACGAGAGCCTCGAACCCTTCGAACACGACGGCATGCAGCTCGTCCCCGTCCCGCTGTCCGAATCCGAGGTCGAGCTTTACTACGAGGGTTTCTCCAACGCCACCCTCTGGCCGCTCTACCACGACGTGGTCGCCTCTCCCGTCTACTCCCGGGTCACCTGGGAGGCCTACCGCACCGTCAACGAGCGCTTCGCCGAGGCCGCGGCCGCGGAGGCCGCGGAGAACGCCGTCGTGTGGATCCAGGACTACCAGCTCCAGCTGGTCCCGGCCATGCTGCGCAAGCTCCGCCCCGACCTGCGCATCGGCTTCTTCCTGCACATCCCCTTCCCGCCGGTCGAGCTGTTCTCCCAGATGCCGTGGCGGCGCGAGATCGTCGAAGGCCTGCTCGGCGCGGACATGGTGGGTTTCCAGCGCCCCGGCGGCGCGTCCAACTTCATCCGGCTCTGCCGCCGCCTGCTCGGCCTCCAGCACCACAAGCACGAGATCTACGTGGGGGACCGGGTGGTGCGCGCCGGGGCGTTCCCCATCTCCGTCGACTTCGGCGAGCTCGACTCCCTGGTCAGGGAGCCGCACATCATCGCCAGGGCCAGGGAGATCCGCGCGGAGCTGGGCGACCCCGAGTGCATGCTGCTCGGCGTCGACAGGCTCGACTACACCAAGGGCATCGGCCAGCGCCTGAAGGCGTTCGGCGAGCTGCTCTCCGAGGGGGCGATCAAGCCGGGCGAGGCGGCGTTCGTGCAGATCGCCACGCCGAGCAGGGAACGCGTCGAGGAGTACATGCGGCTGCGCGACTCGATCGAGCTCCAGGTCGGCCGGATCAACGGAGAGCAGGGAGAGCTCGGGCAGCAGCCCGTTCAGTACATGCACCAGTCGTACGGCCGGGACGAGCTCGCCGCGCTCTACCTCGCCGCCGACGTGATGGTGGTGACGCCGCTGCGCGACGGGATGAACCTGGTCGCCAAGGAGTACATCGCCTGCCGCAACGACCTGCGCGGCGCGCTGGTGCTCAGCGAGTTCGCCGGGGCGGCCGACGAGCTGCGCCAGGCGTTCATGGTCAACCCCTACGACGTCGACGGCCTCAAGCGGGCGATGCTGACCGCGATGCGCGCCACCCCGCACGACCTGTCGCGCCGGATGCGGTCGCTGCGCCGGAGGGTGTCCACCTACGACGTGGACCGCTGGGCGAAGGAGTTCCTCACCTCGCTGGAGTCCCCGGGTTCGCAGGAGTCCCAGGGGTCGCAGGAGCCCACGGAGTCCCAGGAATCCCAGGAGTCCCCGGAGGTGCTGGAGGCCTCCTGACGCCGCACCGTCCGTGTGACCGGCCCCCGCGCGAGTGCGACGCGCGGGGGTTCCGGCGGTGGCGACGACTCACACGACCGGGATCCGGGCGCGGGTCGTCGCGGAGGGCGGGCCGGCGGCGGGGCCTCGCCGTCAGGTGGTGACGTCCCTGGCGGCGTCCTTGACGGCCTTCCAGGCGTCGTAGCGCTTCCTGGCGGTGCGGGCGACCACGATCTGCGTCACCTGCATGCCGACCCCCATCACCACGGCGTAGCCGACCGCCTCGCCGAGGCTGATCTCCAGGGACTCGTTGTCGAGGGGCGGCTTCTTGCCGGTGGCCTTCTCCCAGGCGAACCCGATGACCTTCTTCGCCCCCCACGCGGTGGCGAGGCCCAGGAGGCCGCCGATCGCCCTCCACGCCATGTCCTGCTTCTCGGTCTTGTCGGCCATGTGGTCCTCCCGTTTACTGTCCGCCCCAAGAACACTAGTCTCCCCGAGCGGCGGATCGCGTGAAGCCATACCATAGGGAGGCATGACACAACAGCGACCGCGCTCTGCGCCCATGCCCGAGAAACCGACTCTCGATGGCCTGGAAGCCGTATGGGCGGGCCGTTGGGAGAGCGAAGGGACCTACCGTTTCGACAGGTCGCGCACGCGCGAGGAGATCTACTCGATCGACACCCCGCCGCCGACCGTCTCCGGCTCCCTCCACGTCGGCCACGTCTTCTCCTACACCCACACCGACACCGTCGCCCGCTTCCAGCGCATGCGCGGGCGTGAGGTCTTCTACCCCATGGGCTGGGACGACAACGGCCTGCCCACCGAGCGCCGGGTGCAGAACCACTTCGGCGTGCGCTGCGACCCCTCCATCGCCTACGACCCCTCGTTCGAGCCTCCGGCCAGGCCCGACCCCAAGCGGCAGATCCCGATCTCGCGCGGAAACTTCATCGAGCTGTGCGAGCGGCTCACCGTCGAGGACGAGAGGGTGTTCGAGGAGCTCTGGCGCCGCCTCGGCCTGTCGGTCGACTGGTCGCTGACGTACGCCACGATCGGCGACGCCGCGCGGACGGCCTCCCAGCGCGCCTTCCTGCGCAATCTGGCCAGGGGGGAGGCGTACGTCGCCCAGGCGCCCACGCTGTGGGACGTCACCTTCCGCACCGCCGTCGCCCAGGCCGAGCTGGAGGACCGCGAGTGGCCCGGCGCCTTCCACCGGCTGGGCTTCGGCCTGTCCGAGGAGCAGCGGGCCAGGGGGTTCGGCGACCGGGTCTGGATCGAGACGACCCGCCCCGAGTTGCTGCCCGCCTGCGTCGCGCTCGTCGCCCACCCGGACGACGAGCGCTACCGGCCCCTGTTCGGCACCACGGTCAGGACGCCGCTGTTCGGCGTCGAGGTGCCGGTGCTGGCCCACCACCTGGCCGAGCCGGACAAGGGCTCGGGCATCGCGATGATCTGCACCTTCGGCGACGTGACCGACATCGTCTGGTGGCGCGAGCTCGACCTGCCCACCCGCGCCGTCATCGGCTGGGACGGCAGGCTGCTGCCGGACGCGCCCGAGGGCGTGCCCCCGGAGCCGTACGCCGAGCTGGCGGGCAGGACCGTGCACGGCGCCCGCGAGCGGATCGTGGAGCTGCTGCGCGCGTCCGGCGACATGGAGGGCGAGCCGCGCCCCGTGAGGCGCGCGGTGAAGTTCTACGAGAAGGGCGACCGGCCCCTGGAGATCGTCACCACCCGCCAGTGGTACATCCGCAACGGCGGGCGCGACCTCGCCCTTCGCGACGCGCTCCTGGCGCGCGGCGCGGAGCTGTCCTGGCACCCGCCGCACATGCGGGTCCGCTACGACAGCTGGGTGCAGGGGCTGGCGGGCGACTGGCTGATCTCCCGGCAGCGGTTCTTCGGCGTGCCCATCCCGGTCTGGTACCCCCTGGACGACGAGGGCGAGCCCGACCGCTCCGCGCCGATCGCGCCGCCCGAGTCCGCGCTGCCGATCGACCCGTCCTCCGACGTCCCGCCCGGCTACACCGAGGACCAGCGCGGCAAGGCGGGCGGCTTCATCGGAGACCCGGACGTCATGGACACCTGGGCCACCTCCTCGCTGACGCCGCAGATCGCCGGGGGCTGGGAGCGCGACCGGGACCTGTTCGGGCGGGTCTTCCCGATGGACCTGCGCCCGCAGGCCCACGAGATCATCCGGACCTGGCTGTTCTCCACCGTGGTCCGCGCCCATCTGGAGCAGGGCAGCCTGCCCTGGAGCCACGTCGCGATCTCCGGGTGGATCCTCGACCCCGACCGCAAGAAGATGTCCAAGTCCCAGGGCAACGTGGTCACCCCGCTCGGCCTGCTGGAGCAGTACGGCTCCGACGCGGTCCGCTACTGGGCGGCCGGCGGCCGTCCCGGCACCGACACGGCGTTCGACACCGGCCAGATCAAGGTCGGCCGCAGGCTGGCCATCAAGATCCTGAACGCCTCCAGGTTCGTCCTGGGCCTGGGCGAGGGGGGCGGGGAGGTCACCGAGCCGATCGACCTGTCGATGCTGGCCCGGCTGTCGGAGGTGGTCCACGAGGCCACCGAGGCGTTCGAGGGCTACGACTACACCCGCGCGCTGGAGCGGACCGAGCGGTTCTTCTGGGAGTTCTGCGACGACTACCTGGAGCTGGTCAAGGCCAGGGCCTACGACGACGCGAACGACGGGGACGGCGGGGACGGCACGGGGGAGGCGAGCGCGGCGGCGAGCTCCGCGCACGCGGCGCTGCGCGAGGCGCTCGACGTCATGCTCCGGCTGTTCGCCCCGTTCCTGCCGTTCGTCACCGAGGAGGTCTGGTCCTGGTGGCGTGAGGGCTCGGTGCACCGGGCCGCCTGGCCCGAGACGCGCGAGCGGGGCGGCGATCCCGAGCTGCTGCCCGTGGTGGCCGCCGTCCTCGGCCGGGTCCGCAAGGCCAAGTCCGACGCCCGCCTGTCCATGCGCGCGGAGGTCTCCCGGCTCACCGTCACCGGCGCGGGGGTCGACCTCGTGCGCCGGGCGCAGGACGACCTGTGCGGCGCGGGCGTCATCGACGAGTTCGTGCTCCAGGAGGGCGAGGGTGAGCTGCTGGTGGAGGTCGATCTCACCTGACCCCGGGCGCGCGGGCCCGGGGCGCACGCGAATCTGTCCTCGCCGTCGGTGAATCCTGCCGTACGGTCGAGGCAGGACAGGTGAGAGGAGGACAGGCATGCCGCCAGGATGTGGCAACTGCAGCTGCTACCTCGAAGACAGGGTGATCTCCCGCCCGCCGGATGAGCGCTGATCCCGGCCGGATGAGCGCCCGCCCTCGACCGGGCGGGCGCTCATCTCTGTCGGCCGGGCGTCGCCCTCGGCGGGCGGGTGCCCGTCCCTGACGGGCGCCGTACGGCCGGGTCGCTGCTTTTCGTGTCCAGACGATAACTCTCGCGCATTTCCCTGGCCGGCGTGACAGTCTGGAATACGTGATCTCCGATCGGGAACGCCTGACCAGCCTGGTGCCTCGCGCGTTGCTGCGCATCGCGATGTGGAGTCTCTGCCTGATCATCATCGGCTGGGCGGTCTTCTACTTCGCGCAGTTCATCGCGACGTTGCGCATCGTGGTCCTGCCGGTGGCCATCGCGCTCCTGCTGACCGCGCTGCTGTTCCCGCTCACCCGGCGGTTCGGCGCGATGGGCATGCGGCCCATCTACGCGACCTGGCTCACGATGATCATCGCGCTCACCGTGCTCGGCGGCACCGGCTGGATCATCGGGGTGCGCGCCAACGACGAGTTCCCCGGCCTCGTCGACCAGGTGCGCCAGACGGTCAAGACGGTGCAGAACTGGCTCCACACCGGGCCGCTGCACCTGCAGCCGACCCAGATCACCAGCTGGGTCGACGAGATCGGCAAGCAGATCACCACCCAGCGCAACCAGATCACCCAGACGGTCCTCACCGGCGCCACGGTGGCGCTGGAGGTGCTGGCCTCCATTGTGCTGCTGCTGTTCGTGACGTTCTTCCTGCTCAAAGACGGCGACCGGATCTGGTCGTGGTTCCTGAAGGGCTTCGGCGAGGTCGCGCCCCGCGTCGACAGGGCCGGGCGGGCCGCCTGGGTGACGCTCTCGCACTACGTGCAGGGCACGGTCGCGGTGGCCGCCGTGCACGGCGTGATCATGGGCATCGTGCTCGCGGGGATGGGCGTGCCGCTCTGGGCGCCGCTCGCGGTGATGATCTTCCTGGCCAGCTTCATCCCCATCGTCGGCATCTTCTTCGCCGGTTCGGTGGCGACCCTGGTCACCCTCGGCGCCAAGGGCCCGATCTACGCCCTGATCTTCCTCGGAATTCTGCTCGTGGAGCAGCAGCTGGAGAACCACGTGCTCCAGCCGCTGATCGTCGGCAGGGTGCTCCACTTCCACCCGTTGGCGATCATCCTGGTGCTGGCGGTGGGCGGCATCCTGGCGGGCATCGCCGGGGCCGCCGTGGCGGTGCCGGTGGCCGCGGTGATCTACCGCGCGCTGCCCGAGCTCACGGGCAGCGCGCATCGGGCCCTGCCACCGGCCCCGCCGCACCCCGATCCCGGCGGCCCCGATCCCGGCGGCCCCGATCCCGGCGGCCCCGATTCCTCCGGCGCCGATCCGGACGGTCCCGGTGGTCCGGGCCATCCGGGCGGTCCCGATCCCTCAGGCGCCGATCCCGACGGTCCTCGCGGTCTGAGCGGTCCGGACGGTCCCGATCCTTCCGGCGCCGATCCCGGTGGTCCGGGCCGTCCGGGTGGTCCGGGCGGTCTCGATCCCTCAGGCGCCGATCCCGACGGTCCTCGCGGTCCGGGCCGTCCCGGTGATCCGAACGCCGGTCCCGCCGGGCCGGCACCGGCGGATGCCGCGGGAAAGCCGGTGAATGAGGAATCACCGCAGCCCAGGGGGTAACGTTCTGCCCCGTGACCCGTTCCGCCCTGACCACCCCCCCGCCGGACGCGACCCCGCCGGGTCCGCTCGCCGGCGCGCCCGCTCCCGGCACCCCGCTCGGCTCCCACTACAGCCGCTGCTTCGGCTGCGGTGACGACCACCCCAACGGCCTGCACCTGACCGCCCTCACCCCCGACGGGGTCTCGGTGGTCGCCGAGTTCACCGTTGAGGAGACCCACCAGGGCGCGCCGGGCCTGGCGCACGGCGGCGTGCTCGCCGCGGCGATGGACGAGGTCATCGGCATGTCCGTGTGGCTCTTCCAGCGCCCCTACGTCACCGGCCGCCTGGAGACCGACTATCTCGCCCCGGTTCCGGTCGGCACCGTCCTGCATATGCGCGCCTGGTGCAACGGCATGTCCGGCAGGAAGGCGTACCTTGAGGCTGAGGGCCGGATCGGTTCCCCGGACGGGCCGGTCGCCGTGCGGGCCGCGGCGCTCTTCATCGAGGTGGCCATGGAGCATTTCGCCAAGCACGGTGACATCCAGACGATCGCCGACGAGCACCACGAGTACGAGGTGAACCCGTGACCCACACCGTCGAGGTGTTGATCCACCGGCTCGACGCCGACCTGCCGCCGCCCTCGTACGCCCACCCGGGCGACGCGGGCGCGGACCTCCACGCCGCCGAGGACGTCGAGCTCCTCCCCGGAGAGCGGGCCGTGGTCGGCACCGGGCTGGCGATCGCCCTGCCCGACGGGTACGCCGCGTTCGTCCACCCGCGCTCGGGCCTGGCCTCCGAGCACGGCGTGACGCTCGTCAACGCGCCCGGCACCGTCGACGCGGGATACCGGGGGGAGATCAAGGTGACGCTGATCAACACCGACACCAAGAACGCCGTACGACTGCGCAGGGGTGACCGCGTCGCGCAGCTGGTGATCCAGAAGGTGGAGAAGGCGGCGTTCCACGAGGTGGACCGGTTGCCGGGTTCGGCGCGAGGCGCCGGCGGGTTCGGGTCCACCGGCCGCTGACAGGGAGTGGACCCGGCGAGGCGCCGGGGGCCGGAGGGCGTCTCCGGCCCCCGGGGCCGCCCGCCGCCCGGCCCGGCGGGGGACGAGTGACCAGTGAATCTTCAAGGAGCGTGAGGAAAGTGTTCGGACGCAATCGCCGTGAGAAGTCCCCGGCCGCCAAGGCCGCCAAGCCCGTGGTGGAGGAGGAGGTCGAGCGGGTCCCGGCGCGGGAGTCGGGGCCGTGGGACGCCGACGAGGCCCACCCCGAGCGGGAGCGGGTCGACCTCGGGGGCATGCGCCTGCCGGTCGACGCCGGGTTCGAGGTGCAGCTCAACCTGGCCGGCGACCAGATCGTCGGCGCGGTGGTCCTGTTCGAGGGGAGCGCCCTGCAGGTGCACGCCTTCGCGGCGCCCAAGCGGAGCGGGATCTGGGACGAGGTCAGGGCCGAGCTGGCCGAGGGGGTCAAGAGCGCCGGCGGCACCGCCGAGGAGCGGGAGGGGGCCTTCGGCGTCGAGCTGGCCGCCAGGATCCCCGCCGAGGGCGGCGAGCAGCCGGTCCGCTACATCGGGGTGGACGGGCCGCGCTGGTTCCTGCGCGCGGTGATCAGCGGGAAGGCCGCGGAGGACGCCGAGGTCTCCGGGACGCTGGAGGATGTCGTCCGGGACATAGTCGTGGTACGCGGCGACGAGCCGATGGCCCCCAAGGAGCCCATCGAGCTGCGGCTGCCGCCCGAGGCCAGGCAGCCCGCGGAGCAGCAGGCCGCCGGGGGCGACGTGCCCGACCTCAACCCGTTCGACCGGGGCCCGGAGATCGCCGAGATCCGCTGACGGGGCGGATCGCGTACTCTGGTTCGACTCGTGTGTGAAGGAGAGGTCCGTGGGTTCTCAGGAGCCGCACAAACAGAGCGGTTTGCGGGGATTCTTTCGCCGGTTGACCGCCGGTCAGGCCGAATTGGAGGCCGACGAGCTCCAGCAGGACCTCGACCGCCACGGTGCCACCCCCATCGTCTCGTGCGGCATGCGCCGTCGTTTCTGTGTGACCGGCACCCTGCGGACGGTGACGCTGCGCCCTCGCGGGGGCGCCCCGGCGCTGGAGGCCGAGCTTTACGATGGTTCCGATGTGATCGACCTGATATGGCTGGGCCGCAGGAAGATCGCGGGCATCGAGCCGGGGCGCCTGGTGCTGGCGGAAGGGCTCGTCAGCGTGCAGGATGGCCGCAAAGTCATGTTCAATCCGAGATACGAGCTGCGCCCCGCGGGCGGTGCGTGAGTGATTGACGATCACGAGACGGTGAGCGAGAAGATGACCACCACCGGCGAGACCGCCGCGCACGACACGGTCGAGGCCGCGATCCGCAGCCAGCTTGCCAAGGCCTTCGGCGGAGTGCGGGGCGTCATCGAGGCCGCCGTGCCCACCATCGCCTTCACCGGCATGTGGATCACCACCTCCGACCTGAAGATGTCCCTGATCGTCAGCATCTCGGCCGCGGTGCTGCTGCTCGTCGTGCGGTTGCTGCAACGCTCGACGCCGCAGTTCGTGATCAACAGCCTGATCGGCATCGGCATCGGCGCGTTCTTCGCCTCCCGTACCGGTGAGGCGAAGGACGTCTTCCTGCCGGGCATCCTCTACAACGCCGGCTACTCCGTGGTGATGCTGCTGTCGATCGTCACCCGATGGCCGGTGGTGGGCTTCCTCATCGGCTCCGTCACCGGCGACCCGACCGCGTGGCGCGCGGATCCGGCCGTGGTGAAGCTGTGCACCAGGCTCACCTGGCTGCTGATGATCCCGTGCGTGGTCCGGGTGGCGGCGCAGCTCCCCGTCTTCCTGATCGGTGGGAACGACGCGGTCGCCGAGCTGGGCATCCTCAAGATCGCGATGGGCTGGCCGCTCCAGGTCGCGGCGCTCGCCGCCATGGTGTGGCTGCTGGCCCGGGGCAGGACCCCGGTGCGACCCGCGGCCTCCTGACCGGCGGACGGTCCTTCCGGCCGACCGGCGCGTCCGGGCCTCCCGACCGGCCTCTCCGGTGCCCCTCGCGCCCGGTTCGTGGCCCGGGGGCCCGCCACCGGTCCACCCGGCGCGCGGCGCGGAAGGGGCGCTCCCGCGTCGCGCGGAAGGACCGCTCCCGCGTGGTGCGGAAGGACCGCTTCCGCGCGGCGCGCGGGAGACCGGTTCGGGTGGCGCGGAAGGAGCGCTCCCGCGTGGCGCGCGGGAGACCGGTCCGGTTGGCGTACGGGATGGACGGAAGGCAGGTTCAGCGGGGCGTGCGGTGGTGCGGGGACAGGAGCTCGGCGAGCTCCTCCTCGACCTCCTGGCTGGCCACGAACATCAGCTCGTCGCCGGCCTCCAGCGGGTCGTCGGCGGTGGGCACCAGCACCCGGCCCTCGCGCAGGATCGCGACCAGGGCGCTGTCGTTGGGCCAGGGCACCGAACCGGCGCGCTGGCCGACGACCGGGGCGTCCTCGGGCAGGGTGAGCTCGACCAGGTTGGCCTGGCCCTGACGGAAGGTCATCAGGCGCACCAGGTCGCCGACGCTGACGGCCTCCTCGACCAGCGCGCTCAGCAGGCGCGGGGTCGAGACGGCCACGTCGACGCCCCACGACTCGTTGAACAGCCACTCGTTCTTGGGGTGGTTGATCCTGGCGACCACGCGCGGCACGCCGTACTCCGTCTTGGCGAGCAGCGAGACCACGAGGTTGACCTTGTCGTCACCGCTGGCGGCGACGACCACGTGGCACTCGGCCAGGCCGGCCTCGTCCAGCGAGGAGATCTCGCAGGCGTCGGCGAGCAGCCACTCCGCCCGCGGCACGGTATCGATCTTGATGGCCTTGGGGTCGATGTCGACGAGCAGGACCTCGTGGCCGTTCTCCAGGAGTTCGGCGGCGATCGACCGGCCGACCGCTCCCGCGCCGGCGATGGTGACGCGCATCAGTGCTCCTCCTCCGGCGCTCCGGACAGCACCTTGTTGATGCGGTCCATGTCGGCCTCGACCGCCATGACGTGCAGCACGTCGCCCTCCTGCACCACCGAGTCGTTCCTGGGCAGCAGGGTGTCGCCGATCCGGTTGATGAACGCCAGGCGGGTGCCCGCCGCGGCCTCCAGATCCCTCGTCGGGGTGCCGATCCAGCCGGGGTGGTAGGCCACCTCCGCCAGCACCACGCACCCGCTGGGGTCGCGCCAGAGCGGCTCGGCGCCCTCGGGCAGGACGCGGCGCAGGATCTGGTCGGCGGTCCAGCGGACCGTGGCCACGGTGGGGATTCCCAGCCGCTGGTAGACCTCGGCGCGCCGGGAGTCGTAGATCCTGGCCACGACGTTGTCGACGCCGAACGTCTCGCGGGCGACCCTGGCGGAGATGATGTTCGAGTTGTCGCCGCTGCTCACCGCCACGTAGGCGCCCGCGGCCTCGATGCCCGCCTCCTCCAGGACGTCCCGGTCGAAGCCGATCCCGGTCACCCTGCGACCCCGAAACCCCGCCCGCAGGCGGCGGAACGCCTGCGGGTCACGGTCGATGATCGCGACCGAGTGGCCGCTGTCCTCAAGGATGTGCGCCAGGGTCGAACCGACCCGGCCACACCCCATGATCACGATATGCATGCTCCCCCGCCGGTCGCTGTGAGGCGGATCTTGTGCCCGATGTATTCAGCCAGTATGGACCGCCCCAGGAGTGCCGCGTGAGTGGGGCCGAGTAATAACGGCTAGCATCTGCAGACGTGTCGAAGGTGACGGACCTTGTCAAACGCCTTTTCATCGGGCGGGCGCTGCGCAGCACGCAGCTGCACGAGCAGCTGCTCCCCAAGCGCATCGCGCTGCCCGTCTTCGCGAGTGACGCCCTCTCCTCCGTGGCCTACGCCCCGCAGGAGATCCTGGTCATTCTCTCCCTCGCCGGAGTCTCCTTCTATCACTTCAGCCCCTGGGTCGCCGTCGCCGTCGTCGTGGTGATGCTCACCGTCGTGGCGTCGTACCGGCAGAACGTGCACGCCTACCCCAGCGGGGGCGGCGACTACGAGGTCGCCACCGTCAACCTCGGCCCGAGCGCCGGGCTCACCGTCGCCAGCGCCCTGATGGTCGACTACGTGCTGACCGTCGCGGTCTCGGTCGCCAACGGCGTCGACTACGTGGGCGCCACCATCCCGTACGTCGCCCAGCACAAGCCGCTGGTCGCGATCGCCATCGTCGTGCTGCTGACGATCGTCAACCTGCGCGGGATCCGGGAGTCGGGCGCGGCCTTCGCGATCCCCACCTACGCCTTCATGTTCGCCGTCCTCGGCCTGGTCGCGTGGGGCGCCTTCCGGGTGCTCGTCCTCGGCGACCAGCTGCACGCGCCCACCTCCGAGTACGAGATCATCGCCGAGCAGACCAACCTGACCTCCTTCGCGGCGGCCTTCCTGATCCTGCGCGCGTTCTCCTCCGGCTGCGCCGCGCTCACCGGCGTCGAGGCGATCAGCAACGGGGTGCCCGCCTTCCGCAAGCCCAAGAGCAAGAACGCCGCGAGCACCCTGCTGATGATGGGCCTGGTCTCGGTGACCATGTTCGTCGGCATCATCACCCTGGGGCTGGCCTCGGGCGTCAAGGTCGCCGACCCCGCCGTCGCCTACCGCGACGTCCTCATCGACGGCGAGCCCGCCGGGCCCGGCTACTACCAGCAGCCGATCATCGCCCAGGTGGCCGACGCGGTCTTCGGCAACGGCTCGCTCCCCTTCTTCCTCATCGCCGCCGTCACCGCGCTGATCCTGTTCCTGGCCGCCAACACCGCCTTCAACGGCTTCCCGGTGCTCGGCTCGATCCTGGCCCAGGACCGCTACCTGCCCCGCCAGCTGCACACCCGGGGGGACCGGCTCGCCTTCTCCAACGGCATCGTGATCCTCGCCGCCGCGGCCTGCCTGCTGCTGTGGGGCTTCGACGCCGACGTCAGCCGCCTGCTCAACCTCTACATCGTGGGCGTCTTCGTGTCGTTCACGCTGAGCCAGATCGGCATGGTCAGGCACTGGACGCGGCACCTGAGGACCGAGACCGACCTGAGGGTCCGGCACCAGATGCACCGCTCGCGGACCATCAACTTCTTCGGCGGCGTGATGACCGGCGTGGTGCTGGTGGTGGTGCTGGTCACCAAGTTCACCCACGGGGCGTGGATCGTCTGCGTGGCCATGCCGGTGCTGTTCCTGATGATGAAGGGCATCCACCGCCACTACGAGAACGTGGCCGCCGAGCTCGCCGTCGCCGAGGACTCCCAGGTGGACGAGTCGATGCTGCCCGCGCGCAACCACGCCATCGTGCTGGTCTCCAAGATCCACAAGCCGACCCTGCGCGCCCTCGCCTACGCCCGCGCCACCCGTCCCTCCAAGCTGGAGGCGATCACCGTGGGGGTGGAGGGCCCCGAGGCCAGGGCGCTGCAGGAGGAGTGGGAGCGGCGCGGCATCCCGGTGCCGCTGAAGATGCTCGACTCGCCCTACCGCGAGATCACCCGGCCGATCCTGGAGTACGTCAAGTCGCTGCGCCGCCGCTCCCCCCGGGACGTGGTGAGCGTCTACATCCCCGAGTACGTCGTCGGCCACTGGTGGGAGCACATCCTGCACAACCAGAGCGCGCTGCGGCTGAAGGGCCGCCTGCTGTTCCAGCCCGGCGTGATGGTCATCAGCGTGCCCTGGCAGCTGCACTCCTCCGACCGGCTCAAGGGCCGCCCCGAGCCCTTCGCGCCCGGCGCCGTTCGCCGTCCGCGCCCGGAGGCGGCTCGGGACGAGGACGTCAAGGCATAACCTTTCGTATGCGCTCCTGACGCGAGGAGGCTCGACCGACGACGATTTTTCCCTTGGGGGCAACGACCATGGCCATCGAACTGACGGTAGGACCGGTTGCGAACGGTGGCTGGTGCGTCGCCCGCCACGACGGCCGGGTCGTGTTCGTACGGCACGCGCTGCCCGGCGAGCGGGTCAACGCCGAGATCACCGAGGAGACCTCCCACTTCCTGCGGGCCGACGCGGTCGAGATCCTGGAGCCCTCCGCCGACCGGGTGACCCCGCCGTGCCCGTTCGCGGGCCCCGGGCGCTGCGGCGGCTGCGACTGGCAGCACGCCTCCCTCGAGGCCCAGCGCCGCCTGAAGGCCGACGTGGTGGCCGAGCAGCTCAAACGCCTGGCCTCGATCGACTGGAAGGGCACCGTCGAGGAGGTTCCCGGAGCCCCGGACGGGCTGGGCTGGCGCACCCGCGTCCAGTTCGCCGTCGACCGCGAGGGCGGGCTGGGCCTGCGCCGGCACCGCTCCCACGACGTCGAGCCGGTGGACGCCTGCCTGATCGCCCACCCCGAGGTGGAGAACGTCGGCGCCGAGGTCATGAACTGGCGCAACGCCTCCTCGGTCGAGGTCATCGCCTCCACCACCGGCGACCAGGCGGTCGTGGTCGCGCCCAAGCCCCGGCGCACGGTGGCCGTGCCCGACCTCGACACGAGCGTGGCCGTCTTCGTCGACGAGGGCAAGGGCCGCAGCCGGGTCGTCCACGGCCGCAACCACCTCGTCGAGCGCGTCGCCGAGCGCGACTTCCAGGTCACCGGCAGCGGCTTCTGGCAGGTGCACCCCGGCGCCGCCGCCACCCTGCTCGACGCCGTCATGGAGTTCGCCGCCCCGCGGCCGGGCGAGTGGGCCCTCGACCTCTACTGCGGCGTCGGCCTGTTCGCCGCCGGGCTGGCGGAGGCGGTGGGTCCCGAGGGGGCCGTGTTCGGCGTGGAGTCCGAGTCCGTGGCGGTCCGCGACGCCGAGCGCAACCTCCGCGACCTGCCCCAGGCCCGCTTCGCCAGGGGCCGCGTGGAGAACGCCCTCGACCGCTTCGGCATCGAGCGCGCGGACCTGGTCGTCGTCGACCCGCCCCGGGCGGGCCTGGGCCGCGACGTCGTCGACCGCGTGAGCACCCTCCAGGCCACTCGGATCGTGTACGTCTCCTGCGACCCGGCCACCCTGGCCCGCGACCTGGCCTGGTTCGCCGAACGGGGCTACCGCCTTGCTGATTTGCGTGCTTTTGATGCATTTCCGATGACCCACCACGTGGAGTGCGTCGCCCACCTGGTCAGCGAGACGGTCTAGCGTTTGACCTGGGCGAACGGCAACGCAGGGTGTTTCATCGAACCGTGCGTACCGGCTGCTCCCGGTGGCACCTACCGGCTGACTTCCCGCCCTGGCGGACCGTCTACTGGCACTTCGTGCGCTGGGAAGACCAGGAAGTGACGCAGCAGATCATGGACGTGCTGCGTCGGCGGGTCCGCAAGGAGTCCGGCCGTGAGGCCGAGCCATCGGCCGCGGTGATGGACTCCCAAAGCGTCAAGGGCGCCGACATCGTTGGAGCCGACAGCCGCGGCTACGACGCGAACAAGAAGATCAACGGCCGCAAGCGATTCGTGGTCACCGACACGCTCGGACTGCTGCCGGCGGTGATGGCGCGCCCGGCCAGTGCGCAGGATCGTGCCGGGGCCACCACCATGCTGCTGGGGCTGTACTTGCGTGGTCGCTGCCGGGTGGTCTTCGCTCGGGCAAGGCATGCGAACAGCCCCGACACCGCAAGGCATCGGGGCTGGGTGGTGCCTGGGGTAACGGCACGAACGGCTGTCCGCTTTTTCTACTCGTTGTCCAGGCCGGCCTCACCGCCGCACTTCGTGCCACGGAAGGTCGCCTTGAGGTGATACCACGAGTGCACGCGGAACAGCGTCGTGGAGAAGTTGGAGACACCCGTTGCCCGGTAGATGACTGCCTGGTTGCGGGCGTCCCAGATGTAGAAGTCCGCCTTGCATCCCGAGTACGGAGAGACCCAGACATCGATCCAGCCGTTCGAGTGCGCCTGCACGGCATCGGTGGTGCAGCTGTTGACGATCGGGCTGAGCCATCCGTTGACCGAGCAGTAGGACGATTGAGCGTGGGCGACGCCCGGGGAAGCGAGCACCGCCGCCCCCAGGGCCGTTGCGGCTGCTACAGCCGATAACCGCTTCACGACTGCCGTACGGGTTCCCATTACTTTACCCATGCTTTCCTCCAGTTGTACGGGTTGAGCGATGTGGGATCTCGTCGAACTCATAGATAAAACTTCGGACCGCACGTCCCGATATTTGCTGTTGCAAATGTGGAAGCTGCTAAACCTGGACTTGCTGGTGATGGCGGCTTTTGCAGGCAGTTTCCTCCATCGACTTGAGATGAACTGTTGTCACATGAGATCCAGGCAATGATCACCATTTGGTTTCGATCTTGACAACCTGCAAGATTCCAGGTTGCCGCTGAGGCGTTGATCAGGTAGGGGAACGAGCGGTCGAGCGCCGGCGACCGAGCCGATTCGCCCCCGCCTTGAGTGCCCTCCCCGTGCGCCGGCCCGGTACGGCCCCCTCCCCTTGAGGAATGCTGCAGCTGAACCACGCGAAGAGGCCCCGCCGCTCTCCTCCGGAGCGGCGGGGCCTTCGCGTTGCGGTCAGACGGCGGCAGCCGGCGGTCGCGCCGCCAGGACGACCACCGTCGCGTCGTCCCGGTGGCCGTCCTCGTCCGCGCGAGCGGCGGCCACGATCGCCTCGGCCAGCGCCTGCGGGTCGTCCCGGCGCGCGAGCACCAGCCTCTCCAGCACCTCGTGCGGCACCCGGTCGGGCACGCCGTCGGAGGTGAGGACCACCAGGTCGCTCGTGGTCCATGCCTCCGAGACTGTCGCGACGGCGGCTGTAGCGATGGTGGTGCGCACGAACTGGGCGGCGCGACGGGTGACCTCGCCCTCGTACCCGCACATCTCCAGCCGCGTGGCCAGGTTGTGGTCGACGGTGAGGAGCCGGAGGTGCCCGTCCTCCAGAGCGTAGGCGCGGCAGTCCGCCACCCATGCGATCCGTATGTCGTCCGCCTCGGTGGGGGTGGTCGTGCCGGGTCGGGTCGCTTTTGCGACCGTGATCATCCGGTCGCCGGTCGTGGCAGTCATGTGATCTTTTTTCTTCAGAGTCCAGAGCGGCCTCCGCGGCCCGGAGCAGCGGCTCCCTGGTCTACTGCAACACCCAGTCGGGCACGTCGTCGGGCGGGGGCGGGCCGGGTGAAGGTGAGGTCATGGGGCCATGCTCACCCGGCCCGCTGATCGGCCGCAGGCAGACACGGCAACGCCCCCGAAGGCGACGGGGCAGGTGGACGCACCTATACGTCACAGGTGTGAGGGCCGGGATGGTTCAAAGGGAGGAGACACGGCTCGTCCAACTCGACATCTTCGGCTCCGCACGACGGCAGCGCCTTGAGTCGCCCTTGCCCTGTGTCGTCCCACACCAGCCACCACTCGGTGCCACTGGCCGCCTGGCCGGTCGCGATGTGCGGACCTGGGTGCCTGTTCTCTCGGATCTCGCAGCGCTGCTCGGCGCCGACCGTGTACGCGGCGCGCGGGACGGCGTTGAGCCGAGCCACCTCTCCAAGGGTCAGCACCAGGGTGGCGTCACACCGGGTGAGATCATGATCCATGACAGTCACCGTAGCCTTCGTGGTCGAGATCGCCGGCGGGTACTCACAATCATCGCTATCGGGTGGTCACATGCCGAGCAGGTCGGCCACCTCGTGCCGCACCTCGCCGAAGAAGGGCCGTCAACCAGGGCGAAGAGGGTCGAATCCTACGGAAATCCATAGTGTGCCGGGAAGTGCACCGATCTAGACTCGCGCACAGATGACTTCACGCAGCACGGGAAGCATGGGCGGATATGTTGCGACCAGGCTGACTGTCCTGTCCGGCTCCCATGAAGAGCACCGAAAACCCGCACCCGTTCACGACGATGGGTCATCCGGCGCGAACCGTCGACTGTCGCCACGCTCGCGTGTTTTCTGGGCCGGATTCTTTGACGGAAACGACAGGGAATACGGGTCGCCGGTTGAACACCCGAGAGACCTGCCGGATCACGGAAGGGTGATGTGCGCCGCGTTCAGCCGATCGCCGGCGTTCACGACCGTTCATCCGCTCACCGCGTCGATCAACGAAGTGGTCGATGTTCGCTTTTCCGCCCCGGCGCGCCTGAGGCACGAACGACATCCAGGAGGCCCCCTTGGTCAGCACGCAGCAACCCTCACCCTGGCAGGACATCCTCTCCCTCGGCCGGAGCATCAGACTCGCCCTGTCGTCACCCGAGAATCGCGCCAAACGCGCCTACGAGATCTTCCCGCCGAGCACCTGGACCGCACTGAACGAGCACAGTACGTACCTCAATTTCGGCTATTGGACCAGTGAGTCCGACACGATCGACGACGCGTGCCAGGCGCTGGCGGAAAAGCTGTCGGACGCCGCCGGCTTTCAGGAGGGCGATCGCGTCCTTGACGCCGGGTTCGGTTACGGCGACCAGGATTTCATGTGGCTGGAACGATATGACCTGGCAAAGATCGTCGGATTGAACATAACGCCGACGCATGTGCGGGTGGCTCAGGCCAAAGCCCGCGAACTCGGGCTGGACGGTCGACTGATCTTCGAAGAGGGGTCGGCGACCGCGATGGCGTTCGAGCCCGGT
This sequence comes from Streptosporangium nanhuense, assembly GCF_059358815.1. NCBI lineage: Bacteria > Bacillati > Actinomycetota > Actinomycetes > Streptosporangiales > Streptosporangiaceae > Streptosporangium > Streptosporangium nanhuense. Next base: position 123,927 of record NZ_JCADBG010000001.1, read on the forward strand.
AGCTTCGACCGGGTGGTCGCACTGGAGTCGGCCTTGCATTTCCTGCCCAGGGACGAATTCTTCCGCCAGGCTCATCACATGCTTCGACCCGGCGGGGTGCTCGCGACGGCGGACATCCTGCCGCTGACCGACTACGGCCGCAAGGATCTTTTCTCCTCCACGATCCCCATCGTGAACTGGTATGACGGCGACGAGTATGTCGCCCGCCTCCAGGCCGCCGGGTTCGTCAACGCCCGGCTGACCTCCATCCGCTCCCATGTGTACGAACCGTGGTGCAGATGGGCTGAGCAGAAGCTGGACAACCCGGTGTTCCAGCAGCGCGCCACGTGGGGCTACCGCCGCTGGCTGCGCAAGGAACTGGCCGACGACAACCTCATGCGAAAGAGGTACGCCAACATGGACTACGTCATCGCCGTCGCCGAGAAGCCCCTGTAAGGGTTTTCGTTGTGGAATGTCCGGCGACGGCGGGCAGGCACCGGCGCGGGAGGCATCAGGCGGGACCGCCCAGGGCGAGCCGGCCTTCCCCCGAGCCGGATCTCCACGGTACGGGGGAGAGACACCTACCGGTTCCCCGGTGCGCTCGCGTCGTGGACCAGCAGGGCGATCTGGACCCGGTTGTTGAGATCCAGGCGGGTCAGGATCCGTGACACGTGCGTCTTCACCGTCGGCAGCGCCAGGTGCAGCTCCCGCGCGATCTCCGCGTTGGAGCGGCCACGTCCGACCGCCAGGGCCACCTCCCGCTCCCGCCCGGCCAGCAGCGCCAGCCGGGCCCGGGCGGCGGCGGCCCGGTCGTCCCGCCCCGAACCGTCCGCCACCTGCTCGATGAGGCGGCGGGTGACGGCGGGGGAGAGCACCGGATCTCCGGCGGCCACCGTCCGGATGGCCGTGACGATGTCCTGGGGCGGGGTGTCCTTGAGGAGGAACCCGGCCGCCCCGGCGCGCAGCGCCCGCAGCACGTGCGCGTCGGTGTGGAAGGTGGTCAGGACCAGCACCTCCGGGGCGCCGGGCCGGGCCCGGAGCCTCTCGGTGGCGGCCAGCCCGTCGACGCCCGGCATCCGGATGTCCATCAGCACCAGATCGGGTCCGTACGCGGCGACCAGGGCGGGTACCTCCGCCCCGTCGGCGGCCTCCGCGACGACCTCGACGTCCGGGGCGCCGCCCAGCATCAGGCGCAGCCCGGCCCGCACGATCGCGTCGTCGTCGACCAGCAGGACACGGATCACCTCGTCTCCCTCCTCGACTCCGGCCTGCGACGGACGCGGATCACCTCGTAACCCTTCCCCGGCCCCGATCCGCGATGGACGCGGACTCTTCCTCTCCCCGGTTCCCGATCGCGACGGACGCGGACCACCTCGTCCCACTCCTCAGCCCCGGCCGGTGAGGGGCGCGATGTCCGTCGCGGGCCAGGGTAGTGAGGCGCGCACCCGGAAACCACCGCCGGCGGGGCCCGCCGTCAGCTCACCGCCTGCCAGCCGGGCCCGTTCGGCCAGCCCGATCAGCCCCTGCCCGACGCCTTCGGCCCTGCCCGTCCCGGCGCCCCCGCCCCCGCCCTCGCCCCCGGCCGAGGCGGAGGCGGAGAGCGGAGCCGGTCGGGGCGGCGGCGCGTTGCGGACCTCCACCGCCAGCCCGCCCGCCGGGCTCCCGGTCACCTCTATCGCGACCGCCGCGCCGGGCGCGTGCTTGCGCGCGTTGGTCAGCGCCTCCTGGACGATCCGGTACGCCGTACGCCCCACCACGGGCGGTGGCGCGGGCCCCTCCGGGGGGCCGGTCAGCTCGACCCGGCCGCCCGTCGCCCGGGCCTCCGCCACCAGCCGGGTCAGGTCCGCCAGCTCCGGTTGCGGACGTTCGCCCTCCTCGGGTCCGGCCCGCAGCACCCCGATCACCTCGCGCAGGTCGCGCAGGGCCAGGTGGGCGCTCTCCCTGATCACCCCGGCGGCCCGCGCCATCTCCTCCCCGGAGGCGCCCGGGTTGAACTCCAGCGCTCCCGCGTGGACGCTCAGCAGCGACAGCCGATGACCGAGCACGTCGTGCATCTCGCGGGCGATCTCCTCCCGCGTCTCCCGCCGGACCCACTCGGCGCGCAACTCCGCGTCCGCCTCGGCCAGTTCGGCGCGCTCGCGCAGCGAGGCGATCAGCTGCTGCCGGGAACGCCGGAACAGCCCCCACCCGATGGCTCCGGCGATCAGCGCGAAGTACGTCAGCGCCGAGCTCGCGCGGTCCTCGGGCAACTCCGCCATCTGCCACAGGAAGACGGGCAGCGGGGCGAAGGCCAGCGCCGCCACCCACGCCGTGATCCTCCACGGCCGGGTCGCGGCCACCGTGAACACCGCCACCATCGCCGGGCCGGTCAGGTAGTGCGCCTGGGTGCCCGCCAGCAGCAGCGCCACCGCCAGCGCCACCGGCCAGCGCCGCCGCAGGAGCACCGCCGCGCACCCCAGCCCGCCGACCACCTGGTCGACGTCCCGCCACAGGGGATCGAGGTCGTCGGGGATCGGGATGGACTGCGAGCTGACGGCGGCGAAGCAGGCAGCGAAGAGGAACAGCGCCAGGTCGGCGACCCAGTCGCGGCGGGTGCGGTGGATGCGGCGCATACTTCGGAAATCTACGCGGCCCCCGCCCGTGACCGGGCGTTCGGCCCGCGTCCGGATACTTAAGTACGACTCCCGGCCCGCCGACGGCCGACCTTGGTCGCCGCCCGGCCATCTTGCGCCCGATCCGGTGCCGGGCACCACGCGCCTACCGTCGGGCCATGACCTCCACTTCGAAGTCCCCCCTGGCAGCCCTGTCAGGCTTTGTCTGCTTCGTCCTCGTCGCCGGCGGCACGAGCGGCCTCCTGCGCGAGTGGTTCGACTGGTTCCACTTCATGGGCTTCCTCCGCTTCCTCGTCCCCGACGGCTACGAGATCTACAGCTACGTCATCATGATCGTCCTCGGCCTCGTGGTGGGCGTGGCCGGTGACGCGGCCTCGCGGCGGGGACGAGGATGACCCGTACCACCTCCAGGCCGACCGGTGAGACCGGCCCGCGAAGGTCACGGCCGCCGTTCTCGTCGACGCCGTGGCGGACGACCCCGCGCCGCCGAGGCCCCGGGCGGGACGCCCGCTACCCGGACACCCCCTCGGCGGCCGGCTCCGCCCGCCGGGTTCGCAGGGCCCAGCGCACCGCCGGTCCCATGGCGAGGCCGGACAGCAGGAACAGGCCGCCGAGCACCAGCCAGCCCGGCGTACCCCAGGTGAGGATCAGCGTCGTGAGCAGCAGCGGGCCGAGCATCCTGGCGACCGCCGCGCCGGACCCGAAGAAGCCCTGGTACTGCCCCTGAGCGCCGGCCGGGGCGAGGTCGAACCCGATCTCCCAGGAGCCGGAGGCGTGCGCCATCTCGCCGAACACCTGCAGGCAGGCGGCGAGGAGCAAAAGGAGCCCGGCGGCCCACGCCGAGGACCAGGCCGACGACAGGGCGAACACCGCGCACGCCGCGAGCAGCACCACACCCGCCCGCCGTACGGACCTGGCGGCGCTCTCCAGGTCGGTGACCCGCCGGGCCACCCGCACCTGGAAGAGCACCACGCCCAGGGTGTTGAGGATCAGCAGGGCGGAGACCGTCCAGGTCGGGGCCTCGGTCCGCTGGACGATCCACAGGGGGATGACCAGGCTGAGCAGCGGCATGTTCAGCAGCGCGACCATGTTGAGCAGGGAGACCAGCGCGTACGGCCTGTCCCTGAGCACCGCCGGTGCGGGTTCGCCCGCCGGTGCGGCCGCCGTGGGCGGCACCGGGGGCAGGCGGAGGAGGATCAGGGCGGACAGCAGGAAGCTCAGCGCGTCCATCGCGAGGACCGTCAGGTAGGCCGCCCGGGTGTCGAGGTGCAGCGCCGCCCCGCCGAGCGCCGCGCCGACCGCCAGCCCGGCGTTCACCGTCGCCTGCAGGTGGGCCCGGACGCGGGTCCGCCGCGTCCTGTCCACCAGGCCCGCGAGCAGCGCCTGCCTGGCCGCGGCGAGACCGCACTGCGAGGTCGCGTACAGGCAGGCGACCACCACGAACACCGGGAAGGAGCGGACGAACAGGAACGAGCCGACCGCGGCGGCCGTGGCGACGGCCAGCAGGACCGCCGTGCCACGAGGGCCCCTGCGGTCGGCGAGATGGCCGAGCGGGACGCCCGCCACGAAGCCGACGGCCCAGCCGAGCGTCAGGGCGAAGCCGACCTGGGTCGGCGAGAGCCCCACGATCCGGGTGAAGTAGAGCGCCGAGCACACGTAGTACGCGCCGTCGCCGATGGAGTTGGCCAGCTGCGCGAGGGCGAGGACCCGGGGCGGCCCGGGAGAGGGCATGAGCCTGCTGAACATGGGACTCCTTCGTCGGCCGTTCGGTCGTCACCGGCCTGGCCGGCACACCGGGCCGGCACCGGGCCGGCACCGGGCCGGCGGCACTCGGGCACGGGTGTGTCTCCGGCCGGGCACCCGCGACGCGCCCGAACGGTGTCTCGGGCGGTGTCCCAGGCGGTGTCTCAGGCCGGTTGTCTCGGGCGGTTGTCTCAGGCGGGAAAGGCCTGCCGAGAGCCGTACGGAGGGCAACTCTACGAAGCCCATTGGTCCCATGTAAGATCCAATACACGGGGGATCCACTGGGCCAATGTGAGGAGGCGCGATGGACTTCCACGTGAGCCTCACCGGTCGTGGCGACCTGTCCGCCCGCATCTACCGCCAGCTCCTGGACGCCGTCCTCGACGGCCGCCTGCGCCCGGGGGAGCGCCTTTCCCCCACCCGCGAGCTGGCGCGGCGGCTCGACGTGTCGCGCAACACCGTGGCCCTCGCCTACGAGCGGCTGACCGCCGAGGGAGTCCTCGTCGGCCGGGTAGGGGCGGGCACCTTCGTGTGCGACGAGCCGCTCGCCCGCACCCAGGCCAGGAACGCGCCCGCGGGCGGCGGCGTGCGCCCCCGCCGTCTCTGGCGCTCTGCGGCCTCCTCACCCGCCGAACCGGGGGAGGAGGCGGTCTACGACTTCAGGGTGGGTCTCCCCGACGCGGGGCTGTTCCCGCTCGAGACGTGGCGCAGGCTCGTCGCCCGCGAGCTGCGCCCGGCGCTGGTGCGCTCCGCCGGCTACGGCGCCCCCTCCGGGTACGCGGGCCTGCGGGAGGCCGTCGCCCGCCACGTCGGCGTCTCCCGCTCAGTGCGGGCGAGCGCCGATGACGTGCTCATCACGCAGGGAGCCCAGCAGGCGCTCGACCTCATCGGCCGCGTCATGATCGAGCCGGGCTGCCGGGTGGCCGTCGAGGAGCCGGGCTACCCGCCGGCCAGGCTGCTGTTCCAGTCACTGGGCGCGCGGGTCGTCGGCGTCCCCGTCGACGGGGAGGGCCTGGACGTGGCCGCCCTCCCCGACTCCGCCCGTCTCGTCTACGTCACGCCGTCACACCAGTTCCCGCTGGGTACGCCGATGTCGCTCGGCCGCCGCGCCGCGCTGCTCGAATGGGCCGGGCGGCGCGGCGCCGTGGTGATCGAGGACGACTACGACAGCGAGTTCCGCTTCGAGGACCGCCCGCTCGAACCGCTCCAGAGCCTCGACCGCAGCGGTCACGTCATCTACGTCGGCTCCTTCTCCAAGACGATGCTGCCGATGCTGCGGCTGGGCTTCCTGATCGCCCCCGCCTCGCTCCAGCCCGCCCTCCGGGCCGCCAAGCGGCTCACCGACTGGGGCGGGGAGCTTCCCACCCAGGCGGCGCTGGCCGGTTTCATCGACGAGGGACTCCTCGGGCGGCACATCCGCAAGTCGACGCGCGAGTACGCGGCCCGCCACGATCGGATCCTCACCGTCCTGCGGCGCGACTTCCGCGACTGGCTGGAGCCGGTCCCCTCCGCCGCCGGCCTGCACCTCTGCGCCTATCTGACGCCGGACGCTGGGGTCGACACCGCCCTTGTGACGGCGTACGCGAGGAAGGCGGGCGTCGCGGTGGAGGACCTCGCCACCTACTACGGCGAGGCCCACGCGCGCTCGGGACTGGTGCTCGGGTACGGCGCCGTCCCGCTGGACAGGATCGAACCGGGCCTGAAGCTGCTCGCGGAGAGCTTCCGCGAGGCGGGGACCTCCCGTGAGGACGGGGGCCCTCGCGCGCGGGAGATCCGTCAGCACGGCTAGTACGTCCGGTCCGGCCTCGCGCCCGTCCCGCGCGGCGCTCGACCCCGGTCCGGCGGCCGGTTCGCCGTGGGGCGGGCACGACCGGAGGGGGTAGGGAAGGCCCTCCCGCAAGAGCGGTGCGGGCGTCACTGCCCTTCTCCCCTTCCCGGGACAGAGTCGGAGGCGTCATCCGTCCCCCGAGCCGTGAGGCGAAATCATGTCCTGGAAGTACTCCCGCCGGTCGCTCGCGGCCGCGGTCGCCGGCGCGCTGGTCCTGTCGGCACTGCCGTCCCTGTCGAGTCCCGCTCTCGCGCGGGCCGAGCCGGAGACACCTCGCCCCACCTCCCTCCAGGCGCGGCTGGACCGGCTCACCGGCGCGGACGGGCTGCCGGGCGCGCTCGCCCACGTCCGTGACCGTCGCGGCAGGGGCGTCACCGTCGTGTCCGGCACCGCCGAGCGGGGCACCGGGCGGCCGATGGCCGGTGCGGGCGGGAGGTTCAGGATCGGCAGCGTGACCAAGCCGGTCATGGCGGTGACCGTGATGCGGCTGGCCGGGCGGAAGAAGATCGACCTGGACGCGCCCGTCGACCGCTACCTGCCCGGCGTCGTACGCGGGAAGGGCGCGGGCGCGGCGACGGACGGGCGGAGGATCACGGTGCGCGACCTCCTCCGGCAGACCAGCGGGCTGCCCGAGTACGCCGACGCGGTCGACTGGTCCAAGATCCCCCAGGACTATCTCGGGCTCGCGCTCGCCCGCAAGCCGACGCCCCTCGGCCGGTTCGCCTACTCCAACACCAACTACCTGGTCGCGGGCATGATCGTGCGTGCCGTGACCGGCCGTGACTTCCGCGAGGTCAGCCGCGATCTGGTGATGGAGCCGCTGGGCATGCGCGACACCTACTGGCCGGCCCGCGGCGAGACGGGCATCCGCGGGGCGCACGCGCACACGTACGGTGTGCACCCCGCCGACCCCGGAGCCGGGATCGTCGACCTCACCCGGCTGCCCGGCTACGAGTTCGGCGCCAGCGGTGGCCTGGTCTCCACGCCCGAGGACCTCAACCGGTTCTGGCGGGGGGTGTTCGACGGCAAGGCGCTGTCACGCGAGGCGCTGCGGACGATGGTCGGCGCTCCCGTGCCCGTCGGGGAGGAGGGCTGGCCCGAGGACGCCCGGTACGGTCTCGGGATCGCCCGCGCCCGGCTGAGCTGCGGCCCGGCCTGGTTCCACGGCGGCGACGTGCCCGGCGTGTCCGTCGTCAGCGGGCGTGACCGGTCGGGACGCGAGGCGACCGTCTACACCACCGGCCAAGCCGGTACGGCCGGGCAGCGCGAGCACCTGATCGCCGCCTTCGACGCCGCCCTGTGCGGCCGAACCCGGTGAGGCCGTGAGGTTTCCCCGGTGCCGCCGGCCGCCCCTCGGCTACCGGGCCGGGGGCGGCTCCCGGTCCGAGCTCGTGTGCACCTCGGCCAGGAAACGCCCGGTGAGGGCGTGCACGCCCAGGCCCGCGCTCAGGCCCGCCAGCACCCCGGCGGGCGCGCCCGAGCCCATCCCCACGAGCACGCCGACGGCGATCCCGGTCACCAGCCGCGCGACCACGCCCGCGACCACTCGCGCGGCCGGGCGGACGGCCAGGCGCGTGGCTATGCGAGCGGCCATGTGAGTCGTCATGCGAGCGGCCATGCGAGCGGCCATGTGAGTCGTCACGCGGGTGGGCACGCCCACGACTACGCCTCGTCCGCCGTGCCGAGACGCTCCTCCAGCCGTTCGAGCCTGAGCAGGATGGGGCGCAGCTCCTCGCGTACGGCCGCAGACAGGGCGCTCGCCGCGTCGGAGGGCGGGGTCTGGGGAGGGGCGGCGGGCCTGGTCTGCGCGCGCAGGTGGACGTATCCGGCGAGCGCGGCGGAGACCGCGTGGCGGGTCAGCCGGTGCTCGGCGCCCAGCTCCCGCAGGATGCGCCCGGCCGCCCCGTCGGGTTCGGCGACCAGCCCGAGGAGCAGGTGCTCGCAGCCGACGTAGTTGTGGCCGAGCGAGGTGGCCTCGGTGACGGTCATCTCCAGGGCCGTCGCCGCGGGCGCACCGAAGGCGAGCTCCGTCTCGGCGGCGCCGGCCGCGGCCGGGGCGTCGAGGCCGAGCCGGTCCAGGCGGCGCTGGACCTCCTCGGGGTCGATCTCCAGGGCGCCCAGGACCTGGAGCGCTAGGTTGCCCCCCTCGGCGAGCATGCCGCCCAGCAGGTGCTCGGTGCCCACCTCGGCCGCGCCCAGGGCGCGCGCCTGCTCCACCGACAGCTTGACCACCTCCCGCGCCCGCGGGGTGAAGTGGGTGAGCCGCGCGGTCAGGTCATCGAGCTCGGGGGCGCCGAGCGCCGTCTCTCGGATGGCGGTCACCCGCCGGACGGCCTGCTCCAGGGCCCGCTGGCACACGGCGGAGACCGGCACGCCCGCCTTCTTCACCGCCTCGGCCAGTTCGTCGGGCAGGTAGACATTGATCTTCGGCATCTCGTCTCCCCTTTGGGGTTACAGGAGGGTTATAACCCATTCATAACCCCAAAGGGGGCGCTTGTCCAGCGCCGCTCGCAGGATGCCCGCATTCGCCGAGGTCGTTCAGCGCCGCCCGCCGGGTGGCCGGGTTCGCCGAGGTCGTCCGGCGCCGCTCGCCGGGTGGCCGGGTTCGCCGAGGTCGTCCGGCGTCGCTCACCGAGGGCCCGGTTCGCCGAGGTCGTCTAGCGCGTCGCGCCGCTGAGGAACCGGGTGATGCCGGGGGAGAGGGCCGCCCCCCTGGTGGAGAGCCACGCCAGGCGGTTGCGGCTGGTGAAGGAGGCGAGCCTGCGGGCCTCCGGTCGCGTGAGGTCGCCGGGCCCGGCCAGCACGGGCGTCAGGGCGATCCGGCTCCAGGCGGCGCTCTCGCCCAGGGAGCGGGCTATCTGCGGGTGCGCGGCGCGGACGGCCGAGGCGATCGGGCGCAGGCGGCTCCCCGCGCCCGGGACGGAGCCGACGGACGCCAGGAGGTTGACGGTGGCGATCTCGGCGCCCGCCGCCCGGGTGGCCCGGAGCATCTCCTGGTCGGCGGGGGACAGGCCGGTTTCGGTGACCGGGAGGGTGAAGCTCACCGTGAGGGAACGGCCCTCGCCCGCGGCCTCGCGCTGCAGGGCCGCGATCGCCCTGGCCCGCCGCAGCACGGTGGCGCCGCCCGCCGGGTCGCGGACCTCGAAGTCGATGTACGTGGCCGCGAAGGCGCCGATCGCCCGGCGGTAGGCGGCGGTGAGCCTGGCCGGGTCGGAGCAGGCCGCGGCGAGCTCGCGCCCCGCCGGGCCGCCGAAGGCGAGGCCCGCGTCCCCGCCCGCGGCGCGCAGGGAGGCGAGCCGGTTGGCGACCGGGTTGCCCCCCTGCTCCTGGAGCCCGCCCCACTTGGGGACGCAGCCCTTCTGCCCGGCGGTGAGGTGGCCCAGCGTGAACCAGCGCACGTGGCTCCTCCTGGCCTCTTTGGACAGGTTGAAGCGCGGCTCGCGGACCGCGTCCACGAACGTCACGAAGCCCGAGGGGCGGGCGACGGCCGGCGAGGGCGCGGGTTCGGCCGCGGGCCCGGGGGCCGTCTCCGCGGGCGTCGCCCCGGCCCCGGCCCGCTCGTCGAGGGCGGCCCACTCGCCCTGCGCCCTGGAGGGCAGCAGCCAGATCGCGGCACCGGTGCCGGTGGCGAGCACGATCGAGGCGAGCACCACGAGGGGGCGGGGCGGGGTGCCGGGCTCTCGGGCCCGGCGGGTCTCGGGGCGGTCGGTCACCACAGGCATGGGATCCCCTCCTCGACGGACAAGGGGTGATCGCTATGAGTGGTCGATCGGCTACCCGTTGCGTCAGAGGCCAGAACGTTAGCAAGCGTCCCCGCCACGGCGCGGGCTTTCTGCGGATGCCGTCCGGAGTGCCCGGATAATGGTTCCCATGAAGTTGAGGATCTTCACTGAACCGCAGCAGGGTGCCACATACGACGAATTGCTGGCGGTCGCGCTGGCCGCGGAGCGGCTGGGGTTCGACGCCTTCTTCCGTTCCGACCACTACATGCGGCTCGGCCCCGGCGACCCGGGACCCGGCTCCACCGACGCCTGGACGACCCTGGCCGGACTGGCCAGGGACACCTCCACGATCCGTCTCGGCACCCTGGTCACGCCGGTCACCTTCCGGCTGCCGGGCCCGCTGGCGATCAGCGTGGCCCAGGTCGACCAGATGAGCGGCGGCCGGGTGGAGCTGGGCCTGGGCACCGGCTGGTACGACGCCGAGCACACCGCGTACGGCATCCCGTTCCCGCCGATCGGTGAGCGGTTCGGCCGGTTCGAGGAGCAGCTGGAGATACTGGTCGGGCTCTGGACCACGCCCAAGGGCGAGACGTTCTCGTTCGAAGGGGCGCACTACCGGCTGGCCGACTCGCCCGCGCTGCCGAAGCCCGCGCAGAGCCCGAAACCGCCGATCATCATCGGCGGCACCGGCGCCACGCGCACCCCGCGCCTGGTCGCCCGGTTCGCCGACGAGTACAACGTGCCGTTCCGCACCCTGGAGGACACCTCGCAGGCCTTCGACCGGGTCAGGAAGGCATGCGAGGCGGAGGGCAGGGAGCCGGTCGTGCTCTCCGTCGCGCAGACCGTCTGCGTCGGCGCCGACGACGAGGAGATCGCACGGCGGGCCGGGGTCATCGGGCAGGACCTCGCCGCGCTGCGCGCGACGGGCCTGGCCGGTACCCCCGCCGAGGTGGCCGAGAAGATCGGCCGGTTCGCCGAGCTGGGCGCCGAGCGGGTCTACCTGCAGGTGCTGGACCTGGACGACATCGAGCACCTGGAACTCATCTCGGACGAGATCCTGTCCCACGTGTAGGTCCCGGATCCGCGCGTCACGGGCGGGCCGTTCACGGGCGAGCGGGTCACGGACCGGCTCGCCCCCCGCCCTTCCACGCCCGCCGGCCTTCGGGGAAGGCGGGCGTCTCCCCGGTTGCGACGACGGCCCGTCCGGCCGGATCCACGGGCGGGGCAGGTCGTCCGGCCGGTGACCGTTCCATGTGGGTACGGAATCGTCGCCGGGCCTTTAACCGATGGCCGTCCCGGCATGGGTGCGGCACACTGAACCGGGTGTTGCTGACGATCTCCACCACCGTACGCCCCGCCACGGACCTCGGTTTCCTGCTGCACAAGCATCCCGACCGGGTCCAGGAGTTCGGGCAGTCGTACGGCGTGGCACGTGTCCTCTACCCCGAGGCGGGTGAGGAGCGCTGCACGGCCGCGCTGATGCTCGACGTCGACCCGATCCGCCTGGTGCGCTCGCGCGACCGGTCCACGCCCGACTACACGCTGGGCCAGTACGTCAACGACCGGCCCTACGCCGCGTCGTCGCTGCTGGCCGTGGCGCTGGCCGACGTGTTCCGCACGGCGCGCACCGGACGCTGTGACAGCCGTCCCGAGCTGGCCGCGGGGCCGATGCCACTGGAGATCACCCTGCCCGTGCTGCCGTGCAAGGGCGGCCCCGAACTCGCGCACCGGTTGTTCGAACCGCTGGGCTGGCGGGTCGAGGCGACCGCCCTGCCGCTGGACGAGGAGTTCCCCGAGTGGGGCGACTCCCGTTACGTGCGGCTGGTGCTGCGCGGGGAGGTCCGCCTGGCCGACGCGCTCAACCAGCTCTACGTGCTGCTGCCGGTGCTCGACGACGCCAAGCACTACTGGGTGGCCCCCGACGAGGTGGACAAGCTGATCAGGGCGGGCGAGTCGTGGCTGGCCGCCCACCCCGAGCGGGGTCTGATCACCCGCCGCTACCTCGGCCGTCGCTGGGCCCTCACCCGTACGGCCTTCGCCCGTCTCGCCGAGATCGGCGACGACGTGGAGGAGGACCTCGAACCCCCGGTAGAGGAGGACCCCTCGGCCGATCCCGGCGTGCCGGGCCCCGTCCAGGAAAGCCCGGTCGAGGAAAGCCCGGTCGCGGAGGGGACCGCCGACGGAGGCCCCGCCGACGACCCGGACCGAGGGAGTTCCTCCCAGGAGGTCTCCGCCACGGGAGACGACACCCCCGTGACGCCCGCCACCACCCTTCCGCCGCCCGGTACGGCCTCCGCCGCCCCGGACGTGCCGGACGGGGCCGGGACCGCCGGTGCCGCCAGGCGGCCGTTGAACACCCTCCGGCTGGAGGCCGTGCTCGCCACGCTGGAGGGGCTGGGGGTGAGCACCGTCATCGACCTCGGGTGCGGTTCCGGCCGCCTGGTCGGGGCGCTGCTCGAACGCCCCCGCTTCGGCAAGGTCGCAGGGGTGGACGTGTCCTCCCATGCCCTGGCGCTCGCGGCCAGGCGCCTGAGGCTCGACCGGATGCCCGAGCGCCGGAGGGAGCGGCTGGAGCTGTTCCAGGGCGCGCTGACCTACACCGACGCCCGGTTCGCCGGGTACGACGCCGCGGTGCTGATGGAGGTCGTCGAGCACGTCGACCCGCCGCGCCTGGACGCGCTGGAGCGGGTGGTCTTCGGAACCGCCCGGCCGGGGCACGTGATCGTCACGACCCCGAACGCCGAGTACAACGTCCGCTACGAGTTCCTGAACGGTGTTCGTCACCCCGACCACCGCTTCGAGTGGACCCGCGCCGAGTTCCGCGCGTGGGCGGCGAAGGTGTGCGGCGAGTACGGCTACCGCGCCGAGTTCCTGCCGGTGGGCGACGACGACCCCGAGGTCGGCCCGCCCACCCAGATGGCCCTGTTCGGCCTCGCGGACACGAAGGATCCCGCGGACACGGAAGGTATCCCGGACACGAGAGGCCTCGCGGGCGGGCCGGAGGGTTCCGGAGGAAGTACGGAAGCGCGCGTGAGCACGGGAAACGCTGAGAACACCGGGAACGCGGGAAGCGAGGGAGGTGGAGATGACTGAGATCGCCGTACCGGAGATGTCGCTGGTCGTGCTCGTGGGGGTGTCCGGCAGCGGCAAGTCGACCTTCGCCGCCAGGCACTTCGCGCCGACGCAGGTGATCTCCTCCGACTTCTGCCGGGGGCTGGTCGCCGACGACGAGAACGACCAGGCCGCCACGCCCGACGCCTTCGACGTGCTCCACTACATCGTCGGCACCCGCCTGCGGCGCGGGCTGCTCACGGTCGTGGACGCCACGAACGTGCAGTGGGAGGCGCGCAAGCAGCTGGTCGCGCTCGCGAAGTCGCACAACGTGCTGGTCGACGCGATCGTCCTGGACGTGCCCGAGGAGCTGGCGGTCGCGCGCAACGAGTCCAGGCCCGACCGGGACTTCGGGGCACGCGTGGTCATCAGGCAGCGCAAGGATCTGCGCCGTTCCATGGGCAGGATCTCCCGCGACGGCTTCCGCCGGGTCCACGTGCTGCGCGGGGCCGAGGAGATCGAGGCCGCCACGGTCGTCACCGAGAGGGCGTGGACCGACAGGCGCGAGCTGACCGGCCCGTTCGACATCGTGGGCGACGTGCACGGCTGCCGCGCCGAGCTGGAGACGTTGCTGCGCGACCTCGGCTGGCGGATCGATCCCGGCGGCGCAGGGGCGGTCCACCCCGAGGGCAGGACGGCGGTGTTCGTCGGCGACCTGGTGGACCGGGGGCCCGACTCGCCGGGCGTGCTCCGGCTGGTCATGGGCATGGTCGCGGCCGGGACCGCGCTGTGCGTGTCGGGCAACCACGAGCAGAAGCTGGCCCGCGCGCTCAACGGCCGCAAGGTCCGGGTGGCCCACGGCCTCCAAGAGTCGCTGGACCAGCTGGCCGCCGAGCCGGAGGAGTTCAGGCGGGAGGCGCTGGCCTTCATGGAAGGGCTGATCAGCCACTACCAGCTCGACGGGGGCAGGCTCGTCGTCGCCCACGCCGGGCTCAAGGAGGACTACCACGGCCGCGCCTCCGGCAGGGTCCGCTCCTTCGCGCTGTACGGCGACACCACCGGCGAGACCGACGAGTACGGCCTGCCGGTGCGCTACCCCTGGGCGCGCGAGTACCGGGGCCGCGCCATGGTCGTCTACGGCCACACCCCGGTCCCCGAGACCGAGTGGATCAACAACACGATCTGCCTGGACACCGGGGTGGTCTTCGGCGGGCGGCTCACCGCCCTGCGCTACCCGGAGCGGGAGACCGTCTCGGTGCCCGCCGAGCGCGTCTGGTACGAGTCGGTCAGGCCGTTCACCGCTCCCGGCCACCGCGATCCCGGCCTGCTCTCCGTCGACGACGTGCGGGGCACCCGTCACATCGAGGTGCGCCACGGCGGCGGCCACATCAAGGTCCGCGAGGAGAACTCGGCCGCCGCACTGGAGATCATGAGCCGGTTCGCGGTGGACCCGCGCTGGCTGGTCTACCTCCCGCCGACGATGGCGCCGCCGGAGACCTCCCGTCTCGACGGCTACCTGGAGCACCCGGCCGAGGCGTTCGCCGAGTTCGCGGCGGCCGGGGTGAGCCGGGTGGTGTGCGAGGAGAAGCACATGGGCTCGCGGGCGGTGGCCGTGCTGGCAGCCGACCCGGGGGTGGCGGCGGCGCGCTTCGGGATCACCGACGGCAGTGCCGGGGCGGTCTACACCCGCACCGGACGGCCGTTCTTCGCCGACACCACCGAGCTCGTCGGCAGGCTCAGGCGGGTGTGCGCGCCGCTGATGAAGGAGCTGGGGTCGGACTGGGTCGCCCTCGACTGCGAGCTGCTGCCCTGGTCGGCGAAGGCCGAGGGGCTGATCCGCGGCCAGTACGCGTCGGTTGGCGCCGCGGCGCGCACCGTGCTGCCCGAGGCGGTCACCGTGCTGGAAGCGGCGGCCGGGCGCGGGTTGGATGTGGGCGATCTGTTGGACCGCACCCGCCGCCGCTCCACCAACGCTGCCCGTTTCAGGCAGGCATATGCACGTTACTGCTGGCCTGTCTCCGGGCTGGAGGGCATTCGCCTGGCACCGTTCCAGATCCTCGCCTGCGAGGGCCGGGCGACCGCGGTCCAGGAGCCGCACTCCTGGCACCTGGACCTGCTGTCCCGGCTCGACGACCCGCTGATCGCGCCCACCCGGCACGTGTTCGCCGACCTGGCCTCGCCGGAGTCGACGCAGGCGGCCACGGCCTGGTGGTCGGCGCTCACGGCCGAGGGCGGTGAGGGCATGGTCGTCAAGCCGCTGGACCCGCCGGACGGGCGGAGCCGGGTGCAGCCCGGGATCAAGGTTCGCGGGCGCGAGTACCTGCGGATCATCTACGGTCCCGACTACACCGAGAGCCTGGACGTCCTGCGCCACCGGTTCCTGGGCCGCAAGCGCTC
Source organism: Streptosporangium nanhuense (assembly GCF_059358815.1). Classification (NCBI taxonomy): domain Bacteria; kingdom Bacillati; phylum Actinomycetota; class Actinomycetes; order Streptosporangiales; family Streptosporangiaceae; genus Streptosporangium; species Streptosporangium nanhuense. The sequence continues at coordinate 139,259 of NZ_JCADBG010000001.1, forward strand.
GCTGGCCCTGCGCGAGCACGCGCTGGGTCTCGAGGCGCTCTCCCGGCTGGCCGAGAGGGAGCCGCTGTGGAGGGTGCACGAGGCGGTCTTCGCCGTCCTGGCCCTGGAATCCGAGCCGGTCGACCCCCGGCTGTAGCCACCGGCCGCGGTTCCCGGCCGTGGTCGACGGCGTCAGCGGGAACGGCGCCGACGGGAACAGGGGCGGCGGAGATGGCGCCGGCGGGGACGGTGCCGGCTGGAACAGGGCCGGCGGGAACGGTGCCGGCGGGGACGGCGGCTGGTGGGGACGGCCGGTATGAGGCCGTCCCCCGGAGTCCGGGGCCATGTCTCAAATCTCTTTCCGGGGGAAAGAACCCTCATGGCCAGAACCACTCCCGCGAACACCTCCGGTGAGAACATCGGGCACGTCGTCTTCATCACCGCCGCGGCGGCGATCGGCGGCTTCCTCTTCGGATACGACAGCGCCGTCATCAACGGCGCCGTCACCGGGATCGAGAAGAACTTCGACGTCGGCCCGGTGCAGACCGGCTTCGTCGTGGCGATCGCGCTGCTGGGCTCGGCGCTGGGCGCCTGGATCGCCGGGGGGCTGGCCGACCGCTGGGGGCGCACCAGGACGATGCAGGTGGCCGCGATCCTGTTCGCGGTCAGTTCCGTCGGCCAGGCCCTTCCCTTCGCGCTCTGGGACCTCGCCTTCTGGCGGGTGCTCGCCGGTGTGGGAATCGGCATGGCCTCGGTGATCGGCCCCGCCTACATCGCGGAGGTCGCGCCGCCCGCCTACCGGGGACGCCTGGGATCCTTCCAGCAGCTCGCGATCGTGCTGGGCATCGCGGTCTCCCAGCTGGCCAACTACGCGATCGCGGAGCGGGCCGGGGGCGACGTCAACAACGAGCTGCTCGGGCTGCAGGCCTGGCAGTGGATGCTCGGCGCCTGCCTGATCCCCGCCCTGCTCTATCTGGTCTTCGCGACGGTCATCCCCGAGTCGCCGCGCTTCCTCATCGCGGTCGGGAGGTCGGACGCGGCACGCAAGGTGTTGTCGGAGGTCGAGGGCGAGGGAGGCGACCTGGACGCCCGGGTGGCGGAGATCGAGACCTCGGTGCGCAGCGAGCACCGGCCCCGCCTGCGCGACCTGCGCGGTAGCCGGTTCGGGCTGCTGCCGATCGTCTGGATCGGCATCCTGCTGTCGGTGTTCCAGCAGTTCGTCGGCATCAACGTCATCTTCTACTACTCGGCGTCGCTGTGGCAGTCGGTCGGCATCAACCAGTCGGACTCGCTGCTCATCAGCTTCTCCACCTCGATCATCAACATCGTCGGCACGTTCGTCGCCATCGCGCTGGTCGACAGGATCGGCCGCCGGCCGCTGCTGCTGATCGGCTCCGCGGGCATGACGGTCGCGCTCGCCGTGGCCGCGTGGGCCTTCAGCGCGGGCGTCCCGAGTGGCGAGGCCGTCAAGCTGCCCGAGGCTCAGGGCACGGTCGCCCTGATCGCCGCGCACGTCTTCGTGCTGTTCTTCGCCCTGTCGTGGGGTGTGATCGTCTGGGTGCTGCTGGGTGAGATGTTCCCCAACCGCATCAGGGCCGCCGCGCTCTCGGTGGCCGCCGCCGCCCAGTGGGTGGCCAACTGGCTGATCACCGTCTCGTTCCCGTCGCTGAGCGAGTGGAACCTGGCCGGAGCCTACGTGGGGTACGCCGCCTTCGCCGCGCTCTCCTTCGTCTTCGTGCTGTTCAAGGTACGGGAGACCAAGGGGCGGAAGCTCGAGGAGATGGGCTAGGTTCGCCTCGTGCCGTCCCAGGAACAGGAGAACGTCCCGCCCGCGAGGCGCGTGACCCCCGGAGCGCGGGTCCCGGCGCGGCCGAGCCGCGCCGAGTTGGAGGCGGCCGGGGCGGAGACGATCGAGGACGTGCTCGGGCCCTCGCTGGACGTGCTGTTCTGCGGGATCAATCCCGGCCTGTACTCCGCGGCCACCGGCCACCACTTCGCCCGCCCCGGCAACCGCTTCTGGCCCGCGCTGTACCGCTCCGGCTTCACCCCCCGGCTGCTCTCGCCCGCCGAGCAGGACCTGCTTCCCTCGTACGGGCTGGGGATCACCAACGTGGTGCCGCGGGCCACCGCGCAGGCGGCGGAGCTGTCTGCCGAGGAGTTCCGCGCGGGCGGGGAGCGGCTGGCGGGGCTGGTCGCCGAGGTCCGGCCGAAGGTGCTGGCGGTGGCGGGGGTGACCGCCTACCGGCAGGCGTTCGGCGTGCCCAGGGCCGTGATCGGGCCGCAGGAGAGCGAGATCGGCGGCGCGGCGGTGTGGGTGCTGCCCAACCCGAGCGGCCTGAACGCGCACTGGACGCTGGAGGGGATCGCGGGGGAGATGCGCAGGCTGCGGGAGTCCCTCGCCTGACCGGCCGGGGCGAGCGCCCCCGCGAGGGGACGACGGGCGAGCACGTCGCGCGCTCGCCCGGAGCCCGACGGCGGCCGGCCGGAAGCACGGCGGAGGTGCCTCGCGGGCGGGGTCAGAACGTGGCCGGGGGGCCGACCCGGCGGGAGCGCGTCCTGGAACGTCCCCGCCCGTGGCGGAGCATGCCCAGCACCGCGATCACCAGCCAGGCGAGGAAGACGAACTTGAGCACCCCGAACCCGCCGACCAGCAACCCGCCCACCAGCACCAGGAACATCAGGGGGAAGAGCGGCGGCCCGCCGCGGCGGCCCGTGTGACGGTGGCTCCAGCCCTGGTGGCGGCTCCCGGCACGGCGGGGGCCCCAGGGGTGGGCGTGCGCGTGGTGCCGGTGGCCCGGCCCCCACGGCCCTTCCCCCGGCCCCCACGGCCTTCTCCCGGGGCCCCAGGGAGCCCCCGCGCCCCAGGGACCCCAGGCCTCCCCGGACTCCTCCGGCCGGGGGTCGTTCGGGCCGGGAAGATCCGCGCTCACCCGGGCCAGCTCGCCGCCGGTCCGCGCGGACAGGGTCATCTCCAGGCGCTCGTCGAGCTCCTCGCGGGTCAGGCGGCCCTGCACGTAGTGCTCGCGCAGGGACTCCATCGCCACGTCACGCTCGGCGTCTCCGATACGGAGGTCGTCTCGGGGCGTCATGGTCGGGTCACTCCTCGCCGGTGTCGCCGTCGGCCAAGATCTGGTAGAGCTTGCGGCGCGCCTCGACCAGGGTCTGCTTGGCCTGCCGGATCTGCGCGTCGCTGCCGGTCTGCAGGATCTGGAGCATGGCGAACCCCGACTGGCGGGTGATGTCCATCAGCTCCCAGGTGCTGTCGTCGACGTCGGGCGTCATCTCCTCCCACGGGGCGCGTACCTCGTCGGAGTGTTCGGCCACGTAGGCGCGCCCGGCGTCGGTGAGGCCGAAGGTCTTGCGGCCCTCGTTCTCCTCGGCCAGGACCAGGCCCTCGTCGGTGAGCTGCTGCAGGGCCGGGTAGACCGCTCCCGGGCTGGGCTTCCAGCCGCCCTCGCTGCGCCGCTCGATCTCCTGGATGATCTGGTAGCCGTTGCGCGGGGACTCGGTGAGCAGGGCGAGGATCGCCGCGCGGACGTCGCCGCGCTTCGCCTTGCGCCCCTTGCCGAACGGCGGGCCGCCGAAGGGGCCCCCGCCGAACGGGCCTCTGCCCCCCCTGCCGCCCCGGCCCATGTCCCAGGGGAAGCCGCCGAAGGGGAAGGGGCCGCCGCGGTGGCCGCGGTGACGGTGCTCGCGGGGCCCGCCCTCGTGGTGCTCGTGGTGCTCGTGGTGCGTGTGGTGTGGCGGGCGGGGGCCGTGCTCGGGGCCGCCCTCGTGCCATCCGGCGGCCATCTGCCGCCATGCCCGCCTGGCGGCGCGCTTCATCTCGCGCCTGACCTCGGGGGATCCGAATCCGCCCCAGGGGGCGCCCATCGCGTTGGACGGTGTCATGTCGTACCTCCATGCTGCGATCGTCTTTTGATCGCTCTCGATGCTTCAAAGATATATCGAGAACATTCTGATAGCAACCTCATGTCATGAAATTGGGGATTCTGTACGACATGGGGTATCTGATGGCCGGTGTAGGCCTCTGGGGCTCCGTTTCGCCGTCCTCCGCGCCCTTTTCGATGACTCTGACGGAGAGTAATGGGTCGTCACTCTAAGTAGAAGTGAGGCAGATCACGTAATTCTTGCCGGATTCTGGAACAAGTACTGAGACCTGCACGTTACAAAGGACGTAGACGGGATTCGTTCCGTGCCGGAAGGGCTGGGGGGTGCTTTCGGCACGGAACGGTCCCGTCTGTCGTTTCCGGACCCTCCCTTCTGATCGTTCCGACGTTTCCGCACGTCACTGCTTGATCGCGACTCTCCCGGGGGTCGCCTCCGGGCCTTCGGCGAAGACTCCCGCGAGGCCCTTCGCTCCCGGTGTCACCCCTGGCCGCTCCTGGCCCGCCCGTGACCGTTCCGGGCCCGCCTCGCGAAGGCGACGACTCCACCGGGACGCTTCCGGGCCCTCGCCTCAGGCACCATTCACCCGTTCCATCCGTTCCCCATCCGTAGGAAGATTCGGATGGCAGTCACCTCTCGTGAAGGGACGGGGAGATCGAAGCGGACCGTCGTCGCCCCCGGGCGACCCCGGAGTCGGCCGGAAACGATCAGCGCACGCGCAGCGGGGCCATTCCGCCCCCACGACACGCCGACGGCGTGAAATGGCACGGTCCTCCATCTGGAGGAGGCTTTGACGTACAGTCTCCCGAGGTGATCTTGATGGGGGTTTTTGACCGATGATGGGGCATACGCATGCGCTGACGGGTGCGATCGCGTGGTTGGGGGTGGCACCGGCGCTGGCCGCGCTGCCCCTGCTGACCGAGACGTCCAGGTTCATCGAGACCGGCGTCATGGTCAACGCGCTCAACCCGGCCGAGTTCGTCGCCGGGGCCATCATCTGCGCCGGTGCCGCCATGCTGCCGGACCTCGACCATCCGAGCGCGACGATCGCGCAGACGTTCGGGCCGGTCACCTGGGGGCTGAGCAAGGCGGTCTCGTGGCTCGCCGGAGGCCACCGCAACGCCACCCACTCGCTGGTGTTCGCGATCGCCACGGGCTTCGGCGCGCACTATCTGGCCAACACCTATCCGATCGGCCGCGACATCCTGGTGATCCTGCTCATCGGCCTGGCGCTGCGGGCGATCGGCATCGGCATCCCGGGCAAGAAGTTCGCCTCGGCGATGCTCAACGTCGGCATGACGGCCGGGCTGTTCGTGGTGTTCCGCAGCGACAACGTGGGATACGCCTGGCTGGGGCTCGCGGTCGCGATCGGGTGCCTGACCCACGTCGTGGGTGACTGCTGCACCGAGAAGGGCTGTCCGGTGCTCTGGCCGATGCGGCAGAAGTGGCTGCTGCCGTGGAAGATCGGCATCAAGACGGGCCGCGCCTTCGAGCAGAAGTTTCTCGCGCCGGTACTTTCCGTCATCGTTCTCGGGCTGCTGTATCTTCGCCTCGCCCCGCAGTGATCATACTGGGGAGTAATTTGATGTCGAGATACCCGGAGCGATATCTTGACATCGAGACATCCGCTGCAACCTGTGGGTGACCTGGAAGTTAGGCGTACCTAACAGTCAAGGGCGCTCGGGCGGTGCGGCAGGATTCAATCGCGCCCTATGTACCGGCGCGCCAGACATCAGGTGATGAGGGAGGCGAACCGTGTCCGCGAACAGCTTCGGCAGCCGTGACACGCTCCGCGTCGGTGACGCGGAGTACGAGATCTACCGGCTGGACGCCGTGGAGGGGGCGGGACGTCTCCCGTACAGCCTGAAGATCCTTCTGGAGAACCTGCTCCGCACGGAGGACGGCGCGAACATCACCGCCGACCACATCCGCGCGATCGGCCAGTGGGACCCCAAGGCCGCCCCGAACGTGGAGATCCAGTTCACCCCGGCCCGCGTGATCATGCAGGACTTCACCGGCGTCCCGTGCGTCGTCGACCTGGCGACCATGCGCGAGGCCGTCCGCGACCTCGGCGGCGACCCCGCCAGGATCAACCCGCTCGCCCCGGCCGAGATGGTCATCGACCACTCGGTCATCGTCGACTTCTTCGGCGGCGCCGACTCCTTCCAGCGCAACGTCGACCGGGAGTACGAGCGCAACCGCGAGCGCTACCAGTTCCTGCGCTGGGGCCAGACCGCCTTCGACGAGTTCAAGGTCGTCCCGCCGGGCACCGGCATCGTGCACCAGGTCAACATCGAGCACCTGGCCCGCGTCGTGATGGTCCGCGACGGCAAGGCGTACCCCGACACCTGCGTCGGCACCGACTCCCACACCACCATGGAGAACGGCATCGGCGTCCTGGGCTGGGGCGTCGGCGGCATCGAGGCCGAGGCCGCGATGCTCGGCCAGCCGATCTCCATGCTCATCCCGCGCGTGGTCGGCTTCAAGCTGACCGGCAAGCTCCCCGCCGGGGCCACCGCCACCGACCTGGTGCTCACGATCACCGAGATGCTGCGCAAGCACGGCGTCGTCGGCAAGTTCGTGGAGTTCTACGGCGACGGCGTCTCCAGCGTGCCGCTGGCCAACCGGGCCACGATCGGCAACATGAGCCCCGAGTTCGGCTCGACCTGCGCGATCTTCCCGATCGACGGCCAGACGACCGACTACCTCACGCTGACCGGCCGCCCCGCCGAGCAGGTGGCCCTGGTCGAGGCCTACGCCAAGGCCCAGGGCATGTGGCTCGACCCCGAGGCCGAGGAGCCGGTCTTCTCCGAGTACATCGAGCTGGACCTGTCGACGGTCGTCCCGTCGATCGCCGGTCCCAAGCGTCCCCAGGACCGCATCGCGCTGTCGGACGCCAAGAGCGCCTGGCGCGCGGCCGTCAAGGACTACGTGTCGAGCGAGCAGGGCCCGCTCGACGAGGCGTCCGGCGAGTCGTTCCCGGCCTCCGACTCCCCGGCGGTCTCCCACGACGACAACGGCGACAAGCCGCACCCGGCCCACCTCAACGGCGAGCGCCCGCACAAGCGCGTGCGGGTCACCCTGGCCGACGGCACCGACTTCGAGATCGACCACGGCGTGGTCACCATCGCCGCGATCACCAGCTGCACCAACACCTCCAACCCGTACGTCATGATGGGCGCCGCGCTGCTCGCCAGGAACGCGGTCGAGAAGGGCCTGACCCGCAAGCCGTGGGTCAAGACCTCGCTCGCCCCCGGCTCGCAGGTCGTCACCGGCTACTTCGAGCGCTCCGGCCTGCAGCCGTACCTCGACAAGATCGGTTTCAACCTGGTCGGCTACGGCTGCACCACCTGCATCGGCAACTCGGGCCCGCTGCAGGAGGAGATCTCCGCCGCCATCCAGGAGAACGACCTCGCGGTCACCGCCGTGCTGTCGGGCAACCGCAACTTCGAGGGCCGGATCAACCCCGACGTCAAGATGAACTACCTGGCCTCGCCGCCGCTGGTCGTCGCCTACGCCCTCGCGGGCACCATGGACCTCGACCTGAACAACGAGCCGCTGGGCGTGGGCTCGGACGGCGAGCCGGTGTTCCTCGCCGACATCTGGCCGGCGCCCGAGGAGATCGCGGCGGTCGTCGCCTCCTCGATCGACCAGGAGATGTTCCTGCACGACTACGCGGACGTCTTCAAGGGCGACGAGACCTGGCGCTCGCTGCCGATCCCGACCGGCAACACCTTCGAGTGGGACCCCGACTCGACCTACGTCCGCAAGGCCCCCTACTTCGAGGGCATGCCGCCCGAGCCGCAGCCGGTGACCGACATCTCCGGGGCCCGGGTGCTCGCGAAGCTGGGCGACTCGGTCACCACCGACCACATCTCCCCGGCGGGCGCCATCAAGGTCGGCACCCCCGCCGCCGACTACCTCAAGGAGCACGGCGTCGGGGTCAAGGACTTCAACTCCTACGGCTCGCGCCGCGGCAACCACGAGGTCATGATCCGCGGCACCTTCGCCAACATCCGGCTGAAGAACCTGCTGCTCGACGGCGTGGAGGGCGGCTACACCCGCGACTTCACCGTCGAGGGCGGGCCGCAGTCCTTCATCTACGACGCCTCGGCCAACTACCAGGCCGCGGGCGTCCCGCTCGTGGTCCTGGCGGGCAAGGAGTACGGTTCCGGCTCCTCGCGCGACTGGGCGGCCAAGGGCACCGCGCTGCTCGGCGTCCGCGCCGTCATCGCCGAGTCCTACGAGCGCATCCACCGCTCCAACCTCATCGGCATGGGCGTGCTGCCGCTGCAGTTCCCCGAGGGCGAGACGGCGCAGTCGCTCGGCCTGACCGGCGAGGAGACCTTCGACGTCGTCGGCGTCGTCGCCCTCAACGAGGGCGGCGTCCCGCAGACCGTGACGGTCAGGGCCGACGGCAAGGAGTTCCAGGCGGTCGTGCGCATCGACACCCCCGGAGAGGCCGACTACTACCGGCACGGGGGCATCATGCAGTACGTCCTGCGCTCCCTGCTCGCCAAGAGCTGAGCAGGGGGGCGAGGCCGCACGTAAGCCTCGCCCGCATGGGGGCACACCCCAGACGAGAACCGCCCGGCGGGACACCATCCCGCCGGGCGGTTCCGTGCTTTCCGGGGGGTTGCGGGAATCCTCGGGGGCGGTTCGGGGGCGGTTCGGGAAAAAGGGCAGCTCGGAGCCGCGATCCCGGTAACGGCGAAGGTGTCGTAAGGGGGAGGGGCCACCCGGACCCGAGGCGGTTAAGGGCGCGTTTCTGGATTGTTACCGGCCACAACAAACTTTACCTCGGGTGGGTCTGGCGCTCCAGGCCAACGGCGGAATACGTTGCCGCAAACAACATTCAACGGAACGGTGAGCCGAGACCCGGACAGCCGTACCCGCGAATTCGGCATGCCGCACGTCCGTACCCCCCAATTTCGAAGAAAGGACCCGTGCACCATGCGCAAGGGGATCCTCAGCCTTACCGCCGCCGCCGCGGCGATGACCCTCGGCCTCACCGCTTGCGGGAGCGACAGCCCCGAGACCAGCGCTTCGAGCAGTGCCGCCCCTGCGGAGAGCACGGCCGCCGCCGCTGGCAAGGTCGGCGTCATCCTTCCCGACAGCAAGTCCTCCGCCCGCTGGGAGACCGCGGACCGCAAGTACCTGGAGGAGGCGTTCAAGGCCGCGGGTGTCGCCTACGACATCCAGAACGCCCAGGGCGACAAGACCCAGTTCCAGACCATCGCCGACCAGATGATCACCAACGGGGCCACGGTCCTGATGATCGTCAACCTCGACAGCGGCACCGGCAAGGCCGTACTCGACAAGGCCAAGGCGCAGGGCGTGGCCACCATCGACTACGACCGCCTCACCCTCAACGGCGGCGCCCAGTACTACGTCAGCTTCGACAACACCAAGGTCGGCACCCTGCAGGGTGAGGGCCTGGTGAAGTGCCTGACCGACAAGAAGGCCGAGAAGCCGATCGTCGCCGAGCTCAACGGCTCGCCGACCGACAACAACGCCACGCTGTTCAAGAACGGCTACGACGGCGTGCTCAAGCCCAAGTACGACTCCGGCGACTACGTCAAGGGCCCGGACCAGTCCGTCCCCGACTGGGACAACGCCCAGGCAGGCACGATCTTCGAGCAGATGCTCACCGAGCAGCCGAAGATCGCCGGTGTCCTGGCCGCCAACGACGGTCTCGGCAACGCCGCCATCGCGGTCCTGAAGAAGAACAGCCTGAACGGCAAGGTCCCGGTCACCGGCCAGGACGCCACCGTGCAGGGCCTGCAGAACATCCTCGCCGGCGACCAGTGCATGACCGTCTACAAGGCGATCAAGAAGGAGGCCGACGCGGCCGCCGCGCTCGCCATCGGCCTGGCCAAGGGCGAGAAGCCCGCGGCGACCGGGAGCGTCAAGGACACCGAGAGCGGCGCCGACGTGCCCGCCGTCCTCCTCGACCCGCAGCCGATCTTCTTCGACAGCGTCAAGGACGTCGTCGCCGACGGCTTCGTGACCAAGGAAGAGCTGTGCACCGGCGAGTTCGCCGACAAGTGCACCGAGGCCGGAATCCAGTAGGGCACGGAGGGTGCGGCCGGTCGTTCCCCCTGACCGGCCGCACCCTCGCGCTCGATCGCGGCACACCTCATCCTGTGCGCCGGGAGACGCGGCAGGTGGACGTCTCCCGGCGCGCGGGGCGGGACGCCGCCCGCAGGCGCCCGAGCCGCGCGAGCTTCGCCGCGCGAAATGAACACAGGGAGCACAACCCCATGACCCCCGCACTGGAACTCCGCGGGATCGACAAGAGTTTCGGTCCCGTACAGGTCCTGCACGACGTCTCCCTCTCCGCGTACGCCGGAGAGGTGACCGCGCTGGTCGGCGACAACGGCGCAGGCAAGTCCACCCTCGTCAAGTGCGTCGGAGGCATCCACTCGATCGACTCCGGCGAGTACTTCTTCGACGGCAAGCCCGTCCAGATCGGCAGCCCGCGCGACGCGGCCGACCTGGGCATCGAGATCGTCTACCAGGACCTCGCGCTCTGCGACAACCTCGACATCGTCCAGAACATGTTCCTCGGCCGCGAGCACAAGCGCGGCATCGTCCTCGACGAGGACACGATGGAGGAGATGGCGGCCAGGACCCTGGAGAGCCTGTCGGTCAGGACCGTCAAGTCCATCCGCCAGCTCGTCGCCAGCCTCTCCGGCGGCCAGCGCCAGACGGTGGCCATCGCCAAGGCCGTGCTGTGGAACAGCAAGGTCGTCATCCTCGACGAGCCCACCGCCGCCCTCGGCGTCGCCCAGACGGCGCAGGTGCTTGAACTGGTCCGGCGCCTGGCCGACCAGGGCCTGGCCGTCGTCCTGATCTCGCACAACATGAACGACGTCTTCGCGGTGTCCGACCGGATCGCCACCCTCTACCTCGGCCGGATGGCGGCCCAGGTCAAGACCTCGGACGTCACCCACGCGCAGGTCGTCGAACTGATCACCTCCGGCCGCAGCGGGGACCTCGGCCTCACCAACGGAGTCACCGTATGACCGCCACGATTTCGCCGAAGACCGCACCCGAGGCGCCCTCGATCAGGACCAACGTCCGCGGCTACGCCGAGAGGGTACGCGGCGGCGACATGGGCGCGCTGCCCGCTGTGTTCGGTCTCGTGGTGCTCTGCACGATCTTCGCCATCCTGCGGCCCTCCTTCCTGACCTCGGGGAACTTCGCCAACCTGTTCACCCAGGGCGCCGCGGTCACCGTGATCGCCATGGGCCTGGTCTTCGTGCTGCTGCTCGGTGAGATCGACCTGTCGGCGGGCTTCGCCAGCGGCGTCTGCGCCGCGGTACTCGCGATCATGCTCAGCAGCCAGGGACTGCCCTGGTACGTGGCGGTGGGCGCGGCGATCCTCACCGGCGTGGTGATCGGCACCGCGATCGGCTCCATCGTCGCGAAACTCGGCATCCCCTCGTTCGTGGTGACGCTCGCGGCCTTCCTCGCCTTCCAGGGCCTGGTCCTGCTGCTCGTCAAGGGCGGCACCATCATCGCCATCCGCGACGAGACCATCCTGTCGATCGCCAACAAGAACCTCCCGCCCACGCTGGGCTGGATCCTGCTGGCCGTGGGCGTCGCCGCCTACGCCGGACTCCAGCTGCTGCGCGCCCGCAAGCGGGCCTCCCGCGGCCTGACCTCCGACCCGATCTCGCTCATCGCGGTCAGGGTCGGCGCCCTCGCGCTGCTCGGCGGCCTGGCCGTCTACTTCCTCAACATCGAGCGCAGCCGCAACGTCGCCGTCGTCTCCCTGGCGGGCGTGCCGCTGGTGGTGCCCATCATCGTGGTGCTGCTGCTGATCCTGACATTCGTGCTCCGCCGCACGGCGTACGGGCGCCACCTGTACGCGGTCGGTGGCAACGCCGAGGCCGCGCGCCGGGCGGGCATCAACGTCGACCGGATGAAGATCAGCGCTTTCGTGATCTGTTCCTCCATGGCCGCCGTCGGAGGCATCATCGCCGCCTCGCGGGCCAGCTCGGTCGACCCCAACACCGGCGGCAGCAACGTGCTGCTCTACGCGGTCGGCGCCGCCGTCATCGGCGGCACCAGCCTGTTCGGCGGCAAGGGCCGGGTGCTGGACGCCATCCTCGGCGGTGCCGTGGTCGCGGTCATCGAGAACGGCATGGGCCTGATGGGCTACAGCTCCGGGGTGAAGTTCATGGTGACCGGATCGGTCCTGTTGCTGGCCGCCATGGTGGACGCTTTGTCCCGCAAGCGGGCGGCCGCCACTGGTCTAAGGTGATCAGCGACTCCGATTCACCGAAGGAACACCACGCCATGCGGGCAGGCCCCTCCCAAGAGGAGATCAGGCGCCACAACCTCGGGGCACTGCTCCGGCACGTCCATCTGAGCGGCCCCACCTCGCGCGCGGAACTCACCAACCGGATGGGCCTCAACCGCAGCACCATCATGGCTCTCACCGCCGACCTGACCGCCGCCGGGCTGGTCAGGGAGGAACTTCCCAGGGAGACGGGCCGGGCCGGGCGCCCGTCCCTGGTGGTCCGCCCGGAGTCGGCGCGGGTCTACGTGTTCGCCCTCGACGTGGGCGTCGACCGGCTGGTCGCCGCCCGCGTCGGGCTGGGCGGCACCATCCTCGACCGCCGCGAGACGGTACGGCGGCGCGGGGACTTCTCCCTGGAGGAGATCGTCGGCCCGCTCGCCGCCTTCGCCCGGCAGATGCACCGCAGGACCCGGCCCGACACGGTGTGCGTCGGGGTGGCGGCGGCCTTCTCCGGGGGAGTGGGACGCGGCGACGGGGTCGTCAGGTTCGGGCCCAACATGGTCACCGTGGACGACGTGCCGTTCGCCGACGAGATGACCCGCCGGCTGGGCTTCGGCCTGCCGGTCACCGTCGGGAACGACGCCAACCTCGCCGCCCTCGCCGAGCAGACCCGGGGCGTCGGCGTCGGCTGCCGGGACCTCGTCTACCTCCACGGCGACGTCGGCATCGGCGGGGGAGTGATCGTCAACGGTCAGTTGCTCGGCGGCCACCTGGGCTTCGGCGGCGAGGTCGGGCACATGATCGTCAACCCCGACAAGGGCCGGATCTGCGGGTGCGGCTCGCACGGCTGCCTGGAGGCGGAGGTCGGGGAGCGCGCCTTCCTGGAGGCCGCGGGCCGCTTCGGCTCCCGGGTCGGCAGGGACGCCGTCCGCGCCGCGGTCGACGCCGCCGACCGGGGGGACGTCGTCGCACAGGCGGCCCTCAGCCGCGTCGGCGACTGGCTCGGCCTGGGCGTCTCCAACCTCGTCAACCTGTTCAACCCCGAAATGGTCGTCTTCGGGGGCACGCTCAGGGAGATCTACCTCGGCTCCGCCGCGCAGGTCCGCAGCCGTCTCGCCCTCGCAGCCCTGCCCCCGTGCCGTGAGCAGCTGCGCCTGCGCACCTCGGCCCTCGGCGATGACGCCACCCTCGTCGGCGCCGCCGAACTGGCCTTCTCCCAGGTCCTCGCGGACCCTCTCGAGGTCCTCGCCCGCGCGGGCTCCTGATTCTCCGGTGCCGCCCGAGGGCGGTGAGGGGCGGATTCTGCCCCGCTGTCCGGGGCGGACGTCCTGATTCGCGCCGATTCGTGATCCGGGATGACCCGTGGTCCGTGATGGTCCATCTTCTGTGGCGACTCGTGGGGTGTCGTGCTGCCGACACCCGGAGGCGTGGGTGCCGGCGGTGGCGCGGGGTTACTTCACGAGACCGGCGACCAGGTGGCGCAGCTCGATGTGGCCGGCCTTGAGCTCGGCGACGTCACCCTCGACGCGCTTCATGGAGAGCTCCAGGTTGCCGACGGAGCGCTTGACCACGGAAATCTCCTCGCGGAGCTCGGCGTGCCCAGCTCGCATCTCGGCTCGGAGTTCGTCCTGTCCGGTTCGGAGCTTGTCCATCTCTGTTCGGACTCCGGACATCTCCGTTCGCAGGTCTCCCAGGACCTCCAGGATGCCCGCGTTGATCACCTTGCTTTCCAGGTTCTGCGCGCGGAGCTCGGCAACGTCCGTTTCCAGGACGCGCAGGCGGTTCTCGGTCGTGTTCATCTCGTCTTCTCCTTGCCGTCTCGACCAGCGGGGGGACCGGACCTGGTTCCGTGGCGTGGAGGGCGCTCACGGGGAGGGTTACTCAGGCGGCGTCGCCAGGTTACCGAACGTCACGGATCCATCGCCACTCGTGGTCGCGTTTCCGGGGGAGAGCGCCCGGGATGAGCGGCCAGGGAGCGAGGTCCGCACCTCTTGGGGGAAAAGACTTACACCGGGTGGAAAGAACGACCACCCGTCGCGCGTCCGTGGGACGGCGGCGGGTGGTCGTGGAAATCGGGGAGGGTCAGGCGACGCGGCCGGAGGGGGCCGTCCAGGTGTTGCAACCGGAGGGGGAGCCCGCGTCGAAGCCGCGCTCCATCCAGTAGGCCTGGCTGCGGCCCTTGCCGTGGTCGTTCTTGGGCCAGTTCTTGTGCCCGTTGGCGTTGACCCAGCTGACCATCGCCTCCCACTGCGCCTGCTCGACCGGCAGGTCGTCGGCGGCCTGGCGCAGGAAGGCGGAGGCCAGGCAGTCGGCCTGCAGTTCGAGGCGGCGGGAGAAGGCCAGCTTGACGGACGAGGAGGCCCGCCAGATGCTGCGGCCGTAGTAGTCCATGATCCCCGCGAGACGCTGCACGTGGTGGCCGTACTCGTGGGCGATGAACTGGGCGTGGTTGGCCGGGTGGGCGTTCTTCAGGACCTCACGCGTGATGGCGATGTAGATGGTGCGGTTGCTGGAGCAGTACAGCCCTCCGGCGCTGGTGGGCCACCGGCCGCAGGGGGTGGTCACCTTGGTGGTGGAGAAACGTAGCTTCGGGTGGGAGAAGCCCAGGTTGGTCTTCCTGAACTGGGTCTTCCAGGCCAGGTTCAGGCAGCGGATGAGCTTGGTGACGAAGACTCGGTAGGAGGCCGCGCTCCCCGCGCGGATCTGTCCGGCCTGGCAGCGCATGGTGGGCAGGGTGCCGGTGCGGTAGAGGGGACTGGCCGTCGCGGCGGCCCGGCCGCGCGGGGGTGCCTGCTCCCCGGCGGAGGTGGTGGAGCCGGCTGGGGTGACGGAGGCGACGGGGGCGATCGTGCCCGACGCCGCCCCGGTGATCGGCGCGACCTGCTGCGAGGCGGAGGGCGCGGCGATCCGCGAGGCGGACGCGCTGACGGGGTCCAGCCCCGCCACCAGGGCAAACGTCAACGAGGCGGCAACAAGCGACGATAGTTGCCTAAAGGGGAGAGTTTTCATGGTGGGGCAAAGGTTATTGCAAGTGTGGATAAAGCGTGCAGAATCGCCGCCCCTGAGGGTTGCGTTCCCCAGCGCAACTAGACTCGTCGTGACGTTGACTGGACAGAGGGGATGATTCCGTGAGCGAGCGGACCGGGCAGCCTGGAAATCTTCTGGAGTCGGTCAAGGGACCAGGAGACCTCAAGCGCTTGGCGGTGGACGAGCTACCGGTCCTCGCCACCGAGATCAGGGACCTCCTGATCGCCTCCACCGCCCGCAGCGGAGGCCACCTCGGCCCCAACCTCGGTGTCGTCGAGCTGACGATCGCGATGCACCGGGTCTTCGACTCGCCACGTGACCGCATCCTGTGGGACACCGGCCACCAGGCCTACGTCCACAAGATGCTCACCGGCCGGGCCGGGCAGTTCGACACGCTCCGGCAGGAGGGCGGCCTGTCGGGCTACCCGAGCCAGACCGAGTCCGAGCACGACATCATCGAGAACTCCCACGCCTCGACCGCGCTGTCGTACGCCGACGGCCTGGCCAAGGCGTACAGGCTGCGGGGCGAGGCCGACCGCACGGTCGTCGCGGTGATCGGGGACGGCGCGCTCACCGGCGGCATGGCCTGGGAGGCGCTCAACAACATCGCGGCGCGCAAGGACCTGCCGCTGATCATCGTGGTCAACGACAACGGCCGCTCCTACTCCCCGACCATCGGCGGGCTCGCCTCCCACCTGGCCTCCCTGCGCACGAACCAGCGCTACGAGGACGTGCTCGAGTTCGTCAAGGGCAACCTGACCAAGGTCCCGGTGGTCGGCGCCCCCGTCTACGACGCCCTGCACGGCGTCAAGAAGGGCCTCAAGGACGTCCTGGCCCCGCAGGTCATGTTCGAGGACCTCGGCCTGAAGTACATCGGGCTGGTCGACGGCCACGACGAGCAGGCCGTGGAGGCCGCGCTGCGCAGGGCCCGCGACTTCCGCCGCCCGGTCATCGTGCACGTGCTCACCAAGAAGGGCTTCGGCTACTCCCCGGCGGAGAACCACGACGAGGACTGCTTCCACTCGCCGGGCGTCTTCGACCCGCTGACCGGCGAGGAGAAGCCGAAGCCGCACGGCTGGACCAACGTCTTCGGCCAGGAGATGGTGCGCCTGGGCGCCGAGCGGCGCGACATCGTGGCGATCACCGCCGCGATGCTCGGTCCCACCGGCCTGATCCCGTTCTCCGAGGCCTACCCCGACCGCCTCTACGACGTCGGCATCGCCGAGCAGCACGCCCTGACCAGCGCCGCCGGTCTGGCGCTCGGCGGCCTGCACCCGGTGGTGGCCGTCTACGCCACCTTCCTCAACCGGGCCTTCGACCAGCTCCTGATGGACGTCGCCCTGCACCGGCTCCCCGTCACGGTCGTGCTCGACCGGGCGGGCGTCACCGGCGACGACGGCGCCAGCCACAACGGCATGTGGGACCTGTCGATCCTGCAGGTCGTCCCGGGCCTGTCGGTCGCCGTCCCGCGCGACGAGCCCCGCCTGCGCGAGCTGCTGGCCGAGGCCGTGGAGATCGACCACGGCCCGACCGTCCTGCGCTACCCCAAGGGTGCGGTGGGCGCCGAGATCGAGGCGGTCGGCCGCCTCGGCGAGATGGACGTGCTGCGCTCGGGCGACGACCCCGACGTGCTGCTCGTGGCCGTGGGCCCGATGGCCGAGCTGTGCCTGGAGGCCGCCGACCTGCTCGACGCCCAGGGCATCTCCGCCACGGTGGTCGACCCGCGCTGGGTCAAGCCCCTGGACGAGGCCCTGGTGCCGGCCGCCCGCGCCCACAAGCTGGTCGTGGTGGTCGAGGACAACGGCCGGGTGGGCGCGGTCGGCGACGCGGTGGCCCGCATGCTGCGCGACGCCGACGTGGACGTCCCGGTCCGCACCTACGGCATCCCGCAGCGCTTCCTCGACCACGCCAAGCGCCCGAAGATCCTCGGCGAGATCGGCCTGACCTCGCAGGACATCGCCCGCCAGATCACCGAGGCGATCGCGAAGCGCTACCCGGCCCTGGAGAACCACCCGACCCGCTGACAGCGTCTCCGGCGTCCCGGCGTCCTCCGGCGTCCCCGGCGGCGTCTCCGGTCACCTGAGAGCCCTCCGGTCCGGCCGTCCGGGAGCTCCCGGCCCGGCTAGCCGAGGATCTTGCCGCTCGCGTCGTCGGAGTCGTAGGCGTCGGGAGCGTCGCCGTCGCCCGCCCCCTCCCGGGGCGGGCGGGCGCGGTGGTTGATCACGACGAGGCCCGCCACCACGACGGCCACGCACGCGAGGATCGGTACCAGCAGGTGCCGGTTCTGGCGCAGGGCCTCGCCCGCGAGGGCGCCCAGCGACAGGTGGACGCTCACCCAGACCGCCCCGCCCACCAGGGCCCGGCGGACGAAGCGCGTGTACGGCACGCTCAGGGTCCCGGCGACGATCGGGACGAGCGAGCCGACCACGGGCAGGAAACAGGCCACCGCCAGAGCCGGGCCGCCGCCCGCGTTCGTACGCATGTCCGCGCTCACACCCGCGCCCGTACTCGTGCCCGCGTCCAGGCCCGTGCCCGTGCCCGTACTCGTGCTCGTTCCCGCACCCGTTACCAGTCGCTCGGCCCGTGACCAGCGCCGCTCGCCGATCCGGCGGCCGGCCCCGCCGTGGCGCAGCCGCGAGCCGTACCGGCGGCCGACGAGCCAGCCGCCGGTCGCGTACAGGACATACCCGGCGCACCCGGCGACCGCCACCACCGCGACTCCCCACGGGTCCGCCAGCGTCGCCCCCGCCACGAGGAGCGCCGCGACCCCGGGGATCAGCGACCCGGCGAACGCCAGCACCGCGAGGAGTATCGAGCCGACCAGGTACGGAGACGACGACTGCAGCATGTCCAGGAGCATGGTCTCAGGATCGTCGCCGCAGGTGACGGACGGCATCGGGGACCGCCCCCCAAACAACCCCGAGTTCGCCGTTCGGCCGCCGATCAACTGGGCATGTGACCTGAGACCAGGAATGTGACCTGGGACACAGTTCCGGCGGCCGAGGAGGGACCATGAGTGTCTTGCGCGTCAAGTCGGTGGAACAGTCGATCTCCGATACCGAGGCCCCCGAACATCGGCTGCGCAAGGATCTCAGCGCGCTGGACCTCACCGTCTTCGGCATCGGCGTCGTCATCGGCACCGGCATCTTCGTGCTCACCGGCCGCGTCGCCAGGGAGATGGCCGGGCCCGCGGTCGCCCTGTCCTTCGTGGTCGCGGGCGTCGTCTGCGCGCTGGCGGCGCTCTGCTACGCCGAGTTCGCCTCGACCGTCCCGGCGGCGGGGTCCGCCTACACCTTCGCCTTCGCCACCCTCGGCGAGTTCCCCGCCTGGATCATCGGCTGGGACCTGATGCTGGAGATGATGCTCGGCGCCGCGGTCGTCGCGGTCGGCTGGTCGGGATACCTGACCTCGCTGCTGGCGTCCATGGGGGTAACGCTGCCCGGGGCGATCGCCGGGGAGGGGGCGGCGTTCAACCTGCCCGCCGCGCTGATCGTGCTGATCCTCACCGCGGTCCTGGTCGTCGGGATCAAGCTGTCGTCCCGGTTCAACCTGGTCATCGTCACCATCAAGCTCGCGGTCATCCTGCTGGTCGTCGTGGCGGGGCTGTTCTTCGTCAGGGCCGCCAACTACACCCCGTTCGTCCCGCCGTCGAAGCCCACCCCCGCGGTGGAGGGGCTGTCCGCGCCGCTGATCCAGGTGCTGTTCGGGATCACCCCGGTCGCGTTCGGGGTGCTGGGCATCTTCAGCGCCGCGGCCATCGTGTTCTTCGCCTACATCGGCTTCGACGTGGTCGCCACCGCGGCCGAGGAGACGCGCAACCCGCAGCGGGACCTGCCCATCGGCATCCTGGCCTCGCTCGGCATCTGCACGGTGCTCTACGTCGCGGTCTCCATGGTCGTCGTCGGCATGCAGCCCTACGGGCAGCTCAGCGAGGCGGCGCCGCTGGCCGACGCGTTCAAGGCGGTCGGCCAGACCTGGGCCGCGTCGCTGATCAGCATCGGAGCCCTGGCCGGCCTGACGACGGTCGTGATGATCCTCATGATGGGCATGTCGCGGGTGATGTTCGCCATGTGCCGCGACAACCTGCTGCCGCGCGGGCTGGCCAAGGTGCACCCCAAGTACCGGACCCCGTACCTCATCACCATCATGATGGGCGTCGTCGTCGCGGCCCTCGCCGGGCTGGTGCCGCTGTCCACCATCGCCGAGCTGGTCAACATCGGCACGCTCTTCGCGTTCGTGGTGGTCTCGATCGCGGTGGTCATCCTCCGCCGCACCCGCCCCGACCTGCCGCGTTCCTTCCACACCCCGCTGGTGCCGCTGGTGCCGGTCCTGTCGGTGCTCGCCTGCCTCTACCTGATGCTCAACCTCCCGGTGGAGACCTGGCTCAGGTTCGTGGCGTGGATGCTGCTCGGGGTCGTCATCTACTTCGGGTACGGCTACCGGCACAGCAGGCTGTCGGAGCACTCCCGGTAGAGCTGTACGGCTCCCCTGACCGCGGGAGGACAGGGGAGCCGTACGGGAAGAACGTCAGGCGGGGACCGAGGCCACGCCCGGCGGCAGGAAGCGCGGCTCGGCGATGCCCGCCCGGTCGAGGTACGGCGTGACGCCGCCCAGGTGGAACGGCCAGCCCGCGCCGAGGATCATGCACAGGTCGATGTCCTGGGGAGCCGAGACCACGCCCTCCTGGAGCATGAGGCGGATCTCCTCGGCCAGCGCCCGCAGCGCCCGCAGCCGGACCTCCTCGGCCGTGGACGGTGAGGTGCCGCCGGTGAAGAGGGCCACCGCCTCGGGGTCCAGCGAGAAGTCGGGCGCGTAGACGCCCGGCTTACCGGCCGCGACCAGCCGGGCGAGGTTCTCCGACACCCCGTAGCGGGCCGGGAAGGCCTCGTGCATCGTCTCGGCGACGTGCAGCGCCACGGCGGGGCCGACCAGCTGCATCAGCGCGAACGGGGTCATCGGCAGGCCGAGCCCGTCCAGCGCGTGGTCGGCGACCTCCAGCGGGGTGCCCTCGTCGACGGCGCCGATGACCTCGCCCATGAAGCGCGTCAGCAGGCGGTTGACCACGAACGCGGGCGCGTCCTTGACCAGCACCGACGACTTCTTCAGCGACCGCCCGACGGAGAAGGCCGTGGCGAGCGTCGCGTCGTCGGTCTCCGCCCCCCGCACGATCTCCAGCAGCGGCATCACCGCGACCGGGTTGAAGAAGTGGAAGCCCACCACGCGCTCGGGGTGGCGCAGCCCCGAGGCCATCTCGGTCAGCGACAGCGAGGAGGTGTTGGTGGCCAGCACGCACTCGGCGGAGACGACCTCCTCGACCTCTGCGAAGACCTTCCGCTTCACCTTCATGTCCTCGAACACGGCCTCGATGACGAAGTCGGCGTCGGCGAACGCGTCCTTGGTCAGCGAGCCGGTCACCAGGGCCTTGAGCCGGTTGGCCTGGTCGGCGGAGACGCGCCCCTTGCCGAGCAGCTTGTCCACCTCGGCGTGGACGTAGCCCACGCCCTTGTCCAGCCGGTCCTGGTCCAGGTCGGTCAGCACGACCGGGACCTCCAGGCGGCGGGCGAACAGCAGCGCCATCTGCGAGGCCATCAGGCCCGCGCCGACGACGCCGACCTTGGTGACCTTGCGGGCCAGCGCCTTGTCGGGGGCGCCGGCGGGCTTCCTGGCCCGCCGCTGGACCAGGTCGAAGGAGTACAGGCCGGCGCGGAGCTCGTCGCCCATGAGGAGGTCGGCCAGGGCCCGGTCCTCGGCGTCGAAGCCCTCGTCGCGCGAGGCGGTGCGGGCCAGCTCGACCAGCTCCAGCGCCCGGTAGGGGGCCGGGGAGGCGCCGTGCAGCCTCATGTCGAGCAGGAAGCGCGCGTCGGCGACCGTCTTGGCCCAGTCGTCCCCGGTGTGGTCGGTACGGGTGACCGTCACGTCGCCGCGCAGCACCTGGGCGGCCCAGCGCAGCGACTCCTCCAGGAAGTCGGCGGGCTCGAACATCGCGTCGGCGACACCGAGCGCGAACGCCTCCCGGCCCTTGGTCACGCGGTTCTGCGCGAGCGGGTTCTCGACGATCAGCTTGACGGCCGCGGCCGGGCCGATCAGGCGGGGCAGCAGCTGGGTGCCGCCCCAGCCGGGGACCAGGCCGAGGAAGCACTCGGGCAGCGCCACGGCGGGCACGCCGGAGGAGATGGTCCGGTACGTGCAGTGCAGCGCGACCTCCAGGCCGCCGCCCATCGCCGCGCCGTTGACGAACGCGAACGACGGCACCTCCAGCTCGCCCAGGCGGCGGAACACGTCGTGTCCCAGCTTGCCGATCTGGAGGGCCTGGTCGCGCTCGGAGACCAGCGCGGCGCCCTTGAGGTCGGCGCCGACGGCGAAGACGAACGGCTTGCCGACGACGCCGACGGCCGCCAGGTCGCCGCGCCCGGCGACCGCGTCCAGGGCCTCGCCCAGCGAGGTCAGCCCGCCGGGGCCGAACGTCGACGGCTTGGTGTGGTCGAAGCCGTTGTCCAGCGTGATCAGGGCCAGGGTGCCCGCCCCGTAGGGCAGCTCCACGTCGCGGACGACCGCCCGGGTGACGACCTCGTCGGCGAAGATCTCCGCGATGTCCGTGCCGCCCGCGGTGCCCGTCTTGATGTCCGTCACTTCTCGCCCTCCCAGCCGAGGTTCTCCCAGATGACCGTTCCGCCCATGCCCAGGCCCACGCACATCGTGGTCACGCCGTAGCGGACGTCGGGGCGCTCGCCGAACTCGCGGGCGAGCTGCGTCATCAGGCGCACCCCGGAGGAGGCCAGCGGGTGGCCGAAGGCGATGGCGCCGCCGTAGGGGTTGACCCGGGGGTCGTCGTCGGCGATGCCGAAGTGCTCCAGGAACGCCAGCACCTGCACGGCGAACGCCTCGTTGATCTCGAACAGCCCCACGTCGGAGATGGAGAGCCCGGCCAGGCGCAGCGCCCGCTCGGTGGACGGGATCGGCCCGACGCCCATCACCTCGGGGTCCACGCCCGCGAAGGCGTACGAGACCAGGCGCATCTTCGGCGTGAGGCCGAGCTCCCGCGCGACGTCGGCGGCGGCCAGGACGCAGCCGGTGGCGCCGTCGTTGATGCCGGAGGCGTTGCCCGCGGTGACCCGGCCGTGCGGGCGGAAGGGGGTCTTCAGCCCGGCAAGGCCCTCCAGCGTGGTGCCGGGGCGGGGGGCCTCGTCGGCCGTGGCCAGCCCCCAGCCCTTCTCCGCCGACCTGATCGCCGTCGGGACCAGGTCGGGCTGGATCCTGCCGTCGGCGTACGCCTTGGCGACCTTCTCCTGGGAGGCGAGGGCGAAGGCGTCCGCGCGGTCCTTGGTGATGGAGGGGTAGCGGTCGTGCAGGTTCTCGGCGGTCATGCCCATGACGAGGGCGGAGCCGTCCACGAGCTGCTCGGCCAGGAAGCGGGGGTTGGGGTCGACGCCCTCGCCCATGGGGTGGCGGCCCATGTGCTCGACGCCGCCGGCGATGGCGACGTCGTAGGCGCCGAAGGCGATGCCACCGGCGACGGAGGTCACCGCGGTCATCGCGCCCGCGCACATGCGGTCGATCGAGTAGCCGGGCACGGTCTTGGGCAGCCCGGCCAGGATCGCGGCGGAGCGGCCCAGGGTCAGGCCCTGGTCGCCGATCTGCGTGGTGGCCGCGATGGCCACCTCGTCGACACGCTCGGGAGGCAGATTCGGGTTACGCCGGATCAGCTCGCGGATGACGCGGATCACCAGGTCGTCGGCGCGCGTCTCGGCGTACAGGCCCTTGGGGCCCGACCTGCCGAATGGTGTGCGCACACCGTCGACGAATACGACGTCACGAGACGAAGGCACGGGGTTCGCTCCTCGTTGCTGGATGGCTTCCCCACCATGCTACTCGTCAGTAACAACGCTTGGCGCGGCCGGGCGCGCGAGAGGTGGGTAAGTTGTCCCCAAGAGTGTGCGGGCCTGCGAGGCCCCACCTCGCGGGCCGTGTCCGGGATGCGGGGCGGGGGGTAACTCTGGCAGACTTTGGAAAACGCTTTCCTGGAGGTTGTCGGTGGTCACGCTTGAGGATGTCGCCCGGCAGGCGGGCGTCTCGCTCGCCACGGCGTCACGGGTGCTCAACGGCAGCACCAGACAGGTGGGCGCCTCCCTGCGGGCCAAGGTGGAGCTGGCCGCCGCCGAGCTGGGATACCGCACCAACGTGGCCGCGCAGACCCTGGCCAGGGGGGCCAGCAACGTGATCGGCCTGGTCGTCCACGACCTCACCGACCCCTACTTCGCCGCGATCGCCGACGGGGCCATGCGGGTCGCCGAGAGCCAGGGGCTCATGGTCATGATCGGTACGACCCACCGCGACCCCGAGCGGGAGATCGCCTACGTCTCGACGCTCAACGCCCAGCGGGTCCGCGCCGTGCTGCTCGTCGGCTCCCGGGTCACCGACCCCGAGACGACCCGGCGCCTTCGGACGGAGCTCGACCACTACCGGGAGTCCGGAGGCCGGGTCGCCTGCGTGGGCCAGAACCTGCTCGGCGTCGACACGGTGGTGCCGGACAACCGCCTGGGCGCCGCCGAGCTGGCCCGCGCCCTCGCCGGGCTGGGACACCGGAACTTCGCGATCCTCGCCGGGCCCGACTGGCTGATCGCGCCCAGGGACAGGGTGGAGGGGTTCACCGGTGCCCTGGAGGAGCTCGGCCTGCCCGCGCCGCGCGTCCTGCACGGCTCCTTCGACCGGGAGGGCGGCTACGAGGCGGCCACCCAGCTGTCCGGGGTCACGTGCGTCTTCGCCGTCAACGACGTGATGGCGGTGGGCGCCCTGGCCGCCTTCAGGGACCGGGGCATCCGGGTCCCCGAGGACGTCTCCGTCGCGGGCTTCGACGACATCTTCACCCTGCGCGACCTGGTCCCCTCGCTGTCCACCGTGCGGCTGCCGCTCGCCGGCATGGGTGCCCGCGCGCTGGAGCTGGCCCTCGACCCCTCGCAGGAGTCCAGGGCCGAGAGCGTGACCGGCGAGGTGATCCTCAGGGAGAGCACCCGCGGCCTGGGGTGACACGCCTTCGGCCGGGACGAGGCCGGGGCGAGGGGGCGTCACGACGATCGGCCCGGACACCTGCCGGTGTCCGGGCCGATCGTGTCGTAGGGGAGAGAAGAGGTCAGCGCACGCCGGAGACGGGGTTTCCCTGCTCGTTGACCGGCGGGACGATGAGCTGCCCGCGCAGCCACCGGATCGTCCTGATGACCCCGTCGCCGTAGCCGGGGGAGTGCTGGCGTCCCCGGCCGAGCTGCCGGGACACGTCCTCGGCCGCGCTCTCCTCCATGCCGAGGTTGAGGCCGGTCGGTCCGTGGATGGGGCGGGGCGTGTTACGGACGGGGGACTTCCTGCGGGTGCCGAGGACCCACTCGCAGACGGCGATGGTGCCCGAGCACCACTCCTTCTCCCACTCGCCCGCCGCGTTGGGCCGGCCCTCGCGGGCCAGCTCGGCGATCCTGGCGATCTCGGCCTCGGTGCGCAGGATCACGCCGCGCCCGCCGACCAGGTGTCCCCAGCCCTCCGAGGATTTGCGGCCGGGGATGGGCAGGCCGTCCTTGGCGCCGATCAGCCAGTTCAGGGTGCTGATGACCCCGTCGGCCGGCACGACCCGGCCCTCGCGCGGAACCCGCTCGGCGGCGTCGATCTCGGCGCGCGCGTCGGCGAGGGAGGGCGGGGATCCGTTGGTGGGGCGGCCGCTGATCGGCGCCTGCTCCCGCTTGCCCAGGGCCCAGAGGATCGCCTCTCCCTGGCCGGAGGGGGCCGAGTCGGGGTTGGCGGCCTCCCACTCCCTGATCGCTTCCAGTACGGCCATCACATGTTCCGGCGGCCGCTGTACGGCGGGGCTGGCTTCGCTTTCTGCGGTCGTCATACCCCTACCGTACGAGTACCTGCCATGTCACTCCAACGTGAACCGGTATTCCGGGCCCCGCGAACGCGTTTTCCCGCGTGTTGGAACGGTCCCCCGCCCCCGGAACACCGTGGCGGGGGACCGCGTGTCAATCGCCGACGAACTCGGCGAAGGCGGCCTTCACCCTGGCCAGGATCGCGTCGGGGTCCGCGGCCCACACGTCCGCGTTGAAGATCTCCACCTCGATGTCCCCCGTGTAGCCCGCCTCGGCCACCGCCCGGGTCATCGGCGCGAAGTCGATCACCCCGTCGCCCATCACCCCCCGGCCGAGCAGCACGTCGGCGGGGAGCGGCGACAGGAAGTCGCACACCTGGTAGCTCGCGATCCGGCCCGAGGCCCTGGCGATCTCCTCCAGCACCCGGGGGTCCCACCACACGTGGAAGGTGTCGACGACGACGCCCACCTGCTCGGCGGGGTGCGCCTCGGCCAGGTCGAGCGCCTGGCCGAGCGTGGACAGCACGGCCCGGTCGGCGCAGTACATCGGGTGCAGCGGTTCGAGGGCGAGCCGCACCCCGCGCTCGCCCGCGTACGGGGCCAGCACGGCCAGCGCCTCGGCGACCCGCTCCCGCGCGGCGGGCAGGTCGCGGGAGATCGTGCCCAGCGGCTCGCCGGGCACCACGCCGGGCAGGCCGCCGACCACCATGACCAGACAGGCGGCGCCCAGCGTCGCGGCCTCGTCGATCGCCCTGCGGTTGTCGTCCAGGGCCTCGGGCCCGCCGGAGGTGAGGAACCCGCCCCGGCACAGCGACGACACCCGCAGCCCGGCGTCCGCGACGAGCTTGACGGTCTGCTCCAGGCCCTGCGCGGCGACGTCCTGCCGCCACAGGCCGATGGCCTCGACTCCGTGCCGCACGCACCCGTCGACGGCCTCGGCCACCGTCCAGCGCTTGGTGGTCCACTGGTTCAGCGAGAAACGGCCCGTGCGCACGCTCACAGGCCGTTCACCGCCAGCAGCGAGCGCATCCGGGAGACCGCCAGCTCGGGGTCGGCCAGCAGCCCCGCCCCGTCGGCCAGGCGGAACACCTCGGCCAGATGGGGCAGGGAGCGGGCCGCCTGGGCGCCGTTGACCATGGCGAAGGCGTCCTGGTGGCCGTTGAGCCAGGCCAGGAAGACGATTCCCGTCTTGTAGTTGTACGTCGGAGCCTCGAAGATCTTCCGCGAGAGCGGGACCGTGGGCTCCATGATCTCGTCGTACCGCCCGAGGTCCCCGGCGTCGAGTTCCTCCAGGGCCGCCGCCGCGGCGGGGGCGATCGCGTCGAAGATGCCCAGCAGGGCGTGGCTGCCCGACTTGATGAGCGAGGGGTAGTTGAAGTCGTCGCCGGTGTAGAGCCGCACGCCCTCGGGCAGCGCCGCGCGCAGCCCGATCTCGTGCTCGGCGTCCAGCAGCGAGACCTTGACCCCCTCCACCTTCGCCGCGTGGTCGCGGATCAGGGACAGGAACGACGCGGTGGCCTCGGGCACGTCCCGCGAGCCCCAGTAGCCCGCCAGGTTCGGGTCGAACATCTCGCCCAGCCAGTGCAGGATCACCGGGCGGTCGACCCGCGAGAACAGCTCGCCGTAGACCCGGTGGTAGTCCTCCGGGCCCCGCGCGATCGCGGCCAGCTGCCGGCTCGCCATCACGATGACCCCGGCGCCCGCGTCCCGCACGGTCTCGATCTGCTCGGTGTAGGCCGCCACGATCTCGTCCAGGGTCCGGGCGTGCGGGGCCTGGTCGGTGCCCGCGCCGCAGGCCACCAGCTCCGCCGGGTCGCCGAAGGCCTTCGCCTCGGTGGCGCTGCGCCGGATCAGCTCGCGGGTGGCCGCCCAGTCGAGACCCATGTTGCGCTGGGCGGTGTCCATGGCGTCGGCGACCCGCAGCCCGTACGACCACAGGTGGTGCCGGAAGCGCAGGGTGGCGTCCCAGTCGACGGCGGCGGGGGAGCCCGGGGTGTTGTCGCCCAGCGGGTCGGCGACCACGTGGGCGGCGGCGTAGACGACGCGGCTCACCGCCGGGCCCGCGGGCCTGGTCCAGGTGACCGGCTCGCGCAGGGTGTGCTCCCCGCCGGGCAGCGCGATCCTCAGGGCGGCCATCAGGGCTCCACCGGCAGGCGGCGGCCCTCGGCGGAGGAGCGCAGGCCCAGCTCGGCGAGGCGCACACCGCGGGCGCCCGAGGCGAAGTCGTAGGGGAAGGGGGCGTCCTCGACCACGTGGCGGACGAACAGCTCCCACTGGATCTTGAAGCCGTTGTCGAACTCCGCGTTGTCGGGCACCTCCTGCCAGCCGTCCCTGAAGCGGGCGGTGGCGGGCAGGTCGGGGTTCCAGACGGGCTTGGGGGTGGCGGCGCGGTGCTGGGCCCGGCAGTCGCGCAGGCCCGCGACGGCGCTGCCGTGCGTGCCGTCCACCTGGAACTCCACCAGCTCGTCGCGGTTCACCCTGACACTCCAGGAGGAGTTGATCTGCGCGATGATCCCGCCCTCCAGCTCGAACACCCCGTAGGCGGCGTCGTCGGCGGTGGCCCGGTAGGTCTCGCCCCGCTCGTCCACCCGCTCGGGGATGTGGGTGACGGCCTGGGCGTAGACCGAGGTGACCCGGCCGAACAGGTTCTCCAGCACGTACGCCCAGTGCGGGAACATGTCGAGGACGATGCCGCCGCCGTCCTCGGTGCGGTAGTTCCACGACGGGCGCTGCGCGTCCTGCCAGTCGCCCTCGAACACCCAGTAGCCGAACTCGCCGCGCACCGACAGGATCCGGCCGAAGAAGCCGCCGTCGATCAGGCGCTTGAGCTTGAGCAGGCCCGGCAGGAAGAGCTTGTCCTGCACGACGCCGTTCTTCACCCCTCTCGCGGTCGCGGCCTCGGCCAGCGCCAGCGCGTCCTCGTACGTCTCGGCGGTCGGCTTCTCCGCGTAGATGTGCTTGCCCGCCTCGATCGCGGCGAGCACGGCCTTCACCCGGGCCTGGGTGACCTGGGCGTCGAAGTAGATCAGGTTGGTGTCGTCCGCGAGGGCGGTGTCGAGGTCGGTGGTCCAGTCCGCGATGCCGTGCTCGCCCGCCAGCCTCTCCAGCTTCTCCGCGCTCCGGCCCACCAGCACCGGCCTGAGCAGAACCCTCCCGCCGTCTGACAGCGTCACGCCGCCCTGCTCGTTGATCGCCAGGACCGATCGGACCAGGTGCTGGCGGTAGCCCATGCGGCCCGTGACACCGTTCATCACGACGCCGATGCTTTGGGGGGACATTCTTCTCCGACCTCCAGGTGGAAAGCGCTTTCCTTTCCACGGTACGGCAGCCGTCCCGCCCGCTGCAAGCGTCAGGGGAAAGGAGGGGTGAGCTGGGGGGCGTCCGCGAGGCCGGTAAACTCCGGATCACCGACCGTTCGGAGATGGGGGCAGGGTGTCGGCCATTCGGTTGCTGGTGCTCGGGGCCGTCCGCGAACGCGGCCGGGCGCACGGCTACCAGGTGCGCGCCGACCTGGAGAGCTGGGGCGCGCACGAGTGGTCCACCGCCAAGCCCGGCTCGATCTACCACGCGCTCAGGCAGATGGCCAAGCAGGGGCTGCTGCGCGCCCACGAGCTGGCGCCGAGCGTCGCGGGCGGGCCGCCGCGCGTGGAGTACGAGCTCACCGCTGAAGGCGACGTGGAGTTCCTGGCCATGTTGCGCACGGCCCTGGCCAGGCACGACCAGAAGATCGACGAGCTGACGGCCGGGGTGGGTTTCCTCGACTGCCTGCCCAGGGAGGAGGCGCTCGCGCTGCTGAAGGAGCGGCTGGCGGCACTCGACGGCTGGCGGGCGGAGGTCGCCCGCCACTGGACGTCCGAGGGCGCCGACTCCGGTGACTGGGAGCCGACCGCCGAGATCATGCGCCTGTGGACGCACTTCTCCGGCAGCGGCGCCGAATGGACCCGCGGGCTGATCGAACGTTTGGAGAAGGACGCGCACGCGTCCTGAGAGGGCCGTGCGGGGCGTTCGCGCGTGAGGTGTTTCCGTGGGGCTTCCGGGTGGGGCATCTCCCCGCGGAGCGTGACAACCCAGGAGGCATCTTCCTTAGGTCGCCGCTACACTCGGACGCGCCAGTAGTAAAATTTGACTACTGCATATCCGGAGGAGCGAGATGGCCAACGAGATAACCGTGCCGATACTGCCCTGCCGATCGATCGACGAGGTCGAGGAGTTCTACCTCGCGCTGGGTTTCACCAGGACCTATCGCCAGGACCGCCCGTACCCCTGCCTCGGCCTGCGGCGGGAGGACATCCACCTGCAGTTCTGCGGCATCCCGGGTTTCAGGCCGGAGGACTCCTACGGCAGTTGCATCATCAGCGTCCCCGACACCGGGGTTCTCTTCCGCGCCTTCGCCGAGGGCGTGCGGTCGGCGTACGGAAAACTCCCCGTCTCCGGGATCCCCCGGATAACCCGGCCGAGGAAGCGGAAGAACGCCGACAACCTCGCCGGGTTCACGGTCGTCGACCCGGGAGGGAACTGGATCCGGATCTTCCCCTCCGCCGCGCCCGAGGAGGCGGAGGAACCCCCGGCGAGCAAACTCGCCACGGCGGTGCGGAACGCCGTCGTCATGGGCGACTCCCGCGGCGACCCCCGGCAGGCCGCCAAGATCCTCGACGGCGCGCTGGCGCGGGCCGAGGACGCGTCGAAGGCGGACCTCGTCGAGGCGCTCCTCTACCGCGCCGAGATGGCCCTGGCACTCTCCGACCGCGAGCGGGCGGGCGAGCTGCTGGCCCGCGTCCGCGCGATCCCCCTGGAGGCCGCGGAGCGGGAACGGCTGGCCGAGACGCTGGCGGGCGCCGACGACATCGAGGTGGTCCTTTCCTCCGGCTGAACCCCGCGAGGACGGTCCTTTTCTCCGGCTGATCCCCGCGAGGATTCCGGCGTTCACGCAATCTTCACGGCGCGTTCGGAGGGAAAGGGGAGCCCGCGCTTTTCCGCGCGCCATGTCATCGCAGATCAAACGCGTCCGATCACGGACCAAGGCAGTATCCGACCAAGCGCGTCCTGACTCGTCGTCAAACCATGACATTTCCGCATTTGTCATGAGTTGAGACGTTCCGTCTGTCCTCCTCTCGCCGTGCCCAGACCCCCCGACTGGCCGAGGTGGAGCGACAGAAGGGGCCACTCGTGAAACGAGTCGTCACCGGGATTGCCGCCACCCTCACGGCAATTCTCCTCACCGTCTCCCTGACAACGGGAAGCGCGTCGGCGACCCCGCCCAACATTCCCTCCGCGGCCACCGCCGCCAGCAGGCTGGCGACGCTCACCGTCGCGGCGGAGACCAACCAGTCCTCCTACGACCGGTCGCTGTTCAACCACTGGATCACCATCAGCGGCGCCTGCAACACCCGCGAGACGGTGCTCAAGCGGGACGGTACGGGAGTGGTCGTCAACTCCAGCTGCGCGCCCACCTCCGGCAGCTGGTACTCCCCGTTCGACGGCGCCACCTGGACCGCCGCGAGCGACGTCGACATCGACCACATGGTGCCGCTCGCCGAGGCGTGGCGCTCGGGCGCCTACGCCTGGACCAGCGCGCAGCGCCAGTCCTACGCCAACGACCTGGGCGGCCCCGAGCTGTGGGCGGTCACCGACAACGTCAACCAGGCCAAGGGCGACCAGGACCCCTCGACGTGGCAGCCGCCGCTGGGAAGCTTCGACTGCACCTACGCCAGGGCGTGGATCCAGGTGAAGTACTACTGGAAGCTGACCCTGCAGAGCTCGGAGAAGAGCGCCCTTCAGGGCATGCTCGCGAGCTGCTGAACGTCCCGCTCCGTCCCCTCGTGAGAACGGCGGGCGTCCGGACCCTCTGATCAGGGGTCCGGACGCCCGCCGCCCGCGTGGCGGGAAGCTCCCGTGCCAGGTCCCGCGCCCCGGCCCGGACCTCCCCGGACCTCCCCGGACCTCCCCGGCACGCGCCGGCCGCCGCCGGCACCGGTCAGGCCCTACGGCAGGGGAGGGGGGCGAAGGTCAGGGGGCCGCGATGGTGTACGTCGCGCCCGCCTGGGTCGGGAAGGTGATCACGTTGCCGCTGACGGTATGGGCCACCGTGCCGCCGCCGACCCGGTTGACCACGATCGTCCGGCCGGGCCAGGGGTGCTGCAGGCGTACCTGGCGGCCCGCCTCGCTGGTGATGTCGACGTAGGTGACGCGCCCGCCGGAGAACGCGCCGGAGACGACCATGGCGTCCTTCTCCCGCAGCTTGACGAAGCTCGCGTTCCTGTTCGCGGGCCACACGGGGAACACTCGCATGACGCCGCCGTCGCTCTGCAGCATCAGGTTGTTGACCGCCTCGATCGCCCCGCCCTTCTCGATGCCGTGGTGGGGGTCCCGGACGAGCAGGTTGGCGTCCAGCTTGTTGTTGATCTCGTTCTTTAGCCTGTCGATCAGGCTCTGCGCCGGGTAGCCCACCCGCGCGGCCTGGGTGAACACCTTGGGGAAGCTGTTGTCCTGGCCCCAGGAGTTCATCGCGTCGAGCGTGTCGATCGCGGTCTGCCGGTCGGCCGCCGGGGAGTTGATCCCGAGGGCCTCGCCGGGGTGAATGAACTCCAGGTTCACGGTGTTGTCGCCCGGCCGGATCGCGCGGCCGTCGCTGAGCGTGCCCGGGTCGGCCAGCGCGTAGACCCGCCTGCCGTTGTGGGTCGTGGTCGGGATCGGCGCCAGGCGCTGCAGGATGTTCGTCCAGGTGGCCCGGTCGCCCGCGTCGACGCCGAGCTCCACGCTCGCGTCGACCAGCGTCGACAGCAGGTTCCGCAGCAGCCCGAGGTCGGCGCTGGAGTTGCGTCCCCAGGTGCCCTCGTGCGGCCCGCCGTAGAGGTTGTAGCGCTGCGCTCCGGCGTCGTACTCCAGATAGTGCTGGAAGAAGGCGGCGACCTCCTTCATGAAGGGGTACGCCTTCGACGTCAGGAAGGTCCGGTCCCGGGTGTAGTCGTAGTAGGCGATGTACTGCGAGGCGGTGAACAGCGAGTTGACCACCTGCTGGTGGTAGTTGTCGTCGGCGGTCGCGCCGAAGGGCGCGATGCCCACGGGGAAGAGCACCCCGCTCGGCACGCCCCCGCTGGGGAAGCGGGCGCCGACGTAGTCCGGCTTGACCCGCCTCAGGTCCTGCTGCGCCCGCCGCCTGGCCTCGGGCAGGTAGGCCTGCACCAGGTCGTAGTACGGCAGGGCGAGCTCGGGCCTGTTGCTGGAGTAGACGCCGTAGAAGTTGGCCATCCAGTTGTAGTTCAGGTGCATGTCACCGCTGAACTGGGGCGAGTCGGTGGTCGCCCAGACGCCGTAGAGGCCCGGGGCGGTCTTGCCCGCGCGGCTGGAGGAGCCGATCAGGTACAGCGACCCGTAGTAGAACCTCTCCAGCACGTCGTCGCCGAGGTCGACGTACGACTTCAGCCAGTACTGCTTCCACCACTCCACATGCGCGTTGTAGAGCGTGTCGAGCGAGCCTCCGCTCTGGCCGTCCGCCAGCGCGCGGGCGGCCGGTGCCGGGTCCGCCGGGTTCTGGCCGCCGCCCGCGACGGCCGTCACGACGCGGACGGTCTGGCCTGGCGGCAGGTCGAAGACCGTCGTCGCCGCCGCGCCCGAGGCGGCAGGGCTCCCCACGGGGTTCGCGCCGACCAGCCGGGTGGCGAGAGAGGCCCGGGAGACCCACCTCGACCCCGAGGGGGTCTGGCGCGTCGCCCACGTCGTGGTGCCCGAGACGCCCGCCGTGTTGGTGAAGCCCGTCCTGGGGGCGGGCGATCCGGCGGAGGTCTGCGCCCTCAGCCGCACCGTGGCGGAGCCGAGCGACCGGATCTGGGTGACCACGAGGTTGTCGCCGGCCGCGGTCCAGGTCTTCATGGCCACCGGCACGCCGCCGATGGTCATCGTGGTGTCGATCTCGCCCTTGAGGATGTTCTGCTCCTCCAGGAAGGGGCCGGACGGCTGGGTGGGCCCTCCGGCCCCGTACAGCTCGATCTGGCCGATGCGCGCGCGGGGGTTGGCGGCGGAGTCCGGCGTCGTGCCCTGGGTCGGCTCGGTGATGTTCAGCCGCACGTAGCGGGCGCTCACCGAGGCGATCGTCCGGTCGCTCACGGCGCCGGTGTTGCCGGTCACCGTGTCCACGGTGGACCAGGTGCTGTTGTCGGAGCTGACCGAGACGGTGAAGTTCCTGGTGTTGTTGGCCGTCTCGGCGGGGCGGGCGGCGGAGTCGTGCCTGAGGACGTAGCGGGTGAAGGTCCTGGCGGAGCCGAGGTCGAGGGTGATGGTCTGGGGCTTGCCGACCTCGGAGACCCAGCCCTCGTACCCGGAGCCCCAGCCGCCGTTGACGGCCCGGTTCGGCGGGAAGCTCGGGTGGGAGCTGGACGCCGTCGCCGACGCGCCCAGCGCGAGGTTGCCCGAGGAGCCCGTGCCGCCGTCGGGGGAGATGGAGACCGAGCCCAGGGAGACCAGGGAGGGGTTGGGGTTGCCCGCCCAGAAGTTCCCCTTGGTGATGTGGAAGGTCTTGAAACCGTCACCTCCGGCGGAGGTGACGCCGACGTCGCCGTTGCCGAGCAGGGCGGTGCCCGGCACGGTGTTCGACACGGCGCCGGTGTAGGCCTGGTCGGTCCATCTGCCCTTGATGCCGGAGAGCAGCTGCTGGACCTCGGTCCACTGCTGGGCGGGGGAGGGGGTCGCGGCCCGGGCCGGGGTGGCCGTGACGAGCGTGGCCACGAGCGCGGCGGCCAGCGCGGAGGGGAGGAGGTGCCTGAGACGGGGGTGCCTTGTTCCGCTCACGGGGGGTGTCCCTTTCGTGGTGTCTTCGCTGATCCCGGGGCTCGTCGCCGCCGGGCCGGTGGCGGTGGGTACGGGTCTGCGGCGGCTCCTTCCTGGTCGTCGGGGATCGGGTCGGCTTCGGGCTTCGAGGCGGCGAGGCTTCGGGGCGGCGAGGCTTCGGGGCTTCGGGGTTTTGAGGCGGCGGGGCCTCGGGGGTCAGTGCCGGTGGGTGTGGTCGGGCTGGCGGATGTCACCGGGGTGCTCGAAGCCCGGCAGGAGGACCGCCCGCGCGCACCGCGCGTCCGCCCACAGCGCGAAGCTCCGGCGGCGGGCGGCCTCCAGCAGGTCGGCCCTGATGCGCGGGGCGGCCCGCAGGAGCGTGACGGTGCCCGCCTGGAGCGGGCCCGTGACGAAGGTGTGGCGCTCGATCGGGCCCACGACGGCGTCCTCGGGCGCCGCGAACAGCGCCCTGTCGATCGCCTCGGCGAACTCGCCCTGGCGCACCAGGTAGCGGCGGCCGCCGTTGACCGGCCGGTCGTCGTGGTGGTGGGTCACCATGCGGGCGGGGCGGCCCCGGTACCTGTCCTGGTTGGCGGCGTAGTAGGCGGCCACCTCGCGGTCGCCGACGGTGACGCCGGAGGTCATCTCCCGGTAGAGGGCCTGCGCGAGCGGGTCGGCCGCCAGGACGGCGGCCAGCACGCTCCCGAGCTCCAGGCGCGCGGTGGCGTCCAGCTCCAGCGGCGGGCCGCAGGCCGTCGCCGTCGCCGCCGCCAGGCCGCGCCGGGCCGCCTCGTCGGCGACGACCCGCTCGGTGACGAGCAGCTGGACGGCCCAGCGGCGCAGCTGGCGGCCCTCGGTCGTGCCGTCGGCGGGCAGCAGGGGGCCGCGCGGCCCCGCCCGCAGCAGCCGGACGCGCTCCTCGACCCGGGCCACGGTCACGGGCGTCCCCCCGACCCAGGCGGCGACCGCGGACGTCCCGTGGACGTGCGCGGTGGTCTTTCCAGCGGGTACGGCGGCCGGGGGCGTCCCGTGGTCGTGCGCGCCGCTCCTTCCGGTGGGTACGGCGGCCTCGGACATCCCGTGGACGTGCGTGGTGGTCCCTCCGGTGCGTACGGCGGCCTCAGACATCCGCGCACCGGTCAGGGGCGTCTCCCCGGCGCCGGCGGCGGTCATCCGGCGGCCCGCACGCGCAGCGGCACCGCCGGGGAGTACGAGACCCTGCCGAACCACATGCACTTGAGCAGCACCCACCACGATCCCGCCCTGGCCCCGGCCGGTACGGTCACGTCGACGTGGAGTTCCGCGCCGCCGCCCGCCGCGACCGCGAGGGGATGGGACGCCGTCCGCACCGCGTCCCACGTCCCCCACGGGCTGATCACCTGAGCCTCGCCCCTGATGCCGAAACCGGCGTGGTTGCGCAGTACGGCGGTGAGCCGCCCGCTCCCTCCCGGTGCGAGGGTCAGGCCCTCCCCGGGCAGCTCGGCCTCCAGCGGCCCGGCCTGCCCGCCCGGTACCGGACGGCCGCGCCCGTCCACGAAGAGGACGTCCTCGTGGACCTGGCCGCCGTAGGCGAGCCGCGCGGCGACCACGTGCGGTCCCGCGCCGGCGTCCGGGGCGGGGGTGAGGCCCACCTCGAAGGAGGTCCAGCCGCCGGGGCCCAGCAGCACCGGCCTGTCGCGGGGGTCGGCGTCCCAGCCGGGCGGGACCACGATCCTGAGACGGCCTTCCGCGTCGGTGTCGACGAGGTCGGAGGCCAGCGTCACGAGCAGCCCGGACCCGCCCCCCGGCTCGCCGGACGGCCGCAGGCTGACGCTCACCGGCTGGTGGCCCAGCGGCGCCGCCCCCCTGTTGTGCAGCCAGTAACGGGAGAAGACCGGCTGCGCGACCTCCGCCGAAGGACCCAGCGCCTCACCGCCCGTGCCCAGCTCCGCGACCTGCGGCTGCAGGGCGTACGTCGTGACGCCGCCGGGGCCGATCTCCCCGTGCAGGACGCCGTCCAGCGTCTTGGCCGCGCTGCCCTCCACCTCCAGCAGGTCGGCGACGGCCGCCTGGACGAAGGGGACGTGCGATCTCAGGCGCAGGGTGGCGTGGCGGCCGTGCGGCTCGTACAGCCGCGCGCTGACGCCCCGCCGGGGGTCGGCGGCGCGCCCGCCGCCGCGCGCGGCCGGGTTGCCGCCCGCCTTGAACGCGGCGAGCACGGCCGCGCAGGGAGGCTCGACCGACAGCAGCGACGCGGAGGCGGGCAGCGGGCCGGGGTGCGCGTCCTCGACGACGGCCCGGAGCGGGTGGTTGAAGTCGTGCGCCCTGGCCACCAGGCCGGTCTCGCGCCAGTCGCCCTCGCCCCCGGCCAGCGCGTAGTCGAAGGAGTGGCTCCAGTGCTGGAGCTGGAACCCGCTGCCGTCGGGCGCCGTGCGCCTCGGCGGGTCGATCCAGACCCCCGATGGCCAGCCGGTGCACGAGCGCATGAGCGACAGGTGCATCCGCCCCTCGGTGTCGACGGCGAAGCCGGGCACGCCCCGGTTCAGCACGGCCACGGTGCGGTCGTCGAGGAAGCCCTCCCCCGACAGCTCGCGCGGCTGCGTCACCTCGATCCGGGAGTCGGCCAGGTCCGCGACGACCCCGGCCAGCGCCTCCTCGACGTCGTGCGCCGCGATGACGAGCACCGGCAGGTCCGCGGGGGCCCGCAGGTCGGCGTCGGGCACGAACAGCTCGGCCGGGCCCCGGCCCGCCGGGATCCACAGCAGCGCCCGGCCGCCGGTCGCGAACTGCCGGTCGAACTCCTCGCGGTAGCGGTCACCGGCGGCCGCCAGGACGGCCGCGGTGAACGCGTTCCGCTCCGGGCCGCCGACGGCGATCCGCACGTCCGGCAGGTTCGAGTCGAACGCCAGCAGGCCGTAGCGGTTCCCGGCCGCGTACGAGCAGGTCGCGGTCACCCCCGACCGGGCGAGGGCGACGGCCAGCGGCCGCCCGAGCCGGGCGGTGTCGTCCTCCTCGGGGACCACGATCTCGGCGATCCCGATGGCGCGCAGCCCCGCGGAGACCCCGTCCGCGTCGCGCAGCGCGACCCTGGCCGCCGAGCTCAGCCCGAACCACTGGTAGGCCGGGTTGTCGAGGGTCCACGGGTGGCGGGCGGTGTCGACGTCGGGGTGGGCGAACGCGCGGCCGACGACTGCGTGCCCCACCTCGGAGACGGGGAGCGCCCCGGCGACGGCGCACGGCCAGCGCAGCCGCACCAGCTTGTCGTCGCCGTCGAAGGTGTCGACGTGGGTCACGCAGTCCACCCGGTCGATCCCGTGCCACAGCGTGAGGACCTGGGTGTAGGTGAGCGGCCCGGCCGCCCCGGTGACCGTGACGCGCCGGCCGGCCGGCGACTCCTCGGCGACGACCGCGTGCGCGGGGGCTGAAGCGGAGCCGGCGGAGGTGCCGTTGGGCAGCAGGTGCCAGGGGCCCTCGCGGAAGACCGGGTGCTCGGAGTACTCGTCGTACACCACGATCTCGTTGCCCAGCCCGCCCGGGGTGAGCAGCTCGCGCCCGGCCACCAGGTCGACCAGGCTCCGCACGCAGCCGCCGCGCTCGGGGTCGACGGTGAGCCGGTGGTACTCGTTGGCGATGGTGAGCGTGTCGACCGTCCGCCACCGCGAGACCTCGCCTGTGGACTCGGTGGCCAGCCGGTAGGTGCGGTAGCCGACCGAGGGCACCCCGGCGGCGACGAACACCACCTCGGCGGTGCCGTCCCCGAGGTGCTCGACGGCCGAGGGCACCGCCTCGCCCGCGTCGTCCACGACACCGTGGAACGGCGCGGGCACGGTGACGCGGACCACGTCGGTGCGCGGCCAGGCCAGGGCGTTGAACACCGTGACGGCACGGCCCTCGCCCCGGGTGTCGACGCGGGCCGACAGGTGCCGCAGCGCGGCGTCGTGGACGGTCCGCGACAGGTCGAACGCCTCGCGCCAGCCGGCCAGCAGGTCCAGGTAGACCTGGTCGGACTCGGTCCCGGTGATCGCGTCGTGGTGCGCGCCGTAGACGAGCTGGCGCCAGGCCTTGTCCAGCGCGGCCTCGGGGTAGGCGGCGTCCCCCGCCAGGCAGGCCAGCGTCGCGAACCTCTCCGCGTCGAGCAGCAGGTTCTCCGCGGCCCGCTGGGCGAGCTTGGTGTCGATGTAGGAGACGTCCTTGCCGGTATAGATCGGGTTCATGTCGCGCGTCTGCGGCGACAGCCGCCTGCCGGTGGCCGCCAGCTCCGCGGTGACCGCGGAGAAGAAGTCGCGCGGCAGCGCGCTCACGAACCGGGGCCAGGTGTAGCGGGCGTTCCAGTCGCGGTGGATCGCGGTGACCCACTTGTTCGGCGGGCTGTAGTCGGTGCCGACGGGCAGCAGCACGTTGCGGGTGGCGGCCACCGTCCTCATCCGCAGGAACAGCCGGTAGACCGACTCCTCGGCGTCCTGGAGGGTCTCCGCGGAGTCCATCGACCACCCGGCGCTGTAGTGGGCGGCCATGTAGGCGGTGAGCAGGCCCCGGCCGCTCGGCGAGATCCACTCGAACTCGCTGCGGAACTGCATGCCCGCGGGCTCCGCCTGCGGGGTGTCGTACGTGCCCATGGTCAGGCTGGGCCCCCACTGGTGGAAGGGGCCGCGCGCCCAGGAGCTCGACGTCAGCCCGGCGTCGGCCATCAGGCCGGGGAACTGCGGGTCGTGCCCGAACGCGTCGAGCTGCCAGGCGGTGGCGGGGTCGCCGCCGAGAATGTCGCGCTGGAAGCCCATGCCGTACACGGCGTTGCGGATCGTGGTCTCCGCGCCGGTCAGGTTGGTGTTCGGCTCGTTGTGGGTGCCGCCCATGATCTCCAGGCGGCCCTCGGCGATCAGGCGCCGGACGACCTCGCGGTTCTCCGGGAAGGTGTCCCAGTACGGCTTGAGGTAGTCGACCTCGGCGAGCACGAAACGGTAGTCCGGGTCGCGCCGGGCCAGCTCCAGATGCGCGTCGATCAGGTGGAAGCCGGTGAACTGGAAGCTCATCCGGTCGGGCTGGGCGCCGGGCTGGGCGTCCCACTCGCTGGTGTAGCCGGCCTGGGTGTTCCACCACACCGGGTCATAGTGGAAGTGCGACACCATGTGCACGGTCCAGCCGGGCTCGGCCACGGTCAGCGTGCCGGACGCCACGGCCCGTTCGCCCCCCGCCGCCACCTCGACGGTGACCTCCACCCGCGAGCCGGCCGGCGCGTCCGTACGCACCGGCACCTCAAGAAGCCCGGAGCCCGCAGACGACGACAGCGTGCCGTGCGCCCCTCCGGTGACCGTCACGTCCAGCCGCCCGGACGGGCCGGCCCCGGCCGTGCGGACGCGCAGGATCTGGCACGGATCGTCGTGCGGGCCGGTGAAGAGCTCGGTGGACTCCACGGAGCCGATCGTCAACATTCGGAGCCTTCGCGTGGTCGGGACGGGGGAGGGCGTGCGGGTACGAGGCGGCTGCCGGAGGAAGAGGGGCTGCTCAGCCCTTGATCGCCCCGCCGGTGAGGCCCTTGACGAAGCTGCTCTGCAGGGCCAGGTAGAAGACCAGGATCGGCAGCGTGGCCAGGAACATGAAGGCGAAGACCGAGCCGAAGTCCGACTGGTGCTCGCCGATCGCCCGGTAGACGCCGACCGTGACCGTGGTGCCGCTGTCCGGCCCCAGGACGATCAGCGGGGTGAGGAAGTCGTTCCAGATCCACACGCCGAGGAAGATCAGGACGCTCGCCGAGGCCGGGCGCAGCAGCGGGAAGACCACCTGCCAGAAGGTGCGGAAGGTGCTCGCGCCGTCGAGCCTGGCGGCCTCCTCCAGCTCCAGGGGGACCGACTTGACGAACCCCATGAAGAGCAGCACCCCGAACGGCACGTAGTAGCCGAGGTTGACCAGGATCAGCCCCGGCGCCGTGCTCATCAGGCCCAGCTCCCGCAGCACCATGGTGATCGGGGCGAGGATGACCGGCGAGGGGATGAGCAGGCCGCACAGCAGCGTGACCGTCACCACCTTGGCGAGCAGGTGGCGGGAACGGGCGATGTAGTGGCCGAGCATCGCCGACAGCACCGTGAGGGCGGTGATCGAGATCGCCGTCACCGCGATGCTGTTGACCAGGCCGTACACGAACAGGTTGTCCGGCCGCGACAGGACGGCGGCGATGTTGTCCAGGGTCGGCGGCGAGGGGAGGCCCGCCGGGTCGGGCACGATGTCCGCGCCGTGCTTGAAGACGTTGACCAGCACCAGATAGAGCGGCATGAAGAACACGGCGCCGACGAACAGGGCGATCACCGGGCGCAGCCAGGGGACGCGGGTGTCGTTCAACGGGTCACCTCACGTCGTTGCAGCACGCGGAGCACGAGCACCGAGACGCACGCGACCAGTACGAGCATCACCGTGGCCATCGCCGAGCCGTAGCCGACGCGGTTGCCGTTGAAGGAGGTCTGCACCACCTGGAAGGCCATGGTGGTCGTGGTCCCCGTGCCCGGCCCGCCGTTGGTGATGACCTGGATCTGGTCGTAGGCCTTGAACCCGGTGATCAGCAGCATCACCGTGTTGATGGTGAGCGCCGGGGCGAGCATCGGCCAGGTGACGTTGCGGAACCGGGCCAGCGGCCCGCACCCGTCGATGGCCGCCGCCTCCTGCAGCTCGCGCGGCACGCCCTGCAGTCCCGCGAGGTAGACCACCACGCAGAAGCCGAGCATCTGCCAGGTGATGACCCACGCGATCGTGTAGAGCGCGATGCCCGGGTCCGACAGCCAGCCGGGCGGGTCCTCGACGCCCAGGCCGCGCAGCGCGGAGTTGAGCAGGCCGTCGTCGGTGAGGACGACCTGCCAGATGACGCTGACCACCACCGAGCTCAGCACCACGGGGGTGAAGAACACCCCCCGCAGCGCGACGTAGAGCCGGGTGGGCCGGTCGAGCAGCTGCGCGATCAGCAGGCCGCCCACGTTGGCCAGCACCATCACGATGACGGTCACCACCACGGTGTTCGCCAGCGCCCGGAGGAACTCGGCGTCGCCCAGCAGCTCGGCGTAGTTGCGCAGCCCCACCCACCTGGTCGGCGGGTTGAACGGGTTGCGGTTGGTCAGGCTGTGGTACGCCGTCATGCCGATCGGCACCAGGACGAACAGCAGGTACGCCAGCAGCCCGGGAAGGGCGAACAGGGCGAAGGTGGTGATCCTGCCTCTCACCCGCCGCCGGCCGCGCGGGGGCCGGTCGCGGACGGGGACGACGGCGAGGGCCGGGCCGTCCCGGAAGGGAGAGCCCTGGGAGGTCTGCGAGCTCTGGGAGGTCTGGGGAGGAGGTGAGGACGGGCGGTGCGCCGCGGGCGGGCCCTCGCCGCGCACCCCGTGTGGCGTGCGTGTCATGGCGCTACTGCGTCGCCTTCGCCCACTGGTCGTCCAGGTAGGCCGTGAACTCCGAGGTCGGCTTCTCGCCGGTGATCAGGTCCTGGACCGCGACAGCGGTCTTGTCGGCCAGGCCCGGGGGCAGTGAGCCGTCGCCGGTCTCCTGGGAGAAGGCGTTGACGATGGCGTTCTCCCTCATGCCCCGCTCGTAGATCTCGACGGTCGCCTTGTAGACGGGGCCCATGTCCGCCGGGGGCGTGTAACCCTTGATCGCCGGGATCGAGCCGTCGGCCTTGACGAACGCGTCGTTGTTCGCCCGGTCCTCGTCGAAGGCGAGCGCCCACTTCTTGGCCAGGGCGACGTCGGCCGCGGTGGCGCTGACGGAGGTGCCGCCGCCGGTGAAGGTCGGCACGACCAGGGAGCCGTCGTCGGAGGGCCAGGGGAAGGCGCCGATCTCGAAGTCCGGCTTCTTGTTGTCGGCCGAGGTCGCGAACCAGGAGCCCATGGGGTACATGGCGCCCTTGCCGTCGCGGAAGGCCTGCTCGGTGTCGGCGTACGAGCGGCTCAGGCCCGCGGGGTCGATGTAGCCCCGCTTCGCCAGGTCGGCGACCTTCTGGGCGGCCGAGGTGAAGGCGGGGTCGGTGAACCTCACCGACCCGGCGGCCCGCCGCGTCAGCCAGTCGGGGGTCTTGGCGTAGACGTCCGTGGCGACGGTGCCGGTCAGCGGATACATGTCCGCCCAGGTGTCCGCGCCGCCGCCGCCGACCACGAACGGGGTGATCTTCTTCGCCTTCAGCCGGGCGGAGACGTCCAGCAGCTGCTGGTAGGTCGTCGGCGTCTCGGTGATGCCCGCCTCTTCGAACTTGGTCCTGTTGTAGTAGACGACCGGGATGACCTGCGTGTTGTACGGCAGCTGGTAGACCTTGCCCGCGACGGCGCCCGCGGTCGGCGCGACGAAGTTCCTGAGCTCCTCGGCGGTGAAGGCGGCGAACTTGCCGGCCTGCGCGAACCCGGCGGGGTTGACCGACTGCAGGATGTCCGGCAGGTTCCCCGAGGCGTCCAGCTGCTTGGCGTAGCCGGTCCGGTCCACGTTCGGCGTCACCAGCTTCTTGATGGTCACGCCGGGGACCTTCGCGGACGCCCGCGCGATCGCCGCGTCCCAGAACGCCGCGTCGAGGTTCGGCGTCTCGAACACCAGGAAGCTCAGCGTGACGTTTCCGCCGGCGGCGGGCCTACCTGCCTCGGCACCCATGCCGCACCCGCTCACGGTGAGCAGGGTGACCAGGCCAAATGCTATTGATCTACGCAAAGCGCAGCCCTCCTTGCTCCGGCTTCGAGTTCGTGAAGCGGAGGCGAGATAACGTTATCTCGAAGGGTAGGGTGTTACCGCCAGGTTTCAAGAGGGGGCTCGGCAACGGGTTGGTCACGCCGGACCGAGCCGGTCGCCTCTCGGCGGGCGTGGAGGGTAAAGAGGGTGTGGAAGACATGGCGGGTATGGCGGGCACGGAGGGCATGGAGGGCACTGTGAACGGCAAGCGCCGAGGTCGCCGGCCGACGATGGTCGATGTGGCGCGCGAGGCCGGGGTGGCGCTGCGCACCGTCTCCCGCGTCGTCAACCAGGACCCCACCGTGGGATCCGAGCTGGTCGCCAGGGTCCACGCCGCCATCGCCAGCCTGGAGTACCAGCCGGACGAGCGGGCCCGCCAGCTGCGCCTGGGCGTCACCGGGACCCTGGGGGCGGCCGTCCGGCAGCTCTCGCACGTCAACCCCGTGCTCCAGGCCCTGGAGCGCGCGGCGCGCGCGGCCAAGCTCATGGTCCTGGCCGCCTCGACCGAGGACGACGAGCGGCTGGAGCGCGACGTCGTGATGTCGATGTGCCGGCGCCGCTTCGACGGGATCATCCTCGAACCCATAGGGAGCGGGCACGACTACCTGATCCCCGAGCTGGACGCGGGCCTGTCGCTCGTCGCCGTCGACCGGCCCGTCCACGGCCTCGACGTCGACTGCGTGCTCTCCGACAACGTCGCGGGCATCGAGCTCGCCTTCGGGCACCTCGTCCGCCACGGCCACGAGCGCATCGCCTACATCGGCGACGACGAGCGCATCTTCACCGGCCACGAGCGGGCCGCGGCCTTCCGCGGCTGCCTCGCGGCGCACGGCGCCCCCGCCGACGGGATGGTCCACCCCGGCAGGATCGAGCCGGACCGGATCGCCTCGGCGGTCCGCGCGGTCCTGTCGGGACCGTCCCCGGCGACCGCCGTCGTCACGGGGAACGCCACCACCAGCGTCGAGGTGCTGCGCTGCCTCCGGGGCGGCCCGGAGGGCGTCGCCGTGGTCGGGTTCGACGACTCCGAGCTCGCCACCAGCCTGCGTCCCGACCTGACCGTGGTCGCCCAGGACGCCACCACGATCGGCGGTACCGCGATCGACATGCTCCTGGCCCGCATCGCCGACCCCGGCCGCCCGGTCCGCCGCGTGACGGTGCCGGTGGAGCTCCTCGTACGGGGTTCGGGGGAGTCGCCCCCGCGGGCGTGACGCCGTCGTCGCGCCGGACGGCCTTCGGGGGCCCGCAGTCGCCCGGCCGGGCCGACTGTGCCGTACGGCCGGTGCGACGGCGCCCGTGCCGGACGGCCTTCGGGAAGTCCGGGGACGCCCGGGTCATCGGGCGTCGAAGGCCGTCCTGGAGTCCACGATCCCGGCGGCGTTGTCTCCCGCCCATCCGGCCAGGTCGCGGACGACCTGGAGCAGGCTGATCCCGCGCGGGGTCAGCGCGTAGTCGACCCGCGGCGGGGTGGTGTCGTGGACGGTCCGCGTCACCAGGCCGTCCCGCTCCAGTCCACGCAGTGTCGCGCTGAGCATGCGCTGGGTGATGGGCTCGCTCATCCGGCGCAGCTCGTTGAACCG
The DNA here is from genome assembly GCF_059358815.1 of Streptosporangium nanhuense. Lineage (NCBI taxonomy): Bacteria > Bacillati > Actinomycetota > Actinomycetes > Streptosporangiales > Streptosporangiaceae > Streptosporangium > Streptosporangium nanhuense. The sequence continues at coordinate 183,255 of NZ_JCADBG010000001.1, forward strand.
CCGGGTGGTGCCGCCCAGCCGGCAGATGACGACCACCGACCACTTGTCGCCGATCCGTTCGAGCACGTCGCGGATGAGCGCGCGGCCCTGCTCGCACGTGCCGGAGGCGGTGTCGTCCATCTCTGTCACCGGATACGCCATGGCCCCAGGATACGAGAGGGACCAGGTTCCCCCGGAACGGCTCTCCCGGGCATCCGAGCACGTCGAAGCGCTCTCCCGTGACCTCCGCCACACCGGCGCGAGGGTACGGGCAACGCGCCCGGTGTCCGCGGTCACGAAGGCGGCCGGTGACACCGGGGCCCGCCTCGCGGAGGCGTGGCGTCGTCGGGAGGGTGATCGCGCCGGTTTCATGGCATCCGGCGGCGTCGCGTGCCCGCCGGACTCCACACCGAATCGCATTCCCGGGAGAGGCCGACATCGAGATCGGTGCGGGTGAATGTCACGGGTTCCCTCCCGGGCGCCCGGCAGGGGCCCGGAAGCGCGGGGCGGGCGCGTGTCGAGCCGGACACGAAGGGTAGTCGTCCTGTGGGGGGATCCCCACGGGGGCGGACGTGACGACGGCGATTCGTGAGACCGGCTGGAGGGCTTCGGGCATGGAAACGGGAAAGCTCGCGGAGGTATTTCTGGACAGCGCCTACGAGTCGGTCGGGCAGGCGCGCCGCGAGACGCGCCAGGCCCTCGGCCCGGACCACGTCCTTCTGCCGGACGTCGTCCAGGTGGTCTCGGAACTGCTGGCCAACGCCGTGGAGCACGCCGACCACGGGCTGGTCGACGACCTGATCGGGCTGACGCTGACCGCCACCCTCGACTCCGTCCACGTCGAGGTCTCCGATCCCGGCTCCGCCTCCCGCGTCCCGCACATCCCGGCGGACCAGCCCCCCGGGGCCAGGCGCGGGCGCGGCCTGCTCATCGTCGACCGGCTCTCCGGCGGGCGCTGGGGAACCCGCGAGCACGGCCCGGGGCTGGGCCGGACGGTGTGGTGCGCCATTCCCTACGTGCGGACGGAGCCGTCCGCGGAGGAGGACGAGGCGGAAAGGCTCGCGTTGTGGTCCCTTCCGGCGGCCTTCCCGAGCTGAGCTGGAACGTTCCATGAGGCGAAGGGCCCGGCCCGAGCGGGGCGTTGCCGCTCGGGCTCGGGGACGAACGATTAATGATCTACTTTGTAAAGGCGGGGGCTCTCACGCCTGCCCCTTGATCTCCAGGCGGAGCAGCGCCTTGGCGATCGGATGGGCGGTCAGCCCGATCTGCCACTCGCGGGCGCCCAGCTCGCGCAGCCGGGCGATCACCGCCTCGTCGTCGATGACCGGGGGCGGTTCCCAGGTCAGCCGGCGCACCGCGTCGGGCTGGATGAGGTTCTCCGCGGGCATGTGGTGCTCGTCGGCGAGCGCGGCCACCACGGCCCTGGCGGCGGCCAGCCTGCGGGCGGCCACCGGGTCGCGGTCCATCCACCGGTTGGCCGGCGGCGGCCCGTCGCCGGGGGTGCTGGGCTGCGGCAGCTCCGCGTCGGGCAGCGAGCGGGCGGTGCCGATCGCGGCCAGCCAGTCGCGCAGGTGCCGCCGGGCGCTGCGGCCGGTGAACGGCGGGATGTCGGTGAGCGCCTTGGTGGTGCGGGGCAGCTCCAGGGCGGCCGTGACGATCGCCGAGTCGGGCAGGACCCGGCCGGGGGCGACGTCGGACTCGCGGGCGAGCCCGTCGCGGAGCGTCCACAGCTCCCGCACCACCGCCAGCCCGCGCAGCGAGCGGACCTTGTGGATCCCCGAGGTGCGCCGCCACGGGTCGGAGCGCGGGGCGGGGGCCTTGTGCGCGAGCACGGCCGCGAACTCCTCCCGCGCCCACGCCAGCTTGCCGCTGGAGGCCAGCTCCTCGTACAGGATGTCGCGGAGCTCGATCAGGACCTCGACGTCGAGCGCGGCGTAGCGCAGCCAGTCCTCGGGCAGCGGGCGGGTGGACCAGTCGGCGGCGGAGTGGCCCTTCTCCAGCCTGAATCCGAGGACGTTCTCCACCATCAGGCCGAGCCCGACCCGCTCGTAGCCGAGCAGCCGGCCGGCCAGCTCGGTGTCGAACAGCTCGCGCGGGTGGAAGCCCACCTCCGCCAGGCACGGCAGGTCCTGGGAGGCCGCGTGCAGCACGATCTCCGCGTCGGCCAGCGCCGCGTCGAGCCCCGACAGGTCGGGGCAGCGGATGGGGTCGATCAGGGCGCTGCCCGCGCCGGCGCGGCGCAGCTGGACCAGGTAGGCGCGGCCGCTGTAGCGATAGCCGGAGGCGCGCTCGGCGTCGACGGCGACGGGGCCGGTGCCCTCGGCGAAGGCACGCACCACGCGTGCGAGAGCGGCCGGGTCCTCGACGACGGGTGGGATTCCCTCGCGAGGTTCCAGCAGCGGGACTACGGTCGTCTCATCGGTCACGTTCTGAAGGGCTCCGGATCTTCGCGACGGCGGGGCGGCAGCGCCGCCACGTCGGGTGGCAGGGGTGGTATGCCCGCGGCGAGGCACATCAGGTCGCACCAGGCGGCGACATGGCCCGAGAGGTCCTCCTGCAACGGTGACCAGGAGGCGCGCAGCTCCAGCTCGGTGGTCACCGGGTCCTCGGCCTTGTTGCCGAAGCCCTCGGAGACCGCCCGGGTGACGGTGCCTCCGGCGGCGGCGTATCCGGCGTCGTGCGCGTCGAGCGACTCGGTGAGCCAGCTCCACGCGACCGGGCCGAGCAGCGGGTCCTCGGTGATCTCCAGCTCCATGTCGGCCCGCACGTAGGCGACGAGCCGGAACTGGCCGTCCCAGCCGCGCTGGCCGTCGGGGTCGAAGAGCACGATGAGGCGACCGACCGCGAGCTCGTCGTCGTCTCGGTAGACCGACGCGCCGATCGCGGCCGAGTAGGGGGCCAGGCGCTGCGGGGCCGGGATGTCCTCCAGCTCGATCTCGGGCCTGACCTCCGCGGGGCGCAAGCTCGCCACCGCGCGCCTGAAGGCGGCGGGAGCGGGCGGCGCGTCACCGACGGTCATATCGGAAGCGTAGGTCGAAACTGAGCGCATGGGGACCACTGGGGTGTGTGTAGGAGCCATGGGGACCGATCAAGCCGCTGCCGGCGGCCTGCGGAGGGCGGAGGCGACCCCGCCGACGGGAACTCCCAGGAAGAGCGCGTGACCGCGCCTGGCGCGGACCCGTCCGGCGCCGGGCCGTTCCCGGTGCCCGTCCCGGCCGTGATCGCCGGAGTGGGGTCGTGGTTCGGGAACCCGCCCGCGGGCGCAGGAGGCACGGTGCTCACCGCGATGTTCGGGTGAACTCCACATGGTGGACATCGCACGGGCCTTTCGTCGGGTCGTGGTCCGACGTTGGCACGTCGCGCCGACATTTCCGCGCAGCGTGCTCGGCGTGTCCCCAAAGTGGTGCGGGAATCGATGCCGCGCGGTGACTTGGCGAACATTTGGACCAGCCGGGGGCCGGGCCAGGATCGCCGATGGGTGGAACTGTACCCGGAAACATGATCGCTTCGCTCCGCGTGATGTCACCTCCCGCGTACCAACATCGGATTTCAGTGGACGAAGCTCTCAAAACCGGTAAGACGCGATCATTGTCATCACTTGGTAGTGCCCGGGTGGTGTGCGGTTCGATCTCATTGAATAGCCGGTGATTTCGTATTGGTCTCACCGGTCGGCGGCCTTGGGGAGCCGACCGGTCCCCTGACATGGCACCCTGGTGGGGTGACTTCCGAGCCCGCCGACTCCGCCTTCCTGCGTGCCTGCCGCCGCCGGCCCGTCTCCCACACCCCGGTGTGGTTCATGCGCCAGGCCGGTCGCTCGCTGCCCGAATACCGGGCGCTCCGCGAGGGGGTGCCGATGCTCACCGCCTGCGCCACCCCCGAGCTGGTCGTGGAGATCACGATGCAGCCGGTCCGCCGCTACGGCGTGGACGCGGCCATCCTCTTCAGCGACATCGTCGTGCCGCTCAGGGCGATCGGCGTCGACCTCGACATCAAGCCCGGTGTCGGGCCGGTCGTGGCCGCGCCGATCAGGGACGCCGAGGCGGCCAAGGCGCTGCGCCCGATCGAGCCCGACGACGTCTCCTACATCACCGAGGCCGTCCGGGCGCTGACGGGGGAGCTGGGCGCGACCCCCCTGATCGGTTTCGCGGGAGCGCCGTTCACGCTGGCGTCCTACCTCATCGAGGGCGGCCCCTCCAAGAACCACGACCACACCAAGGCCATGATGTACGGCGAGCCGGACCTGTGGCACGCCCTCATGGACCGGCTGACCGAGATCACCCTGGGCTTCCTGCACGTGCAGCTCGCCGCCGGGGTCTCCGCCGTCCAGCTCTTCGACTCCTGGGTGGGGGCGGTCTCGCCCGACGACTACCGGGAGTTCGTCCTGCCCTACACCAGCCGGATCTTCGCGGGCCTGGCCGCCTCCGACGCCCCGCGCATCCACTTCGGCGTCGGCACCGGCGAGCTGCTCGGCCTGCTCGGCGAGGCGGGGGCCGACGTCGTGGGCGTCGACTGGCGGGTCCCGCTCGACGAGGCCGCGTCGCGGGTCGGCCCGGGCAAGGCGCTGCAGGGCAACCTCGACCCGGCGATCCTGCTCGCCCCGTGGGAGGTCGTCGAGCGCCGCGCGGGCGACATCCTCGCCCGCGCGGCCAAGACCGAGGGCCACGTGTTCAACCTGGGGCACGGGGTGCTGCCCGGCACCGACCCCGACCAGCTGGCCCGTCTCACCGACTTCGTCCACGAGGCCTCGGCCCGCTGACCGGCCCGCCCCCGGGGGCCGGCCCGCTGACCCGCTCGCTCCCCGGGACCGCTCGCCCGGGGACCCGCCCGGCCGATCCACATCCCCGGGGGCGCTCACCCGGGACCGCTCGCCCGGGGACCCGCCCGGCCGATCCACATCCCCGGGGGCGCTCACCCGGGGGCACTCAGCCGGGGGCACTCACTCGGGGGCGCCGTCCTTTCTCGGGCTCACGGGGACGGGCCCCTCGTCGCCGTCCCTTTCGTCCTCGTCCTCCTCGTCCTCGTCCTCGCGCTTGCCCTCGACCGGCGCGGGAGCCGGGGCCGAGGGCGCGGGGGTGACCGGCCCCCGCCTGCCGCGGCGCAGGCGGAGCAGGAAGGCCAGCACCGGCCAGAGCAGGCCGATCAGGACCAGCCACGGGAGCAGCACGCCCAGAAGCGTCAGGCCGACCTTGGCGGCGGTGACGAAGGCCCTCCATCCCGTCCGCAGGCCGGCGAGGAAGCCGGACGGCTCGTCCTCCTCCTTCTCGACCACCGCCGCCGGGCCGACCAGGTTCAGCGTCAGCGTCGCCATGCTCGTCTGCGAGGCGAGGGTCCGCTGCCTGGCCTGGAGGGACTCTAGCTCGCTCTCGCGGTTGGAGACCTCCCGCTCCACGTCGAGCACCTCGCCGATGGTGTTGGCCCGCTTCAGCAGCGTGCGCAGCGAGTCGAGCGCGGCCCTGGCCGACTTCAGCCGGCTCTCCACGTCGGCCACCTGCTCGGTGACGTCCTTGGTGTTCTGCTGCAGCGACTCGCGCGTGCCCAGGTCCTTGCCCAGGCGGTCGAGCGTTCCCGGGTAGCTCCCCGGGGGGATCTTGAAGACCAGCGTCGCGGAGCCCTCGCCGTTGGAGTGGGCGTCCGACCTCTCCCTGGCCAGGTAGCCGCCCGCGGTGGTGACGATCTGCCGGGCCCGGTCCGACGCGGCGGTCACGTCCTTGGCCCTGATGGTCATCTCCGCGGTGTAGACGATCGCCCGGTCCTCGGGGACCACCTGCACCTGGGCGGTGTCCCGGGGGCCGGCCGGGGACGCCGGGGACGCCTGAGACACAGCGTCCTTGCTCATGGCGTCGTCCCTGGCGGCCGACTCCGCCTCGGGGGCACGTACGCGGGAGCCGCCGGCGTCGAAGTCGGCGGCGGGTGCCGCGGCGCCGGACGTGCTCTGCAATTCGCTGCCCCCGCAGGCGGACACCAACAGCGCCAGGCCCACCAGGGGGGCCGCCAGGCGCGGGCCGTACCGGAATCTGCTCATGAACATCATGACGAGGGCCGCCGTGGACGGGTTCGGCGAGGGGCAGTCACGATGGCGTCACGTTCTGCGCGCCGTCGGGTCACGGGGGCGCCAGGGGCGCCGGGCGGGATGCGCGGGCGGCAGGGGGGACCGGTACGGTCTGGGGTCATGGAAGGCAAGCGGAGGCATGTGGTGGTCGTCGGCGGCGGGATCGCCGGGCTGGCCGCCGCGTGGCACCTGCGGGGGCGTGGCGAGCACCTCAGGGTGACCGTCCTCGACGGCGCCCCGCGGATCGGCGGCAAGCTCCACGCCACCGAGGTGGCGGGCGTCGCGATGGACGCGGGGGCCGAGGCGATGCTCGCCCGGCGGCCCGAGGGCAAGGAACTGGCCAGGATGGTGGGGCTGGGCGAGGAGCTGAGGCTTCCCGGCACCACCAAGGCGGGCATCCTGAGCAGGGGCGCGCTGCGGCCCATGCCGGAGGGGCACGTCATGGGCGTGCCCTCCGACGTCCTCGCGCTGGCCAGGTCGGGCGTCCTGAGCCCCGCGGGCCTGGCCAGGGTGCCGCTGGACCACATCCTCCCGGCCACGCGCGTCACCAACGACGTGTCGGTGGCGGCCTACATCCGGGCCAGGATGGGCGAGGAGGTGGTCGACCGGCTCGTCGAGCCGCTGCTCGGCGGCGTCTACGCGGGCAGGGCCGAACGGCTCTCGCTGGACGCGACCATGCCGAGGATCGCCATCGCGGCCAGGTCCGAGCGGTCGCTGCTCACCGCGGCCAAGGAGATCGCCGACGACGCCCCCAAGGACGCCGGGCCCGTCTTCACCACCCTGAGCCGGGGGATGGGCAGCCTGCCCGAGGCCGTCGCCGCCGCCTCGGGGGCCGAGATCAGGACCGGGGTCACGGTCAGGGAGCTGCGCAGGACCGAGGACGGCTGGCTGCTGGTCACCGGTCCCGTCCCCGCCCCGGAGACCGTCGAGGCCGACGCGGTGATCGTCGCCGTACCGGCCCCCGCGGCGAGCCGCCTGCTCGCCGCGGAGGTGCCCCGGGCCGCCGCCGAGCTGGCCCGGATCGAGTACGCCAGCATGGCCATCGTCACCCTCGCCTATCCGCGCGAAGCGTTCCCCAGGCCGCCGACCGGCAGCGGCTACCTGGTCCCGGCCGTCGACGGGCGCCCGATCAAGGCCGCCACGTTCAGCTCGGTCAAGTGGCCGCACCTGGCCGGTAGCGATCCGAACCTGGTCCTGCTGCGCTGCTCGATCGGCAGGATCGGCGAGGAGGCCGTGCTCCAGCGCGACGACGCGGAGCTGGTCGCGCTGGCGATGGCCGAGATGGTCGAGGTCATGGGCGTGCGCGGGCTGCCCCGCGACTCGCGGGTGACCCGCTGGGGAGGCTCCCTGCCGCAGTACGAGGTGGGCCACCTCGACCGGGTGGCCCGCATCCGGGCCGCCGCGGCCGACCAGCCGGGCCTGGCCCTGTGCGGCGCCGCCTACGACGGCCTCGGCATCCCCGCCTGCGTCGCCACCGCCCGCACCGCGGCGGCCCGGATTCTCGACCACCTCGATCCCACGGGAGAATGGCGGGACAGCACCGATTCGTTGACAAAGGGGTGACGATGACGGACGGGAACCCGCGGCCCAAGGCGCGCGACCTGAACCAGGTGATCCGCTACACGATGTGGTCGGTCTTCAGGGTGAAGGAGCGCTGCCCGGGACACCGCGAGGGCATGGCCGCCGAGGTCGAGGAGCTCATGGCCCAGATGGGGCGCAAGGACGTGGTCACCCGCGGCCTGTACGACGTCGCGGGCTTCCGCGCCGACGCCGACTTCATGTTCTGGTGGCACGCCCCGACGGCCGAGGACCTGCAGGAGACCTACTCACGCTTCCGCCGCACCAGCCTGGGGCAGCTGACCGAGCCGGTCTGGTCGGCGATGGCGCTGCACCGCCCGGCCGAGTTCAACAAGTCGCACATCCCGGCCTTCCTGGCCGAGGAGGAGCCGCGGGCGTACGTGAGCGTCTACCCGTTCGTGCGCTCCCTGGAGTGGTACCTGCTGGACGACGCCGACCGCCGCCGGATGCTCGCCGAGCACGGCAGGATGGCCCGCGACTATCCCGACGTGCGGGCCAACACCGTCGCCTGCTTCTCGCTGAACGACTACGAGTGGATGCTGGCGTTCGAGGCCGACGAGCTGCACCGCATCGTCGACCTGATGCGCGTCCTGCGCGGCGCCGAGGCCCGGCGGCACACCCGCGAGGAGATCCCCTTCTTCACGGGGGTCCGCAAGCCGCTGAGCGAGCTGGTCGCGACGCTGCCGTAGCCTTCGCGCCCCTTCGTCACGCGCCCCTCCGGCGCACGCTCTTTGTCGCACGCTCCTCTGCCGCCGCCGGGCCGGCCCGGCGGCGGGGGGCGCCGTGCGGTGATCTCCGTGAACCCGCCGTCCCCGCGAGTACGCCGGTCCCGTGAGCCTCGCGGAACCCGCCCGCCCCGCGAGTCCCGTGAGCCTCGTGAGTCCCGTGAGCCTCGTGAGTCCCGTGAGTTTCGTGAAAGCCGCGAGCCCCCGAACTCCGCGGGTTCGGGAAGTCCTCAGGGCTCCTGGAAGCCCCGGAAGCTCCGGGAGTTTCGCGAGGTGAAGGGCGTGTCCCCTGTGGCGTCGGGGTGAAAAATAATTCGGCGAAGGTCTCTTTACCGTTACTTGGCTTTGTCATACTCGGGGAAAATCACCTGTCTATGTGAGGCCATGGGTGAAAAGGGGCGAAGGTCTGGCACGGTCCAGGCGGCGTGCTCGGGGGCGCCGGAGGAAGAAGTCGCGCTCGCACGTGCTTGAGATCTCGGTGGCCGTCGCCGCCTTCGCGGTGGGGGCCCTCGGGGTGAGCGTGTGGTTCTCCGGTGGGGCGGACCCCGCGGGCGGGACTGCCCGGGCACCGGTTCCCGGCGGCGTGGCCGCCCTGGCGCCGCCCGGGGCTCCCGCGGCCGGTGGGGTGGTCGCCGCCGAGGTGGACGGCAAGGGCGCGAAGGGCAAGGAGAGCGAGGCGGCGGCCAAGCAGCGGGCCAAGACCGAGAAGAAGCGCCAGAAGGACAGGGAGACCGAGGCCTCGGGGCCCTCCAAGCACACCGACAAGAAGGCGGTGGCCTACTTCGAGAGCCGCAAGGTGACCAAGCGGGTCAAGGACATCCGGATGGTCGGCGGCTATCTGCGGATATATACGGACTTGCCGGATACGGCGAACAACTCGAAGCAGGCGATCAAGCTCTGCGAGGCGGGCGTCGACTATCTCGTCGGAGAGCTCGGCGTGCCCAGCCCCGTGGTCTTCGTCCAGGCCGAGTTCGGGGAGAACGGCAACCCGGTCCTGGCCAACATCCTCGGCCCCGACGACTCCGACTGCCGCCTCACCTACCCGAGTCCGCGATAGTCGACGCGGCGTGCCGCCGAGATCACCCGGACCCGGGTCCTGCCGCAGATCGAGCAGCGCTGGGTGACCACCCGGCCGATGGTCTCGATGATCTCCCATCTGTGGCGGAGATGCACGGGGCCTCCTTAGGCGAACACGCTACGGAGATGTGCGGGTACTAGGCGTCATCTCGCTTTGCCCCTCCTGGTGGTCGGCTAACCTCCCGGATGGGGCGATGTGACTGCCCGAGCGCGTGAAGGCCCCGCCAGAGCCGGTCCGGCGGGGCCTTCTGTGGGTGATCCGGCAGCCTACTCGACGGGCTCCAGCCTCAGCGAGACGGAGTTGATGCAGTAGCGGTCGTCGGTGGGGGTTCCGTAGCCCTCGCCGTGGAACACGTGACCGAGGTGCGAGTCGCAGGTCGCGCACCTGACCTCGACACGGGTCATGCCCATGGAGCGGTCCTCGATCAGCGTCACCGCCTCGGACTTCGACGGCTCGTAGAAGCTGGGCCAGCCGCAGTGGCTGTCGAATTTGGTGTCGGACCGGAACAGTTCGGTGCCGCAGGCCCGGCAGCTGTAGACGCCCACTGTCTTGGTGTCGACGTACTCTCCGGTGAAGGGACGCTCGGTCCCCGCCTGGCGGAGCACGTGGAACTCCTCGGGAGAGAGCTGGACGCGCCATTCGGCGTCGCTCTTTACCACCTTGTCCATCGCACCAGCCTATGCGGTCGCCGGAGCGGACGCGGGAGCGGGACGCCCGGCCGGTACGCCTGGAAAAATCTTGACGGGCGAAGCATCCTTTGATGACCGTTTTGGCGTCTTTAAATATGTGGAGGGTGATTAACCCTCCCGTTGAGGGGTGAGATCATCTGTCGGTCGTCCCGCATGCCGCGGATCGGCCACGATGCCACCGTTCGGGTGGCGCGCCAGCGCCCGGACACCGGTGGGTACGGCAGGTGATTGTGCGGTCCGTCCCGTTGAGTGCCCGGTCCCGCCGCCGAGGCGGCTCCGGGGCGGACCCACCCGCTTCCGTCCCCGCCACCGGAGATCTCCCGGGCGTGTTCCCCTGCGCGGAAGCGGGCGGCGGGGATCAGCCCTGACGGCGTCGTCCCAGGGTGAACGACACGTTCACGCTGATGATCCCGACCCACATGAGCACCAGGATGAACCCGAGGAGCGAGTCGCCCAGTTCGGAGAAGGACACCGCGATCGTTCCCGGCACGCCGAGCCCGAGAGAGATGATCGCCAGGGCCAGCCGCTGCCCGGCGTCCACGGAGGGACGGACCGCGGGGCTCTCCTTGCGCGCGCGGGCGGCGATCCGGTCGTCCACCCGCTTGTCGATCTCCTGGTCCATCTTCTCCAGGAAACCCTCGACGAGGGAGTCTTCGTACTCCGGCCCGAGGTCGCGGCGGGCCTCGATCGAGGCGCGCAGTTCGTCACCGGAGGAAGAGGTTCGAGGCATATTCGAGATATATCGTTTCTTTACGGTGATGTCCATACGGATGTCGTTCCGGCCTCGCGGATCACGGAATTTCCTTGAAGCCCCGTCGCGGTGTCGCGGTGTCGCCGAGCTCCGGGGTCACGGTGCCGGTTGGTCCCGGTGCACGAGGTCGCGAAAGTCGCGGAGTCGCGGAGTCGCGGGGTCACGGGGTCACAGGGTCACGGCCTCTTCGCGCCGCCGGACGTACCTCGTGAAGAGGAACCCCTCGTCCTCCAGGACGTGGGCCAGGCGCAGGCGCGCGAGCGAGGAGGGGCCGTCGAGGACCCGGGCGGCGTCCCCGCCGATCAGCACCGGGCTCACCGTGAGGCAGAGCTCGTCGACCAGGTCCGCGGCGGCCAGCTGGGCGTTGACCTTGGGGCCGCCCTCGCACAGCACCCGGCTCAGGCCGCGCTCAGCGAGCTCGCGCATCGCCAGCGCCGGATCCACCCGCTCGTCCCCGGCCACGATCACGTCGGCGTGCCTGGCGGCCTCCTCGCGGCGCTCCCTGGGCGCGGCCTCGCAGGTGATGACGATCGTCCGCGCGTCCGGCTCCGCCTCGGCGAACAGCGGGCCCGACAGGTCGAGGTCGAGCCCGCGGGTGATCACCGCCACCGGCGGGACGGCCGGGCGGCCCTCGCGCAGCCCCCGCCACGACGGCCTGGACCGTGCCGGGCCGTACCCCTCGGCCCTCACGGTCGCGGCCCCGGCCACGATGACGTCGGCCAGCCCGCGAAGCACCCAGAAGACCTGGCGGTCGCCCCTGCCGGACAGCTCGCCCGACAATCCCTTCAGCCAGGTCCCGCCGTCGGCGCTGGCGACCATGTTGATCCGGAGGCACTGGCCGGTCGGGTAGGCGTAGGCCCGCGCGAGGTCGACCTCGGCCGAGCTCTCAGGATGGATGAGGCGCATTGCCCCACCTTCGCACGGCGCCTGCCCACCTCCGCACGTAGGCTGCCCACCTCCGCACGTAGGCTGCCCACCTCCGCGCGGAGCCTTATGCCCGCCTTCGCACGTAGGCTGCCCACCTCCGCACGTAGGTCGTCCCGCCCTCGCGCGACGGCCGCCTCACCTTCGCGCGGAGGCGGTCTGTGAGCTTTCCCTGTGCGGTCGATAACGGTTGTGACGGCTTGTAGTGACTTCGGTCGGCTCCCGATACATGATTCATCCTGGGAGACACGGGAGGGCTGTGTGGGGCTTGTCGCGATCGTGACATGGTTGATCACCGCGATCGTCGGGATCTACCTGCTGTACGTGTGGCTCTCCAGGGGAGGGCTGCGACAGCAGGCGACCAAGGTCACCAGGTTTCCGACGTTGCTGATCTTCGCTCATCCGGTCCTGGCGGTCTCCGCCCTGGCCTGCTGGGTCGTCTACGTGCTCACCCTGGAGCCGCTCTTCGCCTGGTTGTCGTTCGGCGTGCTCTCGGCCTCCGCGCTGCTGGGCTTCACGATGTTCACCCGCTGGCTGGGCGGTGGCCGCCACGCGCGCGGCGCCGAGCAGCGCTTCCCCATGGTCGCCGTCCTGCTGCACGGCGCCGTGGGGTTGACGACGTTCGTCCTCGTCCTGCTCACCGCCGCGGTCGCGTCCGGGGTCTGACAACACGGGCTCTGAGAACACAGACCCTGACAACACGGACCCTGACAACACGGACCCTGACAACACGGACCCTGACAACACGGGCCCTGACAACACGGGCCCTGACAACACGGGCCCTGAGGGACACGGGGGCGGGGGAGTGCGAGGGCAAGGGGATACGGCGTCACAGGCGCGGGCAGCGCAGGATCCGCACCGAGCGCGCGGTCACCTCCACCGAGGCCTCGGCGGGCCACGACTCCTCGGCGCCCGGTGAGGCGAACGGGGCCTCGCCGGGACCGTCGTCCGCGGTGTCCAGCACGCGCTGCCACCGCTTGCCGTACCTCGCCTCGGGCAGGGCGAAGGACATGTCCTCGTGGTGGGCGTTGATCAGGAGCAGGAACGAGTCGTCCGCGATCCGCTCGCCGCGCGTGCCCGGTTCGGTGATGGCGTCGCCGTTCAGGAAGACGGTCAGCGACTTGGCGTAGCCGGTGTGCCAGTCGCCGGCCGTCATCTCCTCGCCGGCCGGGGTGAGCCAGACGATGTCGCGGGTCCCGTCGTCGGCCTTGTGGCCGTGGAAGAAGCGGCGCCGCTGGAACACCGGGTGCTCGCGTCGCAGCTTGGACAGGCTCCTGACGAAGTCGAGGAGGTCCCCCTCGCTCCTGACCAGCGACCAGTCGACCCAGGAGGTCTCGTTGTCCTGGCAGTAGGCGTTGTTGTTGCCGTGCTGGGTCCGGCCGATCTCGTCGCCGGCCAGCAGCATCGGCACGCCCTGGGAGATGAACAGGGTGACCAGGAGGTTGCGGCGCTGGCGCCGGCGCAGGGTCACGATCTCCGGGTCCTCCACCGGGCCCTCGGCCCCGCAGTTCCACGACCGGTTGTCGTCGGTGCCGTCGCGGTTGTTCTCCTTGTTGGCCTCGTTGTGCTTGTGGTCGTAGGAGACCAGGTCGGTCAGGGTGAACCCGTCGTGGCAGGTGACGAAGTTGATGGAGGCCACCGGGCGGCGCCCCGAGATGGCGTAGAGGTCGGCGGACCCGGTCAGCCGGGAGGCGAACTCCGGCAGCGCGGACCCGCTCCCGCGCCAGAAGTCGCGCACGCTGTCGCGGTACTTGCCGTTCCACTCCATCCACAGCGGCGGGAAGTTGCCCACCTGGTAGCCGCCGGGCCCCACGTCCCACGGCTCGGCGATCAGCTTCACCTGGGAGATCACCGGGTCCTGCTGGATCAGGTCGAAGAAGGCGCTCAGCCGGTCGACGTCGTGCAGCTCGCGGGCGAGGGCGGAGGCCAGGTCGAACCTGAAGCCGTCCACGTGCATCTCCAGCACCCAGTAGCGCAGCGAGTCCATGATCAGCTGAAGGGCGTGCGGCGAGCGGACGTTGAGGGAGTTCCCGCAGCCGGTGTAGTCGAGGTAGTAGCGCCGGTCGCCGTCGTGCAGGCGGTAGTACGAGCGGTTGTCGATGCCGCGGAAACCCAGCGTGGGCCCCATGTGGTCGCCCTCGGCGGTGTGGTTGTAGACCACGTCGAGGATGACCTCGATCCCCGCCTCGTGCAGCGCCCGTACCATCGCCTTGAACTCCAGCACCTGCTCGCCGCGCTGTCCCGAGCCGGAGTAGGCGGCGTGCGGGGCCAGGTAGGCGATCGTGTTGTAGCCCCAGTAGTTGGTCAGCCCCCGGGCCACCATCGCGTGCTCGGGCACGTACTGGTGCACCGGCATCAGCTCCACCGCGGTGACGCCCAGGCTCAGCAGGTGCTCGATGACCGCCGGGTGACCCAGCCCCGCGTAGGTGCCGCGCTGCTCCTCGGGCACCGCGGGGTGGCGCATCGTGAGCCCGCGCACGTGCGCCTCGTAGATGACGGTCTGGTGGTACGGGGTCCGGGGCGACCTGTCGTTGCCCCACTCGAAGAACGGGTTGATCACCACGTTCTTCGGCATGAAGGGGGCGGTGTCCTCGTCGTTGCGGTTGCCCGGATCGGTGAACTGGTACGAGAACATCGCCTCGTTCCACTTCACGTCACCCTCGACGGCCTTGGCGTAGGGGTCGAGGAGCAGCTTGGAAGGGTTGCACCGGTGCCCCTGGGAGGGGTTGTAGGGGCCGTGGACGCGGTAGCCGTACCGCTGCCCCGGCATGATCCCCGGGACGTAGCCGTGCCAGACGAACCCGTCGACCTCGGTCAGCTCGACGCGCTCCTCGCGGCCGTCATCTCCGAAAAGGCAGAGTTCGACACGCTCCGCTACCTCGGAGAACAGTGAGAAGTTGGTACCGACGCCATCCCAGGTGGCGCCGAGCGGATAGGACTCTCCCGGCCAGACTGCGCGCATGTGACCCTATTCTCCTCTGGTCAGGCCCCTATGTGCAGGGTGTTTCCGCCCTTGTCACTTTAAGGCGGTATTGAGGAGTTTCGTATCCGGGCTACGGCGTGCTTTCCGTATCTCCCTTTTCCGTGCACGCCACGCGACCGCGCGTGACCGGCGGTACACGCGTGGCCGCGAAGGCGTCGTGATCGGCTCGCGGCCGACCACCCTCGGTGACCGGTTCGAGGCGACCGCCCGCTCCGGGACGGCCACCCGTGGTGGACGCCTGCGGAGCGGTCCGGTCGCCGTCACCCCGTCATCCCGCTCGCGAGAGCGAAAGCGAGAGCGTGACCTCGGTCAGCTCAGCAGCTCGGCGTTGAGGCTGATCGTCGTGCCCGAGAGGGCCTTGCTCACCGGGCAGTTCGCCTTGGCGGTCTCGGCCGCCTCCTGGAACTGCTCGGCCGTCAGGCCGGGAACCTGGGCGCGGACCGAGATGACGATCCCGGTGATGCCCTCGCCGGGCTGGAAGGTCACGTCGGCCTTCGTCTCCACGGTCTGGGGCGGGGTGCCGGCCTGGGCCAGCCCGTGGGAGAGGGCCATCGAGAAGCACGAGGAGTGGGCCGCCGCGATGAGCTCCTCCGGGGAGGTCTTGCCGTTGGCCTGCTCGGCGCGCGAGGGCCAGGACACGTCGAACGTGCCCACCCCGGAGGAGTCGAGGGAGACGCTGCCCGAACCGTCGAGCAGCGCGCCCTTCCACTGAGTCGTCGCGGTACGTGTCGTCGCCATGGCGATTTGTCCTTTCGATCATGAACCGTTGGCCATGACCGACCCTACTCGGCGTCGTCACCTCGCCGTGACCCGGAGCGCCCCGTTGTCCCCGAAGCCGGGGGGCAGGGGTCAGAACGAGGCACGCTCGACGAGGACGTCCAGGTCCAGGCCGGGGGGCAGGGTGCCGAAGGCGCGTCCCGCGTCGCCGGACAGGCGGGAGACGCAGAAGGCGTCGGCCACGGCCGCGGGAGCCAGCCGGACGAGCAGGGAGCCCTGCAGCACCAGCGCCATGTCCTCGGCGACACGCCGGGCCCGCAGCTCGAAGTCGGTGGTGTCGTCCAGGGACTTGCGCAGGCGGTCGGCGGCGGCGTCCAGGTGCCGGTCGGCCCCGGCGGCGAGCGCGACCTCGGCGAAGAACGCCTCCTGGGCCTCGGGCTCGCGGCCCAGGGCGCGCAGCACGTCCAGTGCCGCGACGTTCCCCGACCCCTCCCAGATGCCGTTCAGCGGCGACTCGCGGAACAGCCGCGGCATCTGCGACTCCTCGACGTAGCCGTTGCCTCCCAGGCACTCCAGCGCCTCCGCCGCGTGGACCGGGGCGCGCTTGCAGATCCAGTACTTGCTCACGGCCAGCGCGGTGCGGCGCAACGCGGCCTCGGCCTGGTCGCCGGCGATGGCCCGGTCGGTGGCCCCGGCCAGCCGCGTCATCAGGACGGTCGCCGCCTCCGACTCCAGGGCCAGGTCGGCCAGGACGTTGCGCATCAGCGGCTGGTCGGCCAGCTTCCTGCCGAACGCGCCCCGGTTCCGGGCGTGGTGGACGGCCTGCGTGACGCCGTGCCTCATGCCGGCCGCGGAGCCGATCACGCAGTCGAGCCGGGTCATGTTGACCATCTCCAGGATGGTCCGCAGTCCCCGGCCCTCCTCGCCCACCAGCCAGGCCGTCGCGCCGTGGTACTCCACCTCGGCGCTGGCGTTGGACCTGTTGCCCAGCTTGTCCTTCAGCCGCATCAGCTGGACGGCGTTGCGGGTGCCGTCGGGAAGGACGCGGGGAAGCAGGAAGCACGACAGTCCGCCGGGGGCCTGGGCGAGGACCAGGAACACGTCGCACATCGGGGCGGAGTTGAACCACTTGTGGCCGGTCAGGAGGTAGCTGCCGTCGGTCTGCGGTTCGGCGCGGGTGGTGCCGGCGCGCACGTCGGAGCCGCCCTGCTTCTCGGTCATCGCCATCCCGGCGAGCACGCCGCGCTTGCCGAGCGGCGGGCGCAGCCCGAAGTCGTAGCTCCGGGAGGCGAGCAGGGGCTCCCAGTCGGCGGCGAGCGCCGGGCTGTGGCGCAGCGCGGCGATCGAGGCGTAGGTCATCGAGATCGGGCAGCCGTGCCCGGCCTCGACCTGGCTCCAGACGTAGAACTTGGCGGCGCGGGCCACGTGCGCGCCCGGCCTGGCGCTCGACCACGGGGTGGCGTGCATGCCGTTGTCGACGGCGACGGTCATCAGCTCGTGCCAGGCGGGGTGGAACTCCACCTCGTCGATCCGCCGCCCGTAGCGGTCGTGGGTGCGCAGGACGGGGGGATGCTCGTTCGCCAGCCGTCCCCACTCCTGGGCCTGCTCGGAACCGGCGAGAAGGCCGAGCCGGCGCAGTTCCCCGGTGGCCCACCCCGCGCCCTCGCGCGCCACGCCGTCCATCAGGGCGGCGTCGGCGGACACGTCGTGCCCGGTGAGCGGGTGAGCCTGGTTGAAGACGTCATGGGTCACGTGCGGCCTCCGGTGGATCATCCGGCTCGTCGCCGGCCTTTGCGCCTATCTCAACACCCTTCGGAAGGGTTGGCGCCGTCGGTTGGGCGCTATATCCGATTTTCGTCCATAGGTGGACATCTGGTCTCCGAAGATTCATCCCGCCGTACGCGGAGGCCCCGGCCGGTCAGGGGCACGGACGACGGCCCCCACCCCCCGGCCGTGCCGGGCGTTTCGGTCGCGCCGAGTGCTCCGAATCCGTTTCGGCCGCGCCGAACGGCCCGTCCCCGCCTCGACGACGCCGAGACGGGGACGGGGACGGGACCGCGGTGCGGGGTGCGGGGTGCGGGGGCGGGGTGGCCGTCCGGGCGGGAGGCCCGGACCGCGCGTCAGGGGTTCTTGACCAGGTCGCGGAGGTAGTCGTCGTCCTCGTCGCTCTCGGCGAGCACGCGCTCGGCGCCCCGCCGGGCCCGCGCGTCGCCCCGGGTGGCCAGGCCGCGGGTGGCCTCGGCGACCGCGTTCAGGTCCTCGTCGTCGAGCCTGGCGGCCAGCGCGTCACGGATCAGCTCGCTGTCCTCGGGCAGCCCGGCCAGGCCCATGGTGGCCCAGTCGCGTACCTCCGCGTCGGGGTCCCGCGTCATGGAGATGAGCAGTTCGAGCCCCTCGGCGTGGCCCGTGGGCAGGACGGCGGCCAGCGCGGCGGGATCGGCCTGGGTGCGGGTCCAGCCGTCGGCGGTGATGATCTCCAGCACCTCGGGCAGGGCGCGCGGGTCGGCGTGGTGGCCGAGCGCGCCGAGCACCGAGCGCAGCACCCGCTCGTCGCCCTCGGTGGCCGCCATCCGGCGCAGGACCGGCAGCGCCTCCTCCAGGTAGGGCTTCTCGTCCTCGGTGAAGCCGAACTGGGCGAGCACGTCGACGGCGAACTCACGCTTGCGCGGGTCCTCGTTGGAGCACAGCCGCGCCGCCGCGTCGAAGGTCTCCCCGTCGCCGCGTTCGCTCAGCGAGCTCGCCACGGTCCACCAGGTCTCGGCCTCCTCGTCGACGTCGCGGTAGGGCATCGCCCGCTCGACCAGCTCGTCGAACGGCAGCCGCTCGCCCGTGGCGTCCTCCAGCAGGGTGGCGACGGCCGCGTGCCCGCGCTGGCAGGTGAGCTCGGCCAGGCGGGTCCCGTCGGGGCCCACCGCCGCGACGGTCACCAGGTCGGTGCCGTCCTTGGCCCTGCTGCGGCCCACGACGAACTGCGAGTCCTCGGGGACCTGCTCGGTGAGCTGCTCCAGGAGCGCGCTCTCCAGCTGGGTGCCCAGCCAGTCGTAGGCGATGGACAGCGGCGTGTCGCCGTCGCCGTCGGGCCGGTCTGCCTCGGCGCCCGCCCGCAGCAGCGCCTGAACGACGCCCAGGGCGCCGCGCCGGGTGGCGAGGGTGAGCGCGGTGTCGCCGCCCTCGGTGGCGTCCTCGGGGTTCGCCCCGGCGGCGAGCAGCGCCTGGGCCGCCCCGGCCCGCCCGTTGGCGGCGGCCCAGAGCAGGGCGGTCCACCCGCCGGCCTCCCGCCCGGACACCTCGGCGCCTGCGGCCAGCAGCGCCTCCAGGGCCTCGACACGGTCCCAGGCGGAGGCGGCGGACAGGGGCAGCCCCTCGTCCTCGCCGCCGCTGATCCGGTTGGGGTCGGCTCCATGGGCCAGCAGCGCACGCACGATGGCCACGCGGCCCCGGTTCGATGCCAGGTACAGGGCGGTGGGCTCTTCCGCGCCCTCGGGGTCGGCGCTCGTGCCGTCGCGCAGCAGCCGCTCGGCCCGCTCGGCGTCGTTGGCCGCCACCGCGTCCAGGAGTTCTCGGTACATGCCTCCGGATCATATGGCGTGCCTCCCCGGCTCGGCCGTACGCCGGTCCCGCGCCCGGTGAGAAGGCGTCATCCGATGTGTTTATCGGGCTTCCTTCTTTTGAGGGATCCCCTATCGCGACAACTCGCGATATGTTGTGAGTTATGAATGATCCCGGGGAAATGCGGGTCTCGGACGCGGAGCGGGAATCCAGCGTCGAGCGGTTGCGGGTGGCCTCCGTCGAGGGCCGCCTGACCCTCGGGGAGCTGAGCGAGCGCACCGAGGCGGCCTACACCGCCCGCACCCAGGCCGAGCTGGCGGTGGTCACCTCCGACCTGCCCGGCGGTCACCAGGTGCCCGCGGCCGCCTATCCTCCGCTCCCGGCGGAGCAGGGAGGCCGGGCGCGGCGCTGGTTCGTCGCGGTGATGGGCAGCTCCAAGCGGCGCGGTTCGTGGCGGATCGACAAGCCGCTCGGCGCCGTCGCGGTGATGGGCGACGTCGTGCTGGACCTGCGCCAGGCCGAGGTCCGCACCGGGGGAGCGGTCGACATCGTGGCCACTGCGGTCATGGGCGACGTGAAGATCATCGTCCCGGACGGGGTGGACGTCGAGCTCGACGGCGTCGCCATCATGGGCGACAAGAAGGTCCAGGTCATCGAGGCGCCCCCGGGCACGAACGCGCCGCTCGTCAGGGTCAGGGCCTACGTCGTCATGGGAGACGTCAAGGTGATCGGCGACTCCAAGGCCAAGCCCCTCAAGAAGGCGTGGGCCGCCTGGCGGGAGCAGTGGAACGAGCTGCGCGGCGAGCTCGACGGCGACCTGGGCCGTTACCAGCTCGGGCTCGGTCTCGGTCTCCACCAGAACCCCTCCCGTCAGGAGCACCCGCAGCACCCGCACTCCTGGCACCCCGCGCCGCCCCAGCCGCCCCAGCCTCCCCACCCCCCGCAGCCGCCCCGCCACTGAGGGCGGCCCCGCTCCCGCCCGTACGGAAACCCCCGGGCCCCCGGGCTCCGGGCCCCCGGCGAGCGAGCTCCGGGACACGTGCAACGTCCCGGGATCCCCGGCGCGTAGTGATCGGTGACATACACCGAGCAGTGAGGATCCCCGATGCGAGATCGGGCTGACTTCGAGCACTACGTCGAGCAACGCTCGGCCCGCCTGCTGCGGACGGCCTACCTGCTGTGCCGTGACTGGGGTACGGCGGAGGACCTGCTGCAGACGGCTCTGACCAAGGCGTGGTTCGCCTGGCGCAGGGTGGGTGACAACCCGGACCCGTACGTCTACCGAATCCTGACCAACACCCACGCCACCTGGTGGCGGCGCAAATGGCGGGGAGAGCAGCCGAGTGCGGTCCTGCCGGAGCCGCCGGGCGGCGACACGACGGACGCGGTGACCACGCGCCAGGCCGTCCGGCAGCTTCTGGCCGGGCTTCCCGACAGGCAACGGGCCGTGATCGTCCTGCGCTACTTCGCCGACCTGCCCGACCAGCAGATCGCCGAGATCCTCGGCTGCTCGGTGGCGACCGTACGAAGCCAGGCCAGCCGGGCACTGCGCAAGCTGCGGGTGGACTCCGAGACCGCCACCATCACCGCGGGGAGCTGAGATGACGATCACCGAATCCGAGCTGCGCGAGATCCTGAACGAGGCCGGGAGCGAGGGCGAGGGTCACAAGAGGGGCGTGACCGTCGCCGACGTCCATCGGCGCGTCCGCGTGATCAGGCGCCGCCGCCGCTGGGCCGCGACGGGCGGGGTGGCCGTCCTCGGGCTCGCCGCGGTCCTGGTGTCCTCACCGTCGGCCCGGGACACCTGGATGCCCGAGGACGTCTGGACCGGGGTGATGGCGCGACCGGAGAGGACCCCCCAGACCGTTTCCGGCCCGGTGGAGGAGGAGCCCGTCATGCGCGAGAGGGTCGCGTCGTCGCGGCTGTACAAGGAGGGCGGGGTGCGCGAGGAGTTCGCCTTCACGATGACCGCTCCACACGTCAGGGTGGTGATGGAGTGCAGGGGGACACCGGACAGGGCCGCGCTGTGGATCGACGGGCGCCTGGTCACGGCGGGGCCCTGCGACGACGGCGAGGACGACGACACCTGGACGCCCCTCTTCTGGGACTTCGAGGGTGAGCCCGGTTCCCGGCACACCATCGCCGGCATCGTGCTGAAGGCCGAGGTCACGAACCCGGAGGACCTCACCGGCACCGCGGACGTCGACCACCTGGTGGAACGGCAGCGGCCGTTCTCCGCCGAGTGGAGGGTCGAGGTCATCCGGCTCGAGGACCCCAAGTGCCTGGACGAGGTGCGCCAGCTGGATCCCAGGACCGGTGAGATGGTCCGGATGGAATGCGGGGACGAGGGCACCGCGCCTTCCGGCGGTTCCTGAGGCGACCGAAGGCTCCCCCCGCTCCTGCCCGGAGCGGGGGCCTGCCTGCCCGGGGCCGCCCCGGTGGGGCCTCAGGCCGTGGCGAGAACGGGATGCCGGTGCGCCGCCCGCTCGTAGCGTTCGAGCAGCACCGCCGCGACCTCGGGGGCGGCGCCCAGCACGTCGGCGACGGCGTCGGCGCCCGCGGCCAGGGTCTCCCGGCGGATCTTGTCGGCGAAGTGGCCGGGGGCCAGCAGGTAGGGGGCGACCACGACCCGGGAGGCTCCCGAGCGCCGCAGGCGCAGCACGGCCTCCTCGGGGGTGGGGCCGGCGGCCGAGGCGTAGGCGGCGGTCACCGACCGCCAGCCGCGCAGCCTCGCCCAGTCTCCGGCGATCCCGGC
Source organism: Streptosporangium nanhuense (assembly GCF_059358815.1). NCBI lineage: Bacteria > Bacillati > Actinomycetota > Actinomycetes > Streptosporangiales > Streptosporangiaceae > Streptosporangium > Streptosporangium nanhuense. The sequence goes on from NZ_JCADBG010000001.1 coordinate 205,032, forward strand.
GATCGTCGCGTTGGCCCGCCGGTCGCTGGAACCGGCCGAGACCAGCACCACGGCGGTGCCCGGCTCGCCCGGCTCCACGCCCGCCTCGGCCAGGCGCCGCTCCAGCGCGCCGACCAGCAGCGGGTGCGGGCCCAGCGTGGCGCCCGCGCGCACGCGCAGCAGGGGCCTGCGGGCCGTCGCCTCGGCCAGCGCGCCGGGGATGTCGACCCGGCTGTGGTAGGCCTCGGTGAGCAGCAGCGGCAGCACCGCCGCCTCGGCCAGCCCCGACAGCGCCATGGGAAGCGTCGGGGAGGCGTGGTCGAGGTAGGCGGTGCGTACGAGGAGCTCGGGCCGCGCCTCCCGTACCAGGTCGAGCAGGTCCTCCACCGTCGCGGCGGCGCGCGGGTCGCGGGACCCGTGCGCCACCGCGACCAGCGGCATCCCGGAGGCCGTGCCGGTGGCACGCCACCTCATACGTGGAGCCCGCACTCGGTCTTGCCCATGCCCGCCCAGCGGCCGCTGCGCGGGTCCTCTCCCGGGGCGACCTGGCGGGTGCAGGGGGCGCAGCCGATCGAGGGGTAGTCGTCGTAGTGCAGCGGGTTGATCAGCACCCCGTTGTCGGCCATGTAGTTGTCGACGTCCTCCTGCGTCCACCTGGCGATCGGGTTGATCTTGACCATCTGGCGCTTGGCGTCCCACTCGACGACCTTGACGCCGGCGCGGGTGACGGCCTCGTCGCGGCGGATGCCGGAGACCCAGGCGAGGTAGGGCTCCAGGGCACGGTTGAGCGGCTCGACCTTGCGCAGGTAGCAGCACAGGTCGGGGTTGCGCCCGAACAGGCGCGGCCCCAGGTCGCGCTCCTGCTCGGCCACCGTGCGGGACGGCTTCACGTCGATCACGTTCACGTCGTAGACCTGCTGGACGGCGTCACGGGTGCCCATCGTCTCGGCGAAGTGGTAGCCGGTGTCGATGAACAACACGTCCACGCCCGGCTTGACCCTGCTGACCAGGTCGATCAGCAGGGCGTCGCTCATCGAGGCGGTGAGGCAGAGCCGGTCGCCGAAGGTCGCCGCGGCCCAGCGGATGATCTCAAGGGCCGAGGCGTCCTCCAGGAAGCGCGCGGCGGACTCGACGATCTCCTGCAGATCGAGCGTCCCCCGCTGCTGACGTAATCCGACTTCGATGTCCACCAGTGTCATCGCTCGCTCACCCAATCCTCATTCGCCGCGCGGGCAGGTCGTGCCTCGCGGGCCGTCGCGTTCGTCACGTGCATCCCGTTGGATTCGCCGCGCGTCACGAGCGCACCCCGATTCCGAGAAACTTCAGCTTGAAGGCGCGTACGCACGACCGGCAGTACCAGCCGCCGTCGCCTTCGTAGGGCTCCAGGTCTTCCTCGCCGCAGTACGGGCAGTGGAAGGGAACGGCTCGCTCGCTCATCCGTTCCTCCCCGTCCCGCTCGTCCGCGGCCGACCGGTGTGCCGGCCGTTCACTTCAGGTCCGCGTCGTCGGCGCGCTGGACCCAGGCGGAGAAGGTCTCCTCCTCGTCCTTCTGCTTCTCGAAGTTGCGGAGCACGCGCTCCACGTAGTCGGGAAGATCCTCGGAGGTGGTCTTCAGGCCGCGGACCTTGCGGCCGAAGCCGGGGTTGACGCCCAGCGAGCCGCCCAGGTGGATCTGGAAGCCCTCGACCTGCTCGCCCTCGTCGTTGACGACGAGCTGGCCCTTGAGGCCGATGTCGGCCACCTGGATGCGGGCACAGGAGTTGGGGCAGCCGTTGACGTTGATGGTCAGCGGGCTCTTGAAGTCGGGCAGCCGCTGCTCCAGCTCGTCGATCAGGTCGGCCGCGGTGACCTTGGTCTCGACGATGGCCAGCTTGCAGAACTCGATCCCGGTGCAGGCCATGGTCTGGCGGCGGAAGGGGGAGGGGTTGACCCGCAGGTCGCCCGCCTCCAGCTCGGCGACGAGGCTGTCGACCCTGTCGGGCGCCACGTCGAGGATGACCATCTTCTGCTCGACCGTGGTGTGCACCCGGCCGGAGCCGTGCCGCTCGGCGATGTCGGCGATCAGGTGCAGCTTGTCGCCGTCGAGGCGGCCGACCTTCGGGGCGAAGCCGACGTAGAAGTTGCCGTCCTTCTGCGGGAAGACGCCCACGTGGTCCCTGCGGCCGCCGCGCGGCTGCTCGGGCGCGGGGCCGTCGGGCAGGGTGTGGCCCAGGTACTCCTTCTCCAGGACGTCGCGGAACTTCTCGGCACCCCAGTCGTTGATCAGGAACTTGATCCTGGCCCGGTGGCGCAGGCGGCGGTAGCCGTAGTCGCGGAAGATCCCGATCACGCCGCCGTAGGCGGGGGCGACCTGGTCAGGGGTGAGGAAGACGCCCAGCCGCTTGCCCAGCATCGGGTTGGTGGACAGGCCGCCGCCCACCCACAGGTCGAAGCCGCGCTCGCCGTTCTCGTTCACGACGCCCACGAACGCCACGTCGTTGATCTCGTGAACGGTGCAGTGCGCCGGGCACCCGCTCACCGCGGACTTGAACTTGCGCGGCAGGTTGGAGAAGGCCGGGTCGCCGATGTAGGTGTCGTAGATCTCCTGGATCTGCGCGGAGCCGTCGAGGACCTCGTCGGTGTCGATCCCGGCCAGCGGGCAGCCCAGGATCACGCGCGGGGTGTCGCCGCAGGCCTCGGTGGTGGACAGGCCCACCGACTCCAGGCGCTCCCAGATGTCGGGGACGGCCTCGATCTCGATCCAGTGCAGCTGGATGTTCTGCCGGTCGGTGACGTCGGCGGTGCCCCGGCCGTAGAGGTTGGAGATGTCGGCGATGACGCGCAGCTGGGCCAGGTTGAGCCGGCCGCCGTCGATCCTGACGCGGAGCATGAAGTAGCGGTCGTCGAGCTCCTCGGGCTCCAGGATCGCGGTCTTGCCGCCGTCGATCCCGGGCTTGCGCTGGGTGTAGAGGCCGAACCAGCGCATCCTGCCGCGCAGGTCGGCGGGGTCGATGGAGTCGAAGCCGCGCTTGGAGTAGACGTCGATGATCCGCTGACGGACGTTGAGGCCGTCGTCGTTCTTCTTGTTCTCCTCGTTCTTGTTCAGGGGCTCGCGGTAGCCGAGAGCCCACTGACCTTCGCCGCGCGGGCGCTGGTGATGTCGATTCGCCGACCGGGCAGGGGTCGTCATGTGCGCGTCCTTATTGTGGCTCGATGGAATGATTTCCGGACGCGCACGGGCGGCACCTCCCGCCTCATCGTCGAGTGCGGGGGTTGATTACTCAGAAGAGGACGCCTGTTACGCGGCCGAGCTGGGTGAAATCAGCAGGGGGCGACGGTTAACGGACGTCACAACAGATGGCACTGCGGACACGCAGAAGGTCGACGTGGCGTCGCACGACGAGCAACGGGTCCGCTGGCATGTCTACGACGATACCCCGGGCATCATGGATGTCCAACGTCAGGTCCACTATCTGGACGAAGGTATGGGACCGCCGGCACGTGCCGGGCACGGCGGCGGGGGTCCGTCCGGGGGCGAGACGCCGGAAAGGCGGCGAAACCGCCGGCGACGAGGACGCTGGGGCGCCGGGACCGAGGGCGGCGAAACCGCCGGGGGCGAGGGAAGCAGGACGGCACGACGGTCAGGGTCGGGAGCGGCGGGGCGGCCGGGGGCGAGGGCGGCAGGACGGCAGGACGGCAGGACGGTCAGGATCGAGAGCGGCCGGGATCAAGGGCGGCCGGCGTCGGTCGCCCGGTCCTGGCGGGGCCCCGGCGCGTGGAACGCGACGCCGGGGCGCGGGTCACCCCTGGCGCGGCCAGTCCAGCGCCGACTCCCGGGGCCTGGGGGCGGGCTGGTGCTGGCAGTCGCACCACGAGCCTCCCCGGCACTCGTCGTGCCGCCGCTCCTTGCAGTCCTCGCAGATCATGCGTCCATTGTGCGCTGTTCCTTCTAGAATTTTCCTCGGTTACCCTTGCCTGGGCTGTCACGGGGAGGCGTCATGGGGTTGATGGACGAGCTGCTGGTGGACCTGCGCGCCGAGTCGGCCGAGTTCGACACCATGATCGCTGGGCTCGGCCCCGACGAGTGGGAACTGCCCACCCCGGCCGAGGGCTGGGCGGTCCGGGACCAGGTCGGCCATCTCGCCTGGTTCGACGACGCCGCCACCGTCTCCGCCGCCGATCCCGAGGCGTTCCGCGCCTCCCTGCCCGCCTTCCTCGCCCGCGGCGACTCCGCGGTGGACGAGCTCGCCGCGGCCTCGCGCGGCCTGTCCGCCGGTCGGCTCCGCGAGTGGTTCCGCGAGGCGCGGGCCCGCGCCCTGGAGGCCTTCGCCCGTCTGGACGCCGGTGCCAGGCTTCCCTGGTACGGGCCCGAGATGTCGGCCGCGTCCTTCGTCACCGCGCGCCTGATGGAGACCTGGGCCCACGGGCAGGACGTGGCGGACGCGCTCGGCGTCGCCCGCGTGCCGACCGCCAGGCTCAGGCACGTGGCGACGCTCGGGGTGCGCGCCATGCCGTACGGCTTCGCGGTGCGCGGCCTGGAGCCGCCGTCGCGCCCGGTGCGGGTCGAGCTGATCATGCCCGACGGGTCGCCGTGGGAGGCCGGGCCCCCGGACGCCGCCGACGTGGTCCGCGGCCCCATGCTCGACTTCTGCCTCCTGGTGGTCCGGCGCCGCCACCTCGCCGACACGTCCCTGCTGGTACGCGGCGAGACCGCCCGGACGTGGACCTCGATCGCCCAGGCCTTCGCGGGACCGCCGGGTAAGGGACGGCCCCCACTCGGGTAGGGGTCCGATCAGGGAGGCCCCGGGGGGACACCGGATGGAGCCGGACTTCTTTCGCCTGACATGCTCGGAAACATGCGGACCTTGTTGAACGTCATCTGGCTGATCTTCGCGGGGGTCTGGCTGGCGATCGGCTACGTCCTCGCGGGAATCGTGTGCTGCGTCCTGATCATCACGATCCCGTTCGGCATCGCGTCGTTCAGGATCGCCGGCTACGCGCTGTGGCCCTTCGGCCGGACCGTGGCGCGCGACCCGGAGGCGGGGGCGCTGTCGACCATCGGCAACGTGATCTGGTTCGTCGTGGCCGGGATCTGGCTGGCGATCGGGCACGTGCTGACCTCGATCCCGCTCTTCCTGTCGATCATCGGCATCCCGCTGGGCCTGGCCAACCTCAAGCTGATCCCGATCTCCCTGCTGCCGCTGGGCGCGCGCGTCGTCGACGCCGACGACGCGGATGCGTTCCACCGCCGGTAGGTTTCGTCGCGGGCGCCGCGGGCAGAGGCGTGAGATTCGATCGTTGCCCGCCCGACTCGTGATCAAGCGCGGCTAGGAATACCGTTGTGTGGCATGACGTCCACTGATGCCCCGGCCCATCGGCCCGGGCCCGAGCGGCGCCCTCCGCGCGGGCCCGGGGTGCGGTTGCGTGCCGGTATCGCGTGGATCCGCGGTACGGACGTCTGGGGCAGGCTGCGGGCGCTGCTGTCGTGGATCCGCGGCACCGACGCGTGGACCCTGATCGTCGCCACCACGAACGCGGGCGTCACCTACCGCGTCACCGGCCTGGCGGGCGAGGCGGCCTTCTTCGCGCTGTTGTCGCTGCCGCCGTTCATGCTCGGCCTGATCGGCGTGCTCGGCCAGCTGACCCGGGTGTTCGGCCCCGAGACGGTCAAGAACGTCAGCGTCTGGATCGACCAGCAGGCCCACCTGCTGTTCACCGACAACGCCGTGGACAGCGTCGTCACCCCTCTCCTCCAGGACGTGCTGAAACCCGAGAACCAGGTCTCGCTGATCTCCCTGGGCTTCCTGCTCGCGCTCTGGTCGGGCTCGCGGGCGCTGTTCGTCTACGTCGACCTGATCTCGGTCTCCTACGGCCTCGGCGAGGAGCGCGGCATCATCCGCACCCGCCTGATGTCCTTCGGGTTCTACCTCGCGGGCCTGCTGATCGGGCTGGTGGTGATGCCGGTGCTCGTCCTCGGCCCGGGCGCGCTGCGCGGGGCCCTGCCGGCCGACTACGCCGTGCTGGTCGACATCCTCTACTGGCCGGTGGTCGTCATCGGCTCGGTGATCTTCCTTACCCTGCTCTACCACGTGAGCGTGCCCGTACGCACCCGCTGGTGGCGCGAACTGCCCGGCGCGTTGCTCGCGCTCGTCATCTGGATCATCTGCGCCGCCGTGCTGCGCGCGGTCCTCGCCGCCTGGTTCTCGCCGGTCTCCATCTACGGCTCGCTCGCCGCCCCCATCGCCGTGCTGCTGTGGCTCTACATCACCGCGCTGGCCGTGCTCATCGGCGCCACGCTCAACGCCGAGGTCGACCGGCTCTGGCCTGTCGAGGGCGCAGGTCGAGCCGGGCGCGGGGCCCAGTCCGCTATCGTCTAAGCGCGACTGGCGCATAAGGTGGGAGAGACCACCGGGGAGCGAAAAGCGAGGAGGCCGAGCGCCTGGGTCTTCGCGCTATGTCGACGATGACAGGGGAGTGAAGGCGCATGAGCGCTCTTTCCAGCGTGGATCCGCAGATCGCCGAGCTCATCAAGGCCGAGGAGCGGCGGCAGTCCGACACCGTCAAGCTGATCGCCTCGGAGAACTACGTCTCCAAGGCCGTCCTCGAGGCCACGGGCACCGTCCTGACCAACAAGTACTCCGAGGGCTACGCCGGCAAGCGTTACTACGAGGGCCAGCAGGTCATCGACCAGGTCGAGACCCTCGCCATCGACAGGGCCAAGGCGCTGTTCGGTGTCAACCACGCCAACGTGCAGCCCTACTCGGGCTCGCCCGCCAACCTGGCGATCTACCTGGCCTTCCTGAAGCCGGGCGAGACCGTCATGGGCATGGGCCTGCCGTTCGGCGGCCACCTGACCCACGGCTGGTCGGTCTCGGCCACCGGCAAGTGGTTCAACCCGGTCCGTTACGGCGTGCGTCAGGACACCGGCCGCGTCGACATGGACGAGGTGCGTGAGATCGCCCTCCGTGAGCGTCCCAAGCTGATCTTCTGCGGCGGCACCGCGGTCCCGCGCACGATCGACTTCCCGGCCTTCGCCGAGATCGCCCGCGAGGTCGGGGCCGTGCTGGCCGCCGACATCGCGCACATCGCGGGCCTGGTGGCCGGTGGCGCCCACCCGTCGCCGGTCGGCCACGCGGACGTCATCTCCACCACCACCCACAAGACCCTGCGCGGTCCCCGGGGCGCCATGCTCATGGCCACCTCCGACGAGCACGCCACCGCCCTCAACAAGGCCGTCTTCCCCGGCCTGCAGGGCGGCCCGCACAACCACACCACCGCGGCCATCGCGGTGGCGCTCAAGGAGGCGTCGACCGACGACTTCAAGGACTACGCCCGCCAGGTGGTCCTGAACGCGCAGGCGCTGGCCGAGGAGCTTCTGGGCCGGGGCTTCGACCTGGTCTCCGGCGGCACCGACAACCACCTCATCCTGTTCGACCTGACCCCCAAGGGCATCGGCGGCAAGCCCGCCGCCCAGGCCCTCGACAAGGCCGGGCTGGAGACCAACTACAACAGCGTGCCCTTCGACACGCGCAAGCCGTTCGACCCCTCGGGCATCCGCATCGGCACCGCGGGCGTGACCAGCAGGGGCATGGGCGTCGCGGAGATGCGGCAGATCGGCGCCTGGATCGACCAGGTCGTCACCGCCCTGGCCAAGGACGAGGAAGAGGCCAAGCACGTGATCACCCGGGTCCACGGCGAGGTCAGGGAGCTCACCTCCCACTTCCCCGCCCCGGGCCTTTGAGCCGCGCCCCTCTCCGGGGCCGAGATCGGCGGGCCCGTGAGGGCACCGAAGGCGCCGTGACGCGCTGATCGATCACATCGGGCAGGACGAGAACGCCCGGCCGGGATCTCCCGGCCGGGCGTTCTCGCGTGATGGAAACCTGGTAAATGTGTTTGCGCCGGACGGGAGTCACTGCGCTAAAGTTCTCCCGACGACGCCGTCCGGGAGACGTACGGCACCGAGGCGACAGGAGGTGAGGACTATGCGGGTCTTTCTGGTGAGCCTGCCGTCCATCAACCTCCGGGTGCCCGCCTAGCCGATTCGCGCAGGGCACCCGACCTTTTCACAAGGGTGCTTACGTTGTCTTCGTCGTCTTCGTCAATCGTCTCTTCTTCATCCGCGTCCGCTCTCACCGCGCTCGGCTGGAACGACTCCTTCGCCGCCGAGCTTCCCGTGGACCTGACCCCGGCCCGGGTGTCCCGCGTCGACCGCGGTGCCGCCGAGGTGCTGACGGCCTCCGGTCATCTCCGGGCCGACTACGGCGCCAGGGTGCGGCGCGAGGCCGCCGCCGACCCCGTGGCGCTGCCCTGCGTCGGCGACTGGGTCGGGCTCCGTCACCTGGCCGAGGGCCGCTTCGAGCTGGCGGCGCTGCTGCCCCGGCGCACCGCGTTCGTGCGCGGCGGCGTCGCGAGGGTCTCCAGGGGCGGGCTCTCCGGCGACTCCCAGGGGCAGGTGCTCGCCGCCAACGTCGACGTCGTCTTCGTCGCCGAACCCGCCCTGCACGCCACCGACACCGCCGACCTGGGCAGGATCGAGCGGCTGCTCGCGCTCGCCTGGGAGAGCGGGGGCCGTCCCGTTGTGCTCGTCACCAAGTCCGACCTGATCGGCGAGGGCCTCGACTTCCTGATGGAGGAGGTCGCCTCGGCGGCGCCGGGGGTGGACGTGCACCCGATCTGCTCCGTCACGGGCGAGGGCGTCGACGTCGTCCGCGGATACCTCGAGGGCACCCGCACCGCGGTGGTGCTCGGCGCCTCGGGCGCGGGCAAGTCGACGCTCGTCAACGCGCTGGCGGGACAGGGGGTCATGGAGACCCAGCAGGTCAGGGCCGGAGACGGCCGGGGCCGTCACACCACCGTCCACCGCGAGCTCATCCCGCTCGCGGGAGGCGGGCTCATCATCGACACGCCGGGCATCCGCCGCGTCGGCCTGTACGACATGGGCGAGGGCGTGGACATGGTCTTCTCGGACCTGGAGGAGCTCGCCGAGCGGTGCCGGTTCGGCGACTGCCGCCACGACAGCGAGCCGGGCTGCGCCGTGATCGCCGCGATCGAGGACGGCACGCTCGCCGAGCGGAGGCTGGAGAGCTGGCAGAAGCTTCAGCGGGAGGCCGCGTGGATGGCGTCCAGGAGCGACGCGCGGCTCCGCAAGGAGCTTCAGGGAAAGTGGAAGAGCATCACCAAGGAGATGCGGAAGGCGGGCCGTAACCGGCCCTGAACCGTGGGGAAAGCCCGCCGTGCGGTCGCCCGTCCCGGGGGCCGCACGAGCGGGGCCCGACACGACAACGTGTGATCTCGCAGGGGGTGCGCGAGATCACACGTGCGGGGGAAGCCGGGTGGAGGTACTGCTCAGGCGACGGCACTGATGCCGGCGCTGGCGGCGCGGCGCATACGACGGCGACGCTCGGAGGCGCGCTCGTCCTCGTTCAGACCGCCCCAGGTGCCGTACTTCTCCGGACGGGAAAGCGCATAGTCCAGGCACTCCGCGCGAACGGGGCACTGGGCGCAGATCGCCTTGGCCTTGCGCTCGCGGATGTCACGCTCTGGCTGGCGCTCGCCGTCGGGGCCGAAGAAGAGCACGAGGTCCTCGCCCCGGCACGCGGCGTCATCCTGCCAGCCCCAGCTGGGCCGAGGCCGGGCGGTCTGCCGACGTACCTGAGACATGAGAAAACCACCTTATAGTGAGAGGTATTTCTGGTTAATGCCGCATTAGACGCTTGTGACGTCCCTGGGTCCAACGCCTGGATTGGCCGTGATGTTCCCTCAGGTCAGGTCAGGGCGGACGTGGCGTACCGCACAGGGGTGACCCTGTCCAGCGTGACCAGCCGGTAGGTAGTGATCGTATCGGCGCAAGCCGTACCACATGGCGTTGTTAGCGTCATGGGTTCAACCACTACCCGAAAACGAGCGCCACTACCGCGCACAAATACCTCGGTGACGGCGCCGTCCAACCTGGAGGATTCCACGGCCACTCCGCCAACCGAGAGATCACCCGTATGAATGCGGATGAAATGCTCAGCGGCCTGCAGTGGCTCAGGGATGCCTGCGCGTCCCCGGAAACGGTCGAGGATGACCTCGCCGGACCGGTACGCGTCGGCTGCCGCGATCGCAGCAGCCTGAGACATGCTGCCGTAGTAAAGCCCGTGTGGCAAGCACACGAGGTTGGCGGCGTATCGATCGCCGCCAACATGTGATGTTTCCCATACTGTGTCCGGCAATGTTTTTGCCAAGGACCGAGCTAGGGGTAGTCCAATGCGGGCGCAGCACGCGTTGCGCTTGGCATGCGTGCAGACCAGAAAAACCGGCTCACTCACAAGTATGCAGGACTCCGGGACCACTCCGGCCACCACGCTGTCAAGGTTAAGATCGTCCGGACCTGCGATGACGCCTTCGGCGATCCACGGCTCCGCGGAACCGGAGTCGGCGACCATGACGTGGATGCCGGTGGCCGCGGGGTTCCTGCGGTCGGGACGACGGATCAGCTGGGGCCGGATGCCGAGCCGCGTGGCGCGTTTGATAAGGATGTGGACGTCCTCGGGGAGGCTGCAGTCCTCCAGGTGGGAGGCCCATGGGCCGGGGTGCTCGATGAGCAGCCAGAAGCGGGCTCCGACGGTCGCGCTGGCGTAGACCGGCAGTTCGCCGGTGTGGCAGCCCGGCGGGTGCGCGCACCCCTTGGGTGCCATGTCCGCCCTGCTCACGCCGCTCCCCGTGCTCACACTCTCTCCTTGCTCTGACTTAGGTAAGACTAACCTAACAGGCAAATCGGAGTGGCGAGAGTGAAACGATCACAGGCGTGTGACGATGATGCGCCCGTGTCGGGGCGGCTTTCCCGGTTTCCGGCGGGCGAGAGCGTCAGCAGGCCGTGCGCGGCGAGCGGCGGGGGCGTCGGTCCGCCGATCGCGGCGGGCGGTGGCGTGTCGGCGGGCGTGCGCGGCGGGTGATGGCGTGCCGGCAGGCCGTACGCGGCGAGCGGCAGGGGGGCGGCGGGCCGGTGCGGCGGGTGCGGGAGGTCAGTAGGCCAGCGCGGTGAGGGCCAGGGGAAGGGCCGCCTCGCGATCCTGCGGGACGAGGCCGATCCTGGTCCGCCGGTCGAGCAGGTCGTCCACGTCCAGGGCGCCCTCGTGCCTGACCGCCCAGACGAGCTCGGCCCCGGTGACCCCGGTCGGCCCGGGCTGGGCCAGCCAGGGGTCCTCCGCCATCAGGGCCCGCACGGCGCCCGCCTCGCTCCCGTACCTCTCCAGCAGCCGGCCCGCCTCCCGGTCCCGATCCCCGTCCGCGCCCTGCCCGCCACCCGCGCCACCCGCGCCGTCGGGGCCGCTCGCCGGGACGGCCCCGACGAGGGGCAGCTCCCTCGTACGGCTCCGGCCCGCGTCGAGGCGGCCCAGTGACACGGCCCGGTCGACCGCGTCCTCGGCCATCCGGCGGTACGTGGTCAGCTTGCCGCCCACGATCGTCACGATCCCGTCCGGCGTGGTCAGCAGGGAGTGCTTCCTGGACAGGTCGGCGGTGCGGCCGTCGGCGGCGAGCAGCGGCCGCAGCCCCGCGTAGGTCCCGGCCACGTCCTGGCGCCGGATCGGCTCCTCCAGCACGGAGTTCAGGACGGCCAGCAGGAAGGTCACGTCCTCCTCCGGCACCGGCGGGACGTCGGGGACGGGGCCGTCCACCGGCTCGTCGGTGAGGCCGACGTGGACCCGCCCGTCGGGCTGGGGGAGGACCAGGGCGAAGCGGTTGCTCTCCCCGGGGATCGGCACGTGCAGTCCCGCGGCCAGGCCCGGCAGTGTCTCCGGCCGCAGCACCAGGTGGGTGCCGCGCGAGGGGCGCAGCCGGATGCCCGGATGCAGCCCGGCGGCCCAGACGCCGGTGGCGTTGACCACCGTCCTGGCTCGGATGGTGAAGGTGTCCCCGGTGAGCTCGTCGCGGACCAGCGCGCCGTCGCCGGACAGCTCCAGCGCCCGGCAGCGCGTCAGGATCCTCGCCCCCAGGGCGGCGGCCGTCCTGGCCACGGTGACGACCAGGCGGGCGTCGTCGGCCAGCCGCCCGTCCCACGACAGCAGGGCGCCGCGCAGCCCCCGTGAGCTCAGCGGCGAGGCGAGGGCGAGGGCCTGCGCGGCGGAGATCCGCGAGGGGCCGGGCAGGAGGTGGCGGGGCGTGCGCGCGGCGACGCGCAGCCCCTCGCCGACGCGGTAGCCGGTCATCACCAGCGCCGCGTGGCGGCGGGAGACCTCGGGGACCAGCGGCAGCAGGTAGGGATGGGCCCTGACCAGGTGCGGCGCGATGCGCCCGAGCAGGTGGCCGCGCTCGACCGCGCTCTCGTACGCCACCCCGACCTGGCCCTTGGCGAGGTAGCGGAGCCCGCCGTGGATCATCTTGGAACTCCACCGGGAGGTCCCGAAGGCGATGTCGTGGGCGTCGATCGCGGCCACGGACAGGCCCCGGGAGGCCGCGTCGAGCGCGGCCCCGGCGCCGGTGGCGCCCAGGCCCACCACCAGCACGTCCACCACGAGGTCGCGCACCTCGGCCAGCTCGCGCTCGCGGCGGGCGGCGTTGAGAGAGGAGTTCACGGTCGCAGGTACCTTTCCAGGAGCGTGGCGAGCTCGGCGTCGAGGTCGTCCAGGTCGTTCACGCCGGCCGGCCCGGCCGGGTCGTCCGGCCCGGCCGGGTCGAGCATGGTCGGGCCGGAGAGCAGGAACGACTGGGCGGTCAGCAGCACGGCCCTGGACAGCCTCGCCGGGTCACCGGGACGCACGGTGCCCCCCTCCTGGCCTCGGACGATCGAGGCCTCGACGAGCGTGAGCATGGCCTCGTGGCTGGCGCCCCTGCGGTCCAGCAGGTAGGGCAGGAGCAGCTCCGGGTCGACCTCGACGATCTTCCGCCAGAGCGGGTGGCCGCGCAGTGCCCGTACCACCGCCACCGCCGAGGTGACCGGGTCGCCGGTCGCGAACCGGTCCGCGACGCGCACCCACTCGCGGGTCATCAGGTCGGCGACGAGGGTGCGCACGTCGGGCCAGTGGCGGTAGATCGTCATACGGGAGAGCCCGGCCCTGCGTGCCACGTCGGTGAGCGTGGTGCGCCGCACCCCCACCGCGAGGATCGCCTCGCGGGCGGCGTCCAGCACCCGGTTGTCGCTCTCTACGTCCGCATTGTGACGAATAGACGTCATGTGTCACAGTGTAAGGGTGGAAAACCCGACGAGTGCCGCCGATCCCATGCTCTGGTCCGGCTGGGGCGACCCCGGCAAGGCCGCCGACCTGCCGGAACCGGTCAGAAAACTTCTCCAGGACGTGCTGGGCGTGCGCCCCCGGCAGGAGCGGGCCGCCGAGCTCGGCGAGGTGCGGCTGCCCGCCGCGACCCTTCCCCCGCCCGTACTGGCGGAGCTGCGCGGCGTCGTCGGCGACGACCACGTGCGCTCCGACGACGAGACCCGCGTCCGGCACACCCGGGGCAAGTCCACCCCCGACCTGATGCGCATGCGCGCCGGGGACGGCTCCGACGCTCCCGACGCCGTGGTGCTGCCCGGCTCCCACCGGGAGGTGCTGGAGGTGCTGGCGGCCTGCGCCGCGCACCGGGTCGCGGTGGTCCCGTTCGGTGGCGGGACCTCGGTGGTCGGCGGCCTGGTCGCGACCCGGAACGGCTTCGCCGGCGTCGTCGCGCTGGACCTGGCCAGGCTGAACGGGCTGGTCGCCGTCGACGCCGAGTCGATGGTCGCCGAGATGGGGCCGGGCCTGCGGGCCCCGGAGGCCGAGCGGCTTCTGGCCGGGCACGGATTCACCCTAGGTCACTTTCCGCAGTCGTTCGAGTACGCCACGCTTGGGGGTTTCGCCGCCGCCCGCTCCAGCGGCCAGGCCTCGGCCGGGTACGGGCGCTTCGACGACATGGTGGTCGGCATGACCGTGGCCACCCCGCGCGGCACCCTCGAACTCGGCCGGGCGCCCAAGTCGGCGGCCGGGCCCGACCTGCGCCAGGTGATCCTCGGCTCCGAGGGGGCCTTCGGTGTGATCACCTCCCTGCGGCTCCGCGTCCGGCGCGCCCCCGCCGAGCGGGCCTACGAGGGGTGGCGGTTCGCGTCGTTCGCCGAGGGGTCGGCCGCCCTGCGACACCTCGTCCAGGAGGGCGCCGTGCCCACCGTGCTGCGCCTGTCCGACGAGACCGAGACGATGGTCGGCCTGGCCCGCCCCGGCGAGATCGGCGCCTCGCCGAACGGCGCGGGCTGCCTGGCGATCGCCGGGTACGAGGGCTTCTCCGAGGTGCCCGCCCTGCGCGAGCGGGTCGCGGCCGTGCTGTCGGGGCTCGGCGGCGTTCCCCTCGGCGCGGAGCCGGGGGAGTCGTGGGCCCACGGGCGCTACTCCGCGCCCTACCTGCGCGACTCGCTGCTCGCCGCCGGGGCGACCGTCGAGACGCTGGAGACGGCCGGGTTCTGGTCCAGCCTGCCCCGCCTCTACGACGCCGTACGGCTCTCGCTGCACGCCTCGCTCGGCTCGCCGCTGGTCATGTGCCACATCTCCCACGTGTACGGCACCGGCGCCTCCCTGTACTTCACGGTCGTCACGGCGCAGGGCGAGGACCCCGTCGGGCAGTGGGAGGCGGCCAAGCGGTCGGTCAACGAGGCGATCGTCGAGGCGGGAGGCACCGTCTCGCACCACCACGGCGTCGGCCGCGACCACCGGGAGGCCTACGCGACCGAGATCGGCGACCTGGGCGTGGAGATCCTGCGCGGGATCAAGGACAGGCTCGACCCCGGGGGAATCCTCAACCCTGGTGTTCTCGTCCCCCCGGAGAGGTGATCGGGAGTCCGGCAGGGGCGCCGGTCCGGCGGGGGAGGCCCCACCAGGGAGGCTCGGCCCGGAGGGTTCGGCCTTGAAGGTCCTGCCGGGAGGCCCGGCCCGCGACGCCCGGCTCATGACGTCCGGCCCGCGACGCCCGGCTCATGACGTCCGGCCCGCGACGCCCGGCTCATGACGTCCGGCCCGGGAGGCCCGGCCCGGGAGGCTCGGCCCGTGACGCCCGGGCGGAAAGGTTCAGCCGGTGACCACGAGCTTCTCCATGGCCTCGCGGAGCGGCCCGGGGATCCCGGCGGGCCTGCGGGTCTCCCGGTCGACGAACACGTGCACGAAGTGGCCCTCGGCCACGGCCGTCTCGCCGTCCTCGCGGAACAGCCCCAGCTCGTAGCGGACGCTGGAGCGGCCCAGGTGGCCGACCCGCAGCCCGACCCGCACGGCCTCGGGGAAGGACACCGAGGCCCGGTAGACGCAGTGCGACTCGACGCACAGGCCGATGGCGTCGCCGCCGTGGATGTCCAGGCCCGCGGTCCTGATCAGCCAGGTGTTGATCACCGTGTCCATCATCGAGTAGTGGACGGCGTTGTTGACGTGGCCGTAGACGTCGTTGTCCTTCCACCTGGTCGGAACGGTCTCCCAGTAGGCGTACACGGTAGAACTATATTCCAGAGGGCGGACGGTCCGGGGAGCCCGGGCGAGATAGTGGAAGAGGGCGTGCGGCCCTTTAAGATCATTGCCAAGATATGAGGCATGGTTGACACAGGACAGGCGGAACGCGGGCGTGAGGCATCCTCCCGGGTGTCGAAGGAGGGCGCGGGCTGGTCCTGCGCCCAGACGGGCACCTTCACGGACCTGCTGCCCAGCAAGGAGACCTTCTCCTGGCTGAACCCGCGCACCATCTGGCGGTCGCGGAACGAGGTCCTCGCGATCCTGTTCGGAGACCCCTCGGGCCAGGTGCGGGCGCGCTGGGTGGGCTCCCAGCGCGACCGGGGCGTCGACCCCTCCTTCCGCGTACCGATGGACGTCGGCCCCGAGTTCTCCTTCCTGGTCCTCGGCGACACGGGAGAGGGCGACGCCTCGCAGTACGCCGTGGTGCCGGGCATGCTCAAGATCGGCGAGGGCACCGCCTTCGCGGTCGTCGCCAGTGACGTGATCTACCCCACCGGCTCGGGCAACGAGTACGAGGACAAGTTCTTCCGCCCGTACCAGGACTACCGGGCGCCGATCTACGCGATCCCCGGCAACCACGACTGGTACGACGGGCTCGGCGGCTTCATGCGCGTCTTCTGCGACGCCCCGGCGCTGGAGGCCGAGAACGAGGGCTTCAAGCTGTCGCCCTCCGGGCTGCGCGGCCTGCTCTGGCGCAAGCCGGAGAAGATCGACGAGGCCCGGCTGGCCAGGGCGCGCGAGCGGCGGGCGAGGCCCGAGCAGCGGGTCGTGCAGCCCGCCCCCTACTGGGCGATGGAGACGCCGGGGCTGCTCGTCGTCGGCGTGGACACCGGCATCCGCGGCGACATCGACAGGGAGCAGGCCGACTGGCTGCGCACGGTCTCGCGCGACCCCCGGCCCAAGGTGCTGATCACCGGGAAGCCCATCTACACCCGTAACGACTACAAGCCGTCGAAGCTGGCCGGCGGCGGCACCATCGACGACATCGTCACCGACCCGGCGCACAACTACGTCGCGGCGATAGGCGGCGACGTGCACAACTACCAGCGTTTCCCGATCAAGGTCGGCGACCGGACCATCCAGTATCTCGTGGCGGGCGGCTCCGGGGCCTTCATGCACGCCACCCACACCATCCCGAGGGTCACCGTCGGCGGCCTGCACGAGGACGACTACCGCTGCTACCCGCTGCGCGGCGACTCGCTGTCGTTCTACAGCAGGCTCTACAGCGACCGGCTGCGCATGCGCTGGCTCTACCTCACCCCCGACGAGAGCGCGGCGCTGATGTCCCGCCGGATCGGCAACACCCCGGTGCGGGACGACACCCCGACCGTTCCGATCACCCGGCGGATGAGGTGGGCGGCCCGGATCCTCGGCGGCTGGCCGATGCCGCTGCGGCTGCCCGTGGGCCGGACCTTCCACCGCTACCTGTCGGAGCTGTCCGACTGGGACACCCCGCCGTTCTTCAAGAGCTTCCTGCACATCTCGGTGACCCCCGAGGTCCTGACGATCCGCTGCTTCGCGGCCACCGGCTGCCTGCAGCAGGAGATCGAACCCCCGATCGAGGACGAGATCGCCATACCGCTCGTCTGATCGAGAATGTCGTACCGGCGTGGCAGGGTTGTCGTATGCACGTGTTTGTCGCGGCGGCCCCCGGGGGCGGGGGCGTGCTGCGCGTGGACGACGGGCCCGCCGGGGCCGTCGCCGATCTGGTCTCGGCCGCCCGCGAGCTGGAGGCCCGGAGCCCGCGCTGGGTCTGGGCCGACACGCGGGAGGTCTACCCCGCGCTGCTCGCCGCGGGGGTGCGGCTGGCGCGCTGCCACGACCTGGTGCTGACCGAGGGCCTGCTCCTGGCCCACGAGGGGCGTTTCGGGGAGCCGAGGTCCGTCCGGGCGGCCCACGCCCGGCTGCACGGCCTTCCCGTGCCCGACGACCACCACGGCACCCAGGCGAGGCAGGCCACCCTCTTCGAGGAGGAGGCGCCCCCGCCGGACGCGGACCTGGTCGCCGAGGTCTACGCCGGCCAGCTGCGACGCGTCGAGGCCACCGCGGACCCGAGGCGGTTCCGGCTGCTGGTCGCCGCCGAGTCCGCCGGGGCACTGATCGCCGCGGAGATGGCCCGGGAGGGCATGCCCTGGCGGCGGGACGTGCACGACGAGCTGCTGACCGGCCTGCTCGGCCCGCGCCCGGTGCACGGCATGCGGCCGGCCAAGCTCCAGGCCCTGGCCGACCAGGTGGCGGCCGCCTTCGGCACCCCGTTCAACCCAGACTCCCCGCAGCAGATCGTCAGGGCGTTCAAGGCGGCGGGCGTGCCGGTCGCCTCCACCCGGGCCCACGACATCAAGCGGGTCGAGCACCCGGGCGTCGCGCCCCTGCTCGCCTACAAGGAGATGGCGAGGTTCTACAGCTTCCACGGCTGGGCCTGGGCCGACCAGTGGGTGCGCGACCACCGCTTCCGGCCCGAGTACGTCGTGGGCGGCGTGGTGACGGGCCGCTGGGCCACCAACGGCGGCGGGGCCCTGCAGATCCACAAGCTGATGCGCCAGGTCGTCGTGGCCGACGAGGGCTGGACGCTCGTCGTCGCCGACGCGGCCCAGCTGGAGCCGCGGGTGCTGGCCGCCATGGCGGGAGACGGCGGCCTGGCCAGTGCCGCCGGGGAGGCCGACCTCTACCGGGCGCTGGCGAAGGCGTTCGGCGGCGAGCGCGACAACGCCAAGCTCGCCATGCTGTCGGCGATGTACGGAGGCACCAGCGGAGACGCGGCCAGGCTGCTGGCCGTGATGCGCCAGCGCTTCCCCCTCGCCCACCGGTTCGTGGAGGACGCCGCCCGGGCGGGCGAGGAGGGCAAGGTGGTCCGCTCCTGGCTGGGCCGCACCTCGCCCCCGCCCTCCGAGGGCTGGCGGAAGCTGGTCTCCGGTCCCGAGGGAGCCCGCGCGGCCCGCGACCGCGGCCGGTTCACCCGCAACTTCGTCGTCCAGGCGACCGCGGCCGAGTGGGCGCTCACGCTGATGGCCGTGCTGCGCGGCCTGCTGCCCGACCCGGCCAGGCTGGTGTTCTTCCAGCACGACGAGGTGATGGTGCACTGCCCGGCCGAGCAGGCCGGCGAGGTCGTCGCGGCGGTCGGCAAGGCCGCGGAGGAGGCGACCCGGCTGCTGTTCGGGGCGACCCCGGTGCGCTTCCCCATGCAGGCCGTCCCGGTCAGGTGCTACGCCGACGCCAAGTGACGCCCGGCGACAACCCCGGAACATCGGGGTCGGTCCAGGTCCAGACCCAAGCCTCGGCCCGGCCGTGGCTCAGGCGCGGGCCAGGGCCAGCCAGGCGCCGGTGACCGTCACCATGACCGCGACGGCCGCGCCGAGCACGCCGTACGACAGGCTGCCGACGATCACCCCGGCGATCACGGTGCCGGTCGCGCCGCAGACGTTCATCAGCAGGTCCGAGAGACCCTGCACGGGGGTGCGGTGCTCCAGCGGCACGGCCTCGCTGAGCATCGCCGAGCCGGAGATCAGCCCGCACGACCAGCCGAGGCCGAGCAGGACCAGGCCGGCGGTCACCCGCGTGACGTCGTGAGCCCCGGCGCCGCCCGCGAGGGCGGCGGCGGCCAGCAGCAGGCCCATCCCCAGCACCAGCACCGTCGTCCTGCCGGCCCGGTCGGCCAGCCAGCCGACCACGGGCGACAGGACGTACATCCCCGCGATGTGCAGGCTGATCACGATGCCGATGACCGTGTACGTCGAGCCGCCGTGGTCGAGATGGACCGGCGTCATGGACATGATCGAGACCATCGCGGTGTGGCTGACCGCGATCGCGACCAGCGCGCGGCCCGCCACGGGCGTCCCGCGTAGCACCCGCCAGGCGGTGCGGAAGGTGCCCCCGCCCTTTCCCGGAGAGCCGGTCGTGCCGGAACCGGGGGCCGCGTCCGGGGCCGCGTCCGGGGCCGCGTCCGGGGCCGCGTCCGGGGCAGGGAGCGCGGCGCGGGCCAGGAGCAGCGGATCGGGGCGCAGGGCGACCACGATGATGCCGAGGGCGATCGCGAAGCTCAGCAGGGCGAGGGCGAACGGGCCGCTGCCCGCCGACAGCCCGAACCCGGCGCTGAACCGTTCGGCGGGCTCCGCGAGGTTCGGCCCGGCGACCGACCCGACGGTGGTGGCCCACACCACCAGCGACAGGTGCCGGGCCGCATGCCCCGGCGGGGACAGGTCGGTCGCGGCGTAGCGTGAGGCCAGGCCACCCGCGCTGGCCGCGCCGAACAGCACCAGCCCGGCCAGCAGCAGCGGCCACGATTCCAGGCCGACGGCCAGCAGAGAGACCAGGCAGCCGAGCAGGGCGCACCCGTAGGCCAGGGCGAGCCCGGCTCTCCGGCCGCCCCTGCCGGAGGATCTCGCGGTGGGCAGCGCCAGCAGCGCGGCGCCCAGCACGGTCGCGGTGCCGGCCAGCCCGCTGAGCGCGGTGGAGCCGGAGAGCTCCTCCACGGTCACCGAGCTGAAGGTGAGCCCCACGGCGATCCCGATCCCGCCGCTGATCTGGGCGGCGGACAGGACGGCGAGCGTCCGCCGCCGCACGAGGGCGATCCGTTCCTCGCCGGGGGGATTGCCGGGCTTCGCGGTGTTGGTGGGGTTCGCGGTCACGAGCGAAGTCTGCCATCACCCATGACCGCACCACGAGGCCGTTTCACCGAAGGAGCATGAACGACCCGGCGGGGTCAGTCGACCGGCACGAAGGTGGCGAAGAACGTCTGGAGGATCTCGGAGTTCTTCTCCCAGTCCAGGTCCTGGACCCTGAAGGTGATCTGGTAGGCGGTCAGGCCGTTGACGGCGACGTAGCGCGTCAGCCCGTGCATCGGGACGCCGTTGGGCTGGACGTAGGTGTACTCCCAGTCCGCGGCCTTCCAGGCACGGTAGCTCACCGTCGTCACGCCGACCTCGGTGTACTCGTCCAGGCCCTTCTTGCTCGCCCTGCTGAGCGCCAGCACCGGCTCCGCGACCGCCACCTTGGCGACGACGAGGCTCTGCCCGCCGCCCCTGGGCCCGGAGAAGGTGGCCGTTCCGCCGGGGCCCTCCTTCACCGTCCAGCCGTCGGGCACCGCGCCCGAGACACCGGCCGCGTTCTCCAGCCGGAAGCCCTCGGGGACCTCGCTCGGCCCGTCGGGCGTCACCGGCTCGGCCGCCGCGGAGATCGCCGCGGACGGGGCCGCGGGGGCCGCGGGATCGGAGTTCCCGCCGGGCAGGAAGACGAGCAGCCCGGCGACCACGATGGCCAGCACGCCGCCCCCGCCGAGCATCAGCAGGCGCAGGTCGGGACCGCCGCCGTCGTTTCCCGGCGCGCGGCGCGCGTTCCCGCGCCCCCCGCTCCGGCTGGGGGAGGTCATGGTCTGCGAGTCGCGTACGGAGGAGCGGGAGGAGGCCTCCTGCGAGGAGGGGGTGGGCCAGAGCGCCGCCTCGCGGGCCCGGGAGGCCTCGCTCTGCCCGCCGCGCCGCGGTGCGGCCGGTGGCGTGGACGGCGGAGCCGGCGGCGCGGCGACGGGCAGGTCGCCGGAGAAGCTGGTCAGCGGGTCGAAGGGGTTGCCGTCGGGCCCGGTCGCCGGGATGCGCAGCGCGTCGTAGCCGCGCTGGTGCCCGCCGGTCAGGCCGGTGGCCGCGCCGTCCGGCGGACCGCCCGCCCGCGGGAACCCGCCGGAGGCGGAGGCGGGGCCGGGGAAGGACAGCAGGTCCGCGCGGTGGGACCCCGACGGGCCGGCGAGCGCGTCGTAGGGGAGCGGGTGGCCGCCGGAGGAGTCGTTGCCCGAGCCGTAGGGCACCCGGATCGGGCCGGAGGGCGTCTCGATGATCCGGGAGGGCATCGGCCCCGACGGCGCGTCCAGCGGGGGCATCAGGTGGATCGGCATGGAGTCGCCGGGGACCGGCATCGACGAGGGCGCGGGGCCGGAGGGGGTGGGCGCGCGGTTCGGGGTGCTGGAGCCGTGGCTGCGCAGCACCCGGTCGAGCAGGTCGGACACCTGCGAGGCGCTCATCCGGTCGGCGGGGTTCTTGCGGAGCAGGCCCTCGATGACGGTGATCAGGGCGCCGGCCCGCTGCGGGCGGCTGGGCTCCTGGGTGAGGATCGCGCCGAGCACGGCCACCGCGTCCGGTCCCTCGTAGGGGGGCCGCCCCTCGACCGCCGCGTACAGGGTGGCGCCGAAGGACCACAGGTCGGAGGACTGCGTGACCGGCTGGCCCGAGAGCCGCTCCGGCGGGATGTAGGCGGGCGAGCCCATCAGCAGGCCGGTCTGGGTGATCGCGACGTCGCCCTCGATGGCGGCGATGCCGAAGTCGGTGAGGACCACCCGGTCGGAGGTGAGCAGCACGTTGCCCGGTTTGACGTCGCGGTGCATGATCCCGGCGGCGTGGGCGTGGCGGAGCGCGTCGAGCACCCGGACGCCGATCTCGGCGGCCTGGACCACCGGCAGCGGCCCGCTCTGCCGTACGGCCTGCTCCAGCGACCAGGCGCGGACCAGCTCCATCACGATCCAGGGGCGGCCGTCCTCCTCGACGACGTCGTGGACGGTGACGATGCCGGGGTGGCTGAGCCGGGCCGCGGAGCGGGCCTCGCGCAGCATCCGCCGGTGGGCTCCCTGGGTGCCCGCGTGGTCGAGCCCGTAGGGGAGGATCAGCTCCTTGACCGCGACGTCACGGTCGAGCAGGACGTCGTGCGCGTGCCACACCATGCCCATCCCGCCACGGCCCACCGGCGACACCAGGCGGTAGCGCCTGCCCACCAGCCTGCCCTGGCCCTCCGGTGTTCCGCCGCCGGAATCGCCGCCCTCAGGACCCTGGGGGTTTCTCCCGAGCAAGCGATCGGTCATCGTTCCCCGTTCCCCACAACCAGCGCTTTCGTGAGGTGGACACGATAGCGAGATGGCATTTGGTCATGGAAGTTTGCATGCTGAGAAAGCACGTGACGGTATTTGTCAGGATCGGTGTTCTTCAGATCACTGAGCCTGCGCCCGCGCTCTGACGTCGCCGAATGCTACCGGCGGATGGACAGATTGTCAGCTTTACCCAATCTTAATAGATGAAAGATCTTTAAGACGTCCGATGTTCACGATCGGCTGCCTCGGCCAGCGCGGCCAGCGCCGAGGTGAAGGCCGAGGCGGGCGGGCTGACCAGGCCCGCGCCGACCTGTCCGGTCCCGGCCACCCGCCCGGCGATGCCGGTGTTCACGGTGGGCAGCAGGCCCGTCCTGGCGACCAGCGTGACGTCGACGCCGACCGGCGTGCCCCGGAAGTCCAGCCCCGGGATCTGGTAAGCGGGGTGCTCGGCCAGGGTGATCTCGTACATGGACCGGGTGGCCGCCATCGCGTCCGACACATCGCCGCCGACGAACCGCACGATCGCCGGGGCCGCGGCCATCGCGAAGCCGCCCAGCCCCGCCGTCTCGGTGATCGTCGAGTCGCCGATGTCGGGGTTGGCGTCGTCGGGGCCGTACGCCCCCAGATAGAGGCCGTCCGGCACGCCCGCGGGGCCGGTGAACCACCGGTCGCCCAGCCCGGAGACCTGGACCCCGAAGTCGGTGCCGTTGCGGGCCATCGCGACGACCATCGTGGAGCCGGGGACGTCCCGCGCGGCGTCCGTGCTGACCTTGCACGCGGCCATGCCCGCGTTGAGGAAGAAGTGGTCGTTGCCGTTGACGAAGCGCAGGACCTCGGCGGCGTGGCCGGGAGCGGCCTCCACCACGTCGGGGGCGAGCTCGCGCACCAGCAGCGAGGTGGCGGCGCGGTTGCGGTTGTGCAGCTCGTCGCCCATCTGCAGGGCCTGCGCGGCCAGCGACCTGAGGTCGAGCGGCCCGCTCCGCCGCAGGGTGGCCTGGAGCACCGGGCCGAGCACCTCGGCCATCCAGCGCAGCCGCTCCAGCACCTCGGGCCCGTAGGCGCCGTAGCGCAGCACCTTGCCCAGGCCCTCGTTGAGCGAGCAGTAGGCGGTGCCGCCGTGCTCGGCGTCGCGGACCTCGAACATCCACATCGACGGGGTGACCACGCCCGCCATCGGCCCGACGGTCCGGTGGTGGTGGCAGGAGTCGAACCGGGCCCGCCCGGCGGCCAGCCGCTCCTCGGCCTCCTCGGCGTCGGCGGCCAGCCCCTCCAGCAGCATCGCCCCGATGAGCGCCCCCCGCAGCGGGCCCGACGCCCGTTCCCACTCGATCGGCGGTCCCGCGTGCAGGAACGTCCCCTCCGGCAGGTCGAGCACCTCGTGCGCGGGCCGCACCCCGACGAGCTGCGGCCGCGCCGAGACCAGGCGGCCCACGGCCGTCTCGTTGGCACCGGCCCTGCGCGGGTCGGCCAGCACCCTGGCCAGGTCGGCCTCGGTGCCGGGCATCGGCGGGCGCCAGTCCACCCGGACCTTCGGGACGGCCTGCGCGTCCAGCGCCTCGCCGAGCACGTCGGCCCCCACCGTGATCACTTCCGGCTCGCCGGAAAGCATGGACAACGTCATCGAAATCTCCTTGAACCTGGAACCCGTTCCGGGCGAACGGTCAACGGGCGTTCGCGGCGATCCCGGTGGCCGCCCTCGCGGCGTACCCGGCGGCCTCGGCGTTGGACGTGAACACCGTGGCGCCCGCCGCGTTCAGGGCCCCGGCCTGCGCGGCCAGCCCCTGCGGGTCGCCCTCGGAGCCGACCAGCGCGACCACCGCCGTGACCCCTCTCGCGACGGCCTCGGCGATCGCGGGCGCGAGCCTGGCGGCGGGGTCGGGGTCGGCGCCGTGTCCGAGCACCACGTCGAGCAGGACGACGTCGCCGGGCGGCACCTCCGCCAGGGCCTCCAGGCGGAGCGTCGGGTCGATCATCGGGTGGGCCCGGCCGACCGTGTAGGCGTCGTCGCCGAAGTCGGTGAACTCGCCGGTCCCGGCGATGAGCCGCGCCTCCACGCACAGCGTCCCGCCCGAGTAGATCCCCCGCACGTTTCCCCCCGGAGGCACATCGGTCGTTCCGGGGGCGGGCCAGGAGGGCCAGGCGGGGACCGGGACGCCGAGGGCGCGCAGGGCGGCCTCGGTCACCGAGGTCAGGTCCTGCCGGCCGGGCCCCAGCAGCGCGGTCACGACCGGCGTGCCGAGTCTCGCGACGGCCTCCTCGACGGCCCGCGCGACCTCGGGGGCCGGGGGCTTGGAGATCAGGACGATCAGCTCGGTGGCGGGGTCGGCGTCGAGGGACTCCAGGGCCCGCAGGGTGGACAGCCCGCCCACCTCCGAGGACAGGTCGCGCCCGCCCACCCCCAGCACGTGGGACACCCCCACCCCGGCCAGGTCGAGCAGGCAGGTCACCTGCTGGGCGCCGGTCCCCGAGGCGGCCACCAGCCCGACCGGGCCCGGCCTCAGGACGTTCGCGAAGCCCAGACCCGCCCCGCCGACCACCGCGGTGCCGCAGTCGGGGCCCATGACCAGCACGCCGCGCTCGGCGGCGCGCCTCTTGAGCAGCACCTCCTGCTCGACCGGAACGTTGTCACTGAAGATCATCACGGACAGGCCCGCCTCGACCGCGTCCAGCGCCTCGGCGAACGCGTACGGGCCCGGCACCGAGACCAGGGCCAGGGTGGCGGCGCGCTCGCGGGCCGCGGCGCGGACGGTGCGCGGGGGGCGCTCGGCGCCGCCGCCACCGCCCGCGGACGGGGCCGACAGCGCGGCCAGCAGCCCGTCGAGTTCCGCGGACGCGGCCTCCAGCGCGTCCGCCTCGCCGCGCAGCGCGATCAGCAGGTCGGCGGGGTTCGCCCGGGGAAGGCCGAACCCCAGCTCGGCGGCGATCGCGAGGTTGAGCTCGGTGGCCATCGCCACCACCGCGACCTCCACGCCGGGCAGCGCGGACGCCGCGCGGCTGACCCGCATCAGGCTCACGGAGTCGTGGTAGACCCCCGTGCGCGTCCGGACCACATCAGTACTCGCCATCGCCCCCGCCTTCCAGATCGATCACCGCCGCGAGCCCGATCCGCAGCCCCCACGCCAGGTCCGCCCCGGAGGTGTGACCCAGCTGCAGGAGGCGGTGCAGCGCCGGCTCCAGGGACTGCCGTCCCGCCACGCCCCGCAGCACGGCCAGCACCTCGCCGCTGGCCTCGCCCCGGGCGGCGCAGTGCAGCAGCGCCGCCGAGATGGGGGTGGTCCTGCCACGCACGTCGAAGGTGACCGCCGCGGCCAGCCAGTCGGCCAGCCAGACGGCCCGGCCCGCCCCCGTCGCCCCGCCCAGGTGGCGCAGCGCGACCAGCAGCCCCGCGAGCACGTCGTCGCCGCTCGGCGTGAGCCCGGGACCCAGGCCGACGAGCTGCTCGGCCGCCACCACGCTCTTGAGCAGCGAGCCCTCGGCGCAACCCTGGGCCAGCAGCGCGGCCGCGCCGTTGCCCTCCAGCCCGGGACGCCTCGGCGACCGCTCGCACAGCTCCGCCATCGCCGGCAGCGAGCGGGCCAGCCGCGCCGCGTCCACGGCGCCGAGCGGCGGGGCCGGGTTCCACCAGCGGTGGGCCCGCAGGCTGAGCCGCCCGATGTCGATCGAGCCGTCGCCGACGGACGCCTCGTCGCCCACCGCGACCTTCGGCATCGGGCCGGTGACCACCATGGCGTTGGGCAGGCGGGTGGCCTCCCCGGTCACCACCGCGATGACCTGCGGTTCCAGCTCGGTGCGTACCTCAAGGTAGACGCCGGCGGGGAAGGCCGCCAGCACCCGCGCCGGGCGGCGGGGCGCCTCCAGCATCTGGCGCAGGGCGGTGCTGGCCGCGCCGGTCCTGTGCGTCCGTACGTGCACGCGCCGCGCCCTTGGGTGCGTTCCAACGCTCATGAGCGCTCCTCGGCCGGCCCGGTGGGTGTGAAGGTGCTCTCTCCAGCGGTTCGCTCGCTCACGGACTCCCCCATCCATTGAGCAGACGGTAGAACGGGCGTGGACACAGGCCGTACGGAGAAAGCTGCCAACAGTCTGCCCAAAGGTTGGCTCTTCCTGACAGACGTGTCCATCAGTCACAATCACCTCATGGAACCCCCCGTGCGCCCGGCGAGCACCGGAACGATCATCCATGGCGTCGCCGTCGGCGAGGTCCTCGGCGTCTCGACACTGGCGGGAGCCCGGCTGATCGCGGGGGAGCGGGGCCTGGACCGCGTCGTGCAGCGCCTCAACGTGATGGAGGTGCCCGACGTCCTGGCCTGGGTCAAGCCGCACGAGCTGCTGCTCACCACCGGCTACCCGCTGCGCAACACCCCCCAGTCGCTCGGCAGGCTGGTGGCCGACCTCGACGAGCGCGGCCTGGCCGCGCTCGCCATCAAGCTCGGCCGGTACCTCGACGAGCTGCCCGAGGAGATGGTGGAGCAGGCCGACCGGCTGGGCTTCCCGCTGATCCAGCTTCCCGACAACGTCGGCTTCGACGACATCCTCAACCAGGTCCTGACCGACATCCTCAACCGCCAGGCCGCCGTGCTGGCCAGGGCCGAGGAGGCCCACCGCGCGCTGGTCCAGGTCGTGCTCGCCGGGGGCGGGCTGCGCGAGGTGACCGCCGAGGTCGCCGGGCTGCTGGGCGTGGGGGTGGCCGTGCTGGACGGGACGGGGCACGTGCTGGCCGCGGCCGGGCCCGTCGAGCACGTGGCCACGCTGCGTGACGCCCCCGAGGGGCGCCACACCTCGGTGCCGGTCGTGGCGGGCGGCCACCACCACGGCAGGATGGTCGCCTGCGGCCCGGTCGGGTCCATCGGTGACGGCGACGTCGGCATTCTGGAACGTGCCGCTACGGTCGCCGCGCTGGTGGTGACCCGGCAGGAGGCGGTCAACGCCGTCGAGAGCAAGTACCGCGCCGACTTCCTGCGCGACGTGCTCACCGGCAGGGCGGGGGGCTCCGAGCGGGTCGCCTCCCGGGCCAGGGCCTTCGGCTGGGACCTGCAGCGCCCGGTCACCGTGCTGGTGGCCGAGCTCGACCCCGAGGGCGACGAGCGGGCCGCCCAGGACCGCCTGGTCACCTGCTGGACCGGCGCGATGCGCCGCCACGACGCGCGCGGCGCGGTGGCCGGGTTCTCCCACGAGGTCGTCACCGTCGTGGACGCGTCCGTCGACGCGGGCCGCCTGGCCAAGGACGCGGCCGCGGCCTTCGCCGAGTCCCTGCCCGCCACCTTCTCCACCGGCGCCAGCCGCGTCGCCGTCGGGGCCGAGGCGCTGCCCGAGGCGTACGGCCAGGCGCTGAAGGCCGCGCGGGTGGGCCGCCAGCTCCACGGCAACGGCGCGGTCGCGCACTTCGACCAGCTCGGCGTCTACCGGCTGCTGTCCCTGGTCAACGACACCGCCGAGCTGCACGCCTTCGTCCGCGAGACCCTCGGCCCGCTCGCCTCCGACGACGACGCGGAGAACGCCGACCTGCGCCGTACGCTGCAGGTGCTGCTGGAGACCAACCTCAACGTGGCCGAGACGGCGCGCAGGCTGCACTTCCACTACAACACGCTGCGCTACCGGATCGGCAAGCTGGAGCGCATGCTCGGCGGCTTCACCGAGGACGCCCACCTGCGCCTGAACCTCACCCTCGCGCTGCACGTCCTGCGGATGCGCGGGATCTGACGGGCTCACCTCGGGATGTGTCCGGCGTGTACGCGGGATCTAAGCTGGTCGGCGTGAACGAGACCTTCGAGCTGGACACCGAGTACATCCCGCTGTGCGACCTGCTCAAATACTGCGGCGTCACCGAGACGGGCGGGCAGGCCAAGCACTTCATCGCCGACGGCAACGTGCTGGTGGACGGGGAGGTCGAGCTCCGCAAGACCTGCAAGATCCGCGACGGTCAGCTGGTGACCGGCGACGGCTTCGAGATCCACGTGGTCGCGAAGTAGGGCGCGTCGTCCACGAGCCGGGCCGGCGGGCGCGGCGTACGCGATCCTCACCGGGCGGGTAGGTGGGCCGTGCGCGAGGTGTCCACTGGTCGGCCGCTCAGATTTGGCAGATCATGACGGTGTAAGGGCATGCCTTCCGTCCTAACGTGCCCGCAACAGCTGTAAGGGGATTCGCCGGAGGGAAGCCCGCGGGGTGGTTCACCGACCGACGGCCCGGTGAAAGGTGGGGCTCGATGGTTGCAGGTTGGACGAAACACGGCGACGGCAGGACACTCGCCCCGGGAGAGGTGGTCAGACCCGACGAGCGGCTGTCGTGGCCGCGGATGGTCGGGTTCGGGGCGCAGCACGTCGTGGCGATGTTCGGCGCGACCTTCGTCTTCCCCCTGGTGATGGGACTCGACCCCAACGTCGCCATCATGTTCTCGGGCGTCGGAACGATCATGTTCCTGCTCATCGTGAAGGGGAAGGTCCCCAGCTACCTCGGGACCAGCGCGTCGTTCGTGGCCGGTGTGGCCTCCATCCGGGGACTCTTCGGCGGCGACACCCCCGCCGTGGACGCGATCGTCACCGGCGCCATCCTGGTCGTCGGCCTGGTCCTCGCGCTGCTTGGCGTGGCCGTGCACTTCCTGGGCGTGGGGGTGATCCACCGGATCTTCCCGCCGGTCGTCACCGGCGCCGTCGTCATGCTGATCGGCTTCGGCCTGGCGTACGTGGTCGCCGACGTCTACTGGAAGCAGGACCAGTGGATCGCGCTGATCACGATGGTCGTGACGTTGGTGATCATCGGGCTCTTCAGGGGCTTCCTCGGCAGGATCGGCATCCTGCTCGGCCTGGTCATCGGCTTCGTCCTCTCCTGGGTGGCCGACAGGGTCTTCGGGAACATCACCGCCTTCAACGCCGGCACCGGCGCGGTCGACACGCACCCCAGGGTGAACTTCGACAAGGTGGCGTCGGCCGACTGGTTCGGCCTGCCGAGCACGCACCTTCCCGACGTCAGGTTCTCCGCCGTGCTGCTGGTGCTACCGGCCGCGATCGCGCTGTTCGCCGAGAACGTCGGCCACGTCAAGGCCGTCGGCGAGATGACCAAGACCGACGTCGACCCGTACATGGGCCGGGCGGTCGCCGCCGACGGCGCCGCCACCGTCGTCGCCAGTGCCTTCGGCGGCTCCCCGACCACCACCTACGCCGAGAACATCGGCGTGATGGCCGCCACCCGCGTCTACTCGACGGCCGCCTACTACATCGCCGCCGTCATCGCGATCCTGTTCGGCCTCTGTCCCAAGTTCGGAGAGCTGGTCGCGGCCACGCCGGGCGGCGTGCTCGGCGGCATCACCGTCATCCTGTACGGCATGATCGGCCTGCTCGGCGCGAAGATCTGGGTCGAGAACCGGGTCGACTTCGCCGACCCCGTCAACCTCGTCCCGATCGGGGCGGGGATCATCCTCGCGATCGGACCGGTCACGCATATGATCGGTTCGGACTTCAAGCTGGAGGGCATCGCCCTCGGCACCATCGTGGTGGTGGCCGGATACCACCTGCTCCGGGTCATCGCGGGGCGGGGCGGCACCGGTCCGGCAGAGGTGTCCGAGTCACAACGAGAGGCCGCCGGGTGAAGCCACCCCCGTTCGACTACCACGCACCCCGCTCCCTCGGCGAGGCGCTCGACGCCCTCGCCGGGGCCGGGGAGCACGGCAAGGTGCTCGCCGGGGGGCAGAGCCTGATCCCGCTGCTGAACATGCGGCTGGCCGCCCCCGCCCACCTGGTCGACATCAACCGGCTGCCGGAGCTGGCGTTCGTCGACGTCGGACCGCAGGGCGTCCGGGTCGGCGCGCTGGCCAGGCACGCCCAGGTGGAACGGCACGAGCGGGTCGCCGCCGCCCAGCCGCTGCTGCGCCAGGCGCTCCGGCTGGTGGCCCACCCGGTGATCCGCAACCGGGGGACCGTGGTCGGCAGCCTGGCCCACGCCGACCCCGCCGCCGAGCTGCCCGCCGTGCTGACCCTGCTGAGGGGTTCGGTACGGCTGGCGCGGCCCGGCACCGTCAGGGACGTCGGCGCGGATGACTTCTTCACCGGCCCGCTGGAGTCGGCGGTCGCCCCGGGCGAGCTGGCCGTCTCCGCGTTCTTCCCCGCGCCGCCCCCGCGTTCGGGCACCGCGTTCCGCGAGGTCGCCCGGCGGCACGGCGACTACGCCCTCGCCGGGATCGCGGCGCTGGTCGTCCTGGACGACGACCTGAGGATCACCTCTGCCACGGTGGCGTGCGTGAGCCTCGCCCTCGTCCCGCTGCTCGTCGACGTCACCGAGGCCGTCGGCCACCGCCCGGCCGCCTCGGCCGACTGGGCCTCGGCGGCCCGGCTCGTACGGGAACGGGTCGATCCCGAGACCGACATCCACGCGACCGCCGCCTACCGGCGGCACCTCGCCGGAGTCCTCACCGAGCAGGCACTCCGTGACGCCGCCAGGGAGGCCGCGGATGCATGAGATCACGCTGACCGTCAACGGGGTGCTCCGGCAGGCCGAGGTCCCGGCGCGGCGGCTGCTGTCCGACTGCCTGCGGCACGACCTCGGGCTGACCGGCACGCACGTCGGGTGCGAGCACGGGGTCTGCGGGTGCTGCACGGTGCTGCTGGACGGCGAGCCCGTCCGCTCCTGCCTGACGTTCGCGGTCACCGTGGACGGGCGCGAGATCACCACCGTCGAGGGGCTCGCCGGCGGCGACGGCACGCTCTCGCCGGTGCAGCGGGCCTTCGCCGAGTGCCACGGCCTGCAGTGCGGCTTCTGCACCCCCGGCTTCCTGTGCACGGTGACCGCGCTGCTGCGCGACAACCCGGCGCCGACCGACGAGGAGGTGCTGGAGGGCATCTCCGGCAACCTGTGCCGGTGCACGGGCTACCAGAACATCGTCAAGTCCGTCCACCGCGCGGCCGAGATCATGGCGGAGGAGCCGTGAGCGGGTACAGCGGGTGCTTCGCAGCCGCCGAATCCCCGCACGGGCCAGGGGAATCCCCGCACGGGCATGGCGGACACCCGGGTGGACGAGGCGGCGGACACGTCCCGGCGGGCCGTCAGGTGAGGCGATCATGACCACGAAACTGTTCGGCGAGCCGGTCGTCCGGCGCGAGGACCCCAGACTGCTGACCGGCAAGGGCCTCTACGTCGACGACCTGGGAGCCGGGTCGCTGGAGGCGGCGTTCGTCCGCTCCCCGCACGCCCACGCCAGGATCCGCGACATCGACGTCTCGGCCGCCATCGAGGTCGACGGTCTGGTGGCGATCTACACCTGGGAGGACCTGCCCGGCGCGCTCGCCGAGCCGCTGCCGCTGCTCATCCCGCACCCGGCGCTCACCCACGGCCGCACCGCGTACCCGCTGGCCCGCGAGACCGTCAGGCACGTCGGCGAGCCCGTCGTGATGGTCGTCGCCCGCGACCGCTACCTCGCCGAGGACGCCTGCGCGCTCATCCGGGTCGACTACGAGGTCCTCAAGCCGGTGGTCGGCGTGGAGGAGGCCGCGCAGTCGGCCCAGCTCGTCCACGAGGGCGTGCCCGGCAACGTCGGCGCGCACCTGGTCCAGGAGGTGCCCTCGGCCGCCGGGCTCGGCGCGCGCGAGGCCATCGACGCCGCGCCGCACACGCTGTCCTTCCGGCTCGACATCGAGCGCAGCGCGTCCATGCCGCTTGAGGGACGCGGCGTGCACGCCCGCTGGGACGCCGACGACCACTCGCTGCGCGTGCACTCCAGCACCCAGACCTCCACCAGCGTCCGCATGGCCATCGCGGCCAAGCTCGGCCTGCCGCTGCCGAAGGTCGAGGTGATCGCCCCCGACGTGGGCGGCGGCTTCGGCGTGAAGATCGTCCACCCGTGGCCGGAGGAGATCCTGGTCCCGTGGGCGGCGATGACGCTCGGCCACGAGGTCAAGTGGACCGAGGACCGGCGCGAGCACTTCGTCTCCTCCGCGCACGAGCGGGCCCAGGTGCAGTCGGTCCGGGTCGGCTTCGACGACGAGGGCCGGGTGCTGGGCCTGGACGTCGAGATCCTGCACGACCACGGTGCCTACACGCCGTACGGGATCATCGTGCCGATCATCACCTCCACCCAGCTGCTCGGCCCCTACCGGATCGGCGCCTACCGGGTCGAGTTCTCCTCGATCTACACCAACACCGTGCAGGTCACCCCGTACCGCGGGGCGGGCCGCCCCCAGGGGGTGTTCTGCATGGAGCGCACCATGGACCACATCGCCGAGCATCTCGGTGCAGATCGCACGGCGGTGCGCGCGATCAACTTCATCCAGCCCGACGAGTTCCCCTACGACCAGGGCCTGATCTTCCAGGACGGCCGCCCGCTGATCTACGACAGCGGCGACTACCCCGAATCGCTGCGGATGCTCAAGGAGCTGATCGGCTGGGACGACTTCCCCGCGATGAAGGCCCGCGCCGCCGAGGAGGGCCGCACGATCGGGATCGGCGTCGGCTGCTACGTCGAGGGCACCGGCGTCGGCCCGTACGAGGGAGGGCACGTCCAGATCACCTCCGACGGCCGGGTGCACGTCTCCACCGGCCTCACCTCGCAGGGACAGGGCCACGAGACGGTGTTCGCGCAGATCGCCGCGTCCGAGCTGGGCGTGCCGATGGAGCGGGTCTCGGTCGTCACCGGCGACACCCGCAGGTTCGGCTACGCGGTCGGCACGTTCGCCTCGCGCGCCGCGGTGATGAGCGGCAACGCGATCGCGCTGGCCTGCAGGAAGGTGAAGGAGAAGGCCCTGCGGATCGCCGCCGACGCGCTGGAGGCCGACCCCCGCGACCTGGAGATCGTCGACGGGGAGGTGCGGGTGGCGGGCACCCCCGGCGCCTCGATCCCGCTGGCGACCGTGGCGGTGCTGTCCAACCCGCTGCGCTACGCCTTCGACGAGGAGGCGGCCAGGGCCACCCAGTTCGCGGGCGCCGCGTCCTACGACCGGCCGCCGGTGGCCGAGGGGGAGGAGCCGGGGCTGGAGGGCCGCGACTACTACTCGCCGATCCGCTCGACCTTCGCCTCCGGCATGCACGCGGCCGTCGTCGAGACCGACCCGCTCACCGCCGAGATCCGCATCCTGCGCTACGCCGTCGTCCACGACTGCGGAAAGCTCATCAACCCGATGATCGTCGAGGGCCAGATCCACGGCGGGGTCGCCCAGGGCGTCGGCGGGGCCCTGTACGAGAAGATGGTCTACGACGGCCACGGCCAGCTGCTGAACGCCTCCTTCATGGACTTCCTGATGCCGTACGCCACCGAGGTGCCCCACATCGAGACCGCCCACCTGGAGACGCCGTCCCCGCTCAACCCGCTGGGCATCAAGGGCGCGGGGGAAGCCGGGGTGATCCCGGTCTCGGCGGTGATCGCCTCGGCGATCGAGGACGCGGAGGGGATCAGGATCGACAGGATGCCGATCTCCCCGTCGGACCTGTTCGACCTGCGCCGGGCGGCCACGGGCTGACCTCCGGCGTCGTCATGGCTCCCGAGGGCCGGGTCTTCTCGGCCCGGCCTGATGGCGACCCGCTCATGTACACCAGCAGACGTCGTCGGCAGGGTTTCCGCGGCCTCCGCCTTCCGCACGGCCTTGACGCGGCCCGGTTGGACGACGCCGACGGCGAAGCGGTCTTCGAGCGAGCCCCTGACCTTCAGGAAACACCGGACCGTGTCGTCGGCCATCTCCTCGCAGACGGAATTGATCCGGTCGATCCGCTGCGGAACTCGTCAAGTTCGGTGAGACACGGTTGTGTCAGTTGTTCCGTACCCGCCTCTCTCGTTTGCTGGAACCGTTGATCCACGCTGTGGCGGCAACCGCGGATGGGGCCGGTCTCCCGCAGAACCGTCAGGGTCGGCCCGGCAGGCGGCCTCCGGCGTGACGGCCCGCCGGGCGCGGATCCCGGCCAGGGTGCTGAAATGCGCCGAGGGCAGGACGCACCTGCCGTCGCGACGGAACGGCCGTCTCGCGGATGACCATTTTGTCGTTTTTCTGCGCAAAAAGATATCTCATTTCATCATATATCACCTTAAAATGATGACTTGCGATAGGCGGAAAGCATTTCCAGTAGGTAACTTTCGGGAGTGGCACTTCCTTTTCGTGAGATACAAGAAGGTAGACGCAGACGCAATAGGGGTGCCATGAGACAACGGGTGTCACCACCCAGCCCGCACGGAGTGGACGGCTGGACCGAACTGCGCGACCGGCTCGCGGACCTGCACACGTGGGCCGGTCGGCCAAAGCACGGCGTGCTGCGCGAACTGGTACCTGAGCTGGGCGCTCCCTGGCAGTTGTTCGGCGACAAACGGCTGGCGACGCCGTCTCGAGAGCTGGTCCTCAGCGGCGTGCGCGCCTGCCTGCTCGCCGGCGGTGTGGCTCCGGACGATGTCGATGAGACGGTGGAGGCATGGGCTGACGCGTATCAGCAGATTCCACGGAACGAAAACGTCTCAGGACGCGTCACGAATATCACCTTGGAGATCATCGCCGCTTTTCTGACCATCGCCATCGGCGTTCTGGTCAATTTCGCCACCGAATACGAGACCAACTCCTTCCTGTGGGCGCTGCTGGTCATCGCCTCCGGCTTGTTGGCCTTGATCACTCACCGCCTGCTGACCAGAAGATGGATGGGCAGGTCACGCCGGATCGCGTCCGGCGTCGCCGCGGTCGTCCTCCTGGCCGGTTCCGGTGCGTTCGAGATGCTCCGCTCCCAGCCCGTGGTCGTGAGCGGGCCCGCTCTCACCGCACGCGTTCTGGGGGTGGGGCGCGAGTCATCGCTACAGGGCAGCGACTGGGTCTTTGCCGACAAGAAGGTGTTCACCCCCTCGCAGGCGAAGGAGATCGCCGGTCTGGAAGGCGACGACCGGGCCATGCGAGCGCGTGGGGCGGTCGATCCACTCCTGCTCCCGGTGAGCGTGATGCTCGTCGGCACCACCAGAGGCGGCGTCACCGTCACCGGCATGTGGTTGAAGTCGCGCTGCTCACCGCCACTGACCGGAACGTTGCTGCGCCGCCAGCCGGGGGCGGGGCCACAGGACACCCCCAGGCTCGCCTTCGATCTCGACCGGCCCAACCCGCGTGCGCAGGTCTACGCACCCATCGGCACCAGGAGCGCGGACTATTTCCGCGGCAAATCGATCTCCCTCGCGTACAACGAGCAGGTACCCGTCTCCGTGGAGGCGCGCACGCTTCGCAACTCGTGTGTCTTCGACATCGTCGTCGAGTACAGCACGGGTGGAGCCGTGAAGTCCCTCACGGTGGACCGGGACGGCTTCACGCTGGCCGTGACCGCCTACGCGGACGGCTCGAGATCCTCCGTGGCAGTCCGCGACACCAGCGCGTACGCCAGTTACTACCTCTACTCCGACACCGGGGAACCGACGCTGATCCCTCGCAAATAGGAGAAGCCATGTCGCGTACTACGGCGCCCGTCATCGCCTTGGTGCTGGCGCTGTGCGGCGCCTGCAGCACGGCGCCCACTCCGTCACCGATCCGGACCTCGTCGGCCCCCGTCCTGTTCGCCCGGCAACTGCACACGATCCTGCGGACTCCCGTTGCGATCGGTCGGCAGTACGTCTCCCCGCCCACGAGAACGGAGGTCCGAGGCGGCAAGGCCGCCGTCGCGTACGGCTCGGACCTGATCGTGGTGTGGGATCTGGCGACCCGGCGCGAGGTGGTCCGATTCCGGCCGGAAGGCGAGGTGGAAGTGCTGGAGCTGTCGCGAGACGGAGCCAAACTGGCCGCCTCCGACGGAACAGAGCGAGCCACCTTGTGGGACGTCGGCTCCGGCCGGCGGATCGCCCGGCTGCCCGCTTCGGGAAACGGGTTGTTCTTCAATCGCGCCGGTGATCGGTTGCTGCTCGCCGGCTCGTTCTCCACGGTCATGTACGACCTGAACACCCGCAGGCGCACGACTTTCGACGCGAGTGGGCTGCCGCAGGCCGAAGGGCATACCTTTCTCGGGTTCGCCCCCGACGGGCGTACCGCCGTCGCGCTGGCCGGCGGGTACTGGGTGCGGTGGGCTCCACCCGCCGCACCCGAGGCGATCGACGTGGACTTCTCCGCCGTGATCGGCAGCCTGTCCAGCGA
This sequence comes from Streptosporangium nanhuense, assembly GCF_059358815.1. Classification (NCBI taxonomy): domain Bacteria; kingdom Bacillati; phylum Actinomycetota; class Actinomycetes; order Streptosporangiales; family Streptosporangiaceae; genus Streptosporangium; species Streptosporangium nanhuense. Next base: position 241,328 of record NZ_JCADBG010000001.1, read on the forward strand.
CGGGGCGCACATGGTCGCGTGGGCGTGGCTGAACACTGCCACGAAGCTCGGTGTGATCGTGGACGTCGGCACGAAGCGGCAGATCGCGAGTTGGCCCGTTCCCGAGCAGCCCGCGGCCGGTCTCGGCTTCAGCCACGATGGGACGCGGGTGTTCGTGGCCACCGACCAGTATGTCGGCGAGCAGCCCAGGAGCACCCTGATCGAGGGGTTGGCCCGTCCGGACATGCGCCGGACGTGGTCGATGACCTTGCCGTACGACGAGACGACACCGGCGCTCGATACGGCCGAGGGGTTCATCACGGTGCGTACCCCACACGAGATCCTCGTCGTCCGCGACGACGGCACGGTCGAGTTGCCGCGCGGGCGCGACAGCAGTCACCTGCCGTTCGTCGGCAGATGGCAGGTGCACGGCCTGGTCCTGACCATCGGTTCGGACCTGCGTGGCACCCAGGTGTGGAACGCGGGCCCCTGCCCGAACGCGGGTGGCATGTGCACGGGACACGCCGAACTCACCTTCACGATGGACCCGCGCGGTCTGGCCGCCACGGTGGCCGACGTGGTCTACAGGAACGAGGCGGGCCAGGGGGTGTCCGGCCATGTCGCGAACGGCCATCCCCGCAAGGGCGACTCATTCGTCCTCGAACGCGTGGACACCGGCGTACTGCGCGTGAGGTCTTCGACCGGCGACGGCAACCCGTACCTGTGCGGCGACGGCGCACGTACCAAATGGAAGACCGAGTGCAACATATGACGTGCCTTCGGAAACACTCGGATGCTTCAGTGGTCGGCCGACAAGATCGTCATCTGTGGGATCTTCCTGTCAGGGGCGATCGCCGACGTCGGTGTCGCCGGCGCTCTCCGTGACGGGCCTGTGGAGTTCCCTGGATCGCAGTGTGGGTGCCGTCGACTCCGGCGGCGGATGCGGGTGCTCGACGCCCTTCGGCGCACCGAGGGTCAGCCATGCGAGCTCTCGGACGTTGGCGGTGTGCTGGGCGTCGGCCACGGCCACGACGTCGGGGGTGGGCCGAACGCGCGACGGCCGGCCCTCACGGTCAGAGTGGCGATGGCGGCGTTGGCACCGCCACCGATCACAGCGCCGATGCCGAACGGTGCCACTCGGCCGAGAACGACAATTCCCTGCTTGGTCCCGTACTTCGTGACGAAGTTCCTTCCCAGGATCTTGTTGATCTGACGCAACGTCTCGACAGGCACCTTGGCGACAACTTGACGTCCCCAGTGCTGCCCCGTACGCTCGGCGACCCTGGCAATGGTGGCGGAGCCGGTCCCGCCGAGCATGATTCCCATCACGATCGTTCGGCGGCGCTCGATCTCGTCGATGGGGACTCCGTGGACCTCGGCGATCGAGAGCGCGAAGAGGGTGCTCAGTTCAAGGGACGAGAGAGCCTCGCCTGCCGACAGTGCCAGCGCGACTCCCGTGCCGACGCCGGGCGCAGCTGCGGCTCCTCCGACCGCGGCACCCGTCCCGGTCAAGGCGCTGACGTACATTCGCTCCAGATTGCGGATCACCTGTGCGGGTGTCGCCTCTGGGTTTCGCTGGCGGGCCCGGGCGATGTTCTTGCGTACCAGCGGGCTCTGCACACCGATCGCCCTGTCCAGGAGGTCGAGGATGCGCTGTTCACGTACGGCTGCTGCCGGAACCGGTTCGCCGAGGGCATCTGTCGCCATGCCTTGAACTCCTGAGGTCGTCACGTTCCAACCGAGTCTTCCACTCGACCGGCCGGGCGGACCTTGCATCAGAGGAATCAGGCCGCCACCCGCGAGAAGAAGGGCGGTCGGCCCGTGAGTCACGACGCCGACCCCCGTACGCCCGGACCGGGACCGATTCGAGCGTTCCCACCTGGTCGCCGTCGTCGGCGAGCCCGAGCAGCCGTCCACCCCGGAGACGGCCAGTACTTCGGCGGGGTCATGGCCGGGTCGACACCGCGCAGGGTCACCAGACGTTGCCCGTCCGCCTCAGAGAGAAGAGCGAGGGCGGCGGGGAGCCGTCCGGGTCACGCGTCGGCGGGCGGGAGGTGTCGCTCGCTCCAGCGCGACAGGGGTTGAAGGGCGGAGATCAGCTCCTCGGCGTCGGGCGTGAGGGCGTACGTGATCTGGACCGGCATGCTGGGGATCACCGTGCGTTCGATGAGCCCGCGGTCCTGGAGTTGCTTGAGCCGCAGCGTGAGCTGCGGATCCGAGACGCCCGGCACCAGGGCGCGGTACTCCTTGAACCGGCGGGCGCCACGGGCCGCGGCGAGCAGGATCGGCCCGGTCCAGCGCACCCCGATGATGTCGATCGCGCGCAGGATGCGGTGGCACTGCTCCTCGTCGACCGGAGCGATGGGCGGATTAGTCACTTCCCAAATGTAAGTAACTTTGGTGTCTTTTGCCAACCCGGATCGGCGGATGGATGCTTTGAGGACCCACGAAAGGGGGCGTCATGACCACTCAAAGCGCGCCGGTGAGCCGGAAGGTGGACCGGGTTCTCGACAAGGTGGACATCGGGGCGACCGCGATGTCCGATCACAGCGCGATGATCATCGCACCGGGCGACAACGCCTGGACCGATCCGTTCCTGGTGATGGGGGAGGAGCTGGTCAACCAGCCGGGGTTCGACTGGCATCCGCACCGTGGGATGGAGACCGTGACCCTGATCCTGGACGGGGCCCTGGAGCACGGCGACAGCATGGGCAACGCCGGTGTGCTCGGGGCGGGGGACGTGCAGTGGATGACCGCGGGGCGGGGCATCATCCACCGCGAGGTCGCCGCGCCCTCGGAGCGGGCTCACATCATCCAGATGTGGGTCAACCTGCCGGCGGACAAGAAGCTGGTACCCACCCGCTACCAGGACCTGCGGGCCGGCATGCACGCCGTGCACACCGAGGACGGTGTGCTGGTCCAGCTGATCTCGGGGGAGACCGGGGCGGCGAACGGGCCGGCGCTCACCCACTGGCCGATCCTGGGCATGGTGATCACGCTCGACCCGAGGACAGAGTACCGGCAGCTGCTCGACGGGGACCAGCGCGCGTTCGCGTACGTGATCTCGGGCCGGCTGACGGTCGCCGGCCGGACCGTGCGGGCCGGGCAGATCGCCTGGTCCGATCCGGTGTCCCGGCAGGGCGAGGCGACCACGCTGACCCTGGCCACCGGCGACGGTGACGAGCAGACCAGGGTGATGCTGTTCGCCGGGCGGCCCATCGGCGAGTCCGTGTTCGCCAGCGGCCCCTTCGTGATGAACACCCGCGCCGAGATCGAACAGGCCTACCGCGACTTCCACTCCGGCAAGTTCGGCAAGGTCCCCCGGCACACACGCCTGCCCGCCGGCACGTGACCGGCCGAGGCCGCCGCCCGGCGAACGGGCGTGGCGACGCCGCCACGGGAGCGCGGTGCGGGGGATCCCCGCACCGCGCTTCCGATCACTTCGCCGGAAAACGGGTCACGGCTCGGAGGTGAGGGTGTCGGAGCCCGTCCCGCCGATGAGCAGGTCGGTCCTGCGGTCGCGGTACAGGGTGTCGTCACCGGAGCCGCCGTACAGGATGTCGGAGCCCGTCCCGCCGTGGAGGCGGTCGGCGCCGGTGCCGCCGTGGACGACGTCGGTGCCCTCGCCGCCGCAGACGACGTCGTCACCGCCGAGGGTGTGGACGAGGTCGTCGCCGCCCAGGCCGACGATCACGTCCCTGCCGGAGGTGCCGCGCAGGACGTCCTTTCCGGAGGTGCCGACGATCGTGGCCCTGAGCCCCTCGCAGTGGAGCCTCGGGTCGACGACCGTGACGGAGAAGGCCGCCTTCGCCGAGAGCTCCCCGTCGGAGACCGTCACCTCGAACGGCACCGGGGTCGCGGGCGCGGTGGACGGCGTCCATCTCACCGTGCCGGTCGCGGCGTCGATCACGGCTCCCTCCGGTGCCTGGCCGAGCGTGTGGGTGAGGGTGTCCCCGTCGGGGTCGGAGGTGCTCACCGCGACGGTCAGCTCGGTGCCGAGCGTCGCGGTCCGGTCGGCCACGGCCTCGACGGCCGGGGCCCGGTTCGGGGTGAGGTCGGTGCCGGTGGCGGAGAAGTCCCTGGTACGGCCGAAGTTGTCGAACGAGCCGAAGCCGGTCCGGCCGGAGGCGAAGGTCTCGTCGGTGGCCGTCATCAGCGGGGTCGCCGAGCCGTCCACGTAGACCGCGATCTCGCCCGTGCCGGCGCAGTGCCGGACGCGGACCCGGTGCCAGTCGGCGTCGGTCACCGCGGGGGCAGCGCCGACCGTGCCGGTCCACTGGTCGTCGATACGGAGCCGGTCGGCGTTGTTCACCACGAAGATGCCGTTGTGCGGGTAGATGGTGTTGTCCTGTGACAGGTGGACGTAGTAGTACTCCGTGTCGGACCGGTGGCCGAAGACGACGATCACGTCCCGGTTGTCGACGCTCACGCTCTCGTCCAGCCTGACCTCGGCGTCGATCTGCACCGATCCGAAGACCGGGCCCTTGGTGAGCACGGCGTACTCGAACGGGCGGCGCGGTCCGGTAGGAGCCGTCCCCGCCTCGGCCAGGATCACCTCGTCGCCGGGGAAGCGCCACTTGGCGGCGGTGCGCGGGGCCCAGCTCGCCTGGGCGGCGGTGCCGGTGACCTTCGCGGTGCCCACGGCGCAGTCGGCGTGCTGAGGGGGCCGGGTGACCCGCCAGATCTTGCCGTTGGCCTTGGACAGGACGAGCAGCTCGCCGTCGCCGTCGACGCCCAGGCGGAAGTCGACCCGGTCGTTGCCGGCCAGCTGCCGCATCGTCACCTTCTGTTCGGCCGCGTCGAACAGCGTCAGCTCCTTGACCGTGGCGAGCTTGGCGCCCCGGACCATCTCCGCGACCTCGGAGTAGAAGATCCGGCCGCTGACGATGTCGCCGTAGACGTACTTGCCGGTGAGCTCCGGCACCGCCTCGCCCCGGTAGACGAAGCCGCCGACCAGCGCGTTGCCGGTGTCGTGGTCGTAGCTGATCACCGGGTAGGTGTAGCCGTACCTCGCGTCGTCGGCGGGCAGGGGGTAGACGTTGGTCGGGTCGGACTTCTTGAACAGGAAGGCGCCCTCGCGCTCGTTCCAGCCGAAGTTGTCGCCCGGCCGCACCTCGTAGACCGAGTCGATGTTGACCTCGCCGATCATGCCGACGTACATCTTCCCGGTGGCCGGGTCCCAGCTGAACCGGTGCGGGTTGCGCAGGCCGTAGGCGTAGATCTCGCCGAGCGCGCCCGCCCGGCCGACGAAGGGGTTGCCGGGCGGCACGCCGTACCCGCCGCCGGGTCCGCCGGTGCCCGCCGGGTCGATGCGCAGGATCTTGCCCTGCGGCACGCCCAGGTTCTGCGGCCCGGTGGTGAAGTTCGGCGTCTCCTCGCCGTCGCCCAGGGCGAGGTAGAGGAGGGTACGGTCGGCGTCCCCGGCCTCGGCGGTCGGGTTGAAGCCGATCTCCTGCACGCCGTGCAGGAAGGTGTCGAAGCCGAGCCTGAGGACCTCGCGCCTGGTGCCGGCGAAGGCGTTCGCGGCCGGGTTCGTCGCGGTCCACTCGGTGATCACGTTGTGCACGGAGGTGCCGGACGGGTACGGCAGGTGAGGCGTCTTCGTGGTCAGCGCCGGGCCCGCCTCGGAGTGGACGGTGTAGAACTTCCCGTTGGTCCGGTAGTCGGGGTGGAAGGTGACGAAGCCGAAGCCGGTCCCGAGGTTGGGGTTGAGCCGGAAGTCGGGGAAGGCGGCGGCGACGTCGAGGAACTGCGCCGGGGCGCCGTTCACGACGAGGTACATCTTGCCGTTCAGGTCGGGCACGTAGAGCCGGCCGGAGCCGTCGGGGATCTCACCGGCGTAGTTGATGCGGGCCCGGGGCGCGGTGGCGTTGCTGGCGGGGATGGTGACGAACTCCCGCAAGGTGACGCCGAGGCCGGTGACGACGGGGTCGCCGGGCAGCGGGTCGGGCAGCGGCAGGTCGCTCGTGTCGGTCACGCCGCAGGCGTCGGCGGCGCCGCCGGGCACCCGCAGGTTGACCCCGCCGGTGTCGACCGCGATGTCGTCGAAGTAGAGGGCTGCGGTGCTGTTCGCGCCGTTGATCGCGGCGAACCGGTCCAGCGCCTCGGCGGTGCCGTTGCGGAAGCCGAAGCGCCGCTCGGTGCCCGCCGGCAGCCGGGTGGTGACCGCGTACGGGCCGCCCCTGCTGTACATCGCGAAGGTGTCGGTCGTGTTGTCGGCGACCAGCCACACGCACTGCCAGGTGTCGGGCGCCCAGGTGCCCGCGGCGGCGAAGGCGCCCCGGTCGCGGGCGTTCAGCGTGGCGGAGTTCTGGTTGTTGGCCTGCACCTCGAAGTCGCCGAATGCGGCGGGCGCGTCCGCGTCGGTCAGCCCGGCGCTGGTGTCGACGTTGCCGGTCCGCTGGAAGCGGAAGAACAGCGTGCCGCTCGCGCCCGGCGCGATGGCGGGGACCGCCCGGTGCGCCCGCAGGTTCGGGCCGGTCATCCGGATCGCCTGGTTCCCGGCCCGCCTCGGGTCGGCGGCGACGGCGACGGCCGCGCCCGAGGTGGTCCAGCCGTCCTGGCCGTTCAGCGCGCCCGCGGTGTAGCCCTCCAGGTCGAGGACCTGGTCGAAGGCGGGGGTGGGGTCGTCCAGGGTGGCGGCGTCGGGGTTGAGGTGGATGTTGTCGACGTAGGACACCCCACTCGGCGGGTCCTCCGGGTCGTTCAGGTGCAGGAAGGTGGCGAGCGGGGCCGAGCCGCCGGTCCGGAAGGCGAAGGTGTCGTCGCCGCCCGCGGCGGCCCGCACCGGCTGTCCGCCCGGCGCGGCGACGTGCACGCGGTAGCTGTCGGCCGCGGTGTCGACCACGGCCCAGATCCGGTGGACCGCGCCGGGGACGATGGTGACGTTGTCGGCGACGCGGTCCTGACTCCCGTCCCTGATGACGAGACCCCGCTCGTCGAAGCGCACCTGTACGGCGTAGTCGTCCAGGTCGAGCTCGTCGCCGGTGGTGTCGAAGCCCAGCCCGGGGGACTCGTCGGCGCTCAGGCCCAGGCTGACGTCGGTCCTGGCCAGGTCGTCGGCGGCGAACTCCAGGAAGAGGGTGCCGGTGGCGCCCTCGGCGATGGCGAGGTCGCCCAGGGTGGCGTAGGCGTTGCCCCGGTAGCGGACCGGCTGGGAGCTGGCGTCGAGCTTGTTGATCAGGGTCTTGCCGGAGAAACCCGCCGGCACCGCGTCGCCCGCGAGGGCGCCGTCGGCGGCGCCGGGGGTGTTGACGTGCCAGGTTCCCTGCGAGCGCAGGCTGCCGTTGTCGTAGTCGTCGAAGGTGGCCAGGGCGCAGAGGGCGGGACAGGGGGGTGCCGCCACGGTGGCCGGGGCTGCGGTGGCCGCGGTGGCCGGGGCCGTGGCGACCAGCGCGAACCCCAGGCCGGTGACCAGGGCGAGCACCGGTGACAGCAGTCGGCGGAGGGGGGTGGGCGGAGCGGGCATCCGGATCCTCTCGGGGGGTGAGCGATCCGTAAGCGCTTGCGAAAGCGCTTACGTTCGGGCCTGCGCAGATGTTAACCCTGAAGATCGGGATGTCAACAGTCGCGATCGCCGGACTGTGCGGCGGAAGGGCTGTGCGGAAGGACTGCGCGGAACGGGTTCGGCGCGGGCTCGACGGGCTCGGAGAGGCTCGGGCAGGCCGGAGGGCTCAGCGGGTGAGGTGGGCCGTTCCGGATCTGGCCGGGACTGGGCCGGTGGAGGCGCGGACGACCAGCTCGTGGCCGGTGCGCCGGCGCCGGGGGCGGGCGGCGGGAGGCTTGAGGACGAGTTCGAGCGCCTGACGGCCCATGCCGATCATCGGCAGGCGGATCGTGGTCAGGCCCGGGTAGACGTCGGCGGCCACCGGGATGTCGTCGAAGCCCGCGATCGAGACCTCGCCGGGGATCAGCCGACCGTCGTGCAGCAGCCAGGACAGCGCGCCGACGGCCATCGGGTCGTTGAGCGCGATGACCGCGGTCAGCTCCGGGTGCCCGCGCATCAGCCGCGCGGTCGAGGACGCGCCGCCCTCGCGGGTGAAGTCGCCGTGCACGACGGGGATCGCCCCCCAGCTCAGCCCGCGTGCCTCGGCGGCGCCGCGCAGGCCGGTGAGCCGGTCCTCCACCGTGGTGAGGTTGGCCGGGCCGCCGACGACGCCGATGTCGCGGTGGCCGAGGTCCAGCAGGTGGCGCATGATCGTCTCCGCGCCGTCGCGGTTGTCGGGCAGCACCGCGTCGACCGGCAGGTGGTGGCGGCCTATCACCGCCACGCGGCCTCCCGCCGAGCTGAAGGAGGCCAGCTCGGCGGCGGTGTCGACCTCGGTGTCCGCCTCGACGTACCCCGAGCCCGCCAGGACGATCGAGGTGACCCGGTGGGCCCGCAGCGTGCGGATGCGCGCCAGCTCGGAGCGCGGGTCGCGCTCGGTCTGGCTGATCATGGCCATGTAGCCGCGGCTCTCGGTCTCGCGCAGCACGCCCCGGGCGATCTCGGCGAAGTAGGGGTCGCCGACGTCGTGGACGATCAGCCCGATCATGGAGGCCTGCCCGCCGGCGAGGGCCCTGGCGTGGCTGTTAGGGACGTAGCCGACCTGGGCCGCGACCGCCTGGACGTGCGCCGCGAGCGTGGAGCTGACCCCGCTGCTCCCGGTCATCGCGCGGGAGGCGGTCGCGAGCGAGACCCCCGCGGCTCGCGCGACGTCCACCAGACGCGGGATGGCCGGACGCTCTTCCATTGGCGAAGTCACCCCTTGTCACGTCGCTGTAATGCGTGCCATGGTAACCGAAAGCGCTTACGAAAGCGCTTTCGAAGACGAAACCGATCCATGCTCTGGAGGGTTCGACATGGTAAGGGCTCCCCTCGCCCTCAGAAGCCTTGCTTTGGTAGCGATGTGCAGTCTAGGCCTTTCCGCCTGCGGTGGCATCGGTGACGAGCCGGCCGCCGAGAGCGGTGGCACCGGTCCGGTCAAGGTCGGCATCTCCCTGCCGCTGACCGGTGATTTCTCCGAACCGGGCAAGGGTGTGCGGGAGGGGTACGAGGTCTGGGCCGACCAGGTCAACGCGGCCGGCGGCCTTCTCGGCAGGAAGGTCGAGCTGATCTTCCGGGACGACGCCTCCGACCCCAACCGTGTCGTCTCCGACTACGAGTCGCTCATCACCCAGGACAAGGTCAACCTGGTGTTCGGCCCGTTCTCGACCCGCCTGGTGATCCCCGCCGCAGAGGTCGCCGAGTCCTACGACATGCTGTTCGTCGAGCCCGCGGGCGCCGCCAAGGAGGTCTTCGAGCAGGGGTTCAAGAACCTGTTCTACGCCGCCCCGGCCATCGCGAGCGACCACTACAACTACCTGGCCGAGTACATCCTGGCGCTCCCGGCCGACAAGCGGCCCAAGACCGCGGCGTACGCCTCCCTGGACGACCCGTTCGCCCAGGGCACCGCCTACGGCCTGCGCGACAAGCTCGTCGCGGGCGGGATCAAGACCGTGGCCGACGAGGTCTACCCGCCGGAGACCACCGACTTCGCCCCCATCGCCGCCCGGATCGCCAACGCCAAGCCGGACATCGTGGTCGGCGGCACCCAGTTCGAGGACTCCGTCGGCCTGGTCCGAGCCCTTCAGGAACTGGGCGCCCAGCCCAAGCTCGCGGCCTTCTCCACCGGTCCCACCCTGCAGGAGTTCCCCGAGGCGGTCGGCGGCGCGGTCGAGGGCATCCTGTCGCCCGTGGGCTGGTCGCTCACCTCCGGCTTCCCCGGCAACGACGCCTTCGTCAAGCGCTACAAGGAGATGTTCAAGGGCGAGGCCAACGAGGACGCGGCCAACGGCTACACCGTGGGCCAGATCGTGCAGGCCGCCGTCAAGGCTGTCGGCTGCGTCGACCCGACCGAGGCGTGCCAGACGAAGCTCGCGGACCACATCCGCGCGGGCACGTTCGACACGATCGTCGGCCCGCTCTCCTTCGACGACAAGGGCCGTCCCGAGGCCGCGCACATGATCCAGCAGTACGTGGACGGCAAGGTCCAGATCGTGCTGCCCGAGGGCTCCAAGGCGCAGAACACCAAGCTGGTCTTCCCCAAGAAGGACTGGTGACCTGATGCCCTCGGGCTCCCTCCTGCTGCAGGGACTCGCCCTGGGCGTGCTGACCGGCGGCCTGTACGCCCTGCTCTCCTCGGGCCTGTCGCTGTACTTCGGGGTCATGCGCGTGGTGATGGTCGCCCACCCGGCGTTCCTCATCGTCGCCGCCTACCTCACCTACACGCTCAACGCCCGCCTCGGGCTCGACCCGCTGCTCACCATCCCGATCACCGTCCCGCTGTTCTTCGCGGCGGGCGTGGCGATCCAGCGGCTGCTGATCTCCAGGCTCGCCTCCGACACGATGGCGATGATGTCGGTGCTGCTCACCTTCGGCATGGCCCTGATCATCGAGGGCGTGCTCGGCACCGTCTACACCGGTTCCTACCGGTCGATCAGCATGGAGTACGCCACCCAGTCGCTGTCGCTCGGCGCGGTCCGCCTGCCCTACGACCGCATCATCGCCTTCGGCGTCGCCGCGCTCACGCTCGGCCTGCTCTTCGTGGTGCTGCGGATGACCCGCTTCGGCCAGTCCCTGCGCGCGACCATCCAGCACCCGCAGGCCGCCCGGCTGGTGGGCATCAGGACCGACCGGGTCACCGGGTACGGCTTCGGGCTGGGCCTGGCCACCGCGGCGGTCGGCGGCGCCGTGCTCGCCCTGATCACGCCGTTCTTCCCGGCCGCGCACTGGGCCTGGATCGGCAAGCTGATGGCGATCATCGTCGTCGGCGGCCTGGGCAGCGTGCAGGGGGCTGCGGCCGCCGCGCTCATGCTCGGCGTCATCGAGAGCCTGGTGCTGGTCACCGTCGACGCCACCTGGGCCACGATGATGTTCTACGTCTTCCTCTTCCTGACCCTCGTCGTGCGTCCCCAGGGGTTCTTCGGAGGTCGCCTTGCGCAACGGTTCTAAGGCGGGCTCCCGGACGAAGGCCGGGTTGCTGGCGCTCGGGGCGCTCCTCACCCTGGCCTACCCGTGGCTGGCGCCCAACACCTACCTCCTCTACGCCGGCGTGCTCACCGTGATGTACGCGGTGATGGCCACCTCGTGGAACCTGCTCGGCGGGTTCACCGGGTACGTCTCCCTCGGCCACTCGGCGTTCTTCGGGCTCGGCGCGTACGGCACCGGCCTGCTGATCACCCGGGCCGAGTGGAACTGGGTCCTCGCGCTGCTGGCCTCGGCCGTCGTGGTCTCGCTGTTCGCCGTGCTGGTCGGCATCGCGGCGGTCCGGGTGCGCGGGGCCTCCTTCGTGATCGTCTCCATTGCCCTGGTCTCCATGATGAACCTGCTGGTCCAGGGCTGGCGGTCGCTGACCGGTGGCTCCACCGGCCTGCGGGTGCCCGCTCAGTTCCGCGAGCTCAACCGCGGCGAGACGCACCTGGTGTTCTTCTACATCTTCCTACTCCTGCTCGTCCTGGCCCTGCTGACCTGGTGGTTCGTCGACCGCTCCCGGTTCGGCAGCGGCCTGCGGGCCATCCGCGAGGACGAGGACAAGGCCGAGTCGCTCGGCGTGCCGACGGTCGCGTTCAAGGTCGCCGCCTACGGGCTGTCGGCGCTGTTCGTGGCCCTGGCCGGCGGCCTGTACGCCGTCTGGTTCCGCAGCCTCGACCCGATCTTCGTCTTCTCGATCCTGATCGGCTCCTACATGGTGCTGATGAGCCTGCTCGGCGGGGTCCGCTACCTGTTCGGCCCGCTGCTCGGCGCGCTCATCGTGGCCCCCGCCGGGGAGTACTTCCTGGTCGCGCTCGGCGAGTCGCAGATCCACCTGACCGCGACCGGCCTGCTGCTGGTGCTCGTGGTCCTGTTCATGCCCGAGGGGATCATCCCGGCCGCCGCGAGGCTGCTGCGGCTGAGAAAACCCCCGGAGGCCTCGATCCGCGAGGAGACCGCCGCGCAGCGGGCGGAGATGCAGGAGGCGGTCCGATGAGCACGTCACCGAACACGCCGCCGAGCACCTCACCGAACACGTCACCGGGCGCCTCACCGCGTACCTCACCGGGCACCTCGCTGCGCACCGAGGGCCTGACCAAGGCGTTCGGCGGCGTGACCGCGGTGAACGGCGCGACGGTCGAGCTGGTGCACGGCAAGATCAACGGATTGATCGGGCCGAACGGCTCCGGCAAGACGACCTTCTTCAACCTGGTCACCGGGATGATCCGGCCCGACTCCGGGCGGACCCTCTACGGGGACAGGGAGATCACCCGCTACTCGCCGCACCGCATCGCGCACGCCGGGCTGGGGCGCACCTTCCAGCTCTGCCGGGTCTTCCCCCGGATGACCGTGCTGGAGAACATGCTGGTGGCGGTGCGCCGTACCCGCCTGCGCGAGCTGCTGGCCGGCAGCCACGACAGGGGGGAGGTCGAGCGGGCCCGCCACTGGCTGCGCCGGGTCGGCATCGACCACCTGGAGCGGGCCGAGGCGCGCAACCTCTCGTACGGGCAGCAGAAGCTGCTGGAGCTCGCGGCCGTCTTCATGGGCGACCCCGAGCTGGTGCTGCTCGACGAGCCCGCCGGAGGGGTCAACCCGGCGCTGATCGAGCGGATCATCACCCTCGTCCGCGAGCTCAACCAGGAGGGACGGACGTTCCTCGTCGTCGAGCACAACATGGACATGGTCATGGGGATGTGCGACCACGTGATCGTCTTCGACCGCGGCGCCCCCATCGCCGCGGGCCCCCCGGCGGTCGTGCAGAACGACCCCCGAGTGCTGGAGGCCTACCTCGGTGTCTGACGTGTCTGGAATGCCTGCTGCGAAGGAGACCGTGCTCGAACTGCGCGACGTCGAGGCCGGGTACGGCAGGGCGGCGCTGGTGCTGCGCGGGCTGTCGGTCACGGTCCGCGAGGGCGAGGTGGTCTGCCTGGTCGGGCCGAACGGGGCGGGCAAGTCGACGGTGCTCAAGGTGGCCAGCGGGCTGCTCGCCCCGCGCTCGGGCTCGGTGCTGCTCGGCGGACGGGACGTCACCGGCGCCTCGCCCCAAGACCTCCTGGGCCGGGGGATGGCCCACGTGCTCCAGGGGCACAGCGTGTTCCGCGAGATGACGGTCGAGGAGAACGTGCGTCTGGGCGGCTACACCGTCCGGGACAAGGCTCGGCTCAAACGGCGCGTCGAGGAGGTCAAGGAGATCTTCCCGGTGGTCGGCGAGCGCTGGACGAGCATCGCGGGCCTGCTCTCCGGCGGCCAGCAGAAACAGGTGGAGTTCGCCCGCGCGCTCATGCTGGAGCCCGAGGTGATCCTGCTGGACGAGCCGTCGATGGGCCTGGACCCCAAGACGACCTCGACCGTCTTCGAGCAGATCGACCTGATGCGCCGGACCGGGGTCGCCGTCCTGCTGGTCGAGCAGAACGCCCGCCGCGCCCTGGAGATGGCCGACATCGGCTGCGTGCTGGACCTAGGCCGGGTGCACATCTCCGGACCGGCCGCGGAACTGGTCGAGGACCCCCGCCTGGGAGCCCTCTACCTCGGCGGCAGCGCCGCCAGGAAACCGGCCACCGGCCCGGCCGGGACACCGGGGGACGGGGAAGGGACGCCGCAGGGCCCGACCGGGACACCGGGGAGTGCGGAGGGTTCGCCGGGAACGCCGGAGGGTGCGAAAGGCCCGACCGGGACGCCGGAGGGTGCGAAAGGCCCGACCGGGACACCGGGGAGTGCGGAGGGCCCGCCTGGAACGCCGGGGGGCGCGGCAGGGGGGACGCCGGTCAAGGCCGACACCACCCCGGCATGACGTCGTCCTCCCCGCCGGTCCCGTCGTCCCCGGGCCGGTCCGGTCGCCGCTGGACCGGGGCGGCCGGGGCCTGGCTCGGGCTGGGCGCCGCGCCGGCGACCCTCACCATGGGGGCGGCGATGGCCGACCGCCACGGCGGCGCGGTGCCGATCGTCGCCGTCCTGCTCGGCGCCGCGCTCATGGCCGCGCTCCTGTACGGCCAGGGCATGCTGGGCCTGGGCTCGTCCCGCACCGAGGGCGGCACGCTGACGGACGTCGCGCCCACCTACCTCTCCCCGGCCGCCCGCACCGCGGTGGGCGTCCTGCTCACCCTGGCCATGATCGGCTGGAACGGCTTCAACGTGGGGCTGGGCGGCGCCTCGCTCGGCACTGTGACCTCCCTGCCGGGACCGGTGGGCGCGGTGCTGCTGGCCGCCGCAGTCCTGGCCGCCTCCTACGCCTCCGGCCGGGCAGGCAACCGGATCGCGGTCGTCACCACGCTGGCGGCGCTCGCGCTGGTGGCGGTGTGCGTGGTCAGGCTGAGCCCGCCCGTGCTGCCGGTCACCGCCGACGTCCGCGGCATCCTGCCGGACGTGTCGGTCCTGGTCGGGTACGTCGCCGTCTTCGCGCTGCGGGCACCGGACTTCAGCCACGGCCTCGCCGGGCGGCGGGACCTGCTGGTGTGCGTGGCGCTGCTGGTCGTCCCCGCGTCGCTGGCCACCCTGGCCGGGGCCGGGGTGTGGTTGCGCACCGGCTCGCCCGACGTGGTCGCGACGCTGGCGGGCACCGGTGACATCGCGGCGTTCGGCAACCTCTTCGTCACCGCGGCGGTCTTCGCCCCCAGCCTGACCACCACCTACTCCGGCGCCCTGGCCGTCAGGTCGGTCGTGCCGGGGCTGTCCAGGACCGCGGCCGTCCTCGCCGTCGCCGTCCCCGGCACGCTGCTGGCCGTCCTGCGGTTCGACCTCTATCTCCTGCCCTGGCTCTCGGCGCTGGCCGCCGCCCTGCCCCCGCTCGTCGTCCCGATGGCCGCCGAGGCCTGGCGCCGCCGCCGGGGCGGCACACCTCGCGTGATCCCCGCCTGGATGTGGGTCCCCGCCGGTGTCACGGCCACCGCCCTGGCCCTCCTCGGCGTCCCCGCCGCCCCCGTCATCGGCCTCGCCCTCGCCCTCACCGCCACCACGCTCAACGCCTTCAGGCGCGGGCCCTTGTCTCCTTCCTGACCCGGAGCGGGGCCCGGCCCGCCCGTCGAGCCCGGCGATGACATCCACACCGCCGGACTTGCCGCCGGTGCCGGGAGACATGCCCGCCTTCTGTACGGGCCGAGTGTCATCCCGGAGCCGGGGCGAGGAGAATCCGCGCGATCACCGGCACCGGTTCTCAGCTGTCAGGTTGGCCATCTCCTGCTTTTTTGCGATTTCTTGTAACAGGGATCCCCGGCGAATTTAACCGTCCACTTTCCTGCCTTTACATTTGTTGTGAAGAAAAAATTTCCTTTTTGGTCGGCGTTCATGTCTCCCCTATTGGCATCTTTTCCATTCAAATAAGCTTTGATCGCCCTATTTTGAGGGTGGTTGTCTTTCGTGTCGTCCGACCTTCTTATTGCGATCAGCCGGCCGGTGTGCTTGAGAACTTCACCGTCCCTGGTTATTGAGTAAGGTTCTATCTTGGTGCTTCTGACCTTGCACGTTCGCACGGACCTGCTCTTGGAGCCGCTCGCGCGATCCGAACTCGCGTACGCCGCGCGCCATTCGCCGGACCCCTCCGCCGTGGCGCGCACCGCGAACTCACCCCGGTCGCCCGTCAGCACGTCGGTGACATGCCGCCAGGCACACGAGTCCTCCTCGCGGAACTGGATCTGGACGGTCTGGCCGGGGAACGGCTCCCATCTCTCCGCTCTCTCCGGGTGTTCGGCGATCTCCAGGAGCCCGGTGACGGTCACCTGGCCGTCATCGTCCTCCTCAACCACCCGCGGCTGGACGTCGAATTCGGGGAAACGGCTCTCCGGTCGCACCCCCCGCTTCTCGACGTGGAACTCCTGGGTGACGGGCCCCTCCTCGGTCGTCACCTCGATCTTCCAGACGCCGAACGGGCCGTCCGGGCCGAGGAAATGCCGCGTCCCCCAGTTGCAGGGCGATGGCTGGCGGTTGAATTCGAGCCCCGCCACCGTGCCGTCCGGGCGCCGCAGCAGACCACTCACCGCCGTCTCTTCGGGAGCCGCGAGCTCGAAGGTGACCTCGACCCGGTCGTCGCCCACGATGACCGGGTCGGGATCGATGTTGACGTTCTCCTGCATCGGACCGTCCTTTCCTGTGGTGGTTCAGCAGATCTCCCGGTACGGCGCACCGGGGATGAGGGCCTCCCAGTCGTGCTGGGACAGGGTGCCGGCGGCCCTGGCGCAGACCGCGGCGACAAGGTGCCCGGGATCCAGCGGATGCTCCCGCAGGGTCCCGTCCTGGCCGAGGCTGTGCAGCGTGTCGCCGTCCGGGCTGAAGGCGAGAGCGAGGACGTGGCCCGCGTGCCGGGAGGACGGCCAGCCGAGAGGCGTCGGCCCGTCGAGGTCCCAGAGCCAGATCGCGCCGCTGCGGCCGGCGACGGCGAGGGTCCGGCCGTCCGGGCTGAACGCGGCCACGTTGATCTCTTCGAACTCTCCCCGCACCAGCGGCAGGCGTGCGATCCGCCGCAGGCCGGCCGCGTCCCACAGGTGCACGCCCTCCTCCGCGTACCCGGTGACGACGATCTTGCCGTCCGGGCTGAAGCCGAGCGCGCGGACCCCGTCGGGGGCGGCGCCGAACGGCTTGGACGTGATCTTTCTCGGTGAGATCCGCACGACGGCGCTGTCCAGCCCGTTGATCGCGACCGTGTCGCCGCCGGGGCGAAAGGCCATCGTCCAGCCCCCGACGTGGCCGAGATCGCCGGTCCGTCTTCCCCTCTCGGAGTCCCAGAGCTGAGCGTTCATCCTGCCGTCCTGAGGGCTGAGCGGGGAGATCAGCAGCGTGCGGCCGTCGTCGTGGAAGGCGAGCCCGTCGATCTCCTCGGCGCCTCTCACGGTCAGCGTCCGTTTCCGCCTCGCCGTGGCGACGTCCCACAGGGCCACCCGCGCCGGGTAGGACGTCGCCACGGCCAGCGTGCGGCCGTCGGCGCCGAACGCCAGGGCGACCGGTGGCGAGGCCGGGCCCCCCAGGGCCGCGACCCTGGTCCGGCTCTTCACGTCCCACAGTTCGATCCCGCGCCGTCGCACGGCCACCAGGCGTGCGTCCGGGGCGAACGCTCCCGCCTCCACCCCGGTGGCGAACGGTCCGGGACGGGTCAGATCGGCGATGTCCAGTACGGTCACCGCCCCGCTGGGCCCCAGATAGCCGAGCGTGCGATTCCCCGGGCCGAACTTCAAATCGCCTTCCACCGGGCCCGCCGGGTAACTCAGGATCTCCTCGTGATCCGGTGACCACAGGACGATGTCCTTCCCGTCGTAGGCGGCCAGGTAGCCGCCCTCGGGACTGAGGCTCAGCCGTTCCGTCCGGTCGCCGCCCATCCGTTTCCCGCGCCACCGCTCCGCGACCAGGTCCCAGATCCGGATGTCGCCGTCCTGGCTCACCGCGAGGGTCCCGCCGCCGGGCCCGAAGGCGACGAGGTCTCCCGGCCTGCGGAGGAACCGCCCGCGCTGCCTGTCCCACAGCTCGTAGTGCCCGTCGGTGAACGTCAGTGCCGCCAGGGCCTCGTCGGGCGAGAACTCGACGTCGAGCGGGTCCAGGGGCTCGTCCATGATCGGGACCAGGGCCGTGAGGTCCCATATCTGGCTCCGGCCGTCGAGGGTGAAGGCGAACAACAGGTTCCGGCCGGGACTGAAGCGAAGCCGGTGGGCCGGCCCGCCGAACGCGTCGAGACGCCTTCCCGTCCGTACGTCCCACAGCCGTATGTCCCGCTCCCCCGCGACGGCGAGCCGTTTCCCGTCCGGACTGAGGGCGATCGTCCGCACCCTGCCGGTCACGCCGCCGATGACCTTGACGACGCGGCGCGCGGTCACGTCCCAGAGGGTCGCCCGTCCCCGGTCCACGACGACCAGCGTCCCGCCGTCGCCGCTGAGGTCGTGCTGGGCGTTCCCGGTGGCCGACGGCTCCTGGAGCACGTTCCGCTCCCGCCGCGTCAGCGAGCTGTGGAGCGCCGCCCTCGCCTGCGCCGAGGGCGACAGCTCCCAGGCGGCGACGCTCAGCAGCATCGCCGTGACCGGGTCGGTGGTCCTGCGGGCCTCCGCCTGGTCGAGTGCCTGCCCGGCCGCCGCGACGTCGCGGCGCCGGGTGTTCTGGATCACCGCGATCCCCCCGGCGAGGAGCGCGACGGACAGCAGGCCGGCGATGGCTCCGACGACCCGGTTGCGCCGTCTGGCCTGGATCCGCGCCAGGGCCGCCGAAGCCTTGAGGAAGTCCCGTTCCAGCAGGTTGAGGGTGAGCAGGTGCCCGGTCTCCGCCCAGCGCGACGCTTTCTCCAGGGCGGTGCCCCGGTAGAGGTCGCCGGGCTTGCGGCCATTGGCCTCCCAGAGCTTGACGGCCTCGTCGAGCAGGCTGTGAACGCGCAACCCCTCCCGGTCGGTGTCGATCCACTCCCGCATGCGCGGCCAGGCGCGCAATAGGGCGGCACTGGCCAGGGCGATGGTCCGCCCGTCGTGAACGAGCAGTTCCTCCCGGGCGAATCCCGACAGCACCCGCTCCACCGTCGGCCGGGGGATGGTGCCGTCGAGGACGTCGCGGGTGTTCGCCTTCCTGAGCGCGCTGTCGGCGGTCTCGCCGGGCAGTACCAGGCGGAGGAGGATCCGGGGTACGACGGGCTGGTCGGCGGGAAGCAGGCGGCTGTAGACCCGCTCGGCCCGCTCCACCAGCGAGGGCTCGGACTGCCCCGGGGGCCGGTGGAAACCCCTGGACATGAGGCTGCCCTCCGCCAGCGGGTCTCCCGGCCCGCCCGGCCCGCCGACGAGGGCGAGCAGCACCGTCCGGGCGTCCGGGCGGTCCCGCGGGTCCTTCGCCATCGCGGCCACGACGAGAGCGCGGAGCGGTTCCTTCAGCACGGAGAAGTCCGGCTCGCCGCTCAGCACGCGGTGTGCGATCGCCGCCGGGTTGTCGCCGCGGAAGGGAGGGCGCCCTGTCGCGGCGAACAGCAGCACCGCGCCCCAGGCCCACATGTCCACGGCCGCCTCGCCGTTCTCACCGCTCAGGCGTTCCGGGGCCATGAACGCCGGGGTGCCGACGGGGCGTCCGGCGGTCGAGGCGGTCACGTCCTGGATGCGGGCGATGCCGAAATCGATCACTCGCAGGCCGTCCTGGCTCAGCAGGACGTTGTTCGGGGTCAGGTCCCGGTGCACCACGCCCGCCCGATGGATGACGGTCAGCGCCGTCGCGATCCCGGTCGCCAGGCGGTACAGCTGGTCGGGGCCGTATCCGCCCAGCAGCTTGACGGCTTCCCGCAGGCTGGGCCCCTCCACGTACTCGCTGACGATGTACGGCTGCGTCCCGTCGAGCTCCGCGGTGATCACCCTGGCCGTGCAGAACGCCGCCACCCTGCGCGCCGCGGCGAGCTCCTTGGCGAACCTCTCCCGCAGGGCGGACCGGCCACTGAAGTCGGCCCGGAGCACCTTGATCGCCACCCGACGGCCTGTGGGGTCGTAGGCCTCGTACACGACTCCCTGCCCGCCCGCGCCCAGTCGCCCGGCCAGCCAGTACTCACCGAGCTGCTGCGGATCCCCCGGGACGAGCGGCGTCGTCGGCATAGGGCTCCTCCAGCCGGTAGTTCGACGCCAATCCCCTGATAGTGAACTCCCCGCCCCGACCTGGGAACCGATTCGGTCGGGTGGTCCGCAAAGGTGGCGTTCCACGTTCCGTTGCGGTCAGGCGGTATTGAGCACCGGTGATGTGGTGAGAGCACTACAGGGGCGAGCGGTGCCGGAGGTCACGCGCGCGGGCGGCGGCCCTCGGGCAGGCGCGGCCGCAACCGCTCGATGTCGGCGGCCGGCTTCTCCCCGGGACGGGCGTCCCGGCCTCCGGACCCCGCTGCCGGACCGATCCGGAGCGGACGCGGGAGACGCGGCGGGCACTTACGTAGGGTCGCCGGGCTGTCACCATCCGGGATGTGACACCGTGGAAGGACATCTCGTGAACCGCACGCGCCGCCTTCACCACAGGGGACGCCGAGGCGAAGAGGAGCGATCATGTCGAAGCCGCCGCTTCCCGAGGAAGCAGTCGCCATGCTCAAGAAGCCGAACCACGCCGTCATCACCACGCTCCGGCCCGACGGCCAGCCGGTGTCCACGGCCACCTGGTATCTCTGGGACGACGGCCGGATCCTGGTCAACATGGACGAGGGCCGCAAGCGCCTGGAGCACCTGCGCGACGACCCCCGGGTCTCCCTCACCGTGCTCGACGAGAAGGACTGGTACACCCACGTCAGCATCGTCGGGCGTGTCGCCGAGATGCGCGAGGACAGGGACCTGACCGACATCGACCGGCTGGCCCGCCAGTATCTCGGGAAGGAGTATCCGGATCGGAACCGCAGCCGGGTCAGCGCCTGGATCGAGGTCGAGTGCTGGCACGGCTGGGGCGCGCACAAGGACAGCGACCAGCCCGGCTGACGCCCACGCCCGCCCGCCGGGCGGCCGGGTACCGGGGCGTCAGGTGGCGGTCGTCGCGACGTAGACGGTGTTGGCCGACTCGCCGCCCCGCAGGGGGTTGGGGAAGGTGACGACGTGCGCCCGCGAGGTCGCGAAGACCTCCGCGAGCACGGCGCCGAAGTCCGGGTCCGGCGGGTCGTCCGACCACAGGGCGAAGACGCCGCCCGGATGGAGGCGCCCGGCGAGCCCGCGCAGGCCCTCGGGGGTGTAGAGGGCGGCGTGGCTCGGGTGCAGCACGTGGCGCGGCGTGTGGTCGATGTCCACCAGGACGGCGTGGAAGCGCCGGTCCGGGATCTCGGGGTCGAGACCCGGGCCGGCGGCGACCATCGCGAAGAAGTCACCGTGCACCAGGCGGCAGCGGGGATCCGCCATCAGCCGGGCCCCGACCGGCAGCACCTCCCGCCGATGCCACTCGATCACCTCGCCGAGCGTGTCGATCACGACGAGCGAGCGCACGCGGGAGTCCTCCAGCACAGCCTGGGCGGTGTATCCGAGCCCGAGCCCGCCCACGGCGACGTCGAGGTCCGTGCCCGGCAGCGCCGCCAGCCCGAGCCGGGCGAGCTCGATCTCGGCCACCGTGAACAGGCTCGACATGAGGAAGTCGTCGTCGAGCTTGATCTCGTAGACGTCGACGCCGAGCGAGGGCTCGCGCCTGCGCCGCAGGCTGATGGCGCCGATCGGCGTCGGACGCCAGTCGATCTCCTCGAAACGCGCGCTCATCGCAGCCGTCCGTCCATTGCGAGGGAGGCGGCCGGGCCGGTGCCCGGGTCGGCCCCGGTGATGCCTGACCCGAATCTATCCTGGCGGCGGGACACCTCCCGCGGGTGACGCGTGCCGTCACGGGCCTTCTCGCGAGGAGGGCCTGTTTTCGAGGGCCTGCTTTCGGAGGAAAGGCGGGTGCCGGGGCGCTCCGGCGGTCAGGACAGGAGGGCGCGGACCTCGGCCAGCAGGTCGCACTGCTCGCGCCAGTCGCCTCCGGCGAACCCCAGGACCACGTGACGCGCCCCGGCCTCGCGGTAGGCGGCCAGCCGTTCGGCCGCCCGTGCGGGCTCCCCGGTGACGGGCAGTTCCATCGCCTCCTCCAGCGGGATGCCGTACCCGGTGACGCCCGAGGCGATGGAGGCGCGGGTGGGCAGGCCCGGGGCCGAGCCGAGGACGCCGGTGGCGCCGACGGCGACGACCGGCTCCGGGCGTCCGCGGGCGGCGGCGAGCTCGATCAGCACGGTCCTTCCCGAGGCGACCGCCGCCGGGGGGACCATCGAGGGGAACCAGCCGTCCCCGTGCCGGGCCGCCCGCCGCACGGCCACCGCCGACGCGTTGCCGACCCAGATCGGCGGGGGCGTCACGGCCGGTTCGAGCCGTACCTCCGCCGCCTCGTCCACCAGCGTGACGCTCTCCCCGGCCAGCAGGCGCGGGAGCAGTTCCAGCGCGGTGTCGGTCCGCCTGCCGCGCTCGCCGTACGGCACCCCGGCCGCCGCCCACTGCCCGGCGCCGCCGCCGGACCCGACGCCCAGCACCAGCCGCCCGCCCGAGACGTGCTGGAGGCTCGCGATCTGCTTGGAAACCCACGCCAGGGGACGGATCGCCGGGACGAACACGCTCGCCCCGATCCGGATCCGCGTCGTCGCCCCCGCCGCGACGGCCAGCGCCACGGCGCAGTCCAGCGAGGCGGCCCCGGTGGCCAGGTGGTCGCCGTGCCAGACGCCGTCCAGTCCCGCCCGCTCCGCGTGCCGCGCGGCGGTGCCCAGGTCGAGCCGCTGCTCCCGTTGCACGGCGAGGGAGGGCAGGATCACTCCGATGTCCATGGAGGTCATCCTTCAACCTCAAGTCTTCTTGAGGTCAATCCGCGGCGGGCGCCGGGGAACGCCTCAGGCGGCGGCCGGGGAGAAGATCTGCGCGGGGTCCAGGGCGGCCGCCGCCTTGACCTGCACGCTGACCGGGTCCGCGAGGATCTCCGCCGCTCCGGCCTCGATGCCGTCGAACGCCTTCCGTGCGATCTCGGAGGCCGGGTTCTTCTGCACGGCCGGGTCCCGCAGGATGTCGGTGTCGGTGAAGCCCATGTGGAGGCTGGACAGCTCCACACCCCGTGCGGGGAGCGTGTCGCGCAGGCCGTTGGTCGCCATCAGCAGCGCGGCCTTGGTCGACGCGTACGAGGTGTACGACCCGAAACCGGGCGCGACGAGGAGGCCCAGGGCCGAGTTGACGTTCTGGATGTGACCGCCGCCGTTGCCGATGATGATCGGGGCGAAGGCGCGCATGAGCCGCAGCGGGCCGAAGAAGTTCACCTCGTACTCGCGGCGGACGTCGTCGAGGTCGTGGGTGAGGATGTCGCCGATGCCGAGGTCCACGCCGGCGTTGTTGATCAGGATGCTCACGTCGGAGGCCCGCCCGGCGGCGGCGGCGACCGACTCGGGGTCGGTGACGTCCAGTTCCAGGGGTACGGCGTTCGGGGTGGAGACGGTCCTCGTGTCCCGGGCGGCGGCGTACACCTTGCGCGCGCCGCGTGCCAGGGCCTCCTCGACCAGGGCCTTCCCGACTCCGCGGTTACCGCCGGTGACGAGCACCACGGCGTCTTGGACCTTCATGTGAGCCTCCATGCGTTGGAAACCGATCGGTTTCCGTCATGGTAAACCGATCGGTTTCCAACGCCAAATCGGAAGGTACCCTTCAAGGGTGAGCACGATCCTGAAGGCCACCCCTCGCGACCGGTTGCTGCGCGCCGCGGCGGACCTCTTCTACCGGGAGGGCATCACCGCGACCGGTGTCGAGCGGCTCTGCCGGGCGGCCGGGGTCTCGAAGCGGTCGATGTACCAGCTCTTCGAGACCAAGGACGAGCTGGTCGCGGAGAGCCTGGCGCTGTCCGGGGCGGACATCCTCGCGGACTACTTCCCGGGTGAGGCGGCCACGCTGGGCCCGCGTGAGCGGATCGTGCACGTCTTCGAGCGGCTGGAGGCGCTGGCCGGAGATCCGGGCTTCCGGGGCTGCCCGTTCGTCGGCACCGCCACCGAGCTCAAGGACCCGGCCCACCCGGCGGCCCTGGTGGCCCGCGCGCACAAGCAGGCGCTGACCGACTTCTTCGCGCGGCAGGCCGCGCTCGGCGGCGCGGACGACCCCGAGACGCTGGCGAACCAGCTGACGGTCGTGTTCGACGGGCTGGCCGCCCGCGCGGTGGTGCGGGGGGGCGGGGTGGAGGGACTGGCCGTCACCACCGCGTCGGTGCTGATGGACGCCAGCGGGCTGCGCGCCGGCTAGGTCGTCGAACCGGTCGAACCGGTCGAACCGGTCGGGCTGGTCGGGTCGGTTGAACCGTTCAGGCCGGTTGAACCGGTCAATCGGCCGGGCCGGTCGGGCCGGTCGGGCCGATAGGCCGGTCGGGCCCGTCAGGCGCCGGAGGCCGGGCGCTCAGCCGCGCGCCGAGCGCCGCGGTTTGGGAGGGACGCCGTCGGGGTCGAGCTCCTCGACGAGCCGGCAGGTGTCGTGCTCGGGGTCCAGGCTGTTGGCGCGGACGGCCAGCTTCCGCAGCAGCTCCCTGAACACCGGGCGGTCGGCAGGGTCCAGCGGGGCCAGCACGTGCTCCTCGGCGTGTTCGAGCCGGGACTGGGTGTCGGTCCAGGTCTCCCTGCCCAGCTCGGTGGCGACGACGCGCTTGTTGCGCCGGTCGGCGGGATCGGGGCGGCGCTCGACCAGGCCGGCCTTCTCCAGGTCGTCGAGCAGGTAGGTCATGACCGTCTTGTCGACGCCGAGGCGCTGCGCCAGCGCGCCCTGGCCGCCGGGGAGCCCCTGGACCGCGGCGACGAGCACCTGGTAGCCGCGCGGGCCGCCGGGGAGGTGGTTGACCAGCGCGTTCGCGGTCCTGACATAGGAGCGGAAGACCACTCCGAGCGTCCAGCCCAGGTCGGTGTCCAGGGCGTCCGGGGTCTCGGCGCCGGAACGTGGGGTGACGGGCATGTCCCGAGATTACCAGGATCGGCCGCCTGAAAGACCTTCTGTTTGACAATTCATCTGCTTTGCATACGATCTGTCCTGCCGCACTGTCGCGGCGCCACGCGTTCGCACGTCCTGGCATCCGGGTATCCGAGATGACGCACCGAGGAGAGACATGGCCGACTACGGGCACGAGCTGCTGTTCGGGACCTTCCTGACCCCGGCGGCCGACCAGGCCGAGAGGGTCGTCGCGCTCGCAAGGCTCACCGACCAGGCCGGTCTGGACCTGGTGACCGTGCAGGACCATCCGTACCAGGCACGGTTCCTGGACACGTGGACGCTGCTGTCGGTGATCGCGGCCGTCACCTCGACGGTGCGGGTGTCGCCGAACGTGGCGAACCTGCCCCTGCGCCCGCCCGCGGTGCTCGCCCGCAGCGTGGCGACCCTGGACATCCTCAGCGGTGGCCGCGTCGAGCTCGGGCTCGGCGCGGGCGGCTTCCGGGACGCCATCGCCGCCATCGGCGGCCCCAGGCTGACCGCCGCCCAGGGGGTCGACGCGCTGGAGGAGGGCATCCAGGTCATCAGGGCCATCTGGGCGGAGGAGGGCGGAGCCGTGCGGGTGGACGGCCGCCACCACCGCGTCTGGGGGGCGCACCCCGGTCCGGCACCCGTTCACGACGTCGGCATCTGGCTGGGGGCCTACAAGAAGCGCATGCTCGGCCTGACCGGGCGGCTCGCGGACGGCTGGCTGCCCAGCAACGCCTACGCCGCCCTGGACGAGCTCCCGGCCATGAACGCGATCATCGACGAGGCCGCTCTCGGCGCGGGGCGCTCACCGGCCGACGTCCGGCGCCTGTACAACATCGCCGGGACCTTCACCGGCTCCGGCGACTCCTTCCTGCGGGGACCGGCGAGCGTCTGGGTCGAGCAGCTCGCCGAGCTCACCCTGGAGCAGGGGATGAGCGCCTACATCCTCGCGAGCGACGACC
This sequence comes from Streptosporangium nanhuense, assembly GCF_059358815.1. Lineage (NCBI taxonomy): Bacteria > Bacillati > Actinomycetota > Actinomycetes > Streptosporangiales > Streptosporangiaceae > Streptosporangium > Streptosporangium nanhuense. Next base: position 266,635 of record NZ_JCADBG010000001.1, read on the forward strand.
CCGACGACATCCGGCGTTTCGCCGCCGAGGTCGTCCCCGGCGTACGCGAGCTGGTGGAGGCCGAGCGCGCCGCGAGCGCGCGCGCCACCGAGGACCCGTCCCGGGCGGTAGAGGCGGGTACGGGGACCGACGCGCGGAGCGCCTCGGTAGTCACCTCACCGGCCACCTCGCCGGACGCCGTCGAGCCCGCCCGCACCGGGGGCGGGATCCCCGCGCTGGGGGTCACGCCGACCCCGGACGACGGGGTCCGGCTCTCCGAGGTCCGGGTGTGGGACGAGAGCGCCCGTCCCACCGGCCCGGCCCCCGACCCGGCCCGCACCTACACCCCGAAGGAGCAGGCGTCCGGACGCCACCTCATCGACGTCCACGACCACCTCCGCCAGGAACTGGCCGAGATCCGGCGGCTCGTCGAGGAGGTCACCGCCGGAGCGATGGATCCCGGCATCGCGCGCTCGCACATCAACACGATGACGATGCGCCAGAACAACTGGACGGTCGGCGTGTACTGCGAGTCCTACTGCCGGGTCGTCACGACCCACCACACCATCGAGGACCAGAGCCTCTTCCCTCACCTGCGCCGCGCGGACCCCAGGCTGAAGCCCGTCGTCGACCGCCTGGAGCAGGAGCACCACGTCATCCACGAGGTCCTCGAAGGCGTCGACCGGGCACTGGTCGCCTTCGTCTCCGAACCTGACGGCCACAAGGCCCTGCGGGCCGCCATGGACCTGCTGACCGACTCGCTCCTGTCGCACCTGTCCTACGAGGAGAGGGAGCTCGTCGAGCCGCTCGCCCGGCTGGGCGCGCACTGACGGGCGGCGAGGCGGCCGGCGTTCTCAGGAGACCTCGGCGACCAGGCGCCTGCGGAAGACCCAGTACGACCAGGCCTGGTAGCCGAGCACGAACGGCAGCGCGATCAGGCCGATCCAGGTCAGCACCCCCAGCGTGTACGGGCCGGAGGCGGCCTCGGCGACGGTGAGGCCGGGGAGCGGGGCGGGCCACAGGGCGCCGAACAGGGCGGCCGAGCCCAGCGCGATGGACGAGGCCGTGGCGGCGAACGCCCAGCCCTCCCGGCCGCGCCAGGTCAGCGCGACCGCCGCGGCCAGGGCGGCCATCGAGGCGAGCGCGCCCGCCCACAGCCAGGGGGCCGCCGACCAGGCGCCGACCGCCGTACCCGCGACGGGGATGTGCGACAGGGCCGCCACGGCGGCGGGCAGCGCCACCGCGGAGGCGATCATCGCGGCGCGCCTGGCGCGGGCGCGCACCGGCCCGGTGGTCTTGAGCGCGACGAACACCGCCCCGTGCAGCACGCACACCGACAGCGAGAACACCCCGCCGACCAGGGCGGCCGTCGCGCTGCCCCGCAGCAGGTCGGCGAAGACGGCGCCCCACAGGAACGCGGGCAGCGCGCTGCCGACCAGCACGCCCAGGTCGCACCAGGCGCGGTCGGAGGCGTGCCGGACCTTGCCGCGCCACTCCAGGCCGACGCCGCGCACGATCAGCCCGACGAGGACCAGCACGATCGGCAGGTAGAACTCGCTGAGCAGCCCGGCGTACCAGGCGGGGAAGGCGGCGAACATGGCGCCGACCGCGGTGATCAGCCAGACCTCGTTGCCGTCCCAGACCGGGCCGATCGTGCCCAGGACCTGCTTGCGTTCGGCCTCGTTCCCGGCCAGTGCCGGTGCCAGCATGCCCACGCCGAAGTCGAAGCCCTCCAGCACGAAGTAGCCGGTCCACAGGAACGCGATGACCGCGAACCAGAAGGTGGTGAGTTCCATCGTCGTCGCCTTCAGTACATGAGGGTCGGCTGGAGCCGGGGGTCCGCGCTCTCGTGGCCGTCGCCGTCGCGGGAGGGCGGCGTGCGGGGAGCGGCGGGGGCGACGGGCTCGGGGCCCGCCTTGACGTGGCGCGTGAGCAGTACCGCCTCGGCCAGCGCGAGCACGCCGTACAGCGCGGTGAAGACCGCGAGCGAGACGGCGACCTCGGCCAGGCTGACGCCGGGCGAGACGCTCGCGGCCGTGAGCAGCTCGCCCTGGACGGTCCACGGCTGGCGGCCGATCTCGCTGAGCAGCCAGCCGGAGATCATCGCGATGGTCGGCAGCGGCAGCGCGAGCACGCAGATCCTGGCGAACCAGGCGGGGACCTCACGTGGGGTACGGAGGGTGCCACGGCGCCTGCGGCGGGTCAGCCAGAGGCCGAGCACCGACAGGCCCACCGTGGACAGGCCGAAGACGATCATCACGCGGAAGGACCAGAAGACCACCGGCAGGTTGGGGCGGTAGTCGCCGGGGCCGAACCGCTCCTCGTACCGGGCCTGCAGGTCCTCGGTGCCCTGGACCACGGCGTTCGGGTCGTCGGTGGCCAGGAAGCTGAGCAGCATGGGCACCTCCAGCCCGGGGACGGGGGAGAACGGCGCGCCGGCGGTGTCGTGCCTGAGGCCCTCGGCCGCGGCGAGCTTCATGGGCTGCTGCTCGTACAGCAGCTTGGCCGACATGTCGCCGCTGCCCGCGACCAGGGCCCCGGCGATCGCCGTCATCAGCAGCGCGGCCCGCATCGGGGTCCGCCAGATGCTCGCGCCGCCGGTCCCGCTGCTCTTGCCGGTCCCACTGGCGCGGCGTTCGCGCAGGAGGTGGTAGCCGCAGACCGCCAGCACGAAGCCGCCCGCCACGACGAAGGCCCCCGCGATCACGTGGGGCACCTGGGCGAGCGCGGTGGAGTTGGTGAGCACCGCCCACAGGTCCGTCATCCTGGCCTTGCCGTCGACCACCTCGTACCCGACCGGGTGCTTCATCCAGGCGTTGGCGGCGAGGATGAAGTACGCCGAGAGGTTGGACCCGATGACCGCGGCCCAGATGGTGGCCAGGTGGACGCGCTTGGGAAGCCGGTCCCAGCCGAAGATCCACAGGCCGATGAAGGTCGACTCCAGGAAGAACGCGAGCAATGCCTCCAGCGCCAGCGGGGCGCCGAAGACGTCGCCCACGAAGATCGAGTACTCGCTCCAGTTCATGCCGAACTGGAACTCCTGCACGATGCCGGTCACCACGCCCATCGCGAAGTTGATCAGGAAGAGCTTCCCGAAGAACTTCGTGAGCCGCAGGTAGTGCTCCTTGCCGGTGCGGTGCCACGCGGTCTGCAGCCCGGCCACGAAGACGCCGAGACCGATCGTCAGGGGCACGAACAGGAAGTGGTACACGGTGGTCACCCCGAACTGCCACCGGGCCAGGTCTAGCGCGTCCATCGTCCCTCGCGTTCCCTTCGCGGGCCTTGTGCTCTACGGCCTGTAGTTCTACTTCTAGTAGTACTACGACTTGTAGAGCAATGGGTGGGAGGGGCGCCGCGAGCTACTGCGATCTTCGTCACACGGCCCGGTGGGAGACCGCACCTCTCCGCCGGACCGAGATCGTCTTCCGTGGCCCGCGGCGCCGGCTCTCCCGCACGCCACCGGGGATCCCCGTCCGGAGGCCCCCTCCCGAAGGGGCGTCCGAGGATCCCTCCCCGGATGCCCCTCCCGAAGGACACCCGTCCGTCGCGCCGGGCGCCCCCCGCGCCCGCCTTCCCCCGGGGCGTGACTCCATGGTGGTCCGGGCACCCTTCCCGGGCGTCCGTCTCCGGAGTGATTTCCGGGTACGCCGGGCGGCGGACCCGCCGTCACCCCTTTCCTCTCCCGTACGACTTCCCGTCCGGCTCCCGTCCGGCTCCCGTACGACTTCCCGTCCGGCTCCCGTCCGGCTCCCGTACGACTTCCCGTCCGGCTCCCGTCCGGCCCCCGGACCTGCCGGGCGACCGGGTCAAGTCACTGCAAACGGCTCGCAAGCGCTCCGTAAGGAGCGGTATGGGGGTCTGCAAGCCGCTCCCTCTACAAATGAGTCACTCCAGGGGGAAATCGGCAAGGGCCGGTTCGGGGAGACAAGGGGAGAAACCATGATCAAGCGCATCACCACCGGCCTGCTCGCCGCGGCCGCCCTCGGCGCGATCGCGCTCGCCGCGCCCGCCACCGCGCACGCCGCGACCACGGCGGCCCCGGCGGCGGCCACCGCCGCGACCGGCTACGGCTACGACTACAGCGAGAACTGGGGGTCCTACTTCTCGTCCAACCACCGGGCCAAGAGCCGCGGCTGGATCGGTGTCGAGTGGGACCACCAGCAGAAGCGGAACCGGGTCGACGTCAAGGGCAAGCTGTACGACCTCGACCACCGCACGTACAAGCAGGGCGGCAAGTGCGCCTACGTGAAGTTCGCGGTCCACCACTTCGGCGACGGCGGCAACCAGTGGTACGACGGCAAGTCCTACACCTACTGCGGCGCCGGCGGCGCCAAGCACTTCGCCTTCAGCAAGCACAAGGTCGACAGCGTCCGCGTCAAGGTCTGCCAGATCGGCCAGCACAGCTCCTACCCCACCCGGTGCGGCGACTGGGAGTACCTCTACACCGCCGAGAGTGAGTGACCACATATCCCCGGACGGCCCGCCCCCCGCACAGGGGGCGGGCCGTCCGGCTGCCCGGTGTTCGGAGGGGCGGGCCGGTCATCGCGTCAGCGGGTCGCCGTCCTGAGGTAGGCGTCGAGGTTGCCGATCTCGAAGCCCCGGCGCTTGATCTTCGCGACGAGGATCCTGAAGTCGCGCGCGAGGTTGGGGCGGAAGTGCAGCAGCAGGATGTCGCCGGGGCGGAGCTTCTTGTCGGGCACCTGGTAGGCGATCTTCCCGCCCGGCTGCACGGTCGCGGTCCAGAGCAGGAGCGCGTCGATGCCGCAGGCCTTGGCCGCCCTGCGGGTCAGGGTGTTGTGGTTGCCGAACGGCGGGCGGAACAGGGTGGGCGCGGTGCCGGTGTGCCTGCGGATCAGCTTGGAGATGCCGCAGATCTCGGCCTTCTGGCCCTCGTAGCCGAGCGTGGGGAGGTTCGGGTGGGTGAGCGTGTGGTTCTCGATCGTCGCCCCCGCGTCGCGCAGGTCGCGCACGTACCTCCACTTGCCCGCGCCCAGGAATTCGCCGCCCTGGGCGGTCGGGTCGGCCGCGCCCCTGGCCTCCACGGCGTCGCGGGTGACGAAGGCCGCCACCGGGATCCGCTGGTCGCGCACCTGCGCCACGAAGCCGGGGTCCTGCTCCCAGCCGTCGTCGATGGTGAGGAAGACGACCTTCCGCCTGGTGGGGATGGAGCTGATCACCGGGGGCAGGCCGTCGCCGGGGCGGGGGAACCTGCCCACCTCGCCCGGCCGGGGCGTCACCCCGGGAGGTCCGGCCGGCCTCGCCGCCCGGTCACCCGCGCCCGAGGGGGCCTTCGACGCGCTGGAGGCGCCCGGCGCGGGGGTGGCGCCGTCACCGGCCCGGCCCGCTCCACCGTCGAGGCCCGTGGCGCACCCGGCGCTCACCATCAGAGCCGTCGCCGCCGCTGTCCTGATCGTCCAACATGTCCCCGATGCCATGGGCGACCATCCTGCCAGCAGCCGGGAGTCCGACCTAGCGGGCCGAGATGGACAAGAGGGGTGAGACGGTGGCTGTCTTGCGATTATTCCTGAATCGTGGCATCTGCCGGGGTAGGGTCAGCACTACCACAACCTGGGGTGTGAGCGGGGGTTTGGGATCACGACGGCCACGGGATCCTGGGATGGTCGTCCTGTTTGGTTGACGCCGATCTGTGGCGTCACCGGCTGACGTGATCATGTCGAGTGATCCGGCCCATCGAGGAGAACCGTGACCAACTCAACCGCGTCCGCTTCTGCGAACGTCACCCCCGGAAACGACGCCCCCGAGACCGCCGCTCCAGGGGACGGGGAGCGGGGCAGTGACTTCGCCCGCCTGTCGCGCCGGATCGCCCAGGCGGGACTGCTCGACCGGCGCCCCGGTTACTACGCCGCGCGGCTCGGCCTGGTCGCGGCGTCCTTCGTCGGCGGCTGGGCGGCCTTCTTCGCCCTCGGTGACTCGTGGTACCAGCTGCTGGTGGCGGTCTTCCTCGCGGTGGTGTTCGCCCAGATCGGACTGGTCGCCCACGACCTGGCCCACCGCCAGGTCTTCCGTTCCCGCCGCTCCAGCGAGATGGCCGGGCTGGTGGCCGGGAACCTCGCCATCGGCATGAGCTACGGCTGGTGGATGGACAAGCACACCCGCCATCACGCCAATCCCAACCACGAGGACCACGACCCCGACGTCAACCCCGACTTCCTGCTCTGGTCGCGCGAGCAGGCCGCCGCGAGCAAGGGGCTGCCCAGGTTCGTGGGCCGCTGGCAGGCGTTCCTGTTCTTCCCGCTGCTCACGTTCGAGGGGTTCAACCTCCACGTGTCCAGCGTCCGGGCGCTGATGCGCCCGACGACGAAGAACCGGGCCGTGGAGGCGTCGATGCTGGCCGTGCACGCCGTGCTGTACCTGGGCGCGCTGTTCGCGGTGCTGTCGCCCGTCAAGGCCGTGGTCTTCCTCCTCGTGCATCAGGCGATCTTCGGCGTCTACCTGGGCTGCACCTTCGCGCCCAACCACAAGGGCATGCCGATGCTCAGGGGCGAGGACAAGCTCGACTTCCTCCGGCGCCAGGTGCTGACCTCGCGAAACGTGCGCGGCGGCGTGGTCCTGGACGTCGTGCTCGGCGGGCTCAACTACCAGATCGAGCACCACCTCTTCCCGAGCATGCCGATGCCCAACCTGCGCCGCGCCCAGCCGATCGTCCGGGCGTACTGCGAGGAGCTGGGGGTCGACTACCTGGAGTCCGGGATCGTCAGCTCGTACGCGCAGGCGTTGCGTCACCTGCACGACGTGGGGGTACCCCTGCGGTCCGGAAGTCCCGCGGCCGGTTGATCCGCGCTGTCCCGCCCGTTTCGCGTCCCGGCAGACGCCGGAGTTCGGTTCGTGCACCGGGCCAGCACACCGGGCCAGCACACCGGGACAGCACCGGGACAGCACCGGGACAGCACTGGGGCAGCACTGACAAGGGCGGGTCCGGGCGGCGGGCAGATGTTGCTGTTATCCGCCCGCCCGGCGATTGCCTAGGGTGCTTGGTGTGAAGCTCGCAGGCAGTGCCGTGCTCGGCATCGACAGAGATCGTGTGTGGTCAGCGCTCCAGAACCCGGCCGTGCTCGTACGCACGATCCCCGGGTGCGAGCGCCTGGAGGAGACGGGGCCGGACACCTACCGGATGACCGTCACCGCGGGGGTGGCCTCCATCAAGGGCGTCTACCAGGGCGAGGTCGCCCTGTCGGAGCCCGAGGCGCCGGAACGGTTCGTGCTCAGGGCCCGGGGCCAGGGCGCCCCCGGCACCGTGGACGCCACCGTGGAGATCCGCCTCAGCGAGGTCGAGGGCGGCACCCGGGTCGACTACGACGCCGAGGCCGTGATCGGCGGCATGATCGGCGGGGTCGGCCAGCGGATGCTGGGGTCGGTCGCGAGGAAGACCGCGGGGGAGTTCTTCTCCGCCGTGGAGAGTCACCTCACCTCCGGGGAGGTTCCCGCGCCCGTTCCCGCCGCCGCTGACGCTGACGGCGTGCTCACCCGGATCGCGGCGGGCGGTGACACGTCGCTCGCCGCACTCGCCGAGGTCACCGGGGTCGCCGCGCCGGGATCGTCGGCCGCGGCCGGCCAGGCCGGATCCGCGCACGTCTTCGAGCGCCCGGCCAAGCGGCCCAGGCCCGGGGTGCCCGCCTGGTCGCTTCTCGCCGCGTTCGGGATGGGCGCGGGCGTCGCGCTCGGCAGCGCGGTGATCGGCTGGCTGCTCGGCCGGACCGGCGGGAAGCGGTGACGGCGTTCCGCGACGGGAAGCGGTGACGGCGTTCCGCGATGGAAAACGGTGACTGGGACCTGCGGTGGGAAGCGGTGACGGTGTTCCGCGGCGGGAAGCGGTGACCGGGCTCGCCGGTTCGAGGGGCCGATCCCCGAGAGGGCGATCCCCGAGGGGGCGATCCCCGAGGAGCTGATCACGCCTCGGTGAAGAACCGGCGGTGTTCGGGTCAAGCGGCCCGCGTGCTTGACCGGTGAAACGTGTGCCTCCCGGCATTTTGGGATACGTCGACCACGACGGGTGCCCGGGGGGACATGGAGCCGCTGCTGATCCTGCACGCCGTGGCGGCGGTGCTCGCCCCGGCGCTGGTGCGCCGCTTCGGCCGGGACGCCTTCCTCCTGCTCGCCGTACCGCCCGCCTGCGGGTTCGTCTACACGTTCCGGATCGCCCTGGCCGGGGTGCCGGTCGAGTCGCACCACGACTGGGCACCCGTTCTCGGCCTGGGGCTGTCCTTCCGCGCCGACGCGCCGGCCATGCTCATGATGGCGCTGGTCACCGGCGTGGGCGCGCTGGTCGTGCTGTACTGCTCGCGCTACTTCGCCGCCACCGCCGAGGGGCTCGGCCGGTTCGCCGGGGTGCTCGTGGCCTTCGCGGGGGCGATGCTCGGGCTGGTGGTCGCCGACGACCTCCTGCTGCTGTACGTGTTCTGGGAGCTGACCACGGTCTTCTCCTACCTGCTGATCGGCCACGACCCCGCGAGCAGGACCGGCCGCAGGGCCGCCATGCAGGCGCTGACCGTCACCACGCTCGGCGGGCTGGCGATGCTGGGCGGCATGGTCGTCCTCGGCGAGGCCGCGGGGACGTACCGCGTCTCGCGGATCGTCGCGGACCCTCCGGCCGGGGGACTGGTCCCGGTGGCGGTGGTGCTGGTCCTGGTCGGCGCGCTGTCGAAGTCGGCGATCTTCCCGTTCAGCATGTGGCTGCCCGCCGCGATGGCCGCGCCGACGCCGGTCTCGGCCTACCTGCACGCCGCGGCGATGGTGAAGGCGGGCGTCTACCTGCTCGCCCGCCTGGGCCCGGCCTTCGGGGACCTCCCCGCGTGGCGCTGGACGGCCGTACCCCTGGGCCTGCTCACCATGCTGCTCGGCGCCTGGCGGGCACTGCGCGAGTACGACCTCAAGAAGCTGCTCGCCTACGGCACGGTGAGCCAGCTGGGGTTCCTGACCGTGCTGTTCGGCGCGGCCACCCGTGACACCGCGATCGCCGGGGTCGGGATGCTGCTCGCGCACGCGTTGTTCAAGGCGTCCCTCTTCCTGGTCGTCGGTGTCGTCGACCGCTCCACCGGCACCCGTGACCTGCGCGAGCTGAGCGGCCTGCGGCGCTCGGCGCCGTGGCTGTTCGCGACCGCGACCGGGGCCGCCGCCTCGATGGCGGGCATCCCGCCGTTCCTGGGGTTCGTCGGCAAGGAGGCCGCCTTCGAGTCGCTGCTGACCGGGCGGACCGCCGACACGGTGGTCCTCGCGGGGGTCGTCCTCGGTTCCGCGCTCACCGCCGGGTACAGCGCGCGTTTCCTGTGGGGCGCCTTCGGGAGCGAACCCGGCCGGGAGCCGGTGCCGGTGCGCCGTACCGGCGCCGCGATGTTCCTGCCGCCCGCGCTGCTGTCGGCGCTCGGGCTCGCCGTCGCCCCGCTCGCCGGGTGGTACGGCGAGGCGATGGAGGGCTACACCGGCACCTTCCCCGGTCCCGGCCACGGCACCCACCTCGCGCTGTGGAGCGGCGCCCCGGTGCCGCTGCTGCTGTCGGCCGCCGCGCTGGCGGGGGGCGCGCTCCTCTTCCGGGTCAGGGAAGCGCTGGTGCGGGTGGCGATGGCGCTGCACGTGATGGACTCCGGCCGGGCCTACTGGGCCCTGGTGCGCGCGCTGGGCCGCTTCTCCCTGCAGCTGACCGGCGTCGTCCAGCGCGGCTCGCTGCCCGACTACCTCATGATCGCGTTCGTGTCCCTGGCGGGGGTCGCGGCCTTCTCGCTGCTGTACGGGCCCCTGCCCGGCCTCCGCCCGGACGTCGTGCTCTGGGAGCGTTTCGAGCAGCCCGTCGTCGGCGTGCTCCTCATGGCCACGGCCGCCGTCGCGCTCAGGGTGCGCTCGCACGTCGTGCTGGTGCTGGTGGCGGGCCTGACCGGGTACGGCACGGCGCTGCTGTTCCTCGTGCACGGCTCTCCCGACCTGGCCCTGACCCAGTTCCTCGTCGAGACGCTGAGCCTGGTCGTGTTCGTGCTGGTGCTGCGCAGGCTTCCCCTCGGCCCCCGGGAGGATCGGCCCCGGGTGCCGTTCGGGGCGCGGCTCGCCCTCGGCTGCGTGAGCGGCGCGGTGGTGGCCGGGGCGGGGATGCTCGCGATGAACGCGCGGCAGGCGACGCCGGTCGGCACGATGATGGTCCCGGCCGCGAGGGAGGCCGGGGCCGCCAACGTCGTCAGCGCGATCCTGGTCGACATCAGGGCCTGGGACACCATGGGGGAGACCTCCGTGCTCGTCGTCCTCACCCTCGGCATGACCGGCCTGGTCTTCCTGCGCAGCCACTCGTACGCGCTGCGGGCCCCGCGGGAGGGGAGCGGCGACGACTCCCGGACGTACTGGCTGGCGGCCACCCTGCCCCCGGGACAGCGGGCGGTCATCTTCGAGCTGGTGGCCCGGCTGACCTTCCACACGGTGATGGTGGTCTCGGTCTTCCTGTTGTTCACCGGGCACGGCGCGGTGGGCGGGGGGTTCGCCGGGGGCATGGTGGCCGGTCTCGCGCTGGTCATGCGCTATTTCGCCGGAGGCCGGTACGAGCTGGCCGCCGCCGCGCGGATCACCGCCGGGGTGCTGATCGGCCTGGGGCTGCTGCTGTGCACGGTGACCGCGTTCTGGGGGATGCTCGCCGGCGCCGGGCCGCTGGACATGCTCGCCGCGGACCTGAGCGTCCCGCTCGTCGGCGGCCTTCACCTGTCGACCGTGCTGCTGTTCGACGTCGGGGTCTACGTCACGGTGGTCGGCATGGTGCAGGACGCCCTGCGCAGCCTGGGGGCCGAGCTGGACCGGCGGATCGACGAGGGGGAGGACCGGTGACCGCCCCGCTGCTGCCCCTGCTGGTGGCCGGCACGCTCGTGGCCGCCGGGGTCACGCTGCTGCTGGAGAGGAGCCTGGTCCGGCTGCTGGCCGGGGTCATCCTGCTCGGCAACGGGGTGAACCTGCTGATCCTCACCGCGAGCGGGCCGCCGGGAAGGCCGCCGATCCTGGGCACGTCCGCCCCGGAGCGGATGGCCGACCCGCTGCCGCAGGCCATGGTGCTCACCGCCATCGTCATCACGCTGGGCGTCACGGCCTTCCTGCTCGCGATGGTCCACCGTTCCTGGCAGCTCACCGGTGCCGACGAGGTGCAGGACGACACCGAGGACCGCCGGGTGCGGCTGCGGGCCAGGCGTGGCGAGCTGAGCCAGGAGGTGCTCGACCGCCTGGAGACGTACCGGAGGCTGGTCAGGGAGCAGCGCGCCGAGCTCGCCCGGCTACGGGAGGCCCGCCACGAGCGGGAACGCAGGGAGGCCGCGGAACTGGAGCAGCGGATCCTCGACGTCAACGTCGACCTGGGCCGCTGGTTGCAGGAGCACAAGAACGAGGGACTGTCCGCCGAACAGCTCGCCGAGCGTTTCGCCGAGGCGCAGCGCGCGGAGGACCTCTCCAAGGAGGAGCGCAGGGAACGCGTACGGGAGATGCGCGCCGAGTTCGCCCGCAGGGAGCGGGAGCAGGCCGCGCGCGAGCACGAGATCCGCAGGCGGCTCCGCGCCCGTGTGAGCGACGCCCGCAGGCAGATGCGCGCCGCGATCCGCGCCGACCGGGCACGGCAGGCCAGGGCGCAGGACGACACCGACCTGGAGGGGGAGGACTGATGCGGGATCGCGTCCCGCGCGATGCGGGAGGGGAACGCGCGGTGACACGTCTCGCGAGGGGCGGGGAGGCCTCGGGCGGTGGGCGTTTCGCGAGGGGTGTGGAGGTCTCGGGCGGTGGGCGTTTCGCGAGGGGCGGGGAGGCTTCGGGCGGCGGGCGGGTCATGAGCGGGCGGGTCATGAGGGGCTGGGGGAGGGGGTGCCGGTGGAGGCGCTGATCCCGGTGCCCGTGGTGCTGCCGCTGCTGGCCGCCGGGCTCAAGCTGGCCATCGGCCGCAAGCTGGTACGGCTCCAGGCGCTCATCAGCGTGGGCACGCTCGCGGTGGTGCTTCTCGTGTCGCTGCTCCTGCTTCCGGCCGCCGACCGGGACGGACCGCTGGTGGCCCACGCCGGAGGCTGGGGCGCGCCGATCGGCATCGCGCTCGTCGCCGACAGGCTCTCCACGCTGATGCTGGCGGTCTCCTCCGCGGTGACGCTCTGCGTGATGGTCTACTCGATTTCCCAGTCCCGGGCCGACCAGGAGCACAGGGCCCCGCTGTCGATCTTCCATCCGGCTTACCTGATCATGGTCGCCGGGGTGTCGGACGCCTTCCTCTCCGGTGACCTGTTCAACCTCTTCGTCGGGTTCGAGATGCTGCTCGGCGGCTCGTACGTGCTGCTGACCTTCGGCGGGACCGAGGCCCGCATCCGGGCGGGCGCCACCTACACGGTGGTGGGGCTGGCGTCGTCGCTGCTGTTCCTCGTCGCGATCGCGGTCGCCTACGCCGCGACCGGGACCGTGTCGATGGCGCAGCTGGCCGAGCGGTTCTCGGTGCTGCCGCAGCACATCAGGCTGCTGGTCGAGCTGACGCTGCTGCTGGTCTTCGTGGTCAAGGCCGCGATCTTCCCGATGTCGGCGTGGCTGCCCGACTCGTACCCGACCGCGCCCGCCCCCGCGACGGCGCTCTTCGCGGGGCTGCTCACCAAGGTCGGCATCTACTCGATCATCCGGCTGGAGGCGCTGCTGTTCCCCGGCGGCCCGGTGAGCGGCCTGCTGATGTGGGCGGCGCTGCTGACCATGCTGGTCGGCGTGTTCGGAGCGGTGGCGCAGACCGACATCAAGCGCATGCTCTCCTTCACCCTGGTCAGCCACATCGGCTACATGGTGTTCGGGGTCGCCCTCTTCACCGTCGCGGGCATGGCGGGCGCCGTCTTCTACGTCGCCCACCACATCACCGTGCAGACGAGCCTGTTCCTGGTGACCGGCATGATCGAGCGTCGTACCGGCACCACCGCCCTGAACCGGCTCGGCGGCCTGGCGGGGCCGGCCCCGGCGATCGCGGTGCTGTTCTTCGTGCCGGCGATGAACCTGGCGGGGATACCGCCGATGTCCGGCTTCCTGGGCAAGCTCGGGCTGATCCAGGCGGGGGTGGCGGACGGCCGTCCGATGGCCCTGGTCCTGGTCGCGGGAGGGCTGCTGACCAGCCTGCTCACCCTGTACGCGGTGGCCACGACCTGGAGCAGGGCCTTCTGGGGGGCGCCGCCCGCGGAAACGCCCGCGGAGGGGAACGGCGGGGCCGGTACGGAAGAGGCGGAAGGCCGGGAGAGCGGGGTGGGGGGCACCGGGGGGATCACCGGCGAGGCCGTCGTCACCGGTGTCACCATGCCGGCGCCGATGCTCGCCGCCACGGCGGCGCTGGTGGTGCTGGCCCTGTCGTACACCGTGCTGGCCGGGCCGCTGTCCGCCCTGGCCGAGCGGGCCGCGGGCGAGCTGCTGGCCCGCGAGCCGTACCTCTCCGCGGTGCTCGGCGGTGAGCGGTGAGGGGGCCGGGCCCGACGCTCCCGGTGCCCCGGGTGCTGGGCAGGCCCGTGCCACTGCCGCTGGTGGCCTGGCTGACGGCGGTCTGGCTGCTGCTCTGGGGGGATCTCAGCGTGGGCAACGTGCTCGGCGGCCTGCTGGCCGGGCTGGTCGTCGTGTGGCTGCTGCCGCTGCCGGTCCAGGATTCCGGCATCCGGCTCCACCCCGTCGGGATCCTCCTGTTCGCCGCCCGCTTCGCGTGGGACCTGGTGGTCTCCAGTCTCCGGGTCGCCTTCTGGGCGCTGCGCCCGGGACCGCCGCCCCCGGTCCAGATCGTCGAGGTCGGGCTGCGCTCCTCGTCGGAGACGATGGCCGTGCTGATGACGGTGGCGTTGTCGGCGCTGCCGGGCAGCCTGGTGCTGGAGGCGAACGTCCGGCGGAGGCTGCTGGTGCTCCACGTGCTCGGCATCCCGGGTGACGAGCCGACCGTCACCCGGGTCACCCGGGAGGACGTGACGCGACTGGAGGGCCGCATCGTGACCGCCTTCGGCACCCACGCCGACCGGGAGGAGCTGCGATGACGGTGACGTACCGGGCGACGTGCGGGGGCGCGGTGGCCGTGGTGCAGAGGGGGAGAGGCGTGGTGACCATGACGTATCGGGGGGAACTGTGATGACGAGGACACGCGAGGGGGAGTCGCGGTGACGGTGACATACCTGACCGTTCTGGTGCTGCTCGTCGCCGCCGCGGTGATGACGCTCTACCGCCTGGTTCGCGGCCCCACGATGCTGGACCGGGCCGTCGCGCTGGACGTGCTCACCGCCGTCGTCATGTGCGCGATCGGGGCGGAGGCGGCGACGTACCGGGAGTACTCGGCGCTGCCCGTGCTGCTGGTGCTGTCCCTGCTGGGGTTCGTCGGCTCGGTCTCGCTGGTGAGGTTCTTCTCGGGACGTGCCCGTTGACCGCGCCGGACGTCGCCGCCGGGGCGTGCCTGCTGCTGGGGGCGGGGCTGGCGTTCGCGGCCGGGGTGGGGCTGGTCCGGTTTCCCGGCACCCTGGCGCGCATGCACGCGGCGACCAAACCCCAGGTTCTCGGCCTCCACCTCGTCCTGCTCGCCATGTGGCTGCGTCACCCCCACTGGACGACCGCCGGAACCCTGCTGCTCGTCGCCGTCTACCAGGTGGTGACGGCGGCGGTGGCCGCCTACCTGGTGGGAAGGGCGGCGCATCTCGCCGAGACGCCACGGGACGACGGCACGGCCGTGCCGCCCCGGTGACGCTCGCGCCTAAGGATCTCCCGGCGTACCGTGTCGGTATGCGTGATGCACGTGCGGAGGATGCCAGGACCGAGGCCAGACGACTGATCCGCGAGCTGTTGGGAGAGGAGCGGCCGGACGCCGCCCTGCTGCTGGGCGAGGCGAAGGCGGCGCTGGGCGCCGACCGCGTCGCGCGTTCCGTCGAGCTCGCACGCGGCGCCCCCCTCACCCGCAGATCCACCGAACTCGCCGCGGTGGCCGCCCTGCTGGTCGGCACCCGCGAACTCGGCGAGGAGTGGTGGCGGCAGGAGCGCGGGGGCAAGCTGCCCGCGCCCGAGGAGGTGCTCCAGACCGCCACGGCGATCGAACCGTGGACCGATCTGACCGTCCTTGAGATGCTCGCCGCCTGGATCGCCGACGACGCGGCCGACGAGACCTGGGGCCGTCCGGCCGCGGTCACCGACCTCAACTCCTGGCAGGCCGAGGACCGGGTCGAGCTGCCCAGGGACGCGCGCCCCGGCCAGCGGGTCGTGGTCTCCTTCGACGCGGGAGGCCGTCTCGACGCGGTGGTCCTGCGCCGCGCCGACGACGGGGCCGGCACGCTCGGCTCCAACCTCGACTTCGACTCCCTCCGATACTCCCGTCCCGCCGAGGCCCAGTGGAGCTGGGGCGTCGCCGCCGGGCTCGGCCCCCACCGGCTGGACGAGCACCCCGACCCGTACGAGCAACCGGTCGACGCCGAGGCCGCCGCGATCCTGCACTCCTGGGCGTTGCGCCACGGCGCCTCCGCCGAGCAGGCCGGTGAGGTGTGGCGCGTCAAGGGCGACGTCGTCGCCTCCATCGAACGCATCGACTGGATGTGGCGCAGCGGCGAGTGGTTCGCCTGGTGGCGCGGGGTGTCCGCCCTGGTCGACGGCGAGCCCGACCACCTTGCCGCCCGCCTCGGGGAGATCGCCTCCGCCCCCTAGAGCGGACCGCCGGCGCGCCCTGTGACGCGGGCCGTGAGCGCGGGTGTCAGCCGAAGGTGTGCGGTGTCAGATAGTCCGGGATCACGACCTTTGTCCCGGGGCTGACCCTGCGCACCGCCGCGACGAACTCGGCGAGGCTCTTCCTCGACTTCTCGTCGGCCTGCGGGGGGTTGCGCAGCTCCACCTCGAAGTTGTCCCAGTGCACCGGTACGACCACGCGCGGCATGTCCAGGGCCCGCAGCAGGCGCGGCACGTAGTCGTACGTGGACGACGACGAGGTGGTGGGGATCATCGCGACGTCCGGGGCGAGACCGGTGAGGTTGCGCTCGACGAAGTCGCTGCCGCCCATGAAGAAGACCGACGGGCCGCCCTTGACCGTCACCTGGAACGCCAGGGTGTCGCCCTCGGGCAGCTCGGAGATGTTCTCCGGCCTGCGTTCCGGCCTGGTCAGCCGGACGCCGGGGAAGACCATGGAGTAGTCAGCGTTACGGCTGTGCAGCGACGCCACCACCTCGACGACGTAGTCGCCGAAGTCCAGGACCTCCCCGCCCTTCACCGGGCTGAGCAGGTTCTTCTCCACGTCGAAGGCCAGTGCCAGGTTGCACGTGGTGGCGGTGCCGACCACCCGCGCCCGGGTCGACGTCGCGATGTGCGGGACGTCGTTGAAGTGGTCCCAGTGCGCGTGCGTCACCAGCACCACCTT
Organism: Streptosporangium nanhuense; assembly: GCF_059358815.1. Taxonomy (NCBI): domain Bacteria; kingdom Bacillati; phylum Actinomycetota; class Actinomycetes; order Streptosporangiales; family Streptosporangiaceae; genus Streptosporangium; species Streptosporangium nanhuense. The sequence goes on from NZ_JCADBG010000001.1 coordinate 282,947, forward strand.
CGGGGTGCCCGTGTGCCTGCCGACAGCCCCGGTGTCGACCTTGAGCGCTGTCGTGGGCTTGAACGCGCCCGCCGCCAGGCCGGTGTCGAACCGCGTCACGTACGGGTCGACGAGGAGCGTCGACGACCCCGCGTCCACGCGCCAGCCCGACGTGCCGAGCCAGCGGAACGTCGCGGCGGTCCTCGTCCCGCCCGGACGCGCGGTCGCGGCCCCGGCGGTCGCCGGAGCCGGCGCGGCCCCCGCCAGCGCCGCCCCCGCCGCCCCCGCCGTCGCGGTGCGCAGGAAACCTCTTCGATCGAATCGGGACATGTCTCCCCCTTGGTATGGATGCAGCACGGATTTAGTACGGATTCAGTGCTTAAGTACGGATTCAGTGCTTCAGTACGGATGAACACGCGGTCGTCACCGGTTGCGCGGGTGACGACCGCCGGCCGCGTACGGCCCGCTGAGGACCCAACCACCACCGGACCGCCCGCGTCCAAGATCCACGACCGTCGTCTCCCATAGGCGAACGCGTATCAGAGCAGCTGGGCGGGGGTGCGTGTGGCACGAGGGGAGGCGGAACCCACCCGCTACGCGGGGAGAGGGAACTCGACGGGCGTCTCGCCGGGCGTGCGGAGGGACGGGACTGCCGGGAGCGCGGGGCCTACCCGGCCCGGAGCGCGTCGACGGCGGTTCGCGCGGCCTGGCCGATCGCCAGGTCGACGTCGATGCGCCGGGTGGGCAGCTGCCCGGTCCGGGTGAACACCGCCACCGCGTAGCTCTCGCCGGAGGGGTGCTCGACGACCCCGGCCTCCATGTGCAGGCCGGGCAGCGTCCCCGTCTTGGCGGCCACCCGCGTCCCCGGCGGGAAGCCCGAGGCGATCCGGGTCCAGAAGATCTGCCGTGCCATGTAGTCGCGGACGGCGGCGCACGCCTCCGGCGGCCCGGCCTCGTCCCGCCAGATCAGCCCGAGCAGCCGGGTCATGTCGCGCGCCGTGCTGGAGGTTGTGTGATCGGGGTCGAGGACCCGCAGTGCCCGTACCCGCTCGGGGGGCAGTGCCGGGAAGATCCGCGCGAACTCGGCGTCGTCCCGCGCCCCCACGTCCGCGAGCATCGACTCCAGCACCTGCCTGGGCCCGCCGATCACGCGCGTGCGCGCCAGCCCCAGCTCCGCCGCCAGCATCCGTACGGTGTCCAGGCCGATCCTTCGCATCAGCAGGTCGGCGGCGGTGTTGTCGCTGACCTGCATGGCGAAGTGGGCGAGATCGCGCAGCGACATCTCCAGGTCGTCCGCGCACCCGGCGGTCCCCCACCCGCCCAGCCTGTCCTCGGCCGTCACCAGGACGCGCTCGGCCGGGTCGAGCTGGCCGGCCGCCGCCTGGCGGGCGAACTCCAGGACCAGGAGCACCTTGAAGATCGAGGCGATCACGACCTGCTCGTCGGCGCGCACGGCGAGCTCGCGGCCCCCGGTGACGTCCAGCGCGTGCAGGCACCCCTCCACCCCGGCCGCCGCGAAGATCTCCGTTATCCGTTCCTCTGCCGACATGCCCGCAACGCTATCCAGCCCCGCCGCCGGCTCGTGACGCGCCGAGGACCCGCCGCGAACCCGTGGGTCCGCGAACCCGTGGGTCCGCGAACGCGCGGATCCGTGGATCTGCGAGTCCGTGACGTGCGGTAGCCCCGCACCTCCACGCCCCCGCACCTCCACGCCCCCGTGACTCCGAGACTCCGTGACCTTTTGCCCCTGCGACCTCGTGACCCCGGCCTCTGTGACCTCTCGGCCCGGCGATCCCGTGACCCGTGAACCCGCGATCTCTCGGCCCGGCGATCCCGTGACCCCGTGACCCCGTGACCCCGTGACCCCGTGACCCTGCGGACGATCGCTCATCGCCTATCGTGACGCCGTGGACCTCTCCCGACATCTGCGACATTTCCTCGTCGTCGCGGAAGAATTGCACTTCGGCCGCGCCGCCGAGGTGCTGGGCATCGCGCAGCCGCCGCTCAGCCAGTCGATCCAGAGGCTGGAGCGCGAGCTCGGTGCCGAGCTGTTCGACCGCTCGCGCAGGCAGATCGAGCTCACGATGGCGGGCCGGCTCCTCGTCGGGGAGGCCGGCCGGTTCCTGGCCGGCGAGGAGCGCCTGCGGGCGACGATGCGCCAGGCCGGTGACGGTGAGCTGGGCATCCTCCGGGTCGGGGTCCCCCCGGAGATCCCGGCCCTGACGCTGCACGCCCTGCTGCGGCACGTCACCGAGGAGACGCCGGGGCTACAGCTGGAGCTCCACGAGTTGACCGCTCCGGAACAGCTGCGCCGCCTGACCTCCGCCCAGCTCGACGCGGGCCTCGTGCACCACCCCGTCGACGTTCCCGGCCTGCGGTGCGGGCCCGTCGTGGAGATCCCGCTGGGCGTGGTGCTGCCCCGTTCCTCCCCCCTGCTGGCGGCACGACCTCGACGGGGGCCGTGGGAGATCGCGCTGGCCGACCTCGCCGGGCACGACCTGGTCGTCTTCCCGCGCGAGACCTCTCCGGCGTGGTACGACCGCATGCTCGACGTCTGCCGCGCGGAAGGCTTCTCGCCCGTACGCCTCCAGCACGCCCGCAACCCGGAGTTCCTGCTCGGGCTCGTGCTGGCCGGGCACGGGGTGGCGTTCGAGCAGGAGGCGATGGCCCGAAGGGAGCCCCGGCTGGCCTGGCGCCCCCTGGCCGGTGCCCCGCTCCGGCGAGGGATCTGTGTCGCCTGGCCGGAGCGGTCGGCCCACCCGGCGGCGGCCAGGTTCGCCGCCCTGGCGGCCGGGATCCTCGCCCAGGACGCCACCGCCGGCACGTCGCAGGCGGCGCCCGTGACGTCCCCATCGCCCACGCCCCGCCCCTGGTCCGTCGTCTACACCCCGTAGCCGTCCTTGGGATGTCGGTCACACCCCGTGTTCCCTCTGGCCCGTCGACCGTGCTCGCGCTGCGTGTCAGGGTCCGTAAGGGGATCGCCGATCCCGGCCGGCCCGGTGGTGGCCGTCACGGCACCGGCCCCTTGGATCGCCCGGGACTCCTCTTCGCCGCCTGTTTTTACCTGGCACAGGGCGAATCCATACCGCAAAGAACGCTCTACCAGGACAAGGGGCTATCTCTATCGACCTTCAACATATACGGGTGTAAACAAAGATGAATCAACATATAAGTGGTTATAAATCAACACCGTAGCTCGTTCGAGGAAGCGTGACAGGGGTCCCGCGTCACGCGCAGGTCATCGAACGAATGAGTGCGATCGTCGACAGGGCTTCCGTTCACTATCGGAATCGGCCGCGCTGGGGTAAACGTGGGCGCGGGCGCGCGAAGGCCGTCGCCTTCGGAAAAGGGAGCCGGTCCCGTCGTCGACGAGCCGGAGACGAGCGGATGAGGACGATCGCTCGCCGGGGGGTTCCAGGAGGTTCCCCTCCGTAGCCAATCAAGATCGGAGCAGGACCGTGTGTCAGCACCCGCCCGCCCGTCCGTCCGTGGACGCCCTCGATCGTGAGGCGGCCCGTCTCGTGATCTCTCATCCCGAACGGGGATGGGGGCTCCGCGACGGTGTGGTGGTCTTCCAGGACACCGGGACACCTCTGCCCGGCGGACGTGGTGCTCCCGCTCGTCACGATCCTCGGGGGAAGGCGGCATGAGACCGTTCACCGCTCTCTCCCTCTGCGTGGCCGCCGTCTGCGTGGCCGCCGTCCCGCTCCCTCGCCCCGACGGCAGGGCGGCGTCCTGGCAGATCTTCGCCGTCCCGGCCTCGGTGCCCAGGGCCCGGCTGCTCGTCCGCGACCAGCTGGCCGAGTGGGGGATCGGCGAGCAGGGCGAGATCGCCCGGTTGCTCGTCAGCGAGCTCGTCACCAACGCGCTGTGCCACGCCTGGGGGCCGATCCGGCTCGCCGTCTCCTATCGGGACGGGACGTTGCGTTGCGAGGTGAACGACGCCAACCCCGCCCTGCCCAGCGCGCGCGTACCCCACGGGGACGACGAGAGGGGACGCGGGATGCAACTGCTCGACCTGCTCTCCGACCGGTGGGGCAGCGAGCGCACGCCCGCCGGGAAGGTCAGCTGGTTCGAGCTGGCCGTGCCCACCCGTCCAGACGGCACCGCGGCCTGAGAAGGCCGAAAAGGAACCTCCCCGCGACCCGGCTCACCGGCCACGACAGGAAAGCCTCTCCTCAGGGAGGGCAGAGAGGACATGGGGGACGTAGACGCCATGGACCATCCGCGCCGCCCGTACGACGGCACATCACAGGAATCGGCGGGTCACGCCCGTACGCGCATCCGGCAGGAGTCCCGGGCGAAGCGCCAGATGCGAATCCGCAGGCGCTCGCGCCGTTCGGCCCGAGCCGCGCTGGACCTGCGGAGCCCGTCGGGAAGGCTGCTGCCGTACTGACCTTTCGGAGGCCGGGCGACGGGCGCCGTCCGGTGTTCCACGCCTCCGTGTCCGTCTCCACGTCCCTGAGCGCGGAAGGAATCAGTGGGTCCCCGCGCCGGTTGCAGCGTGGTGTGAAGGTTGAAATCTACTCAGACGTCGTCTGCCCGTGGTGCTACATCGGCCACACCCGCTTCGCCCGCGCCGTGGAGCGCTACCGGGCCAAGGGCGGGGAGGTGGAGGTCGAGTTCAGGCCGTTCCAGCTCGCGCCGGACGCGAAGTCCGACGGCGAGCTCACGCTCAAGTGGGCCGCGGCGAAGTTCGGCGGGGCCGCGCAGGCCGCCCAGATGTTCGACCGGGTGACCGGGGTCGCCGCCGAGGACGGGCTGGCGCTGGACTTCGACCACTCGATCCAGGCCAACACCTTCGACGCGCACCGTCTCATCCAGCTCGCCGGGGAGCAGGGCAAGGGGGAGGAGGCGCTCTACGCCCTCTTCCGCGCCCACTTCACCGACGGGCTCGACGTCGGCTCCCGGGAGGTCCTCGCGGGACTGGCCCGCGAGCTCGGCGTGCGGGCCGACCTGGACGGTCAGGACGGCGTGGCGGCGGTACGGGAGGAGCTGGCCCAGGCTCGCGCCATCGGCGTCAGCTCGGTGCCGCTGTTCCTCTTCGAGGGCCAGTTCGCGGTCTCCGGCGCCCAGCCGGAGGACACCCTGCTCGCCGCCCTGGAAGAGGTCGCCGAGCGCACCGGCCAGTCGCCGGCCGCCAGGGCCGTCAAGGCCGCCGCGACCGGCGGCGACGCCTGCGACGACGAGGGTTACTGCGCCGTCTGACACCGCGGGGCGGGGGGACCCCCGCCCCGCGGTGAGGTCTCGCGGTGAGGTCTCGCGGTGAGGTCTCGCGGTGAGGTCTCGCGGTGAGGTCTCGCGGTGAGGTCAGCCGGCCAGGCCGAGCTCGCCGGAGCGGTAGTGGCGGCGGCACAGCACCTGATAGCGGATCGGGTCGGCGCCCGTGTCGCCTATGACGACCTGCTCGCCGGTACGGACCATCCTGCCGCCGACCACCCGGGCGTTCAGGCGTCCGGGACGCCCGCACCAGCACAGGACCTCGACCTGCAGGCGGCTGATCTCGTCGGCCAGCTCGAACAGCCGCTGGGCGGCGGGGAACATCTGCGAGCGGAAGTCCGAGGCCAGGCCGAAGGCGTAGACGTCGACGCCGAAGTCGTCGGTGAGATCGGCGAGCTGCTCGATCTGGGCGACCGTGTAGAAGCACGCCTCGTCGCATATGACGTAGTCGATGGGCTCGTGCGCGCGGACCAGGGCCACCAGGTCGAGGTCGTCGACGACCTCGACGGCCTCGCTGCCCAGGCCTATCCGGCTGGTGACCTGCGGGGTGCCCGAGCGGTCGTGCTTGGTGAGCACCAGGCCGCGCCTGCCCTGGCGGCCGTGGTTGTAGTTCATCTGCAGGGCCAGCGTGGACTTGCCGCAGTCCATCGGGCCGAAGTAGAAGCGCAGCACCCCGTCCCGGGAACCGGCGGGGACGGCGGAGAGGGCAGACAGTTCGGTCACGGGGGGCCAGCCTAGTACTCCGGACACGCTCCGCGATCTCCACCCCTGGTCATCGGTTCGTCGCCTTCACCCGGCGGCCGGGCGTACGGGAACGCTTCCGGCCGGCCGGGGCGAACCGATGAGAACCGTGGGGGCCGCCCGGTTCCGGCGGGCGGGCCCCCACGGCCCCTCGGCCAGGTGAGTCGGCTCAGAGCTCGCCGCTCTCGATCGCCGCCTTGAGACCCGCCTGCGTTGCCTGGTGGGAGGAGACGCCGTTCGTCACGGTGAAGTCGATGAGCAGGACGCTCGCCTCGAAGGTGAGGTGCTCGGTGACGCGCGTCCGCCCGTCGCCCAGGTCCTCGAAGACGATCTTCTGGTGCGTGACGACGTTCGGCAGCGTCCAGGTGTCGGTCTCGTAGTAGAGGTCGTCGCGGTGGATGCGCTGCTGCGCGTGCGTGTTGGAGGTGACGGGCAGCCCGGCGACCGGGATGTCCTCCACGGCCGTGAAGTTGACGTAGCGCGTCCCCGCGTCGGTCCAGTCCGCGTGGGTGACGACCCGCTTCAGGAACGAGTGCATGCCGAGGTGGTTGTTGATGTTCGAGTAGGCGTCGAACACGTGCTCCACCGGCGCGTTGATCTCGATGGAGATGTCGCGCTTGGCCTGGCTCCGTCCCGTTATCGGGAGGGGAGCGGTCAGGCACTCGTAGAAGCGGTAGGTGTTCCACGCGACCTGCCACTGGGCGGCGAGCACGGGGTCGGTGTCGGCTCGGGCGGGGGTCGAGAACATGGTGAGAAGGAGGGCCGCGGCGGACAGCGGGGCCACGAGGAGTCGGAGGAGCTTTGTCACAGATACCTCTGAAAACCGAATGAGAGTGGTGAATGTCTTCTATCTCATCTGAGTCCCGTTTTCCCGCGCTGATCGCGGATCGTGATCTCCATGTTTCATGGATGGTTCACCCCCGTACGCCCGCCGGAAAGGTGATGATCCACAGCCGGTGGCGAACCGTGGGGTACATGGGGACGTTTGGCATGAAGATGCGCTGGTAGAAGGGGGTGACCCCTGGTTGGCAAACCATGGCGGGCCATGGCGTGACCTGACTTGCCTTGACTTGGCTTGACGGCGAGAACCGTGGGAGATTCCTTTTTGGTACATCGAAAAGTGGGAGAACATGTGACGACCACCAACAATTCCGCTCCACCCCTCGGCAAGACACCGGCCGTCGTGACCCCCGGTCCCTCCGGCACGGAGAGCACGGAGATGCCCACGGCGCTCGCGGCGATGATGACCGAGGACGAGGCCGTCGCCGCCCAGGCGGAGGCGGCTCGCTGGCGGTACGGGTTCTACGTCGTCGTCATGGGGCTCGTGGTCATCCTGATCGGCTTCGTGGTGATCGCGCTGCGCGAGGGCGACACGGCCGCGCCGTTCGCCGGGCTCGTCGGGGTCTCGGGCGCGGTCATCGGCGCCTACTTCGGCGTCCAGGTCGGCCAGTCCGGCAAGGACCGGGTCGAGGCCGAACTGCGCCGTACGAACGAGATGGCCATCCGCCTCGCCGCCAAGATCCACGCGCACGACGCCGACGCGGTGATCAACACCACCATGGGTCCCCGCCGCCGCTAGGGTCCGCTCCCGCCGCCGGCCGGTCCGTGACCGTGGCGGCGGGATCGTCCCCGGCCAGGTCGTCCCCTGGGGGCCTTCCGGCCGGGGGCGTTTCCGGGAAGGCCGTTTCCGGGGAGGCCGTTTTCGAGGCGTTTCCCGGCCGTTTCCCGCCAACACTGCCCAAGGGCCGGGCACAGCTTCGGCAGGGTCCGCCGATTTGCGTACTCGCCGGGACTGGGTAGACACGGGGGCATGCGCAGCGTCCGTATCGGGGTCGACACCGGAGGCACGTTCACCGACGTGGTCGCGGTGGACGAGCAGACCGGTGAGATCACCACGACCAAGACTCCCTCCACCCCCGCCAACCCGGCCGACGGGTTCATGGAGGGGGTGCGGAAGGTCCTGCGGAAGGCCGCCGGGGCGGAGGGCACAACCGGCGCGAGCGGCCCGGGCGACACGGGCCTGGGTGACGTGGGCCTGGGTGACGTGGGCCTGGAGGTCGTGTCGGCCGTCGTGCACGGCACCACGGTCGCCACGAACCAGCTCCTCGAGGACCGCATCGCCGACCTGGGCTTCGTCACCACCGAGGGCTTCGAGTTCATCCTGGAGATCGCCCGCCAGAGCGTTCCGGACGGCTACGGCAACTCCTACTTCTGGGTGAAGCCACCCCGCATCGTCCCGGTGCACCGGGTCAGGACCGTCGGCGGGCGCCTGGACCACACCGGGGCCGAGGTGCGGCCGTTCGACGAGGAGCAGGCCGTCGCGACGGCCCGGTGGTTCCGCGACCGCGGAGTCACCGCGATCGGCGTGTGCTTCCTGCACTCGTACGCCAACCCCGCCCACGAGCTGCGCATGCGGGAGGTCCTCGAACGGGAGCACCCGGACGCCGTCGTCTCGATCTCGTGCGACGTGCTGCGCGAGTACCGCGAGTACGAGCGGTCGGTCACCACCCTGGTCGACGCTGCGGTCAAACCGACCATGCGCCGCTACATCGCCAACCTGGCCGAACGCCTTGAGGCGGCGAGCCGCGCAGGGGACGCCGAGCCGTCCGCGCGGGATGCGACGGTGGCCCCGTCCGTGGCGGATGCGACGGAGGTCGCGCGGGCGGGGCGGGGGAGCGGCATGCCGTTCTCCGTGATGAAGAGCAACGGCGGCGTGCTGTCCGCGGCCGAGGTCGTGCACCAGCCGATCACCACCGTGCTCTCGGGACCGGCCGCGGGCGCGCTCGGCGCCGCGCTGATCGCCGCCACCGCCGGGCACCCCTCGGTGATCACCCTGGACGGCGGCGGCACCTCGACCGACGTCGCGGTGGTCGTCGACGGGGAGCCGTCCCTGACCACCGAGGGCAGCATCGGCCGCTACCCCTGCAAGATCCCGATGATCGACATCGTGACCGTCGGCGCGGGCGGCGGTTCCGTCGCGTGGATCTCACCCGAGGGCACGCCCAAGGTCGGGCCCAGATCGGCCGGGGCCGACCCCGGCCCGCTCTGCTACGGCCGGGGCGGCACCGAGGTCACCGTCACCGACGCGCACGTCTTCCTCGGCCGGGTCCCCCCGCACCTGCTCGGCGGTGAGATCCCGCTCGACGCCGATGCCGCCCGAGAGGGGATCGAGGCGCTCGCGGGCAAGATCGGGCTGTCCCCGGAACGGACCGCGGCGGGCATCCTGGAGATCAGCGCGTTCAACCAGTCGAACGCGATCCGCCAGATCACCGTCAAACGCGGCCTGGACGTGCGCGACTTCCCGATGGTCGCCTTCGGCGGCTCGGGGCCGCTGCTGGTCTGCCGGTTGATCGACATCCTCGGCCTGCCGTCGGTGATCGTCCCGCCCGACCCGGGCAACGTCTCGGCCTTCGGATTGCTCACCGTGGACGTCAAGAACGACTACGTCCGCACCTTCGTCACCCGCGACCTCTCCCTGGAGACCGCCGGGGAGATCTTCGGCGACCTGGAGGGGCGGGCCGCCTCGGCCCTGGAGCGCGAGGGCTTCGCCGCCGGCGCGCACGTCTACGCGCGCAGCGCCGACCTGCGCTACTACGGCCAGGCCTACGAGGTCAGGGTGCCCGCGCCGTCCGGCCCGCTGGACGAGGCCTGGCGGGCCGAGGTGCTGGACCGCTTCCACACCGAGCACCGCAAGCTCTACGGGTACGGCTACCGCGACGACCCCCGGCACGGCGTCGAGTGGGTCAACCTCCGCGTCTCCGGCATCGGCCCCATCACCCGCCCCGCCATCGCACGCAGGCCCCACGGCGACCCTCGGCCCGAGCCGGTCTCCTCCCGCGAGGTCTTCTACGACGAGTGGGGCGCCGTCCCCATCCACCGCCGCCCCGACCTGACCGCCGGAGCGGAGATCACCGGCCCGGCGGTCATCGAGGAGTACGGCTCCACGCTCCCGCTCCACCCCGGCTTCACCGCGACCATGGACGAGTTCGGAAACCTGGAGGTACGCCGTGCATGACGCGGAGCGACCGACGACCACCGAGCGACCGACGACCACCGAGCGACCGATGAACACGGACGGGCGGACGGTGAACGGGGCGGACCCGGTGCTGGTGGAGATCGTCGAGGGGACGCTCGCGTCGGTGGAGATGGAGGTGGAGACGGCCATCGCCCGCACCGCCCGCTCACCCATGATCCGCGACGCGCACGACTTCCGCGCGGGCATCCACGACGTACGGCTGCGCAAACTGACCGGCAGGTCCTACTCGGCGCTGGTCCAGCCGATCGTCAGGGACTTCCCGATCGCCGGGATGAGGCCCGGCGACGTGTTCTTCCACAACGACGTCTACCTGTCCGAGGGCGGCATCGGGCACCTGCCCGACCTGTGCGTGACGGTCCCGGTCTTCCACGACGGGCAGGTCGTCGCCTTCGTGCAGGCGTTCGGCCACCACGACGACATCGGCGGGGCCGTGCCGGGCTCCATGCCGAGCAACGCGCGCAGCGTGTTCGAGGAGGGGCTGATGGTCCCGCCGATCAGGCTGTGGGACGAGGGCGTGCCCAACCGGGCGGCGCTCACGATCATGACGCGCAACTCCCGGATGCCCGACTCCCTCGCCGGAGACCTGGACGCCGAGTGCTCGGCCTGCCTGATGGGCGCGCGGCGGCTGGGGGAGCTGTTCGACCGCTACGGGCGCGAGGCGGTCGAGGCGTGCTTCGACGCGATCATCTCCAGCACCACCGACACGTTCCGCAGGGAACTGCTGGCCAAGATCCCCGAGGGCACGCACGTGTGGGAGGACTACGCCGAGCACGACGGCGTCGACGAGCCCCGCCTGCACACGCAGCGGATGACCCTCACCGTCGACCACTCCGCGGCCTCTCCCCTGGTCATCGACTTCACCGGCACCTCCCCGCAGGCCAAGGGCCCGATCAACCACGCGGGCGACTACGCCGACGGGGTGTTCCTCAAGAAGTGGCTGGCGCCGATCCTGCGCAACCTGGCCGACACCCCCGAGCGGATGGCCGAGCTCGACGTCAACGAGGGTGTCGTCCCCCTCATCGAGATGCGGTTCCCGGAGAAGGGCACCCTGCTCACCCCCATCTTCCCCGCCCCCACCAACGCCCGCACGTTCGTGATCCTGCGCCTGCTGGGCGTGCTGGCCGGGGTGCTGGCCAAGGCGACCGGCGGCCGGATGCCCGCCGACCAGGAGACCATCCGCTACACCGGTGTCTACGGCGAGGGCGCCGACGGCACCCCGTACCTGATGAGGGAGGTCCTCGGCGGGGGCTCCGGCGGCCGGTGGTACGCGGACGGCGAGGACACCATCCACGTGGTGCCCGACTCGCGCAACATCCCGGTCGAGTTCGCCGAGTCCCGCTGGCCGTTCCGGGTCGAGCGGCTCGGCCTGGCCCGCGACTCCGGCGGACCCGGCCTCTACCGGGGCGGCCTCGGCTACGACAAGCACCTGCGGATGCTCCGCGACGCCTCGTTCATGTCCATCGCCGACCGCTCGATCCTGTCGTGCTGGGGCGTGAACGGCGGCAGGGCCGGACAGCCCTTCGTCGTGGAGATCGAGGGCAGGGAGGTGACTCCTCCGCTCCCCAAAGAGAGCGGCTTCTCGCTTCCCTCAGTTGAGGTAGGCGACGGCCAAGCCCTGACCGTTTCAAACACAAGAACGGTAGCAGGGAAGCAATCCAGACGGCAGGTGAACTCGGCAGTCCCCTCGCTAAGAACGATGGAGGGTCTGGTGGACGACTCACCGGTCCGCGAGGGCGAGATCATCCGGGTGCGCACCACGGGCGGGGGCGGCTGGGGCTCCCCGCTGGACCGCGACCCCGCCCTGGTGGCCGCCGACGTCCGAGACGGCAAGGTCTCCGCCGAGGGCGCCCGCGACGACTACGGGGTCGTCCTGCGCTGCGACCCCGACGATCTCGACGGCCCCCGGGTGGACGCCGAGGCCACCGAGACCCGCCGCGCCGATCTGCGCGCCCTCCTCCTGGCCGATCCGGCCGATCCGGCCGTAAGGCCCTTCTTCGACCGGGGTCCTGGCTTCCCCACCCTGTCGGGCGGCCTGCCATACGCGGAGGTGGACCTCATGTGACGCTCGTGGGGGCTCGTGGGGCGGCTCACCTGCGGCGGCGGAGGGTGCGGGTGGCGGTGAGCCCGCCGAGGGCGAGGGTGCCGGTCAGCAGGATGGCGGTCTCGGTCCACTGGAAGCGCCAGAACCGGTCGGCCGGATGGTGGTAGACCGCCTTTCGGTAGCCCTCGTCGATCAGGCACTCCTCCTTCAGCAACTGGGCCCGTTCCGAACGGGAGTCCACCCCGGGGGGCGGGGGGCAGGCACCGGCCGGCGGCTCCGGCATTTCCCGGCCGGAGGGATCGACCCAGGCCTCTCCGACCAGGGTGCCGCCGCCCTCGTAGAGCGCCGTCCAGCCGGTGGTGACGGTACGCACGGGCTCGGCGTAGGAGTCGCGGGAGAAGAAGACGGCCGGAACGGCCAGCGCGACCAGCGCGACGGTCACCGCCATCGCGGCCAGGGTGCGCCGGAAGAACGTCCCGGCGGCGGCGCCCAGGACGAACGCGAACAGCCACCACGCGGCCGGGACGACGCCGATGACGGTGAACGTCCCGGCTTCCAGTGACTTGTCGCCGATCACGTCCCGGAACACCGGCAGCCACGCGCTGATCATCGCCGACAGGAGGAGGGCGGCGGCCACGACCATGCCGCCGAGCAGGCAGAGCTTGACCGCGAGCCACCGCCGGGGGGAGACCGACTGGGTCCAGGCCAGCGCGCTGGTCCCGCGCTCGAACTCGGCCGCCAGCAGCGGCGCGCCCCAGAAGGCCCCGACCAGCGCGGACCCGGCGATGGGAAGCAGGCCGAAGACCATGAAGACCGGGTAGTAGTAATCGTGGTAGATCGTCGAGTTCACGCCGGAGCACGCGGCGGCGGGCCCGGGGCAGCCGGGAGGGGCCTGGCCGGTGACGTAGGCGGTCGCCCGCAGGCCGGAGACCAGCAGCAGCACTCCCAGGGCGAGCAGCAGACCGCAGGTCACCAGGATCTGCGCGCGATGCTGTCGCCAGGTCAGCCAGAGCAAGAAGACATCCCTTCAGGTGGTACGCCCGGTTCACCCGGGTGGTTCCGTAGCGGTTCCGTACGGACGATCATGCGAACATCGGCGGTCCCGTGGCGGTCCGCGCGAATGACCGTGCGAACCCGCCGGTCCCGTGCCGGTTTTTGTGCCGGTTCCCTGTGACAAGGGCAAGGCAGGGGATCAGCGGGCGGAGGTCAGGGTGGGGCGGGGGAGGGCCGCGAGGTCCGGGGCGCGCAGATAGGCCAGCACCGTCTCCTCCAGGTTCACCGGGCGGGCGGTCCAGCGCGGGTCGGTCGGCGGGGTGCCGTCCCGGACGAGCAGGGTGGCCTGCCGTCCGGTCCCGCCCCGCGAGATCACCGGCAGCCGGGCGGCGAGCGCGTCGGCGCCCTCGGCGGGACCGGTCAGCAGCCGGTGCCCGGCCACCAGCTCGTCGATGTCGCCGCTGACCTGGACCCGGCCCCCGTTGACCACCATCAGCCAGTCGCAGGTCCCCTCCAGCTCCGACACCACGTGCGAGGAGAGCAACACGGTCAGCCCTGTCTCGGCGACCGCCGTCATCAGGGCGCGCATCACGTCCTGACGGGCCAGCGGGTCGAGGTCGGCCAGCGGCTCGTCCAGCACCAGCAGGTCCGGGCGCTTGGCCAGCGCGACGGTGAGCGCCACCTGCGTCCGCTGCCCGCCCGAGAGCCTGCCGACCCTGCGGTCGAGCGGGATGTCCAGCTCCGCCAGCCGCCTCCTGGCCGCCGCGTCGTCCCACCGGGGATTGAGCCCGCGTCCGAACGTGAGCATCTCGGCCACGCTGAAGCCCGCGTACAGCGGCTTGCCCTGCGCCATGAACGCGATCCGCCGCCGGCTCTCGTGCGCGGGCCCGCCGAACACCCGCACGGTCCCCGTGGTCGGGGCGAGCAGGCCGACGGCCATGTGGAGCAGGGTCGACTTGCCCGCGCCGTTGGGGCCCACCAGCGCGACCACCCGCCCGGACGGCACCGCCACCGAGCAGTCGCGCAGCGCCCAGGTCCGCCGGTAACGCCTGCCCAGGGCCTCGGTCTCCAGCGCGTTCACGCGATCTCCTCGCGGGATCCGTGGCCTCCGTGGCCTTCGTGGCTTCCCGGGCCCTCGGGGGTCTCGTGGGAGAGATCGGTCAGGACTGAGGCGACCAGCGCCTGCAGATCCTCCAGGTCCAGACCCGCCTGGCGCCCGTCGCGCACCCAGCGCACCAGGTCGGCGCGCAACCGCGCGTGGTCGCCCATGGAGGTCCGGCCCAGCGACCGCTCCACGAAGGTGCCCTGCCCCGGCCGCCCGCTGACCAGGCCCTCACGCTCCAGCTCGCGGTACGCCTTCAGCACGGTGTTCGGATTGATCGCCAGCTGGGTCACGACCTCCTTGGCCGTCGGCAGCCGGTCACCCGGCCGCAGCACGCCGAGCCGCAGCGCGTGCCGGACCTGATGCACCAGCTGGAGGTACGTCGCCACCCCCGACCCCCGGTCGAGGCGGAATTCGATCAACGTCCACACCCTTTCACTAATTAAGTAGTGAAAGGGTGGAGCCGGGGTGAGGGAATGTCAAGCCTCTCTCGGGTCGCCGGGGAAGAGGCGGCCGAGGTGGTAGTCGATGGCCCGCCGGACCTCGGCCACGGTGCGCCGTCCGTGGAGGACGTCCATCAAGGGGCCCGACGCCCTGACCGCGGCCAACTACCTGCCCGCCCCCTGGTGCTACCTCGCGGCCACGGGCGCGACGGTCGCGGCCCTCGCCGTGATCGCGTTCCTGGACGCCGCGCACAGTCGGGCGTTGGCGCGCGAGGAGCGGCCGGGGGGGGGGGATCCTCGCCGGTTCCGCATTCGGGGCGGGTGGGCTCGTGAGTTGGTCCGTACAGGTGCTAGCCTGAACGTAGTTGCGGTTGTGGTACCCATGAAACTTTGTGTGCACCTGGCGGATAACCCTTCAGGTGCATTTTGTTTTCCCGGTCATCTCCGGATGGGCTCATCGCGGCGAC
This sequence comes from Streptosporangium nanhuense, assembly GCF_059358815.1. Lineage (NCBI taxonomy): Bacteria > Bacillati > Actinomycetota > Actinomycetes > Streptosporangiales > Streptosporangiaceae > Streptosporangium > Streptosporangium nanhuense. Next base: position 297,969 of record NZ_JCADBG010000001.1, read on the forward strand.
GCGAGATCCACGCGGTGTGGATCTCGGCTCTGCCCCCTATCGAAGGAGAATGATCATGGCAACTGGCACCGTGAAGTGGTTCAACGCGGAAAAGGGCTTCGGCTTCATCGAGCAGGACGGCGGCGGCGCCGACGTCTTCGCCCACTACTCCAACATCGCCGCCCAGGGCTACCGTGAGCTGCAGGAGGGCCAGAAGGTCTCCTTCGACGTCACGCAGGGCCAGAAGGGCCCGCAGGCGGAGAACATCGTTCCCGCCTAGTAGCACCGGCACATCACGGGCCGGGGCCCGCACCTCTCAGAGGTGCGGGCCCCGGCTCGTTTCGCGTCTCCCCGCCGAGACTCACGGACGCGGAGGCGGGAGCACCCCGGCGAGCGCGATCCGGCGGGCTTTCCACGTCCACGCGGCCCACGTCCACGCGGCCCACGTCCACGCGGCCCCGGGATCGCGGGGCCGGGCGTCGCCGCCGGCGCGTGACCGGGGTGGCCGCTTCGCCCGGCCCGCCGGAGTGTCCGATGTCGCGTACGGGCGAGCCGTTGCGTGAGTGACCCGGGGTTCCTCCGGGCCGGAGCCGTGAGGGAGATCGTGACGAACACGTCCTCTTGATCTCGCCCCCTCCCGTCCCGCCCGGTGATGGTATGGGAGATCATGGGTGTTCCCCCTTCTGGATATCGTGCCAAGTGGTCCCAGGACGAAACGGGCAGGGAACGGGGAACCCTTGCCGGCCGGGCCGGCCGCCACGCACCGGAGGTTGATCTTGCAGGGAGCACTCGGCGACATCGTCGTCCTCGATCTCTCTCGCGCGCTCGCGGGCCCGCACGCCGCGCAGATGCTCGGTGATCTGGGTGCCCGGGTGATCAAGGTGGAGCATCCCGCGGGGGGTGACGAGTCGCGGGGCTGGGGGCCGCCGTTCGTGGGTCCAGACCACGACATATCCACGTATTTCCTGGCGGCGAACCGCAACAAGCAGTCGATCGCCGTCGACCTCAAGTCCGCCGGGGGCAGGTCGCTCGTCGAGCGCCTGGTGCGGCAGAGCGACGTGCTGGTGGAGAACTTCCGCACCGGGGTCATGGACCGGCTGGGCTTCTCCGTCGAGCGGCTGCACGAGCTCAACCCCCGCCTGGTCATCCTGTCGATCACCGGTTTCGGCCATGACGGCCCGGAGGGCGGCAGGCCCGGTTACGACCAGATCGCGCAGGGCGAGGCGGGGCTGATGAGCCTGACCGGCCCGTCGCCCGAGGAGCCGTACCGGGTGGGCGCCTCGGTCGCGGACCTGCTCGGCGGCATCCACGGCGCGTACGGCGTGGTCGCCGCGCTGTACGAGCGGGAGCGGACCGGGCGGGGCAAGGTCGTGCGGACCTCGTTGCTGGCCGCGGTGACCGGGGTGCACTCCTACCACGGCACGGCCTGGACGGTCGGCGGCCAGGTGCCCCGGGCGGGCGGCAACCACCACGCCTCCATCGCCCCGTACGGCGCCTTCCGCTGTGCCGACGGCATGATCCAGATCGCGGCGGCGAACGACACGCAGTGGCGCAAGGTCGCCGCCCTGCTGGAGTTGGACGTCGACCCATATATCGCGAAATATGCGACCAACAGGGAAAGATTCGCGCATCGGGATGACCTGATCGCCGACATGGAGCGGACGCTCACCAAGCACGACCGGGCGCACTGGCTCGCCGCGCTCGGCGAGGCCGGGGTGCCCGCCGGGGCGATCAGGTCCCTCGACGAGGTCTACGCCTGGGACCAGACCCGTTCCCAGGGCCTGGTCGTCGAGGTGGACCATCCCGTGCTCGGCCCCATCGAGCTGCCGGGACCGCCGCTCCGCTTCGACGGCGACCCTCCCGCGCGCCATACCGCCCCGCCCGCGCTCGGCGAGCACGGCGACGAGGTCCTCGCCTGGCTGGAGGCGCGCGAGCGATGACAGGCACACCCCCCCTCCACGCCCGGGTACCGTCCCACGGAGCACGGGTATGACCCCGGCGCGGCCCGACGCGCGCACGCTGATCGACACCTTCCTCGACCCGGGAACGTGGCTGTCGTGGGACGGGCCGCCCGCCGACCCCGCCGCGCCCGGTTCGGGGTACGCCGAGGAACTGGCCGCGGTCCGGGTCAAGACGGGATACGACGAGTCGGTGATCACCGGGGAGGGCCTGCTCGACGGGCGCCGGGTGGCGATCGTGGTGTGCGAGTTCTCCTTCCTGGCCGGTTCGATCGGGGTGGCCGCCGCCGAGCGGCTCACCGCCGCGGTCGAGCGGGCCACCGCCGAGGGGCTACCGCTGCTGGCCGCCCCCGCCTCGGGCGGGACCCGCATGCAGGAGGGCGCGGTGGCCTTCGTCCAGATGGTGAAGATCACCGCCGCCGTCGCCGCGCACCGCGCCGCGGGACTGCCGTACATCGTCTACCTGCGCCATCCCACCACCGGCGGCGTCTTCGCCTCCTGGGGGTCGCTCGGGCACGTCACCGCCGCCGAGCCGGGCGCGCTGATCGGGTTCCTGGGGCCGAGGGTGTTCGAGTCGCTGCACGGCTACCCGTTCCCCGAGGGCGTCCAGGTCTCCGAGAACCTCTTCGCCCACGGCCTGGTCGACGCCGTCGTGTCGGCGGAGGACGCCCGGCGGGTCGCCGTACGGGCGCTCGCCGTGCTGTGCGCCCCCCGCCGGGACCTGGACCCGGGGCCCGAGCCGGACGAGCGGGTCCCGACGGTCCAGGCGTGGGACGCGATCAGCCGCTCCCGGCGCGACGACCGTCCCGGGGTCCGGGCGCTGCTCAAGCTCGGCGCCTCCGACGTCACCCCGCTCAACGGCACCGGGGTGGGTGAGAACGACCCCGGCCTGGTCCTCGCCCTGGCCAGGTTCGGCGAGGCTCCCGCGATCGTGCTCGGCCAGGACCGGCGGCACCAGCGGATCGACGCCCCGCTCGGCCCGGCCGGGCTCAGGGTCGCCAGGCGCGGCATGCGCCTGGCCTCGGAGCTGGGACTGCCGCTGGTCACCGTGATCGACACCGCCGGGGCCGCGCTGTCCAAGGCGGCCGAGGAGGGCGGCCTGGCCGCGGAGATCGCCCGTTCGGTGGCCGATCTGGTGATGCTCGACGCCCCGACCGTGTGCCTGCTGCTGGGGGAGGGCGCGGGCGGCGCCGCGCTCGCGCTGCTCCCCGCCGACCGGGTGCTGTGCGCCCAGCACGGCTGGCTGTCGCCGCTGTCTCCCGAGGGGGCCTCGGCGCTGCTGTACCGGAGCGTCGACTTCGCCCCGGAGATCGCCGCCGCGCAGGGGGTGAGATCCACCGACCTGCGCAGGGACGGCCTCGTCGACCGGATCATCCCGGAGTTCCCCGACGCCGCCTACGAGCCGGAGGCGTTCTGCGCCCGGGTCGCGCGCACCCTGGAACACGAGATCGCGGGACTGCTGGGCCGGGCCCCCGCCGACCGCCTCGCCGCCAGGCTGGCCCGTTACCGGCGGCTCGGCGTCGGTTGAGGGGGACGGGACGCTACGGCTCCGCGCCCTCCGGGGCGAGCGGGACGGGCAGGCGCTCGATCCTGATGGAGAAGACCTCGTCGCGGGGGACGACGACCTCGTAGGCCCCGTGGTCGACCATCCAGTAGCCCAGCGCCTCGGCCTTCATCCCGCTGTGCCCGGTGTAGGCGATGTGCAGGCTCTCCTCGCCGTTCTCCTCGGAGACGTCGAGGACCAGGCACGGCTCGCCGCCGAACGCGCCGACCGTGCGGACCAGCACCAGCCATTCGAGGTCCTCGCGGGCGACGACCAGCCGCCAGTAGCCGGAGGCCGCCTCGAAGCCCTTCTGGGCCTCCTCGTTGAACAGCACCACCTCGGAGCCGCCGGGACCCAGGGCCGCGGCGTACGTACGGCCCAGGTAGCGGGCGGCGAACCCCGAGGCGACCGGCTCGATCTCGGCGCTCATGAGGCGGGCCGCCAGCTCAGGCCGTCGTAGAGGCCGAAGAGACGCTCCTCGCCGGGGACCACGTGGATGATCTCGGCCCCCGCGGGGATCGGCATGGGCGTGGTGTGGAACTGCGGCACGACGTGCTCCCGCGAGGTGGTGAAGCCGTTTCCGGTGAAGGGTGGTGAATCGTTCCAGTCACCGCCCATGTGCGGGCCGTACGGCACGACGTAGGCGTCCATGTCGCGGGCGAACCAGCGCATCAGGTAGATCTCCGGGACCGTCTCGGCCAGCTCCGAACCCTCGAACCCCAGGTCGAGACCGGCGAACAGCTGCGCGGGGGTGGTCAGCCGCGCGCAGTCCTGAACCCGGTACACGTATCCGGAGATCACGGTGCGTCTGCCGGCCAGATAGGGCACGAGCAGCCGAGGAGGTATGACCTTCTGCATCTGCGTTCTACGCCCAGGTGGCTCACTCACGGTCGGCATTTTACGATCCGCCGACCTGGAGCCGCCGGTGTTCCAGGCACGGTAGGGCATTCCGGGTGGCAATCGTGATCTGAGAGTCGATTTCGCATATATGGACGGCGGCTGTCGGCCCCATGTCGGCGCGTACCACTCCCATCGGATCGACCAGCATGCTCCGCCCGATCCCGAAGCCGTCGCGGGCCTCCGGGTTGGGAGCCTGGCCCACGGCCGCGACCCAGGTGGTGTTCTCGATCGCGCGGGCCCTGACGAGCGTGGTCCAGTGCTCCTCCTTCATCGGCCCCGACCCCCACGCGGCGATCACCGCGAACACCTCGGCCCCCTGATCGACCAGGGCCCGGGTCAGCTCGGGGAAGCGGATGTCGTAGCAGGTGACCAGGCCCACCCGGATCCCGGCCAGCTCCACCACGACCGGGGTGTCGCCCGGCGCGACCAGCTCGGACTCGCGGGCGCCGAAGGAGTCGAACAGGTGGATCTTCCGGTAGGCCGCCTCGATCGAGCCCGAGGGGCCGATGGCGACCGCGGTGTTGTGGACCCGGCCCTCGCCGGGCTCGAACACCCCCGCGATCACCGGCAGGCCGTGCTCCCGCGCCGCGGCGGCCAGCCCGGTGACGAACGGCCCGTCCAGCGGCTGGGCGAGGTCGGTGACGCGTTTGCCGTACCGGGTGAGGGCGGCCTCCGGGAGGATCGCCAGCTCGGCGCCGCCCGCGGCGGCCTCGGCGAGGGCGTCGAGGGCACGGCTCAGGTTGGCGGACGGATCTTCGGCCACCGGTATCTGGCAGAGGGCTATGCGAGTCACGGGTGTGACCCTATCCGTCTGTTCGGCACTCGTTCCATCCACGTGAGGCTCCGCCACGCCCATTCCAGCGGCCCGTACCTGAACCTTGCCAGCCACGCGCGGCTGAACAGCACCTGAAGCACCAGGGTGGCGACGGAGAGCGCGACCCCGGCGAGCCGGGTCGTGTCCGCGACGAGCAGCGGCACGAAGAGCAGGATGACCGGGGTGCTCACCAGATAGTTCGTCAGCGCCATGCGGCCGAGCGGGGCGAGCGCCGCCAGCAGCGGGTCGCGCAGCCGGGTCCGCAGCAGGAGCAGCAGCCCGGTGCCGTAGGCCGTGGCGGCGGCGAGCCCGGCGGCCGGGTGGACGGCCGCGTGGAAGAGGACGGGGTCCTTGGCGATGCGCACCCAGAGCCAGGTGAGCGTCACGCCCAGCACCGCGCTCGCCACGAACGCCGGTGCCAGCAGCCACCCGGGCGGCGGGCGCTCCATCAGCACCATGCCCAGCAGGAACAGCCCGGGGACGAGGACGATCCCGCCGCCCTGGTACACCGCCCATCCGGTGAAGGCGAGGCCCAGCACCAGCACCGCGGGCCGGGGGAGGAACGAGGCGGGCAGCAGGACAAGCACCCCGAAGATCGCGTACGGCAGGAGCACCTCGCCCGAGTTGAAGATCTGGTGGACCGCGCCGAGGACCGCGAGCACCGCCAGCCTGCGCAGCAGCACGGCCCAGGGGCGATCGGTCCGCCCGGCCGCCGACCTCAGGAAGAGGACGAAGCTCAGCCCGAACAGGAACGAGAAGATCGGATAGAACCTGCTCTGCAGCAGGTTGTCCATCGCCCAGTCGACCGCGTTGCGATCGGACGGCCTCAGGTGCTCACGCGTGTGCTGCCAGGTGTTGACCAGCATGATCCCGCACACCGCGAAGCCGCGGAGCGCGTCGAGCGCGTGGAGCCGGGCCGACCCGGTCGGCCGGTCCGGTCCCGCCGGTTGGGCCGGTCCGGTCGGTGAGGTTCGCGCGGGTTGGGACGCCGCAGGTCGGGGCGGGCCGATCGGTCTGACCGGATCGGCCGGACCGGTGGGTCTGGTCGGATCGGCCGGTCCGGTCGGTTGGGTCGGTCGGGTCACAGGAAATAGACGTACCACCCCATAATCACTTACGCATAGACGACCCATCGATAAGGCCGCCCGCAGTCCCGGACGCGGGCGGTGCCGGTGCCCGGCACACCTATGACGGCGGCCCCTCGCCGGCGAGGGGCCGCGGCGAGCGCGCGGCGGCGCGCAGCCGCTGATCGCCAGCCGCGACGCGATCGGCCCCTGGGAGCAGTTCGAGATCGTCACCGGCTGACCGCAGGGGTCTCGTACCGTCGTCGGCCGGTCGCCGGCGGATCCGGGCCCGCGTCTCTCCGCGAGGGCGTCACCGTCCTCGCGGAGGGCGTCACCGCGTGAACATGGGACACCCGCATCGGAGGCCACCCGGGGCGCGGGCACGGCACTCGGCGGTGGCCGGCTCTCACGCCGACGGGCCGGTGAGCGCTTCCAGCCTTTCCGTGATCCGGGCGACCACCATCCGCTGCGCGGGGTTCAGGGCCTCGCGCAGGTACTGTTCGAAGAGGCCGTACAGCTCCTCGTGGATGAGACCGGCACCCTCGTCCCGCCCGTCGAACTCGACGACGATCGTCCCGACCCGCTCGGTGAAGTCCTCGGCGAGGCGGTCGGCGACCGCCGGATCCGCGTCCGCGTCCAGCCGGTCGAAGCGCCGGGCGAGTCCTGCCACCACCTCGGCGGTGCCGGGCGCGGCGATGTGCTCGTAGAACGCGGCGAGGTGTTCGATGCCGGCCTCGCCGACGAGGTGCGCGAGAAGGACGGACTGCTCCCGGTCGATCTTGTTCATGGCCGGTGAGAGGCCCGACAGGGCGAAGACCTCGAAGAACCGCGCGAGTTCCGGGGGCACATCGGGCAGGGCGCGGTGCTTACGGATGATCCCCAGCATCGTCTTCTGCCGGGTGAGGCGGGCGATCTGGGCGTCGAGCTCGTGCTCGAGGTCGCTCAGCAGATCGTGGTGGTCCTCCCCCTCCGAGTCGAGGAGGCCCCCCACCTTGTCGAGGGGAATCCCGAGCGCGGCGAGCCGTTTGATGCGCAGCAACCTGACCAGGTCCTGGATCGTGTAGCGCCGGTATCCGCTCGGGTCGCGCCGGGGCTCGGGCAGGATGCCGATCCGGTGGTAGTGGCGCAGCGTACGGACCGTCACGTCCGCGAGTGACGCCAGCTCACTACTCCGCACGTGCGGTCACCTCCCGCTCCACCTCAAGGCTACGCAGCGCGGGCGCGCGGAGCGCCGCCAGCACGGCGACGACCCAGACGACCCCCATGGTGGTTCCCGCGGCGGCCAGGCCACCGAGGTGGCCGATGAGCGCGGCGGCGAGGATCCCCATCGGTCCGGCGATCGTCATGAGGGAGTTCTGCGTACCCATGACGCGCCCGCGCAGGTCCTCGGGGATTCGTTCGATCATGAGCACCCCGAGCAGGCTGCCGAGCAGGCCCGAGGAGAGCCCCAGCACGAACGCGCCGGCGAAGACGGCCCACATCGGGGGAAGGACCGAGATGACACCGACGCCCACGGCGCTGCCCAGCAGCCCGGTCACGAACCAGATCCGGCGTGACCCGCGTGTCCCCAGAGCGGCGTAGAGGCCGCCGCCCACGAGGGTTCCCGCGGCGATCGCGGTGAGTACGAAACCGAGCGTCTCCGGGCGGCCGATCAGCGTGAAGTGCGCGGGCAGGACGATTCCCTGCAGGGAGACGATCACGGTGATCAGCACCAGGTTGAGCATCGTGACCGCGAGCAGGAACCGGTCGCGCCGGAACAGCACCCGCCAGCCCTCCTTCAACTGCCCCCATCCCGAAGCGGGCGGAGACACAGGGCCGGTCCCGGCGGGGATCACGCCGACGTTCCTCGGGATCAGGAGTGTGAGCATCGCCGCGGCGGACGAGGTGCCTGCCGTGATCCACAGCACCATGGACCCGTCGAACAGGACCAGCAGGCTCCCGGCCGCGGCCGGCCCGATCACCATGATCAATGCGCCGAGGCCCTCCCTGACGCCCATGAGCCGGTGCGCGGGGATGCCACCGGTCCGCACGATCGCGGGCAGGAGCGCCTCGCGGGCCGTCATCCCCGGTACGTCACCGACCGCGCCGACGATGCCGAAGAGGATGAACCACCCCAGGTTCAACCCGGTCACGAGGTCGACGACGGGCAGGGCGGCCAGCGACGCCGCGGAGACCAGATCGGTGATCACCGACGACGTGCGCCTGTTGATCCGGTCGATCACGACACCCATGACCAGACCCGAGACGAAGGCCGGCACCGCGGTGGCGGCGGAGAGGATCCCCGAGGAGAGGACACTTCCCGTCGTCTGCAACACGATCAGGGGGAGAGCCACCGCGGCAATCGAGTTTCCCAGCAACGACAGGGCGTACGAGGCCAGGTAGACCAGGGGAACGGGCTTCATGCCCCCAGTGGAAACCATGACCTTACGTCGGGGGCAAGTGCCGGAGCCGGGGCGGGTTCGAGCGACCGGGGCCGCGCGGGCCGTGCCGGTGACGCGGGGGCCGGACCGGGTCGCCGGCGAGCGGTGCGTCCCGTCGCGCCGGCCGGGCTCGCGGACGTCCCTCGTCCGGCCGGATCAGCCGCCGGCCAGCGCCTTTCTCAGCTTGGGAGCGAGGCCGGCCGTGAACGTCCTCGCGTCCTCGCAGCCCTTGCGCCCGAGCGACCAGCAGCCGAGCAGCTCGTGGACCTCCGTGCGGAAGACCCGGCTGAACTGGCTGTAGTACGGGGAGGACGGGCGGGCCCTGGCCTGTGTCAGCGCGCGCAGCAGCGTGTCGGGCCGCACGCCCTCGGACTCGGGCTCGGGCTCGGCCGTCCCGGACTCGGAGGCGGGTTCGGAGGCGGGTTCGGACGGGGTAGCCGCGGGCGACGGGCCGCCGCAGCCGGGCTCCGCCTCCGCGTAGAGGGCCGAGACCCTGGCCGGGGCGAACCCGCCGCACTGGTAGAGCAGCCTGGCCGCCTCCCCGCCGGTCAGCGCCGCCACCAGGCGCTGCGCGGCGTCGCGCCGGACGGTGTGCCGGGAGACGGCGAGATACTGGCCGCCGAGGACTCCCTGCCAGGGCAGCGCCACCGCGCGGAAGGCGATCCCGCCCGACTTCCGTTCCCCGGAGAGCACCTCGTGGGCGGAGGGCCAGTGCCGCAGGAACAGCGCGTGCCTCTCGCGGAAGGCGGTCAGCGACTCGGCCTCCGTGCTGCCGAGGGTCTCCCCGGAGATCACGCCGGCCCGCACCGTCTCGATGAGCCGCCCGACGGCCTCCACCGCGCGCCTCTGGGTGATCACCACCTGGCCGTTCGCGTCGACCACGTCCCCGCCGTTGGCCCAGATCGCCTCCAGCGCGTTGACCGTGAGCCCCTCGTAGGAGGCGAACTGCCCGGCGAGCCCGAGAGCGGTGGGGTCGGGCCCGGCCCGGCGCGCCTTCGCCAGGCCGGTCATGTCCTGCCAGTTCTCAGGCGTCCGCAGGTCGCCGCGGTGGTAGAGGAGTCCCACGTCGGTGTTGAACGGCACGGCGTACTGGACGCCGTTCCAGGCGCCCGCGGACCAGATCTGGGAGAGGAAGTCGTTGGTCCCGCCGTGCGCGGCGGTGTCGATCGGGCGCAGGTAGCCGCCCTCGGCGAACTCGGGGATCCACTGGATGTCGAGGTTGTACACGTCGTAGTGCCCGGCCTTCGACTGGGCGGCCGAGATCATCGCGCTGCGCTGCTCGTCCGCGACCGAGGAGATCGCCACGAAGCACGCCCGGGGCCTGCCCTCGATCCCGTTCCAGACGGCTTCGAGCGCCCGCTCACGGGCCCCTCCCGAGACGTCGGCGCCGCTGGCGATGCGCAGGACGCAGTCGTCCCTGGGCGGTCCGGGAGGCGGGGTGGGCGCGGCGCTCGCCGCCAGGGAGGGAAGGCAGACCAGCAGCAGGAGGAGAAGGATCACTCCGCGGCCGGCCGGCTCCGTCCCGGAGGGCGCGCCCTGCCCGCTCCGCCTGCCGGCCCCGCCCGGCGTGGACGGCGTGGACGGGGTGGACGGCGTGGACGACACGGCCACCGAGGACGGCGTGGTCGGGGACGGGGAGGCCGGGGAGGGCGGGGAGGGCGGCGAGGGCGGCGAGGGGCGGCTCATCGGATACCTCCGGCGTGGGGACCCCGGGCCTCGGCCCCGGGGAGGGCGTCAATCGGTGACCGTCCGGAGTTCGGTGAACGCGTCGTCCAGCTTCTGGTCGGGGTCGGTGCTCGCGTCGTAGCAGGACATCAGGCCCTTGTCCCGAAGCTCCGGCAGCGGGGACGTGCCGCAGCCGTGCAGGTCGAAGGAGAGCATCAGCAGGCGGACGCCGTCGTGTTCCCCGATGTCCTCGCCGGTCAGCCCGCGGGGGTTTCCTCCGTCGGTGAGCACGAGCACGGCCTTCCGTTCCCCGGGGTCGCCGACCCCTCTCAGCTGGTCGAGTGCCCTCCGGATGACGGGGCGCATCGGGGGGTCGGGGCGCGAGCCGTTCCGGTAGGCGTTCTGGATGGCGGTGAGCCTGTCGGCGAGGGCCTTTCCCTCGTCGCCGACGGGCGCGAGGGGGACACCGCGGTCGTCGTCGGGGAAGAACGTCATGACGCCCGTGGTCCGCTCACCGCGCTTGGAGGTGACGGCGAGCTGGGCCACCTGGATCGCCGCCTCCAGCCGTGACCTGCCGTCGTTCACCCTGTTGCGCGCCATCGAGCCCGAGACATCGACCACGACGAGGACGTGGTCGGCGAGCGGGGTCGCCAGCTTGTACAGCAGCTTGGGGATGTCCGGCTCCCAGGTCGCCGCCACCGGCGCGGCGGCCCGCAGCCAGGGCGCCTTCGCCGGCAGCCTCCCGACGTTCAGGCGGCCGTCGGCGTCGCGGAACCCGTAGCGGGGCAGGGCCTCCCGCAGGAAGTCGCAGAACTCCCTGACCGTGCGCTCGACGGCGGGGGGCCGCCTCAGGTCCGGCCACCGCTTGGAGACGCAGGCGTACCGCATGGCGTGGCCGCCCTTGGGGTAGACGGCGGTCAGCCGCGGCGGCCTCTCCCTGGCGTTCCCCGGCGTGGCGGCGGCGCCCGGCGACGGCCACCCGCCGACCGCGCCGGGGACGGCGCAGCCGCCCGACGCCGGGAGCGCGGGGTCGGCCCCCGACAGGGAGACGTTGAGCTCGTGGAACTGCTGCTCGGTCAGGACCATCGCGGACGTGTCGAGGGAGCCGGCGTACCGGCACATCACGTCGCGGACGTTGTCGCCCGGCCGCACCCTCGCGGACAGCCCCTCCACGTGGCCGGGGGCGGCGGCCGTGGCCATCAGGCCGACGTTGGAGGCGAGCGGGTGGGTGCGCACGACCCTTTGCCGGGCGCCCGGGCGCTCTCGCAGCAGGTCGGCCCAGTCGCGGTCGCCCGGGTTCCTGTTGGCCTCGGTGAGCTCCTCGGCGAGATCCTCCCGCGCGGCGATGACCAGCGGCGAGGTCGCGACGACCGTCCGCTCGCCGAACGCCGGCATGCCGTCGGCGCTCCTGTCGAGGTAGTCGATCTCCTGGAGGGAGTCGGCGATCCACCCGTCGGGCCGGGCGCCCGGGGGTTTGCGCGCCATCCGCCCGGCCGTCCGCCCGGTCGCCGGCTGGACGGGGAACGTCCAGTCGCCCAGCCGGTCTCGCACCTCGTCGGCGCGCAGCCCGCTGACGTTGATGTTCATCTGCCGGCAGCCCCACCAGTCGACCTTCCTGGCCGTGAACTCCCCGGCCGCCCGCTGGATGGCGGGGGAGGTCTCGTCGGACGCCAGGAACGTGATCTCGTCGGGGATCTGGCAGGTGACCCACGGCTCGTCCTTGGGAACGACGGCCAGGGTGACGACGACGGTGACCAGGACACCGGCCGAGAGCAGCCACCAGACGTCCTGGCGCACCCACTGGGAGAACGTCCCGAGAACGCCGTGCAGCCGCGCCGGAATCACGCGGCGCAGCCAGGCGGTGCTTCTCAGCAGGTGGCCGGGGAAAATGGTCAGTGCCGTCAGGGCGAGAATCCCGAGGACCAGGGCCACTTTCGAGACCGTGGAAATGGAGAGGGCGAGAAGCACCAGCAACGTCTGGACGAGGGCGTTGGAGAAAGCGGTCACCATCTGCCACGCGCGTTCCGTCGAGCCGGTGGTGTCCGCCGAGGTCTCCGAGGTCTCCGAGGTCTCCGTCGTTTCTGTCGTCCCTGAGGTCTCCGTGGTCTTCTCGCCGTTCACCATCTGTCAGTCGTCTCCGCCGGTGGTTTCCCGAGACTTCGCGTTCACCCTACGTCCGACCATCACCACCGAGAGAGGCTTTCTGTGATCTACGGGGCGGGGATGCACCGCCGGAGTGTTTACGGCCGGCCGCATTCACGCAGCCGGGGGTGACCAGGGCATTCGGGTGTCGACTTACGTCCGTGTCGCGTACTCCGGCGGAATGGGGGTCCGGTTGCCGGGGAGGGGAGCACCGGCCGCCGAGAGGCTCCGCCAACGGTCAGATGACGCGGGCGACAATCGGATGCCTGCTCGCCGCGGGCCGCCGGTCCCCGATTCACAAAACGCGTTCCGGTCGTTTTCCGTACGTCTTCACCGTTCGGCCTCCGCGAATTCCCGGCCGCGCCCCCACCGGGTTTCCCGGTCGCGCTCCAAAGGGTTTCCCGGGCGCGCTTCCGAGTGTTTTCCGAACGTCCCCGGTGAACGGCGGCGGATCGCGCCTTCTCACGGTCACGGACCGCCCGGCCACCCCGACGCCGCGTTCACGGCGTACCCGGGAAAGGGCGTTCCCCGAAGGGGACGTTCCCCGGGGCGCCGCGCGGGAGCGGACTACGCTGGAGCGCGTGAGTGATCCTCTGGTGGCGCGGATGCGCGAGTTCGGCACGACCATCTTCGCCGAGATGTCGGCGCTTGCCCTGCGGACCGGCTCGATCAACCTCGGGCAGGGTTTCCCCGACACCGACGGGCCCGCCGCGATGCTGGAACGCGCGGTGTCGGCGATCCGCGAGGGCTCCAACCAGTACCCGCCGGGACCGGGCGTGCCCGAGCTGCGCCAGGCCGTCTCCGAGCACCGCAAGGACCACTACGGGCTCGACTACGACCCCGACGGCGAGGTCCTCGTCACCGTCGGCGCCACCGAGGCCGTCGCCGCGACGATCCTCGCCCTGTGCGAGCCCGGCGACGAGGTGATCGTCTTCGAGCCGTACTACGACTCCTACGCCGCCGCCGTCGCCCTGGCCGGGGCCGTGCTCCGGCCCGTCACCCTGCGCCCGGTCGAGGGCCGCTTCACCTTCGACCCCGCCGAGCTGCGCGCCGCCGCCGGACCGCGCACCCGGGCCGTGCTGGTCAACTCCCCGCACAATCCCACCGGCACGGTCCTCACCCGCGCCGAGCTGGAGGAGATCGCCCGCCTGTGCCTGGAGCGCGACCTGGTGGCCGTCACCGACGAGGTCTACGAACACCTCACCTTCGACGGCGTCGAGCACGTGCCGATGGCGACCCTGCCGGGCATGCGCGAGCGCACCGTGATGATCTCCTCGGCGGGCAAGACCTTCTCGGTCACCGGCTGGAAGACGGGCTGGATCTGCGCGCCGCCCGAGCTCGTCAGGGCCGCGCAGACGGTCAAGCAGTTCCTCACCTTCACCGCCGCCGCGCCCTGGCAGCTCGCCGTCGCCCACGGCCTGCGCCACGAGCTCGGCTGGGTCTCCTCCCTGCGGGCGGACCTGGAGTCCAAGCGCGACCGCCTGGCGGCTGGGCTGTCCGCGGCGGGCTTCGAGGTCTACCGTCCCGCGGGCACCTACTTCGTGCAGACCGACATCCGTCCCCTGGGCTTCACCGACGGCCTCGCCCTGACCCGCGAGCTGCCCTCGCTGGCGGGCGTGGTCGCCATCCCGACCCAGGTCTTCTACGCCCGCCCCGAGCGCGGGAGCCACTTCGTCCGCTTCGCCTTCTGCAAGCGGGACGAGATCATCGACGAGGCGGTGAGCCGCCTGGCGGGTCTCGGCGCGGCCGGGGGCGCCGTCGGCCCGGCCTGACGAGCCGGACGCCCGCGAGGTCGTACCCGCGAAGGCGTACGGAACAGGAACGCCGGAGGGGCTGACGGCGTGGGCGGTTCGACCGGGAGGGGGGTGATCGGGCATCCTGGGAGTGACGCGACTGGCGGCTAGGGGATGGCATCAACCATCGGGGAGCTCGTCGTGGGAGTCGACCGCCTGGGCGCCCACGCCGACGAGAGGACGCGCATGTCCCAGCCCGCATCGAACGGCTCCGAATCCGGGAGCGCGCCGTCCGCCCGGCTTCTCCCGGGCGGCCCGGTGGCCGAGAGCATCCTCGCCGACGTGGCCACGCGGGTGGCCGCGCTGACCCGCCAGGGCGTCACCCCGAGCCTGGCGACGGTCCTCGTCGGCGACGACGACGCCAGCGCCGGATACATCCGCATCAAGCAGCGGCAGGCCGCCGAGCTCGGCTTCGCCTCGCCGCACGAGCACCTGCCCGCGAGCGCCACCCAGGCGGACCTGCACGCGGTCATCACCGCCTTCAACGACGACCCGGCGGTGCACGGGCTGCTGGTGCAGCACCCCGTCCCCAGGCACCTCGACTACGACCGGGCCCTGCAGGTCATGGACCCGGACAAGGACGTCGACGGCATGCACCCGCTCAACATCGGGCGGCTGGCACTGGAGCTCCCCGGCCCGCTGCCGTGCACTCCCGCCGGGATCGAGGCGCTGCTCGCGCACTACGACATCCCGGTCGCGGGGCGGGAGGTGGTCGTCCTGGGGCGCGGGGCCACCCTCGGCCGTCCCCTGTCGATCCTCCTCGCGCAGAAGCGCCCGACGGCGAACGCGGCCGTCACCGTGGTCCACACCGGGGTGAGCGACTGGCCCCGCTACACGCGCCGCGCCGACGTCCTCGTGGCCGCGGCGGGCGTGCCGGGAATCGTCCAGCCCGAGCACGTCAAGCCCGGCGCCGTCGTCATCGGCGGCGGGGTGCGCTACGAGGGCAGGCGCCTGCTGCCCGACGTCGACGAGTCCTGCGCCCGGGTGGCCGGGGCCATCACCCCCAGGGTCGGCGGGGTCGGTCCCACCACGGTCGCGATGCTGTTCCGCAACGCGATCACGGCGGCCGAGCGCGCCGTGGGCACCGCTGGTCCCACCGGTTTCCCGGCGGGGCAGGAACTCCGGTAGGAGGCCGCCCGCGCCCCGCGAAACGCCGGTCGCCGTCTCGTCGTGTCGCCGCCCCGGAATCGATCTCGCTGCGTGTACCTTCTGCTGCGGAGAGTGATGGCCGGGCGTGCTCGCGGGAGCGGTGCGCGCGGTGCGGGGCGGCCGGTGGCGTGCGCCGCTCTCCACTGCCGTTTTCCGGGGGAAGGAGAGCATCGACGATGCGACGGAGATTCAGGGTGCTGGCGTCGGCGGCGGCGGTCGCGCTCGGTTGCGCGGGATTCGTCCCGGGCGCGGCGACCGCCACGGGCTCGGAGTCCGCGGCCTGGGGGCCCGTTCGCAGCCACCAGAACTGGCGCTGCCTGGACGCCGACCTCGGCACCATCGGCCCGAACGGGACGAAGGTGCAACTGTGGGGCTGCAACGGCTGGGACAACCAGTCGTGGAGCTACGACGTGTCCAGCCACACGATCCACAGCAGGGAGAACGGCCGCTGTCTGGACGCCGATCTCGGGACGATCAACGCGAACGGGACCAAGGTGCAGCTCTGGGACTGCAACGGCTGGGCCAACCAGAAATGGATCTACGACGCGACGAGCCGCACGATCTACAGCATGTACAACGGGCGCTGCCTGGACGCGGACCTGGGGACCATCAACGCGAACGGGACCAAGGTGCAGCTGTGGAACTGCAACGGCTGGGCCAACCAGAAGTGGACCCTCTGACGGCCGCCGCCCGCGGGCGACCGTACGACGGGATCTGACCACGGACGGGGAAGGGGGGCGGTCCTCGCGGCGCGGCCGGGAGGACCGCCCCTGTCCGGGGCGGGCGGCTCGCGCGAGGCGGATGTGAGAGGGCCCGGGGCCGGCCGGAGAGCGGGCCGGCCCCGGGCGGCGCGGGGGGTTACGGCCGTCCCGCACCGACCGGCGGGGTGGCCGGATCGGTCGTGGCGAACGGCGGGGCGGCCGGGCTGTCCGTGGCGGCCGGCGGGGCGACCGGGACGGCCGGGACGGCCGGGACGGCCGCGCCGGACGCGGGGGCGGCCGGGTCGGCGGGGGCCGCCGGGGTGGCGTTCCGCGCCGAGCGCAGGGGGATCTCCTTGAGCATCAGGGCGGCCACCGCGGCCAGCAGGGCGATCGGGACGCCGACCACGAAGACCGCGCTCATCGCCCGGGTGAAGGCCTCCAGAATGATCTCCAGGATCGGGGCGGGGAGGCTGTGAATGGCCTTGGGGGAGCCGAGGCTGGGGACCGCGCCGCCGCTCAGCGGCAGGTGCGCCGCCTTCGCCAGGGAGACCAGCTCCGCGGCGAGCCGGTTGGACAGGATCGCGCCGAAGGCCGCGACGCCCACCGCGCCGCCGAGGGAGCGGAAGAACGACACCCCGGAGGTCGCCGAGGCGAGGTTCGCGCGGGTCACCGCGTTCTGGGCGGCCAGGATCAGGATCTGCATGGAGGCGCCGAGCCCGATGCCGAGCACCGCGTTGTCGATGCCGACGATCACCAGCGAGCTGTCGACGTGCAGGCGGGAGAGCAGGAACAGGCCGACCGCGACCAGCAGCATGCCCACGACGGGGAAGATCTTCCAGCGGCCCGTGCGGCTGACGAACCGGCCGGTCAGGATCGAGGAGGTGAGCAGGCCGAGCACCAGGGGCAGGGTCATCAGGCCCGAGCCGGTGGGGCTCAGGCCCTTGACGATCTGCAGGTACTGGGGCAGGAACATCAGCGCGCCGAACATCGCCGCGCCGACCAGCAGGGAGGCGGTGGCGGTGAGCACGAAGGTGCGGTTGCGGAACAGGTGCGGCGGCAGGATCGGGTCGGCGGCCCTGCGCTCGGCGACGACGGTGAGCCCGAACAGCGCCAGGCTGAGCGCGCCCAGGCCGTAGGTCCACGCGGAGTTCCAGTCGAACTCCTTGCCCCCGAGGGACAGCAGCAGCATCAGCGCGGTGGTGCCGCCGGTGATGAAGGTCGCCCCCCACCAGTCGATCTTCGTGTCGCGGCGGACGAGCGGCAGCTTCAGCACCTTCTGGATGACGACGAACGCGACCACGGCCAGCGGCACGCAGAGCCAGAAGGTCCAGCGCCAGGACAGGTTGTCCACGATGAACCCGCCGAGCAGCGGGCCGGCCACCGTCGAGACGCCGAAGACCGCGCCGATGTACCCGGAGTAGCGCCCGCGCTCGCGGGGCTCGACCACGTCGCCGAGGATGATCTGCGGCAGCGCGGCGAGGCCGCCGGTGCCGATGCCCTGCAGCGCCCTGGCCGCGATGAGCTGGCCCATGTCCTGGGAGAACCCGGCGGCGACGGAGGACAGCACGAAGACGACCAGCGCGACCTGGAACATGAGCTTGCGGCCGTAGAGGTCGGAGAGCTTGCCCCAGATCGGGGTGGAGGCGGTCATGGTCAGCAGGGTCGCGCTCGCCACCCAGGCGAGCTGGTCCTGACCGCCGAGCGTGCCGACGATGGTCGGCAGCGCGGTCCCCACCACGGACGTCGAGATCATCGACGTCAGCATGGCGAGCATCAGTCCGGCCAGGATCTCCAGCACCTGTCTGTGCGTGAAACTCGGTGCGGCCTCGGCCTGGATCTGTTGTTCGGTCGGCATGACCTTCCCCCAATGCATGTACAGTACATATGAATTTAGTAGACGCTTGTTTACTCGTCAAATCTGGAAGGATCCCTCAGGTGGATGAGATACGGCAGCGCGACAGAGAGGGCACCAGGCGGCGCATCCTCGACGCCGCCCGCCGGCTGTTCGCCGACCTCGGGTACGACCAGGTGACGATGCGGATGATCGCCGCGGAGGCGGACGCCAACATCGCGCTGATCAACCGCTACTTCGGGAGCAAGCGGGAACTGTTCGCCGAGGTGCTCGCGATGCAGGGGCGCTTCCCCGGCATCCTGGAGGGCCCCGAGGAGGAGCTGCCCCGCCGCCTGGCCGAGTACGTCGCCGACCGGCTCCGCTCCGACCACGGGAGTGTGGTGCTGGCCGCGCTCATCCGGTCGTCCAGCTCCCCGGAGATCCACGAGATCATCCGCGACCGGCTCAGCTCGGCGATCCTGGAACCCCTCTCGGCGCGCCTCTCCGGTCCCGACGCGGCCTTCCGGGCGACGGTCGCCGCCGCGCTCGTCGCCGGCACCGGCACGATGCGCCAGCTCTACGGCCCCGACGCCGCCGACGGCCCCGGCCACGAGGCCGTGGTCGCCCGGCTCACCGCCGTCTTCGAGGCCTGCCTCGGGGCCTGAGGCCCGCCTGCCCCCGGGGCACGCGATCATCCGGCCGCCCGCGGCGTGGGAGCATGGTCGCATGACCTGGTTGCGCTGCGCCTTTCCCCGCCCGGGGGCGGCCACGAGGCTGTTCTGCTTCACGCACGCGGGAGGGTCGGCCACCGCCTACCGCGCGTGGTCCGAGCCGCTGCCCGCGTCCGTGGAGCTGCACGCGACGCAGCTGCCCGGCAGGGCCGACCGGTTCAACGAGCCGCTGCCGGACGACCTGGACACGCTGGCCGACGAGGTGACCGGCTCGATGCTGCCGCTGCTGGACAGGCGTTTCGCGCTGTTCGGGCACAGCATGGGGGCGACGCTCGCCTACGAGGTCACGCGTCGCCTGGAGGCCAGGGGGATCGCCCCCGCGCGGCTGTTCGTGTCCGGCGCGAGAGCGCCGCACGACCCCCGCGACAGGCCCCCGATCTCGGAGTACGACGACGACCGCTTCGTGGCCGAGATAGCGAAACTCGGCGGCACCGAGGTGGAGGTCCTGTCCCACCGGGCGATGCGCGAGATCATCCTGCCCTACGTCCGCGCGGACTTCCGCCTGGTCGAGGCCTACCGCCACCGCCCCGGCCCTGCGCTGCACACCCCGATCTCCGCCTTCGTCAGCGACGCCGACCCGGTGGTCACCCCGGTCCAGGCCAAGTCGTGGGAGACCCGCACGAGCTCCGACTTCTCCCTGACGGTCTTCCCCGGCGACCACTTCTACCTGCAGCCGCAGCGCGTACGGGTGGTGGAGGAGATCGCCCGGACGCTCGCCGGATGAGCGCACCGTCCCGGAGCGGTTCCCGCGGAAGCCGGCCGGTTGGCTGGATATGTCGAAGGGCGGGCGCTCCTTGGGCAATGAGTGCCCATGAGGTGGGGCGGGGAGGCCGTTAGCGTCGGCCTGGTGGGTGAACGAGTACTGATCGCGCTCGGCGGCAACGCGATGACCGGGCCCGACGGCGGCGCCTCGCCGGGCGACCAGCACCGCGCGATCGAGCGGGCCATGCGCCACGTCGTCGCGCTCATCGAGGACGGCCACCAGGTCACCCTCACCCACGGCAACGGCCCCCAGGTCGGCAACCTGATCCTGAAGAACCAGCTCGCCGCCCACGTCGTACCCCCGGTGCCGCTCGACTGGTGCGGGGCGCAGCCCCAGGCCACCGTCGGCACCCTCATCCTCAACGCGCTCGACGGCCGCGCCGCGGTCGTGGTCACCCGCACGCTCGTCGACCCCGCAGACCCCGCCTTCGGCGACCCGGTCAAGCCGATCGGCCGCTACTTCAGCGAGGCGGAGGCGCGCCGCTTCGAGGACCTCGGCCAGACCTGGCGCCGCTTCGAGCGCGGCTGGCGCCGCGTGGTGGCCTCCCCCGAGCCGCTGGAGATCCTCGACGCGCCCGCGGTGGCCGCGCTGGTGGGCGCGGGCTTCACCGTCGTGGCCGCGGGCGGCGGCGGCGTGCCCGTGACCCGCGACGGCGAGGGACGGCTGGCCGGGGTCGAGGCCGTGATCGACAAGGACCTGGCCGCCGCCGTGCTCGCCCGGGCGGTGCGGGCCACGGTCCTGGTCATCGCGACCGACGTCCCCCGGGCCGTCGTCGGGTTCGGCACGCCCCGCGCCCGGCCCCTGGGCCACGTCACCGCGGCCGAACTGCGCGTGTTGCACGCCGCCGGGCACTTCGCCGGGGGCAGCATGGGCCCGAAGGTCGAGGCCGCGCTGCGCTTCGTCGAGCAGGGCGGCGACCGGTCGGTGATCACCTCCCTCGAGGACATGGGAGCGGCGCTCACCGGGGAGACCGGCACCGTGGTGCGAAAGTGAACATGAGGCGATCGAAAGGTGGCAGGGATGCCCGAACCCATTGAAGTGCGCAAGGTGCCCATCGAGAGCGTGACCGACGCCTCCGGGCTGGCCCGGCTCATCGACGACGGGGTGATCGAGGCGCACCGGGTGCTCGCGGTGATCGGCAAGACCGAGGGCAACGGCGGGGTGAACGACTACACCCGCATCCTGGCCGACACCGCCTTCCGCGGGGTGCTCGCGGCCAAGGGGCACCCCTCGCCCGAGAGCGTGCCGCTGGTGTGGTCGGGCGGGACCGACGGCGTGCTCAGCCCGCACGCCACGATCTTCGCCACCACCGCGAACGCCGAGCCCGGCGATGAGCCGAGGGTGAGTGTCGGCATCGCGATGAGCGAGGTGATCCTGCCCGAGGACATC
This sequence comes from Streptosporangium nanhuense, assembly GCF_059358815.1. Classification (NCBI taxonomy): domain Bacteria; kingdom Bacillati; phylum Actinomycetota; class Actinomycetes; order Streptosporangiales; family Streptosporangiaceae; genus Streptosporangium; species Streptosporangium nanhuense. The sequence continues at coordinate 318,811 of NZ_JCADBG010000001.1, forward strand.
GGCCGCCCCGCGATGGTGGAGAAGGTCGCCGCCGGGGTGCGCGAGGCCATGAAGCTCGCCGGGATCGACGACCCCGCCGACGTCCACTACGTCCAGACCAAGACCCCGCTGCTCACCCTGTCCACGATCAACGACGCCAAGTCACGCGGCAAGGACGTGGTCATCGAGGACACCGGCCCGTCGATGGACATCTCCAACTCCACCACCGCGCTCGGCGTCGCCGTCGCCCTCGGCGAGATCGAGATGCCCGCCGCCGACCAGATCCACCGCGACCTGTCGCTGTACTCCTCCGTCGCGTCGTGCTCCTCGGGCGTCGAGCTGGACCGGGCCCAGATCGTGGTCGTCGGCAACGTACGGGGGATCGGCGGCCGGTACCGGATCGGCCACTCGGTCATGAAGGACGCGCTGGACGCCGACGGCATCTGGGAGGCCATCCGCTCCAGCGGCATCGAGCTGCCCGAGCGTCCGCACCCGTCCGACCTGGGCGACCGGCTCGTCAACGTCTTCATGAAGTGCGAGGCCGACCCGTCGGGCAGCGTGCGGGGCCGCCGCAACATCATGCTCGACGACTCCGACGTGCACTGGCACCGCCAGATCAAGGCCACCGTCGGCGGTGTCGCGGCCAGCGTCACCGGTGATCCGGCCGTGTTCGTCTCGGTCGCGGCGGTCCACCAGGGGCCGAGCGGCGGCGGCCCGGTGGCCGCCATCGCCGACCTCGGCTGACGGGCGGCCCGTACCGGGGTGGGAAGGTCGTCCCCCCTCCCCGCCCCGGGTAGGCTCCCGGTTCGTGCCGAGCATTCCGCAGCCCCTGGTCCCCGGCGACGACGGCGCCGCCGACGCCGCCGTGATATCCGCGCTCGCGGCCTTCGCCGAGGGAAGGGCGCAGGCCGGCGAGGTCGTCGCCGCGCTGAGCGGGGCCCGGCTGCTCGTGCCGGTGGTCGCCCTGCTCAAGGAGTCGGAGATCGGCGAGCACGGGCTGCGGCAGGAGAAGGAGAGCGAGATGGCTCTCCCGAAGCTCGTCGGCGCGGACGGCCGCGAGGCGGTGCTCGCCTTCACCGGGATGGAAGCGTTGCGGCGCTGGCGCCCCGACGCCAGGCCCATCCAGGCCACGATCCTCCAGGTCTGCCAGGCGGCGGTGCACGAGGGCACCGCGGCCGTGGTGATGGACGTCGCGGGCCCGGTGCCCTTCGTGATCGAGGGCGGTCTGCTGAAGGCGCTCGCCGCGGTCGAGTCCGGCACCCTCGACCGGCTGGGGGCCGAGGCCCCCGACGTCACCGTGGCGCGGATGGAAGAGATCGCCGAGCCCCCCAGGCGTCGGCGGTTCGGTTGGCCGCCGCGTGGACGAGGTTGACCGTCAGGATCGCCGGGGCGATCACGGCGACGAACCCGCCGAAGTCGCGCTCGAAGACCAGGGCGAGGATCACCGCCGTCACCCCGTTCTGCTGGGCCAGCCCCAGGTGCACCCGGTCGATCATCGGCAGGCCGTGGGTGAGCACCAGCGCGGCGACCATCTGCGCGGCGTACGCGGCCAGCCCGAGCAGCACGCCCATGCCCATGTTCGTCCCGCCGACGAGCAGCAGCCCCATCAGGAACGCCGACAGCACGAACGCCGCGCTCACCGCCCGGCCCAGCCAGCGCGCGTCGGGCAGGCGCAGATAGAGCCCGGCGGTCGCCAGGCCGAGCATGAGGGAGCTCCACGCGGCCGACACGACCGCCCCGGCCGCCGTCACGTAGGTCAGCACCGGCGGGGCGTTCCTGACCAGCCGCCACAGCAGGTAGACCGCGCCCGCGAACAGCACGTTCAACCCCAGGTCGGCGAAGTACGAGGCCGACAGCCCGCCGCCCCCCGAGCCGCTCACCAGCGCCGCCGCGTAGACGGCGAGGATGATCGTCACCGGGTCGTCGAAGGACGACCACGCCCCGAGGATCGTCTTCGCCCGGTTCGAGAGCCGGTCGTCCCGCATAACCCCGGCGACCGACAGCGGGTCGATCTGGGCGACCACCACCGCCATGATCAGCGCCCGGGGGTCGCCGGAGACGAGGTAGACGACCCCGGCGATGAACGCGGTCTTGAGCAGCACCCCGACGGTGACCGCGAGCACGATCAGCCGGGAGTGCTCCCTGGCCTCGGCGCGGTCGATCCCGTGCGTGCTGCCGTACAGGCCGATCGCGAGCAGCAGGCTGCTGAACAGCACGTACGCGCTCGAGTGTTCCAGGTCGCGCATCCCGCCCAGGTCGGCGGCGAGCCAGCCGAACCCGACGACGACGATCAAGAGCCCGATTCGGGCCACCGCTCACTCCTCGGAATGGATCGCAGGTGTCCCTGGGGTTTCGGGGCGCGTTCCCGCTGGTTGATCGGAGGCAGGGTGAAGTGCCCGCGGATCGTGTCCACGAGCCTGGCCATCTTGTCGTCGGAGACATCGACCTTGCGCTGGTCCAGCGTCACCCCGATGAGGTACCGGCTCTCGTCGATCCAGTAGAAGAACATGGCCCCGCGCTCCACGTCGAGGACCGTGCGGATCAGGACGCCGCCCTCCAGCCTGCGCAGCTGCCGGTTGAGCCGCTGGGTGAGCCAGTTGAGCTGGTTGCCCGCCTTCAGATAGATCTTCCGGCGCTCCTCCTGGTCGGTCTCGTGGAAGAAGTGGGCCAGGTCGCCGTCCTCCAGCACGTCGGTGTAGAAGCAGCACTTCTGGTCGGCGAAGTAGGCCACGAAGTGCAGGTCGTCCTGGTCGACCATGGCCACGCAGCTGGCCAGCGACTTCTCCACCGAGGGGCCGATGTTCGGCATGGTGCGGATCAGGATCTCCGACTCGCCGATCACCCTGCGCTTGGTGACGGTGGGCAGCGGGCCCATCCCGGCCTCCAGGTACGGGAGGTAGAGGCCCCGGCGATACTGGACGAGCAGGTAGACGCCGGTGGCGACGGCGAACGCGCTCACCCCCGCGGTGACCAGCCCGTGCAGCTCGCCGGGCACCCCGCCCCGCCAGAGCACCGGGCCGAACGCCGCCACGAACCCCAGCACCGCCTCGCCCGCCGCGGTGACCGTCAGCGCGACCACCAGCAGCACCGGCAGCCGCGCCCTGATCCGGCCGAGCACGGTGGCGATGAGGGCGAGCGCCACGATCACCAGGACCACGGTGACCGCGCGGGCCACGTCGTACTCCTCGCCCTCGATGTACCACGCGAGGAGTTCGAGCAGCACCGGCAGGAGGACGAGCGACGCGATGACCGCGGGAAGCTTGCTGAAGCGATCCGTGTCCACGCGATCCGGCCCTCCGGGGGTAGGAATGCCCCCAGCCTCCGTGATCATCGCGGCTCCCGTCAATGACCTCCGAGGTCACTTCGGTCCACCGGCCGGAGTGGCCGGATCCCCGGCGCGGCAGGGGTTCGCGGATTATGGTCGGCTCCATGAGCCCCCCGGTGACCCTTCTGGTCCTCCCCGCGCTGGCGGCCCTGGCGGGGCTGGCGATCGGGCTCCTGACGCGGCGCGTGGTGGCCCGCCACTCGCGGGCCGAGAGGGCCGAGAGGGCCGAGAGGGCCGAGAGGGCCGAGAGGGCCGAGAGGGCCGAGAGGGCCGAGAGGGCCGAAGGGGCTGAAGAGGCCGAGAGGGCTGAGACGGCAGGGAGGGCCGGGAGGGCCGAAGGGGAGCGGTACGGCTCCTGGCCCCCGGCCGGGGCGGTGGAGGGGGTCACCGCGGCGGTGCTGGCCGCTCTCGCGCTGCGGGCGCTGTGGCCGGACACGCCGACGGGGACGGAGCTCACGCCGGTCGGCAGGGCGGGGGAGCTGCTCGCCTTCGGCTGGCTGGCGGTGGTGGCCGTCGCCCTGTCCTTCGTCGACGCCGCCGTCCACCGGCTGCCCGACCGGCTCACCCTGGCCGCCTACCTGGGCACCGCCGCCCCGCTGGTCGTGCCGGCCCTCGCCGGCGGCCGCCTCGGGGACCTGCTCGGCGCCGGGCTGGGCGGCCTCGCCCTGGCGGGCTTCTACCTGGTGCTGCTCCTGGTCAACCCGGCGGGCATGGGGCTGGGCGACGTCAAGTTCGCGGCGAGCCTGGGCACCGCCCTCGGCTGGCTGGGCTGGGACACCCTGGTCGCCGGGGCCTTCCTCGGCCTCCTGGCCGGGGGGCTCTACGGGGCCGCCCTGATGGCGCTGCGCCGCGCGGGCCGCAAGAGCGAGATCCCCTTCGGCCCCTTCATGGCCGTCGGCACCCTGGCCGCCGTCCTCACCGCCCTCTGACCGGACCGCCCCCGCGGTGACGATCACCGCCGGATGTCTCATCCAGTGAACGGGGGCCATTCCAGTGGGCGACACGTGGAAGACTTGTCACCATGTTGCGCTGGTTGACCGCCGGAGAGTCCCACGGCCCCGAGCTCGTCGCGATCCTGGAAGGCCTGCCCGCCGGGGTGGAGGTGACCACGGCACAGCTGGACGAGGCGTTGCGCCGTCGCCGCCTCGGTTACGGGCGCGGGGCGCGGATGAAGTTCGAGCAGGACGTCGTGACCATCGCGGGCGGGGTCCGCCACGGCAAGACGCTCGGCAGCCCCGTGGCCATCCGGGTGGGCAACACCGAGTGGCCCAAGTGGGAGACGGTCATGGCCGCCGACCCCGTCGACCCGGCCGTGCTGGAGGGCCAGGCGCGCAACGCGCCGCGCTCCCGCCCCCGTCCCGGCCACGCCGACCTCGCCGGGATGCAGAAGTACGGCTTCGACGACGCCCGCCCGGTGCTCGACCGGGCCAGCGCCCGCGAGACCGCCGCCCGCGTCGCGCTCGGCCAGGTGGCGCGGAGCTTCCTCAAGCAGGCCCTCGGCGTCGACATCGTCAGCCACGTCGTCTCGATCGGCGGGGCCGCCGCCACCCGGGGCGTCGTCCCCGGCCCCGGCGACCTGGAGGCGATCGACGCCGACCCGGTGCGCTGCGCCGACCCCGACGGCAGCGCGGCCATGGTCGCCGAGATCGACAGGGCGCACAAGGACGGCGACACCCTGGGCGGCGTCGTCGAGGTGGTCGCCTACGGCCTGCCGCCGGGCCTGGGCAGCTACACCCACTGGGACCGCCGCCTCGACGCCCGCCTCGCGGCCGGTCTGATGGGCATCCAGGCGATCAAGGGCGTCGGCGTCGGCGACGGGTTCGAGACGGCCCGCCGCCCCGGCTCCCTGGCCCACGACGAGATCGAGAACACCGCCGACGGCGTACGCCGGATGACCAACCGGGCCGGTGGCGTCGAGGGCGGCATGACCAACGGCGAGCCGCTGCGCGTCAGCGCGGCGATGAAGCCGATCTCCACCGTCCCCCGGGCGCTGGCCACCATCGACGTGCTGACCGGCGAGGCCGCCAAGGCCCACCACGAGCGCTCCGACGTGTGCGCGGTCCCGGCGGCCGCGATCGTCGCCGAGGCGATGGTCGCGCTGATCCTGGCCGACGCGGCGATCGAGAAGTTCGGCGGCGACTCCGTCGAGGAGGTCGCCCGCAACCTGTCCGGTTACCTCTCCTCGTTGGTGATCAAGTGAGCGGGCGTCCGGGCGAGGGCGTCACCACCTCCCCGGTGAGCGGGCCGACGTCGAAGGAGATCACATGAGTCCCCGAGCAGTGCTGATCGGTCCTCCGGGATCGGGCAAGTCGACCGTCGGGCAGCTCCTGGCCGAGCGGCTCGGGGTCGCCTTCCGCGACACCGACGCCGACGTGGAGCGCGCGGCGGGCAAGCCGGTGAGCGACGTCTTCGTCGAGGACGGCGAGGAGGTCTTCCGCGAGATGGAGGCCGACGCCGTACGGCGGGCGCTGGCCGAGCACGACGGCGTCCTCTCCCTGGGCGGCGGCGCGATCCTCGCCGAGGCGACCCGCGAGCTGCTGGCCGGCCGGCCGGTGGTCTACCTGGAGGTCGGCCTCTCCAACGCCGTCCAGCGGGTGGGCCTGGCCTCGGCGCGACCGCTGCTCGTGCTGAACCCGCGCAGCCAGCTGAAGAAGCTGATGGACGCCCGGCGCCCCGTCTACGAGGGGCTGGCCACGATCGTCGTGGCGACCGACGAGCGCGACCCCGGCCAGATCGTCGACGAGATCGTGGGGAGCCTGAAGCCGTGACGATCTCCAGGATCGAGGTCCCCGGCGAGAGCCCGTACGACGTGGTGGTCGGCACCGGCGTCCTCGGCGAGCTGCCGGGCCTGCTCGGCGCGGGGGTCCGCACCGTCGCCGTGATCCACCCGGAGAGCCTGCCGGAGATCGCCCGCCCCGTCTGCGGCGCGGTCGAGGCGGCCGGGTACGAGGTCGTCGCGCTGCCGGTGCCCGACGCCGAGCGTGCCAAGACGGTCGAGGTGCTCGCGGGGCTGTGGTCCGCCCTCGGCCGCGCGGGCCTCACCCGTTCCGACGCCGTGGTCGGCGTCGGCGGCGGCGCCACCACCGACCTGGCCGGGTTCGCCGCCGCCACCTGGCTGCGCGGCGTCAAGGTCGTGCAGGTGCCGACGACCCTGCTGGGCATGGTCGACGCGGCGGTGGGCGGCAAGACCGGCATCAACACCCCCGAGGGCAAGAACCTGGTCGGGTCCTTCCACCCCCCGGCCGGGGTGCTGTGCGACCTGGCGACGCTGGTCTCGGTGCCCCGCGACGACTACGTGGGCGGCCTCGCGGAGATCATCAAGGGGGGCTTCATCGCCGACCCGGAGATCCTCACGCTCATCGAGGACGACCCGGAGGGCGCCAGGCGCCCCGAGGGGCGGCACACCCGGGAGCTGATCGAGCGGAAGATCCGGATCAAGGCCACCGTTGTCGGCGCCGACCTGCGCGAGGGCGGCCTGCGGGAGATCCTCAACTACGGCCACACCCTGGCGCACGCCATCGAGCGCGTCGAGGAGTACCGGATGCGCCACGGCGAGGCCGTCGCGATCGGCATGGTCTACGCGGCCGAGCTGTCCCGCCTGGACGGCAGGATCGGCGCCGACGTCGTGGAGCGGACCAGGGCCATCCTGAGCTCCGTCGGCCTGCCCACCGCCTACCGCCGCGAGGCCTGGCCCGAGCTGCGCGACCACATGCGCCTCGACAAGAAGAGCCGCGGCGCCACGCTGCGCTTCGTCCTCCTGGACGACCTGGCGAAGGTGTCCCCGCTGGTCGACCCGCCGGAGGAGCTCCTCGAGGCCGCCTACCAGGAGGTCGCCCGGTGAGCACGGTCCGCCATGCGGGCCGTACGGGCCATGCGGGCCATGCGGGTCCGGTGAGCACGGCGGGCGGCGCGAGGCCGTCCGGCGGGAGTTCGGCGAGAAACGCCGACCGCGCGGCGGGCACGGCGGGCGGGGCAGGGCCGTCCGGTGGCGTGGGGGCGTCCGGCGGGAGTCCGGCGAGGAATGTCGGCCGCGCGGCAGGCGCGGCCACCGAGGAGCGGTGAGTGACCCGATGAGACCCGTCTACGTGCTCAACGGCCCCAACCTGGGGCGGCTCGGCACCCGCGAGCCGGATGTCTACGGCGCGGAGACCTTCGCCGACCTGGCCGCGCTCTGCCGGGACACCGGCAGGGAGCTCGGCCTGTCGGTCGAGGTCCGGCAGACCGACGACGAGGCAGAGATGCTGGGCTGGCTGCACGAGGCGGCCGACGGCCGGATCCCCGTGGTGCTGAACCCCGCGGCCTTCACCCACTACTCCTACGCGCTGCGCGACGCCATCGCCCAGCGCACCGCGCCCCTGGTCGAGGTGCACATCAGCAACCCGGCCGCCCGCGAGGAGTTCCGGCACACCTCGGTGGTCGCCGCCGTGGCGACCGGCACCATCGCGGGCTTCGGGCTGAGGTCGTACGTGCTGGCCCTGCAGGCCATCGCCGAGACCACCTCCTGAGCCGAGCCCGCGTCCCCGCGGCCCGCGCCGGGCGCCGGAGCGGATCCGCACCGCCCCTTCGCCCATGACCCACGCGCGGGAGCTCGCCCGGGGTGTCTCGCGCGGGGGGCTCAGGAGTCGTTGAGGCGCTTGAGGGCGCTGCGGACCTTCGCCGGGTCGTTGGTGGGCCAGAAGGGCGGCAGCGAGTCACGCAGGAACCCGGCGTAGCGGGCCGTCGCCAGCCGGGGGTCGAGCACCGCGACCACGCCCTTGTCGTGCTGGCTGCGCAGCAGGCGGCCCGCGCCCTGGGCGAGGAGCAGCGCGGCGTGGGTGGCGGCGACCGCCATGAACCCGTTGCCGCCCTTGGCGGCGACGTGGCGCTGCCGGGCGGAGCTGAGCGGGTCGTCCGGGCGGGGGAAGGGGATGCGGTCGATGATGACCAGGCGCAGCGAGGGGCCGGGGACGTCGACCCCCTGCCAGAGCGACAGCGTGCCGAACAGGCAGGTCGGCTCGTCCTCGGCGAACTGCTTGACCAGCAGCATCGTGGAGTCGTCGCCCTGGCAGAGCAGCGGCACGCTCAGCCGGTCGCGCAACGCCTCGGTCGCCGCCTTGGCGGCGCGCATCGAGGAGAACAGGCCGAGCGTGCGGCCTCCGGCGGCCTCGATCAGCTCGGTGATCTCCTCGAGGTAGGCCTCGGGCAGGCCGTCGCGGCCCGGCTGGGGCAGGTGCTTGGCGACGTAGAGGATGCCGCTGCGCGGGTGGTCGAAGGGGGAGCCGACGTCGATGCCGGCCCATCCGGCCCGGCCCCTGCCGCCCTTGCCGTCCTTCTTCCCCTTCCCCTCCGAGGACTCCGCGCCCCCGGTGTCCTTCGTGTCCTTGGCGTCCCCGGTGTCCTTCGCGGCGCCCGTGCCGTTGCCCAGGCCCCACTGGCGGGCCAGGCCCTCGAAGGCGCCGCCCAGGGCGAGCGTGGCCGAGGTCAGGATGACCGTACGGTCGCCGAAGAGCTTGTCGCGGAGCATGCCCGCCACCGTCAGCGGCGCCACCCGCAGCAGGGGCGGGCGCCGGTCGGTGCCCGCCTCCAGCCAGACCACCTCGGCGCGGTCGACCTCCTCGGCGTGGCCGAAGGCGTCGAGCATGCGCTGCGCGGTGTCGTGGACCTCGTCCAGCGAGGTGAAGGCCGCCCTGCGCAGCCCCGCGCCCTCCGGGTCGTCCTTGTCGCCGTTGCGCGGGCCCAGGGCGGTGATGCACGCCCACGCCGCGTCGCGGACCAGGGCGAGCGTCATGCCGAGCACCTGGGGGAGCTCGTCGAGGCGCCCGGGGGGAGCGACGGTCAGCAGGGCCTTGAGGTCCTCGCCGGCCTCCATGAGCCGGTCGGCGAGGTGCTGCTCGATGAGCTTGCCGACGCGCCGCGCGGCCACCGTGACCATGGTCTCCGACAGCTCCCCGCTCACCACGGAGGTGACGCGGTCGACCAGCTCGTGGGCCTCGTCGACCACGACCACCTCGTGCTCGGGCAGGAGCGGGAAGTCCTCCATCGCGTCGATGGCGAGCAGCGCGTGGTTGGTCACGACCACGTCGGACTCGCCGGCGCGGGCGCGGGCCAGCTCGGCGAAGCACTCCATGCCGCTCGGGCAGCGGGTGGCGCCCAGGCACTCCCTGGCGCTCACCGAGAACTGCCGCCAGGCCTGCTCGTTGACGCCGGGGACGAGCTCGTCGCGGTCGCCGGTCTCGGTCTCGTTCGCCCACTCCTGGATGCGCTGGACCATCCGGCCCGTCGCGTTGACCTCCCGGGGGTCGAAGAGCTGGTCCTGCTCCTCGTCGGGCCACCCGGCGCTCGCCTTGTAGCGGCACAGGTAGTTGCGGCGGCCCTTGAGGATCGCGAACGCCGGCTCGTGCGGCAGCTGCGGGGCCAGCGCCTTGGAGAGGCGGGGCAGGTCGCGGTCGACGAGCTGGCGCTGGAGCGCGATGGTGGCGGTGGAGACGACCACGGCGCCCTTGGAGGTCATCGCGTGCCTGATCGAGGGGATCAGGTAGGCGAGCGACTTGCCGGTGCCGGTGCCCGCCTGCACGGCCAGGTGGTCGCCCGACTCGATCGCGCGCTGCACCGCCCTCACCATGGTGATCTGGCCGGGGCGCTCGACCCCGCCCACCGCCTCGACGGCGGTGCTCAGCAAATCCTCAACCGGGGGAATATCCACCTTTGAGGAGACGTCTTCGGATGGGGCGATGGAGTCGGTCGGCACGACAGCCAACCGTACCCGCTCGGCCCGACAGTCGCGGCTGGCTCCGGCGAGTCGCGGCGTGTACGCATACCCGTATTCCGGAACCCGAGATTCACGTCACGTGGCAAACTGGCTGGATCACCCGGCTCATCAATCCTCGTAAGGTCAAGGGAAGGGGCTACCGCTCTGGTGCCGCTGAGGCGGAAGATGGGGACGGAAAGACCGGTTCGGTAGGGTTTCCCGAGGTCGAGTGGACGAATAAAGGCTGGTTATCGCACTATGTCCTCCATGTCGGAAGTTGTCCCGTTGCCGTCGTTCGGCGAGGTGTTCTTTGACGAGCGTGGCCAGGAGCGGGTGCTCCGGGTCACCTGGCACGAAGGCACGCTGGTGTTGAGTCTGTGGCGCGGTGAGATGTGCACCGCGAGTTTCCGCATGCCCATGAGCGACGTGGGGCGCCTGGTCGACACCCTTGACGAGGGCTTCGTCGAGGCCGGTGGGCAGTATCCCGACGAGGTGGGCGAGCCCGTCCACGCCGAGCAGCCGGCGCGGGACGAGCCGCAGGCCTACGGCGAGTATCCGGGCACCGGCCAGTACGCCCGGCCCCGGCCCGAGGACTACGCCCAGCCGCAGCAGTACCCCGACCCGGCGGGCCCGGCCGGTCATGTCCCCTCGCCGCTGGACGAGCCCCGCCAGGTCGCCGCCCTCGGCCCGAACGACGTGCTCGTCGCGCGCGGTGTGGTGCCCCCGCTGGACCGGTCCGACCGGTCCGACCGGCTCCAGGAGCGGGTGGACCGGATGGACCGGGTGTCCCCCGGGTACGGCTCCTCCGACGCCGTGCCGCGCGAGAACATGATCGTGAACGACGCCCTGCCCTACGGGCAGCCGCAGCCCGTCGAGCCGCTCGGCGCGGGTCCCGTCCCCGGCGAGCAGCCCTACCAGCTGCCCGGCGACCGCTACCCGCCCGCCCAGCCCCCGTACGGCGCCCAGCAGCCCGACCCCTACGCCGCGCCCGTCCAGCAGCCCGACCCCTACGCGGCGACTCCCGCCCAGCAGCGGCCCGACGCCTACGCCGGGCCCGCCGACCGGTTCGGCGCCCAGCGGCCCGACTCCTACGGCGTGCCGCCCCAGCCCCGGCCCGTCGACCCGTTCGCGCCCCCGGAGGGCCGGCAGAAGCCGGCCGCCTCGTTCACGCCGCGCCCCGACCAGTTCTTCGGCCAGTTCGCCGAGTCCGCCCAGCAGCGGCCCGAGCCCGACCCCTACGCGCAGGGCCAGCAGAACTCGACCGACCCCTTCGGGTTCGCCGCCCAGCAGCAGGCCTCCTACGGGGCCGCGCAGGCCGACCAGTACGGCGGCTACCCGCCCCCCTCGCAGCCCGACCCCTACGCGTTCGGCGGCCGGCAGCCCCAGCAGGCCGGCCACCCGGCCGACCTGCGCGACCTGTACGGCTCGCCGCCCGCGTACCCCCAGCAGGACGTCGACCCCTCCGACCCGCTGGGGCTGCGCGGCCAGGCGGCGCCCGGGGCGCCCGGGGCGCCCGACCAGAGGCTGCCCCGCCCCTACGTCCAGGATCCGCCGCCGCACTCCACCGGCGAGAGGCTCCGCCCCGAGCAGCACTACGAGGACCAGCGCTACGACGAGCGCTACGACGACCGCCGCCGCGAGGGGCGCCGCCGCGACGACCGCGACGAGCGCCGCGACTGGTGATCTCCCCCCGGGACCCGGCGCCGCCGCGTCCCGGTCGCGAGCTCCTCGTCCGAGGGGATAGCGTGTGGCGTCCGCCGGGTGTGTGGCCCGGCGCCGTGTGGCGGCCTCGGCCGTCCCGGGCGGTTCGCGAGGCGCGCCGGGACAGGTAAGTTGATCAATCCCTATCGGGCGGGGTGGCGTGGACGAGTCGACGGTGCTGCAGATGCTGGCCGTGTCGGTCGTCGCGATCGCGGTGGCCGCGGTGGCCAGGCACAAGGGGTGGCCCTCGCCGCTGCTGCTGGTGCTCGCCGGCGTGGTGCTGTCGCCGTTCGTCCCCACCTACGAGCTCGACCCCCAGCTGGTCCTGCTGGTCTTCCTGCCCCCGCTGCTCTACTCGGCGGCGATCGACAGCTCCTACCTGAGGCTCAAGGACTTCCGCAGGCCGGTCGCGCTGCTCTCGGTCGGCCTGGTGCTGTTCACCACGCTGGTCATCGGGTGGGTGACCCACCTGCTCCTGCCCCAGCTGCCGCTGGCCGCCGCGTTCGCGCTGGGCGCGATCGTGGCCCCGCCCGACGCGGTCGCCGCCGTCGCCGTGGCCCGCAGGCTCGGGCTGCCCCGCAAGGTGGTCACCATCCTGGTGGGGGAGAGCCTGTTCAACGACGCCACCGCGCTCACCGCCTACCGGGTGGCCATCGCGGCGGCGGTCGGGCAGGGCATCACCTGGCAGGACGCCGCCCTCGACTTCGTCCGCTCCGCGGCGGGCGGCGTGGTGATGGGCCTCGCGCTCGCCTGGGTCCTGGCCTGGGTGCTGGTCCGGCTGCGCGACGCGCTCGTCGAGAACACCGTCATGCTGCTCATCCCGTTCGCCGTCTACCTGGCGGCCGAGAGCGTGCACGTCTCCGGCGTGATCGTCGTGGTGATCGTCGGCCTCTACATCGGCCACCGCATGCCCAAGGCGGCCTTCGGCACCCGGCTGCTGTCCGACGCGGTCTGGAAGGTCCTCGACTTCTTCCTGGAGACGATCGTCTTCGCGCTGATCGGCCTGCAGATGTGGCCGATCATGCGCGGGCTGGAGTGGGGCGACGGGTGGAAGCTCGCCGGGATGGCACTCGCCGTCTTCGCCGCCGCGGTGGTCGCCAGGGTGGTCTGGGTCGTGCCCAGCATCTACCTGCCCCGGATGCTGTCGAAGAAGATCCGCAGGACCGAGACCCACGCGCCCACCTGGCAGAACGTGACCATCGTGAGCTGGGCGGGCATGCGCGGCGTGGTCTCCCTGGCCGCGGCCTTCGCCATCCCGGAGACCTTCCCCGGCCGCGACCTGCTCCTCTTCCTCACCTTCTCGGTGGTGATCGGCACCCTCCTGGTCCAGGGCCTGACGTTCCCGGCGCTGATCCGCAGGCTGAAGGTCTCCAACGAGCAGGAGATCTACACCGACAACCTGGCGGAGGCGGCCGCGCAGCAGGCGGCCGCCACGGCCTCGCTGGCCCGGCTGGACGAGCTGGTGGCCGAGGGCGTCGACGAGGTCCACCGGGAGGTCGTCGACCAGCTCAGGACCCGCTCCGAGCGCCGCACCCTCACCGCCTGGGAGCGCCTGGGCGGCGGTACGGGGCAGGAGGGGGCGGAGACGCCGAGCAACGTCTACCGGCGGCTCCGCCGGGAGATGCTGACGGTGGAGCGCGACGTGTTCGTCCGCCTCCGCGACGAGCGGCGCATCGACGACGAGGTGCTCCGCCGGGTCCTCCACGAGATCGACTTCGAAGAGGCCACCCTGGAGCGCGACTAGGGTCCGTGCCGAAGCCGGCCGGCTCGTGACGACGCCCCGGCGCGTCGTCGATCGGTCAGGTGGTGCGGGAGTGTCGCCGTGGGGGATCGTCCGGCCGGTCAGGTGGTGCGGAACCGTCGCCGCGCGGGGGCGTCCGGCAGGTCAGGTGGTCCGGGACCGTCGCCGCGCGGGGATCGTCCGGCCGGTCATTCCCCGTCGAAGGCTTCCAGCCGGGCGGTGAGGTCGCCCGCGAAGCGCTCGAGAAGGCGGCCGAAGGTCTGGCGATCCTGCGGGGACCAGTCCGCGAGGGCGTCGCCGAACCAGCCGAGGACGGTCTGCAGGTAGCGGCCGACGACGGCGGCCCCTTCGGGGGTCTGCTCGACCAGCCGGGCCCGCTGGTCGAGCGGATCCGGGACCCGGCGCGTCAGGCCGCGCCGCTCCAGCTCGTGCAGCTGCCGGGTGACGTGCGGCCCCACGACCTGCATGCGCGCGGCGATCTCGCCGACGCGCAGCGGGCGGGCGGCCATCTGCAGCGTGACCAGGACGGACATCGCGGGCCGGTCCAGGGTGACGGCGGCCGCGTCCATGGCGCGTTCGATGAGCCGGCTGCGGTTCAGCACGTTGCCCACCTGCATCAGGCGGGGCAGCACCGAGAGCAGGTCGAGTTCGCCGTCGTCCGCGTTCTCCGCGGCCGGCGATCGTGTGTCAGCCATCACACTCCATTAGATACCTAACTTAGGTATATAGTTACTCCTGGGCTCTCCGGGAGCGGGCACCTGCCGTGTCCCGGAAAAGCCTACCTAAGGTAGCTATCCATTATGGAGGAGAGGCGAATGATCACAACGCCGAAGGGCCGGGTGCTGGTCTCCGGGGCGAGCATCGCCGGTCCCGCGCTGGCCTACTGGCTGCACCGGTACGGCTTCGAGGTCACGGTCGTGGAGAAGGCGGGCGCGGTGCGCGGCGGTGGATATCCCATCGACGTCCGCGGCACCGCGCTCGAGGTCGTCCGGCGGATGGGCCTGCTTCCCGCCCTGCGGGCGGCTCACGTCGACACCCGGCGGATCACCTTCCTCGACCCGGACGGCGGCGTGATCGCCGCCGTCGGGGCCCAGTCCGTGGCGGGCGGGGCCGAGGCCGGCGACCTGGAGGTGAGACGCGGTGACCTCACCGAGATCCTCTACGACACCGTCCGCGACGAGGTCGAGTTCCTGTTCGACGACACCATCACCGCCCTCGACGCCCGCGCGGACGGCGTCGACGTCACCTTCCGCGGCGGGGGACGGCGCACGTTCGACGTGGTCGTCGGTGCCGACGGTCTGCACTCGCACACCAGGGGCCTCGTCTTCGGCCCCGAGGAGCGGTTCCACCGGTATCTGGGGTACTGCTTCGCCGGCTTCACCATGAGCAACGACCTGGGGCTCACGCGCGAGGGCGTCATGTGGAACACCCCGGGCCGGTCGGCGGCCCTCTACGCCGTCGGCGACGGCGACACGGTGCACGGGTTCCTGAGCTTCAGCCGGCCGGAACCGCCGTTCGAGGCCTTCCGGGACCCCGACGCGCAACGCGATCTCGTCGCGTCGATCTTCGACGGCGGCGGGTGGGAGGTCCCGCGCCTGGTAGCGGCCATGCGTACGGCCGATGACCTCTTCTTCGACGTCGTCAGCCAGATCCGGATGCCCCGGTGGTCCGCCGGCCGGGTCGCCCTCGTCGGCGACGCCGCCCACGCCCCATCGTTCCTCACCGGGCAGGGGTCGAGCCTCGCCCTCGTCGGCGCCTACCTGCTCGCCGGGGAACTGGCCACGAACCGTGACCACGTGGCCGCGCTGAACGCCTACGAGCGGCGCGCCCGGCCGTTCGTCGAGATGAACCAGGCGCTCGTCACGGAGGGCGACGCCACCCTCTTCCCCGGCACCGACGAGGCCCTGGCGCGACGCGACCGTATGCTGCGCGGCCTGACCGTCATGCCCGCCGGGGAGGGCCGCCCCGCCCACTCGGCGCTCACCCTTCCGGACTTCGCCGCCTAGTGCCTCGTTCCCCCAAGCTCGGAAAGGAGCGAGGCGCTAGCCGATGACGTTGTCCACGTAGCACCAGCGCCAGTCCTCGCCCGGCTCGAACGAGGCGACGACCGGGTCGGAGGTCTGGTGGAAGTGGGCGGTGGCGTGCTTGCCGGGTGAGGAGTCGCAGCAGCCGATGTGCCCGCAGGACAGGCACCTGCGCAGGTGGACCCAGCGTCCGCCGTCCGCCAGGCACTCCTCGCACCCCTCGGGCGTGCGCGCCGGCGGGTCCTGGGCCTCCAGGATGTGTTCACAGGTCGTCATGGTCTCCCCCTTGTGTGACTACAGATGATCGTACGACCAGTGGGGAGTCCCGGTTCCGCCCCCTCCCCGCGTCCTGGTTCCGCGATCTTCCCGCGTCCCGGTTCCGCGGTCTCCCCGCGTCCCGGTTCCGCGCTCTGCCCGGCGTTCCGGCCCGCGAGCGGAACGGCGGGTAACGAGCCGGTACGGCGGCGCCTGCGGCGGCGGCCCGTTGGGTAGGGTCTGGGCATGCGACCCCTTCCGCGACGAATTCCCGTCCTCGCCGCCTCTGCGCTGGCCGCCGCCCTCATCACCACCGGCTGCTCCGAGATCCAGGAGGTGAGCCAGGGCATCGACAAGGCGCAGCAGTGCGTGCAGGCCGCGGGCATCGTCACCGAGACCGCCGCCAAGGTCTCCGGGCTGCTCGACGACCCCGCCGCGATGGAGAAGGCGCTGAACGACGGTGGCGCCAAGCTGGGCGACCTGGCCGACAAGGCGGCCAACACCTCGCTGAAGGAGGCCGCCGAGGGCGTCTCCGGCACCCTGGAGGGCTTCACCGTCACCGACGCCAACAGCGCCGTCGACGCCGCCCAGAAGGTGGCCGCCGACTCGGTGCAGTGGGTCCAGCAGCTGACCAACGCCTGCGGCTAGCCCCGCCCCACGGTGGCGGCCGGCGCGCCGCCCCGCGAGATCGTCCGGGGGTGCCCGCGGGCACCTCCGGAAATCCCGGGTTCTCTAGGGGAAATGTGGTTGAAATACCGTTATTTCCATGAAGACCCAGGACAGTTCATGAACTCTCCGGACAACGAGCCCGACCCCCGGTTCACCCTTGCGAACGAACGCACCTACCTGACCTGGTTGAGCACGTCGCTCGCGCTGAGCGCGGGCGGCGTGGCCATGGCCGCCGTCTCCGCCGACGTCTTCGTCCCCTGGATGCGCACCGTGCTCGCGGTGGTCCTGGTGTCGCTGTCGGCCCTGGCGGCCGCGATGGCCTACCCCCGCTGGCGCCGTGTCCAGCGCGCCCTGCGCAGCTCCGCCCCGCTCCCGCCCCCCGCCCTCGCGCCCCTGTTCGGGTACGGCGTGGCGGCGGTCGCCGTGCTCGCCCTGATCCTCATCCTGCTGTCCCGGTGAGCGCGCGGTGAACAGGCTGTGGGACGCGGGCCTGCAGAGCGAGCGGACCCGCCTGGCCTGGGTCCGCACCACCGCCATGCTGGCCGTCACCAGCCTGGCCGGCGCGGGGGTGGCCCTGCGCGCCGGCACGCCCGCGGTGGCGATCATCCCCTTCGTCCCGGCCGTGTTCTGCGCCGTCCTGCTGCTGACCCACACGGGCATCCGCTACCGGCGCGCCCAGGAGGCCCTGCACGGGGAGCGTCCCCTCGACAACCGGGCCGACGCCCTCATCGCCTGGTTCGGTACCCTCGCCGCCGTGGCCGGAGCCATCGCCTTCGTTCTGGGAAGGTTCGGAAGGTAAAAAAATGCGGCAAGATATCGCAGCATGTCACGCTTCGATGATCTGCCCGGCTACGCGGCGTCGATCGCCTCACTGATCGACGCGGTCAACCTCGGCGTTCACATCGCGAGCAGGCCACTCAGCCGGGAGCTCACCGAGCGGTCCGGCCTCCAGACGGACCTGCTGGCCGATCTCCGATTCGTGCTCCCCGCCAGGCCGCTCACCGCCGAGGGACTGACCGCCCTCTACCGCTACAACCCCTTCAACCGGTCGGAGATCGACGTACAGATCACCCAGGGCACCCTCGTCGCCGCCGCCGACGGCACGCTGCGCGCCACCGCGACCGCCCTGTCCTTCATCGCCTCCCTGTACGAGGCGCACGCGGCGGTGACCGGCGAGCTGTGGGCGGCCCAGGCCGACCGGCTGCCCGAGCTGGCGGACCTCGCGGGCAGGCTCCTGGAGGCCGGTGCCGCCACCGGCGGCGCGGCCTTCGCCCAGGCCTCACCGCCCCACGAGCCGGCGGGCACCCCGCCGGGCGTGCTGCTGTTCAACCGGCTGGCCGTGCTGCGCTACCACCGCGCCGACGCGCACGCCGACGCCTGGAGAGGGGAGGGCCTCACCGCGGCGCAGATCATCGCCCTGCCCCCGGGGCCCGCCCGCGACCGGATCGAGGCCGAGACGAACCGCCGCGCCGCGCGGCCGTACGAGAGCCTGACCACCCGTGACCGCCAGGCCCTCCTGCTGGGCCTGAGCGCCCTCGACCTGCCCTGAGGTCCCGAGCCTGAGAGGCTTTGAGAATCCCGCGTCTTGACGGAACCCACCGGGAGGCGGTGCCGCCGGCCGCCGCGGTCGACCTCCCTTGAACCGGCGCGATCACCGCACGCCGGGACACCGGTTCCGTGTCACGTTTTTTCCTTCTCACCGCTGTCACCCCCGGTCAACGGACGGCGGGCCACAGCCGTACCGTCTTGTCGGAGCCGGCGGTGGCGAGGGTCGCGCCGTCGGGACTGAACGCGATGTCGTTGACGCGATCGGTGTGGCCGGCCAGATCGGCGATGGGCCTGCCGGTGGCCAGGTTCCACAGCCTGATGGAATCGGCGGTGGCGTAGGCGTATGCCTTGCCGTCCGGGCTGAACACCACCCCGGAGGGGAGGCTGGCGGTCATCAGCCCGGAGGCGACGTTCCACACCTGTAACGAGTCTTCGCCACTGTTGCTGATGGCAAGAGTCGTGTCGTCGAGGAACGCCAGGGGGTGGCCCGTGCCGAGGGTGGCAGTGATCTTGCCCGTGGTCACGTCCCACAGCCGCACCCGATTGTCGGTGTACGGACTACTGGTGGCCAACGTCGTGCCGTCGGGATCGAACCGCACCGCCCAGCCCGTAGTGAGGGTGAACGTGGCCTTTCTGGTGGCCACGTCCCACAGCCGTACCGTCTTGTCGACGGCACCGGAGGCGAGGGTCTTCCCGTCGGGACCGAACGCCATTGTCTGGACTCCGTTGGTATGGCCGACCAGGGTGGCGACGGACCTGCCGGTGGCCACATCCCACAGCTGCACCGGGTTGTCGAAACCGTCGACGCAGGCGCAGGTGGCGGCGGTGGCGAGAATCGTGCCGTCCGGGTTGAACGCCATCAAGGCCGCGCCCTGATGGCGGCGAGGCAGGGACGCTCGGGTCTTCCTGGTGGCCACGTCCCACAGCCGTACCTTGCCGTCCCCCTTGAGGATGGCGAGGGTCCTGCCGTCGGGGCTGAACGCCGCGTCGCCGACGCCGGTGAGTGTCGCGATGAATTTCTTGGTGGCGGGCTCCCAGAGCCGCCACGCCCGCTTGGCGGTCCCGGTGTCGCCGACGGTGGCCAGGATCGTGCCGTCGGGGC
Source organism: Streptosporangium nanhuense (assembly GCF_059358815.1). Taxonomy (NCBI): domain Bacteria; kingdom Bacillati; phylum Actinomycetota; class Actinomycetes; order Streptosporangiales; family Streptosporangiaceae; genus Streptosporangium; species Streptosporangium nanhuense. The sequence goes on from NZ_JCADBG010000001.1 coordinate 337,882, forward strand.
TGAACTCGACCCGGTCCACCTCGCCGGAATAGCCGTCCAAGACGGTCGAAGCGGTGACGACGGTGGCGGCGGACCCGCTTCCGCTCGACGTGCGCGTCGTGTTTCGCAGGTAGGACACCGCCCCGACGACGATCGCCACCACCACGACGACCGCTACGACGGCGAGGACTCTGGCGCGACCGGTGTTGAGCGGCAGCCGTGACCGGAGGACCGGCGCCGAGCCGGATCCCGGGGGCGGCTCGCTTCCGGCCACGGTGTCTCTGGCCGCGGTGCCTGCGGTCGCCGTGTCTTTGGCCGCCGTGTCTCTGGCCACCGTGTCTTTGGCCGCCGTGTCTCTGGCCGCGGTGTCTGCGGCCGCCGTGTCTCCGGTCGCCGGTGGCGAGGTCCTCGGATCGGCATCCACGTCGACGACGGGGGCGTCAGCGGTGGAGACGTGACCCGAGGGCGGGGGGCTCGTGGGGGCGGTCACCGGGTCGGGGCCGGTGGGAGCCGGCCGGTCGGGCTCGGTGGGACGGGCGGCGGGCGGCGGGGTGGCCGGCTCCGGCGTGTCGAGTGCTCGGCCGGGTGGTCGGGACGGTGAGGGGAAAAGGGATTCCAGGCGTGCGGTGGCGGTGGCCGACACCTGTTTGCTGTCGTCGTCGGTGAGGCGGTGGATTTCTTCGCGTACGTGGCCGCGGACGGTGCTGTTGCCGATTCGGTGCAGGTGGGCGAGCCCGTCCAGGGCGGCGAGCCGGTCGGTGGCGATCGGGCTGCCGATCGCGTTGCGCAGGTAGGCCGGCAGCGTCCAGTTGATGTTCTGGGCGATGACGGTGCGGCCTTCGACGTTGTCCTGTTTCTTGGGCCGCTGCTGCGGCATCTCCTCCACGACCCGGTCGTGGACGTAGGAGTACAACTCGTCGACGGTGATGTCGCCGTCGCCGTCCAGGTCGGCACTGCCGTCGCGCAGGCCGTCCACCAGGTAGCGGGTGAACACGGATTGAACGGCCTGGCCGTGTGCCCGGTCTCCTTCGAAGGAGTACTGGGTGGCATCGGAGGCGGTCAGTACGGTGCGGCCGCGGCCCTGGAAACGTTCGAGGGCGTTGACCGCGGTGTCGGCCTTGGCGATCCGGCCCGCGGGGAACGCTCCGCTGTAGCAGCAGTCGAGGATGAGTACTTTCTGCCGCGAGCGGCAGCCCTCCATCGCCTGATCGATCTGCTCGGCGGACAGCCCGGTGAACAGCAGGCTGTCGCGGCGGGTGTTGGTCATCGCCAGATACAACCGGCCATCGTCGTCCTTGAGGCCGTGGCCGGTGAAGTACAGCAGGGTCAGGTCCTCCCGGCGCGGATTGCGATAGAAGTCGCCGATGGCCTCACCGACCCGGTGGTGCGGTTCGTTGATCAAGGTGGTGACCTCGAACCCGGCGATCTCCGGGTCCCGCAGTACCGCCGCCAGGGCCTCCGCGTCATGCGCAGGGGAGGCCAGTTGCCGCAGACCGGTGTCCTGGTACCGGTAGGTGGCGATGAGCAGAGCCAGCCGGTGGCCCATCGCTATCCGCCGGAATGACGCCGGACATAGGCGTCCAGGAGTTCCTGCCGCTGCTTCGCCGAGGCTCGGTCCAGCTCGATGGTGTCGCCGTCGATCGTCACCGAGATCCGGTGCCGGCCCGACTGCCGGTCCAGCCAGTCCCGCAACGTGCCGATCAGCGTCGTGAACACCCCACCCGAAGCGCTGAACGCCACGACCAGCGCCGCCAGCGTGACAGGATCGGCGCCCTTCGCCCCTTCGGGAACCGATCCGGCCGCCACCGGCGCGACGGAGACGAGATCGAGTTCGGTGAGCTCGCCGCGTAACCGGCGGATCAGCGCCTCACCCCGCTCCGGGTCCAGTTCCGGATCCACATGAACGACCAGAGACAGGCTTACCAGGCCGTCGGCGTCCGCGTTTCCGTCGTTCATCCGATCACCCACGGCCACCACACTCTCGCTCAGGCGGCCCGCCTCGAAAGCGTTCGATCAGCCGGTCCCATCACCTGATGGAAACCGATAACGCCGCCCTCGGATCATTTCAGGAAACGGCCTTTCCGTGAAGCAATTCGGTTCCATAAGCATCTCGGTGACCCGTCGAAGGTGATTGTGATCGCCACTGAATCACTTCACGAAAGACAATCGGCGCGCCCGTTTCGCCACGTCCACCGACAGTCTCACCGTGTGGATCGAGCGGTACCCGGATCGGACGGTCGCGGGGCCGGTTCGGCGGAGGTGGAAAGCGAGATCGCCCAGCCATCAGGTGACCACGTGATCGTGCCCCTGATGCTCGGGGGCGGCGTCGCGGGCCGGGAGTCGGCGCCCGGGGCCCTGGGGCCCCGGGCGCCGGGAGAGTGTTCCCTTCCCCTGGTCACTCTCCGCGGGTCAGTACCAGTTGCTCGCCTGGAAATGACCCCACGCGCCGCACGGTGACCCGTAGCGGCTCTTGATGTAGCGCAGACCCCAGTGGATCTGCGTGCTCGGGTTGTAACGCCAGTCCCTGCCACTGCCGCCCATCTTCGAGCCGGGCAGCGCCTGCGGGATGCCGTACGCACCCGATGAGCGGTTGTACGCACGGTGGTTCCAGTTGCTCTCCCTGGTCCAGAGACTGTCCAGGCAGCGGAACTGGCTGTGCGGCCACGCTCGGCGGGACACGAGACGATAGGCGATCGTCTTGTTCCTGCCCTTGGCGGTCCTCGCGACCGCTTTCACCCTCGGCTTCACCTGGGTGGCCCAGGTGAGGCGGTACACCGTCCTCGCCGTCCCTTTCCTGGACGTCTCGGAGGTGCTTTCAGCCTGTCCCACCGTCGGTGGACCGACCATCGCCGAGGCGGTGAGCACGGTCACGACGGTGTTGCGCAGAACGCGGTAGCTGTTCACATGGATCCTTGTCCTCGGGCCGCGTGCGGAAGGCGCGGGAGGGCACGTGGTGCTCTCCGGCGTCCGACGATCCGGCGTCCGTGGCTCGGACGGGGAACGTCCGCGTGGTCTCTCCGGCCTGTTTCCGGCATGAGACGCCGCGGCGATCTCTCTAGGCGGCTTTCTAGTACGCGAGAGCGCGCCGGACGGCGGATCGGACACGCGAAGGAAAGGTGTTTGCCCGATCTTCGGGATCTACGGGTGGTTCGGGGAGAGGGCGGTTACGACCGGCGAATCACCCATGCCGGGAGACGGTGTGAAAATCACCCTGCCATGGGGTTTCAGTTCACCGTTCCCCGATCAGTACCAGCCCCGCGTCGTGAAGTGCGTCCACGCCCGGCACGGTGTGCCGTAGCGGCTCTTGATGTAGCCGAGTCCCCACCGGATCTGCGTCCTGGGGTTGGTGCGCCAGTCACGCCCGGCGCTGGCCATCTTGCCGCCGGGCAGCGCCTGCGGGATGCCGTACGCGCCCGACGAGCGGTTGTGGGCGCGGTGGTTCCAGTTGCTCTCCCTGGTCCAGAGCCTGCTGAGGCAGTTGAACTGGGCGCTGTTCCAGCCGTGCGCGGACACCATCGGCCTGGCGACGGCCTGGTTGCCCGGTCTTGCCGAGGACGCCTGGGCGACCGTGGTGGTGGTGCCGAGGACGAGCACCGAGGTGATCGCCAGCACACCGGTACGGCGGAGCGTCGACATGGGACTCCCTTGTGCTTCGGTGACGGGGGACGGCCGACACGATGCCGGGCGATCCGGCGCCGGGCGAGTCGACAGCGCCTGTCAGGGGTCCTGTCAAAGATCGGTAAGGGAATGATCAGAGCATTGGTGAGGCGGGCTCCGTCTCATCTGTGGGCTCAGTCACATTTCACTTCTTGGACGGCATAACTCTCAAATGTGACAAGGGGATTAGGGTGCGGCTCATGGGAATCCGTGATATCTCGCTCCACGCCCTTTCCGGCGCGCCCACCACCCTGGCCGAGCTCGCCGGGGACAGGGCCGTCCTGATCGTCAACGTCGCCTCCAGGTGCGGCCTCACCCCCCAGTACGCGGGGCTCGTGGACCTCCAGCGGACCTACGGCGACCGGGGCTTCACCGTCGTCGGCGTGCCGTGCAACCAGTTCTTCGGCCAGGAGCCGGGCACCGCCGAGGAGATCCAGGAGTTCTGCTCCACCACCTACGGCGTCGACTTCCCGCTGCTCGCCAAGGCCGAGGTCAACGGCGACGACAGGCACCCCCTCTACGACGTGCTGACCGCCACCCCCGACGCGGGGGGCGAGGCCGGTGACGTCAAGTGGAACTTCGAGAAGTTCCTCGTCTCGAAGGACGGGGAGGTGCTGGCCAGGTTCCGGCCGACCGTCCAGCCCGACGACCCCGCCCTCATCGCGGCGATCGAGAAGTCCCTCTAGCCGCGCAGCTGCCCCTGACGATCAGCTCGGTGGGCAGCAGCACGCCCCGAGGCCTCCTGGTGCCGCCGCGCAGCACCAGCTCGGCGGCGCGGTAGCCGATGTCCCTGGCCGGCTGGGCGATCACCGTCAGCGGCGGCGAGCACAGCTCGGCCCAGGGCACGTCGTCGAACATGATCATGGACAGGTCCCTGGGGATGCGCAGGTCCAGCTCCCGCGCCGCCAGCACGGCCGCCTCGCCCAGCAGGTTGCCCCCGGCCAGCACCGCGGTCAGGTCGGGCCGGTGCTGGAAGAGCCCGGCCGCGGCGGCGTACGCGGAGTCGCGGCTGCCCCGGGCGACGACGATCAGCTCCTCGTCGACGAGGGGCCCCAGCGCCTGCCTGAAGACCGACAGGCGCTGCGCCTGCCCCGGGCCGCCCAGATAGGCGATGCGCCGGTGTCCCAGCCCCGTCAGGTAGTCGACCGCGGTCCTGACCCCCGCGCGGTCGTCGGCCACCACCGCCGGGATGTCGTCGCGCCCGGCCGCGACCCGGTGCGCGAACACCGTGACCACCCCGGCCCGCAGGGTCGGCGCCCAGCTGTCGCCGTCGCCCGACGGGACCGCGATCACCCGGTCGACGCCCTGCTCCAGCAGCGTGCCGATCAGCTCGGCCTCGCTCTCGGGGTCGTCGCCGGTCGCGCCCACGATCACCGGCTCGCCCGCCGAGCGCGCGCAGGCGAGCACGCCGTCGGCCACCCGGCCGTAGAAGGTGTCGGTGATGTCGGGCAGCAGCAGCCCGATCCCGCCCGAGCGCCGCTGGCGCAGGTTGCGCCCGAGCGCGCTGGGCCGGTAGTCGAGCTGGGCGGCGACGGTCAGCACCCGCTCCCTGGTCTCCGGGCTGGCCGACCCTCCCGACAGAACCCGGGACACCGTGGCGACCCCCACCCCGGCCGCCCCGGCGACATCCTTGATCGTCGTACGACGCATGTTCATGGAAACGATTCCATCATGGTTTCCGCGCCGGATCCAGTGCGAAGCGGCGACAACCGCCCTGCTGACAGGCCAGAATCGGGAAGACTCTTGACACTGATGTCCGTTTCCGATGAGATGCATGAAAACGTATCCAATATCGGGTGAACGCGGGGTTGGCCCGAGGCGACAAGGACTTCAATGGCATCCATTGTTCTCAGCAAAGTCGACAAGATCTACGCGGGCGGCGTCAAAGCCGTGAACGGCCTCGACCTTGAGATCAAGGACGGGGAGTTCATGGTGCTGGTCGGGCCGTCCGGATGTGGCAAGTCCACCGCCCTGCGGATGATCGCCGGGCTTGAGGACATCAGCGGCGGCGAGATCTCCATCGGCGACCGGGTGGTCAACCACCTGCCCCCGAAGGACCGCGACATCGCCATGGTCTTCCAGAACTACGCGCTCTACCCGCACATGACCGTCGAGGAGAACCTCGCCTTCGGTCTGAAGCTCCGCAAGATGCCCAAGGCGGAGATCGCCAAGCGCGTCGGCGAGGCGGCCAAGATGCTCGGCCTCGACCAGTACCTCAAGCGCAAGCCCGCCGCCCTCTCCGGTGGCCAGCGCCAGCGTGTCGCGATGGGCCGCGCGATCGTGCGTGAGCCGCAGGCCTTCCTCATGGACGAGCCGCTGTCCAACCTGGACGCCAAGCTCCGCGTCTCCATGCGGGCCTCCCTCAACACCCTGCACGAGCGCCTGGGCGTGACGACCGTCTACGTCACCCACGACCAGGTCGAGGCCATGACCCTCGGCGACCGCGTCTGCGTGCTGCGCGACGGCCTGCTCCAGCAGGTCGACACCCCGCAGAACCTCTTCGACAAGCCGGTCAACCTGTTCGTCGCCGGCTTCATGGGCTCCCCGTCGATGAACTTCGTCAACGCCGAGCTGGTGCGCGGTGAGGGCGGCGCGGCCGTCGCGTTCGCGGGCTTCAAGCTCCCGGTGCCGGCCGAGACCCTCGCCGAGAAGCGCGGCCTCGACCAGTACTTCGGCAAAAAGATCATCCTGGGCATCCGCCCCTCCGACTTCGACGACTCGATCGCCGCCAACGGCTCCTCCTCGGGCTGGGTCCGCCTGCCGGTCCGCGCCGAGGTCACCGAGGAGCTGGGCTCCGAGATCAACGTGCTGTTCCTGATCGACGCCCCGCCGGTCCAGCACCAGGACACCGTGGCCGCCGCCGCCGACGACGGCGAGGAGGACGCGACGCTGCCGCTGGTGGGCGACAAGTCGCTGTGGACCGCCCGCGTCAACTCCCGCAGCCACGTCCGTCCCGGCCAGAACATCGAGCTGATCGTCGACACCCACAACCTGCACTTCTTCGACCCGGTCTCGGGCCTGGCGATCGGTCACGAGGCCAACGCCCGCGTCTGATCCACCGCGGGCCGCGAGACGCGTCCCGACCATCACCGCAAGCCGAAAGGGCCCGCGCCACGACCCCCTCCCGTGGCGCGGGCCCTTCCGTCTTTCTCGTCTTCGCCGGCCGGTGTCCATCAGCCGGGGTCTCCCGCCGGTCTCTCTCCTGAGGCCCTTCTCCGGCGGTTCTTCGCTCAGCGGCGGCCGAGGCGGCGCGTGACCCGGCCGATCAGATGGAGGGGGAGCAGCCTGCCGACCCTGACGAGGGTCTTGTAGCGCAGGTCGGGGATGCTCACCCGCACGCCACGGGCGAGGTCGCGCATCGCCTCGCGGACGACGTTGTCCGCCGACAGCCAGAAGAACTCGGGGATGCCCGACTTGTCCATCGAGGCGCGCTCGTGGAACTCGGTGTGCACGAATCCCGGGCACAGGGCCATGATCCGCACGCGAGTCCCGGCCATCTCGACGGCCGTGGACTCGCTGAAGCTCACCACCCACGCCTTGGACGCGCTGTAGGAGCCCCGGGGGAAGAACGCCGCCACCGACGCGACATTGATCACCGCGCCCCGGTCACGGTCCCTCATCCCCGGCAGCGCGGCCAGCGTCAGCCGCAGCACCGCCTCGCAGTGCAGCTTGAGCATCCGCAGCTCCTCCTCGGCGGGCACGTCGAGGAAGTGACCCCGGTGGCCGAAGCCCGCGTTGTTGATCAGCAGGTCGACCCCCTCGCCGAGCCGCCGCTCCACCGCCTCCAGGCCCTCGTCGGTCACCAGGTCGGCGGTGAGCACCTCGCTGCTCACCCCGTACCGCAGGCGCAGTTCCTCGGCGACGGAGACGAGGCGCTTCTCGTCGCGGGCGACCAGGACGAGAGAGAACCCGTCGGCGGCCAGTCGGCGGGCGAAGGCGGCACCGATGCCGGCCGTCGCCCCCGTGATCAGTGCGGTTGGCATGCCTGCAGTCTAGGGACGACGTGGCCGGGTCGGGCACGCGCGACCAGGCAGAAAGGGCGTACGCCCTGGGAAAGAGGGCGTACGCGGCTGTCGGCCAATGGCGGCACCGGTGACCGGTGACCCACGACTCCGGCACTCGGGATGTCAGCCGGGAATTTTTCGCGTTGTGCCCCTGGTTGCTCCCTCCCCTCGCCATACGTGGAGCGGGGGAATCGGTGACGTGGGTGTTCACCTACAGCCAGGGGTGCTGTGCCCCCCGATAGGGCGCGGTCGACAGGGGGGACCGTCCGGGGAAGGACCGCCCTACCGGGGGAGTTCCAATGAGTGCGCCACGAGTTCCGGTCAGCGCGAACGAGCGGCTGCGTTCCAAGAGGGACGGACGGGGCCGAAGGGCTCAGCGAGGGAGCTGGCATCCAGCTCGCACCACACTGTCCGTCCTTGGTCGTGGGTATGGCTTCCCCAGTTGCCCTGTGACAGCTCATCAACGATCACCAGGCCACGCCCGAACTCGGCGTCGGCGTTCTCGCCTTCCGTGCGAGGCGCTTCGCGACACGGCGCGTCGAACGCGGATCCGTGATCGGTTATCTCTATTCGGAGGATCGGACCTTCTCCGAACAGGGCGAGTTTGATCGGCGCTCCGGCCCCGCCTCGATCCGAATGCTTGAAAGCATTGGTCACAAGCTCGGAGACGGCCAGTATGGCGTCATCTTTCATGGGATGGTCATGGCCGATAATGTCTCGAACCGCATATCTGGCCAAACCTGCAGATGCAGGAGTGCTTTCCAGGACGACTTCTCCTAGGAGTGTCCTTCTTTGATTGATATGTCCGGTATTCATTGGTTCCACCTCGCTCATCAAGAGTATTCGCCGGTGGTACACGATCTCCTTCTACCGGTGCGACAGGGCCTCGGTGTGGCACCATGTCTTTCGTCGGGCAGTTCTCAGAGTGCCTGTGACGAGCTGTTTTTTGTACGGAACCAGTAAGACACCTTAGGACAGATCAGTACCGACCCCCAGTGTTATGTGTGTGACCGTTGTGTGAACCCACCGCCTCCGGAGCCGTTATGCCCGCCCCCAAAGAGCTGGATCCAAACATTGGACCTTTGGCTTTATTCGGTTATGAACTGCGGAAGCACAGAGAGGCCGCTGGCTGGTCTCAAGATCAGCTGGCGGACAGAATTCAATTCAGCACGAGCATGGTCGGGCAAGTGGAGCGAGCGGTCAGACGGCCACCTCGTGTCTTCGTGGAAAGGTGTGAGACCGCACTCGGACTCAGCGGCGAACTGCTCACACATTGGCCGAACCTCACAAGGGAGACGTCCCCGCGATGGTTCCGCAGCTGGCTGGAGATCGAAGCGGAGGCGGAGGTCATCCGTGCTTGGGAACCGCTCGTGCTGCCGGGGCTTCTGCAGATCGAGGACTACGCGCGGGCAGTGATCCGGGGTAGGCCGGGAGCCACGGACGAACAGGTGGACGAGGCTCTAGGTGTCCGGATGGGCAGGAAGAAACTCTTCCAGCGCGCCAACCAGCCGATGTACTGGGTCGTGATCGACGAGAGCGTGCTGAGACGGCCCATCGGCGGCCCCGATGTGATGCGTCGGCAGCTCGCGTACCTTTTGGAAGTGATGGAGTCCCCACGCGTCAGCATCCAGGTCGTACCCTTCGATCTCGGGTCCACCACCGGCCTGCTCGGCGGGTTCGCCGTGGCCCAGAGCCGGGGGATGCCGGACACCGCTTACCTCGAATCGGCCGGCGTCGGGCACGTCACCGATCGCTCCGAAGAGGTTGAGGCGATTATCCTGAGATACGAGGTGATTCGAGGGGATGCGCACTCGCAACACGCCTCGATACAGCTCATACGAGAGATGATGGTGAAGGTATGGACGACCTGACCGCTGAACTGGAGACCGCCGCCTGGCGCAAGGCCACCAAGAGCGGATCGAACGATGGCAACTGCATCGAGGTCGCTCCGCTCTCCCGAGGCCGTGTAGCCATTCGTGACACCGAGGCTCCTGACCAGGCCCCCTACGTGGTTCGAGGCGAAGTCTGGGCGGCTTTCGTCGACGGCGCCAAGAAGGGCGAGTTCGACTTCTAGCCCTCTCCGAGCTGAAAAGCCCCCGGTCCCACAGCAGGGGGTCTTCTTGTTGGATCACACAACGTGTCTGTCGTATGGCAGACATGGCAGACGTCTGGCTTGTCTGCCCGCACCTAACGTCGGTGAAAGATCCGTTCACCGGCGCCTCAAGCATCGCCTTCCGAAGGGGCGCCGGGTGCGTATCGCTTGCGTAGACCTCGGCGATATCGGTGACTTCGGCCAACAGAACCCGCGCAATATCCCGGCGGGATTTGGCGATCACCTCATTCGATGACTCAAACGGCCGTGCGGCTCGCGCGGTGGCGGCGGACCGCGTCGCGGTTGGCGCACCGCTGGGAGCAGTAGCGCTGCCGTCCGGTGCGGGAGGTGTCGGCGAAGATCGTGGCGCATTCGGTCACGGCGCATCGCCGGAGCCGGTGCATGCCCCGCCCCACCAGGTGCAGCGCGGTGCCCACGGAGATGAGGGAGAAGAGCACGGAGCCGAGCGGCTGCCGGTCGTCGCGATAGTGCAGGTGCCAGCCGCTGTCCGCGTGGTCGGTCAGTCGCGGGTAGGCGGCGGACTCCGCCAGCATGCGGTTGACCAGCTCGGCGCGCTCGCGCTCGTCGGTGGCGTCGACGACCTTCTCCCACGCCTCCAGCACGGCGTGGACGCGGTCCAGGTCCTGCGAGGTGACCGGGTGCTCCAGCGCGAGCCCGGCGGCACGGCAGCGATCCGCGAGTTCCCCGGCGGTCGCCGGGGGCCGGTTCGCCAGGTCCGCGGCCAGGTTCACCGCGTCCTCGCCGTAAGGGTTGAGGTGCATAAGACCATTACATCACCCTGGTTCGCATGACACACCACACCGATGTGCGGCAGGCGTCGGAGGATGACGTCGCGGAACTCGTACGCCTGCGGGCGTTGCTGTTCGGGGACCTCGGCGGCGACTTCTTCAACCCCTCGTCGGCGGGCGACGGCTGGCGGGAGGCCCTCGCCGCGGTTCTGAAGGCGAAGCTGGCGGAGAAGGACGCGCGGATCCTGGTCGTTGACGGCGACGGCGGTCTCGCCGCCTGCGGCATCGGCACCGTCGAGCAGTGGTTTCCCGGCCCGCACTCACCGAACGGCCGGATCGGGCACGTGATCGGCGTGGTCACCGATCCGGCGCACCGACGGCGTGGCCACAGCCGCGCGATCATGCGGGGCCTGCTCGACTGGTTCCGGGAACGTGAGGCCGTCCGGGTGGACCTGTACGCCTCCCGCGAGGGCGAGCCGCTCTACCGGGAACTCGGCTTCTTCGACCACCCCGACCCCGCGCTGTGCTGGCGCCCGTGACAGGTGTCCGGTTGTACGGGGTGATGGGCCGCGCGCCTGTGCCGAACGCCCGGCCGTACCGGGTGATCGGTTGCGCACTTATGACGAACGCCCGGCCGCACCGGGCGGTCGGCCGTGCGGCCGTGACCGTGGCCGGTCTGGCGGCGCGTTGTCCGGGGCCAGGAGCCGGATGAGCGGTGGCGGGTCCGCGCACCGCACGTGGCGGTACCGGTGGGTCGTCCTCGGTGTCGCCACCTTCACCCAGGCCGCGTCCGGCTTCTTCGTGCAGGGCATCGGGGCGATGGGCGTCCACCTGCAACGTGATCTGAGCCTGAACACGGCTCAGCTGGGTCTCCTGCTCTCGGCGGCCCAGCTGGTTCCCCTGGCCGGGTTGCTGGTGGCGGGGGAGTTGCTGGACCGCTACGACGAGCGCTGGGTCGTCGGGGCGGGCGCGTGTGTCGTCGCCGTGGGCCTGGGGGTGGGAAGCCTGGCGCCGGGATACGCGTCCCTGCTCCTCGTCCTGCTGGTCGTCGGTGCGGGGTACAGCACCGTCCAGCCCGGCGGCAGCAAGTCGGTGGCGTCCTGGTTCGACGCGTCCCAGCGGGGGCTGGCGATGGGGATCCGCCAGGCGGGCCTGCCGCTGGGCGGCGTGTTCGCCGCGGCCGTGCTTCCCGTCCTCGCCGCCGCCCTCGGCTGGCGGGTGACGCTCGTGGCCGGTGCGCTCGTCGCGCTGCTGGGAGCTGTCACCTTCATGTGCCTCTACCGTCGGCCACCCGCCCACGGCCCTCCCCGGGACAGTGCTCCTCGCGACCCGGAGCACGACCCGGAGCCGCGCGCCTCGCTCGCGTCGTGGTTCGGGGTCCGGCTGCGGATGCTCCGTGAACCGTCCATGAGGAGGATCATCTGGTCCGGGACGAGCCTGGTCTCGGTGCACAGCGGCGTGGGCGTCCTGACCGTGCTGTATCTCCACGAGACGACGGCCGTCGAGGCGGGTCCGGCGGCCCTCGTCCTGGTGGCGGTCCAGGGTGCGGGCGCCGCCGGTCGCGTCTGTCTGGCGGCCTGGAGCGACCGCAGCGGGTCCGGGCGCTACATCTGTGTCCTGACCTGCATGGTCGCCGCGATCGTGGGGATGTCGGCGCTGATGACCCCGATAGGGCGTTCGCCGGTGGCGGCCTGCGTGTTGTTCGTCTGGCTCGGGTTCTTCGGGATCGGCTGGTACGGCCCGTGGGTCGCCTACGTGGCCGAATCGGCGCCACCGGGCAGGACGGGGTTCGCCCTCGGCCTGGCCATGGCCGTCAACCAGGTCGCCGTCGTCCTGGCGCCGCCCGCTCTCGGCCTGCTCAAGGATCTGACCGGCAGCTTCGTACCGGCCTGGGGCCTGCTCTCCGTGATCACCGCCGCCGCCCTGGCGGTCACGGCCCGCGGGGAACGCCGGAGTCGCCCCCCGGCCGCTTGACGCGCCGGGCGACGGCGCGGGCGAACCGGGGGAGGAGGCCGGGGAGAATGGGGGTACGCGGCAGGGGGAGGGCAGGGACGTAAAGGAATCGCCCGGCGTGGCCGGAACCTTCGCGGTGCCGGGCGCGTACAGGTGATCATCTGACGCAGGCGACGAACAACAGGAGGCTGAGAACCGTGCCGATCTCCCGCCGGACAGGATGCCGGACAGGATGGGGCCTGGCCCTGCTGAGCGCGGCGCTGGTCGCCTGCTCCTCCACCGGGACCACGGAGGCCATCGGGTCCGCCGACTCCGGATCCGTCCCTCCCGCCGCCTCGCCCACGGCCTCGCGGGCGGAACCTACCGGGGAAACGGGTACGGAGGCCGCCCCGAAGGTCCGCTTCACCGAGTTCGCGCAGCTCGACATGCCGGTGGCGATGGCGATGCGCAAGGACGATCCGACGCTCTACATCGCCGAGCAGACGGGACGGCTGCGCGCGGTGAGGGACGGGAAGGTCGCCGAGGCGCCCGTCGTCGACCTCTCCAAGGAGATCAGCACGGGCAACGAGCAGGGGCTGCTCGGGGTGGCCTTCCACCCGGAAGAGAACTTCCTGTACCTCAACTGGACCGACCGCGAGGGGCACACGCACATCACCGAGTGGGCCTTCTCCGGAGGGAAGGCGACCGGCCGCAGGGACGTGCTGACCCAGCGGCAGCCGTACGCCAACCACAACGGCGGGCAGCTCGCCTTCGGGCCCGACGGCCACCTCTACATCGCCTTCGGCGACGGCGGCAGCGGGGGAGACCCGCAGGGCAACGGCCAGAAGCTGGACACCTGGCTCGGCAAGATCCTCAGGATCGACCCGCGCGGCACCCCGTACGAGGTTCCCCGCGACAACCCGTTCGTCGGCAGGCAGGGTGCCAAGCCGGAGATCTGGTCGTACGGCCTGCGCAACCCCTGGCGGTTCACCTTCGACGCGAAGACCGGCGACATGTGGATCGGCGACGTCGGCCAGAACGCCTGGGAGGAGGTCGACTTCGAGCCGAAGGGCGAGGGGGGCCGCAACTACGGCTGGAACCGCAGGGAGGGCTCCCACCCCTTCGAGGGCGGCGACGGCGACGGCACGGTGGACCCGGTCATCGAGTATCCGCTGGGCGAGGGCGGCAACTGCTCGGTCATCGCCGGATACGTCTACCGGGGTGAGAAGATCCCCGGCCTGGAGGGGCGGTTCGTCTACGGCGACTTCTGCGCGGGCTGGGTCAAGGCCGCGCCCCCCGGCGGGAAGGGGCGGGGCGACGACCTCGGCACGGTGGAGCAGCTGTCGTCCTTCGGCCAGGACCACGAGGGCGAGTTGTACGCGCTGAGCCTGTCGGGTCCCGTCTACCGGGTCGAGGCCGCCCCGTGATCCCCTCCGCCTTCGGGCGGGACCACGAAGGCGAGTCGTTCGCGCTGAGCCTGTCGAGTCCCGTCCACCGGGTCGAGGCCCGGTGATCCCCTCCGCGCGCCGGTGGGCGCCGGTGGGCGCCGCTCCTCCAGTCCCAACGTTCGAAGAACGATTGGTGATTGTTCGGTAAGCGGATGGGAGGGCTGACCGGCCATCGGCGAGTGGGCGAATACAACAGGCTCTGGGGACATGTCGTTTGTGTGCTGAGCGTCGTGTTCTATGGCCTGAACCGTCGCTATGGGAGCCCTAAATGGCTAGAAAATATATGTTTTATATCTTTCTCGCGGTGATAACCGGGGGCAGCCCGATGCTCGGCCTCGCGGGCGCGGCGACGGCGCGGACCGGCCCTCCGTCGCTGGAGGTCGCTCCCGGGTCGGCGCCCTACCCGCCGTCGTTCATTCTCCTCACCGCCGCGGAGGACGCCGACGAGGACGCCAGGGACATCGCCAGGCAGGCCGACGACCTCGCCGACGAGGCCGCGGACATCGCCGAGTCCTGCGCGGATGCCGTGGGCGAGAGCTGCATCGAGATCAACACCCGCAACGACAGCCGCAACGTCCTCAGGAACAAGAACACCGACGCGGCCAGTGTGCTCGTTCCCCTCCCGACCCCCAGCCCGACGGTCACCCTGGCCGCCGCGAGGCTCGCCCACGGCGCGTCGGCCGGGGCCGGGCAGGGCCTCTCCCAGGCCGGTGAGGCCGCGAGCGGAGCCCTCGTCGGCCGGGCCAGGCGCGCCGCCGGCGAGGCGAGGCGCATCGTGAGTGAGGCCGGGCGCATCGCGGGCGGGGCCAGGGACATCGTCGGCCTCGCCGCGGGCGTCGACTCCGAGGCCGAAAGGGTGGCCTCCGGCGCGGCCGCGGTGGCCGACGGCGCGGGGAAGAAGGCCCTGGACGCGCAGAGGGTCGCGGACGGTGTCGTGGGAGTGCTCGAAGGCCGCCGCGGCGGCGGGAACGACAACGGCGACAACGGCGACAACGGCGGCGACGGCGGCGACGACGGTGACGGCGGGACCGAGTCCGCCGGCTACGACTGCGGCGGCGGGCGCTCGTGCGAGGCCGGTGAGAGCCTCCCGTTCACGGGAGTGCCCGCCGGGACGGTCGTCGGGCTGGGCGGCGGCCTGCTGGCCGTGGGAGCCGGATTGCTGATGTTCGCGCGGCGCCGCCGATCCACCAGTGCGAAGTAGGTCGTCCGGAGGGAGGACCCGCCGGGTCGTCCTGTCGCTCTGCGTCGTCCTCGCCGTCCTGGTGGCCGCCACGGGCTGGACGGTTCACCTGGGGCTGCGGGTGCGCGACCACCTGACGGCGGCCGGGGGCGCGCTGACCCGGCTGGGCCCGTCGATGAGCGCGGGTGCCTCCGCCACCGTGGCGCAGGCACTCGCGGACGCCCGGTCGCACGCGGCCGAGGCGCGGCGGCTCACCGAGGGACCGGACTGGTGGGTGATCTCCCACGCCCCGGTCGCGGGAGCCGCCGCGACGACCGTGCGCGGCCTCGCCCAGGCCGCCGCCGAACTGACCGACGTGCTCGCGGGCGCGCGGAGCGCGGTACTCCCGCTGGCGGCGGTCGCCTCACGCTCCCCGGGCGGCGTGCGGGAACGGCTGGCCGCGCTCGACGCCGCCGCGCCGGTCCTGGACGACGCGGCCACCCGTTTCACGCGGGCGGACGCGCTCCTGCGGGACACCCCGGCCGAGACCGGCCTGGCCGCGCTCGACGCCGCGAGGCGCACCGCGCTGGAACAGATCGCGCGGCTGGGCGGCCTGCTCCGCACCGCGGCGGACACCGCCGCGATCCTGCCCGCGATGCTCGGCGGCGACGGCCTCCGCCGCTACTTCCTGGCCTTCCAGACCAACGCCGAGGCGCGGGGCACCGGGGGGCTGGTGGGGGCCTTCGGCATCCTGAGGGCCGACCGGGGCCGCATCGCCGTCGAACGGCTGTCCGCCGACACCGGCCTGTTCACGAGTCCCGTCCCCGTCGCCGACCACGGCCGGGAGTTCCTGCGGCGCTACGGCCCGGGGGCGACCAGGATGCTGTCCGTCTCCAACCTCTCCCCGCACTTCCCGTACGCCGCCGCCACCTGGGCCGGGTTGTGGGAACGGCGGGCCGGCACGCGGGTCGACGGCGCCGTGGCCGTCGACCCGGCCGGGCTGGCCCACCTGCTCCGGCTGATCGGCCCGGTCACCCTGCCCGGCGGGGAGAAGGTGACCGGGGGAAACGTCGTCGACCTCACCGAGCGGGCGGCCTACGCCCGCTACCCCGATCCGACGGCGCGCAAGCGCTTCCTGCTGGAGATCGCCGCCGCCGTCGGCGAGGCGCTGCCCAGGTCCCTGGCCGACCCCGCGGGGCTGCTGCCCGTGATGGGCCGCATGGTGGGCGAGCGGCGGATCCAGGTCTGGAGCCGCCACGGCGCGGAACAGCGGATCCTGGCCCGCGCCCCCATCGGCGGCGTGCTGCCGTCACGGCCGGGGCCGTTCGCGGGACTGGTGGTCAACAACTCCGCCGGCGGCAAGCTCGACTACTACCTCGACCGCTCCCTCGACTACGAGCTCGGCCCCTGCCGGGACGGCCTGCGCCCCTCGACGGTGCGGATCAGGCTCGGCAACGACGTCCCCCGGGGGAGCCTGCCCTCCTACGTCACCGGCCGGCTCGACCTTCCCCCGCGGCGGCACGCGCCCGGCTCCAACCGGCTGTGGGTGTCGCTGTACGGCGGGCTCGGCGGCCGGATGAGCGAGGCCCGGCTCGACGGTGAGCGGACGGCCGTCCTGCGGGGGACCGAACGCTCCCATCCCGTCTACTCGGTGATGCTGGAACTCGCCCCCGGGCAGTCGAGGTCCCTGGAGTTCGACCTCACCGAGGTCGCCTCGAAGGAGCCGCCGCTGGTCCCCGTGCAGCCGCTCGTCCGGCAGCAGCGGACCCGCGTCACCGAGGACCCGCGCGGTTGCGCACTCTGATGGGAACGAATGCCTTCCGTACGATCTGTCGCGTGCGTCGGTATAAGTGGGCAAAGAGCGGTGTGCCGCGGGCGGTGGTGCTCGGGAGCCGATCTACCCTCTCGTCATGAGGGCCTCACCGGAGCATGCCGGGATCGCGCGGAGCCCCGCACCGGAACGAGACAGGGCGGTCGCCGGGAACGGGGGGACCGGGCTCGCCTCGCCCGGGCACGAGGGCTGCGGATCGCGCTGCTGGAGGGACGTGTGGAAGACGCCGGCGCCCCGGGCGGGCGTCCGCTTCCGCATCCTGTTCGTGTGCACGGGCAACATCTGCCGCTCCCCGCTCGCCGAGCGGCTGACCCGCTCGGAGCTCGGGCCGTGCCCGGCGCTCCAGGTGACCAGCGCGGGCACCCACGCCCGGCCGGGTCTGGAGATGGACCGGCGCGCCATGCGGACGCTGGTGCGGCTCGGCGGGGATCCCGCGGGCTTCGGGTCCCGCCTCCTCGTCGCCGGGCTGGTGGCCGAGGCGGACCTGGTGCTGACGGCCGCCGCCGCGCACCGGGCGCATGCGGTGGCCCTGCATCTCGCGGCGGCCGGCCGGACCTTCACCATCGCCGAGTTCGGCACGCTGGTGCGGGCCGTGCCGCCCGAGAGGATCACCCGGCATCGCGATCCCGTGCAGCGGGCCCGCGCCCTGGTCGACGAGGCGCGGGCGCTGCGCGGGCTGGTGCGGGTGGACGAGCTCGACATCGCCGACCCCTACCGGGGTTCCCGGCTGGCCTACCGGGCGGCCGGGCGGAGCATCGCGGAAGCGCTAGACGTCCCGTTCCGGCTGCTCAGACACCCACGGGATGCTTGACCGCCGGCTTGGACTTCTTGGACTTCTTGGACTCCTTGGATTCCTTGGACTCGTACCCGTATCCGTAGCCGTACCCGTAGCCGAAGTACGTGCTGTCCTTGAGCGGGAAGAAGTTCAGGACGGTCCCCACCACGCGGGCGTTGACCGACGCCAGCAGCTCCGTGGCGCGCGCCATGTGCTCCCGCCGGGTCTTGCCGTGACGGCTGACGAGGAGAACGCCGTCGCAGAGCGCGCCGAGCGTCGCGGCGTCGGTCACCGGCAGCAGCGGCGGCGCGTCGATGATCACCATGTCGTACGTCTCGGTCAGATGTGCCAGCACCTCGCGCATCCCGCCGGAGCCGAGCAGCTCGCTCGGGTTCGGCGGGATCTGCCCGCTCGGCAGGACCGACATGCCCGGCTCACCCCAGATCTGGATGACCTCCTTCAGCTCCGCCCTGCTGATGAGCACGTCCGTCAGGCCCGTCGTCCCCTCGATGCCGAGGTAGTTGGGGATGGTCGGGCGGCGCAGGTCGCCGTCCACCAGCATGATCCGCCATCCGGCCTGGGCCAGGGTTATCGCCAGGTTGGCGGAGACCGAGGACTTTCCCTCGCCGGGCAGGCAGCTGGTGACCACGAGCGACTTCGGCTGCCGGTCGACGCCGATGAACTGCAGGTTGGTGCGGAGCGTGCGGAACGCCTCGGACCTGGACGACCGGCCCTGGTTGCGCACGATCAGGGGATGGCGCCGCGCGTCCCGCTCGTAGCCGATGACCCCCAGGGTCGAGCTGCCCGACGCCTGCTGCAGGGTCTCCGTCGACTTGACGGTGGTGTCCAGGCGGTCACGGACGACGATGACGGCCATGGCCAGGATCACCGCGATCAGCAGGGCCATCACCAGGTTGACCACCGGCCTGGGACTGATCGGTGTCGTGGGCGTCTCCGCCCGGTCCACCAGCGTGACCTTCACGATGGGGCGGCTGGAGGGGGTGGGCCGCTCGATCTGGTCGATGAGCTCGGCGAAGCGCTCGCCCAGGGAGTTGGCCAGGCCGGCCGCGCGCGCGGGGTCGGGATCGCCGACCGTGGCGCGCAGCAGCACGGTGCCGGGGACGGCCTCCGCGGTGATGTTCGCCTGCACGCGCTCCACGTCGTCGTCCCCGGTGATCTGGGCGACCACCCGCCGGCTGGAGAGAAGGGTCGCGTACGAGTGCACCCGCTGCGCCGACAGCATCCCCGCCTGGTAGGCGGTGGACAGGCTCCCCTCCCTGTCGTGGCCCGAGACCAGCATGGAGATCGTCGCGACGTACTTCGGCGGCGTGCCGGCCGTGACGGCGGCCGACGCGCCCACCGCCAGGACCAGCGCCAGCAGGATGAACAGCCAGTTCCTGCGCGCGAGCCGCGTGTAGTAGAGGAGTTCCATGTCAGTGCCGCCTTTCGCGGATCTTCGGGAGGGGGCCGGGGGAGGGGGACGGCGCGCGCACGCCCGCCTCCCGCAGCAGGTAGATGAGGGCGACGGCGATCGCGCAGGCCGCGGCCGTCGCGACGAGCGGGGAGACCCGGCCCAGGACCATCGCCAGGCAGAGGGCGCCGGAGATCGCCGCGATCGCGCCGAGCGCCGCCGCGACCGCGCGGGTTCCCAGGCCGGCCCGCCGCAGCCGGTGGGACACGTGGTCGGTGCCGCCCTGCAACGGTGAGCGGCCCGCCAGCAGGCGTGAGGCGAAGACCACGCAGGTGTCGAGGGTCGCCAGGAAGGTCGGCAGGAACAATCCGGCGACCGTCGCGTCCGGAGTGCGCCCGCCGGACAGGACGGCCGCCGAGCAGGCCAGCGTGAATCCGATGAACAGCGATCCCGAGTCGCCCATGAACACTCTCGCGGGCTCCCAGTTGTACGGCAGGAACCCCAGGCAGGCGCAGGTGAGCGCGCACAGGAGCACCGCGAGCGCGAGGTGGCCCTGCGTCAGGGCCGTGGCCGCCAGGAGGGCGGCGGTGACGGCGGTGACGGTCCCCAGCGCGCCGTCCATGTTGTCCAGCAGGTTGAAGGAGTTCGTCATCACGACGATCCACGCCACCGTGAGGACGCCGTCCAGCCACGTGCCGGTCACGGTCGCCTGGACGCCGGAGAGCACCACCCCGATCGCCACCGCGGTCTCCACGGCCAGCCTGGTGGCCGCGCGCAGCGGGGCGATGTCGTCGATCAGGCCGAGGACGGACACCGCGGCGGCGGCGAGGAGGATCGCGGTGATCTGCAGGTCGGCGAGGCCGAGGGCGACCAGGGCGGGCACGACGGTGCCCGTCACGATCGCGATGCCGCCGATGTACGGGGTCGAGCGGGCGTGCACCTTGTGCCCGCCGGGGTCGTCGGTGAGATTCCAGCGGAACGCGAGCCGCCTCAGCGGCACGACGGCCGTGGCGCTGAGCGCGCAGGCCGCTCCCGAGACGAGGGCGATGGTCCCGCTCACGGGGTGGACGCCGCCGGCTCCCCGGAGGCCTCCCTGATGATCTCGGTGAGGATCTCGTCGAGGCTCCGCCGCGGGACCCAGCCGGTGAGCGCGCTGAGCTTCGCGGTGTCGGGAACCCTGCGGGTCATGTCCTCGAACCCCCGCTCGTAGGCCTCGGAGTAGGGGATGAGCTCGATCCCGGAGGTGGACCCGGTGAACTCGACGATGAGCTTCGCCAGCTCCATGATGCTCACCTCGTCGCCGGAACCGATGTTGAAGGTCTCGCCGACCGCCGCGTCCTCGTCGAGCAGCCTGAGCAGCGCGTCGACGACGTCCGCGACGTGCGCGAAGCAGCGGGTCTGGGTCCCGTCGCCGAACACGGTCAGCGGCACGGCCGAGAGCGCCTGCCGGACGAGGCTCGGGATGACCATGCCGTAGCTCGGGCTCTGCCGCGGGCCCACCGTGTTGAACAGCCGGACGATGATCGTCGGCAGGCCGCGCTCCTTGTGGTAGGCGTTGGCGAGGATCTCGTCGACGGCCTTCGCGGTGCTGTAGGCCCAGCGGACCACGGCTGGGCTGCCGAGGATGCGGTCGGCGTCCTCGCGCAGCGCGCCCGAGGAGTTCTTGCCGTAGATCTCGCTCGTGCTGGTGATCAGGATCTTCTTCCGGTACCGGTGCGCGGCCTCGATGACGATCTCCGAACCCCGGATGTTGGTCGTCAGGGAGCGCAGCGGCTGCTCGACGATCAGCTTGACGCCGACCGCGGCCGCCAGGTGGACGACGACGTCGCACCGGTGGACCAGCTCGTCGACCATGAGCTCGTCCAGGACCGAACCGTGCACGAAGCGCAGGTTCGGGTGCGGACGGAGGTTCTCCAGCCGTCCCGTCGAGAGGTTGTCCAGGACGACGACGGAGTCGTCGCGGGCGAGCAGGGCGTCGGCCAGGTGCGAGCCGATGAATCCGCTGCCGCCCGTTATCAGATAGCTGGTGGGTGGTGTACTGCTCACGGGCTTCTCCTCATCATGCGCTTGGAGAGATCTCTGTCGTCGGCGGGAGACGGCCGCTCACGCCTGCATGCCGGCCACCGCCTCGACGCTCGCGGCCCGCGCCTTCTCGAACCAGGCCACCGTCGTGCGGAGCCCGTCCTCCAGGGAGACGGGCCGCGCCCCGGGGAACAGCTCGCGCAGCAGGCGGGCGGAGGCCTGGGACTCCCGGACGTCGCCCCTGCGCGGCGGCAGGGAGACCGGCTCCACCACCCGGCCGATGATCTCGGAGAGCACGTCCATCAGGTGCCGCAGGGAGACACGGGTGCCGAAGGCCAGGTTCACCGGCTTCGCGCTCGTCACCCGGCGGGCGGCCGCGTCGGCGAGGACGCCGGTCACCGACTCCACGTAGGTGAAGTCCCGCGCCTGGCCGCCGTCGCCGTACAGCGGGACCGGCTCGCCCCGCAGCGCCGCGGAGACGAACGCCGGGATCACCGCCGCGTACGCGTGCCCGGCGCTCTGCAGCGGCCCGTAGACGTTGAAGAAGCGGAACGGCAGGACCGGCAGGCCGTAGCTGTGCGCGTAGGCCAGCGCGTAGGCCTCCGCGGCGAGCTTGCCGGCCCCGTACGGGCTGAGCGGCCTGGTGGGCAGGTCCTCGTGCTTGCGGGGTTCGGGACGGTCGCCGTACACCGAGGAGGAGGAGGCGAGGATCACGTGCGGCCTGCTCGCGCGGCACGCCTCCAGCACGTGCAGGGTGCCGGTCGCGTTGACGGCGTGCGAGGCCAGCGGGTCGGCCAGCGACCGGGGCACCGACGGCCTCGCGGCGAGGTGGATCACGTGCGTGGCGCAGGCCACCAGGCCCGTCAGCAGGTCCCGGTCCAGGATGCTGCCGATCACGACGTCGGCCTCGACGCCGTCGAGGTTGGCGAGACTCCCGCTGCTCAGGTCGTCCAGCACCGTGATGTTCCCGACATCGGGCCTGGCCGCCAGCGCCCGGCAGGTGTGCGCGCCGATGAAGCCCGCGCCGCCCGTCACCAGTACCCTCATCGGCTGTTCCCCCGCGCGAGCAGGTGCCGGCCGCGCGTCTCGCACAGCGACCGGTAGAGGCTCTCGGTGTCGGAGACGAGGCGGTCCAGGGTGAACGCGTACGTCGTCCAGTCACGGGCCGCGCCGCCCATCCGGCGGGCGAGGCCGGGATCGGACAGCAGGCGGACGGTGTGCGCCGCCAGCTCGTCCGGGTCGAGGCCCGACAGCAGGCCGGTGTGCCCGTCCCTGACGACCTCGGAGACGCTTCCCACCCGGGTGGAGACCACGGGGGTGCCCGCCATGCCCGCCTCGACGAGCGTGAGCGGGGTGCCCTCGTTGTCCGAGGTGAGCAGGACCACGTCGGCGGCGGCGTAGACCGTCTCCACGTCCCTGCGCCAGCCGAGCAGGTGGAAGGAGTCGCGGACGGTCTCGGCGTCGCGTTCGACCTGCCGCCCGAGCTCGCCGCCGCCGCACACGACGAAGTGGCAGCCGGGGATGCGGCCGAGCACCGCGTGGGCCACGGCGACGAACCGGTCCGGCCGTTTCACCTGGGTGAGGCGGCCCACGTACGCCACCACGGGCGCGTCCTGCGGGAGTCCCAGCGCCGCGCGGGCCGCGCGGCGATCGGGGGCCGGTCCCGGCCGGACCCCGGGCGGGATGACGACGTACTGCTCGGGACGGCCGATCCCCGCCCGGAGTAACTCGTCCCTGACCCTGGCCCCCACGGTCACCAGCCGGTCCGACATGGAGGCGAGGATCCGTTCCGAGCCCACGTACAGGCCGCGTCTGACCGGTGAGAAGTAGCCGTGCAGCAGGTGGCCGTGGAAGACGTGCACCCGGGCCGAGCCGACGCGCGACAGCCGGGCGGCCACCCGCCCCAGGGCGCCGGCCTTGGCCGTGCGGGTGTGGACGATGTGGGGACGGAAGGCCCGCATGGCGCTGACCAGCCAGAACAGGGCGCGGTAGTCGTCGCCGGCGTCGACGGGGCGACCGAGACCGGGCACCCGGTGCACCGGTTCCCGCACGTCGTGCAGGAGCAGGTGGTCGCCCTCGTGGCCGTCGACGTGGCCGGTGTAGAGGCGGTGGTCGAACTCCTCGCGGTTCAGCCGCTCGTGCAGCCCCGAGACCTGGGTCGCTGGACCGCCGACGTTCATCCGCGCGATGATCTCCATGACACGAATCCGGCCGTCTGGCTTCATAGGGGCTCCTTGGGGACAGGCCTGGCTCACGTCGGAGAAACTAGTTCTCCGCCAGATCCGTCCGCCGACACCATCACGGTGGTGGCGCGAGGTTTTCCCTACTCCCTACCTAAACGTGATTCAGCCCGGACAGCTGGGTCTTACCAGCTCTTTCTCCTTTGCCTGCGGATACCTTGAAATTCTCAGGACGGATCGGGAAAGGACGCGGCCGGAGCCGGGCGGCCCGCGCCGGAGAACGCCGAGATCACGGAACGCACGTCGGAGAGCCGGGGCAGCAGCTCCCGTGCCCCGGTCGCGGTCCTCCTGGCGAACCAGGTGATCTCGGCCGCCGCCATGGCGGTGTAGGCGGTGCTCGCCGCCAGGGCGGCGCCGGTGGCCCCCCACCGGGGGATGAGCAGGGCGTTCAGGGCCAGGTTCGCCGCGAGGGCGCCGGAGGCGACGGCCGCCATGGTCATCGGGCGGCGCAGCCGTACCAGATACTGCTCGACCGGCCGGAGCAGCGACAGGGCGACCATGCCGGGGGCCAGGAGGAGTATCGGCGTCACGCTGCCGGTGAACGCGGGACCGTAGAGCAGGGGGACGAGGAGGGGGGAGGCGATCGACAGCGCGCACACGAAGACGGACGACAGCAGCAGGTTGAGCCGGAGGACGCGGACGCTGACGTCCCTGGCGTCGCGCTCGTCCTCGACCGCCTGGCGGGGGAGCGCGACCTGCGTCACCGCGTCGGCGGGCACCCGCGAGAAGGTCAGGAACGCCGCCCCGACGGTGTACAGGCCCACCTCGGAGGGGGAGACGAGGGCGCCCAGCAGGAAGACGTCGGCGGTCAGCAGGAGGTGGAACGCCGCCAGCCCGATGTGGTACCGGCACGACAGGGTGAGCTGCCGGCGGGCGAGTGCCGGGTCCACCCGCATGGCGCGCAGGCCGAGCGGTCGCGGGAGCAGCCAGAAGGGCGCGCTCACGGCGGCCGTCCAGCAGACGATCACCGCGGTGACGGTGAGGTGTCCCGTCGCCGCGAGCGCCAGGATCGGCAGGTTCAGGATGAGCGCGGACGCGACGACCCCCCGGTTGACCAGGTCGGTGCGAAAACGCAGCAACGCGATCCCGTTGAGGTTGACCGCCGCGACGCCGAACGGCACCGCGAGCAGGGCGATGGCGAGCAGGTGAGGCGAGGGGATCGGGACGAACGCGGTCACGACCGTCAGGGTGACCGCGGCGGAGGCGAGCCCGAGGACCAGCCCGAGGACGAGGCCGTTGCCCGCCAGGGCGCGGTGTCGCGAGGGGTCCCGCCACAGCGCGATCTGTGACCTCACGATCGACAGGTTGCCCAGGACGACCGCGATCCCGCCGGTGGTCGCGAGCATCGCGTAGACGCCCCGGCCCTCGGGCTGCAGGGTGCGCGCGATGAGGACGCCCGTCACCGCCGCCAGGGTCAGCCGCAGGAGGTGGCTGGCCATCGTCTGGGCGGTCTGGGCGAGGGCCGCGCTCCTGTTCGGGGCCCAGGGCGTCTTCAGGGCCCTGGGCCTCTTCAGGGCCCTGGGCATCCGATCTCCGCCATGACGGGGCCACCCGGGACGGCGTGCGCCCGGTGCCAGAGCTCGAACTGCAGCAGCGCCCACAGCCGGTCGCCGTGGTCGGCCCCGTCGGCGTGCTGCCGGAGCAGGTCCCTGACCATCTCCTGCCGGAACAGCCCCCTGCCGCGGGCGGCGCCGTCGGTGAGCACGTCGTGGGAGAGTTCCCGCAGCTCACCTCTGAGCCAGGTGGCGAGCGGCACGCCGAACCCCCGCTTGGGGCGGTTCTGGAGCCGGCCCGGCAACCAGGGGGCGACCGCCCGCCGCAGCAGCAGCTTGGTCCGCCGGTCGCGGACCTTCAGCGGGTCGGGGAGCCCCGCCGCCCACTCCATCAGGTGGTGGTCCAGGAACGGCGAGCGGGCCTCCATCGAGTTGGCCATCGTGGTGATGTCGACCTTGACCAGCAGGTCGTACGGCAGGTAGGTGGTCGTGTCGACGTCCAGGACGCGGCCGAGGGCGGTCGCCGCGGACGAGTCCCGGAAGGTCTCCTCCAGCAGCCCGTGACTGTCCACCCCCGCCAGCCGCTCGCGGAGCGCGGGGCTGTAGAGCTCGGCCTTCTGCTCGGCCGTGAAGCAGGACATCAGGCCCGCGTAGCGCCGCGACGGGTGCTCCGCGGCGAACCGCATGACGCGGCCGAGCGTCCGCAGCGGCGACCCGTACCCGCTGCGCTCGGTGATGAGGGCGCCGGCGCGGGCGGACGCCGCCGCCAGGGCGCGGGGCAGGGCCGGGATCCGGCCGGCCTGGTTCATCAGGGCGTAGCGCTGGTAGCCGCCGAAACACTCGTCGCCCCCGTCGCCGTTGAGCACGACGGTGACGTGCCGCCGGCTCAGCCGCGCCACGTGGAAGCCGGGGACGGCCGAGGAGTCGGCGAACGGCTCGTCGAAGTGCCAGGCGAGCAGGGGCAGCACGCCGAGGAGGTCGGCCGTCACGACGAGTTCGTGGTGGTCGGTGCAGTAGCGCTCGGCGACCAGCCGGGCCTCGGCACGCTCGTCGTAGCGGTCGTCCTCGAAGCCGACGCAGAACGTCTTGACCCGGTCGCGGCTCTGCATGGCCATGGCCGCCACCACGGCCGACGAGTCGATGCCGCCCGAGAGGAACGCCCCGATGGGACGCTCGCTCACCATGCGGATCCGGGTCGACTCCAGGATCAGCTCGCGCAGGCGTTCCTCCTCCTCCCGCTCGTCCTTCACCACTCGCGGGGTGCGGTCCAGCTCCCAGTAGCGGTGCGTGGTGACCCGCCCCCGCTCCCAGACCAGCACGTGGCCCGGGGGCAGCTTGTGCACGCCCTGGTAGATCGACCACGGCGCGGGGACGTAGCGGTAGGTGAGGTAGTGGTGCAGCGCCACGGGGTCGATCTCGCGGCGCATGCCGGGATCGCGGGCCAGGGACTTCAGCTCCGAGCCGAACCAGATCGAGGTGTGGTCGGACCTCCAGTACAGCGGCTTCTTCCCGACGCGGTCCCGGGCCAGGACCAGCCGCCGCCGGTCGCGGTCCCAGACGGCGAAGGCGAACATCCCCCGCAGCCGGTGCACCATGTCGACGCCGTACTCCTCGTAGAGGTGGGCGAGGCACTCGGAGTCGCCCGCGGAGCGCAGGCGGTGGCCCCTGCCCGCCAGGTCCCGGCGCAGCTCGGCGAAGTTGTAGATCTCGCCGTTGAAGACCGACACGACCCGCTCGCCCTCGCCGTAGACGGGCTGGTCGCCGGTCGCCACATCGATGATCGCCAGCCTGCGCATGCCGAGCGCCGCGTGCTCGTCCTCGTGGAAGCCGGAGCCGTCGGGGCCCCGGTGCGCGATCACCTCGCACATGCGGCGGACGAGTTCGGGATCGGGACGCGACATCGACGCCATTCCGGCTATCCCGCACATCGGGCCCTCCATTGCTTGCCGGTGCCCGAGACCCGCGACGCCGCGACCCGCGGCGCCCGCGACCCGTGACTCCCCTGCCTCGTGCCTTCGTGACGAGCGGGGACGTCCGGCGTCCCGTCGTTACCGCGATCTTGCTGAGAGTAACCGACCCCGGCCGCCCGAGGGCGGTTGGCGCGGGGGGCGTGTCGCGGCGAACTCCAACCGCGGGTAAGGATCACGAAGATCATTGCTCGCGGGCGAGCCGCCGGACGTCTTCCGGTGGCATGACGTGCGAGCTTGTGAGCGAACGCGGCGAACGGCATGACTTCGTGCTCGTCGTGGGCGCCCGGCGCGCACGCCTGCTCGCCCGCCCGGCGGACGCCCGTGGCGGGACGCCGGGAGCCGGCCGCGACGTCGCGCGGCCCTTCACTCCTCTCGCTGAACGGGTGGTCGGATGACCTTTGCGGAAGACACGACGGCCGACACGGGTGCCGGTGTCCTCCGGCACCCCGCGCTGTGCTGTCCACGGTGCGGTGGTTCGCTCCACGACGAGACCGAGCCGCGTGGCGTTGGTTCGTCGCGTGACGGGGCCGGGCCGCACGGTGGTTCGCTCCGTGACGAGGCCGAGCCGCGTGGCGTTGGTTCGCTCCGTGACGAGGCCGGGCCGCACGGGGGCGGGCTGCGCTGTGCCGGGTGCGGGGCGGGGTATCCCGTCGACGACGGGATCCCGCGGTTCGTTCCCCGGGACGGCTACGCCGACGGATTCGGGTTCCAGTGGAACAGGCACCGGCTGACGCAGCTCGACTCGTACGTCGGCATGCCGATCTCACATGATCGGCTGATGACGGGGAGCGGCTGGTCCGCGGACGGGCTGCGGGGCCGGAGCGTGCTCGAATGCGGCAGCGGAGCGGGACGCTTCACCGAGGTGCTGTGCGAGACGGGCGCCCTCGTGACCTCCTTCGACATCTCCAGCGCGGTCCACGCCAACGCCGCCTCGAACGGCCGTTTCCCCAACCTGAGACTCGTCCAGGCGAGCGTCTACGAGCTGCCGTTCCCCGAGGAGTCCTTCGACTTCCTGCTCTGCCTCGGAGTCGTCCAGCACACCCCGGACGTGGAACGGACGTTCAAGACGCTGTTCCGCTACCTGAGACCGGGGGGCCGTTTCTGTG
The DNA here is from genome assembly GCF_059358815.1 of Streptosporangium nanhuense. Taxonomy (NCBI): domain Bacteria; kingdom Bacillati; phylum Actinomycetota; class Actinomycetes; order Streptosporangiales; family Streptosporangiaceae; genus Streptosporangium; species Streptosporangium nanhuense. Next base: position 365,750 of record NZ_JCADBG010000001.1, read on the forward strand.
TCGACGTCTACGCGGCGGTGATCGCCTACCCCCACCTGCGGCAGCTGATCCGTCCCTTCACCAGGCGGATGCCTCCCGCGAGGCTCTACACCCTCGTTGATAGGGCGGTGCCGCGCCTGCTGCCGCTGTCCATGGCGCTCAGCGCCGTCCCGGGCGTGGGACAGGGGCTCGCGCGGCTGGTACCGGTGGCCAACCACCGGCATCTCGGCCTGGGGGACGAGGAGACGATGCGGAACTGGTCGGTGCTGGACACGTTCGACTGGCTGGCCGCGCGGTACGAGAAACCCCAGCCCCGGCGGCGCATCAGGCGCTGGACCGAGGACCTGGCCCTGAGCGACGTCTCGATCGAGAGACGGCGCGGGATGTACGTGATCCGCGGCGTCAAATGACCGGCCGGCCGGGGAGGCCGCGGGCTCCGGGGGGCCCTTCCCGCCGTGTCCGGCGAATTCCTCCGGAGGGTTCCGCGGGCACGCCGGTCGTGTGGCGGGCCCATGGCGCATGACCTCGATGCGTTTCTAAGGTGATCTCATTTATGGAGTATTTTCTCGTCTTCTTGATGGCGGTATTTCTGGTTTTTCTCACCTACGCCAGTCTGGGGATGGAACAGGCGAACCGGGTGATCCCGGTGCTGCTCCTCGCCTTCACCGCCCGCCTGGTCGTGCACGTCCTGGTGATGCAGCCCCGCCTCATCGAGTACGGCGGCGACAACCGCGTCTATCTGGCCAGGGCCATGGAGGTCGCCGCGTACTGGAGGTACGAGGGTTTCCGGTTCGTCTCCTCCGACCAGATCCCCTCCCTCTACTCCATGGAGGTGCCGTGCAACCTCTTCGGAGTCATCGTCTACCTGTGCGACGGGCCGGCCACGCTGGCCTGCACGGCGGTCCTGGCCACCCTGTCCTGCGGGCTGTGCATCGTCATGTACCGGTTCGCGCGGATCGTCGGGGCCGACGAGCGGGCGGCGTTCCGGCTGCTGGTCGTGGTCGCCTTCCTGCCCGCCCTCCTGCTCCACACGTCCGACACGTTCAAGGACGGCATCAACGCGTTCCTCGTCGTCGCCTGCCTGTGGCTCGTGGTCTCCAACGTGCGGCGCTTCGACGTGCGGAAGCTGGCCGTCGTGATCCCGCTGCTGTGGGCGCTCTGGCATGTGCGGCCGTACATGGTGCTCATGTGCGCGCTGCCCCTGGTGTTCGGGCTCTCCCCGGTGAGGCGCAAGCTGTCCGTCCGCTCCCTGGTCGTGTCGACCCTGGTGCTGATCCCCGTCCTGGTGTTCATCGCGCAGGCGGACGGCGGGGCGTCCTTCACGGTGCTGCAGGAGCAACTGGACCAGGGCCAGTCGGAGATGGTCCGCAGGTCCAGCGCGGAGGGCGGCTCCGGCGTGCTGTTCGAGGACGGCGGCGACGCGTGGGGCGCGCTCGTGCCGAAACTGTTCTACACGCTCCTGGCCCCGTTCCCCTGGACGTCGGGCAGCATGGCGCTGCAGCTCGGGAAGGTGGACACGCTTCTGTGGTACTACCTTCTCTACAGCGCGCTGCGCGGGGCTCACCGGCTGTGGGAGCGGAACCGGGCGATGCTGTTCGCCCTCGTGCTGTTCGTCGTCCCGGGCACGATCGCCTACGCGACGACCATGTCGAACATCGGCCTGATCTTCCGCCAGCGAATGCCGATCATGCTGGTCGTCAGCGTGCTCGCCGCGGTCGCGTGGACCGAGGCCGGGCGCGGGAGGCGGCCTCGCCCCTGGCCGTCCGGGCAGGCGCCGCGTCCCGCCGTCGCGTCCCAGCCCATCGCCGGATCCCGGGCGGCGCGGTGACCCCGCCGCCTCGACCAGGAAGGACGCGATGAGGGATCTTCGCGTGTGCGAGGTCGTCAAGACCCTCGACATCGGGGGCGTCGAGGTGCTCCTCGTCGAGCGGCTGCGGCGCGCTCCCAGGGTGAACAAGGAGTACACGGTCGTGTGCCTCCAGGCGTCGACCGGGGAGCTGGTGGAAGAGCTGCGGGCCTCGGGGATCACGGTCGTCGACCTCAGCTCGAACGCCCGCCCGCTGGCCTACGCCCACCTCGTCAGAACGGTCCGGCGGCTCGCTCCCGACGTGCTCAACGTGCACTCGCCGACCCCCGCCGCGGTGCTCTGGCCGTTCGCCCGGATCACCCCCCGGCGGCCGGTCCTGGTGTCGACGGTCCACTACTGCAGGCGGCCGGCCACCGCCCGTCTCGGCCGCCTGACGGCGGCGGTCAACCTGCTCCTCGACTACCTCGTCCGCAGGCTCGACGACCGGACGGTCGCGGTCTCGTCACAGGTGGCACGCTCCCCCTCCGTCCGGGGAGCACGCCGCCTGCTGACCCGCGTGCACGGCGTGGACGTCGTCGGGCAGCGTTCCTGGGCGATGCGCGCGGACATCGTCAGGCGCCGGTTCGACGTGCCGGAAGAGGCGTTCCTGGTGGTCTGCGTCGCCAACTTCCGGCCCGAGAAGAACCACGCGCTGCTGGTCAGGGCCGCCGCCGAGGTCCTCCTCGCACGGCCGGACGCGCTCTTCCTGCTGGCCGGGGACGGGCCGCTGCGGGAAGGAGTCGTCCGCGAGACGGAGCGGCGCGGGCTGGCGGGCCGGGTACGCGTCCTGGGGCCGGTGGGGCAGGCGAGGAGGCTGGTGGCGGCGGCCGACCTGCTGGTCCTGAGCTCGCACTACGAGGGGCTTCCGGTGGTCGTCATGGAGGCGCTCGCGGCCGGGGTGCCGGTGGTGTCCACCGAGGTCGGGGGGATACCGGAACTGGTCTCCTCGGGCTGGAACGGGATCCTGACCGAGCCGGAGTCGCCGGAGGCCCTGGCCGTGGGGATCCTCAAGGCGATGGAGCCGTCCATGCATCGCCGGCTGCGGTCCGGGGCCGCCGCCAGCTCGGAGGGCGTCGAGATCGCGGGGACGGCCGAATGGTTCGAGCACCTCTACGAGGAACTGGCGGGGGCGCGGCGCGCCTGAGGCCCAGGCGCGCCCGCCGGGTGTGCCGCCGCCGGCGTGGGGCTCAGACGCGGTATCCGAAGTCGTGAAGACGCCCGGCGAGGGAACGGTCGAGCAGCGCGAGCTGCGACGGGGCGAGGTCGTGCCGGAAGGCCTCGCGCCGCGCGGAGGAGAAGACGTGGCGCGCGAAGCTCCGCTCGAACCCGGGTGTCCAGGCGAGCCCGAGGAAGTCGAGGATCACGTCCGTCTGCTTGCGCGGATCGGCGAGCAGATCCTCGTAGCGCACCTGCAGCCACAGGTCCGGCGGGACGGCGGCCCGCGCCACCTCGGTGGCGTCCATCAGCAGCTTCCAGCCTATTCCGGCCAGATGGACCTGCGAGCGTCCCGCCTCCTCCCACTCCCCGGAGTAGACCTCGGGCAGGGGGCCGAAGTGCCACCCCGGTGCTCCGAGGTGCCCGCGCCACCACGGCATCTGCAGCCACGAGTTGGCCACGGCGCGCCCGTCGCGCACGATGTGCACGAAGCGCGCCTCGGGAAACACCTCGTGCAGGAACGCCGCGCGGGGCCACCCGGTGAACTTGTGGACGTAGCGCCCGACCCGTTGCGCGGCGGCCCGGCTCCCGAAGAAGGTCCTCAGCCGCTCTTCCAGCCAGGGGGTGACGTCGGCGGCCGAGAGGTCCTGGAAGGAGTCGACGATCAGCGGCGAGACCTCACGCCTCAGCGCGCGGTGGGCCTCGCACGGGCGCAACCGTTTCTCCGGGAAACGCAACGGCGCCCGGCGGTAGATCTGCCCGCCGATCCGCTTCGCCGAATCCGGCACCCGGGGGAACCGGTCGTCCAGATTGGTGACGAATCCCACGCCGGGATGGCCGGTGAGCACCTCGTGAAGGAGTGTGGAGCCGCAACGACCGCTGCCGACGAGAAAATCGAGCATTTTCTTCCCCGCTCCGAGTGGTGTCGAAAAAAGATCCGGTTCGCCGGAACCGGGCGGGGTCTCCGACGTTAACATAACCGCCTGAGTTGTCGTCGGATGTCGTCTTCGCTGGCCTGTTGACCGTGACGGGGCCGGAAAAATCAATATCGAAATACCTGCGATCCGGATTTGACTGATTATCGGTAATGGCTGGGGCGGTGCCGTCCGGCGCGGCACAACCACTCCCGTCCGGCACAAAAGCCTGGCAAAACATCACGGGACGCGAATGTCCGGGGCCGATGGAGACGCTCGCGTCGCCAGACTTACACGCATGATCAAGCCGGCGTCCGGTGGCGATTCCACCCTGAGCCCGCCCGAAGCGATTGCGGACCGCGAAAAACCGGAAATACTCCGCCGAAGAAGTCGATCCTCTCGAATATGGGGAAAGCCGCTCGCCGTCGTACGGAAGTGGTCGCCGACGCTGTTCGCGATCGCCGTCGTCGTGGCCGTGCTGACCTTCTACGGGGTGCCGGCCGCGGACCTGGCGTTCTTCGGCGGCTACGTCGCGCTGGGGCTGGCGCTGCCCGGCCTGCTGCTGCTCCGCGCCCTGTACCGCGGGACGCGCCGGCTCGCGCTCGCGGAGGAGATCGCGCTGGGGCTGGCGCTCGGCTACGCCGTCGAGGTGCTCGCCTACGTCGCCGCCCGGTCCGCCGGGGCGCCGTCGCTCGTCGCGGCCTGGCCGGTCGCCACGTACGCGGCCTTCGCCACCGTCCCCCGGCTGCGCCGGCACTGGAAGGGCGCCCCCCGCCCGTGCGCGCCCGCCTGGTACTCATGGTCGCTCGCGCTGCTCGTCGCGTACGTGGCCGCGTGGAGCTCCTTCACCTTCTTCAGGACGACCCCCCTCACCTGGCCGGGAGCCGGGACGTCCCTGTTCGACATGCCGTACCACCTGGCCCTGGTCGGCGAGCTGAGGCACCACGTGCCGCCGACGGTGCCCGTGGTCTCCGGCGAGCCGCTCCTCTACCACTGGTTCGTCTACGCGCACCTGGCGGCGGCGAGCTGGGTCACCGGGGTGGAGCCGCTGGTCCTGCTGTTCCGCCTGGGGATGCTGCCCATGCTGGTGGCGTTCGTCGTCCTGGTGGGGACGATCGGGCACCGCGTCACCGGTTCCCGGGCGGGGGCGCTGCTCGCCGTCGGAGGCACGATCTTCGTCGCGGTTCCGAGTCTCTACACGAACGCGAACGGGCTGTTCACCTGGACGGGCGTCCAGCACTCCGCGTGGGAGAGCCCCACCCAGACCTTCGGGGCCCTGCTGTTCGCCCCGGTGGTCCTCCTCCTCGTCGACCTCCTCGAACGCCGGCGCCGGGCGCGCGGTGCCGGCGGGTGGCTGCTGCTGGGCGTCTTCCTGGTGGCGGTCATGGGGGCGAAGGCCACGTACCTGCCCATGCTCGTCGCCGGTCTGGTCGCGGTGGCCGCGGTCGAGGCGGGCGTGCGGCGCCGGTCGCCGCGGCCCGCGCTCGCCGCGCTCGGGATGGCGGCGGCGTGCCTCGTCTACGCGCAGTTCGTGCTGTTCGGCGGCGCGAGACAGGCGACGATCGTCGACCCCCTCTCGCTCATGCGCAGGACCTGGGGCGAGCTGACCGGCCTGGGGGAGAACGCCGTGCCGCCGCCCGCCTCGCTGGCGGGGATCACGCTGCTGTACGTGCTGTGCTGGGCCGTCACCTGGTGCGGGGTGGCCGGCCTGCTCCGCGGGCCGCGGCTGCTCGCACGTCCCGCGGTGGTGCTCATGCTGGGCGTCGGCGCGGCGGGCGTCGGCGCGGTGGTCCTGCTCGGGGGACCCGCCATGAACCAGGGCTACTTCCTGCAGGGGGCCTACCCCTACCTGGCGATCGCCGCGGCCTGCGGGTTCCTCGCCGTCGCGCGCGGGGAACGGGCGTCGCCCCTGGCTCTGGCGTGCGCGGCGGGTGCGGGGGTGGCCGTCGCCCACCTGGTCCGCACGCTGTCCGGCGTCGAGGTCCCGCTGCCCCCGGGTGAGCCGGAGAGCGCGCTGTACCGTCCGTACCTCGTCCTGTCGGCCCTCGCCGTGGCGGTGGTCGTCGTCCTGGTCGCGACGAGGCGCCGCCTTCGCGGCTGGGCCCTCGTCATCGCCCTGGTCACGGCGGTCGGCCCCCTCTCCGCCTGGCACGCCCGCGCCCTGCTGATCATGCACGGCGGCGGCGAGGGCGGCGTCTACCGGGTGAGCCGCCCGGCGGCGCCGGAGGTCCCGCCCGGCGCGCTCGACGCGGGACGCTGGCTGCGCGCCAACTCCGATCCCGGCGACCTGGTCGCCACGAACGCGCACTGTGCCTGGGGACGGGAGCCGTGCGACAGCCGCCACTTCTGGCTGTCCGCGCTGTCCGAGCGGCGCGTGCTCGTCGAGGGGTGGGCCTACACCGCGTCGAACCTGGATCGCTGGCGTCCGGGCGAGCCGATGACGGGGCTCCCGTTCTGGGACGGGGAACGGATCCGGCTGAACGACGAGGCCTTCCTGGAACCCTCGGCGGCCTCGGTACGACGGCTTCGGGAACGGTACGGGGTGCGCTGGCTCCTCGCCGAGGAACGCGTCCCGGTCCCGGTCTCGAACCCGGCGTCCGAGGGGGCCGGGGAGACCGGGAAACCGGGAGATATCGGAAAGACCGGAGACGTCAGCGGCATCAGCGGCCTCGGGGACATCAGGGACATCGGGGACATCGGGGAATTCGCCGATCTCCGGTTCCGTGCCGGGGCCTACGCCGTCTACCGGATACCGGACGATCCCGAGGCCGCCCGGGACGTGTTCCGCGAGTCCGGGCCGTAGCGCGAACCCGCTCCGGGCCGTAGCGCGAACCCACGGAACGCGCCGCGGGTTCGCGGGACGCGCCGCGGGTTCGCGGGACGCGCCGTGGATTCGTGGGACGCGCCGTGGATTCGTGGAACGCGCTGTGTATCACGGAACACGTCCCTGCCCGGCGGTTCTCACTCCGGTCCGCCGGGCAGCCGGTAGACGGCGTAGCCGCCGGAACGGAACCGCAGCGTCGCGAAGGCCCCGAGGCCGGGAACCGGGCCGGTGCGGTGCTCGTCGGCGAGGAGCCAGCTCACGCCGTGACGCTCGCGCAGCTCCCGGACGGCCTCGGCGGTGGGCGCCTCGAAGACGGCGTCGTTCAGCGCGATGAGCCGGTCGTCCCAGAACGGGAGCTCCAGCGTGGGCAGCTCCGGCCGCCAGCGGGCCGTGTTCCTGGAGGTGTAGGTCCACCCCTCGACGAGCACGCGCCGCTCGGACAGCGCGGCCACCCAGAAGTGCCTGCCGTCGCACGGCTCCTCACGGCCCCAGCGGCAGTGCGCGTTCGTGGCGACCAGGTCGCCGGGATCGGAGTTGGCGCGCAACCAGCGCCCCGCGTCGAGGGCGCCCTCCGGGGGCGGCGCGGTCACCGGCGGCGGCCCGTTCCCCTCGCGGCCGGCCACGACCCACAGGACGCGCGCGTGCACGACGGCGGGCAGGCCGACGACCGCGAGCGCGGTGACCACGAGGGACCAGGCGCGCAGGCGCCCGCTCGTGACGGCCAGGACGGCCGCCGCCGCGAGGATCGCGGCCAGCAGCACGACGTACGGCAGGTAGAGGACGGTGTCGCCCGTCCCCGGCGCAAGGGGGATCCGGACGCCGCACAGCAGGGGGATCAGGTAGGCCGCGGCCAGCCCGGCCCCGGCCGCGCACAGCGTCGCCCGGCGTGACTGCCGGGCCCGCCGCGCCAGGGTGACGATCCCGAGGGCGGTGACGGCCGCCAGGTAGGGGTAGGCGCCCCAGAGGAAGAAGAGCTGGCTCCGGCCGGGATGCCCGAGCAGCAGGGCCGCGCCGGCGCCCGCCGCGCCGATGCCGAGCATGAGCGCCACGACGGGACGTACGAGCAGCCGGGGCCGGCTCAGCAGGCCGGAGATCCCGCCCCACGTGACGGCCCAGCACAGCAGGAACACCGCCACCATCCCCAGGGTCGAGAGCGGCGGGGGATCGGTGCCGTCTCCCGCGCCGGTCATCTCCCGCCAGACCGTCTCCATGAGGGAGAAGGGGTCGACGACGAGTGCCTGCCTCGCGCCGCCGAACAGGACGAACTGCGCGAGGAGGAAGCACGCCGCGGTCATCCCGAGCGCGGCGAGCACGGGCCCGGACGGCCGGCGCCGCCTGACAGCCCCGGCCGCGACCACCGCCAGCAGCCCCGCGCCCAGCAGCGGGACGTACGTGGCCTTCGCCCCCGCCACCGCCACCAGGAAGACGCCCAGCAGCGCCCAGTGCCCGGCGGGCCGCCGGCGGCGCTCCAGGAGGTCGGCGAGGAGCAGCACGACGGGCGCGAACATCAGGGCGCCGAACGTCTGGGTGGGACTCGCCCACATGAGGTCGGGAACCCCTCCCCAGGTGAAGGCCCCGTTGCTCCCGAGGTAGAGGCTCGGTGTCGCCACGAGCACCGTGCCGGCCGCGGTCAGGGCCGCTCCCGTCCAGGAGCCGGTGACCCGCCGCCCGGTCATCCCGGCCAGGACGACGAACGCGGCCAGGACGGGAAGCATGCCTAGCCGGAACAGCAGCACCAGCGGCTCCACCCCGGTCACCCAGCTCGCCGACGCCAGGTGCGCGTAGACGAACCAGTGGTAGGAGAGGGGCTCCCCGGCGACCATGGGCACGGTGGGCGGCAGGTGGTGCCTCAGCTCGCCGACCAGGGCCAGGTGGAAGGGCATGTCGGGGAAGGACCGCCCGAGGGCGGGCCAGCTCAGGGCGTTCAGCCTGAAGAACGACACGGCGCTCCAGGCGAGCAGGTAGGCCGTCAGCGCCGCCAGGAACCAGGACCACCAGGCGGGCGCCCGCTCCCGGCGGGACGCGGCGGCCGTCCAGTGCCGGCGCAGCCGCGGGACGGCGAGGAAGAGCAGGCAGGTGCCGATCGGCCAGGCCAGGACGAGCAGCGGTACGCCGAGGGCGCGGGCACCGGTGTAGGCGAAGACCTCCACGGCGTAGCCGAGCGCCAGCCCGAGCGCCACCTCCTCGGCGAGCGTGCGCCTGCCCCGGTACAGGAGCCGGAGCAGCAGCACGCCGGGGAGCCCCACGCCCAGCGCGACGTAGAGGCCGAAGAGGATCATGTCCGGGACGGAGACGCCGTACAGGGCCGTCACCGTGGCGGTGAGGGCCGTCATCGACACGGCGGGCGCCCACCCGCGGAGGCCCCCCGCCCCGCGCGGGGCCGCGCGACCTCGTCCGGCCGGGGGCCCGTCCGTCTCGTCGCCTCCGGCGGTCGTGAGCGGACCCGGCGCGGGAGCCCGGAGGGCTGGCGTTTCTGTCATGCGCCCGAGCCTGGTGAAACGGACGGCGCCCGCGGCACCCGGCGCTCGCGCCCGTCGATGTCTTTTCCCGTCCTTGGCCGTGTTTTCACGCCCGTCCGGGGGCGGGAACACCGCCTCCGGGCCCGCCCCGGTTCCGCCCGCGGGCTCGGTGCGTGCTCAGTACGGGCTCAGTACGGGCTCGGTGCGTGCTCGTGCGGGCCGGTGCGGGGGGGCGGGAGTCAGGGGCGGTGTGCCCGGACGACGAGGGAGACGCCCGGCAGCGACCTGACGGGGAGATACCTCTCGGCCACGACCACGGCGGTGAGGGCCGCGTTCACCAGGCGCGGCGTCTCGGTGACGTCCGAGCCGGAGAGGCGCCTCCTGCGGAGGGCGACGACCGGCCGCAGCAGGACGTTCCAGCTCCACAGGCGGTCGACGACCAGGCCGGCGCCGGTCAGCAGGGCGTTCAGCCCCTCCCGCGTGTACCGGCGGACGTGACCGGACGCCACGTCGTGCGCCGACCACAGCGCCATGTCGCAGGGGACCGTGATCAGCGCCGTTCCCCCCGGCCGGAGCACGCGCACCAGCTCGCCGGCCGCCCTGTGGTCCTCCTCGATGTGTTCCAGCACGTCGAACGCGGTGACGAGGTCGAACTCCGCGTCCGGCAGGGGCAGGTCCCGCGCGTCGGCGTGGATCGCCCGCAGGCCGCGCTCCCGGGCGAGTTCCACCGCGGTCTCCGAGAAGTCCGCGACCAGCGCGTCCCATCCGTGCTCGACGAGCACGCGCGTGTTGCCGCCCCCGGCCGCGCCGACGTCGAGCGCCCTGCCGGGCGGGCCGAGCCGGCGCAGCTCGCGGAGCTCGCGGGCGAGGATGGCGCGCCGCTCGCGGTACCACCAGTGGCGGTCCTCCACCTCGACGGTACGGAGAATCTCCGTGGCCTCCATGTGTCCTCCCCGATGTGTTCCCTGGCTCGCCCGCGTGTCTCGTCTCGCGACATGTGCGCGTGTACGCGCGCGTGCGTGTTGTCCGTGTGTCCGTGTGCGCTTGTGTCCGCGCGCCCGTGGATTCGGTGCGCCCGTGGATTCGGGAGGATCGTGGATTCGGGACGGCCGCGCGGGCGGCCGGGGCGTTCCGGCGGTCAGCGGCCGGTGCTCCTCGCGGGACGCCACCAGCTCTCGTGGTCGCGGTACCAGCGCACGACGCGCTCCAGCCCGTCGTCGAAGCCCATCCGGGGTTCGTACCCGATCGCCCGGATCTTGCGGCTGTCCACCGAGTAGCGCCGGTCGTGCCCCAGCCGGTCCGGCACGGTCTCCACCATCTCCCAGCCCGCGCCGAAGGCCGCCAGCAGCCGCTCGGTGAGCTCCCGGTTGGTCAGCTCGACCCCGCCGCCGATGTTGTAGACCTCGCCGGGCCGGCCCTTGTCCAGCACGAGCTGGATGGCCCCGCAGTGGTCGTCGACGTGCAGCCATTCGCGGACGTGCTCGCCGTCCCCGTACAGGGGGACGCGGCGCCCGTCGATCAGGTTGGTGACGAAGAGCGGAATGATCTTCTCGGGGTGCTGGTACGGCCCGTAGTTGTTGGTGCAGCGGGTGATCCGCACGTCGAGCCCGTAGGTCTGGTGGTAGGCCCGGCACAGCAGGTCGGCCCCGGCCTTGGCCGCCGAGTAGGGCGAGTTGGGCAGCAGCGGCCGCGACTCGTCCCACGAGCCCGTCGCGATGGACCCGTACACCTCGTCCGTCGACACCTGCACGACCGTGCGCACGCCGGCCTCGAGCGCCGCCTGGAGCAGGCACTGGGTGCCGTGCACGTTGGTGACGACGAAGTCCCCCGGGCCGGTGATCGAGCGGTCGACATGCGTCTCGGCGGCGAAGTTCACCACGACGTCCTGGCCGGGCACCAGGTCGGCGAGGAGCCGGGCGTCGGTGACGTCGCCCCTGACGAAGGCGTACCGGGGATGGCCGGCGACCGGGCCGAGGTTCGCGGCGTTGCCCGCGTAGGTGAGCTTGTCCAGCACCGTCACGCGGGCGTCCTCGTACCCCGGATAGAGCCCGGACAGCATCGAGCGCACGTAGTGGGAGCCGATGAACCCGGCGCCGCCGGCGACCAGGACCCTCATGCGCGCACCTGGACCCTGCTGTGGTCGCCGATCATGAGCTGATGCGTGTTGGGCAGTCCCACGGCCCTGGTCACCTCCACGTTCCGGCCGATCAGAGAGTATGTGAGCCCCGAGACGCCCCTGATGGTGGAGTCCCCGAGGACGATGCTGTACTCCACCCCGGCCTCCTCCAGCACGCACCCCTCGCCGATCGAGGTGTAGGGGCCGATGTACGAGCCGTCGATCCTGGTGCCGGCGCCGATGACGGCCGGGCCCCGGATCACCGACCGCGCGACGGTCGTGCCCGGCCCGATGTCGACGCGCCCGGTGATCTCGGAGTGCGCGTCCACCGTCCCCCTGACGTCCGGTTCGAGCGCCTCCAGGACCATGCGGTTGCACTCCAGCATGTCCTGCAGCCGCCCGGTGTCCCGCCAGTAGCCGGTGACGAGGTGCGAGTGCACCCGGTGGCCGTTGCCGATGAGCCAGGTGATCGCGTCGGTGATCTCCAGCTCGCCGCGGGCGGAGGGCATGATCGACCGGACCGCCTCGTGGATGACGGGGGAGAAGGTGTAGACGCCGACGATCGCGAGGTCGCTGCGCGGGTGCCGCGGCTTCTCCTCAAGGGCGACGATCTCCCCGTCGGGCCCCAGCTCGGCGACCCCGTAGAACTGGGGTTCGGCGACCTTCGTGAGCAGGAGCTGCGCGTCGTGGTCGGCCTCGCGGAAGGCGTTCACCAGGTCGGCGATGCCGCCCAGCAGGAAGTTGTCGCCCAGGTACATCACGAACGGCTCGTCGCCCAGGAACTCGCGGGCGATCAGCACGCAGTGGGCCAGGCCGAGCGGGGCCTCCTGCCGTATGTAGGTGACGTCGAGACCGAATCTCGAACCGTCGCCGACGGCCGCCCGTACCTCGGGGCCGGTGTCGCCGATGATGACGCCGACACTCGTGATCCCCGCGTCCCTGATCGCCTCCAGCCCGTAGTAGAGCACCGGTTTGTTGGCGACGGGGACGAGCTGTTTCGCGGACGTGTGGGTGAGCGGGCGCAGCCTCGTCCCTTTGCCACCCGCCAGAACAAGTGCCTTCATCGCTCTTGGATCCCTCCACGAGGAACGCGTGGTCACGGCGGCCGGTCGTCCGTTGAAAGCTATGGGGAGATCCGGCCGGCGGCCGTCCGCCGTCATCGTTTTTGCGGAGAAGTGGGAAAGGTGTTACCGGGGGCGGGAATTCGTGTTCTCCCGGAACGTCCAGGCCCGGTGGATCGCGTAGCTGACCGCCGGGCTGACGGCGAGCAGCAGCACCTGGGCCGCCATGACCGGAAGCCCGAACAGCTCCACCAGCACCGGGAGCCCGACGAGCGAGGTCGCGAGGAATCCGAGCCCGACCGCGTAGAAGCGCAGGTAGCCGGCGAGCCAGGACCGGCCGCGCGCCCGGAAGACCACCAGCCGGTACCAGGGGTAGACGATCACCACGGTCGTCAGATGGGCCGCCATGGCGAGGAGAAGGTACGGGACCGCATCGTTGGCGGCGAGCAATCCCAGACCCAGGAGAGAGCAATAGAGCAGGGCCGTCGTGGCGCTCGCCACCAGGTATGTGATGCGCTGTCCCCCAAGAGCGGGGATAAAACCTCGCCGCCGGTCATGTGGATTCTTTCCATGATTAGTCCGATTTTTAACGTGCGCCATGTCCGGCCTTTTGTGGAATGTGTCGCTGGATGGCCAGCTGGATTTTATCCCGCTGCAGGAGATAACCGGGGGATCAATGTCCGTGTCGGTGGTCGTTCCGTGTTACCGCTCCGCGCGGACCCTTCCGGTGCTGGTGACCAGGCTCGTGGCGGTCCTGCGCGAGCTGTCCGTCCCCCACGAGGTGATCCTCGTCGTCGACGGGAGCCCGGACGACACCTGGAAGACGGCCGCCGAGCTCGCGCGGCGCGTCGACGGCGTGCGCGCCCTGCACCTGTCCCGCAACTACGGCCAGCACAACGCGCTGGTCGCCGGGATCAGGGAGGCGGAGTTCGAGGTCGTCGTCACGATGGACGACGACCTGCAGCACCCGCCGGAGCAGATCCCCCTCCTGCTGGCCGCCCTGGAGGGAGACCGCCTCGACCTCGTGTACGGCGTCCCGCGCCGCGAGGAGCACGGGCTGGTCCGCAGCCTCGCCTCCCGGTCGGTCAAGACCGCGATGGCCGGTGGGCTGGGCATCCGCGCCGCGCGGACGATCAGCGCCTTCCGTGCCTTCCGTACGCGCCTGCGCGACGGCTTCCAGGAACTGTCCGGGCCGCACGCCTCCGTCGACGTGGCCCTGTCATGGGTGACCACCCGGGTGGGATCGGTCCGGGTGGACATGAACGAGCGCGGCCACGGGCGCTCCAACTACACGCCGGGCCTGTTGCTGCGGCACGCGACGAACATGCTCCTCGGCTACAGCACGGCCCCACTCCGCGCGGCCAGCTACCTCGGGTTCCTCACCGGTGTCGTCGGCCTCCTGCTGGGCTGCGCCGTCCTGTGGCACTTCGCCACCGGCGACACCACGGTGGCCGGGTTCACCACCATCGCGTCGATGATCGCGATCTTCTCGTCCGCCCAGCTGATGGCCGTCGGCGTGCTCGGCGAGTACGTCGGGCGCATCCACGGCAACGGCATGGGACGGCCGACCTACGTCGTGTGCGAGCGCGTCGGGTCCCCGGCCGCGCCGGGGGTTCCCCGGCAGCCGGGCGGCACTACCGGCGCCGTCCACGCAGCAGCCGGCTCCGGACCAGGTGAACGGTGAGGAAGGTGAGGGCGGGTTCGAACCCGTATCTCGCCCACGCCCGCTGCACCCCGGTGTTGTGCCCCTGGGTGGAGATGACGACCTCCCGCGCGCCCCGGGCCAGGGCGCGTCCCTCCACCGCCGCCAGCAGGTGGGCGTACAGGCCGCGTCCCCGGGCCCGGGAGACCACGCCGGCGAGCAGGATCTCCGTCCGCTCGTCGTCGTCCGCGAGCGTGGCCAGCGCGAGGATCCCCTCCCCGGCCGCGGCGGGGTGACGACCGCCTTCCGGAGGTACGGCGGACGGGTGCCTTTGCGGAGATGCCGCGGACGGGTGCGCGGCGGAAGGGTGCCATCGCGAAGGCGCGCCGGACGGGAACCCTCCCGGAGGTACGGCGGACAGCAGCCTCTCCGGCGGCGCGGCCTGACCGGGGCGGGCGGCCGGGCTCCACTCGCGCAGCGCCACGCATCCCCCCTCGGCGGCCGACCGCAGCGCCCACTCCCGGTAGCCCGCCAGTGCGTCGGCGCCCTCGAACAGCGGGTTGGCCAGGTAGTGGTTCCGGTAGGCGGCGAAGATGTCGGAGACCGACTCGCGTACCGCCGCCAGGGTGACCTTCTGCGTCGGCTGGAGATCCCCCGGCGGTTCCGGCGCGCGCCCGCGTCCCGCGCGCAGGCGCCAGTACGTCAGCGAGTCCGCGAACACGGCGGTGCGGCCGAGCGCGGTCAGCTCGGCGAACCAGCCGACGTGCTCGGCCGGGTAACGCAGCACGATGACGTCCGCCCTCGACCCCAGCACGGCCTCGCGAACCGCGGGGAACGGCGACCGGGACTCCGCGGGGACGGTGAGGCGCTCCACCGGGCGGCCGAACCTGGCCGAGTCGAGCGGGGACTCCGCGATGCGCGGGGCCCCGCCCCCCGTCACGTCCTGCCAGGCCATCGGCGCACCTCGTGGCTCCGTACGGCGTCGATCACGCGCGTCACGCCGGTCGCGCCCAGGTCGGCGAAGAGCGGCAGCCGCACCAGGCGGTCGGCGACGCTCTCGGTGACCGGGCACCCGCCCGGGGCCGTCCGGCCGTACCGCAGACCGGCGGGGGCGGCGTGCAGGGGCTGGTAGTGGAACGTCGCCTGCACGCCCCTGTCGCCGAGGTGGGCGATGAGGGCCCCGCGGCTCGCCAGGTCGGGGAGCAGCAGGTAGTACAGGTGCGCGGGGTGCGCGCACCCGTCGGGGACCGTCGGCAGGCCGACCCCGTTCGCGGCCGCCCAGCCGGCCAGGCCCTCGTGGTAGGCCCGCCAGACGGCGAGCCGCCGGGCCTGGGTCTCGGCGAACGACTCCAGCTGCGAGGTCAGCTGCGAGGCGAGGATGTCCGACAGCAGGTAGCTGGAGCCGATGTCGACCCACCGGTACTTGTCCACCTGGCCGCGGAAGAAGCGGCTGCGATCGGTGCCCTTCTCCCTGATGACCTCGGCGCGCGCCATCAGGCCGGCGTCGTTGAGCAGCAGCGCGCCGCCCTCCCCGCACTGCACGTTCTTGGTCTCGTGGAAGCTCTGCGCGGCCACGCTGCCGAACGCCCCCAGCGGACGCCCCCGGTAGGAGCCGCCCAGGCCGTGGGCGTTGTCCTCCACGAGGGGGAGGCCGTAGCGGTCGCAGATCTCGCCGATCTCCTCCATGGCGCACGCGATCCCGGCGTAGTGGACGACCACCACGGCGCGCGTGCGGTCGGTGATCGCGGCCTCGATCAGCCGCTCGTCCACGTTGAGGGTGTCGGGCCTGCAGTCGACGAAGACCGGCACCGCGCCGCGCAGCGCGTAGGCGTTGGCCGTCGAGACGAAGGTGAACGACGGCATGATCACCTCGTCGCCGGGCCGCAGGTCGAGCAGGATCGCCGACATCTCCAGGGCGTGCGTGCAGGAGGTGGTCAGCAGGACCTGCCGGGTCCCGGTCATCTCCCTCAGCAGTTCGGCCGCCCGCCTGGTGAACGGCCCGTCCCCGGAGGTGGACCCCCGGCGCACGGCCTCCGCGAGATAGTCGAGCTCGTTCGCGGACAGGTGCGTCCGGTTGAAGGGAATCCTCGCCGGGGCGTCCGCGGCGCTGCCGGGAGCCGGGGTGTCCGCGGCGGTGCCGGAAGGAGCCGGGCTGTTCGCGGCGGTGCCGGAAGGAGCCGGGCTGTTCGCGGCGGTGCCGGGAGGGGCCGGGGGCGGGGCGGGGACGGGATTTCGCGGAAGGACGCGGGGACGCGTGCCGCCCGCCATCAACCGGTCCCCTTTTTCGATTCGGTGTCGATGTCGCACGTCGAATGCACGGGTGAATGTTACTGATGATCCTTGGTGCTCGGGCGGACCGACATGCGGGCCCTCGGGTCTCTTTCCCCGGCGGTCGGACGGGTTTCGCAGCCGCTCCGAGCTGGGAGGACAATTTTTCTTCCGGGAATATGTAGTGTTTCACCCTTTATCGGGGATGTGTGGTGAATGGCGCCGGTAAAGGTGTCGCATTTCGGGGGGAGTGGACCGCGACACGCCCGGATTATTGCTGAATTGGTATGGCGATAATACCTGCTCCTAAAGTCGTGTCGTATTCTCCTTTTTCCGAGGTGGCGGAGGTCCTGCCGTGGGAGAGAAACTGGTCGTGGTCGGTCAGGGATATGTCGGCCTGCCCCTGGCGATGCGGGCCGTCGCGGCGGGGTTCGACGTGGTGGGCGTCGACGTCGACCGCCGGAGGGTCAAGCGGCTCAACGCCGCCGAGTCCTACGTCGAGGACGTCGGCGACGAGACGCTGGCCGCCGCCCACCGCACCGGCCGCTACCTGGCCGCCGCCGACTACGGCGTCGCCGAGGGGTTCGACGTGTGCGTGGTGACCGTGCCGACCCCGCTCCGCGAGGGCGTTCCCGACCTGCGCCACATCGCGGCGGCGGGGGAGTCGATCGCCCCGCTGCTGCGGCGGGGCGCCACGGTGGTGCTGGAGTCCACCACCTATCCGGGCACCACGGAGGAGTACCTGCTGCCCCTGCTGGAGGAGGGCTCCGGGCTGTGCGCTCCGCGCGACTTCCACCTCGGCTACAGCCCGGAGCGGATCGACCCGGGCAACGGGCGCTGGCGCCTGGAGAACACCCCCAAGGTGGTCTCCGGCATCGACGGGGCGTCCCTGGAGCGGGTCCGGGCGTTCTACGCGCGGATCGTGCGCGAGGTCGTGCCGGTCTCCTCGCCCCGGGTGGCCGAGCTGTGCAAGCTCCTGGAGAACACCTTCAGGCACGTCAACATCGCCCTGGTGAACGAACTGTCGATCTTCGCCCAGCAGCTCGGCATCGACGTCTGGGAGGCGATCGACGCCGCCTCCAGCAAGCCGTTCGGCTACATGCGCTTCACCCCCGGTCCCGGGGTGGGCGGGCACTGCCTGCCGATCGACCCGTCGTACCTGTCGTGGAAGGTCAAGCGCAGCCTGGGGCACAACTTCCGGTTCGTGGAGCTGGCCAACGACATCAACGCCCACATGCCGGACCACGTCGTGCACCGGGTCGGTCTCGCGCTGAACCGGTCGCGCAAGCCGGTCAACGGCAGCCGGGTGCTCGCGCTCGGCCTCGCGTACAAGAAGAACGCCGGAGACTGCCGCGAGTCACCCGCGATCGAGGTGGTCAGGAGCCTTCGCAAGCTGGGCGCGGACGTGCGGGCCGCCGACCCGCACGTGGACTGCTTCCTGCTGCCGCAGGGCGTCGAGGTCGTCGCGTTCTCGGAACGGGAACTGGCGGCGGCGGACGCGGTGGTGGTCCTCACCGACCACGACTGCTTCGACTACGAGCTCGTCCAGAGGGCGAGCGTCCTCGTCTTCGACACCAGGAACCGCTGTCGGGGACCCAACGTCGAGAGACTCTGACCTTGAGACTCCGACCCCGGCGGCCGGACGGTCTCGCGCGTGCGGCCGTGACCTCGGGGGTGCGGTTCCGGGCCGTGCGGCCGTTTCTCGGGGCGGGCGGCTTCGCGGGTGCGGTCGCGTCCCCCTCGCGGCGGGCGGGCGGCCCGCCGGACGGCGTCAGGATCTCATGACGCGGGCGATCAGCTCCTCGACCTGGCCGTTGAGCCTGGCGCCCCGGGGCCATCCGGCGTAGTGGGTGAGGAAGACGACGACCTCGCGGAGCTCCTCGGGGGTGAGGTCGCCGGTCCGCAGCGCCGTGTCCAGCTGGAGGCCGACGTCGGCGTCCATGCCCTGGCCGACGAGCAGGCCGACCAGCAGCATGCGCCGGTCGCGGTTCGAGATCCCCGCCCTGGACCACACCTCGGCGAACAGGTTCTCGACGGTCGCCCCGAAGGGGTCGCCGGGCTCGTTCTCGCCCTGGTCCCAGCCGTAGACCTGTTTCATCGAACACCTCCGCGTGGAGACCCCCGGCAGCCGTTCCCTGGCGGGGCGGCCAGTGGAGTCCCTACCCCGCCTGCCTCGCCCTTTCCGGCGCCAAGGAAAGATCTTTTTTCCCTAAAGTCCTGACATGTAGATATATGTCGTATCAGAGATCATCCGGCGTTACACGTACGGACCCCGATCGGTGATGATCGGCGGAGGGTGGGATGCCCCGATAATCGGGACATGCGGTTCGACATCCTCGGCCCCACCCGGATCCGGCTCGACGGCGGGCGCGTGGTCGTCGTGGGCGGGCAGGGGATGCGCGCGCTGCTCGTGATGCTCCTCCTCGACGCGGGGAGGGTCGTGACCGTCGAGCGGCTGATCGGCGGCCTGTACGGCGACGATCCGCCCGCGAGCGCCGCCAACGCCCTGCAGTCCCAGGTGTCGCGGCTGCGCAGGGCGCTCGGCGTCCAGGAGATGATCGAGTTCCACCCGGCGGGATACCGGCTCGCGGCCGACGCCGACGCGGTCGACGCCCACCGCTTCGAACGGCTCGCCGCCGAAGGCCGCCGGGCCCTGGCCTCCGGCGAGCGCGGCCGGGCCGTCGGGCTGCTGGGCGAGGCCCTGTCCCTGTGGCGCGGGCCCGCGCTCGCCGACGTGGGGGAGTCGCCGTTCGCCCGGGCGCCCTCGGCCAGGCTGGAGAGGCTCAGGCTCGACTGCGTGGAGGACCGCGTCCAGGCGGAGCTGGAGCTGGGCCGCCACCGCGAGCTCGTCGCCGAGCTGCAGGAGCTGACCGCGGCCCACCCCTTCAGGGAGCGGCTGTACGGGCAGCTGATGCGCGCCCTGTACGGCTCGGGCAGGCGGGCCGAGGCCCTGGAGGTGTACGAGGGGGCAAGGCGGGTCCTCGGTGAGGAGTTCGGCGTGGACCCGTCGGCGGAACTGGCCGCCGTGCACCTGGCGGTGCTCAGGGCCGACCCCGCCCTCAGCAGCGCCCCCGCCGCCCCCGCCGCCGGTGTCGCCCCGCCCGTCAGGTCGGGACTGTGGGCCCCGCTGACCAGCTTCGTCGGCAGGGAGGAGGAGATGTCCAGGCTCCGCGCGCTGCTCGGCGAGGTGAGGCTGGTCACCCTGGTCGGTCCCGGGGGCGCGGGCAAGACCCGGCTCGCCGGTGAGGTCGCCGCGGGGGAGCGGGGCGAGGTGTGCTTCGTGGAACTGGCCCCCGTCCTCGGCGGAGGGGAGGCGGCCCGGGCCGTCCTGGGCGCGCTGGGCGTCCGCGACGCCGGTCTGCTCCCCGACCCCGGCCGCCCGGTGCCCGCCCCCCTGACCAGGCTGGTCGCGGTGCTGTCCGACCGTCCCATGCTGCTCGTCCTGGACAACTGCGAGCACCTGGTCGCGGAGGTCGCCGAGCTCGCCGACCGCCTGCTCGCCGCCTGCCCGGGGCTGCGCGTCCTGGTCACCGGCAGGGAGGCGCTCGGCATCACCGGGGAGGTGCTCCACCCGGTCGCCCCGCTGCCGGTGCCGAGGACGGGCGCCGGGGCGGGCGAGGCCCTGACCTACCCCGCCGTACGGCTCCTCGCCGACAGGGCGGCGGCCGTGCGTCCCGGTTTCCGCGTCGACGACGCCAACGTCGAGCAGGTGCTGGGCATCTGCCGCGCCCTGGACGGCCTGCCGCTCGCGCTGGAGCTGGCCGCGGCGCGCCTGCGCTCCCTGCCGGTGGCCGAGGTGGCCTCCCGGCTGGACGACCGGTTCCGGCTGCTGTCGCGCGGCAGCCGCACCGCGCTGCCCCGGCACCAGACGCTGCGCGCCGTGGTCGCCTGGAGCTGGGACCTGCTCGACGACGACGAGCGGTCGCTGGCCGGGCGGCTCACCGTCTTCGCGGGCGGCGCGACGCTGGAGGCGGCCGGGCGGGTGTGCGGGCTGCGGGAGGACGAGGCGGTCGACCTGCTGAGTTCCCTCGCGGAGAAGTCGCTCGTCGAACGGGTGGGCGGGCGCTACCGGATGCTGGAGACCATCCGCGCGTACTGCGCGGAACGGCTGGCCGAGACCGGTGAGACCGAGGCGCGCCGCGAGGCGCACGCCTCGTACTACGCGGACCTGGCGGCCACCGCGGACTCCCACCTGCGCGGCGCCGGGCAGCTGGAGTGGCTGCGGCGGCTGGACGAGGAGCGCGACGACCTGCACGCCGCGCTGCGCTGGTCCGTCGACACCGGCAGGATCGCGTGGGGGCTGCGCCTGCTCGCCGGGCTCGCCATGTACTGGTGGCTGCGGGGCCGTCGCTCGGAGGGCGCGGGCCTGGCCACCGACCTGCTGGTCGCGATCGGATCGCTCCCCGCGGAGGGCGCCGTCCCGGCGGAAGGGCGGGTGAGAGGACCGGTCGAGGGGATGGAGGAGGAGTACGCCCTGTGCGTGCTCGTGGCCTTCGCCGGTGAGTCGCGGTCGCCACGGCATCTCGCCCTGCTGGAGACGATCGTCCCGATCATCCCGCCGATCGACCGGCCGTACCGGTGGCCGTTCCTGGGCATGCTGTGGCCGATGTACACCGGCCCGCCCGCCTCCTTCTCGGGGCCGCCGCCGGTCCCCGCCGCCGCCGAGCCGTGGCTGCGGGCGCTGTCGCAATTCGGCCACGGCTACTACTACCTGCACGGCGGCGACACCGGCAGGGGCGAGCGCTTCTTCGAGGAGGCGCTGGAGCTGTTCCGTTCCATGGGGGAGCGCTGGGGGAGCGTGCTCACGCTGGCCGAGCTGGCCGGGCTCGCCGACCTGCGGCAGGACCGGGCCGCGTCGCGCGCGCTGACCGGTGAGGCGCTCCGGCTGGCGGAGGAGCTCGGGTCGGGGGAGGACATCGCGGAGCTTCTCTGCCACGAGGCCGCGATGACCGTACGCGACGGCGACCTGGAGACCGCCCACGCCGCGTACCTCCGCGCGGCCGAACACGCCCGCCCGGCGGGTGCCCCCGACGTGATGGCCAAGGTCCATCGCGGCCTCGGCGAGATCGCCAGGCTCCGCGGGGATCTGGAGGAGGCGCTCACCCTCGCCCGCAGGGCGCTGGAGCTGTGCACGCATGACTGGTACACCACCGAGGAGATCCGGCTGCGCGTCACCGTCGACCTGGGCCGGATCGCCAGGGCGGGCGGGGACGGGGCCGGGGCGAGGACCCACTACCGCAGGGCACTGGAACCGGCGCTGCGGCGTTACCGGCTGGTGGCGGGCTCGGCGATCGAGGGCCTGGCGGAGGTCGCCCTGCTGGAGGGCGACGCCAGGGGGGCGGCCCGGTTGCTGGGCGCGGCCACGGCCCTCAGCGGCACCTCGGCGGCCAACCTCGACGCCGGGCTCACGGCGGCCGTCCGCGCCCGGACCGGCGACGCCGCGTACGAGGAGGAGTGGCGCGCGGGAACCCGCCTGTCGCGCGGCGAGGTGCTCGCGATGCTCGACAGGTGACCTCGCCCTGACAGTGCGCGTCCTCGTCGGCGCGGTCGTCAGCGCGGTCGTCAGTGTGGCCGTCAGCGGGAGGTACGCGGGCCGTCAGCGCCGCCGGTCACGATGACCGGCATGAACGACCACTCCCCGATCACGAGTCGCCGCAAATGGGCGATCCTCGCCGTCGCCTGCCTGGCGACGCTGCTCCTCTCCATCGACCTCACCGTCCTGCACCTCGCCCTTCCCCAGCTGGTCGCCGACCTGCGGCCCTCGTCGACCCAGATCCTGTGGATCGGTGACGTGTACGGCTTCGCGCTCGCCGGGCTGCTGATCACGATGGGCAACGTCGGCGACCGGATCGGCCGCAGGCGGCTGCTCCTCATCGGTGCCGGGGCCTTCGGCGTGGCCTCGGCGGTGACCGCCTACGCCCCCACTCCCGAACTGCTCATCGCCGCCCGCGCGCTGCTCGGCGTGGCGGGCGCCATGATCATGCCCTCGACGCTGTCGATCATCCGCAACGTCTTCACCGACCCCAAGGAGCGGACCACGGCGGTCGGCCTGTGGAGCGGGATGGGCGCGGGCGGGTTCGCCCTGGGGCCGGTCGTCGGCGGCCTGCTGCTCGACCGCTTCTGGTGGGGCTCGGTCTTCCTGATCAACCTGCCGGTGATGCTGCTCATCCTGGTCATCGGCTTCGCCGTGCTCCCGGAGTCGCGCAACCCCGCCGCCGGGCGGGTGGACCTCGTGAGCGTGCCGCTGTCCGTGGCCGGCGTGATCGGCGTGATCTACGCTGTAAAGGAGGCTGCCGTGCACGGCCTCGCCACCACCGGCGTGCTGGTGGCGGGAGCCGCCGGGATCGCCGCGCTGGCACTGTTCGCCTGGCGGCAGACCCGGCTCGCCGAGCCGCTGATCGACGTCCGCCTCTTCCGGCGCCGGGCCTTCACCGCCTCTGTCGGCGCCAACCTCGTCGCCATCTTCGGCATGTCCGCGCTCTCGCTGATCTTCGCCTGGTACTTCCAGCTCGTGCTGGGCTGGTCGCCCCTGCGGGCCGGTCTCGCGGGACTGCCCGGAGGCCTGTCGGCGGCGGTCGGCGGGGTCCTGGCGACGGGGCTGATCACCCGGATGGGCCGGGCCAGGGTGGTGGCGCTCGGCCTGGCGCTGGCCGCCGTGGCCTTCGCCGGCTACAGCCGGATCGCCCTCGACACCCCCTACCTCTACTTCCTCCCCCTGATGATCGTCTGCGGGGTGGGCATCGGGCTGACGTTCACCGTCACCAACGACACCGTGCTCGCGAGCGTGCCCAGGGAGCGGGCAGGCGCCGCGGCGGCGATCTCCGAGACCTCCTTCGAGCTGGGCGGCGCGCTGGGCATCGCCGTCCTGGGCAGCGTCCTCACCGGCGTCTACCGGAGCGAGCTCAGGCTTCCGGCGGGGCTCCCCGGAGATGTGGCCGTCACGGTCGGCGAGTCGCTGCCCACGGCCCTGGAGGCGGTCGCGGCGCTCCCCGCCCGGCTGGGGGAGACCGTCGCCGAGGCCGCCAGGGCGGCCTTCGTCACCGGGGTCGAGGTGACCGCGATCACCGCCGCGGCGGTGATCGCCGTACTCGCGGTGGTCTCGCTCGTCAGCCTGCGCGGCGTCCCCGACGTGATCCCCGAGGAGCTCCTTTCCGAGCCGCACCGGTGATCCGCCCGGACATCCTGGGCGTCCCGGACGCGGACGCTCCGGTGCGGGCGCCGCCGCGGCCGGAGCCCGGCCCCCGGCCGCGGCGGCGCCGTGTCCCTGACCGCCGACTGTCCGGCACCGCCTCGCAGAGAGGGTGTCCGATTTGCTGAGAGCGCTCTCATCCGGATCTCGCGCCCGAGAGCGTGGCCGCGGCGATGTGCCTGGTTGTAAGGGTTCGCGAGCCGTGAACCGCCCGTAGATCACATATTTAACCGAGAGAGCGCTCTCGCAAGAGTATTGACTCGGCCGGATCACGGCGTCAGGATCTGCGCAGTGCGGACTCCGCAGTACCTGAAGAACGGATCCTCGATGATCAGACCCTTCGCCCGACGGGGCGCCCGCCGGAGCGGACTCGCGGTCCTGGCGAGTCTCGCCGTCCTGTCAGCGGGTACCACCGGGATTTCGAGCGCGGGCGCCGAGACCGCGGCGGGCGGCCGGCAGCCGGTGATCGGCAAGCCCGCCCTCGACTCCCGCGGCTGCGCCCGCATCGAGAAGAAGCTGCCCACCCTCTCCGAGTGGCCCAAGGTCAAGAGCCGGATCGAGCGGGACCGGTCCGACGAGAAGCGGGTGGCGAAGATCCTCGCGGGCATGACGCTCGCCGAGAAGGTCGGCCAGATGACCCAGCCGGAGATCGCCGCGATCACCCCCGCCGAGGTCGGGCAGTACTTCATCGGCTCGGTGCTCAACGGCGGCGGCTCCTGGCCGGGCCGTGACAAGCACGCCACGCAGCGGGCCTGGCTCGACCTCGCCGACGCCTACTGGAACGCCTCCGTCGCCACCCGCGCGAAGATCCCCGTCATCTGGGGCATCGACGCCGTCCACGGCAACAACAACGTCCACGGCACGACGGTCTTCCCGCACAACATCGGGCTGGGCGCCGCCCAGGATCCGTGCCTCGTGCGCGACATCGGGGCGGCGACCGCCCGGCAGATGCGCGCCACCGGCCAGGACTGGGCGTTCGCGCCCAGCGTCTCCGTCCCGCGGGACGACCGGTGGGGCCGCACCTACGAGGGCTTCTCCGAGGACCCCCGGATCACCCGGGCGTACGGGTACGAGGCCGTGAAGGGCCTGCAGGGCAGGCACCCGCGCGGCATCGGCCAGGACGGCGTCATCGCCACCGCCAAGCACTTCATCGGTGACGGCGGCACCCTCAAGGGCACAGACCAGGGCGTCAACCCCGCGTCCGAGGCCGAGATGATCAATCTGCACGGCCAGGGCTACTACGGCGCCCTCGCGGCCGGGGCCCAGAGCGTGATGGTCTCGTTCAACAGCTGGACGAACGCCGAGCTCGGTATCAACGAGGGCAAGCTGCACGGCAGCAAGCGCGTCGTCGACGACATCCTCAAGCGGAAGATGGGCTTCGACGGCGTCGTCGTCTCCGACTGGAACGGCATCGGCCAGGTCGCCGGGTGCACCAACGCGAGCTGCGCCCAGGCGATCAACGCGGGCATCGACGTGGTGATGGTGCCCAACGACTGGAAGGCGTTCATCGCCAACACGATCGCCCAGGTCGAGAGCGGCGCGATCCCGGTGGCGCGCATCGACGACGCGGTGACGCGCATCCTGCGGGTGAAGCTGCGCGCCGGGGTGCTCGACGGTCCCAAGCCCTCCAGGCGCGCCTTCGCCGGGTCGGCCGAGGCGCTGGAGTCGAAGAGGCTCGCCAGGGAGGCCGTGCGCAGGTCGCAGGTCCTGCTCAAGAACAACGGCAGGGTGCTGCCGCTGGCCGCGAACTCCAAGGTCCTGGTGGTCGGCAAGAGCGCCGATAGCCTGCAGAACCAGACCGGCGGGTGGACCCTCACCTGGCAGGGCACCGGCAACGTCAACGCCGACTTCCCGGGCGGCACGACGATCCTCGGCGGCCTGCGCGAGACGCTCGGCGAGGCCGACGTCACCTTCAGCGAGACCGGCGACGGCGTCGACCCCTCGGCGTACGACGCGGTCATCGCGGTGATCGGCGAGACGCCGTACGCCGAGGGCGTCGGCGACCTCTCGCGGCGCACGCTGGAGGCCGCCAAGATCTACCCCGGTGACCTCGCGGTGCTCGACAAGGTCACCGGCAAGGCCGCGCCCGTCGTCACCGTCTTCGTCGGCGGACGGCCGCTCTGGATGAACAAGGAGCTCAACCGCTCCGACGCGTTCGTCGCCGCGTGGCTGCCCGGCACCGAGGGCGGCGGCGTCGCCGACGTGCTCGTGCGGGGCAGGCACCGCGACGGCTTCACGGGCAGGCTGCCGTTCTCGTGGCCGAAGAGCGCCTGCCAGTCGCCGCTGAACCCGGGCGCCGAGGGCTACGACCCGCTGTTCCCGCTCGGGTACGGCCTGCGCGACGGCCAGAGCGGGCAGGTCGGGGCGCTCGACGAGACCGCGCCCCCGTTCGGCTGTGGCGAGCAGGGCGGCGGTGGCGAGGCGAGCGAGGAGCTGGAGATCTTCAACCGGACCGACATCGCGCCGTACAGGAGCTTCATCGGCTCCGCGGAGAACTGGGGCGGCACCGAGATCGGCCCCGACGGCCAGGCGGCGCACGCCGAGATCGGCGTGGTGCAGTCGGACGTCAACGTGCAGCAGGACGGCCTGAAGGCGACCTGGACCGGCACCGGCCCCGCCCAGTTCTATCTGCAGAACCCGGCGGGCGGCACGGACCTGCGGGGTTATCTCAACGCGAAGGGGGCGCTGGTCTTCGACACGATCGTCCACCAGCCCCCGGCCGCCAGGACCGTGCTCAGCGTCCACTGCGTCTACCCGTGCTTCTCCGAGGTGGTGGCGACCTCCCTCTTCCAGGGGCTTCCGGTGGGGACCAGGTCGACCGTCAAGATCCCCATCGCCTGCTTCGCCGCGGGCGGCCTCGATCTGGAGGTGGTCAACACGCCGTTCCTCGTCTACACCGAGGGGGCCTTCTCCGCCTCGTTCGCCAACGTCCGCTGGGTGCCGCAGGCGGCCGACGATCCCGACGCGAGGAAGTGTGAGGACCTGACCTAGAAATCCGGGAACGAGGCGGCCGGAGGGCCGGAGGGGCCGGAGGGGGTTCGCCCCCTCCGGCCCTTCGTGTTCCGTCTTTCCCGTGTTTCCGGTGTTACCGATGTTTTCCGTGTTTCTTATGTTTCTCGTGTTTCTCGTGTTTCCGGCCGGACACGACGGGCCGATCCGCGAAAGCGTCGCCGAAAGTGCCGGGGGAAGAAAGAGGCGACAGAAGGTTCGCCTGCCTCTGTTCTCCGGTCGTGGGGTGAGGGTTCAATGTTGTCGGGAATCCAACGGCGGCATTGTGTAACAAGTGAGACCGGGTTCCCGGAAAGATTTGGTCAATTTTTCTTGGATTGGGTGTGCCGGGAGAGGAGAGAGTCACATGAAAAACGGGCACAACCACCTCGTTAACCCGTAAAGCGGAGGTATAGCCCTGGTGAGAAGATCGAGGGCCGGGTTCGCCGTGGTTGCCGTGGCGGTCGTCTCCGCCATGGTCGGCGGGCTCACGGGATGCGCACGTGCCGAGTTCACCTACGTCCGCCACGACGACGGGCAGACGTACTTCAAGGTTCCGGCGACCTGGCACAAGGTCGACCAGGTGGCGCTGGACAAGGCGACCATCGGGGCCGATCCCGAATCGGCCACCGCGCAACTGCGCAAGCAGCTGATCTGGTCGGCCGCCTACGACGCCCACGCCGAGCCGTCCGCCGACCACCTTCTCGGCTACGGCACCGGAGACGAGCCGTTCGTCTTCGCCCGGATCGCCAAGCTGCTCCCCGAGGAGCAGGACTCGTTGTCCCTGAACACCATGCGCAACTCCGTCCTGCCCGTCACCGAGACGGTGCGCACGGAGTACGCGAAGATCCCCGGTTATCCGTTGCAGGACTTCGAGCTGCTCGCCGACGAGGTGCTCCAGCCGGGTGACGGTCTGCGCGGGGTGCACGTGCGGTTCAACTACGCGATCAAGGGGGCCGGGACCGAGACCTTCGACCTCACCTCCTACCTGGCCGAGGACGGCAAGCAGGTCTCCACCCTGCTGATCCGCTGCTCGGCCGACTGCTACCGGAAGCGCGCCGGGGAGTTCGAGAAGATCGCGCAATCGTTCAAGGTCAAGCGGCTCGCCGGGTGAGGAGAAGCCCGTCCATGAAGTCACCTCCACCGCCTCCCAACTTCGAAGGACTCCGGGCTCCCGGTTCCGGTCCGACGGATCCGCATCCCGACAAGCGCAAGAAGATGCCGTTCTGGGACCGGATCAAATTCCTCCTCATTCTTACGACCATCTATTTCATCCTGGTATGGAGTGAGATGGCCTCATACGAGGGCATCATGACATTCCGGGATGGGATGATCACCACCGCGATCGCGGCTCCCTGGATCTTCTGGCTCCTGGGAATCGAGTTCCTGCGCCAGCTCCACTTCTTCGTCAGCGAGCGTTCCGCCGGATACAACCGGTTCTGGACGCGTAGCGTGTTCGGCGGCTTCGAGCGCTGGACCCACCGCCGTTTCTCCGACTGGAACCGCTTCAGGATGGCGCGCGCCATCAAGTGGGTGTTCTGGATCGCGGTGCTCGCCCTCATCCTCGGCGAGGTGCTGGACACCTCTCCGGCGCTCGCGCTCTTCCAGGCGCCCGCGCTGCTCTGGCAGGCCCTGCCCTACGTGGCGCAGCTCGCCTTCGCGTTCTTCTTCATCGCCTTCCAGTTCATCGGCCTGTTCTGGCTGCTGTCGCGGGGCGGCGTGGAGACGTACTTCCCCGACGACATCAAGACCCGCTTCACCGACGTCTGGGGCCAGGACCACGTCGTCGAGCGGGTCAAGGAGAACATCGTCTTCCTGGAGAGGCCGGACGCCATCGAGGAGCGCGGCGGCTACGTGCCCAGCGGCCTGCTGCTGTGGGGCCCGCCGGGCACCGGCAAGACCCTGATGGCCGAGGCCGTGGCCGGGGAGACCGGCAAGCCGTACGTGTTCGTCGACCCCGGCGCGTTCGTCAACATGTTCATGGGCATCGGCATCCTGAAGGTGAAGTCGCTGTTCAGGAAGCTGCGCAAGCTCTCGCTGCGGTACGGGGGCGTGATCGTCTTCTTCGACGAGGCCGACTCCCTCGGCAAGCGCGGCTCGCTGGCGCAGCAGGGCCCCAGGGGCGCTCCCGGGTTCTCCCCGCACACCGCCGGATGTCACGGCTTCGGCTATCTCAGCGAGGACACCCGGTGGCTGCTGAGCCGCGGCGGCGCGGCCGGGCCGAAGGAACCCGACACCGGGCGCAGCCGCTTCATGATGGGCGGCATGGGCGGGGGCGGCGGCGACCCGGGCACGCTGCAGGCGCTGCTCACCGAGCTGTCCGGCCTGAAGAAGCCGAGGGGCATCGTCAACCGGCACGTGCGAAGGCTCTTCGGCATGCGGCCCAAGCCGCCGCCGAAGTACCGGATCCTGGTCATGATGGCCACCAACATGCCCAACTCGCTGGACGAGGCGCTGCTGCGGCCGGGGCGCATCGACCGCATCTACAAGGTGGGCTACCCGTCGAAGGCGGGCCGGGTCCGCACCTATCGCGGTTACTTCGACAAGGTCGACCACGAGCTGACCGACGCGCAGCTGGACAAGCTGGCGACGATCACGCCCTACGCCACCGGTGCCACGATCAAGGACCTGGTGAACGAGTCGCTGATCACCGCCATCCGCGACGGCCGGGAGATCATCACCTGGTCGGACGTGACCCGCGCCAAGCGGCTCAAGCAGCTCGGGCCGCCCGAGGACGTGGAGTACATCGAGCGCGAGCGGCACGCCGTGGCGGTGCACGAGGCCTGCCACGCCGTGGCGGCGTACCGCACCCGCTACCACCTCGAGATCGACATCGCCACGATCGAGAAGGGCGCCGACTACCTCGGCATGGTCGCGAGCATCAAGCCCGAGGACCAGTTCACCCGCTGGAAGTCCGAGCACGAGGCCGACATCATGGTCTCGCTCGCCTCCCTGGCGGGGGAGCGGATGTTCTTCGGCGAGGACAACTCCTCCGGTGTCTCCGGCGACCTGTTCTCCGCGACGTACCTCACCGCGCTGATGGAGGCGCACTGGGGCATGGGCCGCGGGGTGACCTCGGTGCCCGCGCTGCAGGAGCTGGAGATCATGGGCGGCAAGTCGATGCCCAAGCCCGGCGGCGGGGGGATCGGCTTCACCAAGGCGCCGGGCGGCGGCCAGCCGCTGGCACCCGACGTGCTGGGCGAGCGCATCGAGTTCAACCTGGTGGGCCTGCTGGAGCGGACCGAGGAGCTGCTGCGCGAGCACCGGCGGGACGTGCTGTGCCTGGCGCACGCGCTGGAGGCGCACAAGACGCTCAACGGTGACGACGTGGTCGCGATCCTGGAACGCAGGCGGGGGCCGTTGATCGACGGCTCCGTCTACGACTCGCAGGACTTCTACGACGAGATCGAGGAGTATCACCTGGAGGCGGCGCGGGCGCACCGCGAGCACAGCCACGTGGCGCGCGCCCTGCCCGTCCCGCCGGCGCTGCCCCGGCTCGAACCCGCCGGCGCGGTCATCCACGGCGCGGTGCTCACGGGCAACGGCAACGGCTCCACGGTGCCGAGCGCGATGTCGAGCACGGTGTCGAGCACGGTGTCGACCGCTGTGTCCCCGGTGTCCCCGGTGTCTTCAGGGTCGCCGGGGTTCCCGGCGGCGGTGTCCGAACCCGACTTCGTGCCCTGGGGCGACGACACCCCGGCGCGTCGCCCGGCGCCGCCGCCGCCCCCGCCGCCCGCCGCCCCCGCGCCGCGTCGCGGGAGGTTGCGGACGGTGTTCGTGATCGCGGCCAGCCTGGCCGCGCTGGCGGCCTTCACGGCGCTGGGCACCTACGTGCTCAACGGCGGGACGGTCGCGACGAGCGGGGCGGGCGGGGCGGGCTCGCCCGATTCCGGCACGCTCGTGGTGGTGTTCGTCGCCGTGCTGGCGGCGGTCGTGGGAGCGGCGATCGTGGCGGCGGTCACGAGGGGGGCGCAGGCGGCCAAGGCCAGGGCCGAGGCCCAGCGGGATCGGGCCGTGGAACGGGCACAGCTGCTCGCCGCGGCGATGGACCCCGAGGTCGCCATGCGGCTCCTCGGCTACAACGGCGACGACGAACGGCCCCCGCGCTGAGGATTCCCGGCGGGTCACGGGATGCCCGGCAAGCGGCGGGCCACGAGAGAAGAGGCGATGAGCGACAGCTGACGGACAACGAGTGAGGTGACGAGCACAGCCCGCCGGGCCGGGGCCGCGGGCGGGCTGTGGCCGGAGGTTCCGGGGGAACCGTGAGGCAGGTTCCCCCGGAGGTCCGTCAGTCGAACTCGCCGTCCTTCACACCGCCGACGAAGGCGTCCCACTCGCTCCGGGTGAACGCCAGCGCCGGGCCGCCCGGATCCTTGGAGTCGCGGACGAGATACAGCTGGTCGGCGTCCGCCTTGTGCCTGGCGACCACAGGGTCACCGGGGACGACCGCCACCTCCACGCAGTTGCCTCCGTTGGTGCTGCGGCCGCTCTTGCGCCACTGGGCGCCGGACAGATCCATCGTGGACCCTCGCACTTTTTCTTCCTTCTACAGCTAGGGGGAGGAGAACCTTCTCGCCATCTGAGCGATGAAGGCCGCCGAGGCCTCCTGACTGAGAGCCATGGCGCAGAGGCTCTCGAACATGGAGGCGTATCGGCATACTTGCTCGGGGTCGTCCGGCACGCTCCCGCTCGCGGCCTGCTCCAGGTAGAGCAGGTCGGGAGCCTCGGGTTCGGGGAAGCTGAGCAGGCAGAACTGGCCGTCCATCGCGGGATGGGCCCCCGCGGAGAACGGGACGACCCGTATCTCCACGTTGGGCAGCCCGCCGAGGTGGACGAGGTGCTCCAGCTGCTCCGACATGATGTCGCGTCCGCCGATCCGACGCCGGATCACCGCTTCGTCGAGCACGGCGACGAGGTGGATCGGGTCACCGGGTCCGTGCAGCAACCGCTGACGCGAGATGCGCACGGAGACCGTCTCCTCGACCTTGGAGGGGGTCTGTGCAATCGAGGTCGCCTCGGTCACCGCGCGTGCGTACGGTTCGGTCTGCATCAGGCCGGGGACGACCAGCGGCTCGTACGAGCGCACGAGCGACGCCTCCGCCTCAAGCCCGATGTAGGAGTCGAAACCGGGTTTCAGGGTCTCGCGGTGGGGGTGCCACCAGCCCCGCCTCCTGGCTTCGACGGCCATCTGGATCAGGGAGTCTCGAGCCTCCCCGGTCACGCCGTACACATCGGTGAGGGCCGACACGTCCGAGGGGCGAGGCCGGGACAGGCCCGTCTCGTACCTCCAGACGGTGGTGTCGGTGGAGCCGATCCGCTCGGCCACCTCCACCCGCGTCAGCCCGCTGTCCTTTCGCAGACGGCTCAGTTCAGCCATCAGACGGCGATGACGGGCCGTGGGGCTGCGTCGAGAAGCCACGCATCTACCTCCCTCCGTCCTTTGATAGCAAATCTGCGGAATCCCAACATGAGGTATTGCAGTCCTTGATAGAACAGTTCACCGTGAGTGAGTGTGCCATCTCACAGGGCGATGTGCATGGAATATGCGTGTCAGGGAGTGAGGTCAACCATGACGACCGGACGGCGGGCCGTCTCACCTCGATCAACGGTGACCCTCAAGGGGGTTCCGGAGTCGGTGTCGGTGGCGCGGAGCCGGGTCAGGGAGCTGCTCGGTGAGGGGCATCCCGCGTCCGACGACGTCGTCCTCCTGGTGAGCGAGGTGGTGACCAACTCGGTGCTCCACTCCGGTTCCGGAGAGGGCGGCGAGGTCGCGATGACGGTGGCGGTGGGGTCGGCCGCGGTGCTGGTCGAGGTCTGCGACGCCGGATCCGGCGCGTCGGCGCCGCACGTGCGCAACGACCCGGAGGCGGAGGGCGGGCGGGGCATGTTCCTGGTGGACCTGCTCGCCGACAGCTGGGGCATCCAGGACGACGCCCCCGAGGGGGCCAGGACCCTGTGGTTCGAGGTCGCCTTCTGAGTCCGGTCTCGCTCTCGCCCCGCCCGTGTCCGGTCGTGACGCCGAGTTCCCGCCGCCTCCAAAATTTGGGCCTTTGCTAATCAACGCCGCTGTTTGACTCTCGGTGGAGGCGCGCGACAAAACCCTAGAGTGCGTGCCTGAGGAGGACGCAGGTGAGACGCCGTCTGATCGTGGTGTTCGTCGCCCTGGCGCTGTTGTGTCTCGGTGTGACCGGGGCGGGAGCCTCGGCCGAGCCACAACCGAACAATCAGTACAAGGTCCAGGGGCCGAGCACCGCCCAGCAGCGAAGCGCGGTGGCCGCCACCGGTGCCGCGATCGACCAGGTCGACCCCGACTCGGTCGTGATCACCGCCAACGAGGACGAGGTCGCCGCGATCAAGAAGCTCGGCTACTCCGTCACGAGGATCCCCAAGTCGTTATCCCCGACCGGGCCCGAGCGACGCGCCGACTTCCCGCCGGCGGACTCCGGCTACCACAACTACGCCGAGATGACCGCCGCGGTGAACCAGATCGTCGCCGACCACCCGACGATCGCCCGCAAGATCAGTTACGGCACCTCGTACGAGGGGCGCGACCTGATCGCCGTCAAGATCAGTGACAACGTCGCCACCGACGAGAACGAACCCGAGGTGCTGTTCACCCACCACCAGCACGCCCGCGAGCACCTGACCGTCGAGATGGCCATCTACCTGCTCAACCTCTTCACCGACGGGTACACCACCGACAGCCGCGTCGCCAACCTGGTCAACGGCCGCGAGATCTGGATCATGCCGGACCTCAACCCCGACGGCGGCGAGTACGACATCGCCACGGGCTCCTACCGCTCCTGGCGCAAGAACCGCCAGCCCAACTCCGGCTCCTCGGCCGTGGGCACCGACATGAACCGCAACTGGGGCCACAACTGGGGCTGCTGCGGCGGCTCCTCCGGCTCGGCCTCCAGCGACACCTACCGGGGCTCGGCGGCGGAGTCGGCCCCCGAGGTCAGGGCGGTGGCCAACTGGGTGCGCAGCCGGGTCGTCGGCGGCGTGCAGCAGATCAAGGCGCACATCGACTGGCACACCTACGGCGAGCTGATCCTGTGGCCGTACGGCTACACCTTCAACGACACCGCCCCGGGCCTGACCCAGGACGACCGCGACGCCCACGCGACCCTGGGCCAGAACATGGCCTCCACCAACAACTACACCCCCCAGCAGGCCAGCGACCTCTACATCACCGACGGCACGATCGACGACTGGCTGTGGGGCGTCTACAAGATCTTCAGCTACACCTTCGAGATGTACCCGGTCGGCTCCTCGCCGGGCTTCTACCCGCCCGACGAGCAGATCGTCCCGCAGACCACCCGCAACCGGGAGGCCACGCTGCGCTTCCTGGAGTACGCCGACTGCGTCTACCGGATCATCGGCAAGGAGTCGCAGTACTGCGGCACCGGCACCCCGCCGGTGACGGTCTACTCCGACGACTTCGAGACGGCGACCGGCTGGACGGCCAACCCCTCGGGCACCGACACCGCCACCTCCGGCCAGTGGGAGCGGGGTGACCCGGCGGCCACCACCTCCAGCGGCGCCAAGCAGCTCGGCACCACCGTCAGCGGCAGCAACGACCTGGTCACCGGCAGGCTCGCGGGCAGCGCGGCGGGCGACTACGACATCGACGCAGGCATCACCAGCATCCGGTCACCGGCCATCACCCTGCCGTCGACCGGGACGCTGAACCTGTCGCTGTCGTGGTACCTGGCGCACGGTTCCAACGCCTCCAACGCCGACTTCCTCCGCGTGAAGGTCGTCGGCTCCACCACCACCCAGGTGTTCCAGCAACTCGGCGCGGCCTCCAACCGCAACGGCGCCTGGGCCACGGCCACGGCCAACCTCTCCGCCTTCGCGGGGCAGAGCGTCCGGATCCTGATCGAGGCCGGTGACGCCTCCGGCGCCTCCCTGGTCGAGGCCGGGATCGACGACGTCAAGATCACCCAGCAACCCTGACCCTCCCTCGGGACGCCTCCCCGGAGGCGTCCCGAGCCCTCCCCGCGGGGAACCGGGACGGCGAGCCCGTGAGGCCCGAAGCCCGCCCGAAGCCCGCCCGGAGGTCGTCAGACGCGGCAGATCAGCTCGCCGTGCAGCAGTGACAGCCAGCCGTCCGGCTCCCCGACCCAGGCCCGCCAGCCCTCCGAGACGCGGCGCAGGTCCTCCTCGGTGGCGGCGCCCGAGGCGAGTGCCTGGCCGGCCATGTCGGACTTCAGGATGCGCTCGGCCCACATGCCGCCCCACCACGCGCGGTCGTCGGGGGTGGCGAAGCACCAGGTCGAGGAGGTGGCCGTCACGTCGGTGAACCCCGCCGCGTGCGCCCACGACAGCAGCCGCCGCCCCGCGTCGGGTTCGCCGCCGTTGGCCCTCGCCACCTTCTGGTACAGGTCCATCCACGCGTCCAGCTCGGGTGTCTCGGGGAACCAGGCGAACGAGGCGTAGTCGCTGTCGCGCACCGCGACGACCCCGCCCGGCCGGCAGACCCGCCGCATCTCGCGCAGCGCCCGGACCGGGTCGCCGACGTGCTGCAGCACCTGG
The DNA here is from genome assembly GCF_059358815.1 of Streptosporangium nanhuense. Taxonomy (NCBI): domain Bacteria; kingdom Bacillati; phylum Actinomycetota; class Actinomycetes; order Streptosporangiales; family Streptosporangiaceae; genus Streptosporangium; species Streptosporangium nanhuense. The sequence goes on from NZ_JCADBG010000001.1 coordinate 400,729, forward strand.
TGGGCGTGGACGACGTCGAAGGTGTCGTCGGGGAACTCCAGCGCGTGCACGTCCGCCACGGCGAACGCGATGTCGGAGCGCCCGCGCCGCTCCGCCTCCGCGCGGGCGAGCCCGAGGGCCTCCTCGGTGATCTCGACCGCGGTGACCGCGCCGGGCGCGACCCGCTCCGCCAGGTCGGCGGTGATGGTGCCCGGCCCGCAGCCCACGTCCAGCAGCGTCATGCCCGGCCTCAGGTGCGGCAGGAGGTGGGCCGCGGAGTTCTCCGCCGTACGCCACCTGTGCGATCTGAGCACGGACTCGTGGTGCCCGTGCGTGTAGACGGCGTCCTTGCCGGTCATGAGGTCCTCCCCGTTGTCGTCACGCTGGTCGGACCATAACACGGGTCTCACATTTCAAGAATAATAGTCTCACTATATGGTCGTCATGGGTTGGGCGGGAACCGTCGGCAGGGGGTGTCCGGGCGCGCGACGGGCCGGTACCGGCAGGTCGGGCCGGCACCGGGCGAAGTCGGGTATGTCGAGTTATGTCAGGTTGTGTCGGGGCGTCGGAGACGTCAGAGACGGAAGTCCAGGTCGGGGACGATCTCGGCGACGTCCATCTGGGCCTTCTGGAGCCTTCCCGAGTGGTCCCAGTTCATCGCCTGCCAGCGGGTGAACTGGTCGAGGACCCACATCCCCGACTGGCGGCTGCCGTTGCCCGACTTGCCGTTGCCGCCGAAGGGCAGGTGGGCCTCCGCGCCGGAGGTGGAGTTGTTGACGCTGACCATGCCCGCGCCGATGCCCTCGCGGAAGCGGAAGGCCGACGCCGGGTCGGTGGTGTAGATGGAGGAGGAGAGCCCGTAACCGGGGAGGTTGGCCAGGTCGACGGCCTCGTCCAGCGTGCGGAAGGACGTCACGCCGACGATGGGGCCGAAGGTCTCCTCAAGGAAGAGCCGGTCGCCGGGGCGGACGCCGTCCACGACCACCGGGTGGTAGTAGAGGCCGCCCTCCCCGGTGAAATCGCCGCGCCGGCTGTCGGGGGTGATGCGCCCGGCAGGGCCGGAGACGACCGTGTGGTGCGGCTGGATCCAGCCCAGATACTCCTCGTAGCGCGTGGCGAACCTCCGGTCCAGCAGCGGCCCGCACAGCACGTCCCCCGCGGGGTCGCCGACCACGGCTTCGGCCAGGGCGTGCACGTAGCGGCGGAGGAACTCGTCGTGGACGCTCTCGTGCACGATCACCGTGCCGAGCGACGTGCACCGCTGCCCGGCGGTGCCGAAGCCCGCGAACAGCGCGCCCTCCACGGCCAGGTCGAGGTCGGCGTCGGGCATGACCACCATCGGGTTCTTGCCGCCCAGCTCCAGGCAGGGAGACTGCAGGTGGCGCCCGCACAGCTCGCCGACGCGGCGGCCCACCTCGGTGGAGCCGGTGAACCCGACCTTGTGCACCGTGCCCTCGGCCAGCGCCGCCTCCAGTCCCTCGAACGTCGCGGCGCCGTCGGCGAGGACCAGGTTCAGCACGCCGTCGGGCAGTCCGGCCGCGACGAACAGCCGGTGGAGCGCGTGCGCGGAGGCCGCCGCGTACTCGGCGGGCTTCCACACCACCGCGTTACCGCACAGCAGCGCCGGGACGAGGTACCACGACGGCACCGCGACCGGGAAGTTGCCCGCGGTGATCACCGCGGCCGTCCCCACCGGGACCCGGAAGGTGAACAGGTTCTTGTCCGGCATCTCCGAGGGGACCGTCTGCCCGTACAGCCGCCTGCCCTCGCCGAGGAAGAAGTCGCACGTGTCGACGATCTCGCGCACCTCGCCCAGCGCCTCGGCGTACGGCTTGCCGATCTCGCGGGTGACCAGGCGGGCCAGCTCCTCGGCGTTGGCCTCCACCAGGCGTCCGATCGAGGCGATCACCCGTCCCCGGACGGGCGCGGGGACGCGCGCCCACTCCCGTTGCGCGGCGGCGGCCGTACGGCACGCCGAGGAGAACGTGCTCGCGTCCGCCAGCCGGACCCGCGCGACCACCTCGTCCAAGCGAGCCGGGTTGACCGACTCGTAGGCCGTGCCGTTGGACGTTTCTTTTCCGCCGATGACGGAGACGATCTCGCTGGTCACCTTTGACCTCCCGGGTGTGAACCTTTGACCGCATTCTCCCCGCGCCGGAGGAGACCGTCACATCGCCCGGGAGGGCGTCACGACGAGCGGATCGAAGGCCCGTCCGCCCCGTTCTCCGTCGCGCCCTGTCGTGTCGTCCTGTCGTGCTCTTCCGTGTCGTCCGTCGCGTCGTCCGTCAGATCATGCGGAAGTCGGCGAAGTCGAAGCCGGGGGACACGACGCAGCTCACCAGCACGCCCTCGTCGCCGGCCGGGCGGGCGGCCTGCCAGGTGCCGCCGGGCACCAGGGCCTGGAGGACCTGCCCCTCCTCCACCAGCGGCCCCAGGGTCACGGTGCTCTGCGGGTGGCCCTCGTGACCGCCGAGGATCAGCGTCAGCGGGCCGCCCCGGTGCCAGAACCAGACCTCGTCGGAGGCGACCACGTGCGGGCGCGACTCCTCGCCGGGCTCCAGCAGGAAGTAGATCCCGGTGGCGGTTGCCCGGGTGCCGGAGTATCCGGGAGGAGCGAGGTCGACGGAGGTCCTCCAGGTCTCGCGGAACCAGCCGCCCTCGGGGTGCGGCAGCAGGTCGAGGGCCTCGGCGAGCGGAGGGCGCGAAGGGGTCGTCACCGCACCGATTCTAGGGACCCCGGTCCGGCGGACGTGCCCTGGGGCGGCCGTTGCGGACGGGTCCGGATTTGTCGGCGGGGTTGGCTAGGTTCAGTCCGTGATCGAACGGTGGAACCGGGATCAGGTGCTGGCGCTCGCGCCCGACGCCTCGTCCCAGAAAGCGGCCAAGGGAGTCTCCTCCCCCGGCAAGTGGTCGGGGTCGGGAGCCACCGCCGACGCGGTGTGGGGCGAGTGCGCGGGCAGCGGCTCCAAACCCTACCGGGCGTGTGTCGACCTGTCCGAGCCCGCGTACCGATGCAGCTGCCCCAGCAGGAAGTTCCCCTGCAAACACGCTCTCGGCCTGCTGCTCCTGTGGTCGGCCGACGGTGTCCCCGCGGCCGAGGAGCCCGCCGACTGGGTGGGCGAGTGGCTCGACGGGCGGCGCGGCCGCGCGGCCAAGGCCGCGGAGGCGGGAGCGGCCCGCGCGGCCGCGGCCGCCGAGCCCGGTGCCGGTGCTGGTGCCGGTTCCGCGGACGGCCGCAGGGCCGCGCTGCGCGAGCAGCGGGTGACCACCGGGCTGTCGGACCTGGAGCGCTGGCTCGCCGACCAGATCAGGCAGGGCATCGCCGGTTCGCGGCGCCACGACCAGTGGGACGACCTGGTCAAACGCCTGATCGACGCCCAGGCGCCCGCCGTCGCGGGCTCGCTGTCGCGCCTCGGCGCCGTGCTGGACGGCGACGACTGGCCCGCTCGCCTGCTCGGTGAGTACGCGCTGCTGCACCTGCTCTGCGTGGCCCACCGGCGTCTTTCCGCCCCGGACGGCGACGGGGCCGGGGCCGGTGACTCCGCCGGCCCCGCCGACCCCGGTGGCTCGGGCGGGGTGACCTTCCGGGACGCGGCTCCCGCCGGGCTTCTCGAAAGGGTGCGCGACCGGGTCGGCTTCCCGGTGACGAAGGAGGAGGTGCTGGCCCGCGGTGCCGTCCGCGACCTGTGGGACGTGCTGGGACGGCGCGACGAGGAGCACGACCGGCTGATCGCGCGCCGGGTCTGGCTTCGCGGGCGCGCGACGGGCCGGGCGGCGCTGGTGCTCTCGTTCGCGCCGGTCGGGCAGGCCCTCGACGCCTCGCTCGTCACCGGCACGACCATCGACGCCGACCTGGCGTTCTATCCCGGCTCGGCCCCGCTGCGCGCGGTGGTCGCGGCCCGTCACGACCCCGCTCGCGGCGGCCCGGTCCGTCACGACGCCGCTCACGACGGCTCCGCGCCGGATGGCTCCGCGCCGGACGGCCCGGTTCTGGGTGACCTCGCCGGGGATGCGCCCGCCGGCGCCGTACGGGACGGGCGGAACGCTGTCGACACCGCCCGCCACCGTTCCGCCACGACCGGCCCGCCGCCCGGCTCGACCGTCGAGCAGGCCCTCGACGAGGTGGCCGAGGCCCTGGCCGGCGATCCCTGGCTCGACTCCTGGCCGCTCGTGCTGGAGGGGGTGACTCCCGCGGGGAGCGGTTCGCGGCTCCTGGCCGGGTCCGGTGGCGGGCTGCCGCTCCACCCGTCCGCGGGCACCCCGTGGCGGCTGGTCGCCACCTCCGGCGGTCACCCGCTGACCGTCGCCGCCGAATGGACCCCGAGAGGGCTGCGTCCCCTCACGACCTGGGACGAGGAAGGCCGGGTGATCGTCCTGTGAACACCTCCGCCGAATGGGAGGACCTGGTGTCCACCGCGCTCGTCGGGACCGACAGGCGCCCGCTGCCCGGCCGGGGGGCGAGCGAGGTCGAGCTGCTCGGGCGCGCGGCCGTGCACACGCTGCGGGCGCGCGCCGGGCGCAGGCCGGTCGCCGCGGGTGAGCCGCCGGCCGTCGCGGCGCCCGAGGAGCAGCCCGTGGTCTCGCGCGCCGCGGGCGACCGGCTCGCCCGCATCCTCGGCGGTGAGCAGCCGAGGCTGCTCACCGAGTGGCTGGAGACCGCGGCCGCGCGCGGATACCGCCTCTCGCCGCACCTGCTGCCCGAGCTTCTCGACCACGCGGCCAAGGACCGGTCGATCCGCCCGCACCTCGGTGTGCTGGCCGGAAACCGTGGACGCTGGCTGGCGGGGCTGAATCCGGCGTGGGGCTTCCTGCTGGAGGAGGTCACCGGGATCGCCGCCACCGGATCCGGCGGGGCCTCCCAGACCTGGGAGTTCGGCACCTCGGGCGACCGCCGCGTCCACCTGGGCGCGCTGCGGGCGGCCGACCCGGCCGGGGCCAGGGAGCTGCTCGCCGCCACCTGGGAGAAGGAGACCCCCGACGACAGGGCGGCGTTCCTGGAGGTCCTCGCCACCGGGCTCTCGCCCGACGACGAGCCGTTCCTGGAGGCCGCGCTCGACGACCGCCGCCGCGAGGTCCGCCACCAGGCCGCCGACCTGCTCACCCGGCTGCCCGGATCGCGCCTGGCCCTGCGGATGGCCGAGCGGGCCGCCCGGTACGTCACCGTCGTCGGCGACGAGATCCACGTCGACCCGCCGGTGGCCTGCGACAGCGCCCTGGAGCGCGACGGCGTCCGGGCCAAGGCGCCCCGGGGGATCGGCGAGCGGAGCTGGTGGCTGCAGCAGACCGTGGCCCGCACCCCGCTCGGGGTCTGGCCCTCGCTGCTCGGCCGGCCGCCCGGCGAGCTCGTCCGGTTGAAGATCGTCGACTGGGGTCGCGAGGTCATGGCCGGCTGGGTCAGGGCCGCCGTCCTCCAGGGTGATCCGGAGTGGGCGCTGGAGCTCTTCACCTGGGACCCGCTCGCCGACCTGCTGGCCGCGCTGCCCCGCGACAAGCAGGAGGTCGTCGCCGCCGACTTCGTCCGGTGGCACGGCCTGGACGGTCAGCTGATCATGGTTCTCGGCGGGGCCGCGGCCCCGTGGGGGCCCACCCTCGCCAGGGCCGTCCTCCAGAAGATCATCGATGTCTCCGGCACCCATCCGTGGAACCTCGGCGAGCTGGTCAAGCTCGCCGGCGAACGCATCGACCCCGCCCTGCACGGCCTGGCCGGACGGCTCTCGCCGGAGCCCCCCATCCAGGAGGTCACCGCCCTCCTGCGTTTCCGTGACGACATGTCGAAGGAGCTCACGTAGTGACAACGGTTCTGCGGGCCCACGCCGAAGACCAGTACGCCGAGGAGCTGGCGATCCTGGCCAAGGGCGACGATCGCACCCGCCCGCCGGGGTGGAAGCTGTCGCCGTGGGCGGTGACCGCCTACATCCTCGGCGACGGGGACCAGATCACCCCCAAGTACATCGGGCCGCGGCGCATCGTCGAGGTGGCCGTGGCGACGCTGGCCACCGACCGCGCGCTGCTGCTGCTCGGCGTGCCCGGCACCGCCAAGACCTGGCTGTCCGAGCACCTGGCCGCCGCGATCAGCGGTGACTCCACCCTCCTGGTGCAGGGGACGGCCGGCACCGCCGAGGAGGCCGTCCGCTACGGCTGGAACTACGCCAAGCTGCTGGCCGAGGGCCCGTCCATGGAGGCGCTCACGCCGAGCCCGGTGATGCGGGCGATGGCCGAGGGGCGGCTCGCCCGCGTGGAGGAGCTGACCCGCATGCCCTCCGACGTCCAGGACGCGCTGATCACCGTGCTGTCGGAGAAGACGCTGCCGATCCCCGAGCTCAACCGGGAGGTCCAGGCCGCGCGCGGTTTCAACATCATCGCCACCGCCAACGACCGCGACCGCGGCGTCAACGACCTGTCGAGCGCGCTGCGCCGCCGGTTCAACACCGTCGTGCTGCCGGTCCCCGCCACCGCGGAGGAGGAGGTGGACATCGTCTCCCGGCGGGTCGGCCAGCTCGGCCGCTCCCTGGAGCTGCCCGAGACCCTCACCGGCCTGGAGGAGATCCGCCGCGTCGTCACGGTCTTCAGGGAGCTGCGCACCGGCGCCACCGAGGACGGCCGCACCAAGATCAAGTCTCCCAGCGGGACGCTCAGCACCGCCGAGGCCATCTCCGTCCTCACCAACGGCATCGCCCTGGCCGCGCACTTCGGTGACGGGGTGCTCCGCCCCTCCGACGTGGCGGCCGGCATCGTCGGCGCGGTGATCCAGGACCCGGTCTCCGACCGCGTCGTCTGGCGCGAATACCTGGAGACCGTGGTGCGCGAGCGCCAGGACTGGCGCGACTTCTACCGGGCCTGCCGTGACGCGGGCTGAGGCGACGACCCCCTTGCGGGGCACGCTCCCGGCGGCTCAGGTCTCCGCGTTCCCGGCTCCCGCGCTTCGAGCCTCCGTGCTCTCGGCTCCCGCGTTCCCGGGCCCGGCGGCTCCGGTTTCCACGGTCCCGGCTCCGACGCTTCGAGCCTCCGTGCTCCCGGCCCTCGCGGTTCCGGCTCCCGCGTCGCCGGTGCCGCCGGTGGCGGCTCCCCGGCCCGGTGGGGGGTGGCGATGAGCGTCTCCGTGCTGGGCATCCGGCACCACGGACCGGGATCGGCGCGGTCCCTGCGCGACGAGCTCGAACGCCTCAAGCCGGACGTCGTGCTCATCGAGGGCCCGCCCGAGGCCGACGAGCTGGTCACGCTGGCCGGTGACCCCGACCTCCGGCCGCCGGTCGCGTTGCTCGCCCACGTGCCGGGGGAGCCGTCCACGGCCGCCTTCTGGCCGTTCGCGGTGTTCTCGCCCGAGTGGCAGGCGATCCGTCACGCCGTCGCGGCGGGCGTCCCGGTCCGGTTCTGCGACCTGCCGGCCGTGCACAGCCTCGCCTCACGTGCCGGCGCGGACGGTCGCCCCGAGCCGGGAGAGACGGGCGACGGGCCTGCGGCGCCCTCCGAGGGGGAGGCGCCGCAGGGTGCCGGGGAGCGGGGACCGCACGCGAAGGTCCCCGGCTCCCAGGACGAGGCCACCGACGGTGAGAAGGAGGGCGAGCCGGACGACGCCGCCCCGGAGGCCCTACGGATCGATCCGATCGGGGCTCTCGCCCGCGCCGCCGGGTACGACGACCCGGAGCGGTGGTGGGAGGACGCGGTCGAGCACCGGGGCGACACCCCGTTCCACATGATCGCCCAGGCCATGGAGGCCGTCCGCGAGGGGCACGTCGCCGACGAGTACGAGGCGCGGCGCGAGGCCTTCATGCGGCGCACGATCCGCAGGGCGGTCAAGGACGGGTTCGAGCGGATCGTCGTGGTCTGCGGGGCCTGGCACGTCCCCGCGCTGGCGGGCACGGCGCGCGAGGGCGCGCCCTGGGGAGCCGGGCTGCCCACCGTGAAGGCCGACGACGCGCTGCTCAGGGGGCTGCCCAAGGTCAAGGCCGAGATGACCTGGGTGCCGTGGACGTACGGGCGGCTGGCGGCCTGGAGCGGTTACGGCGCGGGGGTGACCTCCCCGGGCTGGTACCACCACCTGTTCGCCTCCCCCGACCGGCCGGTCGAGCGGTGGCTGACCGGGGCGGCCGGGGTGCTCCGCGAGGAGGACCTGCCGGTCTCCTCCGCGCACGTCATCGAGGCGGTGCGGCTCGCGGAGAGCCTGGCCGTGCTCAGGGGACGGCCGCTGGCCGGGCTGGCGGAGGTGACCGAGGCGGTCAGGGCCGTGCTGTGCGAGGGCGACGACCTGCCGGTGGAGCTGATCCAGCGGCGCATGGTCGTGGGGGAGCGGCTCGGCCAGGTGCCCGACGCCACCCCGATGGTCCCGCTCCAGCGCCACCTGCGCGAGGAGCAGCGCCGGGTGAAGCTCAAGCCCGAGGCGCTCGACCGGGAGTACGACCTCGACCTGCGCAAGCCCCTCGACCTGGAGCGCAGCAGGCTGCTGCACCGGCTGCGCCTGCTCGGCGTCGACTGGGGCACTCCCCGCGAGAGCCGGGGCAAGGGCACCTTCCGCGAGTCGTGGTCGCTCGCCTGGCGGCCCGAGTTCGACATCGACCTGATCGAGGCGGGCGCCTGGGGCACGACCGTCCCCGCGGCGGCCGCCGCCCGCGTCCGCGACCTCGCCGACGGGGGAGCGGCGACCGGCCCGGCCACCCGCCGCGGAGCGTCCGGCCCGGGAACGGCCGGTCCCGGGGGAGCCGGTGGCGCGTCCGGCGGGGTCACGCTGGCCGGGCTCACCGGCCTGGTGGAGCGCTGCCTGCTCGCCGACCTGCCGGAGGCGCTGCCGTACGTGCTCGACACCCTGTCGGCGCGGGCCGCGCTCGACGGCGACGTCACGCACCTGATGGCCGCGCTTCCCGCGATGGTCCGCGCCCAGCGCTACGGCGACGTGCGCGGCACCCCCGCCACCGGCCTGGTCACCATCGTCGAGGCCATGCTCACCAGGATCTGCGTCGGCCTCGGCGGAGCCGTCACCGGCCTCGACGACGACGCGGCCCGCGACCTGATCCGTCACGTCGACGCCGTCCACGCCGCCGTCGCCCTGCTCGACACCGGACCCGCCCGCCAGGACGGCTCCGGGGAGGAGACGCCGCAGGACCGGTGGCTGGTGGCGCTGCGCGGGGCCTCGGGCCGGGCCGACCTGCACGGGCTCATCGAAGGGCGGCTCACCAGGATCCTGCTGGACGCCGCCGACCTCGACACGGCCGAGGTGGGGCGGCGGATGTCGCGGGCGATGTCGGCGGGGCACCCGCCGGCCAGGGCCGCCGCCTGGATCGAGGGGTTCCTGTCCGGGGGCGGGCTGCTTCTCGTGCACGATCCCCGGCTGCTCGGGCTGGTCGACGAGTGGCTCACCGGGCTCGCCCCGGAGACCTTCGTCGACGTGCTGCCCCTGCTCCGAAGGACGTTCGGTGCCTTCGCCGCCCCGGAGCGGCGCTCGATCGGCTCGCGCGTCCGCTCCCTGGGGGCGGCGGGCACCGGCGGCCCGGCGCGGGACGCGGAGGACGTCGACGAGGGGCGCGCGGCGGCGGCCGTGCGGACCGTGCTGGCGATTCTGGGGCCGACGATTTCAGGGCCGACGACTTCTGGAAGGACGGGCAGCGCCGATGGATGAGAGGCTCCGCCGCTGGCGGATGGTCCTGGGCGGGGACGCCGACGGCACCGGGTGCTCGCTGACCGGGACCGACGCCCAGATGGACGGCGCGCTGGCCGCGCTGTACAACGGCGGCGAGGGCTCCACCGAGCGAAGCGCGGGCCTGGGTGCCTCCGCGCCCAGGGTGGCGCGCTGGCTGGGCGACATCCGCTCCTACTTCCCCTCGACCGTCGTCCAGGTCATGCAGAAGGACGCCGTCGCACGGCTGAACCTGACCCGGTTGCTGATGGAACCGGAGATGCTGGACGCCGTCGAGCCGGACGTCCACATGGTCGGCACGCTCCTGTCGCTCAACCGGGTGATGCCCGAGAAGGCGCGCGAGTCGGCCAGGGCGCTGGTGCGCAAGGTCGTCTCCGAGCTGGAGCGCAAACTCGTACAGAAGACGAAGGCCGCCGTGACCGGTGCCCTGGACCGCTCGGCCAGGACCCACCGGCCCAAGCGGGTCGCCGACATCGACTGGGACCGCACGATCCGGGCCAACCTGAAGAACTACCTGCCCGAACGCAACACGGTGATCCCGTCCAGGCTGGTCGGGTACGGCAGGCGGCAGCGGGCGGTCCAGCGCGAGGTCGTGCTCTGCATCGACCAGAGCGGGTCGATGGCCGCCTCCGTCGTCTACTCGAGCGTCTTCGGCGCGGTGCTCGCCTCGATGAGCTCGCTGCGGACCTCGCTGGTCGTCTTCGACACGGCGGTCGTCGACCTCACCGACCAGCTCCACGACCCGGTGGAGCTGCTGTTCGGCACCCAGCTCGGCGGCGGCACCGACATCAACCGGGCCATCGCCTACAGCCAGGGGCTCATCACCCGCCCCAACGACTCGATCTTCATCCTGATCAGCGACCTCTACGAGGGCGGTGTGCGGGAGGAGATGCTCCGCAGGGTCGCCCAGATGACCGCGGCCGGTGTCCAGGTGATCGTGCTGCTCGCGCTCTCCGACGAGGGCGCGCCCTTCTACGACCACGACAACGCCGCGGCGCTCGCGGCCATGGGGGTGCCCGCCTTCGCCTGCACCCCCGACGCCTTCCCCGACCTGATGGCCGCGGCGATCGAGCGCCGCGACATCGGCCAGTGGGCCGAGCGCGAGCTGGAGCGCACCGCCACCTGATCCCGTCCCGGCGAGGGCGGCAGGGCCACGGGGGCCCGCCCTCGCCGGGACGCCGGTGATCGCGTTCTCGGGTGCTCGCCGATACTGTCGGAGATCGGCCGCGTGTCACGGAGGTGGCGGTGCACATCAGGACGTTGGGGCAGGGTATGCGGGTGTCGGCCCTGGGGCTGGGCTGCATGGGCATGTCGCAGAGCTACGGCCCGAACCCGGGCACCCGCGAGGACATGATGGGGGTGATCCGGTCCGCCGTCGACGCCGGGGTGACGTTCCTCGACACCGCGGAGGTCTACGGCCCCCATGTCAACGAGGAGCTCGTCGGCGAGGCCATCGGCCCGATCCGTGACCGGGTGCAGGTCGCGACCAAGTTCGGCTGGGACATCCGGGACGGCAGGTCCGTCGGCCTGGACTCCCGGCCCGAGCGGATCAGGAGGGTCGCCGACGCCTCCCTGCGGCGCCTGGGCGTGGAGGTGATCGACCTGTTCTACCAGCACCGGGTGGACCCGGACGTGCCGATCGAGGACGTCGCGGGCACGGTCGGCGAGCTGGTGCGGGCGGGCAAGGTCCGGCACTTCGGCCTGTCCGAGGTCGGGGCCGCCACGCTCCGCAGGGCCCACGCCGTGTACCCCGTAACCGCGGTGCAGTCGGAGTACTCGCTGTGGACCCGTGACCCCGAGCCCGAGGTGCTCCCCGCGTGCGCGGAGCTGGGGGTCGGGTTCGTGCCGTTCAGCCCGCTGGGAAAGGGATTCCTGACCGGGGCCGTGGATCCCGGGACGTCCTTCCAGAAGGGGGACATCCGGGCCACGATCCCTCGCTTCGACGCCGAGCACCTGCCCGCCAACCAGCCTCTGGTGGATCATGTCCGGCTGCTGGCCGAGGCCAAGGGCGCCACGCCGGGACAGATCGCCCTGGCATGGCTGCTCGCGCAGCGCCCGTGGATCGTCCCGATCCCGGGAACCCGCCGCCTGTCGCGTCTGCGGGAGAACGCGGAGGCGACGGCGGTGGGGCTGTCCGCGGACGAGCGGGCCGACCTGGACAACCTGGCCGCCAGGCTGGGCGTGGCCGGTGACCGCTACGGCGAGGCGCACATGAACCTCGTCGAACGCTGAGCCTGTGACTGATGTCGGGTGCCGAGCCCGCGACCGGCGTCGGGCCTGTGACCGGCGTCGGGCGTCGAGCCTAAGTCCGGACTTGCTGACGCTGAGTGTCGCGGTCAGCCGGGCGAGCGACAGACCGTCGAGCCCCTCGACCGAGGCGAGCTGGACGGCGGCGTCGAGCACCGCCTGACGAGTGCGCTCCCCACGCTGGAGCCGTCCGTCGATCATGTCTGGAAACTCCAGCAAACAATATGAACGATCGGTCGTTAATATTGTTTCTCGCAGGACCTTTCTCGCAGGACCTTTCTCGCATGACCCGGGCCTCGTGCGGCCTGGCTCCCATGGCGTCCGGTTCTCATGCGCCCCGGCTCTCTCGTGCGGTCTCGTTTCTCGTACGAGGGGCAGGGCCGGTCGCCCCCGGGGCGGTGGTGCTCGGGACGCCGCGAACGGGCGGGCCCCCGCGGGCTCGCCCGTTCGCCGGTGGGTGTCAGTGCGCGACCTCCTGCTCGGCCCGCGCCCGCCGGGGGAGGAGGAAGGCGGCCACGAAGGTGACGGCGAGCAGGCCCACCTCGACCCAGATCGTGAGCAGCATCGCGTCCTCCAGGCTCCGGCCCTGCTTGACCAGGCCGAAGAAGAGCGTCCCGATCGCCGCCGTACCCAGGGCGCCGCCGAGTTGCTGGACGGCGGTGAGGGTGCCGGAGGCCGAACCGGACTCGTGGGGGTCCACCGCGGCCAGCACGATGTCGAAGAACGGCGCCATGATCAGGCTCATCCCGGCGCCGGTGAGCAGCAGGGCGGGGGCGAGCTGCCACGGGGTGACGCCCATGCCGGCGATGTTCAGGGTGAGGGCGACCCCCGTGACGCCCCCGGCCATCGCGACCGCGCCGATGTGGATCAGTTTGCGTCCCACCTTCCGCGCCAGTCCCGAGGCGTTGACGAGGGCGAAGCCGATCAGGGTGCCGATGGCGTTCGGCAGGCCCGCGAGCCCCGCCTTCAGCGGGTCGTAGCCCAGGGCGATCTGGGTGTAGAGGCCGAACACCAGGGAGAAGCCGACCATCCCGGCGAAGAAGACGAGGCCGGTGAGCAGGCCGCCGGTGAAGGATCGCTTGCGGAACAGGCTCATCACCACCAGCGGGTCGCCGCCCGCGCGCTCCTTGCGGGACTGGTGCAGGCAGAAGAGCGCGAAGACCGGGATCGAGGCGGCCATCAGGGCGAAGGTCCACGCGGGCCAGTCGAGGTCGCGGCCCTGGACCAGGGGGAAGATCAGCAGGAAGGAGGCGGCCGAGACGAGCCCGGTGCCGGTCAGGTCCAGGCGCGAGGCGCGCGAGGGCTTCGACGCGGGCAGGTAGCGGAGCGCGCAGAGGAGGGCGGTCAGGCCGATCGGCAGGTTGATCAGGAAGATCATGCGCCATCCGGTGCCGAAGAGGTCTGCGTCGACGAGCCAGCCCGCGAGGACGGGGCCCGCCACCGTGGACAGTGCCATGACCGGGCCGAACACGCCGAACGCGGCGGCCGTTTCCCTGGGCGGGAAGACCTCCTTGATGACGCCGAGGCCCTGCGGCACCATCACCGCCCCGGCCAGGCCCTGCAGCACCCGCGCGCCGATCAGCATCTCGGGGGAGGTGGCCAGGCCGCACAGCAGCGAGAACAGGGTGAAGCCGGCGGCGCCGGCGACGAACATGCGCCTGCGCCCGTAGAGGTCACCGAGGCGGCCCCCGGTGACGAGGCCGACGGCCATCGCCAGGGTGTATCCGGCGCTGAGCCACTGGATCATGCTCGACGAGCCGCCCAGCTCCTTCTGGATGGACGGCGCCGCGATGATCGTGATCATGGCGTCCATCAGGTCCATCGCCTCGGCGGCGAGGACCGTGAAGAGGGCGGCCCAGCGCCACCGGTACGGCTCCGCGCCGGTGAGCGGAGAGCCGTTCTCGACCGTGTTTGTCATGGGGGATCCGATCCGGGAACGTCGGTGACCGAAGAACAGTGTTCGTTGATTGCGAACACCGTTTTATACACGAACACCGTTTGCGTCAAGTACATTGTTCGTTATGAACGAACACTGTTCGTTTAAAGTACGGTGTTCGTGAGCGTGATCCACCGCGTGTAGGATCGGCGCGTGACCGAGATCCCCGCCCCGCCGTGGCGCAAGACCCGCAAGGCGAGCGCCCCGCGAACCGTCCTGAGCAGGGATCTCATCGTCGCCACCGGACTGCGCGTCATCGACGCCGAGGGGCTGGAGGCGCTGAGCATGCGCCGGGTCGCCCAGGAGCTCGGCACCGGTCCCGCCTCGCTCTACGCCCACGTGGCGAACAAGGAGGAGCTGCTCGACCTGATCTACGACGAGGTCATGAGCGAGATCCGGGTGCCCGAGCCCGAGCCGGAGCGCTGGCTGGAGCAGATCAGGGACCTCGTCCTCGACGCCTACCGGGTGTTCACCTCCCACGCCGACGTCGCCAAGGTCGGCCTCGCCACCATCCCGACCGGGTTCAACGCGCTGCGGGTCGCCGAGGGGCAGCTGGCCATCATGCTCGCCGGTGGCGTGCCGCCCAGGATCGCCGCCCTGATGATCGACCGCCTCGGCCTGTACGTCTGCTCGGACGCCTACGAGAACTCCCTGTACATCAACCGGCAGCGCGAGAGCGGCATGGAGCTGGAGAGTTTCATGAGCGATTTCTTCGGCCAGATCGGCGCGTTCTACCGCAGCCTGCCCGCCGACCGGTTCCCCAACATCGTCGCCCAGGTCGACAACTTGATGGACGGCGGCGACATGGACCGGTTCGTGTTCGGGCTCGACCTGCTCCTGCGGGGCCTGGCCTCCCACGTCCAGGACGCCGGTCCTACGACCAAGGGCTGATCGGAAAGCCTGATGCGTGCCGGTGCGCGCCGGCCGTACCGTCGACCCATGACTACCGTGATGACCGACGAGCCTCCTGCCGGGATATTCGCCCGGAGTCACCGCGCCCTGACGGTCGGGATGGTGGCCCTCATCTCCCTGGCGGCCTTCGAGTACCTCGCGGTGGCCACCGCCATGCCGGTCGTGGCCGACGAGCTGGACGGCCACGCGCTGTACGGGCTGGCGTTCAGCGGGGCGCTGGCGGCCGGGGTGGTCGCGACGGTGCTGGGCGGGTGGTGGGGCGACCTCAGGGGGCCGGTCGCGCCGCTCTGGACCGGGGTGGCGGTCTTCGCCGCCGGGCTGGTCGTCGCCGGGGCGGCGCCGACGATGGACGTGTTCGTCGCGGGCCGGTTCGTCCAGGGCTTCGGCGCGGGCATGTTGCAGGTCTCGATGTACGTGCTGGTCTCGCGGTGCTACCCGGCGGAGCTCCACCCCCGGGTTTTCTCGATCTTCGCGACCGCCTGGGTGGTGCCCTCCATGGTGGGGCCCGCGATCACCGGCGTCGTGGTCGAGAACGCCGGCTGGCGCTGGGTCTTCATCGGCGTGACGGGCATCCTCCTCCCGGCGGCGCTGCTGCTCTGGCGCGGGCTGGCCTCCGCGCCCATGACAGAGCCGGTGACAGAGCCGGTGACAGAGCCGGTGTCGGGGCCGGTGACAGGGCCGGTCACAGGGCCGGTGACGGGGGCGGTGAAGGAGCCGGTATCGGGGGCTCCGGGAGTGGCGCCGGGATCGGGATCGGGACCGGTGCCGAAACCGGAGCGGTCGCCCGGCGCCCGTTCCTCGATCGCGCGCCGGCTGGGCTGGGCGCTGCTCGTCGCGGCGGGGGCGGCGCTCATGCAGTACGGCGCGTCGGCGCTCACGCAGTCCGGTGGCACGCACTCCGGCGGCGCGGCGCCGGACGGCGCGGCGTCGGGTGGCATGGCGTCCGCCACCGGGTTCGTCCTGCTCGCCGCCGGTCTGGCCATGCTGGTGGCGGCACTGCCCCGGCTTCTTCCCCCGGGAACCCTGCGCGCGGCCCGCGGCCTGCCCGCGGTGATCTCCCTGCGGGGGATCGCGGCGGGCGCGGCCATCGGCGGCGAGGCGTTCCTGCCGCTGATGCTCAACGAGGAGCGCGGCCTGTCGCTGACCATGGCCGGGCTCACCCTGACCGGCGGCGCGCTGAGCTGGTCGTTCGGCTCGTGGGTGGTGGGCCGATGGCGGTTCGACCGGGTCCTGGTGCTGCGCTCGGGCTCGGTGCTGATCGCCGTGGGCCTCGCGCTGATGGGCTTGACCGTCTTCGGCGCCGTCCCGGTGGCCACCGCCTTCGTCGGCGAGATGGCCCTGGGGCTCGGCATGGGCATCGTGTACCCGACCCTGTCGGTGCTCATCCTGGAGCTGTCGCCCCCGGGTGAGGAGGGGGAGAACAGCGCGTCGCTCGGTGTCGCCGAGTCGGTCTACACGGTCGTCGCGGTAGCGATCACCGGGGCGCTCCTGGCGGCCCTGGGGGCCTCCGCCGCCGTCTACGTGCTCTGCTTCGGGCTCGCGGCGCTGATGGCGGCCACCGGAGCCCTGGTCGCCGGTCGCGTCCTGCCCAGAATGTGAGTCCTTCTCATCTCTCCGGGCCCTCACGCCGGATTTCCCCTCCGCGCCGGAGGCGTTCACGGGCCACCGTGGCACCATGGGAAGAACGCCGTTCTTCGCGGTGTTGAGGGGGGAGTCCCGCCTCCGGGCGGGATTCGCGTTTCCACGGCCCGGGGTTCCCGAGCCTGGAAAGTCGTCGGAGCCCGGGATCCGCCGGGCTCGGAGAGGTCAGGGGAGTCCATGCCGCGCGTCCGTGAGCTTGAGGTGTTTCGGCTGATCCTGCCCTATGGCAGGCGGCCGGAGAGCATCCTCGTCCGGCTCACCGACTACGGCGGCATGACCGGGTGGGGAGAGGTCGTCGACGCCGACCCCAAGACCTGGGTCGCGCTGGAGGAGGGGCTCGGGCAGGCGCTGATCGGCGTCGACTGGGAGCACCCCGACGAGCTGGGAGCCGTTCCCGGAGGGTCCGCCGCCGACATGGCCTGCTGGGACCTGTGGACGAAGATGCGCGGGGTGCCGCTGGCCCACGCGCTCGGCGGCACCCGCACCTCCCTCATGGCCACCGTCAGGATCGCCGCCGACCGCAACCTGGAGAGCCTGGTCGCGAGGGTGAACCGCCACGTCTGCGCCGGATACGCCCACGTCACCCTGGACGTCCACCCCGGCTGGGACATCGAGCCGCTGCGCGCCGTCCGCCAGGCGTACCCCGCGCTGGGCATCGGCGTGGACGCCCGCGGCGCCTACACCGACGTCGACGCTCTCGAGGCGCTGGACGCCTACACGCTCTCCGTCATCGAACGCCCCTTCACCGGCCCGGCGAGCCTGGGTGACCACGCGGACCTGCAGGAGCGCGTCGCCGCCCCGGTGCTGCTGGAGGTCGCCTCGGCCGCCGAGCTGGACGAGGCGATCGCCGCGAGGGCGGGCCGGGCGATGCTGCTCCGCCCCGCGGTCCTGGGTTCCCTGCGCGAGGTGCGGCGGGCGCACGACCGCGCGGTGCGCGCCGGATGGGAGATCGCCTGCGCCGGGGGCAAGGGCACCGGGCTGGCCCGCGCGGCCACCGTCGCCGCGGCCAGCCTGCCCGGCTGCGGCCTGCCCTGTGACGTGGCCGAGCCGCCGCGCAGCGCGCAGATCGTCGACCCGCCGGTCGGCGCCTCGGGCGGCGTGGTGGCGGTGCCGCTCACCCAGGCGGGCCTCGGCCACCGCATCGACGAGGACCGGGTCCGCCGCCTGTCCAAGGAGTCGTACTCGCTCTAGCGGGACCGCTCGGCACCCTCGCCGATCCGGTCGCGACGGTACGGGGACACCGGCCGCCGAGGTCGCAGGCGTGCGCCCCGGGGAGTCAGCCGCAGCCGTCCGTGATGCCCTTGGGAGCGGCGGGGTCCGGCGTCCGGGATCCGGCGGTCGCCCTGGGAGTGGCCCTGGGGGTGGCGGCGGGGGCCGCGGTGGCGGTGAGGGGGCGCCGGGTGACGGACGAGGCGCGCAGGGCCTTGGCGGTGACCGTGCGGATCTTGGTCCAGTCGGGGTAGCCGGTGTTGATCAGCGGCGGGACGAACTGGACGCTGGTCACCTTCGCGTTCTTGACCTTCACCGCCAGCGGGACCAGGTGCTCCAGCATCGGGCGCGGGATGTCGGTCCGCAGCAGTTCCTTGGTGGCCAGCGCGACCTGGTTGAACCGCGACAGCACGGTCGCCGGGTCCGACTGGGAGAGAAGGGCGCCCAGCACGCAGCGCTGGCGTCCCATCCGGGTGTAGTCGTCGCTGTTGGTGCGCGAGCGGGCGAACCACATCGCGTCGGCGCCGCGCAGCTTGCGGGTTCCCGCCTTGACCAGGCCCTCGTCGTACTTGCCGAAGACCACGTCCTGGGGGACCGTCAGCGTCACGCCCCCGATCGCGTCGATCAGCCGGGCGAAGCCCCACATGTTGACCAGGGCGTACCAGTCGATCTTCAGCCCCAGCGTGTAGCCGACCGTGTCGATGAGCGTCTTGGTGCCCTGGTTCTTGCGGCCCCCGAAGATCTCCGGGTGCGAGTCGGCGTACTCCCAGACCGCGAAGAGCAGGTCCTCGCGCGAGCCGTCGGGGTTGGCCGGGAGCCGGAACCCGGTGGGGAAGCGTTTCGCCATGGGGGAGCCCGGGACGAAGCGGACGTTCTCCAGGTTGCGCGGCAGGCTCAGCAGCACGGTGTTGCCGGTCTTGACGTCCACGCTGGCCACGTTGATGCTGTCGGTCCGCACGCCCACCCGGTGGGTGTCGGCGTCGCCGCCGAGCAGCAGGATGTTCACCCGGGAGTGGCCCGCCCACGGGTCCTCCTCGCCGTCGCCCCCGACGGTCGCGGGCCGCGGGGTGGACGGGGCGCTGAAGATGTCGTCCACCGCCGACTGCGAGACCGCCACGTACTGCCCGACCAGGCCGAACGGCAGGAGCGAGGCCACCGCGAGCGTTCCCGCCACCCCTCCGGCGATCGCCTGCTTCACGCTGGGCAGCGTGCCGGGGTTCATCACCACGAACGAGTGCACGACCAGCGCGAACCAGGCGGCGCCGAGCGCGAGGGAGACCCCCACCGTGAGGCTGGTCAGCCCGGAGGAGGCGACCAGTTGCCCGGCGAGGCCGGCGAGGAGGCCGGAGAGGTCGGAGGAGGTGAGCACGACCCAGAGCAGGGCGAGCAGCAGCGCCGTGTACGTGCACAGGATCGCCAGTCCCGTCCTGCGCCATCCGGCGCGCAGGTGCGCGGCGCCCGGGACGATGGCGGCCAGTGCCGTCCAGCCGATGACCGCACCGACGCCGGGCGGCTTTGATCTGTCCCGCAACTGCTCCCCGTTTCCTCGCGCTTGACCGCCGCAGGGAGATGGTAGGGGGGCGAAACCGGGTCGCGGGCGACAAGTTGGTGAACAACTCGGGAAGCTAATACGCCTATATCACGTCATTTCTACAGCAATAGGAATCGATCATGGTTTTCGCTGGGATCGAATCACGGCGTCGCCGCCGGGTCGACTCCTGACGAAGTCGTCACGGTCTTTTCCGGGGGCGGACCCCCTTATAAGGGGACAATCCGTACGAACTACCCTGGCCGTCATGCCCGACGTTCTCGGCCCCGACTACGAGCTCACGGTCCTGCCGATGGCCGACGACGACGAGGGCCCGGTGGTGGCCTCGCTGGTACGGCGACGGGCCACCGCGCCCGCCCGCGGAGCGGTGCTCTACGTGCACGGCTTCACCGACTACTTCTTCCAGACCCACCTGGCCGACCACTTCGTGGCCAGAGGCTTCGACTTCTACGGTCTCGACCTGCGCAAGTACGGCCGCTCGCTGCTGCCGCACCAGACCCGTGGCTTCGTGCGCAGCGTCACCGAGTACTTCCCGGAGATCGACGAGGCGGTACGGACCATCCGCGAGCGCGACGGGCACGATCACGTCGTCCTCAACGCCCACTCCACCGGGGGCCTGATCGCCCCGCTCTGGGCCGACCGGGTCCGGGGCCGGGGGCTGGTTCGGGCGCTGGTGCTCAACAGCCCCTTCCTCGACCTCAACGTCCCCGCCCCCGTGCGGGTCGCCGCCGACCTGCTGAGGAGGCCGCTGTCCAGGCTGCCCGCCCGCGCCGTCCTGCCCATGGTGACCGCCACCGCGTACGGCACGAGCCTGCACCGCGGCCACCACGGCGAGTGGGACTTCGACCTGGAGTGGAAGCCGATCGGCGGGTTCGCGGTGCACGCGGCCTGGGTGGGGGCGATCCGCCGGGCGCAGCGCAGGCTGCACGAGGGCCTCCGGGTGGACGTGCCGGTGCTGGTGCTCTGCGCGGAGAAGGGCCTGCGGCTGCGCGCCTTCATGCCCGAGGCCCGGGAGGCGGACGTCGTGCTCGACCCCCGGCGGATCGCCCGCTGGTCGACCAGCATCGGCGCGCACGTGACGTGCGTACGGGTGCCGGGCGGCATGCACGACCTGGTGCTGTCACCCGAGCCGGTCCGCGAGCGCGTCTTCGCCGAGATGGACCGCTGGCTCGACAGCTGCCCGTGACGTCGCGCTCAGCGGGGCCTGTGACGCCGGGGCTCTCCGGTGCCCGTGACGCCGGGCTCGGCTGTGCACGTGACGCCGTACTCACCGGTGCCCGTGACGTCGCGCTCACCAGGCCGCTTCGACAGGCTTGCCCGTCGGTGAGCCAGGCCGCCTCGACGGGGCCGCCCGTCGGTGAGCCCTACCAGGGGAACGAGAACAGGCCGTAGTAGGCCGCGGCCACCAGCAGCAGGCCGGTGCTGCCCAGCACCCCGGCGATCGCGAAGCTCTGCGGCCGGGAGGGCTCCCACCCCTCCCGCAGTCCCGACACGACGGCCGCCACGCCCGTGACCTCCTGCAGCAGCATCAGCAGCGCCAGGATCCTGATGACCAGCCATCCGGCGAGCACCGCGGGCCACGCCCCGGCCTGGTTGACCGAGAACAGCACGAGCAGCGTGATGAACGCCATCACCGACAGGAGCAGCCCGACCCCGGTCCACGCCATCCGGCGGAACCGCCGCCGGATCGGCGGCCAGACCAGGAGGCTGGTCTCCGCGGCCGTCGCCCGCCCGCGCAGCCGCGCGGCCATCTCCGCCACCGGCCCGACCACGTAACCGACCACGGCCAGGCAGAGCGTCAGGCCGATCACCGTACCCCCGGCGTACCAGGGGGCGGCGGGGACGTCGCTCGCCGCCAGGCGCTGGACCGGCGTGGCGCCGGCGATGTGCACCGACGGCGTGGCCGTGCCCGGCAGGCCCAGCACCCAGTTGGACAACGTCCGCAGGTAGTCGGGGACGAGGGGGCCGCCGTGGAAGCGCATGCCGTGGTCGGCGCGGTCGAGGTAGCGGATCGTGTAGGAGTCGTTACCGCCCTCGGCGAGCGCGCCGGTCAGCGCCTTGCTGCTCTCCACGAACGGGATCGAGGGATCGCGCGTGCCGTACAGCGCCAGGACCGGCTGCCGCATCTCGCGCAGCGCGGGCAGGCCGTCGTAGCGCAGGAAACCCGCGTCCACGGCGCCGATCGCGCGGATGAGCAGCTCGCGCACCCCGCTGGGCGCGTACAGCCGCTGGAGCTGCTCGCCCAGCGCCCACGTCACCTGCCGCATGGGGGAGACGTTGGGGGCCGACACCAGCACGGTGAACCCGACGGCGGCGCTCTCGTTGGCGGCGAGGGGCACCACCCAGCTGCCCTCGCTGACCCCCCAGAGCCCCACCCTGGCCGGGTCGACGTCGTCGCGCGAGCGTAACTCGTTCAGGACGCGCAGGGCGTCGCGGGCGAGGAGGCCGAAGTCGCGCTCGAAGAAGTCGTAGCCCACGGTCCGCTTGTCGTAGACGAGGGTGACGATCCCGGTCCTGGCCAGCCACTCGGCCTGGGTCGTGAACTCGCCCCGGATCCCGGGACCCGCCCCCTGTACGAAGACCAGCGCCGGGTGCCGCCCCGGGGCCACCGGCGCGCGGATCGTCGCCCCCAGCGGCGTGCCGTCCTCGGCCGTGACCGTGACCTCCTGCGTGGTGATCTGCCGGTTCGAGGGGACGTACCGGAGCTCGGACGGCGGCTGGGGGGGAAGGGTCTGGAAGACCGGGTCGACGTGCAGAGGGGTCGGGTCGAACGGCGGCGGCAGGGTGTAGCCGACCGTCGCGAGAACCACCAGGATCAGGCCGGAGGCGACGCTCAGGACACCGCGGCCCACCTGGACACCGACGCGATCCCCGATGGTCACTCGCCTCCGTGGTCGTCGTTGTTCCGGTATCGTGCCCTACGATCTTCAAGCGTACTCACCGGCGGAAGCCCCGAACAGTGCGGGGGATCCGCGTGACGCGAGTGGCCACATTTGTCGCTGAGTCCTGTTAGCTTCGTGCGACATGCGGGTGCTGCACACATCGGACTGGCACCTGGGCCGCTCGTTCCACCGGGAGAGTCTCCTGGCCGCCCAGGGCGTCTTCGTCGACCACCTGATCGAGACGGTCAGGTCGGAGCGGATCGACGTGGTCGCGGTCTCCGGTGACGTCTACGACCGGGCGCTGCCCTCGGTCGACGCGGTCGACCTGTGCAACCAGGCGCTGCGCCGCCTGGTCGACGCCGGGGTGCGCACCGTGCTGATCAGCGGCAACCACGACTCGGCCCGCCGCCTCGGCTTCGGCGCCGACCTCATCGACGCGGCGGGCGTCCACCTGCGCACCGACCCCGAGCGGGTCGGCGAGCCGGTCGTCGTCGGCGACGTCGCCTTCTACGGCATCCCCTACCTGGAGCCCGAGCTGGTGCGCGTCCCCTGGCAGCTGCCCGAGCGCACCCACACCGCCGCGATCGAGCACGCCATGTCCCTGGTCCGCGCCGACCTCGCGCGGCGCGGTCCCCGGTCGGTGGTCCTGGCCCACGCGTTCGTGACCGGGGGGCAGGGCAGCGACAGCGAGCGCGACATCAGCGTGGGAGGCGTCGCGCACGTCCCGGTGCGCGCGTTCGACGGCGTCGACTACGTGGCGCTCGGCCACCTGCACGGCCGCCAGCGGATGAGCGAGACCGCCCGCTACTCCGGCTCCCCGATCGCCTACTCCTTCTCCGAGGCCGGACAGAAGAAGGGCTCCTGGGTGGTCGACATCGGCCCCGGCGGGTACGAGGGCGCCGAGTTCGTCGAGGCCCCGGTGCCCCGGCCGGTCAGCCGCCTCACCGGCCGCATCGACGACCTGCTGGCCTCACCCGAGCACGCCCGGCACGAGGACCACTGGCTCCAGGTGACGCTCGTCGACCGGATCCGGCCCAAGGGCGCGATGGAGCGGCTCCGCTCCCGCTTCCCGCACACGCTCGCCCTGTCCTTCGAGCCCGAGGGCGGGGTCCACGAGACCGTGACCCGCGCCAGGGCGGCCGGGCGCCCGGAGATCGACGTCGCCCTCGACTTCGTCCGCGAGGTGCGCGGCGAGGCCGCCGACCCCGACGAGACCCGGCTGCTGCGGGAGGCCGTGGAGTTCTCCCGCATGAAGGAGGCGAAGGCGTAGATGCGCCCGCACCGTCTGTGGATCACCGCCTTCGGTTCCTTCCCCGGCGAGGAGCAGGTCGACTTCGACGCCCTCGCCGAGGCGGGGCTGTTCCTGATCCACGGCCCCACCGGCGCGGGCAAGACCACCGTGCTCGACGCGCTCTGCTACGCCCTGTACGGCAGGGTGCCCGGCAGGCGCGACAGCGCCAAGAGCCTGCGCTGCGACCACGCGCCCCCGGGCCGGGGGCCCAGCGTGGCGCTGGAGGTCACGGTCAGGGGCCGCAGGCTGAAGATCACCCGGTCACCGGCCTGGCAGCGCCCCAAGCTCAGAGGCGCCGGCACGACCAGGGAGAACGAGAAGGCCCTGCTCCAGGAGCTCACCCCCTCCGGGGAGTGGGTGGGGCTGACGACCAGGGTCGACGAGGCCGGGGAGTTCGTCGGCACCCTGCTCGGCATGAACGCCGAGCAGTTCCTCCAGGTCGCGATGCTGCCCCAGGGTGACTTCGCCAAGTTCCTGCGCGCCGACGGCGAGGACCGCCGCAGGGTCCTGGAGCGCCTGTTCTCGGTGAGGATCTACGCCGCCGCCGAGTCCTGGCTCGCCGAGCAGCGCACCGAGGCGTACCGCGAGCAGCAGGCCCTCCGCAAGGAGGTCGACTTCGCCGTCAAGCGCCTGGAGGAGGCCGCGGGGCCCGCCCTCCTGACCACGCTGACCGATCCCCCCGAGTCGCGGATCTCCACGGAGACCACGGAGATCGTGGACCCTGCGGACTCCACGGGGTCGGCGGGATCGGCGGAGTCCGTGCCGTCCGTGGAGGACGACCCGCTGGGGTGGGCTCGCGCGCTCGAGGAGCTCGCGCGCCTGGAGTCCGTACGGCTGGGCGGCCAGGGAGCCGAGGGCGAGGCCGCCGTACGGCGGGCGCGCGAGAGCCTGGAACGCGGTGCCGCGCTGGCCGACCGGCGACGGCGCCACGCGGAGGCGCTGACCAGGAGCCGGGCGCTGGAGGAGACGGCCGAGGAGCGGGCCGACCTGGAGACCATCCTGGAGGAGGCCGCGGCCGCCGACCGGGTGCTGCCGCTGATCCAGGGCGCCGAGCAGCGCGCCGAGGCCGCGTCCAAGGCCCACCACCTGGCCGCCGACGCCGTCGCCCGCGCCCTCCCCCTCCTCCCCGCCCCCTCCGGTCGGTGGGACGCCGCCGGTACCGCTCGTGACGGCGCCGGCACGGCAGGCGCGGCCTACGGCGGCGGCGCTTACGACGACGTCCGTGACCGCGCGCCCGGCGATGACGCCCATGACGATGTCCGTGACCCCACGGACGCAGGCGCGGACCGTCGTCACGCCGTGCTCGGTCACCTGGCCGCGCTGGAGCGCGCCCGCCAGGGCGAGATCACCCGCCTGGGCGAGCTGCGCGCGGAGGAGTCACGTCTGGCCGGGATCGTCCGGGAGCGGGAGAGGACCGCTCGCGAGATCGTCGAGCTGGCCGCCGCGCAGGCCGAGGCCGACGCCCGCCTGGAGGTCCTGCCCGGTCTCCGCCGGGAGCTGGACGAGCGTCTCACCGCCGCCCGCCTGGACGCCGCCCGCGTTCCCGCCGCCGAGTCGGCGGTGGAGGGCGCCGCCACCCGCCTCCGGGCGGCCGAGCACCGCGACCGCCTCGCCGCCGATCTGTCCGCCGCCCGTGCCGACCTCGCCGCGGGTCTGGCCGCCCTGCCCCCGGAGATCGGCGAGGGCCTGGACCCCGAGGAGACCCGCGAGGTCCTCACCGCCCGGGAGAGGGAGTGCGGGCGGGAGCTGGCCGGGCTGGAGGGGCTGCGGGCCGAGGAGGACCGGCTGGCCGAGCTCGACGGGCTGATCGCCGCGATCGACGCCGAGCTCCCCGAGGTGGCCCGGCGGGATGCCGAGGTCCGCGAGGTCCTGGAGGGGCTGCCCGCCGCGTCGGCGGAGGCGTCCGCCCGGCTGGGCGAGGCCAGGGCCGCGGCGGCGGGTGTCCCCGCCGCGCGGGCGAGCGCCGAGACCGCCACCGCCGTGCTCGCCGCGGCACGGCGCCGCGAGATACTCCGCGCCGAGCTGGAGTCCGCGCGCGCCGCGCAGACCGAGGCCGTCGACTTCGCCCAGACGCTCCGCGACCGGCACCTGGACATCCGGCGGGCCAGGATCGACGGCATGGCCGCCGAGCTCGCCGCCAAGCTCGCTCCCGGCCGGCCCTGCGTGGTCTGCGGCTCGCCCGACCACCCCGCCCCCGCCGCCCCCGCCGACCGGGCGCCCACCGCCGAAGACGAGCGCGCCGCCCAGGGCGCCTACGAGGCGGCCCTGGAACGGCGCCAGGCCGCGGGAACCACCGTCACGGCACTGCTCTCCCGCCTCGACGAGACCCTCGCCGTCGCGGGAGAGGTGATCGGGGAGGAGGCGGGGGAGTCCCTCGCCGAGGCGGGCCGGAGGCTGGAGGCGCTGACCGCCGCCGCGAGCGCCGAGGACGACCTCGCCGCCGAGGTGGAGCGGATCGCCGCCGAGCTGGACGGCGCGAGGAGCCGGGCCGCGGAGATCGCCCGGCGGCTCGCCGAGGGCCACGCCCGCCGTACGGGCTGGCAGGCCGAGCGCGAGCGCCTCACCGCCCGCCTGGACGGCGCCCGGGGCGCCGACCCCTCGGTGCGGGCCCGCCGCGACCGCCTGGCCCGGGAGGCCGCGCACCTGTCCTCCGCGCTCGCCGCCGCGACCCGCGCCATCGAGATCGCCGCGGCCCACCGCGAGGCGAGCGACAGGACCGGCCTGGCCGTACGGGACGCCGCCGGCGAGCTCACCGAGGCCGAGCGGGCACTGGCCGCGCTCCGCGGGTCGGCGGGTGCCGAGCCGGTGCTGGCGGCCGAGGCCGGGCGGATCACCGCCGAGTCCGAGCGGCTCGTGGAGCGCTCGCGCGAGCTCGCCGTCGGGCTCGCCTCCCGCCGTACGGACGTCGAAAGGCTCGGCGCCGACGTCGAGCGGCTGGCCGGGCGCATCGACGAGGCGCGCGGCCAGGACCCGACGCTGGCCGCCAGGCTGGAGCGGCTGGCCGACGAGGCGGAGCTGCTGCGCGAGGCCGTCGAGGCGGTCAGGGACGAGCGGGTCACCGCGGCCGAGCTCGTGACGGCCCGTGACCGGGCGCTGGGCGCCGTGGTCGAGGCGGGCTTCCTCGGGCTCGGCGACGCCCGCGCCGCCGTCCGCTCTCCCGCCGAACGGGAGGAGAAGGCCGCCCGGCTCCGCGAGCTCGCCCAGGAGAGCGCCGCGGTCGCCGCGATGCTCGCCGACCCCGAGCTGGTCGCCGCCGCGGCCGAGCCCGAACCCGACCTCGCGGGGCTGCGCGAGGCGCGCGACGCGGCCGACGCCGCCCACGCCCGCCTGCTGTCCGAGCGGGACCGGGGCGAGGCCCGCCTGACCCGGCTGGCCGCGCTCCGCACCGAGCTGGCCGCCTGCCTGCGACGCTGGGAGCCCGCCGAGGAGCGGCACCGGCTCACCGAAGGGCTCGCCGCCCTGACCGGCGGAAACTCCACCGACAACCGGTGGAAGATGCGGCTGTCGTCCTACGTGCTCGGCGAGCGCCTCAGCCAGGTGGTCGAGTCGGCCAACGAGCGGCTCGACCACATGTCGGGCGGGCGTTACCTCCTGGAGCACAACCGCGACCGCTCCGCCGGAGACCGGAGCAGGTCCGGCGGCGGCCTCGGCCTGCACATCCTGGACAGCTGGACCGGCGTGGGCCGCGACCCGGCGACCCTCTCCGGCGGCGAGAGCTTCATCACCTCGCTGGCCCTCGCCCTCGGCCTGGCCGACGTGGTCAGCGCCGAGGCCGGAGGAGTGGACATCGGCACGCTCTTCGTCGACGAGGGCTTCGGCACCCTGGACGAGGACACCCTCGACGGGGTGCTCGACATCCTCGACGGCCTGCGCGACGGCGGCCGGGCGGTCGGCATCGTCAGCCACGTCGCCGAGCTGCGCACGCGGGTGCCCGCGCAGTTGCACATCCGCAAGGAGCGCCGGGGTTCGACCGTCCGCCAGTGACCCGCCCGCCGTCGCCCGGGGACGATCCGGTGACCGGCTCCGCCTCTCTTCCGGTGATGGCGGAGCGTCAGGCCGGGAAGCGTCAAGCCGGGAAGCGTCAGGCCGAGACGACGCGGTGGCGGATCGGCGCGTGACGCGTCAGGTCCTCGTGACGCTGCCCGTCGATCCCATCGGAATCGCCGGGCGTCCGACGGACGTCCGGCGGACGCCGTTGACGGCTCTCACCTCCGGCGAGGGCGGGGGCGGGGGCGAGGGCGGGGGCGTGGGCGGGCCGCGGTGCCGTGGCGGGCGAGGGCGCCGGCGAGGTCGTCGAGATGCCGGGAGACCGGCCCCAGGGTGAGCAGGCCGCTGCCCGCCCCGGCCAGCTCGCCCACCGCGGGAGCGAGCTCGCCGTGCGCGCGTTCCATCGTCTCCCGGTCGCCGACGGCGATCGCGGCCCGCGCGGCGAGACACCACAGGGCCTCGAACAGCAGGTCGCGGGGCGGCTCGGGGAGCTCGCGCAGCGCCGCGGCGGCCTCGGCGGGGCGATCCCGGGCCAGCAGGACCAGGGGACGGGCCCACGGCTCGTAGGGGCCCCAGTCGACGTGCTCGCCGGTGTGGGCGGGCAGCGCGTGCCGCAGCCGCAGGCACAGCAGCGCGAGCGGCGGCAGGCCGTGCTCCAGTCCGGGCATGCCGGCGCCGTCCAGCCGTGCGGCGGCGTCCCGGTAGGCGGCCTCGGCCTCGGCCACGGGCGCTTGCCCGGTCTCGGCGAGCCGCAGTGCCCGGTACCACCGGGTGAACACGGCCGCCAGCGGCCGCTCGTGGCGTTCGGCCAGCAGGTCCACGGCGGCCGCGTGCCGGTCGGCCTCGGGGAAGTCGGCGAGCGCGGCGCGGGCCTGGAGGCGGATGAGGTGACCGAGTATCTGGAAGGCCACCAGGCCGTGCCGGGTGGACAGGGCGACCAGCTCGGCGCCGATCTCGTCCCGGCGGGGGGCCAGGCCCGCGCGGTGGAAGGTCTGCATGAACACGCCGTTGAGGGCGAACGCCAGCAGCGCGGGGTCGTCCAGGCGGCGGGCGATCTCCTCGGCCTCGCGGGCGGCCTGGGGCCCGCGCGCCGAGCGGGTGCCGCGCGACTCCACGGCGATCGTGGCCAGCAGGCCGGCCCGCGCCGCCTCGTGCGCGCCGGGCGGGATGTCCGCCAGGGTGCGTTCGGCCGCCGCCACGACGCGCGCCGCCTGTTCGGGGTCGTCCGAACGGGTCCAGATCGCCGGGACGTCGTAGGCGCCGATCACCCGGGCGGTCAGTTCCGCGTCGTCCAGCTCC
Organism: Streptosporangium nanhuense; assembly: GCF_059358815.1. Taxonomy (NCBI): domain Bacteria; kingdom Bacillati; phylum Actinomycetota; class Actinomycetes; order Streptosporangiales; family Streptosporangiaceae; genus Streptosporangium; species Streptosporangium nanhuense. Next base: position 429,289 of record NZ_JCADBG010000001.1, read on the forward strand.
TCGGCGGCGGCGATGGCCTCCAGGCGGTGCCGGCGGGCGGCCTCCAGACCGGTGCCCCCGGTCATCGCGAGGCTGCGCAGCAGACCCACCGTCGACTCCAGCCGGGCCCGGGCGCCGGAGGTCACGGCGCGGTCGTAGACGGCGGCGGTCTGCGCCCACACCCGGGCCGCCGCTCCGCCAGGGCCGGAGGCGAGGTCGAGATGGCCGGCCTGGTGGAGGATGTCGGCCTCCAGGCGGCGGAGGGGCGGGCCCGGATCCACCCCCAGCTGCTGGACCAGCGTCGTCCGTGCCCGGCGCAGCACGGCGAGCGCGTCGCCCTGGCGACCGGTGCGGTACAGCGCGAGCGCCAGCAGCCGCCAGGCGTCCTCGCGCCAGGGGTGCTCGGCCACGTGCGCGTCCAGGTCCGGCACCGCCTCGGCGGCCAGGCCGAGGGCGAGCCGGAGCTCGGCCCGGCGCTCGACGGCGTGCAGCCGGATCTCGGCCAGGCGGGAGCGCTCCGTACGGGCCCAGGCCTGGCCGGCGAACTCGGCGTAGGCGGGCCCGCGCCACCACCCCAGCGCCTCGGCCAGCCGGGCGAGCCCGTCCTGGGGAGGCAGTGTCGCGGCGGCCGAGACCGCCCGCTCGAAGCGCCAGGCGTCCACCTCGTCCGGCTCCGCGCGCAGCGCGTATCCCGGTCCCTCGGTGACCAGCAGCCGGGGCGGGGTCCGGGGCGGGCGCTCGGGTTCCAGCGCGCGGCGCAACGCGCCCACGAAGGTTCGCACCGCGCTCACCGCGCCGGGCGGCGGATCGTCCCACAGGTCCTCGACCAGGCCGGTGACCGGTACGACGCGGCGGCGGGCGACGATCAGCCGGGCCAGCACCTCGCGGTGCCGCGGCCCCTTGAGAGCGATCGTGTCTCCGGCGGCGTCCCAGGCCGCCACCGGCCCCAGCACCCCGAACACGATCCGCACCCCTCGGCCGTCCTTTCCCGGGGCATCGCCCCTGGCCACCGTAGCGCGCTGACCGGATGCTCATTCACGCCCGGCAGGCTGGAGACATCCCACCACCCGCCGCCTACGGAAGAGAGCACGACCATGGCACCTGTCATCACCGGATTCGACTACCGGCGCGTCCCCGTCGCCGACGGCGTGTCCCTGAACGCGGCCGTCGCGGGGACGGGCAGCCCGATCGTGCTGCTGCACGGTTTTCCCCAGACCCACCTGATGTGGCGCCACGTCGCCGCCGACCTGGCGGCCGACCACACCGTGATCTGTCCCGACCTGCGCGGCTACGGCGCCAGCGACAAGCCTGCCGAGACCGACGAGGCCACCTACTCCAAGCGCACCATGGCCGCCGACATCGTCGCCCTGGCCCGCGCGCTGGGACACGACCGCTTCGCGCTGGCCGGACACGACCGCGGAGCCCTGGTCGCCATCCGCGCCGGTCTCGACCACCCCGGGACGATCACCCACCTGGCCAGCCTGGACGTGCTGCCCACGCTGGACATGTGGGAGGTGATGCACGGCACCACCGCCGCCGTCGGCTTCCACCTCTATCTGATGGCCCAGCCTCCCGGCCTGCCCGAGAAGATGATCGCCGCCAGTTCCGACGCCTTCTTCGGGCACTTCCTGGACATCTGGACCAACGATCCGCAGGCGATCCCCGCCGACGTCCGCGCCGCCTACCTGGACGCCTCCCGCGCGGCCGTCACCTCGATCGTGGCCGACTACCGCGCCTCCGCCGGTGTCGACGTCGCCCACGACCGGGCCGACCGGGACGCAGGCAACCGGCTGCGGATGCCGGTCACCGTGCTCCAGCAGGACTGGGGCGCCGCTCTCGGCTTCGACGCGGCGGCGCTGTGGAGCGCCTGGGCCCCCGACCTGCGGCACATCCCCGTCACCTTCGGCCACTTCATGGCGGAAGAGGCCCCCGCCGATGTCGCCAAGGCCCTTCGGGACCTGCTCTCGCGCTGAGAGACCCGAACCGCCCCCCGAGCGGCCGTACCCAGGCAAGCTCAAAGGGCGCCCGAGGACGGTCACGCCAAGCCTGCTCCGGTCTTCCCGATCACGTCGGCTCGGGCGGGGGCGGTTCGGTCGTCGGCTCGGGCGGTGCCTCGGTGACGGGTTCGGGCGGTGGCTCCACCCGAACCGAAGCCGCCGGTTCGGGAGCGGGGGAGATCGCCGGGCTGTCCGGCAGCGCGACGAGGATGAGGGTCAGGAGGGCGACGAGCACCAGACCGACCCCGCCGACCCCGATCACCGCCGCCTTCCTGCCGCGGGATCTTCGGTAGCGACCTGCTATCGCGACCAGTCTGCCGTCACGCAACTTGCGCACGTAAGGTCTGACCCAGTGTTCTTCGCCCACTCCAGGACGGTACACAGTCGCCATGGCGACGGCCAGCGGATGACGAGCCGGGTTCACCCGACCGGCTAACCCGGCCGGACCTCGTCGCCGACTCTCAGCTCGCCGAGGGTCCTGGGCACCAGGCGGACGCCGAACCAGGTGTTCCCGTCCCAGCGGCGGTGTCTGGCCAGGGTTCGCAGGGGTTCCCTGCCGCCGTCCTGGGTGGCCGGGTCCCAGATGGTGACGGCGCAGCGGTCGCACAACGTCGAGACGCGGAAATCGATCTCGCCGATGCGGACCGACGTCCAGGCGTCCTCCGCGAAGGGTTCCGCGCCGTCGATGACGGCGTTGGGCCGGAAGCGGGCGACGTCGAGGGGGTCCGGGGGGTGCTCCTGGCGCTCCAGGGCGCCTTCGGCGATCCAGTCGTCCAGCCGCTGGAGCGAACTCCTGGAGACGAGCAGGAGGGGGCCGTCCCAGAGGCCGCCCTGTTTCTCGGTGACGGTCCGGCGTTCGGGGTCGTCCACCCAGACGAGGCGGGCGGGCTTGCCGAGCAGGCGGGTGAACCACTCGTGGGCGTCGGCGTGGGCGAGCACGGCCCGGTCGAGGTTGGAGAAGCCCAGCGCGATCGTGCCGCCGGTGGCCGGTGGGACCTTGAGTTCGCCCATGCCCCTCGCCGACAGGCGGAGGCCGCCTTCGGGGGTCTCCACGGCCGAGACCGAGAGGAGCCGGGGGTGTTCGCCGACCCAGATCAACGCTCCCAGCGGGTCCACCACGGCCCAGCGGCGGTCGCCTTCCAGACCCCAGGGAAGGACTCGGGCGGATGAGCAGGAGATGCCTTCGATGGACTTGATGGGGTAGGTGCGGATCTCCGCTAGTCGCATGAAAAAAGGATAAGAAAAAGCGCTATTTCGGGATATGGGAAGTGTGCCCGTGGGGTGTCCGGAGCGAGGTGCCGGAACCCTCGGCGATGCGGGTTTCGCATGCTCTTCGATGGTGCGGCAAGGCCCGTCCGGCGAATGCCCTGCCGCGGCTTGCGGTGAAACACTCATCGCGGTGAGCCGGCGACGGCGTAGTTCGCAGGTCGGCGACACGCCGTTGGTGTCACGGCCATTGCCGCGCGGAACCTCTATTCTCGGCTACAGCGGGATCGTCGTTCGGGCGGCGCCGGCCTCGAGACGGCCTCCCGGCATGGCGCGGTCCGCGACCGGGAGAGGTGCCGCCGCGCGTGGCCGGAGAAAGGGCGGCCGGTGCGCGGCGACTCACGCCCTCGCGCCGTCGCGACCTCACGGCATCTCGGTCCTCGATCCGGATCCTCGATCCGGCGACAACCGTGAGCGGCGTGCCCGCCCGGTCGTGACAGCGGATCCGGGCGCGGTCGATCCGCGGCGGCAGATTTCACAAGACGACTTTCAGAAGACGATTTTCGCAAGACGATTTTCGCGGGACGGTTTTCGCAGGACGACGCCCTGAGCCGCTGTGGTCTTGGAGGGAAAGGAGAGGGACGTATGGGAAACCTCATCTCGGCCGGACCCGTCACCGCCGTGACCGTGCTCCTGGCCTCCCTCCTGGCCGGGCTCCTGATCGTGCTCCCGGCCGGGCGGTCCGGCGCGAGCGCCGCGGAGCCGCCGGTGTTTCTCGGCGCGGCCGGGATCTTCGCCGTCCTGGCCGGCACCGCCGTGGTCAACACCGCCGGCAGCCTCATCACCGGTGACGTCGGGGTGACCCCGGGCACGACGGTGACCGGTTTCCCGCCCGGGAACGTGGCCGGGACGATCCATGTGAACGACCCTGTCGCCGTCCAGGCCCAGAGCGACTTCACCACCGCCTACGGCGACATCGTCTCCCGTACTCCCACCGCCACCGTGCTCACCGACCTCGGCGGCACCACGCTGACGCCGGGGGTCTACACCTCCGTCTCGGGCACCTTCAGCAACACCGGGAGCCTCACGCTGGACGCCCAGGGAGACCCGGACGCGATCTTCATCTTCCAGACCGTCTCCACCCTTCTGACCGCGGGCGCCAGCACGGTGACCCTCATCGGCGGCGCCCAGGCGCGCAACGTCTTCTGGCAGGTCGGCACCTCGGCCACGCTGGGAGCCGCCTCCACCCTTTCCGGCACCATCCTCGCGCTGGCCTCGATCACCGCCGGCGCGGGCATGGTCGTCGACGGGCGGTTCCTGGCCCGCGACGGCACCGTCACCCTGGACTCCGACACCGTCACACGCCCCACCGGCCCTCTGTCCATCAGCGTGCCCGAGAGCGTGAACCTGGGTTCCGCGACACCGGGCACCGAGATCTCGGCCCAGCTCGGCGCGGTCACCGTGACCGACACCCGCTACATCCCCGACGCCGCCTGGACCGCGACCGTCAGCTCGACGACCTTCACCACCGGCGGCGCCACCCCGTCCGAGACCATCGCCAGAAGTCTCATCGGCTACTCACCCGGCACCGCCACGGCCACGACCGGGGACGCGGACCTCACCCCCGGAACCAGCGGAAACCTCGGCTCCGCGCGTACGGCCTTCTCCGCCTCCGACGGCACGGGCGAGAACTCCGCCACCTGGAACCCGACGCTCACCGTGACCCTGCCCGTCGGCGTCCGCGTCGGTACCTACACCGCCACCATCACCCACTCGGTCGCCTGAGCCGCGACCATGTCGCCCTGAGCGTGCCGGCCCGCCGGGAACACCGGACGCGCCCGGCACGCGCGGGCCCGGCGAGCCGTCCGGCCGTCACTCCCCGTCCGCCGGGCCCGCACACGAACCCGCCGGTCAGGGGGTACGGCGCAGGGGCGGGCGGTGGGCCCAGGTGGCCCAGCGCCAGAGCCATTCCAGGGGGCCCTGGCGACAGCGGCGCAGCCAGAGCGTGGACACCAGCCACTGGGGGACGAGAACGGCTCCCGCGATCAGGAGCACCGTCGCCGACGACCAGCCGTCCGGCGGGCTGCCGATGAGGCGGGCGGCCAGCAGGACGAGGAGCGTGGCCGACAGGTAGTTGGTCAGCGCCATCCGGCCCAGCGGCGCGAAGACCCTCCGCAGTACCGGCTGGAGCGGCGTTCTGAGCAGGAGCAGCAGGGCGCACACGTAGACGCCCGCCATCAGCAGCCCGGCGAGGCCGAACCAGGTGTTGAAGTACGGGTCGCCGGCCTTCGTCCCGACCTGCAGCCACACGGCGGGCACCGCCCCCGCCGCGAAGAGCAGGCCCAGCACGACCGGGACGCGGACGGAATGCTCCATCCGGCCGATCACGCCGTACCGGGTCAGCGCCGAGCCCAGCAGGAACAGGCCGGGCACCAGCGGCACGCCGTTGCTGTCGAGGATCAGCGGCGTCGCGACGAGGACGGCGGCGAGCACCGCGACGGCCAGGCGCGGCAGCCAGGTCGAGGGCAGCAGCACCAGCAGGCCGGCGACGGCGTAGATGGTCAGGACGTCCCCCCGCCACAGCAGGAACATGTGGGCCAGGCCCACCGCGAGCAGGACCAGGAGCCGGCGCAGCAGGAGCACCCGCGGCCGGGGGGCGCGCTCCGCGGCGGAGTCCAGCAGCAGCGAGAAACCGATGCCGAACAGCAGGGAGAAGATCGGGAAGAAGCGCTGGTCGACGAACAGCCCCAGCCCCAGCCAGGCGTCGTCCTGACCGGGGGCCACCACCACGGATCGCGTGACCTGGGTGGTGTGGATCATGTGGGCGATCGGCTTGACGTTGGCGAGCAGGATCCCGCACAGGGCGAACCCGCGCAGCACGTCGAGCGCGGCGACCCGTGGCCGGCCGGAGGAGGTCGTCGCGGGCCGCCCAGATCCCGTGGGGCTCGGCGTCGCAGGAAGCGTTTCAGGTGGCATGGGACCTCATCCTGCGGACTCCGGCCCGCTCCGGCATCGGCGGAAAGCAGGGGCAGGACAGTACTTTCGGCCGGTACAGGCCGGTGGGCCGCCTCACCTAGCCTGGACGTCGTGCGTGTTCCCGATCGTTGCAGGGCGGTGGCCGGTGCCGGGTTCGGCGTCGTGTTCCGTTCCAGGGCGGCGGCGGCCGGCGCCGGGCTCGGCGTCGTGTTCCGGTCCAAGGTGGCGGCCGACGCCGGGCTCGGCGTCGTGTTCGCGGTGGCCGTGGCCTTCCAGGCGTGCCAGGTCGCCGGCAGCTGGGGCGCGGAGTACTGGCCGTTCGGCGCGGCGGTCGCCGCCTCGGTGTGCGCGCTCGCCCTGGCGCGCCGCCGCGCCCCGCTGTGGACCGCCGTCGCGGGCCTGGCCGTGGCCGCGCTCGCGGTCCTCGTCACCCGTCTCGTCCACCTGCCCGCCGAGCCCAGCCCCGCCGCGTCCCTGGGGCTGGCGGTGCTCGTCGGCTCCGCGGTCAGCACGCTGCCCGTCCGCGCGGCCTGCGCCGTGGCCGCCGCGGGACCGGCCTTGGTGGCGGCCGGTTTCCTGGTCAACCCCGGCTCGGCCGTGCCGGTGCTGAGCGGCCTGCTCTGGCTCGCCGCCCTGACGCTCGGCGGCGGCCACCGGCTGCTGGCCGCCCGTCACCGTGCGGTCGCCGAGCGGGTACGGCGCGACGAACGCCTTGAGCTGGCCAGGGAGCTGCACGACGTCGTCGCCCACCACGTCACCAGCATCGTGCTCCAGGCCCAGGCCGCCCAGCTCGTCACCGCCAGGCACCCGGAGAGGACGGCCGGATCCCTCGCCGATATCGAGACCGCGGGTTCGGAGGCCCTGGCCGCCACCCGCCACGTGGTCGGCCTGCTGCGCGACACCGCTCCCGCCGCCGAGGGGCACGAACGGCTCGGCGAGCTGATCGAGGGCTTCGAGGGCCACGGCCGCCGGGCGCGCCTGCGGCTGGACGCCGAACCGGCCGGTTGGCCGCCCCAGGTGAGCAGCACCGTGTACCGGATCGTGCGGGAGGCGCTGACCAACGTCTCCCGGCACGCCCCGGACGCCCGTACGGTAACCGTCGGCATCACCCAGCACGAGAACGCCGTCACGGTCGAGATCGAGGACGACGCCCCGGGGGTGCCCGCCCGCCGCCACCGCCGCGCCGGGTACGGCCTCACCGGACGCGGTCTCACCGGATACGGCCGTGCCGGATACGGTCTCATCGGAATGCGCGAGCGCGTCGAAGCCCTCGGCGGCACCCTGACCACCGGCCCCCGTCCCGGCTCCGGCTGGTCCGTTCGCGCCACCGTCCCCACCGGCGAGCACCGATGACGCCGCCCGCGTCGGCCGTGGGGCGCCGACGCCCGGTGACGCCGCCGGTGCCCGCCGGGGAGCGACGATGACCATCCGGGTGCTGCTGGCCGACGACCAGGCGATGATCCGGGCCAGCCTGCGGATCATTCTCGAGGACCAGCCCGACATCACCGTGGTCGCCGAGGCGGGCGACGGCGTCGAGGCGATCGAGCAGGCCCGCAGGACGAGCCCGGACGTGTGCCTGGTGGACATCCAGATGCCCCGCCTCGACGGGATCGAGGTCGCCCGCGCCCTGGCCGGAACCCCGTCCAGGGTGGTGATGGTCACCACCTTCGACCTGGACGAGTACGTCCACGGCGCGCTGCGCTGCGGCGCGGCCGGATTCGTGCTGAAGGACGCCGGTCCCAGCCTGCTGGTCGAGGCCGTGCGGGCCGCGTACACGGGAGACGCGCTCATCTCGCCGTCCATCACGCTGCGGTTGCTGCGCCGGCTCACCGACCGCGGGGCCCGGACGAAGGTCCGCGCGCCCGCCCAGCCCCTGACCGCGCGGGAGACCGAGATCGTCCAGGCGATCGGCAGGGGACGCACCAACCAGGAGATCGCCGACGAGCTGTTCATCTCGCTGAGCACGATCAAGGGGTACGTGTCGGGCATCATGGCCAAGCTCGGCGTGCGCAACCGGGTCGAGATCGCGGCCTGGGCCTGGGAGAGCCGCATGATGAACGCGGGATAGCGGCGGGCGGCACCAGGGCCGGGAGCCGGGAGTCGGGAGCCGGAGAACGATCCGGTGACCGATAGGTGTCAGATGCGGTGATACCGGCGACATGCGGGATCAATCATCGGGTAGGCATGGCCCATGTCTTCTTCGCGGTACGAAGGGTGGATGCTGGCCGGGCGCTACCGCCTCATGGCAGGGCTGGGCAGGGGCGGCACGGCGACGGTGTGGCACGCCTATGACGAGCTCCTCCATCGTGAGGTGGCGGTCAAGGAGGTCGAGATCCCTGACCACCTGACCGGGCCGGAGCGCGAGGTCCTGCTGGAGCGCACCATGCGGGAGGCGCGCCTCGCCGCGCGGCTCACCCACCCCAACATCGCCGCGGTGTACGACGTGGTGCGGGCCGACGACCGCCTGTGGATCGTGATGCAGCTCGTGTACTCACGCAACCTCGCCGAGGTGATCGCCGAGGAGGGGCCGCTGCCCGCGCCCGTCGTCGCGCGCGTCGGGCTGGAGGTGCTGGCGGCGCTGGAGGCCGCCCACGCGGCCGGGGTGATGCACCGCGACGTGAAACCCGCCAACATCCTGCTCACCGGCGACGGGCACGCGATCCTGACCGACTTCGGGCTGGCCACCGCCCTCGACGAGGACGTGTCCCTCACCAGGACCGGGATGGTGGTGGGCACGCCCGCCTACATCGCCCCCGAGCGGGCCGGCGGCGTCGCCTCCAGCCCGGAGAGCGACCTGTGGTCCTTCGGGGCCACGCTGTACGCCGCCACGGAGGGCCGCTCCGCGTTCGGGCGCGGCAGCGCGCTGGCCACCCTCGCCGCCGTGCTGACGGCCGAGCCCGAACCGTTCCGGCGCGCCGGACCCCTGGCGCCCGTCATCACCGGCCTGCTCGACAAGGATCCCGCCCGCCGCACCGGCGCCGCCCGCGCCAGGGAACAGCTGGGGCGGGTGGCCGCGCTGGGGGAGCGGGGCACGCACACCCCCGGGGCGCCCTTCCCCGCCGCCCGCGCCGCGCCCCCGGCAGCCGATCGGAGCCCCACCGGGCCCACCGGGCTCACCGAGACCGGCCGTCGTCCCACGGACCACCACCTTCACGCGGAGACCGGTCGTTACCTCATGGACCCCTCCCAGGATCACCACCTTCCCGGAGACGCCGGTCGCCGTTCCACGGGGGAGGCCCGGCAGGTCCCGGCACGCCGGTGGATCACCGGGCACCGGCGCCTGTCGGCCGGTGTCGCGGCCCTGGCCGTCGGTGTTCTCGCCGTCACCGTCGCCACCGCCGAATGGCGAGGCGGCGAGTCCGACCGGCCGGACCGGGTCGCTCCCTCCGGGGCCGCCTCCGTCGCGACGCCACAGCCCACCCCTACCCCCGGGACGCGACAGGTGATCGACGAGGGTCGCCCCACCGCCACGCCTCGCCACGATGGGCGGGCCGACGTCGCCCCCAGGACGACGGCCAGATCCACCGGGAGGGATACGTCCGGAATCGCCGTGAGGCAGGCCGACCCCCACCCCAACAAGAACAAGACGAAGGACAAGACCGGGAAACACGCGCCGCCGTGGAACGGCAACGGCCAGGGAAACGGCAACGGCCATGGGAACGTCAAGAAGAACTAGCCGCGGACGCCCGTCACGATCGTCTCTCTCATCTTTCTCTCACGGCGAGCCGGTAGAACGATGCCGTGAACGAACAACCCGCCGTGAAGGTGCTGGTCGTCGATGACGAGCCGAACATTCGCGAGCTGCTGTCCGAGGCACTGGAGCTGAACGGCTTCACCGTGCGGACCGCCGCGGACGGCCGTCAGGCACTGGAGGCGGTGGCCCGGGAGCGGCCCGACATCATCGTGCTGGACGTGATGATGCCCGCCCTGGACGGGTTCACGGTCGCGCGTAAGCTCCGCGAGGCGGGTGACAGCCCCCTGCTGCTCTTCCTGACCGCCAAGGACGCGGTGTCCGACCGGATCGCGGGGCTGACCGCCGGTGGTGACGACTACGTGACCAAGCCCTTCAGCCTGGAGGAGGTGGTCCTGCGGCTGCGGGCGATCATGCGCAGGACGCGGCCCGCGCGGGAGCAGGCCGACGACGGCGTGCTGCGCTACGCCGACCTGGAGCTCGACGAGCAGGCCCACACCGTACGGCGGGCAGGGCGGGCGATCCACCTGTCGCCGACGGAGTTCAGCCTGCTGCGCTACCTGATGATCAACGCCGGGCGGGTGGTCAGCAAGGCGCAGATCCTCGACCGCGTGTGGGACTACGACTTCGACGGCGAGAGCAGGATCGTGGAGTCCTACATCAGCTACCTGCGGCGGAAGATCGACGCCGAGGGCCCGCCACTGATCCACACGTTGCGTGGCGTCGGCTACCGGTTGCAGTGTCTCTCGTGAGACGGGCCTGGCCGGACGGCGAACGCGGCCAGGGTCAGCGGTCGCGGTGGCTCTCGTGAGACGGGCCTGGCCCCTGCGGCATCGGCTGCTGGCCGCGCTGCTCGGTCTGTGCGCGGCCGGGCTGGCGACGTTCGCCACCGCGAGCGTGCTGCTGCTGGAGCGTTCGCTGCTGTCCAGGGTGGACGCCCAGCTGACCGAGACGGCCGCCACCTTCGGCCGGCGCCCGCTCCCGCCCCCGCCTCCGTTACCGGTGGACAGGGGACAGTCCGTCCAGATCCCGACCCAGTTCAAGATCGCCTTCTACGACCCCTCCGGGACCCTGCTGCGCAGCCTGCCCGTCGACAACGGCGACGGACCGGCCGTCCCCGCCGCGGCGGTCTCCACCGTCCCGCAAGGCCCCATCACCGTGCCCGGCACGGTGACGGGGCAGTGGAGGGTGCTGGTCAGGGGCCTGCCCGACGGCACCAGGCTGACCGTGTCGATGTCGCTGGAGCCCAACCGGGTGACCGTGCACCAGATCCTGGTCATCGAGGCGGTGGCGGGCGGCCTGGTGCTTCTGCTCCTGGGGGCGCTCGCCTTCGCCGTCGTACGGCTGGGCCTGCGCCCGCTGACCCGCATGGAGCAGACCGCCGAGGCCATCGCGGGCGGGGACGTCGACCGCAGGGTCGGCGACACCGACCCCCACACCGAGACAGGCCGTCTCGGCGGCGCGCTGAACACCATGCTGGAGCGCCTGGCCACCGCGCTCCGCGAGTCCGAGCGCTCCGAACGGCGGCTGCGGCACTTCGTCGCCGACGCCTCGCACGAACTGCGCACCCCGCTCACCTCCATCAGGGGGTTCGCCGAGCTCTACCATCACGGCCAGGACGCCGGGGACCCGGCGGCCGAGCGGCTGCTGCGCAGGATCGAGGCCGAGGCCGAGCGCATGGGCGTCCTGGTGGAGGACATGCTGCTGCTGGCCAGATTGGACCGGGAGCCCACGCTGGAGCCCGGCGTCGTGGACCTGCACGTGCCGGCCGCAGACGTGGTGCACGCCGCCCGCGCCCGCGACCGCGAGCGGCCGATCCGGCTGGTCATCTCCGACGGGCCGGTGTTCGTGCGCGGCGACGAGCGCCGCCTGCACCAGGTCATCGCCAATCTGGTCGGCAACGCCCTCCAGCACACCTCCTCGGACACCGAGATCGGCCTCACCGTCGCTCCGCGAGCGGTCGCCGGGGTCCCCGCCCCCGGCGTCGTGCACGCCGGGGCCGGACCCGCCCCCCACCGCGGAGCCGCACTGATCGAGGTGCGGGACGAGGGGCGGGGCATCGATCCCGAGCACCTGCCGTACCTGTTCGACCGCTTCTACCGGGCCGATCCGGACCGCTCCCGCGACAGCGGCGGAACCGGGCTGGGCCTGGCCATAGCCGCCGCGCTCGTACGGGCGCACGACGGCCGGATCGAGGTGACCAGCGTCCCCGGCCGCGGCACCACCTTCCGCGTGCTTCTCCCGCTGGAGCGGTCTCCGGGCCGCTGAACATCCACCGGCGGTTCATCTTCTCGTCGGGCACGGTTCACACATTGTTCCCAGCTTGGTGCTGTCAGATGTGTGCCGACGAAAGGGGGAACATGCTGGCAAGGTTCCGCAAACCAGCCATCTCCGCGGCTCGCGACAGTGATCGAAGCGTGTCCGGCGCCGAACCGGCCGGTGACCAGGGTCACCGGCTGCGGGCCCCGAGCAGGCTGCACGCCTTCAACCGGTACGAGATCAAGTACCTCGTGAAGGCGTCGGAGGCGGCCGCGCTCAGGGAGGAGATCGAGCAGCGGCTGGACCGCGACCGTCACAGCGGCCAGGAGGGTTACGGCATCTGGAGCGTCTACTACGACACCCGGCAGCTGCGCTTCTACTGGGAGAAGATCGAGGGCCTGAAGTTCCGCAGGAAGCTGCGGGTGCGCCACTACGGCGACCGGTTCGCCGTGCGGGACGACACGCCGGTGTTCGTCGAGATCAAGCAGCGGGTCAACCGGGTCACGCAGAAGCGCCGGGTGAGCCTGCCCTACCGCGACGCGCTGCTCCTGTGCGGCGGCCGGCGGATGGTCGAGCACGAGCCGTCCCAGCGCGCGTTCCTGCAGGAGGTGCTCGACCTCGTCCTGCGCCTGGACCTGCGGGCCGTCGCGATGACCGGTTACACCCGGCACGCCTACGTGGGCCGCGACGCCGACGTGGGCCTGCGCGTCACCTTCGACCACCGCGTCCGGGGCCGTGACCGCGACTTCCACCTGGGCGCCGACGCTGAGAACAGGCTCATCGTCCCCGCTCACATGGCCATCGTGGAGGTCAAGGCCAACGAGCGCGTGCCGTACTGGCTGACCGACCTGACCGCCAGGCGGAACCTGCAGGTGGTCCGGGTCTCCAAGTACTGCCAGAGCGTGGAGGCGCACGGGCTGGCCCCCCGCTCGGTCTTCCACATCCCCGACCACGACCTCGACCACGACCACGACCTCGACCTCGATCTCGATCTCGGCCGCCCCCGGCCGACCGTTCCCCCGGAGGCATGACCCCCCATGGACCTCTCCTTCCAGGACCTGTCCGGCACGTTCAGCGTGGCCGACATCGCGATCGCGATGTCACTGTCGTTCGTGCTCAGCGCGATGATCGGCTGGGTGTACCGGGCCACGCACCGCAACGTGTCCTACAGCCAGTCCTACGTGCAGACACTGGTCATCCTGGGCATGCTGATCTCGCTGATCATGCTGGTCGTCGGCTCGAACATCGCCCGCGCCTTCGCCCTGGTCGGCGCGTTGTCGGTGGTGCGGTTCCGCAACGCCATCAAGGAGACGCGCGACGTCGGGTTCATCTTCCTCGTCATGGGCGTCGGGATGGCCGTCGGCACCCGCTTCTACCTGCTGGCCGTCGTCGCCGCCGTGACGATCTCGCTGATCGTCATGGTCATGCACCGGTTCAACTGGTTCCAGCTCAACGTACGGCGGCAGGTGGTCAAGGTCCAGGTTCCCGCGGACGAGGACTACACCGCGGCCATCCAGGACGTGCTCATCCGGCACACCGAGGAGTTCGAGCTGGTCAGCATGGAGTCGATCCGCGGGGGCGCGCTGACGGAGCTGATGTACACCGTGAAGATCAAGAAGGGCAGCGAGCCGGCCGACGTGATGGCCGCGCTGCGCGAGCGCAACCACGGCCAGTCGGTCACGGTCCTGACCGGGTACGACCAGAGCGACCTGTAGGCCGGCACCATGGCGCAGCTCAAGCATCGCATCCCGGTCAGACTCCGGCACAACTGGAAACTGGTCGCGCTGTGCGTGGCGTTCCCGGCCCTGTGCTGGGGCGTGCTCGGCAGCGGGATGATCCGCCCGTACGTCACCGTCTCCCAGGCCGCCACGGCCGAGACCGTCGTCACGAACCTGACCGGCACCAAGGACCTTTTCGACACCTCCGTGGCGCACGAGGTGAGGCTCACCTTCACCGACGCGGCCTACGAGGACATGCTGGGCGAGTACTTCAGGGACGGCGAGAAGAAGTACCTCGAAGCCGACCTGACCGTCGACGGCGTCCGCGTCCCCAGCGTGGGTGTCCGGCTCAAGGGCAACTCCACCCTGGCCGGGCTGACCTGGAAGGGACAGTCCAGGCAGCGTGGCATGCCCGGCGGCGGACAGCGGCGCGGAGGCATGCCCGGGGGTTTCCAACCGCCCGAGGGCTTTCAACCACCTGAGGGCTTCCAGCCACCCGAGGGCTTTCAACCGCCTGAGGGCTTCCAGCCGCCCGAGGGCTTCCAGCCACCCGAAGGCGGCGAGCCACCCGAAGGCTCACCGTCACCCGAAGGCTCACCGTCACCGGGTGACGGGCCGCCGGCCCGGCAGCAGGGCGATGGCGGACAGCCCAGGGCCGGCGGGTTCGGCGCGTCCCTGAAGGGGGAGGAGCCGGAGAACCTGCCGTGGCTGATCAGCTTCGACGAGTTCGTGGAGGGCCGCCGCTACCAGGGGCACAGCCAGGTGGCGGTACGGCCGGCCGCGATGGGCTCGACGACGATGCTGAACGAGGCACTGGGCATCGCACTGGTCGGCGCCTCCGGTGAGCCCACCCAGCGTTCGGCCCACAGCGCCTTCACCGTCAACGGCCGCACCTCGACCCCGCGCCTGCTCGTGGAGTACCTTGACGAGGGCTACGCCGAAGGCCTCGGCGAGGGCGTGCTGTACAAGTCGCTGGCCAGCGGCTCCTTCAGTTACAAGGGCGAGGACCAGACCGGGTACACCAACGACTTCAAACAGATCAACAAGGTCGGCGGCCAGGACCTGCAGCCGGTCATCGACCTGGTCAAATGGGTGAACCAGGCCTCCGACCCCGAGTTCGCCGCGGGCCTGGGCGAGCGCCTGGACGTGGAGTCGTTCGCCCGCTATCTGGTCCTGCAGAACCTCATGGTCAACTTCGACGACATGGCGGGCCCCGGACGCAACTACTACCTGTGGTACGACCTGGGCACCAGGAAGTTCAAGGTCATCACCTGGGACCTCAACCTCGCCTTCAACGGTGACGCCAGGAGCGGTGCGAACGACACGATCACGATGGGCTTCGGCCGGGGAGGCCCCCGGCAGGACCCGCAGGACCAGCGGGCCCAGCCGTCTCAAGGTGCCACCCCGCCCCAGAACGGCGGGCAGCCCCGTCCGGAAGGCGGCGCCATGATGCGTATGGGCCATCCTCTGAAGGAGAAGTTCCTCAGGAACGCCACCTTCAAGAAGGTCTACCAGGAGCAGTACCGCGTTCTGTACGCCAAGCTGCTCGGCAACGGCACCGCGTCCGGCCTGCTCGACGATCTCGTCACGTCCTACAAGCTGAACGCGAACGCCGACACCGCCAAGGCCGACACCGAGGCACAGAACCTGCGCACGTTCCTGAAGACTCGCACCCAGACACTGCGCTCCGACAAGGCGATCGGCGGCACGTAGCGTCCCGGCGGCCACCCGATGTTCGGATACGGAGATCTCGACCGTCGCGGTCCTGGAGACGATGCGGGCGGCCCGCACCCGGAACCGGAACCGAACCGGAGCTGGAGGCCGGACCCCGCGCCCGCGAGTGGGGCCCGGCCTCGGCGGCTCGAAGTGCTCAGCCGAAGGTGCCGTTCTTGACGCCGTTGATGAAGGTGGTCCATTCGGTGGCGGTGAAGACGAGTGCGGGGCCGGTGGTGTCCTTGCTGTCGCGGACGGCGTGGCGTCCGCCGGAGAGTCCGGCGACCTCGACGCACTCGCCGCCATTGCTTGCCGATCGGGTGGATTTGGTCCACGTCGCCGCTGCGAGTTCCCGGTTCAGGTCCATCGCGTGATCGTCTCCCTTGGTCAGCCGAAGGTGCCGTTCTTGACGCCGTTGATGAAGGTGGTCCATTCGGTGGCGGTGAAGACGAGTGCGGGGCCGGTGGTGTCCTTGCTGTCGCGGACGGCGCGGCGTCCGCCGGACAGTCCGGCGACCTCGACGCACTCGCCGCCGTTGCTCCCCGAGCGGGTGGACTTGACCCACGTCGCCTCTGCCAGTTCCCGGTTCAGGTCCATTTCTTGGTCGTCTCCTTGATCAGCTTCAGGGACTCGCGCTGGGACAGCGCCTCGACGCGGATCGCCTCGTATCGCAATGCTAAAGCGGCGACCTCGTCGGGGCGATCGGTTACCTGGCCCGCACCGGCGGACTCGATGTAGGCCGCGTTGACCACACCCCGGCGCGCGTGCGCGAGGACGAAGCCCCCGTTGATGCCGGACGTCGTACGGGCGTCGAGGGGAAGGATCTGGATCGCGATGTCGGGGCGCTCGCCCATTTCGGCGAGGTGGCGGAGCTGCGCCGCCATCACGTCGTCCGCACCGACTGGGCGGAGCAGGACGCCTTCGTCGATGACCGCCCAGAGCATGGGGCGGTTCGCCCGGTCGAGGATGGTCTGGCGCTCCATCCTGGCCGTCACGTACTCCTCCAGCTGCTCCGGAGTGATGCGGGGCTCGCCGCGCAGGATCGCCTCGGCGTAGTCGCGGGTCTGGAGCAGGCCCGTGACGACGAGAGGGTGCCAGGCCCGCAGGGTCTCGGCCTCGCGCTCGATCTCGATCCAGGGCCTGAACCAGTCGGGCAGCCGGCTGCCCACGTGGCTGACGAGATCCCACAGGTTCGTCAGGGCGCCGTCGAGCTTCAGGACCTTGTCGATCTTCTCGGTCATCTCCCGGGGAGCCTTCCGGTGGGCGAGCTCCACCATGCTCACCAGGCTGACCGACCACCCGATGCGATCGGCCAGTTCCTTTTGACTGAGACCCGCCTCTTTGCGACGCCTGCGGAATTCTGCGGCGAAATATTCCTTCGGGGAGACCGTGGAGCCGATGCCCGGAGGGATGGTCATTTCTGTCCTCTCGTGAACACACACCCGTTCCTGTGAACACACACCCGTTCCTGTGAATACACGCCCGGCTCCACATATCCGTGTAGTGACCGTGCGTTCGGAGTCACTACCGACAGTAGTGGTTGTTTGGGATTCTTGGAATACCCGGTGGACGGTTGTCGGGCTCGGATCAATGAGGCGAGAAAGCCCGGAGGGCGAAAGGGCGTCAACCATGCAAACGGCCAGAAAGCTAGGGGAGATCTTCCTTCGGAGAGAGCCCGAATCGGTCTCACGCGCCCGCGCGACGGTGCGCGAGCTCCTCGGTCCCGATCACCCCGCCTACGAACGGGTGCGGCTGGCCGTCTCCGAGCTCACCACGAACGCCGTCGAGCACTCCACTCCCAGCCCGGTGGGTGACCTGGTGATGGTCGTCCTGAAGGTGGTCGACGACTTCGTGTACGTGGAGGTCACCGACCCCGGTTCCGCGTCGAGCAAGCCACAGTTGCGGGACGGCCCCTCTCCGGACGCGGAGGACGGGCGAGGGCTGTTCATCGTCGACGAACTGTCGGCGGGAAACTGGGGAGTCCGCGACTTCGGGGCGGTCGGCCGTACGGTGTGGTGCGCCATTCCGGCCGAACCCACGGTTCCCGTGGAAGAGGCCGCCGTTCTCGCCGTACGGCCGGAATAGCGGATACGGCGTCCTGCGATACACGTCATTCAGCGAAAAACTCGAATCCCACACTCCACAAGCATGGCGTGTATGTCTTACGCGTCTTCGTGCTCGTCCGTGTAAAGGCAGAACGGATGTCCGGCGGGGTCGAGGAGGACCCGGACATCGTCCTGCGGCTGATGGTCGGCGAGTGTCGCGCCCGCCTCGATCGCGTGGTCGACCGCGCTGTAAAGATTGCCGACCTCCAGGTCGAGGTGCATCATCATCTGCTGGGAGCCGTCGGCGTTCGGCCAGACCGGTCGTACGTAGTTCTGGGCCGTCTGGAAACCCAGGTACGTGACCCCGTCAGCCGGTGCGACCGTGGCCCAGCCGGGCTCCTCCTTGGTTATCTTCCAGTCGAGAAGGCGCGAGTAGAACCGCGCGAGCTCTTGTGCGTCGGGTGCGTCGAGTACCACACCCCAGTAGTGAGAATCCGTTCGTCCGCGCATGGCTGCGCCCCTGCCCCGAAAGCCGCCCGGATCACGCGGGGCGCGGGCGTCGCGGGCACTCTTTCGGGGCACCGCGCTCTTTCTCCAGGCCTACGACGTCATGGGCCAGGTAGGGAAGACGACGAAGAAGGTGTCGCCCTTCGCGGGGCGTGCGGGCAGGACGGTCGTCGCTCTCCTGGACACTGCAGGTATGCATGACGAGAACTCCCGGTCAGGGAGGCGCGCAGCTCGGGCGGGGTCTGACCGTGAGGACCGCTTCCGTTCAGGGGAGCGCACCGCTCGGCCGGGGTCCGGCTGCGAGGACTACGCCTTTCCCGTCCCGGCGCCGTCCCGCGAACGGCCGGTGACCGACGACCACGGGACGGTGTCGCTGCGGCTGCCGTTCCGGGCCCCGCTGTGTCCCGGCAACCTGTTCGGGCATCTCGCCGCGACCGCCGTGCCCGGGGTGGAGGAGTGGCGCGACGGCGCGTACCGCCGCACGATGCGCCTGCCGTACGGCCACGGGGTCGTCACCTTGTGGCCGATGCCCGACCACGTCGGCTGCCGCCTGGCCCTGAGCGACCGCCGTGACCTCTCCACCGCGATCGGCCGGTGCCGGGATCTGCTCGACCTCGACGCCGACCCGGTCGCCGTCGGCGAGCGTCTCCGCGCCGACCCGGTGCTCGCCCCCTTCGTGGACGAGCACCCCGGCCGCCGGGTGCCCCGTACCGTCGACGCCTTCGAGCTGGCCGTACGCGCGGTGCTCGGGCAGCAGGTGTCCACCGCGGCCGCCCGCACCCATGCCGCCCGGCTGGTCGTCGCCCACGGCGAGCCGATCACGGACCCCGGCGGGGGCCTCACCCATCTCTTCCCCACCCCCGGGGCGCTGGCCTCGCTGGACCCGGCGAGGCTCGCCCTTCCCCGGACGCGCCGCGCGACGCTCACCGGCCTGATCGCCGCCCTGGCGTCCGGCGAGATCGACCTCGGGCCCGAAGGCGACCGGCATCGAACCCGCGCGCAGCTCTCGGCGCTTCCCGGACTCGGACCCTGGACCGTCGAGACCATCGCGATGCGCGCCCTCGGCGACCCGGACGCCTTCATACCCACCGACCTCGGAATCCGCGTCGCCGCCCGCAGACTCGGCCTCCCCGTCACCCCCGGGGCACTCACCCGCCATGCCGACGCCTGGCGGCCCTGGCGCGCCTACGCCGTCCAGTATCTCTGGGCGACCGGCGACCATCCCGTCAACCGGCTCCCCGAAGCCTGAGGCCGGCCGGATCCAGGTCGCGGGCTCCGCGACGAACACGAATGCGCGAGCCGGCGGTCCCGCGGGTGCCGGTCCTCACCGGCGCCCGCGAGACCGCGGGTTACCAGGCGACGGGGAACGCCGACAGGCCGTACACGACGTTGAACGAGCGGAACTCCGGCTCGCCCGCCTCGCGCAGCCCCGGGAAGCGTTCGAACAGCGCGGAGAACGCGATGCGCATCTCCATCCGGGCCAGCGGCGCCCCGATGCAGTGGTGCGCGCCGTAACCGAACGCGACGTGGGCCAGGTCGGGCCGTTCGATGTCGAGCCGGTCGGGGTCCTCGGTCAGCGCCGGGTCACGGTTGGCGGCCGGGAGCGAGACCACCACGATGTCGCCCTTCGCGATCGGCACCCCGGAGATCTCGGTGTCGGCCATGGCCATCTTGGTGGCGCCCTGGTGGATGATCGTCAGCCAGCGCAGCAGTTCCTCGACCATGCCGTCGACCTTGGCCGGGTCCCTTTTGAACAGGTCGAGCTGCTCGGGGTGGCGCAGCAACGCCAGCGTACCCAGGCCGATCATGTTGGCCGTCGTCTCGTGCCCGGCGATCAGCAACAACCCGCCGATGCCGACCAGCTCGTCGTTCGACAGTTCGTCACCGCGCTCGCGGACCAGCATGCCGATCAGGTCCTCACCCGGCTCGGCCCGTGCCCGCCCGACCAGCCCGGCCATGTAGGCGGTCAACCCCATCTGCGCCTTCCCGCGCTCCTCGGGCGTGCGGTTGAAGTCGAGGATCGCGACGCTGAGGGCCTGGAACTCGTCCCGGTCCTCGTAGGGCACCCCGAGCAGTTCGCAGATGACCAGCGACGGGATCGGGGTGGCGAACTGGGAGACGAGGTCGGCCGGCGCGCCGGTACGTTCCATCGCGTCCAGGTGGTCGGCGACGATCTCGCGGACCCGGGGTTCCAGGCGGCGGATACGGCGCATCGTGAACTCGGGGGTCAGCATGCGGCGCAACCGGGTGTGGTCAGGCGGGTCCATCAGCAGCAGCGCGCCCGCGCGGAGACGTCTGGCCTGCTCCTCGCTCATGGGCGGGAGGTTGACGCCGCTGGCGTAGCTGAACAGCTCGGCGTTCCTGAGCACGTCGCGCACGTCGTCGTAACGGGTGACCAGCCAGGCCTGCGTGCCGTAGGGCGTGGAAACGCGTTGCAGGCCGGGCTGCTCGCGGGCGACGGCCAGCTCGGGATCGGGGTGGAATTCCTGGCGGCGCATATGGAGGGGCAACATGTCGTCTCCTGAGGGAATCGGCTACCCCCACAAGATCTCGTCAATGGAACGATCATGCAATCCCGGCTCGCGCGGCCGGCCGGCCCGCCGATCCGGCCGGCCGTCTTCGTCGTACGGGTCACGTGTGCCGTCACCGGCCTCCGACCGTCAGGCGACGCGCGCGGAGGACGCCGTCCAGGTGTTGCAGGAACCGGGGTCGCCGCTTTTGAAGCCGCGGTCGAGCCAGTGGACGATGTTCTTGCCCTTGCCGAAGGAGCGCTTCCTCTTGGCGTTGTGGTCGCCGTTCGCCTTCACGATTTCCAGCAGCGCGGGCCAGCCCTCGCTTCCCTCACCCGCGGTCTTCCAGACGCTTCCCAGGAAGACTCCCCCCAGACAGCGCGCCTGAAGTGACCAGCGCCGTTCCTTTTCGAAGCGCTCGGCTTGGTTTCTGGGCGGCAACGCCTCAAAACCGCGCGCCATGCCGTTGACGTGCTGCAGATGGGTGCCGTAGATCCCGGCGACGTGCTGGAAGTGGTAGATCTCACGGGTCCGCAGGTAGTACTCCTCGTTCACCAGGAGCGCCACCGTCTTCGTCGCGGGGCAGTAACGAGCGATGAGGTCCTTGATCCAGCTCTTGCCGCAGAACCGCGCCGGCTTGGTGAGGACGACGAGCTTGGCGGATGCGAAGGGCAGCCCAGCCCTCTTGGCGTGGGCCGACCACGAGGTGTTCAGGCAACGCCACAGCGCGGCCAGCGTGCGCTTCGCGGCCGTGGTGCTCTCGATGCTGAGCGCACCGTCAGGACATTTCGAGGGCTTGATCTCTCCGCTGCGGTAGAGGCTGTTGTCGGTCAGGACGGGCACGTCCCGGACAGGGGAGGTGAGAGCGTCGGCCCTGCCGGAGACGAGGAGGACGCTGAGGAGGGCCGAAGCCACCAGCATGAGGGGTCTGAACACGAAAAAGCACGTTAGAGCAGAACATGGTCAAGGTCGAAGTCCGAGGCGTCGCACCGATCGCGCGAGCCTGGCCGACCTCGGGGCCGAGGGTGGCAACCAGGTCGGCAACGGCCCGGTCGCTTACCGGGACCGGGGGCGTAGCCCGTCGAGGATGAGCTGGGCGATGTGCGCGGAGCGCTCGCGGCTGCTTTCCGCGCCGGCGTGGCGGATCGCGGCGAAGGCGCCGGCGACCAGTGCCATCACCTCGTCGACGGTGAGGTCGGGACGTACGACACTGGCCGTGTGCGCGCGATCCAGCAGGTCCGCGACATTGCGCGTGAGATCCGCCGCGACATCCGGGGCGGCGGTGCGCAGGTCGAACTCGGCGGCCACCAGCGCGCTCTTCACCGCCACGTTCTCGGCACCGCTCGCCATCATCTCGGACAGCAGCGTGAACAGGGCCGCGGGATCGCCGGTCGCGGCGAGTGCTTCCGCCTTCGCCACCAGTTGCCGGATCTGGTCGGTCGCGACGGCGAGATACAGCGCCTCCTTGGCCGGGAAGTGCCGATGGACGGTGCCGGGGCCGACGCCCGCGCGGCGGGCGATCTCGTCGAGCGAGACGCCGAGACCTTCTGTCGCGAACAGTTGCTGCGCGGTCCGCAGGACCCGCTCGCGATTGCGGCGCGCGTCGGCCCGCAGCTCCCGGTCACTCCCGTGAGCTGCCCTCGGGCTTGCCGGGGCTGGATCAGGCTGCTGGCTGGACATGTCGGGATCAGTATAACCGGGGCGTCGCACCGTATAGTGTGACGGCAAGCGGGGCGGCGCACCGGTTAGGGTCCGTGCCGCTCACCGTGACCCGACCTGTCAGCCAGCGAGGAGAACACGCCGATGACCACGCACGAGGACACGAGCGCCCTGGTGAGGCGGATGCAGGAGTGCTTCAACAGCCGGCGATTCGACCAGGCCGCCGACCTGCACACCCCCGGCTTCTTCAGCCATCCGCTCGGCACCACGGGGTTCGAGGCGGGCAAGGACGCCTGGCGCGCGCTCGTCGCCCGGTTCCCCGACATACGCGTCGTCGCCCAGGACATCCTGGTCGACGGCGACAGGGCTGCCGTCCGCTCGACCGTCGAGGGGATCACAGGCCCGGACGGCGACGCGCGGCCCGCGCTGTTCGAGATCTTCCGCATCGACGACGGCCGGTTCGCGGAGATGTGGGGGGCCAGCACGGGATTCCCGACCTCGGCCAGCCCCGAGGATCTGAGCCACCCGGTGAGCTGACCGGTGAGCCGTCCGGTTCGGCCTACCGGCTCATCGGCTCACCGGCTCACCGCGGAGGTCGGGGCGCGCACCCGTTCGGCGCGCGGGTCGTTGCCGATGACGACCGGGGTCCAGCGGGGGAGATCGTGCGGCCGCGGCCCGGGACGAGCGTTCCGGCGGCGCGCACGATCTTCCCCGCGGGTGATCACGCTACGGGCAGGTGCCGGCTGACCTGCGAGGTCATTGGCTCGCTCGGGTGATGACCTCCTCGGTCGTCAGCGGCGCCCTGGGGTGAGGGGTCAGACACAGAGGTGTGCGCACCTTCGCGAACCCCGTGCCTTGGCCCCTCCACCGTCCGGGCACGGGAAACACAGAGGTTCTGGCCTGTCCGGTGCGCCGCGGGTCAGCGGCGGGGGAGCACGCCCAGGAGGATCGCGGTCAGGGCCGGCTTCAAGTAATCCTTCGGCTCCAGGTGGAAGCGGGCCAGGTCGGGCTCGGCCTGGTAGGCCGCCTGCAGGCTGGGTGGGGGCGTACTGTACGCGGACAGCGCGCCGGCCATGACCATGGTTTGCAGGCTGAACAGTGTCGCGTTCTCGCCCAGCTCCGGCAGGTACTTCTGGATCAGGGCGGTCATGGTCGTCAGGCGGTCCAGGGAGGAGCGCTTGTAGCGCGCCACGACCTCGACGGAGACGTTGTGTTCCAGGACGCCGCCCTGGGCGCCGACGAGCTCGCACAGCACCACCCGGCCGGAGAGTGAGCGGCTGAGGATCTCGGCCACCGCTGCCGCTCGCTCGGCCATGGGTAGATTTTCGTCGACGCCGGCGGCCAGCTCGCCTGCCAGTTCCGTCAGCCACTCCTGCAGGAAGTGGTCCAGCAGTTCCAGCAGCACCGCCTCGCGAGACTCGAAGTAGCGCAGCACGTTCGGCTTCGCCAGGCCCACCCGGCGGCTGAGCTCGTTCAGGGTGACCGCGGCCACGGGCATCTCGTCGAGCATCGCCGACGCCATGTCGAGGATCGCCCGTCGGCGGATCTCCCGCTGCTCTTCGGTTCGCGCCCGCTGGAAAGTCACGATCGCCAGCCTAACTTAAGTACCTGCGGTACGTTGACAACGTACCGAGAGTACTTTAGCGTCGTCGACACAAGATACCTTCGGTACGTTAGTTAGTTGGGAACCTGGCATGAGCAAGAAGTGGACGACGGCGAACATTCCGGACCAGCACGGGCGGGTGGCCGTGGTGACCGGGGCCAACACCGGACTGGGGTACGAGACCGCCAAGGCGCTCGCCGAGCGCGGGGCGTCCGTGGTGCTCGCCGTGCGCGACATCGAAAAGGGCGAGCAGGCCGCGGCCCGCATGACCGGCGACGTGACCGTGCAGGCGCTGGACCTGACCTCGCTCGACTCCGTCCGGGCCGCGGCGGCGGCGCTGCGGTCCCGGCTCGACCGGGTCGACCTGCTGATCAACAACGCCGGCGTGATGTACACCCCGAAGCAGACCACCCGGGACGGCTTCGAGATGCAGTTCGGCACCAACCACCTCGGCCACTTCGCGCTCACCGGGCTGCTGCTGGACCTGATGCTGCCGGTGCCCGGCTCGCGCGTGGTGACGGTCAGCAGCACCGGCCACCGCATCCGGGCCGCGATCCACTTCGACGACCTGCAGTGGGAACGGTCGTACGGCCGGGCCGCCGCCTATGGTCAGTCCAAGCTGGCCAACCTGATGTTCACGTACGAGCTGCAGCGCCGGCTCGCCACGCACGGCACCACCGTCGCGGTGGCCGCGCACCCCGGCATGTCCAGCACCGAGCTCGCCCGCAACACCCCCGCGGTCCTCAGGCTTCCGCTCACCTGGCTCGCACCGCTGATCACCCAGACGCCGGCGATGGGCGCGCTGCCGACCCTGCGCGCCGCCACCGACCCCGCCGCGCTCGGCGGCCAGTACTACGGTCCCGGCGGACGCAACGAGGTCATGGGCCACCCCCGGCTGGTCACCTCCAGTCCGGAGTCGTACGAGGTGGCCGTCCAGCAGCGGCTGTGGGCCGTCTCCGAAGACCTCACCGGGGTGAGGTTCCCCGTCGTTCGGTCCAGGCGGAACTCGTCTCCCTCCGGATCGGCCGTCACGATGTAGCCCGCGCCGGTGGGTTGTGCGCTGCCGCGCCGGTGGCCGGGATGCGGGGGTTCGCCGCGATCGCCGGCCGGGTCACCGACACCCCGCCGCCGATGTGGTCCCCAGCTCACGGCTGCACACTCGTCGGCTCACCGGCTCACCGCGGAGGCCAGGGCGCGCACCCGCCCGGCGTGCAGGTCGTGGCCGATGACGACCGGCGGCTCGTTGTAGGGCATGGCGTCGGAGGAGCGGCGCAGCTTGACGTACTGCCCGCAGGCGTCGACGGCGTAGGGCTCCATGTCGTCCTGGAGCGCGCCGATCACCGTGATCCCGTACGTCTCGCCGATGCGGCGGAACAGCGCCACGGCCTCCCTGCGGTGCTCCTTGCCGAGGTTGCGGCCCAGCTCGTCGAGGACCAGGCACAGGTGCCCGCCGCCCGAGGACGCGATCGCCGCCGCGCAGACCAGCTTCACCGCCTTCTCGTCCATCAGCGCGGTGTTGGCCCGCCGGTTGTACGGCACGAAGCCCTGCCCCTCGCCCCGGCGCCACTTGGGCGTCACCCGCCACGCCCAGCGCTGCTCGGGGTCGGCGGGCGCGGGCGGGACGGGGAACTCCAGCGTCGCGCCGTAACCGCCGTAGGAGGTGTCGAGCTTGTCGAACTCCTCGGCCACCCGGGTCAGCCGCGCCCTGATCGCGGCGGTCAGCGCGGCCCGGTGCACGGCGGTGGACTGGGCGGCCTCCTCCGCGCCCCTGGCGGCGGCCGTCAGGTCGCGCTGCCGGGTGACGATCTGCGTCTCGATCTGGCGGCGCCGGTGCCGCTCGTACTCCTCCTGACCGCGCAGGTAGGACGCGAGCGCCGAGCACACGCCGGGGAACGTCGCCTGCTCGCGGGCGGTGCGCCCGGCGCCGGGCGCGGTGCGTTCCCTGACCAGGAAGCGCAGCTCCTCGGGCATCTCCTCGTCCTCGCCGGGGAAGGTGTCGCGCAGCGCCTCGTCCAGGCGGCGCTCGGCGGCCCGCCACCACTCCTCGGACGTCAGCGGACGCTCCTGCTCGTCCAGGGCGCCCAGCCACTCGCGGGCTCCGTCGACGGTGCCGCCCCAGTCGCCGGCCAGCGCGCCCAGCCCGAGCGCGTCGCGGTCGGCGGTGATCCTCGCCGCCTGCTCCACGGCCTGGTCGCGGTCGGACTCGTGCCGGGCCCTGCGGCCCTCCAGCCGCTCGATCTCCATGTTTCTCGTACGGGCCCGGAAGTCCAGGCCGCTCGCCCGGCGCTCGGCCTCGTCCACCTTCGGCCCGATCCCGGCCAGCGCCTCGGACAGCCCGGTGAGCGCGCCCCGCCGCTCGGCCAGCCGCCGCTCGATGTCGGCCAGCTGCACCGACGCCTTCGCCCCCTCGAGCCTCCTGCCCGCCTCTGCCACGGCGTCCTCGGCGGCCCGTACGACCGCCGCCGCGCTCTCCTGCGTGTCGCGAGCCCGGTGCAGGCGCTGCTCGGCCGCCTTGATGCGGGCCTCCCTGCCGGTGACCGCGACCTCGAACGATCCCACGACGGTGACACCCGCCGCGCTGACCAGCACCGACCCGGGCAGCGCGCCCAGGGCCCGCGCCGCTGCCTCCAGGTCGGCCGCGTCGACGATCACCGCGTGCTCGTGCGGCCACCCGCGAGATCCCAGCGGGCCACTCCGGCCCGGCGCGGCCTCGTCGTCACGCGCCTGCTCGGCGACGTCGATCGCGTCGAGCAGGCCGGTCGCCCCGACACCCGCCTCGGCGAGCGCGTTGAGCTGGGCGGACGCCGGGCCGCCCTCGGCGTCGTCCAGCGCGGCCTTCGCCCCCTCGGCCTCCCGGTCGGCCACGCCCAGCGCCTTCAGCGCCTCGTTCAGCCGCGTCCTGGCCTCGGCCAGCTCGGCGCCCGCCGTCGCCACGTCGCGCCCGTCGGCCAGGCGGCGCTGCTCCTCGAGGCCCGGGATCCAGCCGCGCAGCTCGTCGACCGAGTTCTCCGCGACCGCTCGGTCGGCGTCCAGCTTCGCCGCTCGTGCCTGCAGGGTGGTCAGCTCCCTGCGGGCCTCGGCCAGCCCGCGCTCCAGGGTGTCGTCCTTGAGCGTGGCGATCTCGGCCCTGACCTCGGCGATCGCCTCCTTGGCGCGGTCGCCCGCCGCGCGGACCCGCTCCAGCTCGGCCGCGAGCGCCTCGTCCCGCTGCCCGGCGTCGGCCAGCCTGCGCGCCAGCCGCCCCCGCCAGCAGCGCAACGCGTCGGCCAGCCGGACCCGGGCCCGGTCACGCCTGTCGAAGGTCTCCAGGAGCGTACGGGACTCGCCCTCGAACTCCCGGAGCAGCTCCATGGCCCGCGTCGCCCGCACCCGCCTGGCGTGCTCGTCGCGGCGGGCCTCCCGCTCCTGGTCGAGCTCGGCGTCCAGGCCGGTCAGCGCGGCGATCGCCTCGAAGACCCGTTCGGGGGAGATCTCGTTGAGCGGCTGGGAGAGCAGGTTGGTGGCGACCTTGCTCCGTACCGAGGTCGACAGGAACGACACGCACCTGACGCGGTCGCCGTACAGGAACCTGGTCAGGTCGCGCGCCACCACGTCGCGGCGTCCCGCCGAGCGGGGCAGCGCCGCCCACAGCTCGTCGGCCCGCGCCACCCGCTCCGCCTCCGAGGCCGCCGCCGCCAGGCGCACCCCCGGGATCCACCTGATCTCCAGGTGCGGGGCCTCCTGGTTGACCCGCAACCACACGGTCACCGCGTCGTCCAGGGAGGCGTCGTCCAGGGCCGCGTGGTTCGGGGAGCCGGTGTCCGAGGAGCCGTCCGCGGGGTCGCCGTCCACGGCGGAGGTACTCGTGGCACCGGTGGTCACCGGGACGGCGGGGATGGCGGGGACGGCGGGGACGGCGAGGACGGAGCCGGTGTGCGCGGGGTCGGCCGGCGCGAAGACGCCGACGATGTAGCCGTGGTCGGCGCTCGCCCACGTCCGGCCGCCCCCGCCCGCGGCGAGCTCGGCGTTGAACAGCAGCTCCGCGACGGATTTCGCCCCCGAGGCGAAACGCCACTGCTCGTCTCCGAGCAGAGCGGTGATCATCGCGATGAACGACGACTTGCCCGCGCCGTTGGAATCCTTCGGCCCCGCGCCCGCGACCACGATCAGCGTGCCCGGTACGGTCGGCACCGGGTGGGTCGAGAGCCGGGAGATGTTGACCGGTTGCACGGCGATCAGCACCCGGTCGCCCACCACGTTCTCGTTCGGGGCGGTGGGGCGGGTCGCCTCCACGGGGACCAGGGTCGCCTGCGTCCCGCCCGGGTCCTCGGCGGTCTCGGAACCCCTGGTCGCCCCGCTCCGGGCGCTCTCCGCCCGGCCGTTCCCGCTGCGGGCGGCTCCGATGACCTTGGCCGGGGAGGCTTTCCCGGCCCCGGCCCCGGCCCCGGCCGTGCCGGTGCGGTTCTCCGTGGCCCTGGCTCGGCTCCCGCGTGAGCTCTTCGCGGCCTGGTTCCGCTGGTCGGTCAACCCCGTCGTTCCTTTCTTCCGTCCTGCTTCCGGCACCTGGAGCGCCGGGTCTCCGGCATCCCGTCCAAGGGCCGGTTCGTCGTGAGGCTCCGGGCTCGGCTTGTCGTGAGGCTCCGGGCTCGGCTCGTCGTGAGCGACGGCCGTCTCGCGGCCGCCCGGCGCCGGGGACACCCGGGCCGCCGGGGTCTCCGGCGCCCTGTCGTCGCGAGGGGCGGTCTTTCCCGGCCCGCTCACCGCCGGCCGGCCCGTACGGCCGCCGCCAGCGGGGTGTGCGGGCCCGCCGCGAGGATCAGCTCCTCCTGCAGGCGGCGCCTGGCCTGCGGGGTCAGCCGGTGGAACTGCGGTCCCGGCACGTAGCCCCCGGCCTCCTCGCCCGCCTTCACCTGGGTCACCAGCCCCGCGTGGCGCAGGACGCGCAACGCGGCGTCCAGCTCACCGATCGGCAGCCTGGTGTGCCGCCGGAGCTCGTCGACCTGGGCCGGGAACGGCGAGAGCCAGCTGTCGGCGGGCAGCAGGCCGTCGGCCCGCGGGATCGCCACCGAGTGGATCAGCACGAGCACCAGAACCGCCCGCTCGGACTCACCCAGAGCCGAGCCCGCTCCCGAGGCCGCACCAGCGCCCACTCCCGGACCGATTCCCGAACCCACTCCCGGACCCACTGCCGGGCCGACTCCTGAGCCCGCTTCCGAGGTCACACCCGTCCCCGGGGCCCTCTCCGCCCCCGGTGGCGAGCCCGAGCCCGGACTCGGACCCGGTCCGGAGGGCGCACCCCCTCCCGCGAGCGTCTCGGCCGCGTAGCCCGAGATCCACGTGTCGCGGTCGTGGACCAGGACCCGGCCGCGGCGCTCCAGCATCTCGGCGAGCGCGCGGCGCAGCACCGGGTCGCGCAGCGCGGGGAAACGGGCCTCGTGCACCGGCTCGGCCGCGTGCTCCACCGCCATGAAGGCCGCCACGACCTCCGCCCTGCGCCGCTCGTCGAACGGGCCGAGCAGATCCTCGTCCACCTCCTCGGGAACCGTGACACCGGCCCCCGCCTCCGCGTCGTCAGAGGCGTCCTCGGCGACCGGGAGCACCTCCAGGCCGCCCGGGGCCTCCTCACCGGCGGGCAGGCGGCGCATCAGCTCCCGCAACTGGGCGTGCGACGCGGCGGGCCAGGAGGCGCACCGGGGACCGAGCCGTACGAGACCGCCGGAGACCTCCAGCCAGGCCGAGTCGTGCAGGCGGCGCAGCGCGCCGACCGCCCAGTTGCGCATGAGGTCGTCGCCGCGCCCGATCAGCGCCCGGTACGTCGACAGCACGTCGTCCACCGTGGCCGCGCCGCCGGGCCAGGGGTCGGCGGACAGGTCGGTCCAGCAGCACCGCAGCGCCGCGGCCAGCACCCGCCGGGTCTCCCCGGATCGTTCCACCGCCACCGGCGCGACCTGGTACTCCTCCAGGAGCGACGGGGTCGCCCCGTCGGGCCAGACCGGCAACGCCAGGCCCGTACCGTCGCCGCGCCCCAGCCGTGCCATCCCGGCGGGAGCCGCCTCTCCGGCCCCGAGCGGGAGAGGACCGCCCGCCCTGGCGCGGATGTGCGCCGTCGCCTGCTCGTACCTCGCTCCCGCCGCTCCCGCCGCCACCGCGCGCTCGTGCGCGGGGGCCGTCGCGGCCGACGTGTGTCGCGGGTCAGCCGACACCGCCGGTCCTTTCGAGGTGGCCGTGGGAGAGCCAGGCGGGCTCGCCGCCGGGGTCGGCGGTGAGGCCGTCGGACCAGCGCAGGCGGTAGGGGGAGTCGGGACGCAGGTCGGCGGAGACGAGGTCGGCCAGCAGCCGGCGGGCGGAGACCCACTCGCCGTCGGCGGTGAGCAGCTCCTCCAGCCGAGCGGTGGAACGCCCGGCGAGCGCTGCCTCGGCCACGGCGGTCAGGTGGTCGAGCCCGTCGGTGCCGGGGTCGCGGGTGTCGGCGGGGCCGGGGTCGGGCAGGGCCGAGCGCGGGGGAGTGGGCTGGGCGGGTGCCGGGCGGGGGCTCTCGTCCACGGCCCTGACGATCGCGGCCGGGTCGTGCCAGGGGGCGGGGGCGTCGAAGACGAACCCGTCGAGCACCGAGGCCAGGCGCTCCCTGCTCGCGGTCTGCGCGAAGGTGCGCCAGGTCTCGGCGGGGAGCAGCGTCAGGTTCCTCGTCGTGCCCGCGGAGTCGGCCAGGCGCCCGGCGGCGCGGCGCGAGGCGTCGCTGTAGGAGTAGATGGCGGCGCGCAGCTCGGTGCAGGTGCGGTCGAGGTCGGGCCAGCGGGTGAGGATGGTGGCGTGCAGGCTCTGCGCCCGCCGGGCGATCTCCTCGGTGCCCCACAGCTTGGGCGCCTGCTCGCGCAGCTCCTCGATGGTGCCGCCGGTCAGCGTGATCAGCTCCAGCGCCCACAGCCGGAAGGCGCGCGACAGGTTCTGCGCGCTGACGCGGGCCTCCTCCATCGTCGTGCGGGGGTCGGCCACGTTGAGGTCTTCGAGCGCGAGCAGGCGGTGCATCTCCGACTGGCCGCCGTCGTCCATCATCCGGCGGATGAACATCAGCCCCACCACGCTGGTGAACGACGCGCGGTAGCGGAGCTGGTTGGGCTTGGGGAACACCTCGCGGATCGCGCCGAGACCACGCAGGACCCGGAGCCGGTTCTCGAACCGGTCGAGCGGGTAGGCCCGGCAGACGTGGCGCATCTGCTCGTGGGTCAGCCACTCCTCGCCCGCCTCGGCGAACGCCGCGAACAGCGTCTCGGCGATGTCGACCAGCGCCGGGTCGTCCACCACCGCGCCGCTGTCGCGGGCGAGCGCCGCGAACATGCGGCGGTAGGTCGAGAGCACGGCCTCCTCGGTGAGGGCCGAATCGAGCGTGATCTCGTGGTTCGTCTCTGGCACGCGCCCTACCGTAAGGCTTGCGCCCGACAATCCTGACCCGGACCGCCGAGAAGAGCCTCACGGAGAGACGCGGCTGAACACGCACCGCCTGCCGCCGTCGGCGGTCCCCTCGGGCCTCCTACGGTCGTGACTCGCCCAGGTCCGATGTCGGGCGAGTGGTGGCGGGTGCGGGCAGAACTCCGGCCTGCCGGAGCCGATCGCGGGCGGCCTCGATGGCCTCGGGCGTGGTGGCGAAGACGCGGCCGGCCTGGTCAAGGTGGGAGATGACACCGAGGGCGTGCAGGGGCTGGTGGTGGCCCTGGCGGATGCCGGAGACGTAGACGGTGATGCCGCGGCGTTGCAGCCGCTCCATGGCGTCGCCGAGGACCAGGGCGCCGCTGGCGTCGATAGTGGTGACGCGGGACATGCGCAGGATCACCACGGAGACGGCGGCGACCTCGGACAGTTCCAGCAGGAAACGGTGGGCCGCGGCGAAGAACAGCGGCCCGTCCAGGCGGTAGGCGACGATGTGCTCGGCGAGCAGGGCGTGCTCCTGCTCGCTGTGGTCGCCCGGCAGGTCGGGGTGAATCGGCGTCGCGTCCAGGCGAACGTCGCGTGCGATGGAGCGCAACGCCAGCGCGCCGGCCACGATCAGGCCGAGGATGACGGCCTGGACCAGGTCGAGCGCCAGGGTGGCGATCGCGGTCAGTCCCAGGACGACGGCGTCGCCGCGAGTGGAGCGGATCATAGCCTTGACCGAGCCGACCTCCACCATTCGTACCGAGGTGGCCAGCAGCACACCGGCAAGCGCGGCCAGCGGGATCCGGGCGACCAGGTCGGCGGCGATGAGCACGATCACGGTCAGGATGCCCGCGTGGGCCAGCGCGGCCAACCGTGACTGGGCGCCGGAGCGGACATTGACCGCGGTGCGGGCGATGGCACCGGTGGCCGGTACGCCGCCGAACAGCGGGACGACGAGGTTGGCCAGGCCCTGGCCGAACAGTTCCCGGTCGGGGTCGTGCCTGTGGTTGACGCTCATGCCGTCGGCCACGGCGGCCGACAGCAGGGACTCCAGCGCGGCCAGGGCCGCGACCGCGACCGCGGGGGCGAGCAGCGAACTCAGCGCGCCCACGTCCATGAAGGCCAGCGAGGGAGCGGGCAACCCGGCGGGCAGGTCCCCGATGCGCGCCACCGGCAGGTCGGCCAGCTGGGTCAGCAGGGTGGCGACGGCCACGGCGAGCAGGGAGAAGGGCACGGCGGGCCGGAGGCGTGCCCCCAGCAGCATCACCCCGGCCACCGTCAGGGCGATGGCCGGGGCCCACCACCGAGGCTGGGCGAGGAAGTCCCGTGCGGCGTGCCAGGCCACGGCGAGGACCCTGTCCCCGTCAGGAGTCTGCACTCCCAGGGCGGCCGGGACCTGCTGCAGGCCGATCACGCAGGCGATGCCGATGGTGAAGCCCTCCACCACGGGGGCCGGAACCAGGGTCATGTACCTGCCCGCGCGCCCCAGTGCCAGCGCGATCAACAGCAGCCCGGCCAGCACGCCGACCATCAGCACACCCGAGGCGCCGTGAGCGTGCATGATCGGCACCAGCACCACCGTCATCGCCCCGGTCGGGCCGGACACCTGCAGGCTCGAACCGCCGAACAGCGCCGCCAGTACTCCGGCGACCACCGCGGTGGCCAGACCCGCCGCGGCGCCCATGCCCGAGGAGATGCCGAACCCCAAGGCCAGCGGCAACGCCACGATCGCCACCGTGAGTCCGGCCAGCAGGTCGCGGCGGGGGCGGCGGCCCATCGCGGCCAGTTCCCCGCCCTCGGGCAGCACGCCGCGCAGGCGGGTCCAGCCCGAGGAGAGCAAGGGGATCACGAGGTGCCGTTCTCGGTCTCGATCAGTTCGTTCAGCAGCTCGTACTGCCCGGCGAGCATCTGCGTCAACAGCTTGCGCGCCGCACGCAGCAACTCGGCCACATCACCGCCGGCCAAGGCGTAGACCACGGTGGAACCGTTGCGGTGTGCGGTGACCACCCCCGAACGGCGTAACACGGCCAGATGCTGCGACAACCCCGTCGGTTCCACCTCGATGGCGGCCAGCAGGTCCCGCACCGGCATCGGCCCCTCCTGCAGCAGCTCCAGCACCCGGATCCGGACCGGGTGGCCCAGCAGCCGGAACAGCTCCGCCTTGGCCTCGTACAGCGGAACCGACATCACCGAGAGGTCCTCTCGCCCGGCTCGGTCCCACCCGGGCCGATCGGCACACCGTGTGTACGAGCCAGGCGCGTCACGTGCTCCCACTCCGCTTCGGCCAGCATCAGCTCGTCGACGTCATCGCCGTGGCGGGCCGCCTCCAACGCGGCGACCGCGCGGCGTGCCCGTTCCCTGACCGCGGTGGCGAAAGACCCGTGCATGGCACACCTCTGATCTCGGTCTCATCCGACGGCACCATCATGTACTCAATTGCGCAAGTTCGCAATTCATGGAAACGTAGGCAGGGTAAACGGGGGACGCGGTCACAGCCCGCCGCCTCGCCGGTCGACCTGGCTCGCCGCCCGGACCGGCCTGTGCCCGTCATCGGCCTGCCCGGCCGGGCTCAGAGCCCTTCGGCTCGGTCCGTCGGTCCGGCCCATCTGCGAGATCGCCGAGCGTGAACGGGCCGGAAGGCGATAGGGAACGGGATGGGAGCGCGCCCACGATTCCCCGGCAACTATTCGCAACATTTAAGACAGATCGCAACATCCGACGTACTGTCGGAGCACCAACCCCCCGCGGTGACAAGGTGATGGAGATGGCGACCTCCACAGCACGCATCGACGAGGCCAAAGGCATTCTCGCCGCCAGGCTCAGGGCGCTCCGCGCCGACGCCGGGCTGACAGGGCGAGCGCTGGCGGCGAAGACCGGCCTGGACCACACCAAGATCTCCAAGATCGAGAACGCGGTCCAGATGCCCAACCAGGCGGACATCCGTACGTGGTGCGAGGCCTGTGACGCGGACGAGCAGGTGGTCGACCTCATCGCGGCCGCCCAGAACATCGACGCGATGTACACCGACTGGCGCCGCCTGGAGGAGAGCGGCCTCGGCCATGTCCAGCGCTCCTTCCAGCCGCTGTACGACAAGACCCACCAGTTCCGCGTCTGGCAGCACTCGGCCGTGCCCGGCCTGCTCCAGACCGGTGACTACGCCCGGGGCCACCTGCGCGCCATCATCGACTTCCGCGGCATCCCGGACGACATCGAGGCCGCGGTCGCGGCGAGGCTGAAACAGCAGGAGATCCTGCGCAACGGGAGCAAGCGATTCGCGTTCGTCGTCGGGGAGCAGGCGCTCCGCATGCCGCTGGTCGGCCCCGAGCAGATGGCCGCACAGCTCGACCGGCTGGCGGAGCTGACCTCCGGCACCGCGAACGTGTCCTTCGGCATCGTCTCCGCGACGATCAGGCCGCCGCTCATGCCGCCGGAGAACTTCTGGATATACGACGCCAACCGGGTTCGCGTCGACACCGTGCCCGGCCAGATCCAGCACAAGGCCCCGAGCGACGTGGTCGTGTACGAGAAGGCGTTCCGGGCGCTGAGCGGTGCCGCGGTGTACGGGAAGGAGGCCCGCGACATGCTGCGGGCCGCGGCCGGCGGGTTCCGCGCGAAGTGACACCGGAAAAGGGGTGATTCGCGAGGAGTGAACACGCAACATCACGCAACATCGTTGAGGCGGGCGTCCAAAGATCTTTACCCTCGCCAGCGTGACCGTTGATCACAGAACCCCCGAAGTCCTCGCGCCTCCTCCCGCCGAACTCCGGGCCCGTGAACTGGCGGCCCTGCTGGCCCGATCTCACAACATCCCGGCGGACGTCCATCGCCTGCCGTCTGGAAAGATCGTCATCTCCGTTTACTACGGCCTGGTCGCCCGCCTGGACGACGCGTGCCGTTTCTGGTGGATCGTCCCGGTCTCCGCGGACCGGGACAGGCCGCTCTGGACGAGCGCCGCCACCCCGATGGCGGCGGCGATCCGGATAGCCGGTCACTACCGGGAACTGCGTGCCCGCCCGCTGCACCACCTGATACGCGGCGGTTACCTGCTGACCGACGTCCTGATGGAACACCACGAGGCCGCCGCCCCGGTTTGACGGCTATAGCCAAATCCGTCCCATTTCAAGGTTGCTCGCCGAACGCGTCATTATTCGATAGTTCTCATTAAGATTGTCCGAATTTAATGGCATTCGACAAGCGCGTCGTGGTTTGACGATGCCCGCCAAGCTTGTAGCGATTCGATGGCACTCGCCGGAATCACCCCGGTTACCGACCGCAGTCGGAATCACCTTCCCGAAACTCGGCCCCGCCATCCGGCGAGCACGAGGCCGAGCACTCTGCGAAGAGGGCCGCGCGGGCCGTCGCGACCGACGATGGCGGCCGATTCGGTCGCCTCGCACCGGTCGCGGGCACTTTTCGTGAGGGTGCCCGCCGGGCGCCTGCCCTCATTGGATGCGGGGTGAAGTCTCCGACCTGCGCGAATCGCGGCTCAATACCCTGTCTTTCGTGTTTAACTCGGACTTGCGGTAGTCACCCGACTTCCTTGGGTAGTGTCCCCGGGCCAGATGAGAGCGCGCGGTGTAGCAAGGGGGAGACGATTCATGATCAGCGTCCTGATCGCCGAGGACATGCATCTCGTCCGAGGGGCCATGGTCGCCCTGCTCTCCACGGAGAGTGACATCAAGGTCGTCGCCGAGGTCGGTCACGGCGACGAGGTGGTCCGCTCCTGCCTGCTCCACCAGCCGGACGTCGCGCTCATCGACATCGGCCTGCCGGGCACCGACGGTCTCACCGCGACGGCGGAGGTGCACCGCAGACTTCCCGAGTGCGGGACGGTGATCCTGACCGGGCTCGCGACCCCGGCCGCGCTGCGCCGGGCGCTGGACGCCGGAGCGCGCGGCTTCGTCGTCAAGGACGCCCCGGCCGGCCAGCTCGCGGGCTGCGTACGCCGGGTGGCCGCCGGTGAGCGGGTCGTCGACCCCGAACTGGCCGTCGCCGCCCTCAACGCGAAGAGAAACCCGCTCACCGCGCGCGAGCTTGAGGTCCTGGAGGCCGCGGCCGAGGGAGCGCCGGTCGGAGAGATCGCCGACCGTCTCTGCCTGTCCGGCGGCACGGTACGCAACTACCTGGCCCGGATCCTCAACAAGGTCGACGCCCGCACGCGCGTCGAGGCGGTCAGGATCGCCAGGGAGGCGGGCTGGCTGTGGTCCCACGACCTGCCCGAACCGATCCTGAGCCGCTACCGCTCGCTCAACTGACCACCCGCCCCGGTCCCGGCCCGCCGCCCCGATCTCGTCGATCTCGTCGATCTCGTCGGTCTCGGAGCTCTGAGAGCCGAGCGCCCGTTAGGGGGTGGCGGCGTCGACGAGGGCCTGGAGCAGCCGTCGCGGGTCCTCGGCCAGCCGGTTGCACACGTACAGCCACCACTCGGTGCCGAAGACGACGTACTCGCGGGTGGGGTGGCCGCGTTCGGCCATCGCGGCGAGGCGGTCGGGACCGAGGCCCAGGAGGGTCTCGAACTCCCACGGCGCGTCGGCACGGCCGGTCCCGCCGAGATGACGGTCGACACGGTGGATCAGGTCCCAGTCGTGGGTCGCGAACGAGCACAGGTGTCCCGAATCGGCCAGCGACCCGGCGTGGCGCAGGTAGGCGGCGGCCAGCGCGGGGTCCTCACGCGCGTAGGCGACGGTCTCCGGCTCCAGGAAGGCGCCCTTGACCAGGCGGATCCGGCCCGGCAGGGCGAGGAGTCCCGGCAGGTCGTCATCGGTACGGTGCAGCCTCGCCTGGACGGTGATCCCGACGTGGTCGAACCGCTCGCACAGCCTGCGGTGCACCGACAGGACCGCGTCGGTGCGGTCGGAGCCCTCCGCCGAAATGATCATTTCTCGTCCGGTGCCGGCGGTCGCCTCCGCGACGCGGACGGCGTTGCCGAGGGCGAGCTCCTCGTCGATCGCGAGGCCGATGTGCGAGAGGTCGAGGGAGACCGAGCACCGGGGCGGGAGCAGCCGGGCGGCGTCGACGAACACGGCCGTCTCCGCCAGGGCCCGCTCCGGGTCACGGCAGCTCTCTCCCATGTACTCGACGTTCGCGCGGTGGCCGTTCGCGAGGATCTCCGCCACGCGCTCCAGCGCGTCCGCGAGGGTCTCCCCGGCCACGAAGCGGCGGGCCACCCGCCGGGCGAGGGGGCCGATCACGGGGTCCGCGGGCACCCGCCACTTGAGCCCCTCGTCGAGCGCGAGCGCGCGCAGGACCTGGGCCGCCCTGATGGAGGTCTCTTCGATATCGGTGATCATCATGTGCCTAGCTGTCGAGGATGAGAACGTCGCCGGGACAGGCCCCGCCGGCCCGATGACCAGCCTCCCAGCGGCCCGACATCCCAGAAAGTGGCAGAAATGACTAACATGGTGAAATTCCTGCCACTCATCGCCCCGAGCACGTACCCGTCACACCAGGAGGTCCCATGCTGCGCGACGTCGCCGTCCTGGCCCTCGACGGCGGGCACGCCTTCGAGCTGGGGGTGTTCTGCGAGGTGTTCGGCATCGACCGCAGCGACGACGGCCTGCCCGCCTACGACTTCGCGGTCGTCTCCGCCACGGGCGAGAGCGTCCGCACCAGGCACGGCTTCCGCATCGAGACCCCGCACGGGCTGGAGCGGCTGGAGTCGGCGGACCTCATCGGCGTCCCGGCCTCGGATCCGGGCGTACGGCAGCCGGAGGAGCTGTCCGAGGCCCTGCGGGCGGCGGTGCGGCGCGGAGCCCGGGTGCTCAGCATCTGCTCCGGCGCCTTCCTGCTCGGGGAGGCAGGCCTGCTGGACGGCCGCCGCTGCACCACCCACTGGCGCCACGTCGAGGAGCTCGCCCGCCGCTACCCGCTGACCCGGGTGGAACCGGACGTCCTCTACGTCGACGAGGACCCGGTCATCACCGGCGCGGGCACCGCCGCCGGGATCGACGCCTGCCTGCACCTGGTCCGCAAGGAGCACGGCGGCGCCGTCGCGGGCGACATCGCCCGGCGCATGGTGGCGCCCCCGTACCGCGACGGAGGCCAGACCCAGTACGTCAGGCGGCCGGACCCCGAGCCGGGCGCCGGGCACCTCGCGTCACTGCTGACCTGGCTGGAGGCCAACCTCCACCGGGAGCTGACCGTGGAGAGGATGGCCCGCCGGGCCAACATGTCACCGCGCACCTTCGCCCGCCGCTTCCACCGGGAGATCGGCACCACGCCGCTCCAGTGGCTCACCGGCCAGCGCGTCCTGCTGGCCCAGCGCCATCTGGAGAGCACCGACGAGCCGGTCACCCTCGTCGCCGAACGAGCCGGGTTCGGGTCGGTCGCCACGCTGCGCCACCATTTCGCCCGGCATCTGGGAACCACGCCGCACGCCTACCGGCGCGCCTTCCGCGGCCCGCACACGGCCTCGGGCGACGGTCAGCGCGGCTGACCGGGGCCGGCCGGCCGTCGTCGTGGTCGATCGCCCCGGCCGGCCACCGAGCCGGAAGACGGACGCTCACCGCCGGGCCGCGGTGCCGTACGGCCGCGGGCCTCCTCGATGTGATCCGGTGCCGGCCGATCGATCAGCAGCGACGCGTCCAGCGCTTGCCCACGAACGCGTTGCCGCACCCGCTGTGGGTCGACTCCGGAGAACCGTTCTCGCCATCGGTGCAGACGCCGTTCACCGTCTGTGTGCACTGATTGGTGGCGACGCACTCGCCGTTGATGGTCGTGGTGCAATATTCCTCTTCTTCCTCCTCCGCCTCGGGCATGTCCGGATCTTCGTAACCGATCGCGGCCTTGGCGGCGTCCCCGCCCTTTCTCCGGGCACGGTGTGCCTCCGCGTACGGTGTCCGAAAGGAGCCGTCCTCGGCCTTCTTTCCCACTGCTGGAACATGGCCGTCGATCCGGATGTAGTACCAGTCGTAGCCCTTCTCGCCGTCATCGCACCTGATGTCGGCGAACCGAATTCGACTGCTTTTTCGTACGCAGACCTCGACGCGGTCCTCGACGTCGGCGACCCGCACCTCCGAGCCGATGCCGCCCTTCGCGGGAGCCCGGTACGAGTCACCGGACGGCCGCTTGAACGAACCCCGCTTCGCTTTCGAGCCGGTGGCGGGCACCCGAACGTCCAGCGGGAGAAAGTACCAGGTGACATCGGACCGCGCGTCATCGCAACCCCGGTAATCGACCCGTACCCGGGTCCTCTTCGCGACGCAGATCTCGATGAATCCCGCTTCTTCGTCCTCCACGTTCTCGGTGCCCTCCGTTGTCTCCCGGACCGGTTGCGGGACGGCGGGAGCTTCACCGGGAGCGGAGACGGATGTCGTGGTGGTACATCCGGCGACCACGAATGCTGAGGTGGCCAGGCATACCAGCCGTGAACCGATCGGTGACAAAGGCCCTCACTACGCGAGAAGAAGTAATCAGGTCGATCAACGACAGGCGCGATGACGGAGTTCCGGCCGGCTGCCGGTTCGTCCTGAGGGCACAGCGGGAAAGCCGAAAGTGCGGAAAGCCGCGGCGGACGGTCTGGATCTCAGGATCCGGACCTGTGCGGACCGCACTCAACTCACCGGACAAGAGGCCGTGAAGACGAATGGGCGCGGCTGGTCTTCGATTCACATATTGCTCGTTGTCATCAGACGAAAGTGACCGCACGCATTCCTCGGGAAACATGGGACCGGCGCGGACCTCAGGAGCTTCGGCCCAAGCCCAACCTCGAAGGCCAGGGTGCTTCCGTCGGCGCTCAGGCGGTCGACGGCATCGATGATCCGCTGTACTTCGGAACACGTTCCGAAGTACCATGTGGCATGGTTACACCGACCGTTCCGTTCTCCGATCTTTCAAAGCACTCCAAGCGAGTCGCCGAGACCCTCGATCGCGTTCACCGGGTGCATGTGAAGCGCCGAGACGGAGAGGACCTGTTCATCTCCACCGCGCGGCACGACCGGCAGAGAGAGGAGACCGCGGACATCGCGGCCCGCATGGTCGCGGCACTCCTCGCCAGCGACGAGGGCACTCGCGCGGTCCTGCACGCCCTGCCCACGGTCTTCCCCTGGGTAAGGCACCTCTCCCTGGAGGAGAAGAGGGAGTTCGTCCAGGAACTGGTCGACGCCACGCGGGACGCGGTCGAGCTGGACGTTCACGCCACCCTGCACCGGCTCATCGTCGAATGGCGTGCCACCGCCCGCGTCCTCGCAGACCCCTCGCTGACCGCACAGCTCACCCGTGCGCTGCCCGATGACGATCACGGTGAGGTGATCGCGCCGTGAGTCCCAAGCGCGGCGACGCGGTGGCCCCGCCACCGATCGGTGACGAGTGGCACCTGCGGTTCGCCACCAGCGAGGCGGCCAAGGGGTGGGCCGATCTGTGCGCTGAAGCCGCGGGCAACACCCGGCGCTGTTTCGAGGCGCTGCGCGCCGCCCCGCTGTCGCAGGACGACCCCGACCGGCAGCACCGCCTGCGAGGCCGTCTCGCCGCCGGGACCCTGGGCGGTCGCGAATACCCGCAGTGGGAGTACGAGGTCACCGCGGGCGGTCGCGTGCGTTACCTCGTCGACGAGTCCCGGAGAACCGTCCACCTCGTCTACGCCTCGACGCGCCACCCCAAGGACACCGACGCCTGACTGCCAGGAAGCCGGAGAGGCCTTCACGTACCGGCCTCCAGGCCGGTGTGGGCGGCGAGGAAGGCGAGCATGTCCGCGGCCAGGCCGACGGCGCGGCCCGCCGAGCGGGAGCCGTGGCCGACGTCGCCCTCGTGGCGCAGCAGAATCGGCCGCGGGCCCGACGTCGCCGCCTGCAGCGCCGCGCACATCTTGCGCGCGTGCATGGGGTCGACGCGGGAGTCGCCGCCGAAGGTGGTCAGCAGCGTCGCCGGGTAGTCGACGCCCTCGGTGACCCGGTGGTAGGGGGAGTAGCCCAGCAGCCAGCCCAGCTGCTCGGGGTCGTCGGCCGAACCGTACTCCGGACGCCACGCCGGGCCGAGCCCCGACCGCTCGTACCTGACCATGTCGAGCAGCGGCGCCGAGCAGACGGCGGCGGCGAACAGGTCGGGGCGCTGGGTCAGCGCGGCGCCTACCAGCAGCCCGCCGTTCGACTCGCCGCACGCGGCCAGCCGCTCGGGGGTGGTCCAGCCGTCCGCGACGAGCTTCTCGGCCGCCGCCGCGAAGTCGTCGAAGACGTTCTGCTTGCGCTCCAGCATGCCGTCGCGGTGCCAGGCCGCGCCCTCCTCGCCGCCGCCGCGCAGCTGGGCGAGGGCGAAGACGCCGCCCGCCTCGACCCAGGGCAGGATGTAGCTGGAGTACGACGGCGCGAGCGAGAGCCCGAACCCGCCGTAGCCGTACAGGATCGTGGGCCTGGGGCCCGAGCCGGGGCGGGCCAGCACGACCATCCGCACCGGGGTGCCGTCCGCCGAGGCGAAGACCACCTGGCGGGCCTCCAGCTCGGGCACCTCCACGGCGCCGGGCGCGGTGCTCCACGGCGAGGTCTCCCCGGTGCGCGTGTCGTAGCGGTGCACCCCCGAGGGCGTGACGCTGTCGGTGTAGGTGAACCAGACCTCGTGGCCGCCCTCCGGGCGGGTGGTCATCCCCCCGGCCGAACCGAGGCCGGGCAGCGGCACCAGCCCGCGCAGCCCGCCGGTCGCCAGGTCGTGGACGCTGATCTCGCTGACCGCGTGCCGGGTCCGGCCTACGAGGAGGGACCCCCCGGCGATCGCGAACTCGCCGATCACCGCCTCCGGATCCTCCTCGACCAGGTCGACCCAGTGCTCGGGGCCCGGCCGCGCCGGGTCGGCCACGCACAGCCGGCCCCTCGGCGCGTCCAGGGTGGTGAGCAGGTACAGGCGCCCGTCGCGGCCGACGGCCGGCGCCGTCACCGCGCCCGCCCCCCGCTGGATCACCCGCAGGTCGGGGCGTTCGGGGGAGGAGGAGGACAGGTCGGCCAGCCAGAGGTCGTTGCCGCCGCCCGCCATCGCCGAGACCGTCAGCCAGCGCCCGTTGTAACTGATCCCCAGCCCGTACGAGCGCTCCT
Organism: Streptosporangium nanhuense; assembly: GCF_059358815.1. Lineage (NCBI taxonomy): Bacteria > Bacillati > Actinomycetota > Actinomycetes > Streptosporangiales > Streptosporangiaceae > Streptosporangium > Streptosporangium nanhuense. The sequence goes on from NZ_JCADBG010000001.1 coordinate 471,556, forward strand.
CGGCCATGATCACGGCGTCGTCCTCGGCGGGGGTGCCGAGCCGGTGCAGGCGGACCTGGCGGGAGCGCACGTAGAAGAACGCCTTCCCGTCGGGCAGCCACGCCACGGGCGCGTACCGGCAGCGGTCGATCGGGCCGTCCACCACCCGGCGGGTCGTGACGTCCATGACCCGCAGCTCCGAGCGCTCGTCGCCGCTCCTGGACAGCTGGTACGCCACCAGCCTGCCGTCCAGGTCGGGCTGCCAGTGGTCGAGCGTGGTCAGCCCGCTCGGGTCGAGCTCCATCGGGTCGATCAGCGCCTCCTCCACCCCGTCGGGCCCGGTGCGGTAGAGGACCGCGTGCTCCTGCGCCGCCGTACGGCGCAGGAAGAACCGGCTCCCGCCGCGCCACATCGGCGTGCCGACCGTCCCGGCCCCGGTCAGCGCGGCCACCCGCGAGTGCCACAGGTCGCGGCCCGGCAGCGTGCCGGCGTGCTCGCGCCAGAGCTGCTCCTGGGCGGCCGTCCAGCTCCGGGTCTCCGGGCTGTCCGGATCCTCCAGCCACCGGTACGGGTCGGGCACGGCGCGGCCGTGAAGGTGGTCGACGACCGGTCGCCGCTCGGCGGGAGGGTAGATCATCGGATTCCTCCGGGGGAAGACCTCGGGCTCGGACTCTGGACGGGGATCATGGCACCAGCTCCTGCGCGCTCGACGGGTCCCACTGCCCGGCCAGGTCGGCGTAGAGCGGGGAGGCGGCGAGCATCTCCTCGTGCGTGCCCAGCCGGACGCTGGTGCCGTCCATGACGAGGATCCGCCGGGCCCGCAGGGCGGAGGTCAGCCGGTGGGCGATGACGAGGAGCGTGCCGCCCCGGCGGGCGAACGCCTCCTCGGCGCGGGCCTCGGCCACCGGGTCCAGGTGGCACGTCGCCTCGTCGAGGATCACCAGCCGGGCCGGGGCGAGGTAGGCGCGGGCCAGGGCGACCAACTGCCGTTCCGCGGGCGACAGCAGCCCCGGGTCGATCTCGGCCGGGTAGCCGCCCAGCCGCGCCACCAGGTCCGTCAGGCCGACCGCGGCCACCGCGCCGTCCACCGCCTCCGGCGAGGCGTCGGCCAGGTAGGTCAGGTTCTCCAGCAGGGAGCCGCGGAAGACGTACGCCTCCTGCGGGATGAGCACCCGGTCGGCGGGGTCGAGCCGGTCGGCGGGCACCCCGCGCACCAGGACCCGGCCCGAGCCCGGCGTGAGCATTCCGGTCAGGAGCGCGGCGAGGGTGGACTTGCCGATGCCGCTGGGGCCCACGACCGCGACGTGGTCGCCCTCGGGGACCACCAGGTCCAGGCCGTCGATCACCGGTTCCGCGTGCGGGCCGTACGCGAACGTCACGCCGCGCAGCTCGGCCGCCTCGTTCGTGTCCTGTGCCGCGATCCGCCCGCGTGCCCGTACGGGCGGGTCGCCGTCGCGCAGCAGCCGGCCGAGGGCCACCCGCAGCCGGACCCCGTTGATGCCCAGTCCCTCCACGAGGTTGCCGAGCGCGGGCGCCAGCGACTGCGTGACGTAGGCCAGGGCGCCCAGGATCACCCCGGCGCCCGCGCCCTCACCCACCAGCCAGGGGGTCCAGGCCAGCACCAGCAGGACGGGCAGCCAGCCGCCCACCGCCAGCGACAGCGTGCGCAGCGCGGTCACCCGCGCCAGCGACCGGGCCGCGCGGGCCTGTTCCGTCACCCGCAGGCCGACGTCGTCCGCCACCCGCTCCTCGGCCCGGCAAGCGGTGATGTCGCGCAGCCCGCCCACCATGGTGGCCAGCGCCTCGGCGGTGCGCTCGTCGGCCAGGATGAAGTCCCGCTGCCGCCTGGCCAGGGCGCGCAGCGACAGCAGGAAGACGACGAGGCCCGCGACGAAGGGGGGCAGCACCAGCGCGAGCACCTCGGGCACGAGGGTCGCCAGCCCGAGCACGACGCTCACCACGGTGAACGCGAACGACCTGACCACCGTGATGACCGAGGCGAAGGCGTCGCGGGCCAGCTCGACCTGCAGGTTGGAGCGGGCCACCGCCGCCGCCCCCGGTTCCCGTCCGGACGAGACCGAGTGGCGCAGCGCGTCGTCGACGACATGCGCGAGCAACTCCTCGCGGAACGGCTCCACGATCGAGGCGACGGCCATCACCACCTGCCGCGCGCCGACCGCGGCCAGCAGCCACGCGCCGCCGAGCAGGGCCAGCCAGGCGAACCCGGCCGCGGGTCGTCCGGCGCCGAAGCCGTCGTCGATCGCCCGCGCGATGGCCAGGCCGATGACCAGCGAGGGCGCCGTCTCCGCGACGGACCAGCCCGCGAGCCTGACCAGCTGGTACGGGTCCCTCCTGAGCGCCCGCCGGAGGGGCCTGTTGACGACGTGCCCGTCCGGGGTGTTCACGAGGTACCCGCCCGGAAGGACGCGTCGGCCTGGAGGGAGGCGCCCGTTCGGAAGGGCCCCTCGGGCCGGGGGGACACGTCGGCCCGGGAGGGCGTGTCCGCCTGTGGAGAGGCGACCGTTCGGAGAGGCGTGTCCGTCTGTGGGGAGGTGACCGCTCGGGAGGGTGTGTCCGCCTGTGGAGAGGCGACCGTTCGGAGAGGCGTGTCCGTCTGTGGGGAGGTGACCGCTCGGGAGGGTGTGTCCGCCTGTGGAGAGGCGACCGTTCGGAGAGGCGTGTCCGTCTGTGGGGAGGTGACCGCTCGGGAGGGTGTGTCCGCCTGTGGGGAGGTGACCGTTCGGAGAGGCGTGTCCGCCCGGGAGGGCGCGGCCGTCTGGGGGGACGTGCCGGTCTGAAAGACGGCCCGGTAGGCCGGGTCGGCCCAGAGCGCGCGGTGGCCGCCGCACGCGCGTACCCGGCCGTCGTCCAGCCAGATCACCCGGTCGGCCGCGGCGGCGGTCGCCACCCGGTGGGTCACGATCAGGCGTGTGCGGTCGCCCAGTTCCCTGGAGAGCGCGCGGGCGACCTGGCGCTCGGTGACGGTGTCCAGGCTGGAGGTGGCGTCGTCCAGGATGAGCAGGCGCCATCCCTGCGCGAAGGCGCGGGCCAGCCCGAGCCGCTGCCGCTCACCGCCGGACATGGGCGCCTCCTCCAGCGGTGTGTCGTACCCCAGGGGAAGCCGCCGGACGAAGGCGTCGGCGCGGGCCGCCCGCGCCGACGCCCGCACGACCTCGCCCTTCCCGTCCGTCCGGCCGTCGCGGCGGCGGTAACGGTGGCCGGACCCGGTGCCGGTACGAGGCCCGTGACGGTCGCGGCCGGCGCCGGAAGCGTCGATTCCAAGGGCGACGGCGGCGCCGACGGTGTCGCCGAGCAGCGCCGGGCGCTCGAAGGCGTACCCGACGGCGTGGCGCAGCGCCTCGCGGGAGAGGTCGGGCAGCGGCACGCCGTCGAGGAGGACCGTGCCGTGCCGCGGGTCCACCAGCCGTCCGGCGACCGCGGCGAGCAGGGACTTGCCCGCGCCCGAGCGGCCGACCACGGCCACCGCCTGCCCGCCGGGGATGACGAGATCGACGTCGCGCAGGCCGCCCGCGTCGACACCGCGAAGTTCGAGCGTGCCGGGACCGGCGGGCAGCGGGCGCGTGCCGTAGGCCCGCGGGCTCTCGGCGGTCAGCTCCTCCACCCTGGCCGCGGCGGCCCGCGCCCTGGCCAGGCGGCTGACGTAGCCCAGCGCCGAGCCGAGACCGGCGCCGAGCACGACGTAGCGGGCGGCGGCGTACAGCTCTCCGGCCGTGAGGTCCCCGGCGGCCAGGCGCAGCCCGCCCACCCCGAGCACGGCCACCTCCAGCAGCGGGACCACCGCCCCCGCCTGCACGCCGGCCCGCGCGTTGGCCCGCCACATCTCCATGGCGTGCGCGCGCAGCCGGGGCAGGGCGGTCAGCACCCGCGCCCGCTCCTGGTCGGCGGTGCCGGCCGCGGCGATCGTACGGGCCCCGGCGAGGGCGTCGACCAGGCGGGCGGCGATGTCGCTCTGCGCCGCCTGGTAGTCGCCCGCTATTGAGGTGCTCACGTTGAGGAAGGCCCGCAGGACGAGCGCGATGAGGACGAGCCCGGCGACCAGTGTCACGGTCAGCAGGGGGTCGATGAGGGTGAGGGCCACCACGCCACCCGCGGTGGGGATGACCAGCGCGGCCCCGGTGACGATCGACTCGGGGGCGCGCCCGATCTCCTCGGTGTTCAGGCCCATCCGGGTGACCAGGTCCCCCTCGGGGAACCGGCGGGTGATCACCGGCCCGACGCCGAGCACGTCGCGTACGACCCGGTTCCTGAGCCAGGCCGAGGAGCGCGCGCCGCTCGATCCGGCGGCCCAGACGCCGAGGGTGTCGCAGACCACGGTCAGGATCACGGCGGCGGCGCAGGCGCCGAGCCAGGTCGCCGCGCCGGTGCCGCCGGGGGCGCCGGTCGTGCCGGCCACGAGCTCGTCGACCGTCCTGCCCAGCACGAACGGGAGCGCGAGCTGCGCGAACGCGCCCAGGACGGAGGTGACCGCGAGGACGGCCAGCCAGGGTCCGCCACGCCGTACGGTGTCGGCCACCAGCCGGTCCGCTGCCCGCACGTTGGCTCCTCCTCGGACTTCCCGGACTTCCCGGACTTCTCCGGCTTCGCGAACTTCCCCGACGGCCCTGACCGGCCCTGACCGGCCCTGAGCCGGGTGGCTTCTCCGAGGTCGAGGAACGTCCTCGACGTCGCGGGCCCTCCCGGAACGGGGAGTGCCCGGGACGGCCGCCGTCGCTGGCCGTCCCGGGCACGGGGTCTTACTAGTGGCAGAGCACGACGCTCAGGTTGCTGGGCTTGCCGGAGTTGCAGCCGAGAACGGTCAGCGTGCTACCGCCGCCGCCGCCGTGGCCGCCGCCGTCGGGGGTCTCCAGGGACTGCAGGTCGAGAAGGACCATGGGATTGCCTCACTTCTGATGAGAACTCTGATGAGAACGTGGTGGAACCGAACCGATATCGGGAAAAGCGGGCTGCCTAGTGGCAGAGCACGACGCTCAGGTTGCTGGGCTTGCCGGACTGGCAGCCCAGGACCGTGAGGGTGCTGCCGCCGCCACCGCCGCCACCGCCGGTGGGGGTCTCCAGGGACTGCAGGTCGAGAAGGACCATGGGAGGTGCTCCGTTTCTACGGGTTCTACGGGTTCTGGAAGCTGTGGAACGGAAGGACTAGTGGCAGAGCAGAAGGCTCAGGTTGCTGGGCTTGCCGGACTGGCAGCCCAGGACGGTCAGCGTGCTGCCGCCACCGCCGCCGCCGTGGCCGCCGCCGGGGGTCTCCAGGGACTGCAGGTCGAGAAGGACCATGGGATTGCCTCACTTCTGATGAGAACTCGGTGGGAACCGAACCGATATCGGGAAAAGCGGTTGCCTAGTGGCAGAGGACGACGCTCAGGTTGCTGGGCTTGCCGGACTGGCAGCCCAGGACCGTGAGAGTGCTGCCGCCGCCACCGCCGTGGCCGCCGGTGGGGGCCTCCAGGGACTGCAGGTCGAGAAGAACCATGTCGTTACACCTCCTTCGATGTGTCGTGACGGGAGCCAAACCGCCCGGCGGATCCGTGCGCGGACACCCCTGCCGGGGTGCTCGTGCCGCCGGGCGGCTCGATGAAGGGGAGGAACACCGGCCGGTCGTGCAGCACGGCGCTCATCGCGAACAGGACTCCGGCCGTACCGGTCGCGAAGTCCATCGAAAGCCGGAGCAGCTGGTTGCCGGGGAAGGCCAGCCCGCCGCCGTGGGGCAGCGCGTGCCAGTCCAGTCCGCGGAGCTGCTCGGCCAGGTCTGTGTGGTCGGCACCCGGGTCGATACCAGGGGCGGCGCGGGGGGCTCCCGGCTCGGGCCCCAGGCCCCAGCCGAGGCTGCCGATCATGCCGCTCCGGCCGGTGAACAGGCCGGACTGCACGAAGTAGCGTCCCCGGGTGACGCGCCGGCAGCCGTCGAGCGCGGCGCGGAAGCCCTCGTCCTCGCGGTGGGCCAGGTAGCGGGCGAGGACCAGGCCGATGCCCACCGACCCCTCGTCCAGGTAGGGCAGCGTGCGCCAGCCCTGGTCGACCTGGAGGGTGCCGTCCTCGCCGGTGGCGCAGCGCCGTAGGTCCTGCCGCAGTGCCACGGCCGCCCGCTCGAGCAGCGACGCGTCGCCGGTGCGCTCGTAGGCGTGCAGGAAGAGGAGAGCGGGCCCGGAGGAGCCGTACATCAGCCCGGCACGGGGGTGGCTGCCGCCGCTCACCTCCGGCACGTCGTCGGGCCCGCCCAGCCTGTCGGAGCAGATGCCGGTGATCTGCAGGGCCACCTCGGTGAAGGTCCGCTCGCCGGTGGTCCCGCCCAGGTGGAGGAGGTTCAGGCCCATGCCGGCCAGGCCGCCGAACAGCCCGAGCTCCAGCGCCTCCCACTTCTGGCGCAGGCACAGGTCGGCGGTGTCGATCGCGTCCTGGCGGTGGCCGAGCAGGTCGAGGACGTAGGCCACGCCGTGCAGGCCGTCGTAGAAGCCGATCCCCGTCCCCGGGTCGGGGGCGAGCGCCTTCGCGCGCAGCCAGTCCTCGTACTCGGGACGGCGCTCGGCGCCGGTGGCGGCCAGCGCGTAGAGCACGCCCGCCGCGCCGTACGCGAGGTTGACGCCCCCGCCGGGCTGGAACTGGGCGACGTCGCCGGGGAAGAGCCGGTCCTCGCGCTCGGGGGTGGCGCTCGCCAGGATGGCCCGGGTCATCGCCTCCCGCAGCCGGGGCCAGTCGTCGAGCCCCGGCTTCGGGTACGGCGTGGCCGCCGCGGGTTCGGGGCCCGTGACGGTCAGGACCGCCTCGTCGAGCACCTCGCGCGGCACCGGGAAGGTCTCGCCGATGAGCCTGGCCAGCTCGGCCACCTTGGCGCGGTCGAGCGGCAGCATGATCGTGAGCTGGGGGGCGAACAGCCCGAGGCAGAGGCAGGCGAGGGCGTACAGGTCGACGTCGACACCCTGCCGGTCGGCCGGCGCGCCGAACGCCGGGTGGGCGAGCGCGGCGCGGCCGCGGTCCTCGGTGAGGGTCGCCACCTCGTAGTCGATCAGGGCCAGGCGGCCGTCCTCGGTCACCAGGATGTTGTTCGGGTGCAGGTCGCCGAAGACCACCCCGCGCTCGTGCAGGGACACGACCGCCCGGCGCACCTTGGGGAGCATGTCGAGCACCCAGGCGGTGTACTCCGCGAGGGCCTCGTCGTCGCAGGTCGCCCTGGTCAGCGGGTACTTGTGCACGAGCTGCCGCTGCAGCGGGTTGCCGTCGACGAACTCCTCGACCAGGAAGTGGTGCCCGCCCAGGGTGAAGTAGTCGATCAGCGCGGGCACCGCGTCCAGCCCGGCCAGGCGCTCCAGCATGTCGCGCTCGTGGGCCAGCCGCGCCACCGCGTCCCGGCCGGCGGCGTCCAGGCCGGCGTGCGGGCGGGCCTCCTTCAGCACGACCCGCTCCCCGGTGCGCAGGTCCTCGCCCAGGTAGACGCCGCCGCCGTTGGAGAACTGCATGACGCTCTCGACCCGGTACGGCAATCCCTCGGTGGTGACCGCGTTGCGGGCGGCCACGTGGGGTTCGAGGAAGGTGGGCAGCGTCACCCAGGACGGCACGCCGAACGACGGCTCGCGCACGTCGGGGACGAGCCGGCCCTCGCCGTCCTCGATGGCCAGCACCAGCTCGCCGTTGTCGGCCAGGCAGCGCCGCCCGGCGAAACCGCCGTACCGCACGAAGAGCGGGCCCTGGCCGTAGCGCAGGTCGCTGAGGATGTACGGCCCCTCGACGCCCCGCAGCAGCTCGTCGAGCTCCTTGAGCGTGAGCTCCAGCTGCGCCTCGTCCACCGGGTAGATCGTCACGAGCTTCCCGCTGGCGCCCCGGGGGGCGGCCTTGGAGTTCAGCATGGTCATGACCGGCAGGCTGCGCAGGAACTTGAACGCGATGTCGCGGGGGACGCAGTAGTCCCAGACCGCCTCTATGGCGCGGTCGGCGTCCTCGGCGCGGGCGGAGACGTGGATCTTCCAACCCTGGGCGGGGGTGCGACCGGCGAGCGGCGCGTAGTGCATCCAGGTGTCGGTCGCCTGGTGCTGCCAGCCGTCCGGGACATCCCGGGCAGCGAGCGCGAAATCAGGGTGATCGCCCCGGCGGCCGTCAAGCGTGTCATAAAAAAGCGGGTCCGCCAGGCAATAAAGTTCATACTGGTCATCCACGGCATTCTCCCCTGCTGTCTTCCAGAAGAGAGAATTACGGATAACCCGAGAAACCACTAGTTACAAACTAAACCACTCGCATATGCGAAACTCACACTGTCAACCGTGAAGGTGTGCGCTACCTGCGCTTTCGCGATGGACGTGAAGGTTATTCGGAAAAAATACCCGGAACTTCGGCTATCAGGGTGAACCACCCGTCGGTGCCGCCGGCCACCCGCACCGTGCCGCCCAGTTCGCCCAGGCGGTGGCCCAGGTTGCCCACGCCGCTGCCGGTGGAGGGCGTCTCCCTCCGGGGGGCTCCGTCGTTGACGACGGTCAGGCGCAGCAGGCCGCCGTGCTCGACCAGCTCGATCGCGCACCGCTTCACCTGGCTGTGCCGGAGCATGTTCGTCACGCCCTCGCGGACCACGGCGCCCAGCGTCGCGCTCACGGCCTCGGGAAGCTCGTCCACGTCCACCCGGACCGAGCAGTAGGCGCCGAAGCCCTCCATCAACGTCCTGGCCCGCGCGGCCTCACCGGAGAACGACAGCCGGTGGCGGGCCTCCGACACGTTCCGCACGGCGTGCGAGGCCTGTCGTACGGCCTGCAGCACCTCTTCCAGGTCCGCGCGCAGGCGCGCGTCGCCGCCGGCCTTCCGGTGGGCGAGCTCCCCCTTGATGGACGCCAGCCAGAGCCAGTGCCCCACGATGTCGTGCATGTCGCGGGCGAATCCCTCGTATGCCCTGGTGAGCGCTGTTTCCCGCTCGGCGCGAAGCCGCCTGAGCCGCCGGGCGAGCATGAGCGTCACGCCCAGCGAGGCGAGCAGGACACCCGCCCCGGCCGCTCCTACGAGGTAAGCGGGGTGGGGCATGGAGCGCCTCTCGCAGGAGAAATGATATCCCCGATAATAAACTCAAAAAATTTGTTGAATGTCAATGAACAAGAGACGGTTCCGCGGTGCGATACGGAAGTGTATGGGTTGTCGCAAAGTCAGTATGAAATACAGTGATTGGTCCATCTAATACTCTGTCCGTAAATCGTGACCATCCTGTTGCGGGGCCTCTCGCCGGTCGCGGGACCGGAGGTGACGGCCCCTCCGGCGCGACGGCGCGACGGTGGAACCCGGGCCTCGGAAAGGCCCGGGCTTCGGAAAGGCTCTGGTTTCGGAAGGGCCCGAGCTTGCGGGGAGTTCGAGTTCTGGAGGGGCCCGGGTCTCAGATGAGCCTGAGCGCCGTGGGCAGCAGCAAATAGGCCCCGGCCACCAGGCACGCGCCCGCCACCATCAGGAACAGGAACACCCAGAACCCGCCGGGCAGGAAGGTCAGCCTGGCGAGCTGGTCGGCGTCGGAGTCGGGCGCCTGGTGGCGGCGCCGCTTGCGCTGGAGCTCCACGATCGGCCGCACGCCCCCCAGCAGCAGGAACCACACCGCCAGGTAGGCCAGGACGGCGTCCATGTCGGGGGCCGCGTACCAGGTGAAGGCGAAGATGGCGCCCCCGGTGGCCAGCAGGCTCACCACGCCGAACAGGTTGCGGATCAGCAGCAGCATGCAGAACAGCAGCCCGATCACGATCGTGATCAGCACCGTCACGTATCCGGAGGCGGTCAGCCACGCCCCGCCCAGCCCCAGCAGGGACGGGGCGACGTATCCGGCGGCGGCGGTCAGGATCATGCCGAACCCCCGGGGCTTGCCCCTGGTCAGGGTCACGCCCGAGGTGTCGGAGTGCAGCCGGATGCCCTCCAGCTTGCGCCGGGTGAGCAGCGCCACCAGCGCGTGCCCGCCCTCGTGGGCGATGGTGATCAGCCCTCGCGACAGCTGCCAGGAGGTGGGCCACGACACCACGCCCAGCGCGGTCAGGGCGGACAGCAGCACGACCCACAGGGGCGGCCCGGAACGGGTCGTGGTCAGGGTCACCCAGAGGTCGGACAACGCTCGTTTCTCCTTCGCGGTGTGAGAGCAAAGCGTCCCACGACTGCCGGTGTGCTGGCGATAAAGTCGGATCCGTGCCGAACATGATTCCGGAGCTCGCGGACGCGGACGTCCCCGCCTGGTGGCGAGGGCTGGGCCTGCCGGGGCTGGCGGACGTGCACGTCCACTTCCTGCCGGAGCGGATGGAACGTCGAGTCTGGCACCATTTCGAACACGACGGTCCCCTGATGGGGAACGGATGGCCGATCCACTACCGGCTGCCCGCGGGGGAACGGGTCGCCAGGTTGCGGGCCCTGGGGGTGAGGGTCTTCTCCGCCCTGGCCTACGCGCACCGGCCGGGCATGGCCGAGAGCCTCAACGAATGGACGCTCGACTTCGCCGCCCGTACCCCCGGATGTCTTCCCTCGGCCACCTTCTACCCCGAACCTGGAGTCCTCGGTCATGTCCGGGACGCGCTCGGCCGAGGGGCGCGGATCTTCAAGGTCCACCTCCAGATCGGCGACTTCGACCCCCGGCTCAAGGAGATCGACGACGTGTGGGGGCTGCTGGCCGATCGGGGGGTGCCCGTCGTCGTGCACGCCAGCTCGATCCCGCTGCCCGGCCGGCACACGGGGCCGGGGCCGATCGCCGGGGTGCTGGACCGCCACCCGGACCTGCCGGTGATCGTCGCGCACCTCGGCATGCCGGAGTACGACGAGTTCCTCGAACTGGCCGAGACCTTCCCCGGCGTGCGGCTCGACACCACGATGACCTTCACCGACTTCGCCGAGCGCGACATGCCGTTCCCCCGGCGCCTCCTGCCGCGCCTGCGTGACCTCGGCCTGGCCGGCAAGGTCCTGCTCGGCAGCGACTTCCCGGCCATCCCCTACCCGTACGCCCACCAGCTCCACGCGCTCGGCCGCCTCGGTCTCGGCGACGACTGGCTCCGCGCGGTGTGCTGGAGCAACGCGGACAATCTTCTCGACCTGTCCGCGCACTACACTCGGTCAGCAGGACATTGATGACCGGGAGAAACTCGTGAACGATCGGAACGCCGAGCTCATCAAGACGTTCTACGACGCCTTCGCGCGCCGCGACGCCGACGCGATGGAGCTCTGCTACCACCCCGACGTCACCTTCGGTGACCCCGTCTTCCAGGATCTCGAAGGACGCGACAGGGTGATGGGCATGTGGCGGATGCTGCTGGGCCGCAGCGCCGACCTCGACGTGACCGTCCGCGACATCACCGCCCGCCCGCACGAGGGTACGGCGCACTGGACCGGCCGCTACACCTTCGGCAAGACGGGCAGGAAGGTCGTCAACGAGGTCGACGCCCTCTTTCGCTTCGAGGACGGGCTGATCGTCCGCCACCACGACGACTTCGACCTCAAACGCTGGTCCAAGATGGCGATGGGCCGGCCGGTCGGTATCGTCCTCGGCTGGACCCCGATGCTCAGGGCGAAGATCCGTACCACCGCGATGCGGTCGCTGCAGGAGTTCATGAGCGCCCGATGAGGAGAGACGCGTGACCGACCGGCGAATGCGGGGCCTGCGGAGCCTGATGCGCGGGCGTCCCGGCACCGGTCAGGAGTCCCCCGAGCGGTCGATGGACCCCAGGTCCGCCGGCGACGGGCGCCCGGTCCCGCCCCGCTCCCGCGTCATCGACAACGCGATCTACGTCGGCGGTCATCGCGCCGCGACCCCCGAGTCGCTGCCCGACGCCTTCGAACGCCTGAAGAACACCCCGGGCAGCATGGCCTGGATCGGCTTCTACCGGCCGGAGGACGGCGTCATCCTCAACGTCGCCGAGGAGTTCGACCTGCACGAGCTGGCGGTCGAGGACGCCATCGTCGCCCACCAGCGCCCCAAGGCCGACCGCTACGGCGACACCCTGTTCGTGGTGCTCCGCCCGGCCCGCTATCTCGACGAGACCGAGGAGGTCGACTTCGGCGAGCTGCACGTCTTCGTCGGCCAGAACTTCGTGATCACCGTACGGCACAGCGAGGCGCCCGACCTGTCCCAGGTCCGCCGCCGCATGCAGCACGACCCCGAGCTGCTCGGCCAGGGCCCGCAGGCGGTGCTCTACGCCATCCTCGACGCGGTCGTCGACGGCTACGCCCCCGTGGTCGCCGGCCTGCAGAACGACATCGACGAGATCGAGGTCCAGGTCTTCGGCAACGAGCCCGGCGTCTCCCGCCGCATCTACGAGCTGTCGCGCGAGGTGATCGAGTTCCAGCGGGCCACCCAGCCGCTCCTCGGCATGATCGAGGGCTTCATCGCGGGTGCCGCCAAGTACGGGGTGGACCAGGAGCTGCAGAGATACCTGCGGGACGTGGCCGACCACGCGATCACCGTCGCCGAGCGGGTCAGCGGGTTCCGCCAGATGCTCCACGACATCCTCGTGGTCAACTCGACCATGGTCGCCCAGGCCCAGAACGAGCACATGACCAACCTCACCGAGGCGAGCAACGCCCAGAACGAGGAGGTCAAGCGGATCTCCGCCTGGGCCGCGATCCTGTTCGCCCCCACCCTGGTCGGCACCATCTACGGCATGAACTTCGACGTGATGCCCGAGATCCACTGGAAGTGGGGCTATCCCTTCGCGGTCCTGCTCATGGCGGGCGTCTGCCTCACCCTCTATCTGGTGTTCAAACGCCGCGACTGGCTCTGACCCCGCCGCGGGCCCCGGACCTCCGGCCCGGGGCCCGCCGACGGAATCAGTTGAGCTTGGCCAGAATCAGGTCCAGCTTGCCTTCCATGGAGTCCATCCGGCCTTCCATGGAGCCCATCCGGCCGTCGAGGCCGTCCACCTTGGTCTCCAGGCTGCTGACCTTGGTTTCGAGGTTGTCGACCTTGGTGTCAAGGCTGCTGACCTTGGTTTCGAGGTTGTCGACCTTGGTGTCGAGGCTGCTGACCTTGGTTTTCAGGTCACCCACCTCATTCCCCAGGTTGTCGACCTTGGTGTCAAGGCTGCTGACCTTGGCTTTCAGGTCACCCACCTCACTCCCCAGGTCGTCCACCTTGGTGGAGAGCGCGAAGAGATCCTCCTTGGTGGCCATCCTGTTCATGATCTCTTCGAACATCGGCGAGGTGTAGGTCATGACCTCCTCGCGAATGATCTTGGGGAGATCGCGCAAGGTCTCCTTCGTGTCCGCCAAGTCCTCGCCGGTCCTGAAAGCGCAGGCCTCCAGGACCACCATGCGCTTGACGGTGTTCGTGTTCGCCACGTCGGGCATGCTACCTCCTGCTGTCGGGGGAATGGAGGGGTGACCTGCCGACGGCCAAGGGCCATGTACCGTTGCGGCGTGCGACCAATTGAACACGTTCCGGTGGCGCGGTGAGGATGATTCCGGGATTCCGGGATTCAGAGGTGAGAGGTGCCGGGCCGGGAGCGGGTCAGCCGAGCAGCTTGCGGGCGGCAGCCTCGATCTCGGCCTCCGACAGCAGCACGTGCCGGGCCGCCTCGCCCAGCGGGACGAAGCTGTCGGAGGAGGTCACCCGGGCCACCCTGCCGGTGAAACCGGCGTCGAGCAGCTCGGCGAGGATGCTCTCCGAGACGCCCCCGGTGCGGCGGGTCTCGTCGGCGATCAGCACCTTGCCGGTCAGCTCGGCGGCCCGCATCAGGTCCTCCACCGGCAGGGGGGAGAGCCAGCGCAGGTCCAGGACCCGGCAGCCGTGCCCCTCGGCGGTGAGCCGCACCGCGGCGCGCAGGCTCATCCGCAGGCCGTTGCCGAAGGTCACGATGGTCAGGTCGCGGCCGTCGCCGTAGCTGCGGGCCCGCCCGATCGGGATGTGCGTCTCCGCCCACCGGACCGGTGGGGCGTACGGGGCGAGCCAGCCGTTGTCGCCCTCCTCGAACATGTCGCGGGTGTTGTACAGGGCGATGGGCTCGAGGAAGACGCAGACGCTGCCGTCGACGCGGGCGGCGGCCAGGCAGGTGCGCAGCATCGAGGCGGCGTCGTCGGGCCGGGCGGGGGAGGCCACGACCAGGCCCGGGATGTCACGCAGCGCGGCGACCGAGTTGTCGTTGTGGAAGTGGCCGCCGAAGCCCTTCTGGTAGGCGTAGGAGGCGACGCGCAACACCATCGGGTTGCGGAAGGCCCCCTTGGAGAAGAACTGGAGCGTCGCGGCCTCGCCCCGGATCTGGTCCAGGGCGTTGTGCAGGTACGCCAGATACTGGATCTCGGGCACCGGCAGCAGGCCGGAGACCCCGGAGCCGAGCGCCAGGCCGAGCACGGCCTGCTCGTCCAGATGGGTGTCGAACACCCGGCCGGGACCGAAGCGTTTCTGCAGGCCGCGGGTGACGCCGTAGACGCCGCCCTTGCGCGCCACGTCCTCGCCGAAGACCAGCACGTCGGGGTGGACGGCCAGCGCGTCGGCGAGGGTGCGGTTGACGGACTGGGAGAAGGTCAGCGGGCCCTCCTGCTCCGGGAGCCTGCCCGCGAAGGCCCTCGCCCTGGCGTCCGGGGGCGCGACCTGGGCGCTGGCCGCGGCGACGGCCGCGGGGGTGCGCGGGGCGAGCGGCTCCACGATGTCGAAGGCGGAGACCAGCCGGGGGCGCCGGGAGCTCTCCATCGCCATCTTGAACAGGTGCTCGCGCGTCGTCTCGTACCGCAGCAGCAGCTCGTCGGGGGTGGTCAGGCCGGCCTCCACGAGGAGCCTGGCCGTCGCCACGAGCGGGTCGCGCGCCAGGTCGGCGTCGATCTCCCGCTTGGTCCGGTAGGACAGCTCCACGTCCGAGCCCGCGTGGCCCATCAGCCGGACGGTGCCGACGTGCAGCAGGGCGGGGGCGCGGTGCGTGCGGACGTGCTCGGCGGCGGCCAGCGCCACGTCGTGGACGTCGGCGAGGTCGCAGCCGTCGGCCTCGAAGTATCTCATCAGCGGGTGGCGGGCGGCCCTGACCCAGCCGTCGGGGGTGCGCACGCTGATGCCCAGGCCGTTGTCCTCGCAGACGAACAGGATCGGCAGCGGCAGCTTCTGGTACGAGCCGTAGGCGGCCGTGTTGAGGCCCGACAGGGCGCTGGCGTGGTTCGTCGAGGCGTCGCCGAAGCTGCACGTCGCGATCGCGTCGGCGGGCCACGGGCCCGGCAGGCCGAGCTGGCGGGCGCGCTCGATGGCGAAGGCCACGCCCACCGCGCGGGGCAGGTGGCTGGCGATCGTGGAGGTCTGCGGGATCACCGCCAGGTCGGGGTGGCCGAAGACCTTGTGCCGCCCGCCCGCCACCGGCTCCTCGACCGAGGCGGTCAGGCCGAGCAGCACGTCGCGCAGCCCCTCCTCGGGCAGCCGTCCCGCCATCGCCGACCGGGTCAGGTAGAAGGCGCCGGACCGGTAGTGCAGGAGGGCGGGGTCGGTGGCGCGCAGCGCGGCGGCGACCGCGGCGTTGCCCTCGTGCCCGGCCGAGCCGATGGTGTAGAAGCCCTCGCCCTGCTCGCGCAGCCAGCGGGCGGTGACGTCCAGCAGCCTGCTGCCGAGCTGGAACTCGAACAGCTCGCGGCAGCGGGCGCCCGTCAGGGTCGTGCCCTCCCGCACGGGCAGGCCGGGATCGCGCGGCGCCCCCGGGGAAAGGGCGGTCACGGCCTCGGTGAAATGGGTCTCAACAGTGTCGCGCGCCACAGCCCGATTATGTCCCCCATGGATGGATGGCGTCCTCAACCTTGACATCTTTGATGCGTACGGACTCGCGGACCGATCGTATTTAACCGTTATTCATGACGGCTTGTCAGGGCTGTTTTTACCGGTCCGCCCGATGAATACGGCCGAGCTTCGAAGCGGGGGCGGACCAGCATATGGGGCGGAAGCCCCGAAGGGTCGAAGCCATTCGTTTCCGGGTCCAGTGTTCCGATCCATGGGCATCTCGCGGGCCTGTTGCCACAAGCCGTTCCTCCTGCGGACTTCCCGCGGGGGGTGTCTTTGCCATCGGCGGATACGACGGCTGCCAGCATCTTCGGAGTTCATGTCCATCACGCCAGTCACACTGGTCACACCAGTAGGTGGAGACGCACATGCTTGGAAAGCTGATTCTGACCGGGGCGGTGGGGGCGGCCGTCATGCTGCCTGCCGTGGCCCACGCCGCCGTGCCGTTTCCGGATACGGCGTCGCCCGTGCCGGCGCTCTCCGGAGACACGCCGGTACCCGGGATACCGGCCCCGGCCGCATCGGCCGCCTGGGGCGCATCGGCGCCCGGAGGCGCACCGGTGCCCGGAGGCGCACCGGTGCAGGGGGCCGCGTCGATGTCCGCGCTGTCAACCTCGGCCGCGACGCCGCCCCCGCCTCCGGGGGGATGGGGCGATCCCGGGGCGCCTGGCACCCCGCCGCCGCCGGGCGACATGCTGCCGCCCGGCGCCACCCCGCCGTCCGAAGGCCTTCCGCCGGGTGCCGTCCCGCCGCCCGGCCCCCCGCCCGGCGCCACCCCGCCGTCCGACGGTCTCCCGCCCGGTGCTGTGCCGCCGCCCGGTACTCCTCCCGGCACCGTCCCGCCCGGTACGACCCCGCCGTCCGACAGTCTCCCGCCGGGTGCTGTGCCGCCGCCCGGTACTCCTCCCGGCACCGTCCCGCCCGGTACGACTCCGCCGGTCGACGGTCTCCCGCCCGGCGCTGTGCCGCCGCCCGGTGCCACCCCGCCGGGCGCCGTCGTGCCGCCCGCGACCGTCCCGCCGGTCGTCGTCCCCACGCCGGTGATCTTCGCCGCTCCGGGTACCCCGCTCGTGGTCACGTCGGCCGTCGCCGCCTGGGCGAGCACGCTCTGCACGCCGGTCGGCGTCGCGACGGTGGTCGGTTCTTGCCTGTGACGACCCGTTCCCGCGACGGTTCGTGCCTGTGACGGTTCATGCCCATGACGGTCCGGGCCTGTGACGGTCCGGGCCGGTCGTGAGCGCCCTCCCGCCGCCCCCGGGCGGGAGAAGGCGTCTTTGCCGATATGAGCCGCAAAACACGAAGAGTCTTGTGAAAGCACGTCCTTCTCGGCGGGCGGATCGGAGAAGGATGGAAAGGAGTGACGCGGGAGAGGAGCCGCAATGCCGGTACAGGACGAAGGGCGACCCGTGGTCGCCGGATACGACGGCTCGGCGGAGAGCCGGCTGGCCCTGAGATGGGCCGTCGAGGAGGCCCGCCTGAGATTCCTCCCGCTGCTCGTCTGCCACGCCTGGCAGTGGCCCTACCCCAGGCTCTCCCTCGCCCCCGAGACCACCGAGGTCGTACGCCGCATGGGCAGGCGCGTCCTTGACAGCGGGCTGATGACGGCGCACGAGCTGGCGCCCAAACTGCGGGTGCGCGGGCAGCTGGTGGAGGGGACCCCGGCCGCGGCCCTGGTGAGCCTGTCGGGAGCCGCCGAGCTGATCGCGATCGGCCCGCGTGGCACCGGCGGACCCGACGAGCTGCGGATCGGCTCGACCGTCGAGGTCGCCGCGCACGCCCGCTGCCCGGTGGCCGTCGTCAGGAGGTCCGGTCACCCGCGCGCAGGCCGGGTGGCGATCGCGGTGGAGGACGCCACCCCCGACTCGCACGAGCTGGCCGTCGCCTTCGAGGAGGCGAGGCTGCGCAGGGCGGCACTGCTGATCATCTGCCTCTGCCCCGAGAACGCCCACGACACCAGGCAGGCGGCCGTCCGCTTCAACACCAGCGTCGCGGTGTGGGAGGAGAAGTACCCCACGGTCGAGGTGGAGACCCTGATCGAGACGCGGTCCCACGTCGAGGTGCTCCGCCACGCGGCCGACCGTTCGGACCTGCTGGTGGTCGCCGACCGCGAGCGCGACGACCCGGTGGACCCCGCCATCGGCCCGGTCTGCCGGGTGATGCTGCGCGAGGCGCCCTGCACGATTGTGGTGACCCCCTCGCAGGCGTGGCACGCCTCCCCGCGACGGGAACGCCTCGTCAGGAGTTAGCGTTCCCTAACTTCGAGCACTCCGAGCGTTTCCCGGTCCTGGTTGCTCTGGGTGCCCTGAGTGCTCTGGGTGTCTTGAGTGTCCTGGGTGGCGGCCAGCGCCGCACGGGCCATGCCGCGCAGCAACCCGGCCATCGCCGCGGGCGGCAGCTCGCCCGCGCTGTGCGGGGTGGAGTTGAGCAGCCCGAAGACCGCGTGGGTCGCGGCGCGCAGCCCGGTCTGCGGGCGTCCGGGATAGAGCTCGCTCAGCACGGTGACCCACTCCTCGACGTACAGCCGCTGGAGCCTGCGGATCCGCCGGCGGGCGGGCTCGGGGACGTTGCCCAGCTCCCTGTCGTGCACGGTGATCAGCGCCGGATGGCCGAGCGCGAACTCGATCTGGCAGCCGAGCAGGGCGTCCAGCGCCTGCTCGGCGTCGGCGGCCTCGGTCACCCGGCGCGCGCCCGTGGTGTGCAGGCGCTCGCTGACGTCCAGCAGCATCTCCGCGAGCAGGGCCTCCTTGCCGCTGAAGTGCCGGTAGAGGGCCGGGCCCGAGGTGCCGACCGCGCCGCCGATGTCCTCGATCGAGACGCCGTGGAAGCCGCGCGCGGCGAACAGCCTCGCCGCGGCGTCCAGGATCTCCGCGCGTCGTGAACCGCGGTTGCGGGTGGAAGGCCGAGCAGTCGTCACCCCTCGCATGGTAGACGGTAACGTTAATGATGACTAACATCTGCGATGGAGTTGATGACCGGTGACCCAGCGGCGACGAGGCCGGATGGATCGAACAGGCGCGGATCAGACAGACGCGGATCAGACAGGCCGGGCAGACCGGACGGGGAGGCTCGCATGAGTGGCTGGCCGGTGCTGCGAAGCGCCTGCGACCCGGGTGGCGAGGTGTTCAAGCGCAACGCCGAGGTCAACGAGCGCCTGGTCGCCGACCTCAGGGAACGCGTCGCCGTGGCGGGCCTGGGCGGCCCGGAGAGGTCGCGCGCCCGGCACGTCTCCCGGGGCAAGCTGCTGCCCCGCGACCGCGTCGACTCCCTGCTCGACCCCGGTTCGCGCTTCCTGGAGCTCTCCCAGCTGGCCGCCGGCGGGATGTACGGCGACGCGGCCCCCGCCGCCGGGATCATCACCGGGGTGGGCCGCGTCTCGGGCCGCGAGTGCGTGGTCGTCGCCAACGACGCCACCGTCAAGGGCGGCACCTACTACCCGATCACCGTCAAGAAGCACCTGCGGGCCCAGGAGGTCGCCCTCCACAACAACCTGCCGTGCGTCTATCTCGTCGACTCGGGAGGCGCGTTCCTGCCCAAACAGGACGAGGTCTTCCCCGACCGCGAGCACTTCGGCCGGATCTTCTACAACCAGGCCACCATGTCGGCGCGCGGCATCCCGCAGATCGCCGCGGTCCTGGGTTCCTGCACGGCGGGCGGCGCGTACGTCCCGGCGATGAGCGACGAGGCGGTGATCGTCCGCAACCAGGGCACGATCTTCCTCGGCGGCCCGCCGCTGGTGAAGGCCGCCACCGGCGAGGAGGTCAGCGCCGAGGAGCTGGGCGGCGGCGACCTGCACGCCCGCGTCAGCGGCGTCACCGACCACCTCGCCGACGACGACCGCCACGCGCTGCGGATCGTCCGCGACATCGTCTCCACCCTCGCGCCGCGCACGCCCTCCCCCTGGGAGCGCGCGCCCTCGGAGGAGCCCGCGCACGACCCCCGCGACCTGTACGGCATCGTCCCCGCCGACACCCGCACGCCGTACGACGTCCGCGAGATCATCGCCCGGATCGTCGACGGCAGCAGGTTCGGCGAGTTCAAGGCCGAGTACGGCGCCACGCTCGTCACCGGGTTCGCCCGCATCCACGGCCACCCCGTCGGGATCGTCGCCAACAACGGCATCCTGTTCGGCGAGTCGGCGCTCAAGGGCGCCCACTTCATCGAGCTGTGCGACCGGCGCAACACCCCGCTGGTGTTCCTGCAGAACATCAGCGGGTTCATGGTCGGCAGGGCGTACGAGGCGGGCGGCATCGCCAAGCACGGCGCGAAGATGGTCACCGCCGTCGCCTGCGCCCGGGTGCCCAAGTTCACCGTGGTCGTCGGCGGCTCGTTCGGGGCCGGCAACTACGCGATGGCCGGGCGCGCCTACTCGCCCCGGTTCCTGTGGATGTGGCCGGGCGCCCGCATCTCGGTGATGGGCGGCGAGCAGGCCGCCAACGTGCTGTCCACGGTGGGCGACGCCGACCCCGACGCCATCCGGGCGCAGTACGAGGAGCAGGGCAACCCCTACTACTCCACCGCCCGCCTCTGGGACGACGGGGTCATCGACCCCCTCGACACCCGTACCGTCCTGGGCCTGGCCCTGTCCGCCTCGGCCAACGCCCCCCTCGAACCCGTCGGCTACGGCGTCTTCCGGATGTGACCGCACCCATGACCCTCTCACCCGCACCCCGTCGGATGTTCGACACCGTCCTCGTCGCCAACCGCGGCGAGATCGCCCTGCGGATCACCCGCACCCTCAGGAGGCTGGGAATCCGCTCCGTCGCCGTCCACAGCGACGCCGACGCCGGGGCGCGGCACGTCCGCGAGGCCGACGTCGCGGTGCGGCTGCCCGGCGGCTACCTCGACGCCGACGGCATCCTCGCCGCCGCCGGGGCGACCGGCGCCCAGGCGGTGCACCCCGGATACGGCTTCCTCGCCGAGAACGCGGCCTTCGCCCGGCGCTGCGCGGAGGCCGGGCTCGTCTTCGTCGGCCCGCCGCCGGAGGCCGTGGAGGCGATGGGCGACAAGATCCGGGCCAAGGCCACCGTCTCCGCGGCCGGTGTCCCCGTCGTCCCCGGCGGCGCCGAGCCCGGCGACGACCTTGCCGAGGCGGCCGTACGCGTCGGCTTCCCCGCGCTGATCAAGCCCTCGGCGGGCGGCGGGGGCAAGGGCATGGTGCTCGTGCGCTCCGCCGAGGAGCTGCCGGAGGCGCTCGCCTCCGCCCGGCGCACGGCCGCCGCCGCGTTCGGCGACGCGACCCTGCTGATCGAGCGGTTCGTGGAGAACCCCCGGCACATCGAGATCCAGGTGATGGCCGACGCGCACGGCGGCGTCATCCACCTGGGCGAGCGCGAGTGCAGCCTCCAGCGCCGCCACCAGAAGATCGTCGAGGAGGCGCCGTCCCCGCTCCTCGACGCCGCGACCAGGGCCGCCATGGGCGCGGCGGCGGTCGAGGCCGCCAGGTCCGTCGGCTACACCGGCGCCGGGACGGTCGAGTTCATCGTCCAGGGCGAGACCGGCGACTACTACTTCATGGAGATGAACACCCGCCTTCAGGTCGAGCACCCCGTCACCGAGCTGGTCACCGGCCTGGACCTGGTCGAGCTCCAGCTCAGGGTCGCCGCGGGCGAGCCCCTCCCGCTCACCCAGGACGAGGTGCGCCTCGTCGGCCACGCCGTCGAGGCCCGCGTCTACGCCGAGGACCCCTCCCGGGGCTTCCTGCCGACCGGCGGCCGGGTCCTCGCGCTGCGCGAGCCGCCGGGGGTGCGGGTCGACTCCGGCCTGATGGCCGGGGGGCTGGTCGGCAGCGACTACGACCCGATGCTGTCGAAGGTCATCGCCTGGGGCTCCGACAGGGCGGCGGCCCTGCGGCGGCTCGACGGCGCGCTCGCGGCCACGGCCGTGCTCGGCGTACCCACCAACATCGCCTTCCTGAGGGCCCTGATCGGCCACCCCGCCGTGGTCGCCGGAGACCTCGACACCGGCCTGGTGGAGCGCCACCTCGCCGAGCTGGTCCCCGGCGAGGGCGTTCCCTCCGTCCCCGCCGACGTCCTGGCCACCGCCGCCCTGGTCCTGCACCACGGGCACGTGCCCGCCGCTCCCGCCGACCCGTGGGACGTCCCCGACGGCTGGCGGCTGGGCGAGGCGGCCTGGACGGTCTACCGGCTGGAGACCCGCGAGGGCGTCTCCGAGATCAGGGTCCGCGGCCTGCCCGCCTCGGGAGCCGAGGTCCACCTGCCCGGCGCGGAGGTCGTGCGGGCGCGGCTCGCCGACGAGGGCGACAGGGCCGGGAAGGGTCTTGAGAGCGGCGAGGGCGGCGACCTGCTCGTCACCCTCGGCGAGACCGCGAGGCGCTACGTCGTCGCCAGGGACGGCGGCGACGGCGACACCGTCTGGCTCGGCCGCGACGGCGAGGCCTGGGCGCTCACCCGCCGCCATTTGGGCGACCCCGGTGACCGGGCCGGCGCCGGCGGCCCGGGGGACGGGCTGGTCCGCAGCCCGATGCCCGGCACCGTCCTCGTGGTGAAGGCGGGCCTGGAGGAGCGGGTCACCGAGGGGCAGCCGCTGCTCATCGTGGAGGCGATGAAGATGGAGCACACCGTGACCGCGCCGATCGGCGGGGTCGTCGCCGAGCTGCGGGTCCGGGCGGGCCAGGCGGTCGCCATGGACGCCGTGCTGGCCGTGGTCCGCGGGGAGGAGCCGTGACGGGCGCCGCGCCGGTCGCGGAGGCCGTACGGGACCGCAGGGAGATCACGACGCGGACGGTCAGATGGGCCGTGACACATGGAGACGGCGAGGTCACGGCCGGATGGGTCGCCGAGGTCTCCGAGGTCGCCGGGGTCGGTGGGGTCGGTGGGGTCACAGCACCGGCCACGGGGATCACCGGGATCACCGGGATCGCGGGGACCGTGACGCGCGCGCCGGAGCGGGTCCGGGCGGCGGGGCCGCCCGAGCGGGGGAGGAGAGCGTGATGCGCGAGCCACAGCGGGTCGGGGCGGCGGGGCTGCCCGAACGGGTCACGATCTACGAGGTCGGGCCGCGCGACGGGCTGCAGAACGAGGCCGCGGTGGTGCCCGTCGAGGTCAAGGCCGAGTTCGTCGCCCGGCTGGCCGCCGCGGGGCACCGGGTGATCGAGGCCACCAGCTTCGTGCACCCCAGGTGGGTGCCCCAGCTCGCCGACGCCTCGGAGCTGCTGTCGGTCATGGAACGGGTGCCCGGCGTCCGCTACCCGGTGCTCGTCCCCAACGAGCGCGGCCTCGACCGCGCCCTCGAACACGGCGTCGAGGAGATCGCGATCTTCGCCAGCGCCACCGAGACCTTCGCCGGGAAGAACCTCAACCGGACGCTGGAGTCGCAGTTCGAGATGTTCGAGCCGGTCGTCGCGCGGGCGCTGGCGAACGGCCTGAGGGTGCGGGCCTACGTCTCGATGTGCTTCGGCGACCCGTGGGAGGGCCCGACGCCGGTCGCGCAGGTCGTCTCCGTCGGACGCAGGCTCCTCGACCTGGGCTGCTTCGAGCTGTCGCTCGGCGACACCATCGGGGTCGGCACCCCCGGCCACGTCGCCGCGCTGATCGAGGCCTTCGGCGGGCCCTCCCGGCTCGCGGTGCACTTCCACGACACCTACGGCCAGGCCCTGGCCAACACCCTCACCGCCCTGCGCGAGGGAGTGACCGTCGTCGACGCCTCCACCGGCGGCATCGGCGGCTGCCCGTACGCCGAGAGCGCCACCGGCAACCTCGCCACCGAGGACCTGGTCTGGATGCTGCACGGCCTCGGCGTCGAGACCGGGCTGGACCTCGCCTCGCTGGTGGAGACCAGCACCTGGCTGGCCGCGAGGCTCGGCCGCCCCAGCCCGTCGCGGGTCGTCCAGGCCCTGGGCGAGAACCCGTCCCGCACCACCGCACAGAACGCCGAGGAGTGACCATGCCCAAGCTGACCGAGGAGTACGAGGAGCTTCGCAAGACCGTCGAGGCGTTCGCCCGAGACGTGGTGGCCCCGGTGATCGGGGACCTCTACGAGCGCGAGCAGTTCCCCTACGACATCGTGCGGCAGATGGGGGCGATGGGCCTGTTCGGGCTGCCGATCCCCGAGGAGCACGGCGGCATGGGCGGCGACTACTTCGCGCTCTGCCTGGCCCTGGAGGAGCTGGCCAGGGTCGACTCCAGCGTGTCGATCACCGTCGAGGCCGCGGTGTCGCTGGGCGCGATGCCGATCTACCGGTTCGGCACGCCCGAGCAGCGCGCCGAGTGGCTGCCCAGGCTGACGTCGGGCGAGATGCTCGGCGCCTTCGGGCTCACCGAGCCCGGCGGCGGCTCCGACGTGCCCGGCGGCATGCGTACCACCGCGGTGCTGGACGGCGACGAGTGGGTGATCAACGGTACGAAGGCGTTCATCACCAACTCCGGCACCGACATCACCGGCGTCATCGGCGTGGCCGCGATCACCGGCGAGCGGGCCGGGGGGAAGAAGGAGATCTCCACCATCCTGGTGCCGTCCGGCACCCCCGGCCTCACCGTGTCGAAGAAGTACTCCAAGGTGGGCTGGAACTGCTCCGACACCCGCGAGCTCTCCTTCGACGACTGCCGCGTCCCGGCGGCGAACCTGCTCGGCGAGCGCGGGCGCGGCTACGCGCAGTTCCTGCAGACCCTCGACGAGGGCCGCGTCGCCATCGCCGCCCTGTCCACGGGCCTGGCCCAGGGCTGCGTGGACGAGTCGCTGCGCTACGTCCGCGAGCGCCAGGCCTTCGGCCACCCCATCGGCCACTACCAGGCCATCCAGTTCAAGATCGCCGACATGGAGGTCCGTACCCACACCGCCCGCCTGGCCTACCACCACGCGGCCGAGAAGATGCTCGCCGGGGAGCCGTTCAAGAAGGAGGCCGCGATCGCCAAACTCGTCGCCGGCGACGCCGCCATGGACAACGCCCGCGACGCCACCCAGATCTTCGGCGGGTACGGGTTCATGAACGAGTACCCGGTGGGCCGCTTCTACCGCGACGCCAAGATCTTGGAGATCGGCGAGGGCACGAGCGAGGTCCAGCGGATGCTGATCGCCAGGGAGCTGGGAATCTCCGGCCTCTGACCGTTCATCTCCGGTGCCGGCAGCCGCCTCCCAGCACGGCCGGGACGCCGCTTTGCGGAAGTTTGACGCGGCGGCCCGGCGTGGTCGCGGATCCCGTCGGGCACGCTGCGGGGTACAGCGGTTGCGCAGTGTTCGTGAACATCACTGTGAGGTGATGGGAGAACCACATGCTGACAGGGTTGCCCGCACTGGGGTCCGGCCTGGGACATCGCGTGGAGCTGGCCGGAGCGATCGAGGCGCACGCCGACCGGATCGACTGGCTGGAAGTCATCACCGAGCGTTACCTGTTCGCCCCGGCCGACGAGTGCGAGCGGCTGCGGGAGCTGGTCCGCCGGTTCCCGGTCGTGCCGCACGGGGTGGAGCTGTCCATCGGCTCGGAGGGGGAGCCGAACGCGGCGTACGTGGAGGCGCTGGCCCAGCTGGTCGCCGACGTCGACGCGCCCTGGTTCAGCGACCACCTGTGCTTCACCCGAACCGACAGCGTCGACGTGGGGCTGCTGGTGCCGCTGCCGCGGACCCGGGAGGTCGCCCGGCGGCTGGGTCGCAGGGCGCGGCGGGTGCAGGAGGCGGTGGGCAGGCCGTTCCTGCTGGAGAACATCACCTACTACGTGGACCTGGCCGCCCCGCTGACCGAGGCGCAGTTCATCACCGAGGTCATGGAGCACTGCGAGTGCGGCCTGCTGCTGGACCTGGCCAACCTCGACATCAACGCGCGCAACCACGGCTTCGACCCGCTGGAGTTCCTCGACGGCATCCCCCTCGAACGGGTCGTCCAGGTGCATCTGGCCGGGGGCGCCGACGGGGAGGGGGACGAGATGTCCCTCGACAGTCACGGCGCCGCGATCCCGGACCGGGTGTGGGACCTGCTGGCGGAGCTGGTGTCGCGGACGCCCGTCAGGGCCACGCTGGTCGAGCGCGACCAGGACTTCCCCGACGACTTCGGCGACCTGCTGGCCGAGGTCGACCGCGCGCGGGCCGTGCTGTGTTCCCCCGGTTCCCCCGGTTCCCCCGGTTCCCCCGGTTCCCCCGGTTCCCCCGGTTCCCCCGGTTCCCCCGGTTCCCAAGGCTCCCGCGACTCCCGTACCGCCCGCGATCCGGCCGAGCGGAGGGTGGCGCAACCGGCGGGAGGCGCGTGATGGGCGTGCAGGACGCGCTGGCGGCGCTGCTGACCCGCGAAGCGGAGTCCGCGCTGCTGCGCGAGGACCCGGCGAGGCTGCAGCGCCGGTACGCGCTGAGCGACGCCGAGCTGGCCATGTTGCGCGGCGCCGCGCCCGAGGGCTACCGGGTGACGTACGACGGCGTGCGGGGCAAGCTGCGGTCGGCGGTCGCCGCCCGCCTGCCGGACACGGTCGCCGAGCTCCTCGGCCGTCACCGGACCCTGTGGGAGGAGTTCGCCCGGGGCGTCGTACGCCGCCCGCAGCCGGTGGAGCGGCCGTTCGGGATGGGGGAGTCCGAACGGCTGGTGACCTGGCTGGCGGCCCACGCGACACCGCGGCTGACCGCCTACGCCCGGTACGAACTGGCGCGCGCCGCGCTGCTCCACGACCGGGACGCCGCGCTGGCCGCCCGTGCCGCCGCCGACGGCGTGGCGGGCTCCGGCGACCGGCCGCCTGCCGGGGCGCTCCGGCTGTCGCCCGCCGCCCGCGTCGGGACCTACACCCACGACGTCACCGCGGGGCCGCCGATCGGTGAGCTGCCCGCCGTCCGGACGCGAGTGCTGTTGCAGCGCCGGTGGCGGTCGCCCGCCGTGCGGGCCTACCGGATCGGTGACGGCACCGCCGCGCTGCTGGACGGCTGTGACGGCACCCGCGACGCGGGCCAGGTGATCGCCGCGGTGGGGGGCGATCGCGCCCGCGCCGCGAAGACGCTCGCCGAGCTGGCGCTGGCCGGTCTGGTGTGGCCGCGATCCTGACCTCTCACGCGCCGCCCGCCGGGAGGGTCCGCCCCCACCTTCGCGGGATCGCGGCAGGCCGTCACCCCCCGAGGGAGAGGGGCCGGACGAGACGCCCCCGCCCCGCGACGGCTCCCGGGCGTCGCCACCGATCCTCCGCGCCCGGCGCACCCGGTGTGCCGTACGCGGAGAAACCGGCCCGGCATCGGGTCGCCACCTTGCCCTGCCCCGGCAGGCGCTCCTGGAGGGAGAGACATCGTGAACGATGACATTACTCGCGAGGACATGGGGCCGGACTTCGTCTTCGAGGCCATTGTCGACGCCGACGGCCAGGAGACCACGGACCGCGCGTGCTGCGGCGGTGGTCGCTGCGGACGCGACGATCCCGACGGGTGAACCGGCCGGCCGGTGAACCTCGGCGAGGGGGACCACGGCCGCTCACGGCCCTCCCCCTCGCCACCCGTCCCACGGGCACCGGCCACGGCGGTCGCGCGGAAGGGCGGCCCGGCCCCTCGTACGGGCCGGGCCGCCCGGCCGGGCCGGGGTGCCGGTGCGGGCAGGGGTGTCAGTGCGCGGGGATCGTCGCGGTGAAGCGGCGGCCCGCGAAGGTACCGGAGACGGCGGTGTCGTCCTCGGCGAGGAACGCCTTCCATGACAGTTCCACCGCGTGGGATCCGCCGTCGCCGCCGGTGACGGTGAGCCGGGCCGTGGCGTCGGTGGCGTCGGCGGCGTCGGCGGCGCCCAGGCGGA
The DNA here is from genome assembly GCF_059358815.1 of Streptosporangium nanhuense. NCBI lineage: Bacteria > Bacillati > Actinomycetota > Actinomycetes > Streptosporangiales > Streptosporangiaceae > Streptosporangium > Streptosporangium nanhuense. Next base: position 498,918 of record NZ_JCADBG010000001.1, read on the forward strand.
CCTCGCCGTTCACCGTGAGGTCACCCACGAAGCGGACGTCCCGCAGCCGAACGGTGCCGGCCTCGTCGTCGAACGTCAGCCGCCCACCGCGCAGGCCCTCCCGCGTGGCCGGCAGCCAGAACGGGTGAGCGAGGGGATTGCGCCCGGAGATCGCGTCGGCGGCGGTGGCGAAGGCGGCCGCGAGGACCCGCCGCTCCTTCGCGTCCAGGGCGGTACCGCGCGCCGGGGGCACCTGCGCCACGGCCTCGGGGAAGGAGCCGAGGGCGCGGTAGTTCGCCTCGTCGCAGCGGGGCCTGTCGTCGAAGGCGGCCGGGTCGGTGAGGAAGGCGCGCATCGCGTCGCGGACGCACTCGTTCACCCGGGCGCCCCTGGTCAGGTTGTGGCCGGCGAAGCGGACCCGGGAGAAGGTGGAGTCCGGGAAGCGCCGGGTCACCGCGGCGGCCTCGGCCAGGGTGGTCGAGTCGAAGTCCCCTCCCAGGGCCAGGACCGGCACCCGGGGGTGTCCGGCACCCGGCGGCACGGGCGGGCTGACCCGGGGGGTCGGCCAGTCGACGCAGATGTCCTGCGTGCCGAAGATCGGTCTTCCCGGAGCAGGCCCGGCCAGGTCGGTGACGGTGAACGGCCTGAACGGGCGCTCCCTGTCGTAGTAGCGGTCCAGCTGGCGCCGCCGCTCGCCGGCCGGGGCGGTGCGCCCGAACGGGAAGGCGGTGTCGGCGCACATGTAGGTGAGCAGGCCCGCCAGCTCCGCCGCGCGCGGCGGCTGGGAGGGGGAGCCGTCGATCACCCGCGTGAGGCGGCGCAGCGGGAGCGGATCGCCGTCCAGGTAGGCGGCGACGGCCGCGCTCGCCTCGCGGCCGACCATCGGCAGGTACACGGCGTTCGTCAGGTGCGAGAGGGACGAGAGCCGCACCTCCGGATCGGGGTGGGCGCGCAGGTGCCGTACCAGCTTGGAGAGGAGACCGGAGGGGTCACCCGGCAGGCGCCGGCAGGCGCGTGAGGGGTCGCAGGCCACGTCGAGCATGTCGGAGCGGAACCGGATCGGTTTGGTCACGTAGCCGTCCTCGCCCGTGGGCACCATGCTGTCGAGCAGCACCCCGGAGACGGTGCCCGGATGGCGGGTGGCGTACGCCTGGGCGAACAGGGTGCCGTACGAGACGCCGTAGAACGTCACCTTCGGCACGCCCAGGGCGCCGCGGACGGCGTCCATGTCGGTGACGGCCTGGTCGGCGGTGAAGAACCGGGTGCGGGGGCCCAGGTGCGCGGCGCAGGCGCCGACGGTCTCCGGACGCTCCAGATCGAGTCCCGGGCACAGCAGCGGGCTGGACTTCCCCAGCCCGCGCGGCTCCACCACCAGGAGGTTGTGCCGGTCGAGCACCGGTCCCAGCCCCTCGACCAGCGACGGCACCGCGGGGAGCGCCGCCATCGGCCCTCCCGGATTGGCCAGTACGGTCCCGGCGGCCGGGCGGGAGGTGTCCTTCCTGGGCAGCCAGGCGAACGCCACCGTCATCCGCTCCGACGCCGGGTCTCCCCAGTCGAGCGGAACCTGTATCTCCCCGTCGCAGCGGGTCTTCGCGGCGGCGCACGGATGCCGGAACCCGCTCGCGCCCTTCCCGGACTCTACGGTCCCGGTCCCGGTCCCGGTCCCGGTGTTGGTCCGCGCGGCGGCGTAGGAGGTGTCGTGGTCGCGGGCGGCGGCGTTCGGGACGGTGAGGAGCGAGAGGAGAAGCGTCCCGCAGGTTCCCGCCGTGACGAGCGCCGTCACGGCCCGGCGTGTGATGGATCGCTGGTTTCCGTTCATGTCTTCAGGCTCGTCCACGATCGGGCCCCGTCCCTCGCCGCGAGGAACGGTCTTCCGCCTGGGAACCGGGCACCGGTCGCGCTCACGTCTGGGAGCACGGTCCCAGACGTGACGAGGACCCGGCCGGGAGGGTGCTCGAAGAGGGCTGCCCGGAGTGATGGAGGTTCCCGGGACGGGCGCGGAAAAGGTCAGCCGGTGGTGCCCGGGGTGACGAAGCCCGCCTCGTAGGCGACGACCACGGCCTGGGCGCGGTCGCGGACGCCGAGTTTGGCGAACAGGCTGGTCACGTGGTTCTTCACGGTGGAGGCCGCCACGTCGAGCGTTTCCGCGATCTCAGGGTTCGACTGCCCGCGCGCGATGAGGACCAGCACCTCCCGCTCACGGCCGGTCAGACCGGCGAGCTCCGGCGGTGTCGTCGCGGGCCTGGGCCGTACGGCGCGGACGAAGGTGCCGATCAGCCGGGTCAGCAGCCGCGGCGCGACGACCGAGTCGCCGCGGTGCACCACCCGCACCCCCTCCAGCAGCTCCTCGGGGGAGACGTCCTTGGGCAGGAAGCCCGAGGCCCCGGCACGCAGGGCGTCGACGACGTACTCGTCCAGGTCGAAGGTGCTCAGCGCGAGCACGCGCACGTCGGGCAGCTCGGCGGTGATCCGCCCGGTGGCGGTGACGCCGTCGGCCTCCGGCATGTGCAGGTCCATCAGCACCACGTCGGGGAGCAGGTCGCGGGCGAGGGCGAGCGCCTCCTCGCCGTCGCCGGCCTCTCCCACCACGGAGAGGTCGTCCTGGGCGTTCAGGATCATCCGGAAGCCGGAGCGCACCACCGCGTGGTCGTCGACGACCAGCACCTTGATCATGTCTCTCCCTCCCGCCCGGCCGCTTCCCGCCCGGTCCCCTTTCGCGCGACCGGAGCGACCGGAGCGACCGGCGCGACGGGCTCGCCCGGCTCGCCCGCGGCCGGTGGGCGGTCTGCCGGTCCTTCGCCGGGGTCTCGCCGTCCGTCCGTTCCCAGAACCGGGAGAGGCAGTCGCGCGTGGACCCGGAAGCCCCCGCCGGGCAGGGGGCCCGTCTCCAGCCGTCCACCGCAGAGTGCCACACGTTCGGCCATGCCGCCCAGCCCGAAACCTCCACCGGAGTGGCCTTCGTACCTCTTCCCGGCAGGGGTCGTACCGGGTCCGTCATCGACCACCTCGACCTCGACCGCGGCGGGCTCGTACCCGACCCGCACCCTCACCGGGACGTTTCCGGCGTGCTTGCGCGCGTTGGTCAGCGACTCCTGGACGATCCGGTAGATCGCGTGGTCGACCGCGGCGGGCAGCCTCCCGGGGGTGCCGGTCACCTCGAGCGAGGCGGGCTGGTCCGCCTCGCGGGCCCGGCCGACCAGCGAGGGCAGGGCGGCGGCCCGGCGGGCCGGAGAGCCCGCCCCGTCCGCGGGGCCCGTACCGCCGGGATGACCCGCCTTCACCGGGGCACCGGTTCCCGTGCCGGCGGGGGAGCCGCCCTCCACGGGGGCGGCCCCCGCGGAGGCCGGGTCGTCCACCCGGTCGGCACGCAGCACGTGCAGCAACTGCCGCATCTCCGCCATCGCCTCCCGCCCTGCTCGCTCGGCGCTGAGCAGGGCGGCCTCGGCACCGGCGGGATCGCGGGCCATGGTCGTGCGCGCCGCCCCCATCAGGACCTGCATCGTGCTGATGTTGTGGGCGACCACGTCATGCAGCTCGCGGGAGATGTGGCGGCGCTCGGCCCGTACGATCTCCTCGGCGAGCTCGGCCTGCCTCCTGCGGACGGTCTCCCGGCGCAGCTCCACCAGCCGGCCCAGCCCGACGAGCAGCAGCGGGACGAACACCCCGAGGGAGCCGGAGTCCTGGCGTTCGGACCCGGTGGCGAACTGGACGACCGTCGACACCGACGGGTAGAACAGTCCCACCGCCACGGCCGCGACCCAGGCGCGCCGGGCCTCGCCGTGCCTGCCCGCCGCGTACAGGACCAGCATCGCCTGCAGGCCGTACCCCTGCCAGCCCGTCGACACGACGATCACGCAGTCGCAGGCCACGGTGACGGCCACCGCGGCGACCGGCCTGGTCCGGCGCCACAGCAGCGCCGCCGACGAGACGGTGAAGAACGCGAACGTCAGGAGGGAGAACCCCCGCGTGGCGAACCTCTCCTGCAGGACGCCCAGGGCGAGGTACACCGCCCACACGCCCAGCGCGAGAAGCACGTCGGCGACGCGCGAGCGGTTCGCCGACAGCCATCGCCCCGCGGGCGTGCGGAACCCGCGCGCGAACCTCGCCCGTACCTCCGTCCGGGTCCTCGTGAGCGTGCGCCGCGCCCTGCCGAGGGCGGGCCGCGCCGGCGTGGGGACCCTCACCGGCGCGATCGATCGGAGGCGCCGCGAGAGCGCGGGGGGATCTCGGATGCCCGGGTCATAGGAGATCAGGGTTTCAGACCGCGGGCCTGCAGACCATGGGCCGCGGGACGGCGCCGCCGGGCGCCGCAGGCCGGCCGGCACAGCCGGTGCGTGCCCCGCCCCGCCCGTCACCGTCTCGCCGATCAGGCGAACGGGGCCTGAGGTGGTGAAACTTTCAACACACGCCAGGGATGTTCGCACAGGTCAGCGTGTCCCGATGTGAGGCGGCGGCGGCGCGGACTACGTCCGGAAGGGGCGTGCCGCCTATGGTGGGAGCGCTCCCACACCTCCCTTGAAGGGGCCGATCCATGCCAAGAAGGTCGATCCTGGCCACGCTCTGCGCGGCTCTGGTGATCGTGTCAGGTGCCGCGGTCGCCGTCGCCTCAGGCGCGTCCGCCGCCGACTCCCCGTTCTACGTCGATCCGGAGACCAGCGCGGCCAAGTGGGTCGCGGCCAACCCCGGAGACTCCAGAGCCCCGGTCATCCGTGACCGGATCGCCTCCGTGCCGCAGCCCCGGTGGTACACCACCACCAACACCTCCGCCATACGCGGCCAGGTGTCGTCGTTCGTCGGGGCGGCCGCGGCGGCGGGCAAGATCCCGATCCTCGTCGTCTACAACACCCCCAACCGCGACTGCAGCGGCGCCAGCACGGGCGGCGCGCCCAACCACACGGTCTACCGGCAGTGGATCGACGAGCTGGCCGCCGGTCTCCAGGGACGTCCGGCGACGATCATCCTGGAGCCCGACGTGCTCCCGATCATGACCAACTGCATGAACTCCTCCCAGCAGCAGGAGACCAACGCCTCCATGGCGTACGCGGGCAAGAAGCTGAAGGCCGCCTCGTCCTCGGCCAAGGTCTACTTCGACATCGGGCACTCGGGGTGGCTGTCGCCGTCGGAGGCCGCCAACCGCCTGAGGGCCGCGGACGTGGCGAACAGCGCGGACGGCATCTCGCTGAACGTCTCCAACTACCGGTGGACCTCCACCGAGGTCTCGTACGCCAAGAGCATCCTCTCCGCCCTCGGCGTCTCCCGGCTCCGCGCGGTGATCGACACCAGCCGCAACGGCAACGGCCCGCAGGGCAGCGAGTGGTGCGACCCGGGCGGCCGGGCGATCGGCACGCCGAGCACCAACGCCACCGGCGACTCGGCGATCGACGCCTTCCTGTGGATCAAGCTGCCGGGTGAGGCCGACGGCTGCATCGCCGGGGCCGGGCAGTTCGTCCCGCAGCGCGCCTACGACCTGGCCATAGCGGCCGGGCCCGTGACCCCCACCCCCACCCCCACCGTGACCCCGACCCCCACCCCCACCCCCACGCCGACGCCGGGCGTGGGCAGGGCCTGCACGGCCACCTACAAGCTGGTCACCTCCTGGCAGGGCGGCTTCCAGGCCGACGTGACCGTGCAGAGCACCGGCAGCGCGGCCGTCGCGGGCTGGACGGTGAACTGGTCCTTCCCCGGCAACCAGAGCATCACCCAGCTCTGGAACGGGCAGCACACCCAGAGCGGCGCGAGTGTCTCGGTGCGGAACGTGTCCCACAACGGCAACCTCGCCCCGGGCGCCTCGGCCTCCTTCGGGTTCACCGGTAACTGGTCGGGGAGCAACGGCGCGCCCTCCTCGGTCAGCTGCACCGCCGCCTGACCCGGTACGCGGCCATGATCAGGTGCGGCTCGCGCGGTATGCCCCCCGCGCGAGCCGTACCGGATTCTTCCGTCTTCCCCGCGCTCCCGCGGCCGAAAGGGAGAACCGGTCCGGTGGGCCCGTCCTGCGCGTTATCCTGGGGTTTTGCCCGGTCGGGGCGCACGCAGCGGGCCCGCCGGCGCCGCCTCCATGGCGGCGGTGGCCTTCGTCATGATCTGCCGCATCGTCTCGACCTCCTCGGGGGTGAGGCGGTCGATCAGGAAGGCGCGCACCACGGCCACGTGCCCCGGCGCGGTCCGCTCCAGGCAGCGCACGCCCTCCTCGGTGAGCACGGCCAGCACCCCCCGCTCGTCCGACGGGCACGCCGCCCGCGTGACGAGCCCCCTCCGCTCCAGCTGCCCGATCTGGTAGGTGAGGCCACTCTTCGAAACGATCAACCGGTTGGCCAGCTCGGTCATCCGCATCTCCCCGCCGGGATGCTGGGAGAGCTTCGCCAGGATCTCGTACTGGGCATGGGTCAGGCCCGAGTCGGCTTTCAGCTGGTCCTCGACACGGCGCTCCAGGAGGTGCGTCGCGGCCACATAGGCCACCCACGCGGCCATTTCGCTCTCATTGAGCCATTTCGTGTCGTTCACCAGAACATTGTACGGCTTGTTCAAATTTGAACTAACCGCTATGGTTTGTACAAATTCGAATGACAAGAGGAGTCATCATGCTTGACCAGGCACGGCCGTACGCCCTGTTGCTGGCGCGGATCGCCCTCGGTGTGATCTTCCTGGTCCACGGCGCGCAGAAGTTCATGTCGGGAGTGGACAAGACCGCCGCGTTCTTCGAATCCGCGGGAATCCCGCTCGCGGGCGTCGCCGCCCCCATGGTCGCCACCGTGGAGGTCGTCGGCGGCATCGCGCTCATCCTGGGCGCCGCGCTGCCGGTGTTCGGTGTCCTGCTCACGCTTGTCATGCTCGGTGCCATCGTCTTCGTCCACCTCGCCAACGGCTTCTCGGTGGGGGAGGGCGGCTACGAGTTCGTCCTCGCCCTCGCCGCCGGCACCCTGGCCGTCGCCTTCAGCGGCGGCGGAGCCCTGGCCGTCGACGCCATCTGGCAGCGCCGCCGCCAGCCGGTCGCCGTCTAGCCCTCCGCCGGTCCGGCCCGCCCCGGCGCCCGGCCCCAGCCAGAACTGCTGGAACTGCTGAAACTGCTGAAACGGTCAAGGCGGTCGAGACGCTCGAAGAGCGAACCGGTCGCCGGAGCCGGAACAACGGATACCGGGCCTTTCCCCGAAGGAAGGGCCCGGACGACCGGAATTCGCGACATCGGACATCGCGAGATTCCACCCCCGACAATGGGCATAGCTATTTCGACAGCGCCCAAGAGCTGGGGGTCGGCGTGCGTTGGCTGCGAAGAATCGGCAGGGACTTCAAGGCGCGGCAACACATCGACGCGTACGCTCTCACGGTCGTCGTTTTCGCTTTCGCGTTTCTCTCGATTTTCAGTGACACGCTGGACGACAACCTCAGATGGGCCGTCCTGTTCTCCGGGGTCGGCCTGCTCCTCTACCGGCTCACCCTGCCCGACGAGCCCGCCGAGTCGCCGGCCGGCCTCCTGCACGACCGTTCCGTGTACGACGTGGTGCCGCTGTCGACGCTGCTCGCCGAGGCACGCGACGTGCGCGTGTTCGCGCCGTCCGCGGTGAACCTGCTGTCGGCGCAGACCTGCGAGCTCATGCGCAACACGGTGCTCGCGCGGGAGCGGGGAAAGGTCAGGATCGTCGTTCTCGACCCCCTGGAGAAGGCGGCCGTGCGGCAGGCCGCGAGGCAGCTGGACGATTCGATCGAGTTTCCCGTGCAGCGGCTACCGGCCGCGCTGGACAGCACGATGGAACGCCTCCGCCTGATGAGCGGCTGGAAAACGGCGGGCGGATTCGAACACCGCCTGCTTTCCTACAGCCCGGGATTCAGCCTCGTGCTCGTCGACCCGGAAACCCCGAGGGGCCGCGTCATCGTGGAGATTCACGGCTTCCACAACGCGTCGACCTCCTCGCGCATGCACCTGGAGCTGACCCGCGGTCGCGACGAGCGCTGGTTCACCTACTGGCTGAACCAGTTCGACCACATGTGGGAGGCGGCGAGGCGCGACGACGTCACGCCGTTCTCCGCAGGAGCTCCTCGGCCTGCTTCCGCAGATGTGGCGGAAGCCCAGGAGTGACCGCGCCGAGCGCCCGAGAGGCGAGCCCCTCCGACGTCGCGGCCCGCCCCAGCAGGGCGTGCACGCGCGCGGCCCGCACCAGGACGGGACCGCTGTCGGACTCGCCGGCGAGCGCGTCGAGGATCTCCTGCTGGGCGGCGTCGAAGCGCTGCTCCAGCGCCAGTGCCAGTGCCCTGGCGGCGATCGTGGCCGGTCGCTGGTGCCTGCGTACGCGGTCCAGGTCGCGCAGGGCCTCCGAGGCCTTCCCGAGGTCGGCCAGGATCTCGCCGCGCAGCGCGAGCGCCTCGGCGGGAGGCTCGTCCGCGAGCGCCACGGCCCCGTTGAGGAGGGCGAGGGCGGCGCGCGGCTGTCCCAGGTGCCAGAGGGCCTGCCCGAGCGCCAGGTGCGCCTGCAGATCGTTGGGCACCCAGGACAGGGCCGCGCGCAGCCGCTCGACCGCCCTGTCGTGGTGTCCCTGCGACAGCCAGAGCCGTCCCTCCCCGGTGAGCGCGGCGGCCACCCCGTTGAACCGCTGGAGCGTCGCGAACATGTCGGCCGCCTCCTCGAACCGGCCGCGCGCGCTCTCCGCCTCGCCTCCGGCCGCCTCCACCTCGCCCAGGATCAGCAGGGCCTCGGCGCGCACCCACGTCTCGCCGGTCCCCGAGGCGCGGACCGCCTCGTCCGCGAGCCCGCGGGCCGTCTCCCAGCTCCGCCTGGCCAGTGCCAGCTTCGCGTCGTCGAGATAGGCGGCCGGGTGCCGGGACTGGCGCACCGGGCCGATCAGGCGGTCGTGCTGCAGCTCGTACCAGCGGATTCCCAGCCGGTGCTCGCCCCGCAGGATGTGGGAGTCCTCCAGCGACTTGGCGACGGCGTTCGGCATGCCGGCCGTCTCGTGCAGGCCCTCGTAGACGGTGTTGCGCGTCCCGTGCTCGGTGACGAAGGCCTTGCGCAACCAGGAGCGGATCTCGCTCGAGGTGACACCGGACTCGGCGGAGACGCGCGTGAGCATCCGCTCGCAGAAGCCGGTCAGGAACCGGTCGACGTTCACGTGCAGGTTCACGTGCTCCACGCTGATCTCCCGGAGGCCGGGGGGCAGCGACTCCCACAGCGCCGAGCAGACGACCTGCAGCTGGACCGGTTCGACGGTGTTCAGGGTCAGCGTGGTGGTCTGCCCCTCGTCGTTGGAGATCGGGACGGTGCGCAGGTCGTCGACGAGGTGTTCGGCGGCGCCGGGGGCGAAGAACCGGCCGGTGCCCTCAAGCGGCCTGGTGGTGGCGTCGAGCGCCGTGGCCCGGGTGAGCGGCAGCAGCTGGAAGCGCGCCCGCGAGCCCCGGCCCAGCGGGCGCTCGTGCGGCAGGACGGAGGCGAGGTACTCCTCGCGCAGCGACAGCAGCAGGTGGAGGCCGTCGTGGTCCTCCACCGCCCCGGCCAGCTGGCGCAGGAGCCCGTGGCGCTCCTCCTCCCGGTCGAGCGGGCCGCCGAACAGCTCCTCGGCCTGGTCGACGGCCACCAGGACGGGAACGGGGTCGCCGTACCTGTCGACGCGTTCGGGGCGTTGGGCCAGGAACTCCGAGACCGTCAGCCCGGCCAGCGCGGGCAGCGGCCGGTCCGGCGCCCAGGCCGACAGCAGCGCCAGCACGTAGGGGTTGCCGGTCACCCTCGGGCGCAGCGAGGTGATGCCGCGGGGCGACACGCGGGCGACGGGCAGCACGTCGGCGCGCTCGGGCTCGACGCGCGGCAGCACACCCGCGTGCAGAAGGGACGTCTTGCCGACCCCCGACGCCCCGAACAGCACGGTGAGGCCGGTGGCCTGCCAGATGGTGGCGATGTCACGGGCCTCGCGCTCCCGCCCGAAGAACAGCCCGTGCTCGCTCCGCTCGTAGGGCCGCAGCCCCACGTACGGCCGGATGGTCCCGTCGCCGCCGCGAGTCGCGGTCGTCATGTCCTGCCTCCCATTCTTCGCTGGAGCTCCGCGCAGAACTCCGAGGCGGTCCCCAGGAAGATCGAGATGTTCCAGCGGTCGAGGTAGTGGGTGATGTAGCGCCTGGCCTTGTCCTCGGCGCTCCCGGCGTCGCCCGCCGACCCGTTGATCTCCGGCATGAGCTGCACGCTCACGTGCCGCCGCTTGTTGCTGCGCGGCGTGTTGCGCACCAGCCCGTGAAACAGCACCCGGAACGTCCAGTCCTGCAGGCTGTAGCCCACGAACAGCAGCGGCCGGGTGGTCATCGCCCGCAGGATCGGGGTCGGCAGCGGATGCCGCCCGTCGGTCGCGACGGCGTCCACCATGTTCACAAGGTACGTCAGGTAGTCGGCCTCGGTGAGCACCAGCGACGCGGGCTCGGCCCAACTTCCGTGCAGGTGGTAGACGACGGGCCGTTCCACCGTCGGCTCCGGCAGGAGGGGGGCCGCGACGGGGTCGGGGTCCCACCAGCGGGAGACGGCCACGTGGGGCTCCTTGCCCTCGGCCCGCAACGCCTCGGCCAGGAAGTCGTCGTAGTTCGTCGTGAGGAACGTCGTCACCGGGAAACCGGCCAGCAGCCGGTGCGGCTCCCCGGGATCACCCGAGGGAGGCCGCCCGTGCGAGCGCAGGTGGACGCAGACCGTCTCCTTGAGGTCGACGGGGTCGCGTACCACGGCCTCGCCGTACTGCATCACCCGCGCCAGGTCGCCCACGTCGGAGAAGGGGTAGCCGTAGCGGAGGGCGTACTGGTTGCTGAGGGCGGTGCCGGTGGGAAGGGTGCCGGCGCAGGCTCCCGCTCCGAGGAAAGGGGCGCAGTCGCCCCTGCCGAGCTGGTCGATCAAACGTTCCCAGTCGGTGTCGTCCACGGCTCCACCATGTTTGTCGACAAAGAGCGCAAGTCTCGCACTCCAATGTCGCACATCAGTGGGTTGTCACAAAGGTTTTGATATGAACGAATCGAATCCGGCCACCGGCCCGGTGTCCTCGTCCTCGACTATTTCCCGCAGTGCGAGGCCGAGCACGGAATCGCCGATCCCGTCCAGGTCGGCCAGGTTCATCTTCGTGAGGTCGATCAGGCCTTTGCTGAAACCGGCATCGGCCACGACGGCTTCATCGCTCATACGGACTCCCTCGCACCTCCGCGTTCCGGCTCTCCGTGTGTCCCCACCCGGGCCCATCGTTACACTCTTCCGATGGTCGGGCGAGCGCTTCGGAAGATAATTTGGAACAGAAGGCGGTATGGTTTACGGCTGATAATCCTTTTTAGGATGTGACGATGATGTCCTTTGGGGTGTAGCCATAAGACTCTGACCCCTTCGTTTATGCGCTCACGGAGGCCGTGCGTCTAGGCTGATCCCGAATCGGGAGAGCGGGAGGCGGTCGCGTGCCCATTTCACAGCCGCAGGGGTCTTCCCGGCCAACGGGACGCCAGCCCCGGATCTGGGGCAAGGTCCCCCAGCAGAACAAGAACTTCACTGGCAGGGAAGACCTCCTCGACAAGCTGCACACCGGGGTCACCGCCGATGTCACCGCGGTGGTGCCGCACGCCCTCCACGGTTTCGGCGGCGTCGGCAAGACCCACGTGGCGATCGAGTACGCCCACCGCTTCCGGCACGAGTACGACCTGGTCTGGTGGATCCCCGCCGACCAGCCGATCCTGGTGCGCTCGTCGCTGGCCGCGCTCGCCCCGCATCTGGGTGTGTCGTCATCCGCCGCGATGGGGGTGGAGGAGGCGTCCAGGGCCGTGCTCGACGCCCTGCGCCGCGGCGAGCCGTACTCCCGGTGGCTGCTCGTCTTCGACAACGCCGAACAGCCGGAGGACATCAACGAGATCGTCCCGCGCGGGCCGGGACACGTCCTGATCACCTCGCGGAACCACGCCTGGCAGAGCGTGGTCGACACCCTGCCCGTCGACGTCTTCACCCGGGCGGAGAGCATCGCGTTCCTCGACAAGCGCGTGCCGAGGTCGACCACCCCCGACGACAGGAACCGGCTGGCCGAGCAGCTCGGCGACCTCCCGCTCGCGCTGGAGCAGGCGGGAGCCCTGCAGACGGAGACGGGGATGTCCGTCGGCCAGTACCTCCACCTGCTCGAGGAGCAGACCGTCCAGCTGCTCGACGCCAACAAGGCGTCCGACTACCCGCTGTCCATGACCGCGGCGTGGTCGCTGTCGGTGTCCCAGCTCAAGGCGAAGCTGCCCGAGGCCGTGAAGCTCCTGCGCTGCTGTGCCTTCTTCGGCCCCGATCCGATCCCCCGCGACGTCTTCGGGATCCTTCGCGAGGAGTTCGCGGCGGAGACGCGTCTCGGCCCGCTCCTCGCCGACCCGATCCTGCTGAGCAAGGCCATCAGGGAGCTGGGACGCTACGCCCTCGTGCGGATGGACTCGGAGAACCGGACCATCCAGGTGCACCGGCTGATCCAGGCGCTCCTGCGTGACGAGCTGAACGAAGAGGAGCACGTGTCCTTCCGCAGGGAGGTCCATCTCCTGCTGGCGGCGGCGACGCCGGGCCTGCCCGACGACAACGGCTCCTGGCCGCGCTACGGGGAGCTGCTCAGCCACGTGAGGCCCTCACAGGTGGAGGAGAGCCGAGATCCCCGCATCCGCCAGTTCGCCCTCGACGTCGTCCGCTACCTCTACTCGTCGGGCAACTACCAGTCGGCCGTCGATCTCGTGGGGAGCTTCATCCGCAGGTGGCGGGACGACAGCGGCCCCGACGACCGGGACGTGCTCTCCGCGCAGCGGCACCTCGGCATCGTCCTGCGGGAGTTCGGAGACCACCGGGCCTCCTTCGAGCTCAACCGCGACACCCTCGCGCGAATGCGGGCGGTCCTCGGGCCCGACCACGAGGAGACCCTCCTCCTCGTCAACAGCCACGGCGCCGACATGAGGATGCGGGGCGACTTCGCGGCCGCGCTGGAGCACGACAGGGAGTCGCTGCGCCGGCACGAGGAGGTGTTCGGCCCCGACCACCGCCGGACGCTGCGCGCCATGAACAACCTCTCCGTCGACTACATGCTGCTCGGTGACTACCGGCAGGCGTTCGAACTGCAGCGGAACGCCTACATGCTGCAGCGCTCCGGCGACTCCAAGTCGAGCCAGCAGTCCATTCTCACCTCGTGGAACGGCCTGGCCCGCATCGTGCGGCTGCGGGGCGAGTACTCCGAGGCCTGCGACATCGGTGAGGACGCCTACGACTTCAGCGTCCAGGAGCTCGGGGCCGACCACCCCAGGACCCTGCGCGCGGCCAAGGACCTGTCCATCGCCAAGCGCAGGGCGGGGCTGATCGACGAGGCGTTCGAGATCGCCCAGCGGACGTTCGAGCTGGAGGAGCGCATCTTCGGCCGCGACCACCCCGACACGCTCGCGGCCGCCCTGTGCCTGGCCAACGCGCAGCGCACCAGGGGAGAGGTCGACGAGGCGCTGGAGCTGCTGCGCGACACGGCGACCCGCTACCCCGGAAGATACGGGGAGGAGCACCCCTTCACCTTCGGCTGCAACACGAACCTGGCGCTGCTGCTACGGGTCAACGGGGACGTCGAGGAGGCGACCGCGCTCGACCTGAGATGCCTGGAGGGCTTCGACCGCACCCTGGGGCGCGAGCACCACTACTCGCTCACCTGCGCGATCAACCTCGCCAGCGACCTCGCCGCAGGCGGGGACGTCCCGCAGGCCGGGCGGCTGGGCCGGGAGACCCTGGCCCAGCTGCGGGAGCTTCTGGGCGCCGACCACCCGCTGACCCTCGCCTGCGCGAACAACCTGGCCATCGACCTGCGGGCACTGGGCGAATCGGCGGGGGCTGAGACGCTGGAGGCCGACACCTTCGAGCGCTACCGGCGGGTGCTGGGTGAGGAGCACCCCGACACGACGGTGGCGCTGAGGGGGGAGCGGCTCGACTTCGACTTCGACCCGCCCGTCCTCTAACCGTTGCGCCGGAGCCAGCGCGCGTGGTGGTCGTCCGAGCGTTCCCGGCTCAGGGCCCGGGCGCGGGCCGGCACGCTCTCCCGCGACCAGCCGTCGAGGCGCCGCGCCATCCCCGCGGTGAAGGTCTCCCCGGCGGGGGTCAGCCGCCCGCTGCCCAGGAGGGTGCCGGTGACGAGACGCGAGGCCTCGCGCCACTGGAAGAACTCCGCGTTCGCGCGCAGGGCCGCCTCCCCCGACTCCAGGCCGCGCTGGCGTCTCCAGAAACCGGCCACGCCCAGGAAGGCGTACGCCCCCTGGAGCAGCCCCGGCACGGGGCGGGGGTCCTCCCGCCAGGGGGCGTAGTAGCGGGAGCCGTCGTCGGGCAGGGTCAGGGGGACGAGGTCGAGCAGGGCCGAGAGCTTCGCGTGCTGTGTCTCGTGCGTCAACGTGACCGCGAGTGAGGACGCGTCCGGCGGCGTCGAAAGGGCCACGCAGCCGAAGGTCTCCCGCGAGGACGAGCTCGACTGGCCCCTCGCGGGTGCGACCAGCGGCGTGAGAACCGTGATCGCGGTGGACACCTCCTCGGCCACCACCCGGTGGTGGCGCACCAGCAGATCCCAGGCCTGGTGCAGCGTCGACTGCCACCGCTCGGTCTCGGCCTCGGTGAGACGCCCGCCGATGTTGGTCGTCTCCGGCATCCGGTAGGGGTCGAGGTCGTCGATGACCAGGTGGAGCGACATGCCGTCCGCCTCGCTGGACAGCGAGCGCAGCCCCCGCCACCCCGGGGCGTCCTGGCGGGGGTCGCGGGGAATCCGGACGATGCTCCCGGCCGCGGTGATCTCGGTGTCGTCGGCGGCGCACTCGACCGTGGCCGCCGAGACGGTCGGCGGCAGGATCGCCTGGCCCAGCGACGGCAGCGTGACCACTCCCTCCACCGCCGGTACGTCGATCTCGCAGGCGGTGCCCGAACGGATCGCCGCGGCGGCGGCGAGCGCCGCGAGCTGTCCCGGAGCCGCGGCGCCGTCGCCGGCGTCGAGCATCTTGATCGTCCGGCGCGCCCAGGCGCCCACCGACGGGTGGCGCAGGACGGCGTCGACGATCTCGGGGTGGCGGCGCTGGACGGTGGCGAGCAGGTCGTACGCGCGGCGGGTGGCGGCGCCGTCGGGGTGGCCACCGGCCCGCGCGGTCTCCAGCACCCCGCGTACGAGCAGGACGTGCTTGCTGTGCTGTGCCGCGGAGAGTTCGGCGACCGCGGTGGTGCCGCCACCGCCGCCGGCGAGCTCCGAGAACGTCCCGGCCGCGATCCGGTGCTCACGTAGGTGCATTGTGCCCTTTCTCTGCCGTTTCGATCGGGCCGAAAGGTCGGCTTCGACCGTGCTCTTGATGTGCCCGATGAGCCGGAGGAGGTCGGGGGAGTAGACGGAGGGGTTGGCGAAACCGTTGCCGGAGCGGTAGCGGTGGGCGTAGAGGCCCCCGCCGCAGACGCGGGAGACCGGGCAGGCCCGGCAGGTGGGGGGGAGGGCCGCCTCGCCGATCTGGCGGGCCGCGATCGAGGGCAGGAGCAGGGCGTCGTCGAAGGAGTCACGGATCACGTGCAGCCCGGTCTCCGGGGCTCCCGGGTAGGCCGACTTCAGGGCGTCCGACTGCTCGATGCCGCCGTCGGTCTCCACGACGACCATCCCCGCCGGGGACAGGCCTATCTGCTCGCTCGACGACGAGCCGCCGAGCAGCACGTGGACGATCTCGTTGAACGTCCTGACCCAGGTGCGCCGCCGTGGCGCGGCGTACCAGCGGTCGAAGACCGGGATCAGCCAGTCGGCGTACGGCGTCACCTGCGCCTCCGGGGGCCGGCCCGGGGGCGGCGCCGACCAGTTGCCGTGCGGGAGCAGGAAGTCGACGGCCGGCGGATCGAAGGCCAGGAGCGCCTCGTAGGCCCCGACCGGGTCGTTCCTGAGGTCGATGGTGCACAGCAGGCCGCTGAAGAGGTGTCGGAAGGCGGGCGAGCCCAGCAGGCCGAGGGCGCGCAGGACGTCGGCGTGGCTTCCCTGGCCGTTGGCGCGGCGCCGGCCCCGGTCGTGCATCGTCTCGTCGCCGTCGAGGCTCACCCCGACCCGGACGCCGAGCTCGTCGAAGAGCCGCAGGTAGGGGAGGTCGAGCAGGGTGCCGTTCGTCTGCAGGCCGACCGTGGTCCTGGTGCCGGGGCCGACGGCGGAGCGGACCAGCGTGACGAGCTCGCGGATCGCCTCGCGCCCGGCCAGCAGGGGCTCCCCCCCGTGCAGGATGAGCTCTATGTCGGTCAGGTCGTGGCGGTGGGCGTGCTGGGCGATTCTCGCGGCGGTGGCGGCGAAGATCTCCCGTGACATTTGTTTCGGTCGGGTCTGCCACGAGGAGTCGGCCATTTCGTACATGTAGCAGTATTTGCAGGCAAGATCGCATCTGCTGTGAATCTTCAGGATGAACTGCTTGAACGGAGTCGGACGCCAGCCACCCGCCATCAGCTCTCCGATATCGAGAGTCGACGGCCACTCGTGCATCGCTGATCAGCCCCCTGCTGAGACCACGTTATGTGACGCCCGAAAGATGTCTACACGATAGATGATGCCCGGTCGCCGTTCCAGGCTGAGGGGAAAACCAGTGATCATGTCGGGGAAGGGTACGTAATAGCGAGGCTGAAACTTGACTATTGGGGCAAACTCATGCCAGATAGGGAATGGCGCAAGAGAGGTGTGCCGCGTTTGCCGGAGAAACCTGACCCCGTAATCCCCGCCCCCCGGAGCGTGTTCCCCGAGACGCTCGATGTCAGAGGATTGCTGGACTCGGGATGGCGGCCGGCGGCTTTCCGGCAGTTCATCCTGAAGATCCACAGCAGGTGCGATCTGGCCTGCCGTCACTGCTACATCTACGAGATGGCCGACCAGTCGTGGAAGGCACAGCCGCGGCGCATGTCGAAGGCGATCGTCGAATGTACGGCCAGGCGCATCGCCGAGCACGCGCTCGCCCACGAGCTGGCCGAGGTCGAGGTCATCCTGCACGGGGGAGAGCCCCTGCTGGCCGGGCCCGAACTCATCTCCCACGCCGTGCGCGCCATCAGGGGGGCCGCCGCCGACGTCGGGACCCGCGTCCGGGTCGGTGTGCAGACCAACGGGCTGCGCCTGGACGAGACCTACCTGCGCCTCTTCGACAGCCTGGAGATCCGCGTCGGGGTGAGCATGGACGGCTACGCCGAGGGCCACGACCGGCACAGGCGCTACGCGGACGGCAGGGGGAGCCACGCGATCGTCGCCGACTCGCTGCGCAGGCTGACCACCGGCCCCTTCCATCACCTGTTCAGCGGCCTGCTGTGCACCATCGACGTCCGCAACGACCCGCTGGCGACCTACGAGGCGCTCCTCGCCTTCGACCCGCCGGCCGTCGACTTCCTGCTCCCGCACGGCAACTGGTCCACCCCGCCGCCGTACCGCCTCCCGGAGGCGGAGGCGACGCCGTACGCCGACTGGCTGATCCCGATCTTCGACCGGTGGTACGGCTCGGTCGCCGACCAGACGGAGATCCGGCTGTTCCGCGAGATCATGCGCCTGCTGGCGGGAGGCGCCTCGCGCAGCGAGACGGTGGGACTCTCGCCCGCCCGGATGGCCGTCGTGGAGACCGACGGCAGCATCGAGCAGTCGGACATCCTGAAGTCCAGCTACCACGGGGCGGCCGCGACCCGGCTGCACCTGCTCCGCGACTCGTTCGACGCCGCGCTCAGGCACCCCGCCATGGCCGCCCGGCAGATCGGCGAGCTCGCGCTGGCCCCCGCCTGCCTGGCCTGCGACATCCGCTCGGTCTGCGGCGGCGGGCTGTACGCGCACCGCTACAGCGAGGCCGCCGGTTTCAAGGGGCCCTCGGTCTACTGTCCCGACCTCTACCGGCTGATCACCCATATTCGTACGAGCTTCGCGCGAGATGTCGCGCGGCTGAAGGGGAGTCGATGAGGCTCGGTTCACAGAGAGTGTCCGGCGCGACGTTTCTCGCGCTGGCGGCCGGTGAGGGGGGCGCCGACGCCGTGGCCGAGCTGCGCGCGGTCCAGCGCGTCAAGAACAGGCTGCTGGTACGCGGGGTGGTGAGCGAGGCGCGGTCGGCGGGGCATCCCGGTGCGGCCCTGGCGGCGCGCGCCTACGACCTCCTGTCGGACCTGGAGGGGGAGGCGGGCGAGGAGGTCGATCGCGTGCTGCGCTATCCGGCGGTGGGGGCGTGGGCGTGGCGGACCTACCGGTCCCTCAGGAGCGGGAACGGGAGCGGCGCGCACGACGATCCCGCGCGGCTGGGCACGCTGGCCGTGGTGGCCGCGGTGCGGGCACGAACCGGCTGCCGGGTCCGGCTGCCCGTCCGCGACGGCGCGATCATGCTGCCGTCCCTGGGGCGCCTCACCCTCCCCGGCGGCGCGGGAGACGCGGTCGACGTCACGGTGAGGCCGGACGGTGACGGCGCCGAACTCGACGTCGGCGGCCTGACGGTCCGCGTCCGTCCCTCCGGTGACCGGCCCGGCTGGCAGGCGCTGCACAGGCTGCGGGTGAGTCCGGGATTCGACCTGGTCGTCGACGACCTCGACCCGTACCGGTGGTCCGCGGAGGAGGTCGTGGAGGCGAGACTGGACCGCGAGCGGCTTCACGCGTGGGGGGTCCACACGGACGAGGCGTGGCGCGTCCTGACCGCGCACCACGAGACCGTGGCGGAGGAGATGCGTTCCGCCGTCTCGGTGCTCACCCCCGTCAGGGCCCCGGAGCGGGGCCAGAACAGCGCCTCCTCCCGCGAGACGTTCGGGACCATCGCCATGTCGGACCCGCAGGACGGCGTGGGGCTCGCCGCCACGTTCGCCCACGAGATCCAGCACGCGAAGCTCACCGCGCTGATCGAGGTGATCCCGTTGACCCTGCCGGACGACGGCTCCCGCCACTACGCGCCCTGGCGGGACGACCCGCGCCCCGTCTACGGCCTGCTGCAGGGCGCGTACGCCTATCTCGGGGTGGCGGAGTTCTGGCGCAGGCAGCACCGGTTCGAGCGGGACGCCGAGGCGTTCCGGGCGCGGGTGGAGCTCGCCCGCTGGAGGCGGGCCTCCTACACGGTCACCGGCACGCTGCTGGCCTGCGGCGGCCTGAACGAGCGCGGGGAGGAGTTCGTGGCGCGCATGAGGAAGACGCTGGAGGAGTGCGCCGCGGAGCCGGTGGATCCCGCCGCGGAGAGCCAGGCCCTCCGCGAGGCCGAGCACCACCTCGACGCGTGGAAGAGGCGCAATCCCGGATTCCGGGCGAGCTAGACCGGGGACGGGCCGGCGGTCAGATCGGCGGGGGGTCGAAGTCGCATTCGATGCGACGGCCCTCGCTCGCGAGGAGCGCGTCGGGGTGGCCCGCCTCCAGCGGGCGTTCGTAGCGCCGCATCGTGTCCTCGTACAGGATCTCGGCCTCCTGCTTCTCGCCGGCGGCCCTCAGGTCGAGGACGAGGTTGCTGGCGCAGGACAGGCTCAGGAAGTGGTTCTCGCCGAACAGGGAGCGCAGCCGGGCGAGCGTGTCCCTGCCGAGCGCGCACGCCTGGACGGCCTCTCCCATCGCCGCGAGATCCGCCTGGAGGCTGACGGCGCACGTCAGCGGGTAGTGGTGCTCCTGGCCGACCTTGGCGATCAGGCCTCGCACCGCTCTCTCGTTCAGGCTCCTGGCCGCCGCGACGTCGCCTCGCAGGCGGTGCAGGATCGCCAGGTTGCCGCCGCAGGCGAGGCTGTAGGGGTGCTCCTCGCCGAACACCCGGGGGTAGAGGGCGACCGTCCTGTCGGCCGTCGCGAACGCCTCGTCGAGGTCGCCGACGGTTCGCAGGGCGTTGGAGAGGTTGATCGCGGCCGCCATCGTGTCGGGGTGCTCGTCCCCGAAGAGCCGCTGCAGGCGGGTGTGCGTGTCGCGCGCGAGGTCCAGTGCCTCGGTCACCTCTCCCGAGCGCCGCCTGGCGATGGACAGGTCCTTCGCCGTCAGCAGCGTGGCGTGATGGTCGAGCGTCAGTTCCTGGACGCCGTAGGCGTAGGCCTCCTCGCCCAGGTCGCACGCCTCGGTGTAGTCGCCGCAGAGCCGCACGGCCCTGGCCAGACCGTTCCACGACAGCAGCAGGATGGTCCTGCCGACGCTCTGCGTCGCGTCGCTCATCTCCAGGTACGTCTCCTGGTGCAGGCGCCGCGCCTGCTTGTAGTCACTGGTGAGGGCGTAGTCGAGGGCGAGGTTGTTGAGCACGCGCAGGGTGGACGGGTGGTCGTCGCCGAGGTTGGCGGCGTGGGTCGCCCGGGACTCCTCGTCCAGCTTCCTGGCGGCGATGAAGTCGCCGCGCGCCCGCAGGGACGCCCCGTAGCCGTTGGTCGTCAGGAGCGTCTCGTCGTGGTCGGGGCCGAGGACCTCGCGCATGTTGTCGAGGGTGCGGTGGTCGGTCTCGTAGGCCGCGGAGTACTGGCCGAGGCCGCGCAGCACGTTGCCCAGGTGCTTGTGCGCGACGAGCACGTCCGGGTGCTTCGCCCCGCTGACCTCGGTCCACCTCTTGACGAAGCTCTCCAGGAAGATCCGCGCCGACTGGTAGTTGCCCGATGTGTAGAGGTAACGGGTGACGTTGAGGGCGAACTGCCTGACGGCGGGGTCGGTGCACTCCTCCAGGCCGGAGGGGATGACGTGGGCGACCAGCTCCTCGAAGCGGCGCCACCTGGCGTTCTCGTCGGGATCGTTCGGGGCGCTGCCGGCCAGCAGCACGTGCACCTCGTGCCGGATGTCGCGCTGGTCCTCCTCCGGCAGGTCGTCGCGCAGGAGCGCCTGGATCAGGCGGTGGACCTGGATGGTGCGGGTGGCGGGCTCGATCCTGGCCAGCGCGAAGCGCCTCAGCTCGCTCAGCGCGGTGGCGAGCAGGATGGGGTCGGACAGGATCGCGCTCAGCCGGGGGACGACGGCCTTGTTGCCCCTGCGGAAGACGTCGCGGGGGATGGGCTCGGGGCCGAAGAAGGCACAGCACCGCAGGAGCGTGATGGCCTCGGGGAGGCGGTCCTCCAGGAGCGACACCGACACCTTCCATGCCGCCGTCATCGACAGCGGGTATCCCGGCGCCCTGTTCACCCCCAGCAGCCTGCTCGCCTGCTCGTCGAGCTGCTCGAGGTATTCGTCGACCGACATGCCGGTCTCGTACTGCAGCGCGCCGGCCTGCTCCAGGGCCAGGGGCAGGTCGCCGAGCTGCTCGGCCAGCCGCGAGGCGTCGTCGTCGGGAACCTCCCGGCGCAGGCGCTTCTTCAGGAACGCCACGCTCTCCTCGCGGGTGAAGACGTCGACCTGGAGGGTCTCGAAGTGATCCTCCCACTTGGGGTTGCGCGAGGTGATCAGGACGTGGCCGGGCCCGCGCGGGATGAACTCCTCGACCTGTCCCGGCTCCTCGGCGTTGTCGAAGATCAGCAGCCAGCGGCGGTAGGGGTCGCCGCTCTGCAGCGTCCTGCGCACGGCCTCCGCGGCCTCCTCGACGCCGGTGGCCGACACCGGGGGCAGGCCCAGGTGAGGTGCCATCGCCGCCAGGGCGGACGGCACCAGCACCCGCTGGTCGGCGGGGATCCACCAGACGAGGTCGTAGTGCGAGCGGTAGCGGTGGGCGTACTCGATGGCCAGGTGGGTCTTGCCGACGCCGCCCCATCCCTGGAGGGCCTGGGGCTGGGGGACCACGGCGGTGACGGTGCTGATGCCCTGGCGGAGCTTGAGGAGCATGTCGTCTCGCCCGGTGAAGTTCCTGTTGCGGGGTGGCACCTTCTCCCAGACCTCGGGCTGTCGCTCCGGCACCGTGTTCGCCGCGTGTGAAAGCTCCACCACCTCGGGCCTCCGCCTTTTTCTAGCCAAAGGGATCGTACGGTCATCCTAAAGGTTGATTCGAAGAGTGGGGTATTACAGAATCACTTTAAGAAAAAACGCGGCTCGGTGACTTTCGAGAGTGGTGTCGCATCGTCTTTTAGGACATCCGCAATCTCGGTACCGGGCCGGGTCGGATGCGACGCGACACGAATGGGAGCACGCATGCGCGATGACAATTCGGGGTCGGGCGGGCTCGTCGACCTTGAGGGGCTCTCCCTGGAGAGGCTCACGGAGGTCGACGAGGCCTGGCTGCGGAGGATGCTGGAGCCGTTGCTGCTGGAGACGGCGGAGCCGACGGCGGGATTCACGAGTTCGATCTGAGGAATCACCTTGCCGTTTCACGCGGGTTGCGGCAGAAAGGTGGTCGTGAATCATTCGTCCGCTCCGGCCGCGTCGGCGACACGAGGGGTGCCTTCCCGCGCGGGGGGGATTGACCGTGCCAATAGAGTCGTACGGCATCGAGTCCATGACCTGATTGGACCTCTCGTCCGTGAGGTGGTGCCCTGCGTGCACGACATGGGGGAGGCCGAGTGGGAACGCCTGCTCGACCAGCTGAACAGCGGAGACTGCACGCCCTTCCTGGGGTCCGGGGCGTGCGTGGGGACGCTGCCGACGGGAACGGCACTGAGCCGCGACATGGCGCGCCGATGGGACTACCCCTTCGACGACGACCATGACCTTCCCCGGGTGACGCAGTTCGCGGTGATGAGATATGGGGATTCCGTATATGTGAAGAGACGCATCTGCGACGAGCTCGACGCCGGTGGTGCGCCAGACTTCCTCAACCCTCTCGAACCGCACGCCCTGCTGGCGAGCTTCCCCCTTCCGGTATATCTGACGACGAACTACGACGACTTCATCTTCCGCTCGCTCGAAGCGGTGGGAAAAAGACCGAACGTGGCCATCTGCCCGTGGAACAAAGGGCTGGCCTACGCGGAAGATCTGTTCAGCAGCGAGGCGGGCTGGAACCCCAAGCCCGAGGCCCCGCTCATCTACCACCTGCACGGCAACCTGCAGGATCCGGCGTCGATCGTGCTGGCCGAGGACGACTATCTGGAGTTTCTCACCAACCTCGCGGTGGACGGCGTCGCGGGCGGCCAGCGGATGCTGCCCACCTCCATTCTCGCGGCGCTGACCAGAAGGCCACTGCTGTTCATCGGGTACAGCCTGCAGGACTGGACGTTTCGCGTGCTCTTCCACGGGCTGTTGAAGGCCGTTCCCGGGATCAACCGCCGAAGGCACGTGAGCGTCCAGCTCGCGCCCTCGCTCGCCAGCACGAAGGCGGACGTGCTGGAGGTCCAGCGCCAGCTGGCCAGATACTACGAAGACTGGCGGATCTCCATCTTCTGGGGGACGGCGGAGGAGTTCTGCCGTGAGCTGCGCCGGCGGATGGGACCTGTGCCGTGACCCCTGACGCGAGCCCCGAGCGCGACCGGCCCGACGCGGCCGGCCAGCCGTACGTCGGCCTGCGGGCCTTCCGCCGCGAGGACGACTCCAAGTTCTTCGGCCGCGACAGGGAGGCCTGCGAGGTCTCCGACCTGTGGCAGGCCGGGCGCCTGACCGTGCTGTACGGGCCGTCCGGCGTGGGCAAGACCTCGCTGATCCAGGCCGGGGTGCTCCCGCTGCTGGACGCGGGCAGGACCGACGTCCTGCCGATAGGCCGGGTGTCGCACGGCTCGCCCTTCCCCTCCGCCGCGCTCTCGCGGCACAACCCGCACGTGTTCGCGCTGCTGTCGTCGTGGGCACCGCTGGAGACGCCCACCCGGCTGGCCGGGCTGACGATCCGCGAGTTCCTGGGCCGGCGCCCGCCGCGCCAGGATCCGTACGGCGACCCGGTGCTCACCCTGGCGGCGATCGACCAGGCGGAGGAGCTCTTCGGGGACTTCGCCCACCGCCAGCCGTACCGCGAGTGGTTCATCGGCCAGCTCGTCGAGGCGCTGGACGAGAACCCGAACCTGCGCCTCCTCGTCTCGATCCGGGAGGACTACCTCGCCGCGATCCTTCCCCACGAGCCGAAACTGGCGGGCATGGCCAGGAGCCGCTTCTCGCTGACCGCCCTCGACACGGCCGCCGCGGTCCGGGCGACCGAGGGCCCGCTGGAGGGGACCGGCCGCTCGTTCGCCCCCGGTGCGGCGCGGGGCCTGGTCGACGACCTGCGCATGATCAGGGTCGGCAGGGCGCTCGGGGAGGAGGTCGTCGCCGACGCCAAGGTGGTCGAGCCCGTCCAGCTGCAGGTCGTGTGCTCGGCCATGTGGCGTTCCCTGCCCGAGGACGTGCGGGTGATCTCCTCCGACCACGTCCGCAGGTTCGCCAACGCCGACCGGTCGCTCACCACCTTCTCCGAGCGGATGATCGCCGAGGTGGCCCGTGACCACTTCGGGGAGGACGTCGCCGAGCTCAGGAGCTGGCTGCGCCGCTGCTTCATCACCGAGCTCGGCACCCGCGAGGTCGTCTACCAGGGGGAGACCGTCACCGCCGGCATGCCCAACGCGGTGGTCAGGGCGCTGGTCGACCGCCACATCCTGCGCGAGGACATCAAGGCGGGCACCCGGTGGTGCGAGCTGTCGCACGAGCGCCTGATCCAGCCGATCCTCCAGAACGACCACCTCGTCGTGCCGGCCGAGAGCCGCTCCTTCCCCGACGACTACCTGCGGGCCGCCGAGCTCTCCTTCCGCGACGGGGAGTTCGCGCTGGCCGCCAAGCAGGCCGAGGAGGCTCTGGAGCGCTGCGGCGACAACACCAGGATGCGGGCGGAGATCGAGTCCTTCCTCGGCAACGTCGCCCACCGGCGGGAGGACTTCGAGAAGGCCGTCTCCCACTACCGCACCGCCGCGGTCCTCTTCGAGACGCTGGGGGCGACCTCCGCGGTCGGCGGCCTCCTCGCCGGGATCGGCAGGCTGCGGCTGGCACAGGCGCGTCCCTCGGCCGCGGTGCGGGAGCTGTACTCGGCGATACGCCGCGTGCCCAACGACATGCACATCCAGACCGAGCTCGCCTGGGCGCTCTGGTACGACGGCCACCCCGACGCGGCGCGCGACGTCCTCAACGACGTCCTGGGCAGGGAGGGGAACCTCACCGAGGCGTTGCGCGCCCGGGGGGAGATCCTCGCCGGGCTCGGCAGGGCGGAGGCGGCGCTGAGGGACCTCGACCGGGTCCGGCCGCTGCAGTGGCCGTCCACCCGGGCCGCCCACGCGCTCGCGCTGGCTCTTCTGGGGCGCCTTCCCGAGGCGGAACGGGAGATCGAGACCGTACCGGCCGAGGCCGGGGACCACGGTCCCGCGCTGTGGTACGCCGCCCGGGTCCGCGCCCTGGCCGGTGACACCCCGTCGGCGGTCGCGCTGGCACTGAGGGCGAGGGCGGCGAGGGCGCCTAGCCTCCCTGCCCATCTCGCGGCAGAAGCGGATCGGTTGCTCGCCACGTCGTGAGCACCCGCGCGGCCACGTCGGCACCGGTCGTCCTGACCTTCCTGACCGTCCCGGCGAGGCCCAGCCGCGCGTGCAGGCGCAGCAGCGACATGGATGTCACCGCCGTGGCGACGGCGAGCATCACGACGGTCAGGATGAAGGCCGCCACCCGGATGCCGAACACGTCGACCAGGATCCCGCCGACCGGGGCGGCGACGCACACGGCGCCGTGCGCGACGAGCCGGTGCACGCTCACCACCCGTCCGAGCTTGCCCTGCTCGACGGTGTCGATCTCGAAGGTCCTGATGGCCACGTTGCTGAGCGCGCCGGTGCAACCGGTCAGCAGGATCGCGAGCCCGAAGAAGAGCGGCCCCTCCCCGTACGCCGCGACGAAGAGCGCCAGCACCCATACCCACAGCTGGGCGAAGAGCGTGAAGTTCCTCGGTTCGAGCCTGAGGTAGGGGGCCAGGCCCGATCCCGCCACGCCGCCCATGCCCCCGGCGGCCAGGACCAGGCCGACCTGGTACGAGGGCAGGCTCGCCGACCCGGCAATGAAGATCATGATGAGCGCGTTGATCATCAGGTTGGTGACCATGGTCAGGGCCATGGCCTTGCGCAGGAACGGGTGCCGGGAGAGTTCCTTGAAGCCGTCGGCTATCTCCCGCAGCAGGTGCCGCCCCGCCAGGCTCCTCACCCCGGCCGCCAGCTCGCGGAGCGCGTACGACAGTTGCCGGCTCCTCCCCCTCCGGGCCTTCCCGGCCTGCCCCGCCTTTCCCGTCGCCACGCTGAGGGGGGACAGGAGGGCGAGGAAGAACAACGCCGCGTTCACCGCGAAGGACATCGCCTGCATGATCCCGAAGAGCCAGCCCCCGAGCGGCCTGCCGGCCAGCACCGCGATGTGTGAGATCGTCTCGCTCCTGGCCATCACGAGGGAGACCTGGTCCTTCGGGACGAGTGAAGAGATCAGCGCCGTCTCCGCCAGCGAGTAGACCACCCACAGCGTGCCCTCGAGAAAGGCCGCGACCAGGAGGTGTGCCAGCGACTGGTGATCGACGACGAGCGCGAGGAAGACGGAGAGGACGATGAACCCTCGCAGGGTCTCGGTGAGGAGCATGAGCGAGCGGGGATTCACCCGGTCGGCCAGGACGCCCGCGGGAATGTAGAAGACCAGGATCGGAAAGGTCAGGGCGAAACTGGTCCAGCCCGCCTGCACCGGAGAACCGGTCAGGGCCAATGCCAGGAGGGGATAGGCGACACTCAAGGCTCGTGACCCAACGGTCGAGAATGTCATCCCCAGCCAGACACGGGCGAATTTTCTCATCGGCTAGTTCGAAGTCGCTCTCTGATCCCGGGCCCTGGTGCGACCTGGTCGCCCATCGTCCCCGTCCGCGTTCTAGGGAACACCTCACAAGGCAATTCGGGGTGAGAGCTATACAGACTCCCGCTGTTAGGTGAACGATGACAATTTCTTGACAAGAAACCGCAGGAAACGACACCAGTGTGACCTGTTCGGCAAAACAGGTCACACTGGTGTCACCAAGTCACTTGAGTCCCAAGAGCATAGCGCCGAAAAAGAGCAGCCGGGAAAGGTCGGCCGTTTCCGCGTTCGGAGGGCCCCGCGCGGGAGGCGGCGCCGGAAATCACGCCTCGCCGCTCACCGCGGCCACCCGGCGCCGGGGCGCCCGGTGCCCGGATCGCTCGCGGCGTGCCCCGATCACGCTCTCGTGGTTCGCGCCCTCCGCCGGTGCGGATCCGTCTCTTCCCCGGGCCGGGGAAACCGGCCCGGGGAAGAGACGGGGCTCACGCGGGGAGCTGGGCGTCCAGGCGGTAGCCGTCCACGGTGACGTAGACCTGGTCGCCCGGGCGGGCGTTCAGGCGCATCAGGACGGGCTGCAGGGAGTCGAAGACCGGGTGGTCCCGCCAGACCAGGACCACCGCGTTGTCACCGGGGCCGGTGACCGACAGCAGCGTGCCGGGGCGCATGCCCAGCTGGGTGGCGTACCCCTCGGGCACGGCGACCGGGCCGCCCCGCAGGTGGTCGCTGGTCACCTCGATGCGCTGCCAGCGGGTCGGGTCGGACGACGGGCTCGCGGGCGGGTGCATCGGGACCCGCTGGCTGGTGATCAGGTGCGGCCTGGAGTTCCCGCTCGCCAGGGCCGACAGCGTGGCCAGGGCGGCGCGGGGGTCGATGGCGCCGGTGTTCACCTGCGGGATCGGCTGCCCGCCGCGGTGGTGGTGGCCGTTGGCCCCCGGGGTGCGGCGCGGCAGCTGCCTGACCTCGGCGGTGGTCTCCTGCGGGGCCGCCTCCTGCGTGGCGCTCGCGGCGAGGGCGTCCAGCCAGGCCTGGACCGAGTGGGCCCGGATGCCGAGCTGGTGCTCCATGAGCCTGAGCGCGTCGCTGTCGATCGTCTTGCCCGCCAGGAGCTGGCGGGTCCGTTCGCGCAGGCCGCCCAGGTCGCCCACGACGAGCCAGTCGTCCTGCAGCCGCCGGTCGGGCATGAGCGTGACCAGCACCCTCCACAGCGGGGTGCGCAGGGTGGGGACCTCGATCGGGTGCGCGGGGTCGGCGCCGATGAGCTGTTCCTTGGTGGCGGCGGAGCCCAGCCACTCGGTCAGCCCGAACATGTGCCCGGTGAGCGGCGCGGACTCCGAGGAGCGCAGCCACAGCAGGATGCGCTCCTCGGCGGCGCGCTGGGCCGCCGAGAGCGAGTCGCGGTCGGCGTTCAGCTTGTGCGCGAGCGCGCGCAGGCTGATCGGGTCGACCGCGAAGAGCCGTTCGACGGCGACCGCGCGCTCCAGCGGGCTCCAGTCGCGGAACATGTTGTCGACCAGGCGCACCAGCGGGTAGTCGCTGAGGACGGCCTGGGGGCTGGGGGCGACCGGCTCCGGGGCGGCCGGTTCGGGGGCGGCCGGTTCGGGGACCGGCGCCTGCCGCTGCTCCTGCGGCGCCGACGGCTGGGCGGGAACCTGCGGCACGGGTGCCCGCGCCGGGTCCTGGACCCGCTCCTGGAGCGGGACCTGCGCGGGGACGGCGGCCGGCGCGGCGTGCTCGGCGATGCCAGGGATGCGGCCGAGCACCTCGCGGAACACGGCGGTGACCACGAGCTCGGGGGAGGACGTGGCGGGCCCGCCCAGGTCTCCCGCGGTCAGGCGGCGCAGGCGGTTCCAGCCGCCCAGACCGGCGATGGCCGAGCGCGCGGGCTCCGGCCAGCCGGGCAGGGTGGGGTCGACCGTGTGGACGTGCAGCGCGGGCAGCACGTCGCTCAACGGCAGGTGGTCCCAGCGTGCCAGCGAGAGCCGGGCCAGCCTGTCGCAGACCCAGTCGAGCCCCGCGGCGCCGAGGGCCTTGGGCAGGGTGACCGACGACCACCAGCCGGCGGGCAGCCGGGGGTCGGCCAGGGCTTCGGCGACCTGCTGGGGACGGCTCCAGCGCAGGGCCGGGACCAGATCACTCAGGCAGATCGATGACTCGGCATCCATCGGCGGACCGTAACCTCCCCAAAGTGACGCGTGTGGCTAATGGTGCAGCTTACGCCGCAAGCTATCAATTGGTGTTAAGAGGGTAAAGCTCCTTAGTACCCAAATCAGACGGAAGGACACGCGGACGTCCACCCAGGACCGTCACGGCCTCCGCCCCGGCACGGCGTCCGGCGTCCAGCGCGGCCTCGTCGGCGGCCCCCCTCAGCAGGGCCGTGAGCAGCCCGGCGGCGAACGCGTCCCCCGCTCCAATGGAGTCAATCACCTCGGTGGTGAGCGCGGGAACCCGGGCGGCCAACTTTCCTTCCCTGGCCATCAGCGCGCCGCGGGATCCGAGTTTCACCGCCGCGGCGCCGTAGCGGAGGCTCAGGCTCTCGGCCGCACTCTCCGCGGTGGCCTCGCCGGTGAGCAGCAGCGCCTCGTCCAGATTGGGGATGATCAACTGGGCGGTCAGGGTCTCCTGGATGAACCGTTCAACGCCGAACGAGCGCAGGAAGCCGGTCGAGGCGGGGTCCACGCTGATCGAGACGCCGCGGCGGGACGCCTCGGCCATGGCCAGCCGGGAAAGTTGGAGCCCCGGCTCGGCGAACAAGGTGTAACCGGACAGATGGAGATGCCCCACCCCGTCGAGCAGGCTCTCGTCCCAGTCGCCCGTGCCGATGTGCCCGCCCGCGCCCCGGTTGGTGAGCATGGAACGCTCCCCGGTCACGTCGACCATGGCGATCACCACCGCGGTGGGCCGGTCGGGGTCGACCCGCAGGTGCGGCCGTACCCCGAACCGCCGCAGCTCGGCGGCGTGCCAGTCGGCGGTGTCGAAGCCGGCACGGGTCAGGATCCGCGCGTCGGCGCCCAGCCGGGCGGCCCAGGAGGCGGTGTTGGCCCCCGAACCGCCGGGGCGCAGCACGATGTCGGCGACGGTGTCCGTCCCGACGGCCAGGCCGCTCCGGGCGGACCCACCGTGAAGTGCGACGACGTCGGTCACCACGTCGCCGATGACCAGCAGACCCGTTCCGGCCACGGTGTCCTCAGTCTCCCCGGCTCCAGGAGGCCGCGATCTGCCCGGCGACGCGGGCGTTGCCCCGCACCGCGGCCAGGTTCGCCTCCAGCGAGGCGCCGTCGGTCCCGCGCACCAGGTAGCCCAGCAGGAACGGGGTGATGGCCTGACCGGTGATCTGCCGCCGCTCCGCCTCGGCGAGGGCCCCGGCCAGAACCCGGTCGTGCAGCTCGGGGTCGAGCTGCTCGGGCAGCGGCACCGGGTTGGCGACGATCAGCGCGGTCTCCGGGCCGCCGAACGCGTCCTGGGCCCGCATGATGCCCGCGGCCTCGCCGGGGGTCTCGATCCGCCAGTCGACGGGCTCGCCCGAGGAGTGCAGGTAGAAGCCGGGGAACTCGTCGGTGCGGAACCCCGCGACGGTGACGCCGCGCGTCTCCAGCCGCTGCAGGGTGGCCGGGACGTCCAGGATCGACTTCACGCCCGCGCAGACCACGGTGATGCGGGTCCGGCTCAGCATGTCGAGGTCGGCCGACTCGTCCTGGCTCTCGGTCCATCCGCGGTGCACGCCGCCGAGGCCGCCGGTGGCGAAGATCCGGATGCCCGCCCTGGCGGCCAGGAACGAGGTGGCCGAGACCGTGGTCGCCCCGCTCGCGCCGAGCGCGGCGGCGGCGGGCAGGTCGCGGAAGCCCAGCTTGCGAAGCCCCGGCTCGCCGGCGACGCGCTCCAGCTCGCTCTTGTCGAGACCGATGCGCGCCACGCCGTCCAGCACCGCGATCGTCGCGGGCACCGCCCCGGCCTCCCGGACGATGCCCTCCAGCTCCACCGCGACCTCCAGGTTGCGGGGCTGGGGCAGGCCGTGGGAGATGATCGTGGACTCCAGCGCCACGATCGGGGCACCCTGCTCCAGCGCCTCGGCCACCTCGCTCGAGGGGCGGAGCATGCCGGAGAGGGACTGTCGGGTGGTACGCATGAGCTGGTTCTGTCTCCTTGTCCGAGGTCGTAATCATTGCTTGCTTTTGGAACGGTGTAAACGACACCGTCTTCCCCAAAAAGAGCACGTTACGGCGGTTGCCAGGAGACGTCCACTCAAAGATCAGCCAATGACCAGCACTCCGAACAGTGAGATCCCGCCGATGATGGCCGTGGCGATCCCGCCCAGGAGCAGCGATCGCCCGCCCCGCGCGAGCTTCCGAAGATCGACACCGGTCCCCAGGGCGAAGAGCGCGGCCGCGAGCAGTACCGCCGTCAGGTCGGGGACCACCCGGGTGATTCCGGTCGGCACCACTCCCAGGCTCCGCGCCGCCACGGCCGCGACGAACCCGGCGACGAACAGCGGCACCACCGGCGGGCGCCGCGCCGCCTTCCCGGCCTCGGGACGGCCGGCGTCGGTGCGGTCGGCGTCGGTACGGCTCGCTTCGGTGCGGTCGGCTTCGGTGCGGCTCGCTTCGGTACGGCGCGGTGCGGCCGGGGTGCGGCGCAGGGAGACGGAGGTGAGCCCGACGATCGGGGCCAGCAGGACGACCCTGGCCAGCTTGACGGCCACCGCGCTCACCAGCACCCCCGCCCCGGCCGCCGCGCCGATGGCCGCCACCTGCGCGACCTCGTGGACCGAGGCCCCGGCCCACAGGCCCAGCTGCTGCGGGGTCAGTCCCAGCGCCCCGGCGAGCAGGGGCAGCGTGACGATCGAGGCGCTGCCGTACAGGACGACCACGCCGACCGCGGCCGCCACGTCGTCGTCGTCGCTTCCCGCGACCTCGTGCATGGCGGCCACGGCCGCCGCCCCGCAGACGGACACGCCGGTCGCGATCAGCAGGGACCTGCGCGGGCTCACCCCGACGAGGCCTCCGATCCACCGCGTCGCGGCGAACGTGACACCGGTCCCCACGGTGACCACCGCCAGCGCCCGCCAGCCGAGCGCCAGCAGCTCCGGCAGCGCGATCTGCAGGCCGAGCAGCACGATCGCCAGGCGCAGCACCCGGCGGGAGGCGAACGCGAGCCCGGGGGCCAGCGACCGGCGCAGGCCGCCGAGGTTGGTGAGCGCGACCCCGAGGACCACCGCGACCACGGCGGCGCTCACCCCGGGGACGACCCGGGTCGCGGCCGTCGCCAGGACCACCGCGAGGGCCGCGACCCCGAGCCCCGGCGCGAGCGCCTTGAGCACTCCGAGTCTCGCCGCCGGTGGTGGTGCCGGCACCGGTCGTACGGGTGCCCGAGGGGGACGCGGGGCGGAGGCGGAGCCGGGAGAACGGGTGAGCGGGGAGACGGGCATCCCCCGAGTTTCGGCGCGGTGCGGGGAGGCCGGTACCCGTCACCTCGCTGGAAGGTCATAGCCTGGCGCTATGAGCGAGCTGCCCGATCTCGAGTCCCTGCGCCTGCTCGTCGATGTGGAACGCCTGGGCAGCCTCGGCCAGGCGGCCCGGGCCGCGGGCATCGCGCAGCCGTCGGTGAGCAAGCGCATCTCGCTGCTGGAACGCCGTCTCGGGCTGCCGCTGCTGGAACGCACCCCGCGCGGGTCCACCCTCACCCCGCAGGGCGTGATGGTCTCGGCCTGGGCCGCGCAGGTGCTGGCGGCGGCGGAGGAGCTCATGCGGGGGGCGGAGGCGGTACGGCGCGGCCGGGCCGCGCACCTGCACATCGCCGCCAGCATGACGGTGGCCGAGTACCTGCTGCCGCGCTGGCTGGGGGAGCTCCAGGCCCGCGAGCCCCAGGTCCAGGTCGGCCTGGACGTGCAGAACTCCGCCGAGGTGGCGAAGCTGATCGGCGGGGAGATCGAGCTCGGGTTCGTGGAGGGGCCCTCGGTCCCGGCCGGGCTGGTGTCCCGGGTGGTGGCCACCGACAGGCTCGTGGTGGTGGTCGCGCCGGGACACCCGTGGGCGCGCCGTCGCACCCCGCTGCTCGCCGCCGAGCTGGCCGCCACCCCGCTGGTCGTCCGCGAGCGGGGGTCGGGCACCCGCGAGACGCTGGACCTCGCGCTCACCGGCCACACCGCCGCCGCCCCGAAGCTGGAGCTCGGTTCCAACGCCGCGGTCAAGGGCGCGGCCCGCGAGGGCGCCGCCCCCGCGGTGCTCAGCGGCTACGCGGTGGAGGCGGAGCTGGCCACCGGCCGCCTGGTCGAGGTGCCCACCCGGGACATCGACCTCACGCGACGCCTGCGGGCGGTCTGGCGCCACGGCCGCGCCCCCACCGGCCCCGCCGCCACCCTGCTCACGATCACCCTCTCCGCCGCCCGGGAACGGCGGTGATCCGGGCGGTCGCGAGGTGGGCGCGGTGGGGAGTGGGTGGCTGATGATTTGACGATATTTCGGGATATGGTGGAGCGCATGGTGATGGTCGAGACGCCGGGCGTGCTCTGTCCCGAGCCGCACTGGCAGACAGGTCTCTGAGCGGCCCCTGCCCCGCGTCCCCTCACCGCACCTCACCCCGTCGGGAAGTCCCGTGCTCCGCTCTCGCTACGAAGCCGTGATCGTCGGAGGCGGCCACAACGGCCTGGTCGCCGCCGCCTACCTCGCCCGCGCCGGACGGCGTGTCCTCGTCCTGGAACGCCTGGGCCACGTCGGCGGCCTCGCCGTGTCGGCGCGGGCGTTCCCCGGGGTCGACGCCCGGCTCTCGCGTTACTCGTACCTGGTCAGCCTGCTCCCCTCGAAGGTCGTCGCCGACCTGGGGCTCAGGATCGCGCTGCGCCGCCGCAGGTACGCCTCGTACACGCCGGTGGGCGACACCGGGCTGCTGGTCGACAACGGCGACGCCACGCGGACCGCGGCCTCCTTCGCCCGGGTCACCGGCGGCGACGGCGAGCTGGAGGCGTGGCGGCGCTTCTACGGGATGACCGCCGACGTGGCCGAGCGGGTCGCGCCGACGCTGCTGGAGCCCCTCGCCGACCGGGCGGCGATGCGGAGCCTCGTCGGCGAGGAGGCCTGGCGCGACCTGTTCGAGCGGCCGGTCGGCGAGGTGGTGGACGAGCGGTTCGCCGACGACACCGTGCGCGGCGTGGTCCTCACCGACGCCCTCATCGGCACCTTCGCCGACCCCTCGGACCCGGGCCTGCTGGCCAACCGCTGCCTCCTCTACCACGTGATCGGCGACGGGACCGGCGACTGGAACGTCCCCGTCGGCGGCATGGGCGCGGTGTCCGGCGCGCTCGCCGGCGCCGCCCGCGCCGCCGGGGCGGAGATCCTCACCGGAGCCGAGGTCCTCGCGGTCGACCCCTCGGGCGAGGTCGCCTTCCGCGACGCGGACGGGGAGCACGCGGTGACGGGCGAGCGGATCCTGGCCAACGTGCCGCCCGCCGTGCTCGCCCGGCTGCTCGGAGGCGACGAGCCCGTCCCCGAGGGGGCCCAGCTCAAGGTCAACATGGTGCTCTCGCGGCTGCCGCGCCTGCGCGACCCCGGCGTGGACCCCGCGGCGGCGTTCAGCGGCACGTTCCACATCAACGAGGGCCGCGACCAGCTCGCCCGCGCGTACGCGGAGGCGGCGGCAGGGCGCGTCCCCTCGCTGCCCCCGGCCGAGGTCTACTGCCACTCGCTGACCGACCCCTCCATCCTCGGCCCGGAGCTGCGCGAGGCCGGAGCCCACACGATGACGCTGTTCGGCCTGCACATGCCCGCCAGGCTGTTCAGGGAGGACCCGGCGGGGGCGCGCGAGGCCGCGCTGCGCGCCACGCTCGCCTCGATGAACGCGGTTCTCGCCGAACCCATTGAGGACTGCCTGCTGCGCGCCCCCGACGGCACTGCCTGCCTGGAGGCCAAGACCCCGGTCGACCTGGAGACCGAGGCGGGCCTGCCCGGCGGCCACATCTTCCACCGCGACCTGTCCTGGCCGTACGGGGAGCCGGGGCGCTGGGGGGTGGAGACCGACTTCGAGCGGGTCCTGCTCTGCGGCGCGGGCGCCCGGCGCGGCGGCGGCGTCAGCGGCATCCCCGGCCACAACGCCGCCATGGCGCTGCTCACCTGACCCGGCCACGACGCCGCCATGGCGCTGCTCACCTGAACCCGGCCCGCCGGGGCGGGGCCGGGTGAGGCCGGGTGAGGCCGGAGGCGTTCATCCGGCTCTCATGATGGGCGTCTACCGTGGAGGCCATGGCTGAAGGCGAGGCGGCGCGGGTGCTGGTCGTGGACGACGAGCCCGCGCTCAGGGAGGCGCTGCAGAGCAGCCTGGAGTTCGAGGGCTACCGGGTCGGCGTGGCCTCGGACGGCCAGGCGGCGCTGGAGGCGATCGAGCGGGAGCCGTACGAGCTGGTGCTGCTCGACGTCATGATGCCCCGGCTGGACGGGCTGACCGCGTGCCGCAGGCTCAGGGCGACGGGCAACCACCTGCCGGTCCTCATGCTCACCGCCCGCGACGCCGTGGGCGACCGGGTGTCGGGGCTGGACGCGGGGGCCGACGACTACCTGGTCAAGCCGTTCGAGCTGGACGAGCTGCTGGCGCGCGTCAGGGCGCTGCTGCGGCGCGGCGCCCTGAGCGCGCCCGCGGCCGACGACGACGCGGTCCTGACCTTCGGCGACCTGCGGATGGACGTCGCCGGCCGCGAGGTCACCAGGGGCGGCGAGCCGCTGGAGCTGACCCGCACCGAGTACCTGCTGCTGGAGCTGCTCATGGTCCACCCCCGCCAGGTGCTCACCCGCGAGCAGATCCTCAGCGAGGTGTGGGGCTTCGACTTCGAGCCGTCCTCCAACTCCCTCGACGTCTATGTCATGTACCTGCGTCGCAAGACCGAGACCGGCGGGCGCCCCCGGCTGATCCACACCGTCCGGGGCGTCGGCTACGTGCTGCGGGCCTCGGCGTGAACGGTCGCCGCTCCCTGCGCTCCCGGCTCACCCTGCTGGTGGCGGCGGCCGTGGCACTGGCGATCGCGGTGTGCGCGGTGCTGTGCTGGTTCGTCGTGCGCTCCGAGCTGCTGCGGCAGGTGGAGCGCTCGCTGGACGGGCGGCCGCAGGGCGTCGAGTGGATCAGGCCCTACTGCCCGGATCTCCCGGGAGCCCCGGGAGATCCGGGAGAGATCGCCGGTCGCAGGCTGCCGCCCCGCCTCCCGCCCATCCAGCTGGTCTACGCCGACGGCGGGCGGTGCGTGGTGGGCTCCACGCCCGTCAAGGTCACCCCGGCGGACCTGGCGCTGACCCACGGCCCCCCGGGCGGGCGGGCGTTCAGGAACGGCGTGACCGACGGCGGCGAGGAGGTCCGGGTGATGACGAAGAACGTCCGTCCCGGCGTCGCGGTCATGGAGTCACGCTCCCTGGAGGAGGTCCACACCACCCTCACCACGCTCGCCTGGATCCTCGCGGGGGTCACCGCCCTCGGCGTGCTCGGCGCCGTCTCCGCGGGGCTGTTCGTCTCCCGTACGGCGCTGCGTCCCGTCGGCCGCCTGACCGAGGCCGTCGAGTACGTCGCCAGGACCGAGGACCTCGGCACCAGGATCCCGGTCGAGGGCACCGACGAGATCGCCAGGCTCGGCGTCTCCTTCAACGCGATGACCACCGCGCTGGCCGGGTCCCGCGAGCGCCAGCGGAGGCTGATCGCCGACGCGGGGCACGAGCTGCGCACCCCGCTCACCAGCCTGCGCACCAACATCGACCTGCTGCTGCGCAGCGAGAACGCCGGACGCCCCCTCGACGCCGCCCCCAAACGCAGGCTGCTGGCCAACCTCAAGTCCCAGTTCGAGGAGATGTCGACGCTCGTCGGGGACCTGCTCCAGCTCTCCCGTTCGGAGGACGAGCACGAGCCGCACGTCGAGGTCGCCTTCCACGAGGCCGTCGAGGCGGCCGTGCGCAGGGCGCGGCCGCGCGCCCCCGACACCTCCATCGAGGTGGAGCTGAGCCCCTGGTACCTGCGGGGCGACCAGGCCGCCCTGGAGCGGGCCGTGGTGAACCTGCTGGACAACGCGGTGAAGTTCTCGGCGGACGGGGCCGGCCCGGTGAGCGTGCGGCTCCGCGACGGCGAGCTGACCGTCAGGGACCACGGCCCCGGCATCCCGGAGGAGGAGCTGCCTTACGTGTTCGACCGGTTCTGGCGCTCGTCCTCGGCCCGTGGCATGCCCGGCTCGGGCCTGGGGCTGGCCATCGTGGCCAAGGCCGTGCGCGACGCCGGGGGAGAGGTGAACCTGGAGAACGCCGCCGGGGGCGGCGTCCTCGCCCGCGTCCGCCTGCCGGGTTCCCCCACCCGGTCGCCTGTCGCGCCGGGCACGTGAGCGGCCGGCCGCGTCCCTTTCTCACCCGGTGTTAACGATCGCCTCAGGATCGCTCAAGATCACACGATCACCGTGAGGGCATGAGACAACCGAGTCCCCGCCCCCGGAGGGCGGCGTGAGGCAGGCCACGGCACCGGAGCGCACCCGGCTGGTCGAGATCGTGGTCCCCGTCCACAACGAGCAGCGGGTGCTCGGCGAGAGCGTCCGCCGCCTGCACGCCTACCTCACGAGAACCTTTCCCTACGACTTCCGCATCACGATCGCCGACAACGCCAGCACCGACGCCACCTGGCGGATCGCCACCGCCCTCGGCGACGAGCTGTCCCACGTGCGCGCCCTGCGCCTGGAGGCCAAGGGCCGAGGCCGCGCGCTGCGCCGGGCGTGGTCGGCGAGCGACGCCGACGTGGTCGGCTACATGGACGTGGACCTCTCCACCGACCTGGACGCCTTCCTGCCGCTGGTGGCCCCGCTGCTGTCCGGCCACAGCGACCTGGCCATCGGCACCCGGCTGTCCAGGGGTTCCAACGTCGTCCGGGGGCCGAAGCGGGAGTTCGTCTCGCGGACGTACAACCTGCTGCTCCGATCGGCGATGGGGGCGCGGTTCTCCGACGCGCAGTGCGGTTTCAAGGCGGTCCGCACCGAGATCGCGCAGGCGCTGCTGCCCGCCGTCGAGGACGAGGGGTGGTTCTTCGACACCGAGCTGCTGCTCCTCGCCGAGCGGCACGGGCTGCGCATCCACGAGGTGCCCGTCGACTGGGTGGACGACCCCGACAGCCGCGTCGACATCGTCAGGACCGCCGTGGACGACCTCAAGGGGATGGCCAGGGTGGCACGGAGGACGTTGTCGGGGGCGGCGAGGATCCCGGTGCCGCCGCGCGTGCGGGGGGCGCGGCTGCCCGGGGGCATGGCCCGCCAGCTGCCCGGCTTCGCCGTCATCGGCGCGCTCTGCACCCTGGCGCACCTGGCCCTGTTCGTGGCCCTGCGCCTGGTGATGCCGGCCGTCGTGGCCAACGGGGTGGCCCTGCTCGTCACCGCCGTCGCCAACACCGCGGCCAACCGTCGCTTCACCTTCGGCGTCACCGGCCGTGCCGGAGCCCTCCGCCACCAGCTCGAAGGCGGCCTGGCCTTCCTCGTCGGCCTGCTGCTGAGCACCGGCGGCCTGGCCCTGCTCGACCTCGCGGCGCCCGCGGCGTCCACCGCCGCGGAGGTCGCCGCGGTCGTGGCGGCCAACGCCCTCGCCACCCTCGTACGCTTCCTGATGCTCCGCGCCTGGGTCTTCAACCCCCGTCGCGCCAAGGAGACCACCCCATGACCACCGACTCCTCGCGGGACACGGGACCGTCCACGCCCGTGCCCGGCACGCCGACCTCCCCGCCGCCGGGGACGGACGCGGCCCGCCGGCCGGCGCTCCCCGCTCCCGGCGAACCGGGACCGTCCGCGTCGTCCGCGTCGTCCGCGTCGTCTGTGCCGTCCGCGTCGTCTGTGCCGTCCGTACCGTCCGCGTCGGGTACGGCGACCGTGCCGGATCCGTCGTCCGCGCCAGGTACGGAGGCGTCGTCTTCCGGCGGGCGGCACGTCCCCGGCCGGGAGCGCGCGGAGCGGAACGGCGGGTTCGGCGGTGCCGTGCGGCGGGTGCTCCTCGGCGGCCCCGGCGACCCCCGCTGGGCGCGGCCCGGCCTGTGGGGGGTGCTGGCGCTGGCCGCGGTCCTGTACGTGTGGGCGCTCGGCCGGAACGGCCACGCCAACGACTACTACGCCGCCGCGATCCTGTCGGGCACCCAGAGCTGGAAGGCGTTCTTCTTCGGGGCCCTGGACGCCGGGTCGTTCATCACCGTGGACAAACCGCCGCTCGCGCTGTGGGTGATGGGACTGTCCGCGAGGGTCTTCGGGTTCGGCACCTGGAGCATGCTCCTGCCCCAGGCCGTCGCCGGGGTCGCCGCCGTCGCCGTGCTCCACTCGGCCGTGCGAAGGGCACTGCCCGGCACGCACGGCCACGCCGGCCACGCCGCCGCGCTGGTCGCGGCCCTGGTGATGACGCTGACCCCGATCACCGTGGCCATCAACCGGGACAACAACCCCGACACCCTCCTCGTCCTGCTGCTGGTGCTCGCGGCCTGGTTCTGCCAGGAGGCGGTACGCGCCGGTCGGATGCGCGCGCTCGTCGTCTCGGCGGTGCTCGTCGGGCTGGCGTTCAACACCAAGATGCTCCAGGCGTACCTGGTGCTTCCGGTCTTCGCCCCGCTCTACCTGGCCATGGCTCCCGGCGCCCTGCTCCGCCGCCTCGGGCACCTGCTCGCGGCGGGTGCCGCGCTGGTGGTCTCCAGCGCCTGGTGGATGGTGGTCGTGGACCTGTGGCCCGCGTCGAGCAGGCCCTACGTCGGCGGCAGCACCGACAACTCCGTATGGGACCTCGTCATCGGCTACAACGGCCTCGGCCGGGTCTTCGGCGGGAGCGGCGGGCCCGGCGGAGGTGGCGGGCCCGGTGGCCCCGGCGGTGGCGGCGGGTTCGGCGGCGAGGCGGGGGCCGGGCGCCTGTTCAACGACGTCATGGCCGGGCAGATCTCCTGGCTGCTGCCCCTCTCCGTGATCGCCCTCGTCGCGGGACTGGTCCTGGTCGCGCGCGGCCCGCTCCGCGACACCAGGATCGCCCTGACGCTGTGGGGCGGCTGGCTCGCGGTCCACTACGTGGTGTTCAGCTTCTCCAGCGGTACGTTCCACCCGTACTACACCACCGCGATGGCCCCGGCGATCGCCGCCCTGACCGGTCTCGGCGGGGTGCTCGTGTGGCGGGCCCAGCGGGAGTCCAGGGCCTGGTCGTGGGTGCTGCCCGCGGGCGTCGCGGTCACCGGGGCGTGGGCGTTCACGCTGCTCCGGCGCACCGGGGACGCCGGGGACGCCGGGGACGCCGGGGACGCTGTGGACTTCGTGCCCTGGCTGGCCTGGGCGGTGGCCGGCGCGACCGTCGTGGCGGTCGCCGGGCTGCTCCTGGCCCGCCTCGGAACGCGGCTCGGAACGCGGCTCGGAACGCGGCTCGGAACGCGGCTAGCCGCGGTCGCGCTGGCGGCCGGGCTGGTCGCCGTCCTCGCCGGACCGGCCGCGTACGCGCTCACCCCTCTCGGCTCGCCCGTCAACGGCACCAACCCCACCGCGGGCCCCGCGGGGAGCGGAGGCTTCGGAGGCACGCGGGGCGGCCTCCCCGGTTTCCCCGGTGGCGCGTTCCCCGGTGGCGCGCGAGGAGGACTCCCCGGCGACGGCGGCTCCCGGAGCGGCCTCCCGGCCGGCACCCGGAACGGCCTTCCCGACGGCGTGCCGGAGCGGGATCCGGGCGGGGACCCGGGGCAGGGTACGGCCGATGATCCGCGGCAGGGCGCGCGCGGACGCTACGGCTTCCCCGGCGGGGCGCGGGGCGGCTTCGGCGGTGCCATGGACCGGCGGATGACCGACTACCTGGAGAGGAATCGGGGCGGCGCGACCTGGCTGGTGGCGGTGAGCAGCGCGCAGGTCGCCTCCTCGGCCATCCTGTCGACCGGGCTGCCCGTCATCGCCATGGGCGGCTTCACGGGCGGCGACCCGGCCATGACCGTGGACCGGCTCAGGGAACTCGTCTCCTCGGGACGGCTCAGGTACGTGATGACCGGGGGCGGAGGCAGGGGCGGGCCCGACGGGGGCGACTCCCGGGTGACCGAGTGGGTGCGGGCCAACTGCGCCGCCGTCAAGGCGTCGGAGTACGGCGGTTCCACCGACCAGTCCCTCTACCGCTGCGGCTGAGCCCGGCGGGCGTCACCGTATCCGGTCACCGCGTGCTCCGCTCGTACGGTGACCGGATACGGCCGCTGAGACCGGGGCAAAGCTATTGACTGGCCAGCCAATCAAGAGTAGTGAGGCGGTGGCTCGCGCTGCTGTAGTCTTGCGCCGTGCACAGCGGAGGAGGGGCGCGCAGCAGCCGCGCAGACCAGGCCGACCAGCGCCGAGCGGAGCTCCTTGAAGCCGCCAGGCGAGTCGTGCTGGAGCGCGGGCTGGCCAGTACCCGCGTCGCCGACATCGCCAAGGCGACGAACGTGAGCGGTGGGCTGATCCACTACCATTTCGCCACCAAGGACGAGCTCATCACCGAGATGCTCCGCAGCACCAGCGACTCCGAGATCCAGCGGCTGAAGGAGATCGTCGCGGGCTCCGGCACCGCCGTCGAGCTTCTCGACCGCGTCCTGCGCTTCTACATCCCGGCCTCCCGCTCCGACCAGAGCTGGATCCTCTGGGTCGACGCCTGGGCCGTCGGGGTGCGCGAGGAGCACGTCCGCACCATCCTGCTGGAGCTCGAGGGCGCCTGGATCGAGATCCTCAGCCAGGTGATCTCCGACGGCGTGGCCTCGGGCGAGTTCACCTGCGACGACCCCCTGGGCTCGGCCGAGCGGATCGACGGCATGCTCGACGGCCTCGTGGTCCGCTACACCCTGCACACCGGCAACATGTCGCGGAGCCGGATGCTCCACCACGCCCGGGTCGCCGCCGCCCGGGAGGTCGGCCTCGACCTCTCCGACTTCCCCGACGCGCCGGCCTAGCCCGCCCGGGGCCCGCGGCGAAGCCGGCCGGGTGCGCCGGACGAACTCCCTCTTGAGATTGGCCTCGCGCGGTCCTCCGGATTTTACCGCGTCCCACGCCGAACACCGCGCGAGAAGACGGGCCGATCGTGTCAGGATGTACGCGTGCGCGGGCTCAGACCCGGGGGGTGGGCAGGGCGGCCAGGAGGTAGGCCAGCCGGGCCGCGGCGTCGTCGATGTTCTCGCTGGTGCCGAGCCGGTAGCCCCACGAGGTGATGAAGCCGCCGTCCTGGGAGCAGGTCACGGTCTCGGCCAGCGTGCTGCTGAAGCGGTTGCGCACGTAGACGTAGGCGGGATCACCGAACGAGATCCGCTGCACGGAAAGGTCGGCGTGCAGCCGTATCGCGGCAACGAGTCTCTCAAGACAAGACAGCGTGTCCAGCATCGTGCGTCACCTCCGTCTCGACAGAGAATTGCACGATCTTGGGATGCTAATCAAGCAATTGCGGTGTTTACTCCTCTGATTGTCCTGAGAAATCGCTGAGTACTCGGACGATCACCGATCTGGCGTCCTCCCGGAAGGCCGCGACCTCGCAGAACTCCTCGAAGGTGCGCGCGTAGAAGGCGACGTCGTCCGGGTCGCGCAGCAGCAGGTCCCTCGTCCTGGTCGGCACCGCCACGTGGTCCTCGTCGTACATCCAGAAGCCGTTGAGCAGCGCCGAGGGCAGGGACGCCTCGAAGGGGATCACGCCGAACTCCACGTTCGGCAGCGCCGTCACCGCCAGCAACCGGTCGAGCTGCCCGCGCATCACGTCGAGCGGGGCGAGCCGGTGGCGCAGCGCCGCCTCCGGCATGACGAACCTGAACCGCTTGCTCTGGTCGTAGAGGATGTCCTGGCGCTGCATGCGCACCCGGATGGCCGCGTCGATCTCGTCGGGCGCCCGGTAGAGGCGCTTGATCCGGGTGAAGATGCTCCGGGCGTACTCGGTGGTCTGCAGCAGCCCGATGACCACGCCGGGCTCGAACACCCGCAGCTGGGTGGTCCGCGCCTCCATGTCGCGGATGTCCTCCTGGAGGGCGGCCAGCCCGCTGCGGTGCCGCTGCCGCCAGGAGTCCTGGCGGTCCAGGAGGCCCGTGGCCTGCTCCACCAGCTCCCCGGTGATCTCGGGGGAGGCGTCCACGGCCCGCGCCCACTGGGTGACGTCGTCCTCGGTGGCGGTCTGGCGGGCGTTCTCGATCCGGGAGACCTTGGAGGCCTGCCACCTCAGCCGCTCGGCCAGGTCCTTGCCCGACAGGTGGGCGGTCTCGCGCAGGTGCCTCAGCCGGGCGCCGAGGTCGGTTCTCGCCTGCTGGAACCCGGTCACACGCTCTCCTCGGCCGTTCGCGCGAGCCGGGGACGGCGGCCACCGGGCGCCTGTGCTCCCCGCGTGCTCACGTCACCTCCCGCATGGTGCGCACGACGCTAGACCCGGGCGTGTGGATCAAGCTATAGAGCACTCCTAATCGTGACCAATATTTACAGAAAGTACTCGGCGGGCGATGTCGGCGAGAAGTTCACGCGGCACCTCGACGGCGGTCTCGCCGTCCAGGACGTGGCGCAGGTCGGCCAGCGCCTGCGCGTCGGTCACCCGGAGGCCCTGCACCACGATGGTGCCGCGGTCGGTCTCGTAGAGGGAGGGACAGGCCCCCGCCTCGGAGGTGGAGCCAAGAAACCGGAGACGCATGACTGAATCCTTCCCCGAACCACATTCTGCAGCAATTGCGAGCAATCCTGGAATGCGGAAGGTTGCGTGAAGGTTTCATCACCGGCTGACGCATATTCCTGCTATTTCATCGCATGTCACATGAACGTCTGGGCGCGGGCGAACAGGTTCAGGGTGGTGGCGTGGAGCAGGTCCCCGATCTCCTTGGGAGCCTTGCCCGCGCAGGCGCGGGCGTGCGTGCCCTCCAGGACGATGCCGAGCTTGAAGCAGGCCATCGCCGCGTACCAGTCGACGGCCGACAGGTCCCGGTCGGACAGGGCCGCGTAGCAGTCGACGAGCTCGGCGGCCGTGGCCAGCCCGGTGATCCCGCCGGAGATCACCCCCACGCCGTCGGGGGTCGGCCAGGTCGCCAGCAGCCACCCCAGGTCCAGCAGCGGGTCGCCCACCGTGCACATCTCCCAGTCGACGATCGCGGCCACCCTGGGCCCGTCGCAGGCGAACATGAGGTTGGCCAGGTGGTAGTCGCCGTGCATGATCCCCGGGGTGAACTCCTTCGGCCGGTTGCGCTCCAGCCAGCCCGCGGTCTCCTCCAGTCCCGGGATGTCGGGCCCGGGATATCCCTCCAGGGCCGCGTAGCCGTCCAGCTCGCCCATCCAGCGGGGCACCTGCCGCTCCAGGAACCCCTCGGGGCGGCCGAACCCGTCGAGCGCGCCGTGGTCCACCCGCCCGAGGTCGGCCAGCGCCGAGGCCGTCTCCAGTCCCATCCGGTGCCGGATCGCCGGGTCGCTCGCGTGCGGCTCGGGCAGCTCGACGGTGGCGTTGAACCCCCGTACCGGCTCCATCAGGTAGAAGACCGCGCCCATGACGCTCTCGTCGGTGCAGGCCGCGACCAGCCGCGGCGCCGCCACCGGCGTGTCGCGCAGCACCGCGAGCACCCTCGCCTCCCGGCGGAGCACCTCGTTGCTCCGGGCGCGCGGGTGCAGCGGCGGCCTGCGCAGCACGTACGACGCCCCGCCCCGCTCGAAGCGCACCATGACGTTCTGCGTCCCGCCCGTCACCGGCGCGATCCGCTCGAACGGCCCCTCGGGCAGCCCCCGCGCGTCCATCCACGCACCGAGCACGCCGAAGTCGATCGCGGTGACGTCGATGTGCGTGGACGTCATGCGCCCTCCTTGACCGAATTATGTTCTGGGTGGGGTGAATCTATGATTCCCGTCCGCGACGGTCAATAGCACCCCGCCCCGCGCGCCGCTTCGGCGGAGGCGGCGCCCGCGCCGCGAGAACTCTTTTCCGGACATCGGGTGAAAGGAAGAGACCGGACCGAGGAAACGGAGCTCCAGCTTGATCGCGGACACAGACATGGACGACGCGGAGGTGATCGAGCGTGCCCGGCGCGACCCCGCCGCCTTCTCCGCGCTGTTCGACCGGCACGCCTCCGTCCTGCACCGGTACGTGACGCGGCGCCTGGGCGACTCGCTGGCCGACGACGTCGTGGCCGACACGTTCCTGGCCGCCTTCCGGCGGCTCGGGCGCTACGACACCGCCCACCGCGACGCCCGCCCCTGGCTGTACGGCATCGCCGCCAACCTCATCGGCAAGCATCGCCGCGCCGAGGTCAGGGCCTACCTGGCCCTGGCCAGGACCGGCGTGGACGAGGTGGCGGAG
The DNA here is from genome assembly GCF_059358815.1 of Streptosporangium nanhuense. Taxonomy (NCBI): domain Bacteria; kingdom Bacillati; phylum Actinomycetota; class Actinomycetes; order Streptosporangiales; family Streptosporangiaceae; genus Streptosporangium; species Streptosporangium nanhuense. The sequence goes on from NZ_JCADBG010000001.1 coordinate 543,655, forward strand.
AGCTACGCCGACCGGGTGGAGGCCCGGGTGTCGGCCTCGGCGGCGCACCGCGAGCTGGCGGGGGCGCTCGCGGTGCTGTCGCCGAAGGACCGCGAGGTGCTGTTGATGATCGCCTGGGCGGACCTCAGCTACGAGGAGGTGGCGAGGGCGCTGGGCATCCCTGTCGGCACGGTGCGCTCGCGCCTGCACCGCGCCAGGAGGAAGACCCGTGAGGCCCTGGGCGGGGTCGACCCGTCCGCCGTGGAGGAGGAGGAGTCCGGCCGTGGATGACCTGAAGACACTGAGCGGCCTTCGCGCGGACGCGCCCGAGCCCGGCGCCGACCGGCTGCGCTCCCTGCGCGCGCGTTCCACGAGGCGCCCGCGCCGGTTCCGGCTCGGGCTCGTGCCCTCGCTGGCGGCGGTGGCCACGGCCGCCGCCGTGGCGGTCGTGGCCGTGAACGGCACCGAGTGGACGGGCGGGCGGTCCGCCACGCCGATGTCACCTCTGCCGGTGGAGGCGACACACGTCGAGGCGGAGATCGTGCTGGAACGGGCGGCACTGATGGCCGAGAGGCGCGAGCGGGCCACCGAGCCGCGCCCCGACCAGTGGATGTACCGGAAGGTCGTCGTCAGGCAGTCCGGCGACACCGCGAACGACGTCCAGGAGTACTGGACGCGCTACGACGGCACCCGGCAGGCGTTCCGCCAGAACGGGGAGGAGATGGACATGCGAACCCTCGAACCTGATCCGGCCGACGACGACCTGACCCCGCGGCAGTACGCGGCCAAGCTGGCGGACCTGCCCGCCGACCCGGACAGGCTGCTGGACCACGTCAGGGGGGACCGGCACTGGGCGACGAAGCCGGAGGGCGAGCCGGGGGTCGAGCACCCGGACGCGCGGGCGTTCCGCGTGCTGTCGGTCTATCTCGGCCAGGAGGTGCCCATGCCCGCCAAGGTCGAGGCGGCGATCTTCCGGGCCCTCGCCAGGATCGAGGGTGTCCGGACGGACGCCGGCGTGCGCGACGCGCTGGGCAGGCCGGGCATCGGCCTCGCCTACGAGGCGGACGTTCCCGGCGACGGCATCCAGCGTGACGCGAACGGCCGGCTCATCACACGGTCGTACGTCATCCTCGACCCCGCGACCTACCGCTATCTCGGCGGCCGCACGGACTATCTGCAGGACGAGGTGCTGGGAGGCGAGCTGATCTTCCCGAAGGGAGGCTTCCACGCGACCGCCGAGGTCGCGGCCGGGATCGTGGACGAGCCCGGGCAGATCCCCTGAGCGGTCCCTCGCCGTGTCGTCCGTGCGCCCGCGGTGCCGTCGGCCGCGTGAGGACGCGACCGACGGGCCGCGACCGACGGGCCGCGGTCAACCGGTCGCGGTCAAGCGGTCGCGGCCAACCGGTCGCCGTCAAGCGGCCGTGGCCAGGGCGGACAGCTCGCGCCACTCCCGCATGGGGAGCGCCGCGGGGGTGGCGGTGAGGACCTGCAGGCACACGTGGTCCGCGCCCGCGTCCAGGTGGGCCCGGACGCGCTCGGCGACGACGTCGGCGTCCCCGTAGGCGACGATCGCGTCGACCAGGCGGTCGCTCCCGCCGTCCGCCAGGTCGTCGTCGCCGAAGCCCAGCCTGCGCAGGTTCGCGATCTGGTGGGCGGCCATGCCGATGTAGGGGCCCAGGTGTCCCCTGGCGACCTCGCGGGCCCTGGTGAGGTCGGTGTCCAGCACGACGGCCTGCTCGACCGCGAGGAAGGCGCCGGGCCCCATGGTCTCCCTCGCCCGGTGGGTGTGCTCCACCGGGACGAAGTAGGGGTGCGCGCCGAGGGTCCGCTCGGCGGCCAGGGCCAGCATCCGCGGCCCGAGCGCGGCGAGGACGCGCCGCGGGGGCGTCGCCGGCGCGGGGGAGCCCAGCGGGATGGCGTCCATCGCGTCGAGGTAGGCGCCCATCGTGCGCACGGCCCTGCCGCGGCTGGGGATGCTGTAGCCGTTCATCTGAACGGGGGTGTCGGACACCCGGTGCCCGCCGAGGCCGAGGAGGTAGCGGCCGGGGTACGCCTCGTTGAGCGCGCGTTCGGCCGCCGCCATGGTGATGGGGTCGCGCAGGGCGATGTTGGCGATGCCCGCCCCCACGACCAGCCGCCGGGTGGCGGAGAGCAGCAGCCAGGCCTGGCTCACGCTGTCGCGGCCGAACGCCTCGCCGAACCACAGGGCGCCGTAGCCGAGCTCCTCGATCTCCGCCGCGGCCTCGCGGACCCGCTGCGCGGGCTGGTCGTCGAAGGCGAAGGTCCAGATCCCGACGCGTCCGAGGTCGGCGGTGTCGTCGTTCATGCGGGGAACCTCTCTCCGGAAATCATCCGGAGAGGGTCTCCGGATAATATGACCGTATGATACGGAGAAGTTCTCCGTTTGCAAACCGTGCGGAACCTGGGAGGTATCGATGCGGGTCGACGCGCGTCGCAACCGTGAACACCTGCTGACGACCGCCAGAACCGTGATCGCCGAACAGGGGCCCGAGGCGTCCCTCAACGAGATCGCGCGCCGGGCCGGGGTGGGGCCGGGGACGCTCTACCGCCACTTCCCCACGCGGCAGGCCCTCCTGGCGGCCGTGTTCCAGGACCGGGTCGAGACGCTGTGCGCGAAGGCGGAGGACCTGCTCACCCACACCTCACCCGACGAGGCGCTGGCCCTGTGGTCGCGGGACGTGCTCGCCCACGCCCTCGCCGACGGCGGGCTGTCCGCCTCGATGACGCTCGGCGGGGCCGAGCCCGGCTTCGACTGCCACGCGGCGATGCGCGCGGCGGCGGCGGGTCTCCTGTCGCGGGCTCAGCGAGAGGGCCGGACGCGTCCGGACGTCGACGTCGAGGACTTCTTCCAGCTCGTCACCGGCGTCGCGCTGGCCGCGAGCGAACTGCCCGGCGGGCTCGACCGGGCCGGCCACCTGCTCTCGGTGACCCTGGCGGGTCTACGCGGATGAGAGCGCCTCCCCTCGCCCGTACGGAGAGAGGAGACCGCCTCTTCTCACGCGTACATGAAGGAGCGCTGGGTTTTCCCCACCCGAAGGGGGACGAAGTGCCGTCTCCCCGTGAGACCGAGGATCGTCGAGACCGAGGCTCGTCGAGACCGAGGATCGGCGCGGGCGTCGTCATGCCGACGGCCCGTCGTGTGAGCGGTCCGTCGTGCGAGCAGGGCGTCGCATGAGCGGTCCATTGTGTGAGCAGGCCGTTGTGTGAGCAGGCCGTTGTGGAGCGGGTCGTCGTGTGAGCGGGTCTTCGTGCGAGCGGGTCAGAGGAGGTGCCGCGGGATGTCGGCGAGCCCGGCGCGGAGTTCCTCCCCGAGAGCCTTGGCCTGGGCGTCGAGACGAGGACTCGCGGCCACGCCCCGGCCGAGGAGGCCGTGCACGACGAAGTTGAGGGCGAGCAGGTTGGGCAGCTCGAAGCGTTCGACCTTCAGGTCCGCGGTGAACGGCAGGAGCTCCGCCAGGCGTTCGACCGTCAGGTAGCCCTCCAGCCACCGGAACCGCTCCGCCGTGCCGACCCAGACCCCCAGGTTGGCGTTGCCGCCCTTGTCCCCCGAACGGGCGCCCACGATCGTGCCCAGCGCGACCCGCGCGGTCTCACCGTCGCCGAGGTCGTCGTGCGGGGCACGCCCGGCCCCACCCCCGGCCTCACCCCCGGGGGTTTCGCCCCCGCCGTCGCTCGTGTCCGGCGCGGCCGTCACCTCCGGGAAGCCGGACGCGCCGGATACGTCGCCCGCGTCGGGTACATCGGGTGTGTCGGGGAGCTCGTGACCGTCGAGCCAGACGCGGGCCCGTACCGTCCCCGCCGGGACGAGCGTGGGCCAGTAGACCCCGTACGGCGAGGCGTCACCGGGAGGGGTGAGGCCGTAGAAGCCCGGATAGCTCGCCAGGCCGGTCTCGACCACGGCCGAGGAGAAGGCACGTCCCGCCTTCCGCCGGTCGGCGTCCATCACGGTCACGCGCAGCAGGGCGGTCCCGCCGAGCGGTGCGTGCGGGGTGGTCCCGACACGTGGTGAGAGCGGGGTGAGCTCCACGTGGACCTCGTCGAACGACTCCCTCGGCACCCGGGACCAGATGGCCTCCTCGGCGAGCCGGGCCTTGGCCTCGATGTCCAGGCCGGTCAGGACGAGCGTCATCGTGTTGCGGTGGCCCGCCAGGTAGTTGACGGCGACCTTGAGCGTGTCCGGAGGCGCCTCGCCGCGCACCCCCGAGACGCGGACCCGGTCGGGGCCCTCCTGCTGCAGCCGGATCGTGTCGAAGCGCGCGACCACGTCGGGCCCGAGGTAGCGGGGCGACCCGATCTCGTACAGCAGCTGCGCGGTGACCGTGCCCACCGAGACCAGCCCCCCGGTCCCCGGGTGCTTGGTGACGACGCTGGAGCCGTCGGCCTCCAGCTCCACCAGCGGGAACCCGCAGCGCGCCAGGTCGGGCACCTGGCCGAAGAACGCGTAGTTGCCGCCGGTCGCCTGGCAGCCGCACTCGATGACGTGCCCGGCGACCACCGAGCCGGCCAGCGCGTCGAGGTCGCCCGGCCCCCATCCGTACCGCCAGATCCCCGGCCCCGTGACCAGGGCGGCGTCCGTGACGCGGCCGGTCACCACCACGTCCGCCCCGGCCGACAGGGCGGCGGCGATCGGGCGGCCCCCCAGGTAGGCGTTGGCGGTCAGGGCGGGGGAGGGCAGCGGCTCACCGGTGTCGGCGTTGAGGGCGCCGCCCAGGTCGCGGCCGGTCAGGTCGTCGCCGGTGACGTGGGCGACCCTCACCGGCAGCCCGAGGCGCCCGGCCAGCTCGCGCACGGCCTCGGCGCACCCGGCCGGGTCCAGCCCGCCCGCGTTGGAGACGATCCTGACGCCCCGCTCCAGGCACGTCCCGAGGACCTCCTCCAGCTGCTTCAGGAAGGTCGTCGCGTAGCCGGGGCGGCCCTTCAGCCGGTTCCCGGCCAGGATCAGCATGGTCAGCTCGGCGAGCCAGTCGCCGGTGAGCACGTCGATCGGGCCGCCCTCCACCATCTCCCTGGCGGCGGACAGCCGGTCACCGTAGAAGCCGGAGCAGTTGGCGACGCGCAGCATCAGCCCTCCTCGGTCCGGGACGCGCCTTCGCGCGCCTCCGATTCTTCCGGTTCGCCGTACGGCATCAGCTCTCCCCGATCCGAGACGCCTCCGGTTCGGCGTACGGCATCAGCTCGCCCCCGGCGCGGGGATCCACGACGCGGGCCGCTTCTCCATGAAGGCGGCGATGCCCTCCTGCCCCTCGGCGGAGGTGAAGCGCCGCGCGGACAGCTCGGCCATCTGGCGCATGCCCTCCTCGACGCTCAGGCCGGGCACGGTCCGCACCAGCTGCTTGGTGAGGGCGAGCGCCTCGGGACCGCCGCGCAGCAGCATGCCGGTGTAGTGGGCGACCGTCGCGTCCAGCTCCTCCTCGGGCACGGCGCGGGTGAGCAGACCGATCTCCGTGGCGCGGGCGGCGTCGAACGTCTCCCCGGTGAGCAGGTACTCGGCGGCGGCGCGCGGGCCGAGCCGCCGCAGCACGGTGACCGAGATCATCGCGGGCACCACGCCGAGCCGCACCTCGCTGAACGCGAACGACGCCGAGTCCGGGGCGATCGCGAAGTCGCAGGCCGCCACCAGGCCGAGCCCCCCGGCCCGCGCCGTACCGTTCAGCCTGCAGACGACCGGCTTGGGGCTCTCCCAGATCAGGCTCATGATCTCCGGGAACGACGCGGTCACCGGCGCCTCGTGCGCGCCGCCCGGCGCGACCCGCTGCTCCTTCAGGTCGGCGCCCGCGCAGAACACGGGCCCGGTCCCGGTGAGCACGATCACCCGTACGCTCTCCTCGGCCAGCGCCCAGTTGAGCCGGTCCTCCAGGTCGCCCAGCAGCCGCACCGACAGCGCGTTGCGGTTGCGGGGGGAGTCGAGGGTGATCGTCGCCACCCCGCCGGACACCTCCTTGCGCACCAGGCGTTCCACCGGCCAGCCCCCGTCGGTCTTCATCTCGGTCCTTCCGTCCTCAAGACCCCTCCCGGCCCCTGGGAGCCCGGGGGAAGGTCACGTCCGCTCCTCGATCACGGCCAGTACGGCCCCCGCCTCGACCTGGCGGCCCGGCGTCACGTTCACCGCCGCCACCGTGCCCGGCGCGGGCGCGGCGATCCGGTGCTCCATCTTCATGGCCTCGAGCACCACGACCACCTGCCCCGCCCCGACGGCCTCGCCGGCCTTGACGTCGACCCGCAGAACCGTACCGGGCATGGGCGCCACCAGGGAGCCGGGCAGCACGTGTTCCACCGGCTCCGGCAGGCGGGCCAGCGGGGTGAGCCGCACGGAACCGAGGGGGGAGTCCACGTGCGTCACGCCGTCGTAGCGGGCGACCGCGAACCGGTGCCGCACGCCCGAGGTCTCCAGCACCACGAGCGAGGGCGTCGCACCGACCAGGACCGTATCGGGAAACCCCTCCGCCCGCAGGCCGTCCCTGGTGATCCGGTAGGAGATCTCGGCCTCCGCGAAGGCGGCGCGCTGCGGCTGCGACACCACGTTGCGCCACCCGCTGGGCAGCCCCGCCTGCACGGTCGCCGCCGCCCGGTTGGCCGCCGCCCCCGCGAGCGCGGCGGCGAGGGCGGACAGGCGCACGAGCTCCGGCCGTCGTCCCGAGTGGCCGGTGTCCTCCTGCTCGGTGCTCTCCTGTCCGGTGCTCTCCTGTCCGGTGCCTTCCCGGTCGGTGCCTTCCCGGCCGGTCGCCGGGGGCCCGGCGAGCTCCTGTCCCTCCGGGGAGCCGGTGTGGGCGTCCCGTCCGGCCCCGGTGAGCCGGTGCTCCTCCAGGAAGCCGGTGTGGGTGTCCCCGGCCAGGAACGCCGGGTGGCGCAGGACCTCGACCAGCAGGTCCCGGTTGGTGACGAGGCCGTGGATCCTCGCCCCCGCCAGCGCGGCGGCCAGCCTCCGCACGGCGTCGGGGCGGCTCGCGCCGTAGGAGACGACCTTGGCGAGCATCGGGTCGTAGTGGACGCCGATCTCCGAGCCGTCCTCGACGCCGGAGTCCAGCCGCAGGCCGTACCGCCCGCCGGGCAGGGGCGCGAAACGGGAGTCCACGCCGGGAACCTCGAAGCGGTGCAGGACGCCGCTCTGCGGAAGCCAGTCGCGGGCCGGGTCCTCGGCGTAGAGGCGCACCTCGACGGCGTGCCCGGACGGCTCGGGCGGCGACGCGGGGAGCCGGGCGCCCTCGGCGATCCGCAGCTGCCACTCGACGAGGTCGACGTCGTGAACGCACTCGGTCACCGGGTGCTCCACCTGCAGCCGGGTGTTCATCTCCAGGAAGGCGACCGTCTCGCCCTCGACGAGGAACTCGACCGTCCCGGCGCCGACGTACCCGATGGCCCGCGCGGCGGTGACCGCCGCGTCGAGGAGGCGCGCGCGCATCGCGGGGGAGATCGCCGGGGACGGGGTCTCCTCGACCACCTTCTGGTGCCGCCGCTGGATCGAGCACTCCCGCTCGCCCAGCGCCCACACCGTCCCGTGCCCGTCGGCGAGGATCTGCACCTCGATGTGCCGGGCGCCCTCCAGCAGGAGCTCGACGAACACCGTGCCGTCCCCGAACGCCGAGGCGGCCTCCCGGCGCGCCGACTCGACCGCCTCGGGCAGGTCGTCGGTGACCCGCACGACGCGCATCCCGCGCCCGCCGCCCCCGGCCGACGCCTTCACCAGCAGGGGTACGGCCCATCCGGAGGCGCCCCCGCTCGTCCGGGTGAACACGGTGCCGAGGTCGCCTTCCAGGTCGTCCATCGAGTAGCCGGGCCCCGCGACGAAGCCCGGCAGCACCGGGACCCCGGCCCCGGCCATCAGCGCCTTCGCCTCGACCTTGGAGCCCATCGCGGCGACGGCCCCGGCCGGAGGGCCGACCCAGGTCAGCCCGGCCTCGGACACGGCCCGCGCGAAGGCGGCGTTCTCCGACAGGAAGCCGTACCCGGGATGGACCGCGTCGGCCCCCGACACCCGGGCCGCCTCGACGATCTTCTCCACCGACAGGTAGGTGTCGGCGGGCCGCACCCCGCGCAGCCGTACGGCGTGGTCGGCCTCGGCCACGTGCGGCGCGTCCGCGTCGGCGTCGGAGAAGACCGCGACGGTCTCGATGCCGAGGTCGCGGCAGGTACGGAAGACGCGGCGGGCGATCTCACCCCGGTTGGCGACGAGCAGGCGGCGGATCGGTGAAAGGGACATGGTCACGGGGTCACATCCGGAAGACGCCGAAGCCCGAGGGCCGCGGGGCGGTATCGACGGTGGAACTGCTGACGGCGGACAGGCACAGGCCGAGAACCGTCCGGGTGTCGCGAGGGTCGATCACCCCGTCGTCGTAGAGGCGGCCCGACAGGAAGAACGGCAGCGACTCGGCCTCGATCTGCGCCTCGACCATCTGGCGCATCGCCGCGTCGCCCTCCTCGTCGTAGACCTGCCCCCGAGCCTGGGCGGCGGCCCGGCCGACGATGGACAGCACCCCGGCGAGCTGGGCGGGCCCCATGACGGCCGACTTGGCGCTGGGCCAGCTGAACAGGAAGCGGGGGGCGTAGGCCCTGCCGCACATCCCGTAGTTGCCCGCACCGTACGAGGCGCCCATGACGATCGTGATGTGCGGGACGGACGAGTTGGACACCGCGTTGATCATCATGGCGCCGTGCTTGATGATGCCGCCCTGCTCGTAGTCCTTGCCGACCATGTAGCCGGTGGTGTTCTGCAGGAAGACCAGCGGGACGCGGACCTGGTTGGCGAGCTGGATGAACTGCGCCGCCTTCTGCGCCTCCTCGCTGAACAGCACGCCCCTGGCGTTGGCCAGGATCCCGATCGGACGGCCGTGCAGGCGGGCCCACCCGGTCACCAGGCTCCCGCCGTACAGCGGCTTGAACTCGTCGAACCCGCTGCCGTCCACCACCCGCGCGATCACCTCGCGCGGGTCGAACGGGATCTTCAGGTCCTCCGGCACGATGCCCAGCAGCTCGTCCTCGTCGTACAGCGGGGCGCGCACGGAGCCGGGGGAGACGCCGGACCCGCGCCGGTTCAGGCCCTTGACGATCCGCCGCCCGATCCGCAGCGCGTCGTACTCGTCGGCGGCCAGGTAGTCGGCCAGGCCGCTGACGCGGGCGTGCATCTCGGCGCCGCCCAGCGACTCGTCGTCGGACTCCTCCCCGGTGGCCATCTTGACCAGCGGCGGCCCGCCCAGGAAGACCTTCGCGCGCTCCTTGACCATGACCACGTGGTCGCTCATCCCCGGCACGTACGCCCCACCGGCCGTGGAGTTGCCGAAGACGAGGGCGATCGTGGGGATCCCGGCCGCCGACAGGCGGGTCAGGTCGCGGAAGATCCGGCCGCCGGGGATGAAGATCTCCTTCTGGGTCGGCAGGTCGGCCCCGCCGGACTCCACCAGGTTGATCAGCGGCAGCCGGTTCTCGAAGGCGATGTCGGCCGCCCTGAGCGTCTTGCGCATCGTCCACGGGTTGGACGAGCCGCCCCGCACGGTCGGGTCGTTGGCGACGATCACGCACTCGACGCCCTCGACCACCCCGATCCCGGTGACCACGCTCGCCCCGACGGGGAAGTCGCTGCCCCAGGCCGCCAGCGGCGAGAGCTCCAGGAACGCCGAGTCGGGGTCGACGAGCAGCTCGATCCGCTCCCTGGCCAGGAGCTTGCCCCGCGCGCGGTGCCGGTCGACGTACTTGCCGCCGCCGCCCGCCACCGCCTTGGCATGCTCGGCGTCGAGCTCGGCCAGCTTGGCGAGCATCGCCTCGCGCCGCGCCAGGTAGTCCTCGCCGGAGGTGTCCAGGCGGCTCATGAATCCGCTCCCTTGGTTGACGCGGACGTCATGTCGACGATCTCGCTCGCCGGCGTTCGTGCCGATGGCAGTGGCGGTGGCGGTGGCGGTGGCGGTGGCGGTGGCGGTGCCGGTGTCAGGCCGATGGCTCGCGCCCAGAGCGTGGAGAGGGTCGCGACGGCGGTCCGCTCGTCGGCGTGCTCGCCGAGGTCCAGCCAGACGTGGGCGAAGTGCTCGACCATCCCGCCCAGCATCACGGCGGTCAGCCGGGGGTCCAGCGACGGGTCGGCCAGCCCCTGTTCCTGCAGGCGCCGCAGTCCCTCCGCGCCCCGCCGTACGAAGACCTCGCGCAGCTCCAGCAGGAGGCCGCGGAAGCTCTCGTCGGTGGCCGCGACCTGCTCCAGCATCCGTACCAGCCGGGAGTTGGCGGCCCACGCGCGCAGGTAGAGCAGGTTGGCGGCCTCGATGCGGGCGTACGGGTCGCCGGGGGCGGCGGGCCCGACCACGCTGGCGGTGAACATCTCGCCCACCACGGTCGCCGCCACCTCGCGGAACAGCTCCTCGCGCGAGCCGAAGTAGGTGTAGAAGGTGCCGTGCGAGACCCCGGCGCGGGCGCAGACGTCGTCGACGCGCACGGCGTCGTAGCCCCGCTCCTCGAACGCCTCCCGCCCGGCCTGGACGAGCGCCGCCCGGGTGCGCCGCCCCCGGCTGCTGAGAGTCTCAGACTTGACGATCACGTCAGGTACGGTAGCCCACAACCGGCGCCCCCCGCCAGGGGCGACGCATTCCCCGCCCGGGGTTCGGTGGCCTCGTGGCGGCCGGAGGCGGGGAGACCGGGGACGGGTTTTGCAGATCGCCGGTATACCAAGATGTCGCCCTGAGTGAGCGCATGTTCCGCGAGCGCTCGGGAAGCGGCAGCACATGAGCGAGAAATCAGACGACGCGGCGAAGGCCGCCATCGGTCTCCCTCTCGGTGTCGGCGTCGGTGTCGCCATCGGCGCCGCCCTGGGAGTCGCCCTCGACAACCTGGCCATCGGCCTCAGCCTCGGGATCGCCATCGGCGCCGGCCTGGGAGTGGCCTTCATGGCCGCGCGCAAGAAGGGCGGGGGCAAGGGGTGAACGACCCCTGGCCCGCGCCGGGCACCGTACGAGCCGGCCCGTCCGCACGGTGACCGGCGCGGACCGGCGAGCGCGCGCACCGTCCGGCGCGGACCGGCGAGCGCTTACGCGGCCCTACGCGGGCTGCGGCTGTGACGGGGAACGCCGCACGAAGCTCTCCCGCGAGCGCGCCATGACCGCCAGCAGGGCGTCACGCTCGGCGGCGAGGTTCCCGGGGTCCCCGGGGATCCCGGGGTCGGTGCCGTCGCGCTCGGCGCGCTGGTGCAGCATGACCAGCTCGGTCGCGGCCTGCTGGTAGTCGGACATCGCGCGGCCCGCCCCGATCCCCCTGGCCCACCGGCGGGCCTGCCTGCGGGTGTCCAGCGAGCCGAGCATGCCGATGTCGTACGGCGTGACCAGACCGGTCCGCAGGTAGGCGGGCAGGTACACGCCCATCATGGCCACCAGCCGCCGCCGCTCCCGCACGGTGACGACGACGAGCGCGCAGATGACGGCCAGCTCCAGGAGGTAGGCGGCCCCGAGGGCGGGCAGCGAGTCCAGCGCCGAGGTCCCGTTCCACAGGCCGTGCAGGAGCACGGCGCCGAGGTAGCCCAGCGGGACGGCGAGGAAGGCGCCCCTGCGGCGCGAGGTGACCGCGTAGGCGACACCGAGCCCGATCATCGAGGTGAAGAGGGGGTGCGCGAGCGGCGAGACCAGCCCCCGCAGCACGAAGAGGCCCACCGCCCCCGCCGTGCCCGCCTCGGTGAACGCCGCGGAGTAGTAGACCATGTTCTCCACGGCGGCGAACCCCAGGCCGACCATGGACGCGTAGATGATGCCGTCGGTCGGGCCGTCGATCTCGCGGCGGCACCGCCAGATCAGCCACAGGAGCGCGGCGCCCTTGAGCGCCTCCTCGACCACGGGGGCCACCGCCACCAGCGTCGCGGTCTCCGCCGCCCGCTCGCCCACGTCGAAGGCCCGCACCAGCACCAGAGTGCCGCCCAGTTCCAGGACGACGCCGAGGACCACCGCGATGCCGGCGCCCCAGGCGAACGCGAAGAGCAGGTTCAGCCGGGGCTCGGGCTCCAGCCGGTCGAGCGCGAGCACGGCGGCGAGCAGGATCGGCAGCGGTGCCAGCCCCAGGGCGAACGAGACGCCGAAACCGGCGGGGCCCCCGTTCGCCAGGACGATTCCCATGGCGATCAGTACGCAGATCCCGGAGACCGCCAGAGCGGCGATCAGTCCCCGGCCCGGCCGGGGCGGCAGAACCCGCGGCCGTCCCACCTGCCCCGGCGGGGCGGCCGCCTCGTACGTGTCCATCGGTATCGGTCTCCTCGCGGTCGCTTCCTGATGAGAAGCACCACGGTCCCCCGGACCGGTTAACGCCCGCTTGCAATCCGTGGGACGACCGCCCGCTCCCGGCCGGCGGGCGGTGAACCCCGACGCCCGGACCGTAGGTCGGGCCGTCCCCGGGGCGTCGCCTTCCGGGCACTCGTCTTCCGGGCACTCGTCAGGGGGAGAGCAGCCGGGTGAGGCGGAGCGCCTCGCGGACCATCCGGCTCGACCCGCCGCGCGCGGCGATCGCGGCCAGGCCGGGGACCGGCGTGGTGTCGCCGGGGGGAGCGGTCCTGATGCCGAGCGCGATGAGGTCGGCCAGGCCGCTGAGCGGCCGTTCCCCGCCGGCGGGCAGCAGGTGCGGAAGGGCCGCCGCGACGGTCCGCCACACTTGCGCGCCCGCGCCCGCCCGTTCCGCCTCGGCCAGCGACGGGATGACACGGCTCAGCGTCGCCATGCCGGTCCTGGCCAGGTGACCGAGCCGGTCTCCGAGGTCGGCGGCGGGCAGGTCGCCGGTCGCGGAGAGGACGAGGAACAGGTCCAGGGCCGCCGCGCGCCCGCCGGGGTCCTCGTCGTTCAGGTGGAAGGCCAGCATGGTCGCGAAGGCGGGGCCGAGGGGGCCGTCCGCCCGCGCGAGATCGTGCAGGATCGGCAGGCCGGGACCGCGCTCGGGCCGCTCCCAGTCGAAGAACGGCAGCAGGTGGGCCGCGATGACCTCGCGATGGGAGGGCATGACCCCGGTCCACCAGCTCATGTACCCGTCGCGGCCGTGGACGTAGGTCTGGGGATCGCGGCACAGCGAATCGATCAGGTCGAGCTCGACAGGCGAGGCCACGACGAAAGACGCCGCACGCGCGTTGGAGTGGTACGGCGGCTCTCCCTCGTCGAACCAGCGGCGGGAGGCGCCTGAGGCGTAGCTGTACCGGACCGTCACCACGGGATCGGCCAGTCCCTCCCCGGACATCCACCGCGCCACGAGCCGCCCGGCGGTGCTGGTGAGCCGGGCGGCCCTCGCGGCCACCTCGGCGTCGACCCGCCGGGGGATCCGCAGCAACGCCTGCTGCAGGTCGGCGTCCGGCGGGTCCACGCCCACGGTCTCCAGCCGTTCGAGACGGGCGAGGAGCTCGGCGGGGTCGACATGGCCGTCGGCGCTCGTCGGGGTGGCCAGCAGCACCGGCGGCAGGGCGTCCGCCCGCGCCGCGGTGACGAGCTCGGCCATCCGGCGCAGGGTCAGCAGGTGCGGCACCGAGGTATGGCTCAAGCCCGGAAGCCGAGGGGCGGGTGACGAGGCCGCCGGAGAGGCGACGGCCTGCATGGCCGCCCACAACCACGCCAGCGGGTTGGTGTTCTCGCTCCATCCCCACCTGCGGACCGGTACCAGGGCCAGGGCCGCCCGCACGGCTTCGCGTTCCCGGTGGGTGAGTTCGACCAGCCCCGCCACCAGCCGTTCGGTGCCCGGCCAGTCGAGCTGGCTGAAGGGGTCGGCCGCGAGCCGGGCGAATTCCGCGCCGAGCTCGGCCACCGTGGTGACGGGCGGCGGGAGCTCGACGTGGGGGAGTCGCGGGGCGACCGGGAGAACCGGTTCCTCCTCCTCTCCCGGCCGCTCCGCGAAGCCGAGGCCGGCACGCAGATCGGCGCGCAGATCGGCGGGCAGGGAGGCGGCCGCCTCGCGGAGCGGTGCCGGGTCCAGGTGCGCGGCGTGCCTGACGGCGAGCCGTACGGCGCGTTCCTGCACGTCGGAGGCATCGTGGGCGAAGGCGGTCGCCAGCGCCCCGGCCGCCGCCCCGGCGTACTCCGGCGACAGCCGCACGGACCGGTCGAGCCAGGAGAGACCGGCGCGCACGAGCTTCTTCTCCGGCCGGTACATCAGCGCCTCGACGGCTTCGGCGAAGTCGCCGGGGGACACGGAGGGCATCTCCCGCAGGTGGCCCAGGGCCAGCTCGGCGACCGTGCCGGGCGCGGACGGCAGCAGCCGCAGGTAGTCGCGGGCCCGGGACGTCACCTCGGCCCGGGTGGGTTCGAGCGCCTGGTGCAGACGGACGAAGAAGCGCAGCTCCAGCGCGGTGCCGCCGCGCAGGAAGCGGCCGACGCACCCGTCCAGCAGCATCGCGCGGTCGGCCCGGCCGTCGGCGGCCAGCGTGCGAAGCCCGCCCAGCCAGGTGCCGTCGGAGGTGGGGTCACCGTCCCACTGCAGGGCCTCGCCGACCCCCTGAGCGTGGAAGATCCGCGGCAGGAGCGCGTCCAGCAGCGGGTCGGCGGCCAGCACTCCGGCCACCGGCCCGCGGCCGAGCGCCGCCGACACCCAGCTCACGACGAAACCGTCGTCGGCCGGCGGCTCGATGCCGGTCCGGTGGATCAGGGACGCGGTCAGTTCGTAACTCGGGTCGCCCCCGCGGAGCTTCCCGGCCAGCCGCGTCGCCAGCTCGGCCTGCCACGCGTGCGGGCGGGTGCCGACCAGGCCGAGCAGCCGATCGGTGTCGTCGACCGTCTCGCGGGAGCCGACCAGGCCGCGGCGGGTGAGCCAGGACGCGACGGAGGCCGCGGCGGCGATCGTGCCGGCGCCCGCCGCGCGCAACGCCTCTGCCCGGTCCCCGGCGCCGCGCCAGGAGTCGAGACGGGACCGGATCTCCTTGAGATGCCCCGGCAGCCGCTTGGCGACCTCGCGCCGGGCGGCGTCGTCCAGGGTCACGACCAGCTTCGCGACGCCGTCGGCGTCACGTTCGTCGATCAGGTCGCGTACGTCGTCCCACGCGGTCATGCCCGGGCCCCCTTCGTGATCTGTACGGCCTTCACGTGCCCGCACCGCGTTGGTCATGATCGGGACCGTAACCACGATCACCGACATTTTCCGCCTGCGGTGCCGGTTGTGTGCGCGTTCCGTCTCTCGGGGACCGCTTCAGAAGCAGATCAGGGCTCGGCGGCGAACTCGATGAGGTGCCGGGCGGTGCCGACGGGGTCGACGATCTGATGGAGGTGCGCGCCGGGCAGGTGCGCCACCCGCCAGCCGCGTTCGCGCGCCTCGGCGGCGAGGTCGTCGTACGGGGGGCTGAACAGCAGGTAGGAACAGCGGTGGTCGTCCCAGCCGCCGGGGGTCGGGACGCATTGCTCGTAGTACGACAGCGGCAACGTGGGCTGCTCCTCGACGACCGCCCGTCGCGTCCGCGGATCGGGGAACAGGGGGGCGACGTCTGCTTCGTCCCACCAGTCGGTCCAGCGGGGCAGCACGCCGTTCACGGCCATCAGGCGGAGAGCCTCCAGCCTCTCGGGCGAGGCGACGGGGGTCGTCCCGGCCCGGGCCGGTAGCGCGGCGTCGACGAAGATCGAGCCGGTCACCGGATGGTCGAGGGCCGAGCGGATCGCGGGGAGGAACAGGCCCGCGTTGCTGTGCGCCACCAGCGTGACGGGGCCGCCGGCCGGGACCCGCCCGAGGTCGTCGCGGACGGCGTCGACGATCCGGCGCCAGAACGGCGGGTTGCCGGTGCCCAGGTGCGGCAGGGACGGCACCTGTGCCTGATATCCCGCCTCGGTCAGCCGCTGGGCCACGGGGTGCCAGGTCGCGGGGCCCAGGGACGGACTGTGCACGAGGACGAAGGTCGGCCGCATGCGAGCATCATGTCCTCGCGCCACCGGAGCCGCCACCGTGTCGGCCGACGGTGAACGCTTCGCCGCGAATCGAGCGGGTGCGTCGAACGGTGAGCGCTTCGCTGCGAACTGAGCGGACGAATCCGCCCTGCGAGCCTGAGCTTCACGCTGCGTCAAACTCAAGCCCGCAGAGCGGATCGCGATCCTCCACGAGGGCCGGGTCATCGTGAACGGCGCCCTGGCCGCGCTCAAGCTCGCTTCCGCGGTTCGGTACGCGGGCGGTGAACCTCTTTTGAACGCGTTCAACGCGCTGCGCTACGGTGGTCTCACACGTCCTTGGGAGTCCGATGAAAATAGTGATACCCGGAGGAAGCGGACAGGTGGGCGCGATCCTGGATCGTGCGCTGACGGCCGCGGGACATGACGTCGTGGTGCTGACCAGGCGTCCGGCGCGTGAGCGTGAGGTCCGCTGGGACGGGGAGACCCCGGGCCCCTGGGCACGGGAGATCGACGGCAGCGACGTCGTGGTCAACCTGGCCGGGCGCAGTGTCGACTGCCGCTACACCGCCGCCAACCTGAGGGCCATGATGGACTCGCGCGTGCGCTCCACCCGGGTCGTGGGCGAGGCGATCGCGGCCGCCGCGCGGCCTCCCCGGGTCTGGCTGCAGATGAGCACCGCCACTGTCTACGCCCACCGCTTCGACGCGCCCAACGACGAGGCGACCGGCGTGCTCGGCGGCACCGAACCCGGCGTCCCGGGCTACTGGGCCTACAGCGTCGAGATCGCGAAGGCGTGGGAGCGGGAGCAGGAGCGGGCCGAGACCCCGCGCACGCGCAAGGTCGCCCTACGCACCGCCATGGTGATGAGTCCCGACCGCGGCGGCGTCTTCGACGTCCTGCTGCGGATGGCGCGGCTCGGCCTCGGCGGCCCGATCGCGGGCGGCGCGCAGTACGTGTCCTGGATCCACGACCGCGACTTCGTCCGAGCCGTCGAGTTCCTGGCCGGCCGGGACGACCTCGCCGGGCCGGTGAACCTCGCCGCCCCCGATCCTCTGCCGCAGCGCACGTTCATGCGCGTGCTGCGCGCCGCGTGGGGTGTCCGGGTCGGCCTGCCCGCGACGAGGTGGATGGCCGAGCTCGGCGCGTTCGCGCTGCGCTCGGACACCGAACTCCTGCTGAAGAGCCGCCGGGTCGTCCCCGGCCGCCTGCTCGAAGCGGGTTTCGCCTTCGACCACGCCCGGTGGCCGGAGGCGGCCGGCGACCTCGTACGGCGCGTGCGCGCCGGGTCCGGCGGCACCCGGCCGCCCGAAGCCCGGGGGCCACGTCCACGGACACGGTGACGACGGCGGTCGTCGCTTGCGCCCTGCCCGCCCATGTCTGCCTATCGCATGGCCAAGGGGGCGGGTCAGGATCCTTCGGGGCGGATGCCCAACTCCTCGGCGACGTACTTCACGTGCTCGTCGCCCATGCCGTTGCGGAAGGTCTTGACGGCGAGTTCCGAGGGGTCGCGGAAACCGAGCGCCCGCAGTGCCTCGACCGCCTGCGTGGCCAGCGGCCCGGTGTCCGCCCAGACGACCGGTCTGCCGATCGTCCAGCTGACGCACTTCCCGGTGACCATGTCCGGAGTCCAGCCGATCTCGAACATCCGCCGCTCGCGGTCGGTCCTCGGGTTGTCCGGATCCGGCTCCTCCGCCGACACCGGCCGGTAGTCGAGCGCGCCGGTATCGGCGAAGCCATAGTGATCCGTCATGAACTGCACCCCGCCGCGTTCCTTGTCGGTCAGGATCACGGCGCTCTCGGTGGGGAGGGTCTGCAGCACCCAGTCCAGGCGCCGCCGCAGGTCCTCCCACTCGGTGCACCGGGCGGGAGCGCCGATGGCCGTGGGCCGCTCGTCGCGGTCCTTCAGGAAGTACGGGGCGTTGAAGGGGCCGTCGTCACCCCACGAGCAGCAGCGCAACCGCTCCGGCGGCACGGCGAGCACGTCACGCAACGCGCCGATGACGGCCTCGGCGCGACCCGTGAGGAATTCCAGGTCTCTCTCGTACCATGTCCAGCCGACGGCCCAGGTGGGACGGATCTGAGAGGTCCCGGTGGCCTCCAGTCTCCAGCCCAGTGCCTGGAGCCGCTCCCGCTGGACGTCGGAGAGCCCGCGCGCCTCGAAGATCTCCGCGTAGACGTACCTGTCCATGAACTTGCTCAATATGACGTACGTCCCGGTCGCCGGATCGCCCAGGCGTACGCGGTCCCCCGGCGCGTTGGAGCCGTCCAGGCACTTGACGATCCACGGGGGAGCCGACCCGGCCTCGCCGGAGTAGGGCCGCGCGAGGACGTCCCAGATCGAATCCCGCGCGTCGTCCTCGCCGCGGTTTCCGGAACCGTGAGTGTGCGCGCTCATTCACCACGTCCAACGGGCTCGTACGGAAAGGATCTTCCGCCCGATGCTAGCGGCCACGGCGGTACGTGCCGACCGATCGGGCACGGGACGGCGGTTCCCGGGATCGGCCCCATCGGGGAAAAGGTTCGGCGGAGGAACCGACATTTATCGACGACGCGAATTCAGTGCTTTACCCCACAGGCCGCACACTCGTAACGGAGACCGGTCCTGCCACGACGGTCCTGCTCGTAGCGGATCAGCATCCGGCGGCAGCGGCCGCAGTCGTCACCGAGCTGCCCGCTTCCCGGGGCTCCCGCGCCGGAACGCCGCCGCTGGGCTCGGCGTGCGGCATCGGCGAAGGCACGGTGCTCGGTACGGAGCACAAGCCCCGGCTCCATCCCGAGCAAAGATGTCGACGAGGACCAGACGACGTCGCCGATGATGGCACTGGATTCGAGGATGGGCAGGCAGGGCCGGATGTTGACCCCCTCCCGCCGGGCCTGAAGGGCTTCGACGGACAGGTAACCGTCTCGCTCCGGTTCCATCCAGATCGTCACCGCTTGCGAGCCGTCGCCGTGGATGGAGGTGAGCTCGGGAAGGAGCGACGGCAGAGCGTGATGGGAACCGTGAGGCAGCCACATGTCGACCGTCGCGGCTCGTTTGATGTCGGCCCGCATCCGTTCCACGTGGTCCTCATCGATGAGCTTGGTCACTCCGGTAGAGACCGCCGTCTGCCACGGCATCGGTGCCGCGGTGTCGATGAGGTGGGCGAAGAATGTCCACACCGGGTCACGGGAGGCGACAGACCGGTGGTGCAGGGCGTCCAGCGCACCGATCACCACGAGGTGGTCACGCGCCCGGCTGGCCGCCACGTTGAGCAGGCGGGCGCCCTCACTGCCGGCATGGCCCTCGGTGAACCAGCGGTTAAGCGGTGAGACACCACGGCCGGTGTCGACGGTGTCGTAGATGACGATGTCTCTTTCGCCACCCTGGAAGCGGTGGACCGTAGAGGCCGCCCAATCCTCCAGATGATCCTCTGGCAGAAGCGACTCCAGCAGACGGGCCTGCGGAGCGAAGGGCGTGATCAGACCGAGGTCCGCTGCCGTCGCGGTGGCACCGCTGGTGAGCGAGGCGGCCAGCTGGGCATGTGCGAGGTTGTATCGCGACAGGCTGCCCTGTCTGCGTGCCGTACGGCTGCGCATGGAGGCGGTGTCGATGACGACGAGCTCGGCTTTGGCCCATGACGCCCGGCTGCGGACGGTTCTGCTCGCCGTGCCGGGCGCTGTTGAAAGCCGGCTGCCGTAAAAGGCGGTGCTGACGACGTCGCCGATGGTCTGGCGCATGCGGTACTGCTCGGTCAGGGCGGCCAGGCGAGGCGGATCCTTGCGCTCCGACACGGCTACGGGGATGCCCGCCTTCTCGAACGGGCTGTGGCGCAACCATTCCTGCGCTTCGGGAGTGTCGGCGATCACCACAGGCGGTAATTGCCGGAAATCACCCGCGATGATGGTGTGGCCGCTACCCGCTCCGGCGACGAGCATGGCGAGCGCGGCTGTGGTCATGCTCGCCTCGTCGAGGACCACGACGTCGAAGCTGAGATTTTTGAGGGTTTCCAGCGCGAGCTGGTGAGCGGTGGCAGCCACCACGGTGGCCTCCCGGCAGACCTGGCGCCGGACCTGCCCGAGTCTGCTGTCCAGCTCACGCAGGAGCGCCTGCAACTCGGCGATCTGTGTCTCCAGCCGCAGCCGTTCGGTTTCCTCGGCCCGGGTCAGCTCCCGTTGCTTGAGCGCGTTGAGATCTTTGCGGCATTCGCGTAGCTGACGGCCTTTCTCGACGCGGTGCTGGGCGAGGGGAGCCCCTCGGGTAGCGGCGATCTCCTCGACGAGGACCTTGCGGGTCAGGGACGGGTCGGCGGGCTGGCCGATCCGGACGAGCGCACCATCGGCCAGGCCGGGTCGGCGCCTGAGCAGCGACTGGATCGCCACGTCCAAGGCCGCGTTGGTCGGCGCCGCCAGCAGCACCCGCTGCCCACGTGCGCACAGTTCGGAGATCAGGGCGGCGACCGTTGTCGTCTTGCCGGTGCCCGGCGGGCCCCAGAGCCAGGTCACGCCGGGCGTGAGCGCGAGATGAACTGCCGTCCGCTGTCCCTGATTAAGGTCTGCAGGGCAGATTGGCTTCGCCGGACGTATGGGTGCTCCGGCCTCAGGAGGTGTCACCGCGGCCAGGGCGGCTATGGCGTTGAAACCGGGGCCGCCTTCGACCAGCTCGTTGAGCCGCTTGCTCTGCTCGGTCAGCAGCCAATCCACCAGCATGCGCTCGAACTCGACCAGCCACCGGCCGGGCTGCTTGCAGAGGTGGAAGCTCTGGCTCGGAGACTCCTCGCGGCCGCACCCGCGTAGCGGTTTCGCTAGTCGAACTTGCCGTCCTTGACGCCGCTGATGAAGGTGTTCCACTGATCCGGGGTGAATCTCAGGACGGGGCCGGTGGGGTTCTTGGAGTCCCGCACGGCCTGACCGCCGCCGGGGAGTGCCGCGACTTCGACACAGTTGTCGCCTGAGCCGGAACAGGGACTCTTTCGCCAGGTGAGGGGCTGGGGGAGATCCACGATTACCTCTTAACCAAGTTGATCTATCAGGTTGGACAGGCGCGTCCCGGACGAGTCTGGGCCAAGTGCAGACGAGCGTATGAGGTCGAAGATGAGCCTGTAGTGCTCAAGCTCTTCTGAGGTCTCCAGGTATAGGTCACTTGTCGCGGTCTCGATGTAAACAATGCTCGGATCATTTTGATCCGGGAAATTCAATATGGTGAACGCGCCATCCATGGCGGCATGGGCTCCGACTGAATCCGGTAGGACTTGCAGGTAGATGTTCGGCTTGGCTGCCATCGGGACCGGTCAGTCCAGGAAGTGCGGCGAGCACCGCGAGAAGCCGGTCAAGATCGGGAAGTATTCTGTCCAGCCGGTCGGCGACCGCGGGCGCGTGCCGGGCGACATCGGCTGATATGAGGTCGACGTATTCGAGGAGCAGGGTCTTGAACGCCGCGTACTCGGCTCCCGCCAGGTCATATCGGGACATGACTTGATGAAGATAAGCATAGAAATCTCGCACGCTTTCGGTGAAAAATCGCTGGTTGTTGAAGACGGTGGTCACATCGGCGGCCAGTGCTTCGGCGTCCATTCGCCGACCGCCCGAGAGCCGCGCCAGGATGTGGTCGAGGATCTCGGCTGTGCTCCCGAGCAACTCACGGGCCACCTCTCGCGCTCCGTCGGTCGCGGAGAGCAGCTCCTCGACCTGCCGGTGCGCCCTGCCGCCGAGTTTCGAGATCTGATACCGGGAACGGGATCGCAGCCACTCGGAGACGGTTGCCACCCGGGCGTCGCGCACCGACCGAACCAGGTTTCCCCATGACTCGAGTCGCCGGCATCGGTCTTCGACGTCGTCCGCCGACAGCGTGATCCCGGTCTCCTCCAGCAGTGCGGCGGCCTCCGTGGCCGACAAATCCGTGAGCAAGGTGTTGGTGAAGAGCCGCATCAGCGCCACGTACTCATGAGCGTGCTTGTCGGCGGTCGCATACCGATAAAGGTCCAGTCGCGCTCGTGCCTCCGCCGGAAAATCCTTCGCGTCATCCAGCTCCATGTCCTACCTATCTCGTGTGTGATCAGCACAAGTCGCCACTCGCCGAAGAGTATCCACTTACGTTAGGCAGATACCCCGACATTTTTGAAAAGTCGGTTTCATTGAACGTATTCGAAAATATTGTCGATATAGGTCGGATGAACGTCAGTCGGCAGGCCGAAATCTCTCGCGGGAGTAAGGGTGCTTTTGGGTAACTAAGTAAGCAAATGACGCAAAGGGGATTTTGATCTTTGTGACACGAGTGCCGCAGCTTTAGATATGATATTTCGTCATATTTGAGCATTTGGTCGAAACGCCTAATTGTGGTGTTCTGGCACAATTGTTCGATTGTTGTGTCGAGGGAAAGGTTCTCCACCGGTCAGGTCGGTGCGGGTGGAGGTAGAGCCTGCTGGCCAAGAGCGCAGAGGTGAGGGAGAAACGCCTTCTGATCAACCCTGCGTAACGTCCTGCGGGCCACGTGAGGATATGTAGGGGCCGAGGTTACGCGGAAGGGGATCATGTGGATCGAAAGCAGGGCGTGGTCGTGTGCCGTGCGGCACGCCAGGTGGTCGACAACGGTGTTCTGACCGGGCAGTCGTCATTCGCTCCTGGCCTGCGCACCTGGACTCCCGAGGTGGCGGACGAGTTGTTCCGCCGGTTCGTGGAGAACTTCGACGAGTCCTCCGACGAGTTCCTGGTCAAGCTCGAACGGCAGATCGCCGAAGGCAGCGACGAGGCGATCGTGCTCGCCGCCGAGCTGCTCTATCTCAACGTCATGCCGCTGAGCCCGGCCACGATCGGTGTCAATCGTAAATTCGAGATCCTGGACAGCGTGCTTTCGTGGGCGTCCTTCCCGGTGAAGGTGCCCGAGGAGCTGGCCGCGGCGGCCTCACCGGGTTACATGAAGGGGGGCCAGGCGTTCCTCAACTACCGCTGGGCCCAGTTCGCCTTTCTTATCCGCCTCACGCGGCTGCTGGTGAAGCTACCGCCCGAGGAACGGGAATCGGCTCTGCGGGATCCGTGGCGCTTCCGGGAACTGGCCGAATCGGTGCTCACCGACTACGACGGCAAGTCTCGGGCCCGCGCCCAGTTCCACGTGCTGCTGTTCCTGCTGTTCCCCGATGTGTTCGCCCCCGTCTCGGTCGAGCGCAACAAGCAGCTCATCCGTGACGCCTTCATCGACCGGCTCACCGAGCCGACCGGGGATCTCGACCGGGACATCTACACCATTCGCCAGCGGATCGAAGCGGAACACGGCGGACGGTTCAACTTCTACGACGAGCCCTGGCGGTCGCGCTGGGAGCCGCCTGCGCCACCACGGCCGCAGAAGGGCTGGCTGGTGCGCGGGGCCAACGTCGACGGCGTCAACGCGATCCCGCTGTGGTTGAGTGAGGGCTTCTGCTCGGTCAGCTTCGCGGACATCGAACGACTACCGGCCGGTGCGTCCCGGCAGCAGGTCAAGGAGGCTGTCGCCGCCGGAATCCCCGACGCCAAACAAGGCGCGAAGGACGCCGCGACCGGGCAGCTGTGGCGGTTCCTCAGCGGCTTCCAACCTGGTGATCTCGTCGCGACCGTCGACGGTGACGCCGTCTATGTCGGTACCGTCACCGGTGACGCGTATCACGACGACTCCGCCGACCGTGGCCTGGCTCGCCGCCGCGCGGTCGAGTGGAACCCCGTCGCCGTGAGCCGCCAGGCCCTCCCCGAGGAAGCCCAGGCCAAGCTCAAAAGCACGATGGTGATCTGCGAGCTGACCAGCGTGATCGCGGCGTTGGCCACCGGCGCCGGACTGGAGGAACAGCTCACCGACGAGGTGCTGGCCCGGGACGAGACCCGTGACCTGATCGTCCCGACGCTGACCCAGATGTTCGCCGACGACCTGCTCATGCCGCTCGGCTGGCTGCGGGAGACCGCCGACCTGCTGACCACCAAACGACAGATGATCCTGTACGGCCCGCCCGGCACCGGCAAGACCTACCTGGCCACCAAGCTCGGCGAGGCTCTGGCCGGTCCCGATCGCACCAGCCTGGTGCAGTTCCATCCTTCCTACGGGTACGAGGACTTCATCGAAGGCTTCCGCCCCCGGCTCGGCGAAAACGGCACGATCGGCTTCGACCTGGTGCCCGGCCCGTTCAAGAACGCCGTGGAGGCCGCCGAGAAGGAGCCGGATCGGCCGTACGTCCTGGTCATCGATGAGATCAACCGCGCCAATCTGGCCAAGGTGTTCGGTGAGCTGTACTTCCTGCTGGAGTACCGGAACCACGAGATCACCCTGCAGTACTCGCCGGACGAGCCGTTCAGGCTGCCCAAGAACGTCTTCGTCATCGGCACGATGAACACCGTCGACCGCTCGGTGGCACTGATCGACGCGGCGATGCGCCGTCGGTTCGTCTTTCGCGCCCTGACCCCTGACCGGCCCCCGGTCGACGGGTTGCTACGCCGCTGGCTGGAGCGCGAGCGCCTTCCCGTCCTGCCCGCGCTCTTGCTGGAGGAGGTCAACCGCCGCCTGAACGACCCGGACCGCGCCGTCGGCCCCTCCTACCTGATGACGCCCGGCGTGGCCACCCGGCGCGGGCTGGAGCTCATCTGGGCGGCTGAGATCCTTCCCCTGCTGGAAGACCAGCTCTACGGCAGGATCGACGACATCGAGACCGAGTACGGCCTGCCGGGCCTGCTCACCGCGATCGGCCACACTCTGCCGTGACTTTGCATCTTCATCTCGCGGAGGCCACGGCCGAGCCGCCCCGGGCCTTGACTCCGGTGCAGGTCGCCGCACTGGCCACAGTTCCCGACCTGGTCACCATCACCCCGACCGGGAGTGGGCTGTGGCGGCTCGCCGGACGCCAGCGGGTCGGGACCGTACGGCTGGGTCACGGCGACGGCGCCGTCGAGCTGCGCGTCCGGCCGAAACTGCCTGTCCGGCGGCTGCTCGGCCTGCTCGAACACGACGACATCTGGCAGAACCGCCAGATCACCGCCGCCACCGACGACCTCCTCGTCCCCGCCCTGACCACCCTGTTCGCCCGTGCTGCGGAGCGTGTGCTTCGCGGCGGGGTTCTGCACGGCTATGTCTACCGCGAGGACGCACTCACCGTCGTGCGAGGCCGGATACGTACCAGCGCCCAACTGAGCCGCCGAATGGGCTTGCCCACCGCGATCGAGGTCGCCTACGACGACTACCTGGCGGACATCCCAGAAAATCAGATCCTGCTCGGCGCGATCGAGCTCGCCCAGACCCTTCCTGACGTAGCGGGCAGCACGCTCGCGCTGCTGCGACATCTGAGCGCGCGGCTGGTCGGCGTCGTCCCCGTCCGCCCCGGAGCACCGCTGCCGCCGTGGCGACCGACCCGGCTCAACGAGAGATATGTCCCCGCGCTCCGGCTGGCCGAACTCCTCCTTTCCGGAGCCTCACTTCAGCAGGAGGGGATTCAGGCGATACAGATCGACGGGTTCATCCTGAACATGGCCCAGATCTTCGAACGTTTCCTCGCCCGGCAACTCACCACCGTGCTCCCGTCGTACGGCTTGGGCTGTGCTGCCCAGCAGGGGCACCGGCTGGATCGGCAGAAGCGGGTGCTCTTCCGGCCCGACATTCTCGTCCATCGCGACGGGCGGCCCGAAGCGGTCGTCGACGCGAAATACCGGACGCTGGACGGTGCTCCGCCGACGGGGCATCTGTTTCAGCTGATCTCCTACTGCACCGCTCTCGGTCTCACCGACGGGCATCTCGTCTACGCCTCCGGGACGCCGTCGGTGGAGCCGTACCAGATCGAGAACTCGGACATCAGGGTGCACGCACATGTCCTGGACCTCGACCAGGAGCCTGCCGACCTGGCGAACGCCGTGGCCGCGCTGGCCGAGCGCTTGACGGAACGTGCCGGACGTCGGCCTCCCCGCCGGTGTGACGAGGCAGAAAGCTCCGGCCCGAACCCGGCGGTCCAGCATTTCTAAATCGCCACGGGCGCGCCGAGAACCGGCCGGAGCGCGGGGTCGCGGACGGACGTGTCGGAGCAGCCCGCGATTCCCGAAGTGGACATTGCGACCCACTCATCTCCGCTCTACCGCAGCGGCCGGAAGGTGGCGCGGATGTCCTCGACGACCGCTTCCGGGTTCTCCCACGCGGTGAAGTGGCCGCCGTGCTCGTGCGCCTTGAGGTAGACCGGGTTGTACCAGTCCTTCTCGCGCGGGTCGTCGAGGAAGTGCTGGACACGCTGTTCGGTGGAGACGCCGGGCGGGTTCTCGTATCCGAGGAAGGTGATGCCGGCCGGTGCCTCGATGATCGGGGTGCGGTCGTGCGAGGGCGTCCACGGATAGCGGTTCGCGTTCGCGTAGGAGCGGATGGAGCTGGTGATGGAGTTGGTGACCCACCAGATGGTCGCGTTGGTGATGAGGTGCTCGCGCGGGAAGACGCTCTCGACGTCGCCGTTCGACTCGCTCCACTTGGTCCAGCGGCGCAGGATCCAGGAGAGCATGCCGACGGGCGAGTCGGCCAGGCCGTAGGCGAGGTTCTGGTTGTCGAGGATGTGCACGGCGACGTGGGAGGCGAAGCGCTGCTGCATGTCGACGACCTCGGCTCGGAAGGAGCCGGGCAGGCCGTCGGGGACCTGGGCGCCGCCGGTGATGTCCCAGGGGCGGTCACCCTGGAAGATGTCGAGGTGGATGCGGTGGCTGAGCCAGATGCCGTGGAGCTCGCCGGCGTACTTGTGGCCGAGCTGGCCGGTGACGAGGGCGCCGTAGTCGGAGCCGGCCGCGGCGTACTTCTCGTAGCCGAGATGCTCGGTCATGAGCTTGTGCCACAACTCCGCCATTTTCCAGAAGTTCATGTCCGGCCGGTTCGCCGGGGTGGAGAAGGCGAAGCCCGACAGTGACGGCACGATGACGTCGAACGCGTCCGCCGGGTCGCCGCCGTGGGCGGCCGGGTCGGTGAGCGGGCCGATGACCTTCGTCCACTCACGGTAGCTCCACGGCCAGCCGTGAGTCATGATCAGCGGGATGCGGTCCGGCCCGGTGCCCTCCTTCCGGATGAAGTGGACGGGCGAGCCGTCGATGGTGACCCGGTGGTTGTCCCACTCGTTGAGCTTCCTCTCGGCCTCGCGCCAGTCGAACTCGTTCGCCCAGTAGTCGACGAGCTCCTTCATGTAGGTGAGGCTCGTGCCGTAGTGACTGTCGTTCTCGTCGATGTCCGCGGGCCAGCGGGTGCCGCGCAGCCGGGCCCTGAGGTCGTCGATCGTCTCCTGCGGGATCGAGATGTGGAAGCGGTCCTTCTCGAGGTCGGTCATGGTGTCGCTCCTTGCGTGATCGTGTCGGTGGCTCAGTAGCCGAACTCGAGCCGGGTACGGCTCAGGACGCGGGTGGCGATGAACCAGCGGCCGCCGTCCTTGCGGTAGGTGACGTGGTAGTGGCCCCAGCCGCGCATGGTGCGGAAGGGCGGAAGGGCGTCGCCGGGCCTCTGCTCGGGGACGGCGCCGTCACCGCGGAAGATGAGGTCGGCCATCGCCCAGACGGCCGTGGCCGTCGTGGCGGACTCGACGTCGATCTCGTGGGTGAACAGCTGGTGGACGAGCCGCACGTCGCCTGAGTTGCGCGAGCCGAGCTGGGTCGCGATGTCCCGTCGGCCGGCCATGTTCGCGAGCTCGTTGCCCTCGGCGTCGAGGGGGCGGAACCAGCCGTCCTCGGTGAACAGGCCGGCGAGGTCGTCCCAGCGCCTCTGGTCGGCGTAGCGGGCGTAACGGGCCTCGAGGCGGCGGATGTCCTCGATGGCGTTGAGGGTCTCCAGGTCTCTCACGGGTGTCTTCTCTCTTGGTCGTCTCTTCCGGTCGCCCGCGGTCAGAGGCCGAGAAGCCGGCCGGCCTTCTGCGGGTTGGTGTAGTCGCGCCAGGCGGCGATCTCGCCGTCGCGGATCTCGTAGACGGCGAGGTTCCTGATGGGGGCGAGCTCCTTGCCGGGCAGGCCCAGTCCGTGGATCTGCTCGGCGATGACGAGGTCACCGTTGACGGCCTGGTTGAGCGTCTCGAACCTGACCTGCGCGAAGGTGCGGAAGACGTTCGCCCACATGTTCACGAGGTTCGTCCGGCCGCGCAGTTCCGGGTCGCCGTAGTTCTCGAAGACGATGTCGTCGGCGAAGTACCTCCCCAGCAGGGCCGGGTCCTTCCTCTCGAAGGCGTCGACGAATTCGCGGATGAGGGCGTCGTTACGAGCCTCGCGCTCGCTCGGGTTGTCGGACATGGTTCGTTCGTCCTTTCGTTCGGGGTCGAGGGGGTCAGAACGGGTTGTGCCGGTCGAGAAGCGCGGCGGCCTCCTGCTCCGGCGTCTCGTGTTCCGGTGCGGCGCCGTCCGGGCCGAGCGCGGTCGGGATGACGAGGCAGGCGATCAGGCTGACCAGCGCGGCGGTCGCGAGTGCGGCGAAGGCGATGGTGTACCCGCTCTCGGCGGGCAGGCCGAGAGCGCCGCGATGGCTTCCGAGGATGCTGGAGACCATGGCGGCGCCGAGCGCGCCGCCGATGGTGCGGATGTTCGCGTTCATTCCCGCGGTGGCTCCGGTCTGGGTGGCCGGGACCGCGTGCACGACGACCGCGGAGAGGGCGGAGAGCGCGATCCCGAAGCCGAGCCCGCCGACGGAGGTGGCGACGACGACCTCCCAGAGCCGGTCGTGTGAGAGGGCGAGCCAGGCGAAGCCGACGATGGGCGGGATCGCGCCGATCACCAGCACGGTCTTGGGCCGTAGCAGGCGCATGAGAGGGCCGGCCAGGAGTCCCGTGGTGAACATGGCGACGGTGATGGGGGCGAACAGCACGCCCGAGGCGGTGACGGACGCGCCGAAGCCGTAGCCGGCCTGCCGGGGGACCTGGAGGAAGGAGGGGATGAAACCCATCGCCGAGTAGAGGCCGACGCCGAACAGCAGCGAGGCGAGGTTCGCCGTCCAGACCGGCCGCAAGCGGAACACGGTCATGTCGATCAGCGGAGTCCGCGATCGCAGCTCGACGAGGACCCACAGCGCGCCGAAGACGACCGCGCCGGCGAACAGGGCGAGTGTGCCCGGTGCGAGCCAGCCGCGATCCGCGCCGAGGGACAGCGGCAGCAGCACGCACACCAGGGCGGCCGACAGCAGCGCGGCCGCGAGCCAGTTCACCCCGCCCGCGGCCCGCGCTCCGCGGTCCGGGATCGTCAGCCACAGCAGGACGGCGATGACGCCGTTGGCGATCGCGGGCAGCCAGAACAGCCAGGCGACGCCGAGCCCTTCGACGATCGGGCCGGAGACGAGCACTCCCAGCCCGCCGCCGACCGAGCTCATGGCGGCCACGACGCCGACGGCGGACCCGACCCGCGGGGCGGGCGCCAGATCGCGGATCACCCCGAAGGCCAGCGGGAGCACGGCGCCGCCGGCGCCCTGAAGCACCCGTCCGAGCACCATCACCGGCAGCTGGTGCGCGAGGGCGCCGGCCACGCTCCCGGCGACCAGCAGGCCGAGGGCGGCCACGAGGAGCAGGCGCTTGCCGAAGCGGTCGCCGAGCCTGCCCAGGATGGGCGTGAGCAGGGCGCTGGAGAGGAGATAGGACGTCAGCACCCAGCTCACCCCGAGCTGATCGGTGCGCAGGCTCCGCCGCAGCGTTTCCAGCGCGGGGTTCACCATCGACAGCACCAGCGAGTACGAGACGGACGTCACCGAGAGCATCACGAGTGCCGGGGCGAGCCCCTTGCGGGCTTGCGCCGGCGCCACCGGCGGAGACGGGGGAGCATGGGGTTTACTGGACTGCATGGTCCAGTCTTATGTCACCGCAAATTGGACTAGCAAGTCCAATTTAAGGGGCGGCCTCTCCGGGGCCCGCAACGAGGCGAAGGCGGCGTCCGCATGCTCCGAACTTCCCGGGGCACGGAAGGCGGCGCGTTCGTCGCCTGGGAGCCCGACGGCGCCGGGACGTGGTTCCCGGCCGGGATCTCCTGGGCGGGCGAGAGGCGCCGGTGGCGGCGGCACGGTTCGCCGCCGCACACCAGGCTCGGTTCGCCGCCGTACGCCCGGCTCGGTTCGCCGCCGTACGCCCGGCGAACCGAGCCTGGTGCCCGGTCAGCGGAAGGAGCGCCGGTAGGCGGCCGGGGTGGTGCTCAGCGCCTTGTGGAAGCGGCGGCGCAGGTTGACCGCCGAGGACAGGCCGACGCGCTGGGCGATCGTCTCCACCGGAAGGTCGGTCTCCTCCAGCAGGGCGCGGGTGCCCGCGATGCGCCGGTCGAGCAGCCAGCGGCCGGGGGAGATGCCGAGCTGCTCGGTGAAGTGGCGGCTGAGGGTGCGCGCCGACATCCCCGACCGGGCCGCCATGTCCTCCAGGGTGAGCGGCCGGTCGAGGTTGGCGGTTATCCAGTCGAGGAGCGGGGCGAGGGAGTCGGGGACCGGCCCGGTCGTCGGCAGCGCGGGGTACTGGCGCTGGCAGCCCTCGCGGTGCGGGGCCGCCGACAGCTGCCGGCCGATCCGCATGGCGAGGGCCGCGCCGTGGTCGCGCCTGACCTGGTTGAGGCACAGGTCGACGGTGGTGGCCGTGGCGCCCGCCGTCGCGACGTCGCCGTGGTCGACGTACAGGACGGTCGCGTCGGCACGGACCCTGGGGTAGAGCCGCCCCAACTCGTGGGTGAGCTCCCAGTGGGCCGCGGCGCCGCGGCCGTCCAGCAGGCCCAGGCCCGCCGGGACGTGGACGCCCGCGCAGATCCCGACGACCCGCGCGCCGCGGCCGTGGGCGGCCAGGACCGCCGCGCCGAGTTCGGCGGAGAAGTCCGGCCCGGGGCACCAGCCCGCGATGAGGATCGTGTCGGCCTCCGCCAGGGCCTCCAGGCCGTCGTGGACGACGATGTCGGCGCCCAGCGTGGTCGGGATCGGGCCGGGCCGCTCGGCGCAGAGCCGGAAGTCGTAGAGCTGGGGGATGTCGGGGCCGTGGTGGCCGAACACGGCGGACGCGCAGGTCACCGGGTACATCTCCTGGACGGGACCCACCAGGGCGACCACGCGATGCCTCATGGCAAGAATGTACCCAATAATGTCACTCAGGGCGTCTGTGGGGATGTATGTAGATATCCAGAATGAGTGGTCATGGAGTTCGTCACATGACCGCGATTCTCGATCGTGAAGATGCCCCGAGCGCCCCGCCCACGCTCTGGACCAGGGATTTCTCCTTCTATTTCGCGGCCCGGGTGGTGTCGCTGCTGGGCGACGCCATGATGCCGGTCGCGACGGCACTGGCGGTCGGGGCCGTCTACGGGGTCTCGGGCGTGGGGTACGTTCTCGCCGTCTGGACGGCGCCCTTCGTGCTGTTCGTTCTGTTCGGCGGGGTCTTCTCCGACCGGTTCGGCGCGCGCGCCATGATGATCGGCGCGGACCTGGTGCGGATCGTCACCCAGGGCGTGCTCGCCGTCGCGTTCTTCACCGGCACCCCGCCGCTGTGGCTGCTGATCGTCGCCTCCGCGCTGTCCGGTACGGCCGCCGCGATGTTCCAGCCCGGCGTCAACGGCATGGTCCCGCTGGTCGCGAAGGACCCCCAGCGGGCCAACGGCACCCTCAAGATCGCTGACGCGGCCACCCAGCTCGGCGGCCCGGTCCTGGCCGGACTGCTGATGGCGCTGACCGGCGCGGGCGCCGTCTACGCCCTCGACGCGGCCACCTTCCTGCTCAGCGGCCTCTGTCTCGCCCTGATCAGGCTCGCCCCCGGGGCCGGGGTCAGGGCGGGGGAGTCCTCGACGGTCCTGGTCGACCTGCGGCGCGGCTGGGTGGAGTTCCGCTCCCGCAGCTGGATGTGGTCGGTGATCCTGGTCTGGGTCTTCTTCGGCATGTTCGTCTTCGGCCCCTACATCCCGCTCGGCTCCCGGCTGATCGGCGACCGCCTGGGCGAGGCCGCCTACGGCTGGGCGATGGCCGCCCTCGGCGCCGGCACCGTGATCGGCGGCCTGGTCGCGATCCGCTTCCGTCCCGCCCGCCCCCTGGCCGCGGGAGCGGTCGCCATGATCGGCTTCATCTGCATCCCGCTGTCGGTCGCCCTGGAGCTTCCGCTTCTCCCGCTGATGGCGGGCCATCTGCTCGGCGGCGCGTCCTGGGCGTTCTGGTCGGTGATGTGGTCGACGAGCGTCCAGACGCAGGTGGCCCCGGACGTCCTCAACCGGGTGACCGCCTACGAGGTCGCCGGTTCGGTCTCGGGCGTGGCCGTGGGCCAGGCCCTCGTCGGCCCGGTCTCCTCGATCGTCGAACCCCGGGACCTGTTGTTCGTCTCGACCGGCGTCACCGCCGCCGTCTGCGCCGCCCTCCTGCTCATCCCGCCGATCCGCCGCCTGCGCCGGATCTGACCGCCCGTCGCCGCACGGCCGGCGGCGCGACCGCTCCGGCGGTACGGTGAGCACGTCACGCGACGCGCCGATGACGGCCTCCCGGCTGACGTGCGGCGCCCCGGAGGAGCCGGGGATCGGTCAGCCCTGTCATCCGCGACAACGCTCCTGTCGCCGGTTCCGCACGGAGGTTCCTCAACCCCCCACACCTTCGCGCGTGGGTACGCCGGACCGCACCGGGGTGTCGGCCGGGTGGATCGCCGCAGGGATGCGATTCCAGCAGATGGTTCGCCCCCGAGCCCAGGGGGCGCATGGCGCGCCCCCCTTCGGCCTGGCTCCTCGTCCAGGCCGCGGGCGATTTCGATGGTGGCCACCGACATGGGACAACCGATCTGAAAGCCGAGGAGTTTCGGTGGCTCCGGATGCGTCACTCGCCGTCATGACCGTCGCGGCACCCGCAGCGCTTCCTGCCGTCATCGCGGGCCTTCCGCGCGACGGTTCCCATCGCACGGATACGCGAATGGCCGGATCTACCGGTGGCCTTGCGGGCCGGGGCGATCTCCTTGGCGACGGTCCGCGTGTTGAGAAGCAGGGCTGACGTGGTGTCGGAGGCGGCACCGGCCGGGGTCTGGCAGGAAAGCGCCAGGACGGCGCCGATTGCTGTTGCTGCGACGGACCAATTTCGGGCACGTTTGCCGGAAATAATGGCCGAAGTCCATTTTTTTACCGCTAGGAGTCATTGCATTCCATGTCTTTTGTAATTCAAGGGAATCGTATTGCCTGAACCGCGACGGCGGCGGCAAGCAGGAGCTACCCGATGATCGACATGCGAAAGCGCCGTTCTCGTCAACGGACCCTAAATGAATTTTTCAACAATGGAAATATGTCCTGACTGCTGAATGTATTTCGCTTCTGTGAATTTCTTGTGGGTGGCCCGCCGGCCTGCAGGGGAAAGTTCTGCCGGAAGTCATACGCGTGGCACTGCTCCACGCTCCGGGCGTCCGGCCGGAGCACGTCACCGCCCCGATGATGTCGGCGGCCGGCTCCGCCGGGCCCGGAGAGGGGGCGCGGTCCGCTCGTGCTCCAGCGGCGCCCGTACGCGCTCGTGGATCGCCTGTGCGGCCCGGCCGGTACTCACGCTGGTGAACTTCGCTCCCGGCGCCGCCGCGATGAGAGTGAAGTGCGGCTTTTCCGGCCTGATGGCCTGATGGCCTGATGGCCTGATGGCCTGATGGCCTGATGGCCTGGTACGGCGGGTTCGCGGAGAACGGTGCCCCCGTGAAGCCTGCGGGAGCGTGCGGCGAAGTGATCCGCCGTCCGCGGCCGACCCGCGGGGGCCGTGGACGGCGGGTCCCGCTCACCTCGATCCGGGAACGACTCCGCCCAGGTAAGTGGACTCCTGCAGCAGCCGCGGCGTCATCGTGATCCCGGTGAGGCGCTCGGCCATGAGGAACGCCGGCCCTCTGTGGGGGTCGGTGTGCGGTGGGTAGGTGGAGTCGATCCGCTCGATGGTCTCCGCGAGTTCGTCCGGCATCTCCTCCGAGTAGCTTTCATGAGGCCTGAACATGAACTGGAGCCTGCCGTCCTCGATCCAGTGGGAATAGCCTTCCTGGTACGCGAACTCGAACCGGATCCTTCCGTCGTCGATCCAGTAGAAGTAGTCCATGACGTCGACGTCGAGGTAGAAGTGGGAGACGAGACGGGTGCCCGCCGACAGCGGCATGATGATCTCTTCGGTGATGCCGAGACCGCTGCAGGCCTCGACGAGGAGCACCCAGTCCCCGACGGCGACGGCACCGAAGGTCTGCCACCGGACCAGCTCGTCAAGCGTCACGCGAGAGCAGTCTTCGACCCGGACGCCGAGCCGGGTCACCACTTCCTCAAGCGTCAGGCCGCGGACGTAGGTGAAGCAGTAGGCATCCGCAAACTCGGGGAAACGCTCGGGAGAGAACCAGGAGTAGTCGTCAGGAGGCGTGATCATCCCGCCATGCTCGCAGCACCCACCGACACGACAGGAACCGTTTCATCCTGAACAGCGGCATTCCTCCGCGAGCCGCGGCACAAGGGATCGCCCGTACGGGCGCGGTCGCTCGATGCGGGCGACAGCGCGGCCTGTTCAGCACCTTCCAGCCTCTCAAAGGTCACCGATGGCACGGTTGACGTCCCGTTACTCGCACGACAGCCGGGGCCGGCGGCGATCCGGGGCGACCGTTGAACATTCCCGTGGAATGCGGAATTCGTCAAAGACGGCCCGTCGGCGCTTCGGACATCAGGTATCAGCGGTCAATCGATGAAGTGCCCGGTGGAAATACCTGGCATCCGTTTCGTGATCCGCTTTCTCAACACTGAGTTCTCTGATTCGTTCGACGATTTCCGTGCGGTCACCGGGCCCCACGAAACCGGCCAGGGCTTCGATCTCGGCCTGTGTTCGCTGGGCCATCGACGACGAACGATGTTCTGACGCCTGGAAGTAGGCGATCATCTCGTCGGCGCTCCCGGCTGGGGCGGATGCCGTCGGCGACGGAACCACGACCACGACAGGCGGCGGAGAGTCGAAGATCCCGATCACGTCGGACGAGGAGGAAACCGTCGCCATGACGAGGCCCAGGAGCGTGAGGAGCGCGAGCTGTTCTTTGCTGAGGTGCAGGCCGCCGCGTCTGGGACGCCTATGACTTCCGGTCACACTTCGATCATAAAAGCCGGGGGGGGCGGTTCTCTCGTGAGAAACCGCAGGCTCATGCGCCGCTGTCGACCATCGCCTGTCTCGTTCCGGCTGAGGAGATCGCCGGGCTCCGCGCGGCCGTACGTGACTCATCAGAGCGGCTCGCCAGGTGCGGGGCGTTTCCGGCTCTCCCCTGTCCTGTCGGGGCTCGCCTCGACCTGAAGGGCACGTGCCTCGTGGGTCGAGAACGATTTACGAAGGATCTCCCCGGTTCATACGGCAGTCCCTCTTAAGGTAAATACCCTAAGGGGGACTATTCGCCGTTTTGACGGGTTGGGCAGATGGTGGGTAAGGGGGACCGCCATGACAGCCGGCAACGACCTGGAGGACTGGGCAAGGTACGGGTTCAGCGAGGGAGTCGTCAGGGCCCTGTTCCACGGTCTGCGTGTGGGTCTGTACGTGGTCAGCTCCGCAGGGAGGATTCTCCTGGTCAATCCGTACGCCGAGAGCCTGCTCGATCGTCCCGCACGGCAGTTGATCGGGGCCGACCCCCACGATCTGCTGCACCGCAACGCCGACGGAAGCCCGGTGCCCCGGGAGGACTGCCAGGTTCTGGCCGCGTTCGCCGAGGGGGTGTACGTCCGCAGCGAGGAGGCGTGGTTCACTCGCGGATCCGGGGGCCTGGTCCCGGTGGGCGTGATGGCGGCCCCGCTCCCGTTGGGCGGGGAGAATGACGTGGGCTCGGTGGTCCTGTTCTACGACCTGTCGCGGCACAAGGCCGTGGAACACAAGCAGGCGGTCGCCCTGGCGGCACTGGAGAAGCTGACCGACCGGCTGTCGCTGATGGCCGAGACCGGCACCGTGCTGGCCTCCACCCTGGAGGTGGACGAGGCGCTGCGGCGGCTGTCCCGTCTGGTGGTGCCCCGGCTGGCCGACTGGGCGATGATCGACCTGCTCGGCCCCGGCGGCGACAGGGTGGACAGGGTGGCGGTCGTGGTCAAACACGGCCGAGGCGCTGTCGAGTACAAGCGGTGGGAGGGGCCGCTTCCGGCGCTTCCGGAGACCTCCCAGGCGCCGATGGCGCGAGTGCTGCGCGGCGGCCCCGCGGTGCTGCTCGGCCCCGCGGACCTGGCCGGGCGAACCGACCCGGAGGAGTGCGGCGTCCAGCGGCGGCGGCTGTACGAGGAGCTGGGAGCCCATTCGGTCATCATCGCGCCGCTGTGTACGCCGCGCCGGGTGCTGGGTGCGCTCACCCTGGCCCGGAGCGAGACCTCCCTGGCGTACGACTCGGCCGATCTGTCCCTTGTCAGCGACATCGCCAGCCGGGCCGGGCTCGCCGTGGACAACGTGAACATGTTCGAGGAGCAACGTCGGTTCGCCTCC
Source organism: Streptosporangium nanhuense (assembly GCF_059358815.1). NCBI lineage: Bacteria > Bacillati > Actinomycetota > Actinomycetes > Streptosporangiales > Streptosporangiaceae > Streptosporangium > Streptosporangium nanhuense. The sequence goes on from NZ_JCADBG010000001.1 coordinate 579,778, forward strand.
TCCACCTCCCACGAGCTCAGAACGCCGCTTTCCGCTCTTCGCGCCCGGCTGGAGGAGGCGGTGCTCTACCCGGCCGACATCGACCCGCACGAGACCATCAGGGAGGCGCTGGCGGTCACCGACCGGCTGGAGACGATCGTCGACGACCTGTTGGTGCTGGCCCGGCTCCGTGCCGGGGAGCCGGCCGCGTACGAGCCGATCGACGTCGGCGCGCTGGTGGTGAGGGAGGTGGCGGCCATGGCGGGTGGCGTACCGGTCCATGTCGGCGCGAGCCGGGACGTGAACGTTCCGGGCAACCGGATCCAGCTGATCCGGGTCATCAACAATCTCCTGGTCAACGCCCGGCGGCACGCGGAGGAAAAGGTCGACGTCACCGTGGGGCGGGTGGAGGGCTCGGCCGTCATCACCGTGTGCGACGACGGTGCCGGAATCGCGCCGCAGCACCGGGAGCGCGTCTTCGAGCGCTTCGTCCGGCTGGAGGAGGGCCGGCGCAGAGAGCCGGGAGGCAGCGGGCTCGGCCTGGCCATCTCGCGAGGCATCGCCCACGCCCACAACGGAACCCTCACGATCGAGGACTCACCGCGTGGTGCCCGGTTCGTCCTCCGGCTTCCGCTGACGGACAGGCGTTCGTAGCCTTCCTCGGCCTTCGCGGCCCTCCGGCGGCGCCACTGTGTCCGTCGCTGTCCCGTCGCTGTCCCGTCAGGCCGTGGAAGACGTCGACAGGCGATGAGGACCTGTGAAGCACGCGACCCTCTCCGTGCTCAGCCGCAGTGGCTCCAGCCGCTCTTCCATGACAACGACCCGTGCGAGCCGCCCCAGATCACACACTTCTTGGCCGCGGGCAGGCGCACGGGGCCCGCGTAGGCGGTGAACCTGCCGGGGTTGCTCGCGGTGGAGCCGCCCTTCACCTGGAGGGTCGCGTTCATCGCGATCTTGGAGGGGAACACGTACCTGGACATGGTGACGACGCAGTTCCTGGCCTGGGCGGTGTTGTAGAGGAGATAGACGGTCGCCGCGCCGCCCAGGGCCCTGGAGTTGACCACCTTGTAGCCGCTCCCGCAGACGCCGGTGGCCGTGTAGGGGTTGGCCTTCTGGCTCGGCTTGGCGGTGGCGGTGGGTTTCACCGTCGGTTTCGCGGTGGTGGGCCTGGAGCTCGGCTTCGGGGACGACGAGGGTTTGGGGGTGCCGCTCGGCCGCGGCGAGGTCGTCGGCTTGGTCGTCGGCTTGCTCGTCGGTTTCGCGGACGGGGTCGGCGTGGGGGTGGTGGCCGTCGGCTCGGGGGTCGGCGAGGGGGATCCGCTGGGCTTCGGCGTGGGCCTTCCCGTGGCGTGGTCCTGACCCCCGGCCGGTCGGGAGGGCGGCCGCGGGGTGCGCCGGGACGGGTGGGGCGTGATCGAGGAGACCGTCCCGGTCTCCTCCTCCGAGGCCGTCGCGGAGGGCCGGGAGGACTCCTCCGGAACGAGCGTCGGCTCCTGGCCCGCGGTCTCCGACACGGCGGGGGACGCCGCCGGTCGCGTCGCCGCGGCCTTCCCGTCGTCCTGGAGGAGCACCACGGCCCCGGCCGCCACGCCGAGCGCGGCCACCACCGCCACCCCGGTGAGCATGAGCCCCACGGGGCGGGGTGCCTTCCTCGCCTCAGGCCTGTCCTGTCCCGGTCCGCCCTGCCCGGGCCCGCCCCGCGCGCCGTGCCCGGCCGCCGGCGGTCCGGCCTGCCTCGGGGTCGTCTCGGGTACGGCTCCAGGACCGGGTACGGCTCCAGGGCCGGTCACGGCTCCAGGGCCGGGTACGGCTCCAGGACCGGGCAGGGCCCCGGGACCGCTCACGGCTCCGGGGAGGGGGAAGGAGGCCGGGCGGGGGACCGGGGTGGTGGGGCCCGCGCCCATCAGGTGGCTGACGAGTTGCTCGGCGGTGGGCCGCCGGGCGGGATCCTTGGACAGGCAGGCCGCGACCAGGTCGCGCAGCGGCCCCTCCAGCGGGCCCAGCTCCGGCTGCGCGTTCAGGATCCGGTTGATCACGACGGCGATGGAGTCCTGGCCGAAGGCGGGCGTACCGGTCGCGGCGAAGACCATCGTGACGCCCCAGGCGAACACGTCGGCCGCGGACGTCACCTCGCCGGGGCCGAGCTGCTCGGGCGCGAGGTAGGACGGGGTCCCCATCGCCACCCCGGTCGCCGTCATCCCCGGCGAGTCCAGCGCCCTGGCGATGCCGAAGTCGATCACCACCGGGCCCTCGGGGCCCATCAGCACGTTGGCGGGCTTGAAGTCGCGGTGCAGGATGCCGGCGCGGTGGATCGCCGACAGCGCCGTGGCCGTGCTGACGGCCAGGCGCTCCAGGGAGGCGCCGCGCCGGGGCCCCTCCCGGTCGACCAGCAGGCGCAGGGACGGCCCGGGGACGTACTCGCTCACGATGTACGGGCGGCTGCCGGCCAGGTCGGCGTGCAGCACGGCCGCGGTGCAGAACCGGGCCACCCGCTGCGCGACCGACACCTCGCGCAGGAAGCGGGCCCTGGCCTCGGGGTCGCCGGCCAGCCCGTGGTGCAGGAGCTTGACGGCGACCTGCTCGCCCCCGGGCCCCCGCCCGAGGTAGACGACCCCCTGGCCGCCCTCGCCGAGCCGTCCGACCAGCTCGAACGAGCCCAGCCGCGGTGGATCCTCCCCGGTGAGCGGCTCTGTCATGATGTTCCCCCGAAACAAACCCCGAACAAGCCCTGAAAAAATGGTTTATATGTGGCAGAACGCTACCAGCGTGAGTGCTGATGGAGATCTGCCGCGGCGTGGAAGCACGCGGCGTGGAAGCTCTCGGCGTGAAAGCCCGCGGCGTGGAAGTTCGCGGCGTAGAAGTCCGCGACGTGGAGGTCCGCTCAGATGGCCTTGCCGGGGTTGAGAATGCCGAGCGGGTCGAAGACCTTCTTGATCCCGTGGTGGATCTCCTCGGTGACCGGCCCGGTCTCCAGCGCCAGCCAGCGCCGCTTCAGCAGCCCGACGCCGTGCTCGCCGGTGAGCGTGCCGCCCATCTCCAGGGTCTCCCTGAAGAGCTCGTCGGCCGCCGCCCACACCTGCGGCGGCGGCTCGGTCAGGGCGTGGTCGAAGATGAAGACCGGGTGCAGGTTGCCGTCGCCCGCGTGGGCGACCGTGGTGATCAGCACGTCGTACTTGACCGCGATCGCCTCGATCTTCTCGATCATGTCCGGCAGCAGGGAGCGCGGCACGCACACGTCCTCCACCAGGCACTTGCCCAGCCGCTCCTTGGCCTGGTAGGCCATCCGCCGGACCCCGATCAGCTCCTCGGCCTCCTGCGCCGACGACGACACCGCCACGAAGGCCGCGCCGTTGGCGGTGCAGAGCTCGGCCATCCGCTCGGAGACCGCGGGGCCGTCGGCCGCGTCCGACTGCGCGATCAGCATCGCCCGGGTCGACTCCTCCAGCCCGATGTTCCGCCAGTCGTCAATGGCCTTGAGCGTGTTGCGGTCGAGCATCTCCATCAGCGACGGCTGGCATCCGGCCGCGATGATCGCCGAGACGGCGGCGGCGGCGTCCCTGAGGGAGGTGAACTCGGCCGCGATCGTCGCCGGGTAGACCGACGGGGCCCTGCGCAGCCGTACCGTCGCCGCGGTGATGACCCCGAGCGTCCCCTCGGAGCCGACGAACAGGCCGGTCAGGTCGTAGCCCGTCACGCCCTTCACGGTGCGCCTGCCGGTGTTGATCACCCGCCCGTCCGCGAGCACGACCTCCAGGCCCATCGCCGAGTCGCGGGTCACGCCGTACTTCACGCAGCGCAGCCCGCCCGCGTTGGTGGCCAGGTTGCCGCCGATGGTGGAGATCTCGTACGAGGAGGGGTCGGGGGCGTACATCAGCCCGTGCTCGCGGGCGGCCCGGTCCAGGTCGGCGGTGATGACGCCCGGCTCGACCACGGCCGTCTCGTCGGCGGGGGACAGCTCCCTGATGGCCGCCATCTTGTGCAGCGCCAGCACGACGCACCCCTCGACGGCGGTCGCCCCGCCCGCCAGGCCGGTCCCGGCCCCCCGGGGCACCACGGGCACCCGGTGCTCGGTGGCCCACCTCATCACGGCGACCACGTCGTCCCTGGTGTGCGCGAGCACCACGGCCAGGGGCTTCCCCGGCTCCAGGAAGGTGCGGTCCCGCGCGTAGGAGTCGGTCACGTCGGGGTCGGTCAGCACCTTCTCCGGTGCGAGCGCTGCGACGAGTTCGGAGATAGCGGTCACACGTTGGACTGTACGGCCTGCGCCAACATGCCTTCTCCGGACAAAACATGCTTTATTGCATTTTCGCAACATCATTTGGACTCTTGACTCTAACTTTACCTTCTCGTCTAATCTCCCGGTTCGGCGCGCTCATACGGCGGGCCGGTGAGTGTGACGCGTCCGGCCAACCCGGGCGCAGGGAAGGGGACACGTTGTCCGGCAGAGTCAGCAGCGGAGGCGCCGGCAGGCGGCTTCTCGCGATAGTCCCCGTGATCGGCCTGGCCGTCACGGGTCTGGCTGTGGGCGGTGCGTCGGCCGAGAGCGACACCTCGGTCGCGCGGTACCAGCCGAGTGCGGCCGACTACTACATCAACTACGCGCCCCCCAGGGACGAGCCCGAGGTCGACGACCCGGCCGTGCCGTCGGCGAAGGCGCGCAAGGTCAGCCCGTCCAAGAAGTTCGCCGAGAAGCACTCCGAGGGCAACCCCGTCGCCGCGCGGGTGCTGGCCCAGCGTGAGGCCCAGGCGATCAGGACGGGCGTCAACCCGGCGGACTTCATCTTCAAGAAGTCGAAGACCGTCAAGACGGCCAAGCTCCTCACGCTGCTGGTGGAGTTCAACGACAAGGCCAACGACGACTTCTCCGGCTTCTCGCGGCCCGGCGGCGTCGACAGCGAGGACCCGGCCGAGTGCGTCACCGAGCCGCCGGGCACGCTGCTCAACGGCCCGCTGCACAACAAGATCCCCAACCCGGCCACCCTGTCCCACAAGGACAACAACAGCTTCTGGGTGCCCGACTTCAGCCCCGACCACTTCAACAAGATGCTCTACACCAAGCAGGGCATCACCCAGCGCGTCCGCACCGACCTGACCGACCCCCGGGACGGCCGCAAGGGCATCGACATCTCCGGCCACACCATGAAGAACATGTACGAGGAGATGTCCAAGGGCGCCTACACGGTCACCGGGCAGGCCAGCCCGTGGATCAAGGTCCCGCACTCCGAGGCCTACTACGGCGCCCGCGCCTGCGGCCAGCCGGTGCAGGACATGAGCGGCCACCCGGACAACCCGCTCGGGGCCGGCCAGCTCGCCATCGACGCGGTCAACACCCTGGCCGCCTCCGACGCGAACTTCCCCTGGGCCGACTACGACCTCGAGGACGTCGGCGACGCCGACGGCGACGGCAACTTCGCCGAGCCCGACGGCGTGGTCGACCACCTGGTCCTGGTCCACGCGGGCAAGGACAAGTCCTCCGACGGCGGCGCCGAGGGCACCTACGCGATCTGGGCGCACTCCAGCGCGGTGGCCGGCGGCTACCAGGTGCCCGGCAAGAACGTGAAGATCTCCAACTACATCGTGCAGCCCGAGGACTCCGGCGTCGGCGTCTTCGCGCACGAGTACGGCCACGACCTGGGCCTGCCGGACCTCTACGACACCAGCGGCCAGGCCTCCTCGGCGGTCGACTTCTGGGACCTGATGTCCAGCGGCTCGCACAGCGGCCCGATCTTCCAGTCGATGCCCTCCCACATGAGCATCTGGAGCAAGTGGATCCTCGGCTGGGCCAACCCCAAGGTCTTCAACCCCGGCGACCGCGGCGGTCTGGTGACGATCGGCCAGGCCTCGCGTACGCCCAAGCTCACCCAGGACGGCGTCAGGGTCAACCTGACGAGCCCCCCGGTCACGATGGTCGAGCCGCACAGCGGCACCAAGACCTTCTGGTCGAACTTCGACCAGGAGTGGGCCAACGTCAAGATCGGCCGTGACGTCCAGGTGCCCGCCGGGACCGACCTGAAGTTCTGGATGTGGAACAACTACGAGATCGAGGAAGACTGGGACTTCGGTTTCGTCGAGATCTCCACCGACGGCGGCACGACCTGGGCCCAGCAGAAGGTCTACACCGAGGGCGGCGCCCTGGTCTCCACCGACGACGGCTACACCGACCCCAACAAGAACCTCGCGGCGTTCGGCAACAAGAAGTACGGCCTCACCGGCAACACCGACGGCTGGCGGCACGACTACGTCGACCTCGCCCCGTTCGCCGGCAAGACCGTCAAGCTGCGCCTGACCTACAACACCGACGCCGCCTTCACCCCGCGCGGCTGGCACGTCGACGACTTCGCGCTCACCAACGGCACCCAGACCGTCTGGAGCGACGACCTGGAGAGCGGCGCCACCGGCTGGACGGCCAGTGGCGGCACCTTCAACGGCACCACCGGCGCGGGCTGGGTCGTCAACGACGGCAAGCGCGAGGTCTCCCGGTTCTACCTGGCCGAGTGGCGCAACTTCGACGGGTTCGACAAGGGCCTGCAGTACACCTACACCACCAACTACTCGCGTGACGGCGCGTGGAAGGTGGAGAAGGTCAAGTACAACGCCCCCGGCCTGCTCGTCTGGTACCGCGACTCGAACTACAGCAACAACTCGGTGGCCAACAACCTCGAACTGGCCCCGAGCATCGGTTCCAAGGGCAGCCTGATCCTCGTCGACTCCCACTTCGACCCGCTGCGGCGGACCGGGGCGGCGGCCGAGAAGGACACCACCACGCTCAAGAACATGAACGGCCGCGTGCAGACCTCGAACGCCGCCTTCTCCTTCTCCAAGACCTACCCCTTCACCGAGTGCTTCGAGGGGCCGGGCGAGCCCTTCAGCGAGTACTGCACCAAGGTGGCCGCGCAGAAGGGCGTCTCGGAGTTCACCGACGCCAAGACCTGGTACCCCGGGTTCGAGGCGCGCGGCACCAGCCTGTTCTACCGCGACTTCGACGCCTCGACGGTCGTCCCCTCCAAGGGCGACCAGCTCTACAGCACCCGGGTCGTCAACGCCGACGGCACCCCGGCCACCGAGCTGTACGGGACCGACATGGGCAACGGCCACGTCCTCGGCTCCGGCAACCCCGGTGACGAGGGCAAGGCGCTGGGCGTGAAGCTCAAGCTGGTCACCCCGTTCCCGGGCAACCTCGGCGCGATCGTGCAGGTCACCCCGCCCAAGCAGTAGATCGTCCCGCCCAGCGGGCCGACCGACGCCCACGGGCACCGGGGCCCCGCCGTCACCGACGGCGGGGCCCTAACATTTGAACGGGCAATCACCCGATCGGATAGGGGCAGCGTGGGAGAGCTTCGAAGCAAGGCCGAGCACACCGAGGCCATCCGGACCAAGGGCAGGGTCTGCGTGGTCGTCAACACGCGCTCGCGCCGGGGCCGGCGCCACTACCCCGCCGTGGTCCGCGCGCTGCGGGCCCAGGGATTCGACTCGCTCCGCTTCTTCCCGGTGGTCGACACCAAACGCCTGCGCGCCACCCTGGAGCAGGCCCTGGCCGACGAGCCCGACCTGCTCGTCGTGGGCGGCGGGGACGGCACGCTCAGCGCCGCCGTCAAGCACGTCGCCCACCGCGACGTCGCCCTCGGCGTGCTGCCCCTGGGCACCACCAACAACTTCGTCCGCAGCCTCGGCGTCCCCCTCGACCTCGCCGGGGCCGTCGAGGTCCTCCGTACGGGAAAGGTCGCCGACATCGACCTGGGCGTCGCCGGAGACCGCGAGTTCGCCAACCTGGCCAGTTTCGGGGTCTCCGTGGAGGTCGCGGGCAAGGTCAGGCACGGGGTGAAGCGCCTCCTGGGCCGCGCCGCCTACCCGCTCACGGCGCTGACGGTCCTCCCGGGCCACCAGCCGTTCCGGGCCTTCCTCACCGTGGACGGGCGCCGCCACGAGCTGCTCACCCACCAGCTCAACATCGCCAACGGCCGCTTCCACGGCGGCTGGCAGGTCGCCAGGGACATCAGCATCGACAACGGCCGCCTGGTCGCCTACCAGCTCGGCTCGGGCAAGCGCCTGCGCCTGCTGCTGGAGACCATGGTCCGCGCGGGCAGCGGCCGCTGGCGCAGCCTGGCGGGAGGCCCCTTCGTCGTGGGCCGGGAGATGTACCTGGAGACCGACCCGCCGATGGCCGCCGACGTCGACGGCGAGGTCCGCCTGATGACCCCCATCATGATCCGCACGGTGCCCAACGGCCTGCGGGTGATGGTCCCCGGCGACTTCGTCGACTCCTGAGCCGGGCGGGAGCCGGTGCCCGCGGTGATCGGAAGGTGATTGGAAACGGTCTCACCGGGTAGTCGGAGGTTTCCGACAGATGGAGGACACCATGGCATCGCTGATCGACCGGGTCCGGAACTACCTGCGCACCCCTCAGGGGCAGCGGAACATGGAGAAGGCCAGGGCGATGGCCCGCGACCCGCGCAACCAGCAGAAGCTGCGCGGGCTCCTCGCCCGCTTCCGGGGCGGCCACACCCGCCGCTGACCCGCCGCTGACTCGTCACTGATCCACCGCTGACCGCCCGCCCGGCGGTGAGCCAGGCACCGGCCGTGAGTCCGGGCCCGGCTCCCGCGCGGGCGATTCGCTTTTTTACGATTGTTTTGCGGTGAGCTTCTACGGTTGTTTTCCAGTGATACGCCGGAATCTCGTCCTGAGCCTGTCGAACAGCGGCTCCTGGGCCGGCAGGCCCTCGTAGGGCTCGTCCTCGTGCTGCGCGGGCTGCGCGGGCGCCCGGAGGCGGGCGTCCCGCGGGTGGTGTTCCGGCCCGTGGTCCTCCGGCCGCTCGACACCAGCCGCGCCAGGGCTCCCGGGGAGGCCGGAGGTCCCGGGGACGACGGGGTCCCCGGGAGCCGGGGCCTGAGGGTGACCGGGGCGCTGGGGACGGGAGTCCAGGGGCGGGGAATCCTGGAACGGGGAATCCTGGAACGAGGGATCCTGGGGCGCGGCGTCGTGGGAACCGTCGTGGGAGCGGAGGTCTCGGGGACGAGGATCCGGTACGCCGGAGTGCCGCGTGGCGGGGTCCGGGGGAGCCGGTGGGGCCGGAGGGGCAGGCGGGCGGGGCCGCCGCGCCCGCCGCAGGTCGGCCAGGGCCTCGGCCGCGCCCGGACGCTTGCCCGTCGCGTGGTCGCGCATCCGCCGCAGCAGGTCCATGACCTCCACGGGGATCTCCACGGGCGCCTCGCCGGAGGCGGGCTCGGCGTCGGGGGTGATCGGCGGAAGCTTCCCGGTCAGCAGCTGGAAGGCGATCACCCCGGCCGCGTACACGTCCGAGGCGGACGTCATCCGCTCCGGCATGGCCTGGCACTCGGGGGCCGCGTAATGGGTGTCGAGGATGTTGGGCAGCTCGTTGGCCACGGTGTGCGCGCGGGGGCCCGGCTTGGCGTAGTCGAACCCGGTGAGCATGGCCCGGCCCTCCTCCGTCACCAGCACGCACGCGGGGCTGAGCGCCCGGTGGATCACGTTGTTGGCGTGCACGTGGGCCAGGCCGAGCAGCATGTCCTCCACCACGTCCAGCCGGGCCGAGGTGGAGAGCGTGGACGGGGACGACGCGGGGGCGGTGAGGTGCAGGTGCAGCGCCTGGCCGTGCACGTCGTCGAGGACCAGCACGAACCGGCTCTCGTCGTCGATGGCGAAGAAGTCGCGGGCGCGCACCACGCACGGGTGCGGGGGGATCCTGGTGAGGGCCTGGTAGGCGTTGGTGATCAGCCGCCGTTCGGCCGCCCTCGGCTCCTCCTCGGCCAGCGGGTCGGCCCGGTAGACGCGCAGCAGGACCGTCTCGCTGCCCGGGACCGTCGCGTTGATCGCGCGGTACTCGGTGACCCGGGTGTCGCCGCCCAGCTGCTCCTCCACCTCCCAGCTGCCGAAGCGCGGCGGCGCCGTGGAGCGCCGCACGCTCCCGTTGAGCGCCTCGATGATCGCGGTGCCGTACGGCGCGGTGTCCGTGGTGTGGCCGCGCCGCACGCGGGAGACGTCGCTCAGCGTGCCGATCAGCCCGGCGAGGTCGGTGACGTGCCGCGAGTCGCGGCCGGCGGGGTCGACCAGCTCCGCGTCGGCCCCGGTGAGCACCACGAGGCTGTCGACGTAGACCCGGTCCAGCTCGCGGCGCTCCTGGGTGAGCAGGCCCTTGAGGGCGCGCCCGTTGCCGCGCAGCTTGGCGACGGGGGAGCCGAACGCCTCCCGGCGCAGCGGGAACCAGCGGGTTCCCGCGACCTCGATCCGGCCGCGGGTGCCCTTGACGTCGATGACGCAGAGCGAGTGGCCGGTCAGGACGATCACGTCCACCTCGAAGGTGTCGTCCCCGCGGGGCACCTCGATGTTGTGCAGCAGCAGCCAGTCGTCCGGGGCGTTGTCTCGCAGGTGCGCGATGACCCGTCGCTCGGCGTCGTTGACCGGGCTTCCGCCGCCGACGATCTGTGCCATCTCTAGTCTGCCGCCTTCCTGATCGCGCTCATCGTGCCACGCACTATCCCAAGAGGCTCATCTTCGCCCGTACCTCTACTTTTCCACCACTGGACACGCGAGCCTCCCTATGATCATGACGTATCCCGGCCGCGAGAGTGATCGACCTCCCCGGGGGCCCGTGCGGGGCGTGGGGCTCAGCCCTCGCCGAACACGTCCCGGCCGCCGAACGGCGCCGCGGCGAACCGGCGCAGGATCTTGCCGGTCGTCAGCCAGCGGACGTGGGCGCCGTTGCGGGCCCGGGACACGGCCCGCTCGGCCAGCCAGGGGGCGACGGTCTCCACCCGGTCGGCCAGGATGTTGAACGTCTTCTTCGCCCTGCGCAGCTCCTGCGGGTCGTAGTCGTGGGTGAGCATGTCGGTCACCACCATCCCCGGGCTGAGCAGCCCGATCGACACGCCCGGGGGCATCTCCCCGGCCGCCGCCCCCGTCAGGTAGGTCAGCGCCCGCTTGGTCGCGCCGTAGACGCCCAGCCCGGGGACCGTACGGCCGTCGCTGCCCAGCCCCTCCATGTTCCACACGTGCCCGGAGCCCTGGGCGGCCATCCCGGCCACCGCCACCGCCGTGCCGTTGAGCACCCCGGCCAGGTTCACGTCGAGGACCGTCCTGGCCTCGTCCTCCGGCAGCCGCCACAGCGGCTCCCTGCGGTGGGAGACCCCCGCGTTGTTGATCCACAGGTCCACTTGTCCGAACCTCCCGGCCGCCGCGTCCCACAGGGCCTGGACCTGGCTCCGGTCGGCGACGTCGGCGACCATCGCCAGGACGTCCCGCCCGGCCGAACCGTCCGAACCGGACGGCTCGGACAGCTCGGCCAGGGCCCTCTCCACCGACTCGGCGCGGGTGCCGCACAGCGCGACGCGGTGACCGCGCTCCAGGAACGCCTTGGCCATGCCGAGGCCGATGCCCCGGGTGCCGCCGGTGAGCACGATGTTCGTCATGGTCGCCTCTCGATCGGTCGATGAAACGGTAGGGGGTGGTCGGTGCGGCGGCGGCGGGGAGCGGGTCTCCCCGGGCCCGGGGAACGGGTGGAACGCGGGCCGGGCAGTGGTTCGCCGCGCCCCACGTCGCGGTGTCGCCCCCGTACCCCCTGTGATCATCGCAGCCAGGTCCATGTTTGCCGGGGGAGGAGGGGGTAGACGTCCTTTCCTGTAGGGGAGGAGGCAGCCCATGACCAACACCAAGGAATCACTCCCGACGTCCGAGCTGATCAAGCAGATGTCGGAGCAGGTTTCGCGTCTCGTCAAGGACGAGCTGCGCCTGGCCAAGGCCGAGCTGACGGAGAAGGGCAAGCACGCCGGAATCGGCGTGGGGCTGTTCGGGGGAGCCGGAGTCGTGGCGCTGTTCGGGGCGGCCGCCCTGATCGCCGCGGTGATCCTGTTCCTCGCGCAGGTCATGCCCCCGTGGGCGGCCGCCGCGCTCGTGGGCGGAGTGCTGCTGGTCCTGGCCGGAGCGCTCGGGTTCTTCGGCAAGCGCCAGGTCGCCGAGGCCGCCCCGCCGACCCCCGAACGGACCATCGAGAGCGTCAAGGACGACATCGACGCGGTGAAAGAGAGGGCGCACCGATGACTGAGACAGACCCGGGCGGACCCGAGCGGCCCCAGGCCGTGGCCGGAACCACCGGATCCCGCAGGAAGGGCGTCGACGAACCGGTGACGCCCGAGGAGAGCGGATCGCTGAACATCCCGCCGAACCAGCCGGACGGCACGCCCAGCGAGGACCTCGGTGTCACCGGGTCCGAGCGCGACGGCACGCCCCGGCTCCCGGGAGATACGACACTCGCCGCCGTTCCGGACACCACGGCGGCGACCACTCCGTACGCCAACACCGGTGCCACCGGCGGCGCGACGGAGACCGGCAAGACCGTCGGAGACGACGGGAAGGACACGGAAAGCGTGCGGCGGGACATCGAGGAAGCCCGCCGCGAACTGGGCGACACAGTGGAGGCACTGGTGCACAAGACCGACGTCAAGGGCCGTTTCCAGGAGACCGCCGCTCAGGTGGGCGACGACCTGCGCAAGGTGGGGGCGGCGACCGCCACCACGGCCACCGAGATGGTGGAGCGGGTCAAGGTGGCCGCTCCCGAGATGGTCGGCAAGGTGAGGGAGGCCGCCCCCGAGGTCGTCGGGCGGGTCAAGGAAGTGACCCCCGTCGAGATCAAGGACGCGGCGGGCAGGGTCACGACCGAGGCGGGCAAGCGCCCCGTCGTGACGGCCGCGGCGATCGCCGCGCTCGCCCTGGTCGTCTTCCGCGTCCTGCGGCGAGGCAGGAACAAGAAGAAGTAGATGACCGGCAGCACCGACAGGGCCGCCCCCGGCGATTCGCGGGGGCGGCTCGCCCTTGTCCCAGACACCCCCTCCCAACTGCCCCGGGGGGCATGGTGGGGGGTCCTCAAGCGGACCGTCCTGGAGTTCCAGCGAGACGGCCTGCCCGACTGGGCGGCGGCCCTCACCTACTACGCGGTGCTGTCGATCTTCCCCGGCCTGATCGTGCTGGTGTCCGTGCTCGGGCTGGTCGGCCAGGACGTGATCTCCACCATCCTGTCCCAGGTCGCGGCGCTCGCCCCCGGCGACGTCACGAAGCTGGTGACGGACCAGGTGAACCAGGTGCGCGGCAGCGGCAGCACGAGGGGTTTCCTGGCGATCGCCGGTCTGCTGGTGGCGCTCTGGTCGGCCTCCGGCTACATCGCCGCCTTCGTCAGGGCCGGGAACGCGATCTACGACATCCGTGAGGGGCGCCCCCTGTGGAAGCTGACCCCGCTGCGGATCGGGCTCACCCTGGTGCTCGTCGTCCTGATGGCCGTGGCGGCGGTGGCCGTCACCTTCACGGGAAGGCTCGCCGAGGTGGCGGGCGAGGCCCTGGGGTTCGGGCAGACCGCGGTCACCGTCTGGGGGTTCGCCAAGTGGCCGGTCCTGGTGCTGATCGCCGCGGGCCTGGTGATGCTGCTCTACTGGGCCGCGCCCAACGTCCGCCAGCCGGGATTCCGCTGGATCAGCCCCGGCGGGCTGCTGGCCGTGCTGCTCTGGGTCGTCGTCTCGGCCGGGTTCGCGGCCTACGTCGCCAACTTCGGCTCCTACGACAAGACCTACGGCACGCTCGGCGCCGCGGTGGTGTTCCTGGTCTGGCTGTGGCTGTCCAACATGGCCATCCTGCTGGGCGCCGAGTTCGACGCCGAACTCATGCGGCAGCGCCAGATCGCCGGGGGCCACCCGCCCGAGAGCGAGCCGTACGCCGAGCCCAGGGACGAGGCGGAGCACGAGAGCGGCCCCCTTCCCGGTCCCGGCGAACGCTGACCCCGACCCCGGTGGCCGTCCCTCCCGGAGCGGTGGCCGTCCCTCCCGGAGTGCGGGGCAACGGGGCGGTCACCGGAGATCCGGCCGAGTCCTGTGCGCGCAGGCGAGCCAAACTCATGTCTGTCGGGGTAATCTGACCGTTTCCGGGTGGGCGGCGGACCCCCTCCTCTCCGCCCGCCCGGACCCTCCCGCGGCCGGCGCCCCGTCAGGTCCCCGTTTCCGGCCCGGAAGGCGAACTATGCTGATCTCGGGCACGCGAGGAGCCGAGCGCATGTAGCGTTCTCGGACAGGACACGATTCTCGGGCAGGAAACGATTCTCGGGGCAGGACACACAGGAGGTCTCATGCGCCGTGCTCTCGGGATCGCCGCGGGCCTCGCCCTCATCGCGGCCGCCCTGTCGCCGCTGCCGCAGGCCCAGGCCAGCTGCGTCACCGCCGCCAAGAAGTGCCAGGGCAAGCCGCTGATCGGCATCGAGGTGACGGCCGGAGACGTGCCGCGCCCGGACGCGGCGGGCCGGGTCTCCTACACCCTCGACTACTCCATGACCTGGACCCCCTCCTTCGCCCCCTACTGGGGCGCCTTCTGGGTGGGCGGACGGTTCCCCGAGGGCGCGCGGGGCCCCACCCGGGCGGTGCTGCTCGACGGCTCCGGCGAGCGGATCGCCGTCCTGCGCTGCCGAGAGCGCTCCGACGGCGTCTGGTGCGCCACCGGAAGCCACGTCCCGCACCGGGGGCGGATCGTCTTCACGGCCCGCCTCGCGCCCGGCACCGAGACCAGGGCCGCGGCCAGGCTCGGCTTCGACAGCTTCGAAGGGCTCGACAGGGAGGAGGCCGACCTCGGTCTCAGCCGGGCGCAGGCACGGAAGAAATTCTGCGAGCACCTCTTCACCACGACCGTCACGACGACGCAGGCCCCCTGAGGAGACGAGTTGAACGCCGTACTGACCGGTGTGCACCACCTCAAGATCTGGGTGAGCGACCTGGAGCGGAGCCGCTCCTGGTACGAACGGGTCCTGGGACTGGAGCACCACACCAGCTTCGAGGACGACGACGGCGTGATCCGGGGCATGAGCTTCACGGTCCCCGGCGCGGCCTTCCAGATCGCGCTGCGCGAGAACCCCGACCTGGCCAGGGCGCTCTTCGACGCCGACCCCTTCGCGCTCCAGGTCACCCTGGAGGGGCTCCATGAATGGGCCGCCCGGTTCGACGCCCTCGGCGTCCCGCACGGCCCGGTCTTCCGGGCGTCCTCGGGCCACGCGATGGGCGTCACCGACCCCGACGGCGTCCAGATCCGCCTGTACGCCCCGGACGAGGAGGTCCACGCCGCCCAGGTGGGCACCGAAGGCGTCTACCGGCCCGGCCAGGCCCCCTACACCACCCCCGCCCGCGATCTGGACCAGGACTGACAGGTCCCTCCCCCACGCGGGCGGGCGGTCGTCCGGCGTCCGCTCAGGAACCGGCGGCCATGTCGAAGAAGCGCAGCTCCAGCCGTACGGCGCGGCGGAAGAAGTCGAGCACGCGCAGCCGCCCCTCCTCGCCCAGCTCGGGGCCCAGCCGGTCCAGCTCGCCGCGCAGGAACTGGACCCAGGCGCGGAAGGCCGGGCCCTCGTGCAGCTCGATCCACTCGCGGTGCACGAAGTTGTCCGGCAGCGGCTCCTCGGCGCGGGAGGCCCAGCCCAGGTAGGCCCACTCGGCCACGCACAGCACCGCCAAAACGAGCGGGTAGTCCAGGCTGGTCCTGGCCTCGTCCATCAGGGCGCGG
The DNA here is from genome assembly GCF_059358815.1 of Streptosporangium nanhuense. NCBI lineage: Bacteria > Bacillati > Actinomycetota > Actinomycetes > Streptosporangiales > Streptosporangiaceae > Streptosporangium > Streptosporangium nanhuense. The sequence continues at coordinate 595,295 of NZ_JCADBG010000001.1, forward strand.
AAGTCCGCCGTGACCGGCTCCAGCTCGGGTGAGGTCATGTCCGCGGGGGTGGCGCCGAGGGCGGCGAGGGCCCGGTGGAAGTAGGTCAGCTCCTCGGTGGTGGCGATCTCGCCCAGGAACTGGCCGAACGGCACCCGCGACTCGAAGCTGTCCGCGCAGGCCACGGCCGCCCCGAGCAGGGCGGTGAAGGAGTCGACGAACTGGAAGTCCTGGACCAGGTAGCGGCGCATGTCGTCGTCGGGCACGTCCCCCCGCGTGATCGACGCGGCGAACGGGTGGCTCACCACCGCCGTCCACTCCGGCTCGCTCAGCGAGCGCAGCCACTCGCTGAAGGCGGGATCGACGGCACTCTCGCGCCACTCGTCATAGGGGGTCTGCTCCACGGGCCTCTCCTCGGGATCTCGGCGACTCGCCGTCTCGGCTTTCCGGCGTCGCGTCTTTCGGTGTCTCGTGTCTCGATCAGCGTGAATGCTAGCTCCGCGGGGCCCGGCGCGCGGCGGCCCCGCGCATTCCGTGATCGTCCAGGTCAAAGAGTCTTTGCAGGTCAGGACGGGTTCTTCTGGGGATCGTCGGGCACGTTCCGGCAGGACGATCCCGAAAGGGCACCCGGGGGGATGTGAGGCAGTGACCGAAGAGGTGGTGACCGGCGAGGCGGTGACCGAAGAGGCGCTGACCGGGCCGGTCGTCAACGTCGCCGTCATCTACTACTCGGCCACGGGCACGATCTTCACGCTGGCCAAGGCCGCCGCCGCGGCCGCCGAGAAGGCCGGTGCCGAGGTGCGCCTGCGCAAGGTCAGGGAACTCGCGCCGGCCGAGGCCATCGCCTCCAGCCAGGGCTGGGCCGCCCACGCCGCGGCCACCCAGTACGTCGTGGAGGCCTCGCTGGAGGACCTGAGATGGGCCGACGTGCTCCTGTTCGGCACGCCAACCCGTTACGGCAACCCCACCGCCCAGATGCGGCAGTTCATCGACACCACCGGCGGGCTGTGGGCCCAGGGCCTGCTGGTCGACAAGTTCGTGTCGTCGTTCACCGCGAGCTCGACGACCCACGGCGGGCAGGAGAGCACGATCCTCGCGATGAACAACACCTTCTACCACTGGGGCGCGATCATCGTGCCGCCCGGCTACGCGGACCCCGTCCAGTTCCGCTCCGGCAACCCGTACGGCACCAGCCACACCTCCGACAACGGCACGATCCCGCCCGGCGACGTGCAGCTGGAGGCGATGGACTTCCAGGCCCGGCGGGTGGTGGAGATCGCGGCGGCGTTCCTGCGCGGGCGCATGCCCTGACGCGACGTCCTGCCGCGACCGCCGGGCACCCGCCTCGGGGCGGGGTTCTCCCGGTTCTCCCGCTTCACCCGGGAGGCCGCCCCGGACACCCCGGGTGGCCGCCGGGCACCTGTTCCGGCGGCGGTGTTCCCTTACGATCGCTGGGTGACCGCCTACCAGGCACTCGCCGCCGACCTGCGCCGTCGCATCGTCTCGGGAGAGTTCCAGCCGGGGGACCGGTTGCCCGTGGAGCCCGAGCTGTGCGCCCGGTACGGCGTCAGCCGCAGCACGGTCCGCGAGGCGCTGCGCCTGCTGGCCAGCCAGCATCTGATCAGGACCGCACGCGGCGTGACCGGGGGCAGCTTCGTCGCCCGCCCCGACCCCGACCACATCAGCGCCTACCTGGAGACCAGCTTCGACATGATGCGGGTGGGCATCGACCAGCTGACGGAGATCCGGGAGCTGCTGGAGGTCCCCGCGGCGGGACTGGCCGCCCTCCGCCGCTCCGGGACGGACCTCGACCTCCTGCGCGGCTGCATCGCCGGTGCGAGCGGCCGCGCGCCCGGCGAGGTCTTCGAGCCCAACCGCGACTTCCACGTGGTGCTGCTCCGCGCGGCGGGCAACCCGCTGCTCGAAGTCGTCGCCCGGCCGGTCTTCGAGGTGCTGGAAGGGCGGTTCGTCCGCGAGCGGGCCCCGCGGGCCGCCCTCGACGGCATCGACCGCGAGCACCGGGTCATCCTGCGCCACGTCGAGGCCGGAGACGCGGCGGGTGCCCGCGAGGCCACCCTGCGCCACCTGGAGAACCTCAGGACCGCCTACTACCCCAGCGTGGAACGGCCGCCCGCCCCCGAGTCCCCGGCGTGAGACGGGCCTTCCGGCTTCCAGCGGGATCTTCGAAGGGCTCCGGAAGGCCTCTCGGAGCCTCCCGCGGAGTACGAGGGCCTTTCCCGGGGTCTTCGCCAGGAGCGGGGGAAGAAATGACGGGGCGGCCATTGACCGCCAAAACATCAGACGATTAGCGTCGAGGTCCCGGCGTCCAGGGGAGAGACCGTGACCGTGCACGAACCCGGCCTCGGCCGGTACTACGAGGACTTCGTCGTCGGCGACGTCTACCAGCACCCGCTCGGCCGCACGATCAGCGAGGCCGACAACACCTGGTTCACCCTGCTGACGATGAACACCAACCAGAACCACTTCAACGCCCACTTCGCCGAGCGCGCCCCGGTCGGGAAGATCATCGTCAACTCCGGCCTGTCCGTGGCGATCGTGCTCGGCATCTCGGTGATCGACGTCAGCCAGACCGCCCTGATGAACCTCGGCTGGGACGAGATCAGGCTGACCCACCCGGTCTTCCTGGGCGACACCCTGTACGCGGAGTCGATCGTGCTGGAGAAACGGGAGTCGCGGTCGCGGCCCTACGCCGGGATCGTCACGTGCAAGACCCGCGGCCTCAACCAGGACGGCGACGAGGTCATGTCCTGGCGCCGCACGGTGATGGTCTACCGCCGCGACGCGCCGCAGGACAAGAACTACTTCCCGCGGGCCAAGACCGGCCCGCTCACCCCCTGACGGCCGTGTCCCCCCGGCGGGCCGGGACCGGCCCGCCCACCCCCCGAGGACCGCTTCGCGGAAAGGACCCCGTATGGACTTCGAGCTCAACGAGGAGCAGCAGCTGTTCCGCCGGACCCTGCGGGAGTTCGTCGACAAGGAGATCGTGCCGGTCGCCTCCGAGTGGGAGCGGGCCGGCCGCTACCCCACGGAGATCGTCGAGGGCTTCAAGGAGATGGGGCTGTTCGGGATCACGATCCCCGAGGAGTACGGCGGGCTGGCCCTGGACCGGGTGTCGTTCGCCCTGGTCTTCGAGGAGATAGCGCGCGGGTGGATGGGCGTGGCCGGGGTGCTCGGCTCGCACTCCCTGGCCGCCTGGATGATCGCCCGCTACGGCACCGAGGAGCAGAAGGACGCCTACCTGCCGGACCTGGCCACCGGGGCCCGCCGTACCGGCATCGCGCTGACCGAGCCCGCGGCGGGCACCGACCTGCAGGGCATCCAGACGCGGGCCGTCCGCGACGGCGACCACTACGTGATCAACGGCACCAAGACGTGGATCACCAACGCCCGGCACGCCGACCCGATGCCCGTCCTGGTCAAGACCTCCGTCACCGACCCCGCGCACCGCGGCATGTCCCTCCTTCTCGTCGAGGCCGACACCCCCGGGTACACCGTCAGCCGCGACCTGCCCAAGCTCGGCTACAAGGGCACCGAGACGTGCGAGATCGTGCTGCAGGACGTGCGCGTCCCGGTGTCGGCGCTGCTCGGCGGGACCGAGGGGCGGGGTATGCAGCAGGCCCTGTCGGCCCTGGAACTCGGCCGGATCAACATCGCCGCCCGCGCGGTCGGCCTGTCCCAGTGCGCCTACGACGCCGCGCTGAGCTACTCGCGCGAGCGCCACGCCTTCGGGCAGCCCATCGCGGACTTCCAGGCCATCCAGCTGAAGATCGCCGACATGGCCACCGACATCCAGGCGGCCCGGCTGCTGACCTACTGGGCCGCGGTCCGCTCCGAGGGCGGCGCGGTGAACTCCGAGGCCGCGATGGCCAAGTACTTCGCCTCGGAGGTCGCGCTGCGCGCCACCACCGAGGCGATGCGGATCCACGGCGGCTACGGCTACTCGCAGGAGTTCGTCCTCGAACGCCTCTACCGGGACGCGCCCCTGATGGCCATCGGGGAGGGCACCAACGACATCCAGCGGATGGTCATCGCGAGGTCCCTCATCTCGGGCGCGGCCAAACTCGGCTGGTGACAGAGCCGGTGACAGAGCCGGTGACAGAGCCGGTGACAGAGCCGGTGACAGAGCCGGTGACACGGCCGATGACATGGCCGGTGACATGACCGACGACACGGCCGCGCTCCCGCGCCGCCGGGAGATCACCGCCGGGAGGTCGTACGGCCGCCCGGTGCCTCCTATGCTGACGTGATGCCGGTTTCTGATGCGGTGCCAGGTGAGGACTGTCTGTTCTGCGCCATCGCGGCCGGGGAGCGGCCGGCCCACGTCGTCCTCTCCGACGGCGTGGCCGTCGCCTTCCTGGACACGCGGCCGGTCTTCAAGGGGCACGTCCTGGTGGTCCCGCTGGCGCACGTCGAGACGCTGACGGACCTGCCGGTGCCGATGGTCGGCCCGTTCTTCGAGCGTGTCCGCGCCCTGTCCGCCGCCGTCGAGAGGGGCCTGGGGGCGGCCGGCACGTTCGTCGCGATGAACAACCGGGTCAGCCAGAGCGTCCCGCACCTGCACGCCCACGTCGTTCCCCGCAACCGCAAGGACGGCCTGCGCGGCTTCTTCTGGCCCCGTACGAAATACGAGGACCCCGCCGAGGCCGAGTCCTACGCCCGTCGCGTCCGCGAAGCCCTCTGAACTGTCAGGACGCTTCTGATCTACAACGTAAAGGCGCCGGGCCGGTCGACGATACCGAGGGTTTCGCGGTGAAGGTCCAGATGTGGTCTCACGTGATCTCCAGGGACGAGGCACGGGCGTGGCCGGGCGTATAAGGTCCGGAGCGTGGAACCCCTCGTTGCCGTGTTGCTGGTCGCCGCCCTGGTCGGCGTACCGGCCCTGGTGCTGTGGCGGGTGTTGCGCGGGCGCAGGGAGCTGGGCAGCAGTCCCGCGGAGCGGGCCACGTTCGAGACGCTGCACACCGCGTCCCTGGCCGCGCCGCCGCTGCGGGCTGGGCTGACCGAGGCGGGGGCGCAGAAGGCGTCCCGCTACCTGCGGGAGCTGCTGGGCTCCCCGGCGCTGGCGATCACCGACGAGGAGCGGCTGCTGGTCTACGACGGCGAGGGCGACCACCACGCCCGCGAGGCGTTCGCCCACGCCGCCAAGACGCTCGCCGGGGGCCGGACCCGGGTGCTGGGGCCCGAGGTCGTCTCGTGCGACCTTCCCGAGTGCCCGATCAGGTTCGCCGTGGTGGCGCCGCTCACCACCGACGGCAGGGTGGTGGGCTCCCTGGCCGCGTACGGCGGGCACGCCTCGGCGGGTCTGGTCAGGGCCGCCCACGAGGTCGCGAACTGGGTCGACTCGCAGCTGGAGCTGGCCGAGCTGGACCGGTCGAGAACGCGCCTGATGGAGGCCGAGGTGCGGGCGCTGCGCGCGCAGATCTCCCCGCACTTCATCTACAACTCGCTGACGACGATCGCGAGCTTCGTCCGTTCCGATCCCGACCGCTCCCGCGAGCTGCTGCTGGAGTTCGCCGACTTCACCCGCTACTCCTTCCGGCGGCACGGGGAGTTCACCACGCTGGCCGAGGAGCTGCGTTCCATCGACCGCTACCTCACCCTGGAGCGGGCCCGTTTCGGTGACCAGCTGCAGGTGACGCTGCGCATCGCCCCGGAGGTGCTCGCGGTCGCGGTGCCGTTCCTGTGCCTGCAGCCCCTGGTGGAGAACGCGGTCCAGCACGGGCTGGAGAGCAAGCCTGGGATCGGGCGCATCTCGATCGTCGCCGAGGACGCCGGGGCCGAGTGCCGGATCAGCGTGGAGGACGACGGCGTCGGCATGGAGCCCGACCGGTTGCGCCGCATCCTGGCCGGTGACGCCGACGAGCGTTCGGGGGCCGGGGGAGTGGGGCTGGTCAACGTGGACGAGCGGTTGCGTCAGGTCTACGGTGACGAGTACGGCCTGGTGGCGGAGACGGCGAAGGGGGCCGGAACGAAGGTCAGTGTCCGCCTGCCCAAGTATCATCCGGGTGTCTCCGCCCGTTGAGCCCGACCCTTCCCCCGTACCAAAAAGTTGACAGGCGATGTCTGATTCATCACCCTCTAGAAATTCCCTCGTGAACGACCTGGAGGAGTGACCGTGACCGGCCTGCGCGTCCTTGCGGTGGACGACGAGCTTCCCGCGCTGGAGGACCTGGCCTACCTGCTCCGCGACGACCCCCGCATCGGGGAGGTCTCCCTGGCCAGGGACGGGGCCGCCGCGCTGCGTGTCCTGGACCGGGCGATCGCCGACGGGCGGCCGATCGACGCGGTGTTCCTCGACATCCGGATGCGGGGCCTGGACGGGGTGGTGCTCGGCCGGTTGCTCTCGCAGTTCGCCAACCCGCCCCGGGTGGTGTTCGTGACGGCCTACGAGGAGCACGCGGTCGACGCCTTCGAGATCAAGGCCGAGGACTACCTGCTCAAGCCGGTACGGCCGGAGCGGCTGGCCGAGGCGATCCGCAGGGTGTTCGTCTCCGCGGAGCTGCCGGAGATCGAGGGGCCCGGCCGGGCCGACCCCGACACGATCCCGGTGGAGCTCGGCGGTGTCACCCGGTTCGTGGCCAGTACCGAGGTCCGGTACGTGGAGGCGCAGGGCGACTACGCGCGCCTGCACACCGCGGGCGGCAGCCACCTCGTGCGCATCTCGCTGGCCACGCTGGAGGAGCGCTGGTCCTCGGCGGGGTTCGTGCGGGTGCATCGCAGCCATCTGGTCGCGGTCAAGCACATCGACGAGCTGCACATCGACTCGGGCCGGTGCGTGGTCCGCATCGGTGAGACCGAGATCCCGGTCAGCCGCCGTCACACCCGCGAACTGCGTGATCTGCTGGTCCGCAGGGCGCGCCGGGGCAGGTCCGAGTGAGCCGCGACCCCGGGCCGGGGGAGGGGGCCGAGCGGGCCGAGCCGGTCGAGCGGGCCGAGGGGGCCGGGCGGGTCGAGGGGGCCGGGCAGGGCGAGCGGGCCGAGCGGGCCGAGCGGGCCGAGCCGCGCCGGTGGATCGCCGACCGGTCGCGCAGGGAGTCCGAGCGCCCGCGTAAGGACGCCGAGCGTTCGCGTAAGGACGGCGACCGGCCGCGTAAAGACGGCGAGCGTTCGCGCAGGGACGGCGAGCGGACGCGTAAGGACGAGCGTCCGCGGCGCGAGGTGGTGACCAGTCCTCGTACGATGGCCCCCCGCCACCCCCGCTACCCGGTCAGCCGCGAGATCGACGAGCAGACCCGGCTGGGCGAGGTCTACATGCGCTCGCTGGTCCGCACCCAGTTCCGCCTGGCACTGTTCGTCTGCACGGTGCTGGGGTGCGTGGTGGCGGGGCTGCCGCTGATGTTCCTGCTGGTGCCGAAGCTGCGCGCGGTTCACGTGCTGGGGATCCCGCTGCCCTGGGCGGTGCTGGGCGGGCTGATCTACCCGGCGTTCGTGATCGGTGCCTGGCTCTACGTCCGGCAGGCGGAACGCAACGAGCGCCACTTCGCCGAACTGGTGGACAGGGCCCGTTGACCGGGCGGCGGAGCGTCCCGGGGGCCGAGGGCTCCCGGCTGGAACCTGAGCTTCCCGCGGTGGGAGACGTCGCGGGAGACGTCGTGGGAGATGGCATGGAAGGCCTCGGGGGAGGCGCCGGATGAGCACCGCGTACGGTGTGACGGCGGTGGTGCTGGTGGTGCTGGCGGCGGTGCTGATCGGCGCGTTCGGGATAAGGCTGTCGCGGACCACCTCCGACTTCTACGTGGCCTCCCGCACGGTCTCCCCGCTGTGGAACGCCTCCGCCATCGGCGGGGAGTATCTGTCGGCGGCGAGCTTCCTGGGCATCGCCGGGCTGATCCTCACCTACGGCGCCGACATGCTGTGGCTGCCGGTCGGCTGGACGGGCGGCTATCTGGTGCTGCTCGTCCTGGTCTCGGCGCCGCTGCGCCGTTCGGGCGCGTACACGCTGCCCGACTTCGCCGAGGCGCGGCTGGAGTCGATGGCGGTGCGGCGGATGGCCGGGGTGCTGGTCGTGCTGATCGGCTGGCTGTATCTGATGCCGCAGTTCCAGAGCGCGGGGCTGGTGCTGCGGGCCATCACCGGTGCCCCCGAGTGGGCGGGGGGCCTGCTGGTGGCGGCCGTGGTCGCGGTGAACGTGATGTCCGGCGGCATGCGGTCGATCACGTTCGTGCAGGCCTTCCAGTACTGGCTGAAGCTCACCGCGCTGGCCGTGCCGCTGGTGTTCCTGCTGCTGGCGTGGCGCGACGGCGGCGCGCCGGGGCTGAGCGCGCGGGACGCGGCCACGTGGGCGCTGCCGCTGGCGACCGGCAGGGAGTACGGCCTGTACTCGACCTACTCGCTGATCCTGGCGACGTTCCTGGGCACCATGGGGTTGCCGCACGTGCTGGTGCGTTTCTACACCAACCCCGACGGCCGGGCGGCGCGTCGTACGACGCTGGTGGTCCTGTCGCTGCTGGGTGCCTTCTACCTGCTGCCGGCGGTGTACGGCGCGCTGGGCCGGATCTACGTCCCGGAGCTGGAGGGCAGTGACACGGTGGTTCTGTCGCTGCCGGGGAGGCTGATCGGCGGCGTGGCCGGGGATCTGCTGACGGCGCTGGTGACGGCCGGGGCGTTCGCGGCGTTCCTGTCGACGTCCTCGGGGCTGACGGTCTCGGTCGCCGGGGTCATCGGGCAGGACATCCTCAAGGGCGGGGTGCGGTCGTTCCGGGCGGCGGCGGTGCTGGCGGTGATCGTTCCGCTGGGGCTGGCGGTCTTCGCGCGCGCGTTGCCGGTCGCCGACGTCGTCGGGCTGGCGTTCGCGGTGGCGGCCTCCTCCTTCTGCCCGTTGCTGGTGCTGGGCATCTGGTGGCGGCGGCTGACCCCCGCCGGCGCGATGGCGGGGTTGCTCGCCGGTGGTGGTCTGGCCTGCGGTGCGGTGTTGATGACGATCGGCGGGGGGCCGCACACCGGTCTGGTCGGTGCCCTGCTGGCCCAGCCCGCCGCGTGGACGGTGCCGATCGCCTTTCTCGTCATGGTGGTGGTCTCGTTGCTGACGCCGGGGCGCATCCCGCCGAACGTGGCGCGCACGATGGTGCGCCTGCACACTCCGGAGATCCTCAATCTGGACCGGGGTGACTGGCGGCCCCGGTCCTCCTGACGGTTCCGGTTCTCCTGGGGCTCCGGGTTTCCCGGCGGTCCCGGTCCTCTTGACGGCTCCGGCGAGCTGTGACGAAATGACGCTTATGGACCGACATTTCGGTTGTTCTGACTAGATTTGGTACTCGCCGGCTCCGGTGACGAGGCGCTCGCCGAGGTCGGCGACGCCACTGCCGTGCTACCCGGGAGCCGGGTGGGACTTCGGTCGGGACTTCGGTCGGGACTTCGGTCGGGACTTCGGTCGGGACTTCGGTCGGGACTTCGGTCGGGACTTCGGTCGGGACTTCGGTCGGGACTTCGGTCGGGACTTCGGTCGGGACTTCGGTCCACTGTCGCGTTCCCCGAGAAGCGGTCGGGATCTTGGCTCGCCGTCGCGTTCACCGACAGCCGGTCGGCGCGTCGCTTCGCCGCCACGCCGTGCGATGGCCGTTCGGCGCGTCGCCTCGCCGCCACGCCGCGCGGGAGCCGGGCGCCGTACGGGAGCCGGGCGCCGTGCGGGAGCCGGGCGCCGTGCGGGAGCCGGGCGGCGCGCGGGTCCGACGGTCAGCGGTGATGCCGGAGGTCCTGCGCCGGCCCCGGTTCCGGCTCATCTACTTCGGGATGGCCGTCAGCCTGCTGGGCGACGCCTCGCTGCTGCTGGTGCCCGGGATCCTGGCCAAGAGCCTCACCGGCTCCGACGCCGCCGCCGGGCTGACCCTGTTCTTCTTCACGCTGCCGCTGTGCCTCTCGCCCCTCTTCGGCTATCTGATCGACCGGGTCGACCACAGGAGGCTCCTGGTCGTCACCTGCGTGCTGTCGGGCATCTCGCTCGCTCCGCTGGTCGCGGTCACCGGGCCGGACATGGTGTGGCTCATCTACCCGGTGTCGGCGGCCATGGGCTGCTCGTACGCGGTGATCTTCTCCGCGCTCGGCGGGCTGCTCAAGGTCATCCTGCCCGAACACCTGCTGGCCGAGGCCAACGGCGCCCTGCACACCACCCGGCAGGGGCTGCGCCTGTTCGGGCCGCTGCTGGGGGTGGCCGTCTACACCGGCTTCGGGCTCGGCGCGCTCGTGCTGTTCGACATGGTCACCTTCCTGGTCGCCGCGGGGGTCTTCGCGATGCTCCCCGCGCCGGATTCCCCCGTGCCCGCCTCTCCCGCCGTCTCCGGCCACTGGCGCGAGGAGTTCTGGGCCGGGGCCCGTCACCTGTCGGCCGACCCGCCGCTGCGCCGCGCGGCCGTGGCGCTGTGCCTGATGTTCGCGCTGGCCGGGGCCACCGAGTCGTTGATCTTCGCGGTCATCGAGCGCGGTCTCGCCAGGTCGCCGGAGTTCACCGCGTTCACCTCGACCGCGATGGGTCTCGGCGCGATCGCGGGGGGACTGCGGAGTTCCACGGTGATCGCGCGCCGGGGCGAGCTGTTCGCGATCGGGGCGGGCATCGGCCTGTACGGGGTGGCGGTCATCTGCTGGGTGGTCCCCGCCGAGACGGTCGTGCTGGGGGCGATGATGGTGGCGGGCGCCGGGCTGACCCTGGAGGGGGTGGCCAGGACGACCCTGCTGCAGCGCCGCAGCCCCGGCCACCTCGTCGGCCGGGTGTCCACCGCCTTCGAGTCGCTGGCCGGGTTCGCCCAGCTGCTGTCCCTGCTCGGGGGCGCGGTGCTGGTCTCGCTCGTCGACTATCGCCTGCTGCTGACGGTGGTCGGCCTGACGGTCTGCTGCGCCGCGGTCTACGCCCTGCGGGGCGGGCCGTGGTGAGAACGGGCTCCGCCGCGGACCGTTCGTCGTACGAGACAGACCTTTCACCGCAAGCCCGACCCAACTGAACGCGACTCGGCGGCGCCTCGGCGAAGAGTCCGCGTGCGGGTCTCCTCCACGGGTAGCGTCCACCCCTACGTTGTCGGTGATCCAGATCACATTTTGGGAGGTCCCGTGACCGCCAGGCAACATGATTCATCGGTCTACGAAGAAATTCAGACCGACGAACGATTCCAGGAGTTGAAGAGGCGTTTCCGGGCCTGGGCGTTCCCGATGACCGCGGCGTTCCTCGCCTGGTACCTGCTGTACGTCGTCCTGTCCGCCTGGGGGCGCGACTTCATGGGCACGAAGCTCTTCGGCAACATCAACGTGGCGCTGATCTTCGGCCTGCTCCAGTTCGTGTCGACGTTCGGCATCGCCTGGGCCTACTCCCGTTTCGCCGAGAAGAAGCTTGACCCGCTGGCCGACGAGATCCGCCACGAGGTCGAGGGGAAGACCGAATGAGCCACCAGACCCTCTCCACCATCCTGTTCCTGCTGTTCGTCGCGGGAACGCTGGGCATCACCTTCTGGGCGAGCCGCAACACCAAGGACGCCACCGACTACTACGCCGGTGGCCGGTCCTTCAGCGGCGTGCAGAACGGTCTCGCCATCGGCGGCGACTACATGTCGGCCGCGAGCTTCCTGGGCATCGCCGGGATCATCGCCCTGTCGGGTTACGACGGCTTCCTGTACTCGATCGGCTTCCTGGTCGCCTGGCTGGTGGCGCTGCTGCTGGTCGCCGAGCTGATGCGTAACTCCGGCAAGTTCACCATGGCCGACGTGCTGGCCTTCCGGATGAGCCCCCGCCCGGTCCGTACGGCGGCGGGCGTCTCCACCATCACGGTGTCGATCTTCTACCTGCTGGCCCAGATGGTCGGCGCGGGCGCGCTGGTCGGCCTGCTGCTCGGTGTCACCTCGCCGACGGGCAAGGCACTCACGATCGTCGGCGTCGGCATCCTGATGATCGTCTACGTGGTCGTCGGCGGCATGAAGGGCACCACCTGGGTGCAGATCGTCAAGGCCGTGCTGCTGATGGGCGGCGCGACCCTGGTCACCCTGCTGGTGCTCGGCCACTACGGCTTCAACCTGTCCGGCCTGCTCGGCGAGGCCGCCGCCCAGAGCGGCAAGGGCGCGGCCTTCCTGGAGCCGGGCCTGAAGTACGGCACCGAGGCGCAGGGCCTCGCGGGCAAGATCGACCTGATCAGCCTGGGCCTGGCGCTCGTCCTCGGCACCGCAGGCCTGCCGCACATCCTGATCCGCTTCTACACGGTTCCCACCGCCAAGGAGGCCCGCAAGTCGGTCCTGTGGGGCATCGGCATCATCGGCACCTTCTACCTGCTCACCCTCGTGCTCGGCTTCGGCGCGGCGGCGCTGGTCGGCGGCAAGGCGATCGTGGCGCAGGACAAGGCGGGCAACACGGCGGCACCGATGCTCGCCGAGGCGGTCGGCAAGACCATCTTCGGCGAGGTGGGCGGCACCATCCTGCTCGCCATCATCGCGGCGGTCGCCTTCGCCACGATCCTCGCGGTCGTCGCCGGCCTGACGCTGGCCTCCAGCTCCTCCTTCGCCCACGACCTGTACGCGCACGTGTTCAAGCGCGGCAACGTCACCGACAAGGAGGAGATCCTGGTCGCCAGGATCTCGGCGTTCGTCATCGGCGCGGTCGCGATCGGGCTCGGCATCCTCGCCCAGGGGCAGAACGTGGCCTTCCTGGTCGCGCTCGCCTTCGCCGTGGCGGCCTCGGGCAACCTGCCCGCGATCCTCTACAGCCTGTTCTGGAAGAAGTTCAACACTGCGGGCGCGGTCTCGGCCATCTACGGCGGCCTGGCCTCGGCGCTGATCCTGGTGATCTTCTCGCCGGTCGTGTCGGGCAGCGCCACCGCGCTGTTCCCCGACGCGAACTTCGCCTGGTTCCCGCTGAGCAACCCCGGCATCGTCTCGATCCCGATCGGCTTCCTGGCCGGGTTCATCGGCGCCCGCCTCAGCAAGGAGTACAGCTCGGAGAAGTACGCCGAGATCGAGGTCCGCTCGCTCACCGGCATCGGCGCCGAGAAGTCCGCCTCCCACTAGAGCCCGTACCAGACCCCCCGTACACCTCGTGCGGAGGTGCGGGAACCCGGGGCCCGGCCGCGTCGCGGCCGGGCCCCGTCGTCGTTGGTGCCCGGCGGGCCGCTGGACGCGGGGCGTCCCGCGGCCCGCCGGGGCCGGGAGACTAGCGGGACGCCTCGTCGAGCACGGCCAGCTCGTCCTGCGACAGCGTCAGGTCGGCGACCGCGAGCAGCGGCCGGAGCTGCTCGACGTCGCGGGCGCTGGCGATCGGCGCGGCCACCGTGGGCTGGGCGGCCAGCCAGGCGAGCGCGACGGTGGCCGGGGCGGCGTCGTGGGCGGCGGCCACCTTGTCCAGGGCCTCCAGCACCCGCGGGCCGCGCTCGGACTTCAGGTAGGCCGACGCCTGTCCCGCGCGCGGGCTGTCGACCGTGACCCCGGGCCGGTACTTGCCGGTCAGGAAGCCGCGGGCCAGGCCGAAGTAGGGGGTGCTGGTCAGCCCGGCCTCGGCGACCACGTCGCGCAGCGGCCCCTCGTAGTCGCGCTCGATGAGGTTGTAGTGCTGCTGCAGCACCCCGTAGCGCGCCAGACCGGCCTCCTCGGAGATCGCCAGCGCCTCCGCGAGCCGCTCGGCGCTGTAGTTGGAGGCGCCGATGTTGCGTACCTTGCCCTCGGTGATCAGCTCGTCGAACGCGCCGAGGGTCTCCTCCAGCGGGGTGGCCGCGTCGTCGATGTGGGCCCAGTACAGGTCGATGTGGTCCGTACGGAGCCGCCGGAGCGAGTCCTCGGCCGCCGCGCGGATGTTGGCCGCCGACAGCCCGGCGCGGCCGTTCAGCGAACCGACCTTGGTCGCGACCACGATCCGGTCGCGGTTGCGGCGGGAGGCCATCCACTCGCCGATCACGGTCTCCGACTCCCCGCCGACGTGCCCGGGAGCCCACTGGGAGTAGACGTCCGCGGTGTCGACGAAGTTTCCGCCCGCTTCGGCGTAGGCGTCCAGGACGGCGAAGGAGTTGTCCCGATCGGCGGTCCAGCCGAATACGTTGCCACCGAGGCAGAGCGGGAACAGGTTCAGCTCAGAAAAGCTCATGGACCAACTCTATTTCTTGACCTGCCGGGTGGTTGAACCGCGCGGGGAATGGCGGAATCTCTCAGGCGGGGACCATTTCCCTGGCCGGCGCGGGCCGCTCCACCGGGCCGATCCGCGCGGCCGGGGCGGGCTCGATCTGCTCCATCAGCTCGTCCATGGCCTCTCGCAGGTGGCCCATGAGCCGCCACACGTCGGCCACCCGGTCCGGGCAGGACAGGATGCCGAAGTCGAGCGAGCCGTCGTAGGAGAAGCAGGTGATGTTGACCCCGCCGCTCACGTCGGTCAGCACCGACATGGGGTGGTAGGCGAGCACCCTGGCCCCGCACAGGTACAGCGGGAGCTGCGGCCCCGGCACGTTCGAGACGATCAGGTTGATCGGCGGCAGCACGATCGAGGCCAGCCGGAACACCGCGGAGGTCGCCAGCGCGGTGACGGCCGAGGGCAGCATGGACGACAGCTCGCCCAGCCAGGCCGTGGGGGCGCCGGCGAAGCGCCGCTTGGCGCTGAGCATCGAGCCCGCCATGACGCGCAGCCGCTCGCGGGGGCAGTCGAGATCGGTCGGGATCGGGGTGACCATGACGGAGATCTGGTTGCCGACCGTCTCCCGCGCGCTCGCGGTGCGGACCGCGACCGGGACCGCGGCGATCAGCGGCCGGTCGGGCAGCGCGTCGCGCTCGCGCAGCCAGGCGCGCAGCGCCGAGGCGCACAGTGTCATGACCACGTCGTTGACGCTGGCCCCCGCGTTCTTGGCGACCCGCTTGACGTCCGCGAGCGGGATCGACCCGTAGGAGAAGCGCCGCTCGGCGCCGATCGGGCCGTTGAACGGGGTGCGCGGCGCGGTCAGCATGGGGGGCTTCGACGGCTCCGACGGCTCCGGCGCCATGCCCGCGATCATCCGGGTGGCGGCGGCCACCTGCCGGGCGCCGGGCAGCGCGGAGGTCAGTGGCATCGTGTCGAGCTCGGTCGCCATGCGGCCCAGGGAGTACAGCGTCCTGGCGGGCTGGAGCACCGTCCTGGCCACGGCCCCGGCGAGCATGCCGGCCAGGCCGGGGGCGGTGGTGCGAGGCTCGGGCGCGGGCCGCTCGACGGCGCGCGGCTCGGGGGTGAGGTCCAGCAGCGCCGCGAGCAGCTCCGCCCCCGACACCCCGTCGATGGCGCAGTGGTGGACCTTGGCGTACAGGGCGACGCGCCCCCCGGTCAGGCCGTGGATGAGGTGCATCTCCCACAGCGGGCGGTCCCGGTCGAGGTGGCGCTCGTGGATCCTGGCCACCTTCTCGGCGAGCTGGGCCTCGTCGCCGGGGCCGGCGAGGGTCACCTCGTGGACGTGGCCGGCGACGTCGAGGTCGGGGTCTTCGGTCCAGTAGGGCCGGTCGAGGCCGAACGGCACGGTGGCCAGGCGCAGCCTCAGTGCCGGGGCCAGGTGCAGCCGTTCGCGCAGCAGCCCGACCAGGCACTCGCGGGTGAGGGCCCCGAGCCTGGAGCAGGCGGGGTCGAGGATGGCCAGCCCGGCGACGTGGGCCGCCGTGGTCGCCGACTCGGCGTGAAGGAACTGCGCGTCGAGCGCGGTCAGCTGGCGCATCGGTCGGGCCTCCTGGCGGAAAGTGGGAGAGCGCGTGTTGCCATCATCACGTCGGCACGTTTCCCTCTCGTTTCCTCCGTAGGACCTCCGGCGTCTTTTCGACGTCCTCAGATGAGGCGCGGAGGCCTGTCGATCATCACTTTCCGTAATCTTCCCATTTCACACGGTAGACATGCCTTCAAGGGCGGGGCATCCCGGCGATCTTTTCCGAAGGTGATACCCGCCCGTGAGTGTCCGGCGCCGGCCGTCTTGCATGTATTTCCGCCAGGAAAATGGGTAATGCGGAAGGGGTGACACGCCCCCCGCCCCCCGGAGGCCGCCTCAGCGGCCGAGGAAGGCGAGCAGCCGCTTCAGCGGCCAGGTGTTGATCACGTCGTCGGTGGTGAGCCAGCCGCGCTGGGCGACGCCGATGCCGAACCGCTGGTTGTCCAGGTGCGGGACCGCGTGGGCGTCGCTGTCGACGGAGAACTTCACGCCGTGGTGGTGCGCGAGCCGCACCAGGTCGGCGGGCAGGTCGGAGCGGTCGGGGAAGGAGTCGATCTCCATCGCGGTGCCGGTGCGGGCCGCGGCGCGGAACACCTCCTCCCAGTCGGCGTCCACCGGCGGGCGGATGCCGATCCTGCGGGTGGTCGGGTGGCCGATGATGTGCACGTGCGGGTTCTCGCACGCGGCGACGAAGCGCCGGGTCATCTCCGCGCGCGACTGGTTGAAGTGGGAGTGGACGCTGGCCACGCACACGTCGAAGCCCTCCAGCACCTCGGCCGGCCAGTCGACCGAGCCGTCGGGGGCGATGTTCAGCTCGCTGCCGTGCAGCAGCCGCATCTTGGGATACTTCTTCTGCAGCTTGCCGATGCGCTCGCGCTGCTCCAGGGCCTTGTCCAGCTTCATCCGGTGCATCGCCAGGTCGGGCGCGTGGTCGGTCACCGCGTAGTAGGAGTAGCCGCGGGCCGCGGCGGCGGCGACCATGTCCTCCAGGGAGGCGATCCCGTCGGTCAGGTCGGTGTGGGTGTGCAGGTCGCCCTTGAGGTCCTTGACCGTGACCAGCTTGGGCAGCTCGTGCTTGAGCGCGGCGGCGATCTCGCCGCCGTCCTCGCGCAGGGTCGGCGGGATCCACTCCATGCCGAGCGCCTCGAAGACCTCCTCCTCGGTCGCGGCCGCGATCACCCGGTCGCCGTCGAACAGGCCGTACTCCGAGAGCTTCCAGCCCTTCTTCACGATGATCTCCCGCAGGTGCACGGTGTGCTCCTTGGATCCCGTGAAGTACATCATCGCGGCGCCCCAGGACTCGGCGGGGACCAGGCGCAGGTCGACCTGGACGCCCTGGGCGGTGCGGATCGAGGTCTTCTTCTCGCCCGAGGCGACGACCTCCGCGACGTAGGGCTGCGCCTTGAAGTCGTCCATCAGCGACTCGGGGCCGACCACGAGGACGTCGATGTCGCCGACGGTGTCCTTCATCCGGCGCAGCGACCCGGCGTAGGCGATCCGCTCGGCGCCGGGCAGCGAGGCGACGACCCGCTCCGCGAGGTCCATCGCCGTGCCGGTGTGCATCCTGGCGCTGTGCTCGGCCAGGTGCTCGACACCTTTGAGAAGGTTCTCCACCGTCTTGGCGCCGAAGCCCTTGACGCCGTCGAGGCGCCCCTCGCCGATGGCCTTCACCAGGGCCTCGGGGGAGTCGATGCCCAGCTCCTGGAAGAGGAAGACGGCCTTCTTCGGACCCAGCGAGGCCACCCGGGTCAGCCGGCGCACCCCCTGGGGGACCTTCTCGCGCAGGTCGTCGAGCTGGCGGAAGCTGCCCCGCTCCAGGTATTCCTCGACCTTCTTGGCGATCGCCTCGCCCACCCCGGCCACGCTCCGCACGGGCACGGTCGTGATGTCGTCGGGAAGCCCCGCGATCGCCCTGGCGGCCTTCTGGTAGCTGCGGACCCGGAACGCGTCTCCGCCGTTCATCGCGAACAGCTCGGCGTACTCCTCCAGGGCGGCGGCGACGTCGTCGTTAGCTCGTGCCATGTCCCCAGCCTAGAAGATCGCACCGACATTTCCCGGTCCCGGCCTCACGTGACACCGGGCGGCGCGCGCCGCCGCGCCGCCCGGTGTCACGCCCCCCCCGGGTCCCTCAGGCCCGGCCCCGATCCGGGAGGTCCTGGGAGTGCGCCGGGTAGGTCATCAGGTGGCCGCACATGCCGTCGCGAGGTACGGCGGGCACCCGGGTGACCGCGGCCTCGCGCAGGTGGGTGAGGTCGCCGCCGCGCAGGGCCGCCAGCTGGGCGCCCGTCGCCTCGGCGGCGCGCAGCGGGCCGTCGCGCCAGCGGGACTCGAAGGCGTCCAGGCGGGGGGCGACGATCGCGGCGGCGGCCTCCAGGAAGGCGGCGAAGCCCGGACGGCCCTCGGCGCGCAGCCGCAGGAACCCCTCCACGGCCAGGTCGCGGCGCTCGCGCGGGTCCGAGCGCGCGGCACGGTCGTAGCGGGCGGGGTCGGCCAGGACGTCGGGGGGGAAGGTCAGGACGGCGTCGCCGGCCTCGGGCAGGCCGCTGTTCTGCATGAGGACCACGATGCGCAGGCCGCCGCCGTTGACCAGGCGGTGGACCGTGCCGGGGGTGAAGCGCACGACGGAGCCGGGGGCCAGCGCCGTCTCCTCGTACCCGTTCCAGGTCAGGGTCTGGACGGAGCCGGAACCGGCCACCACGGTGTAGGCCTCCGAGCACAATGTGTGCAGGTGGGGCGAACCTCCGCGCAGGCCGTCCTCGGTGGGCCAGTCGTAGACGGTCAGGTCGCTCACGCCGGTGCCGAACACGGGTGCTCCTCCCTCCTGCCGGGCGTTTGCGCCGGACGCCTCGGCTCGGGGCCGGTCCTACCCCGCCGGGCGCGGTGCGAGACGTTCACGCCGGTTCCGGACAGGGATGTTCCTTGACGTAGGCCTCCAGCCGGGGGCGGTCCCACGCGCCGGTGGCCACGACCACCCGGTAGCTCAGGCGCAGCGTCGCGCCGGGCGGCAGGACCAGCTCGCGGTGGAAGGCGATGGACGGGTTGACGGCCGCGAACGGCGTGGTGCGGACGAACCAGACGGTGGGCAGGGCGCTCTGGAACAGCAGGGTGGAGGAGCGGTCGACCTCGTCGTGGTGGCCGGTGTAGGCCAGCCACGCCGACTCCCGGCCCATCATCTCCGGCCCCTCGCCGCTCTCGGCGGTCACCTGCCCGTGCTCGAAGGAGCGGGGCCCGCGCCAGAACAGGCCGCAGTAGCCGGCCATCGGGCGGCCGTTGGTGGTGGGGCTGCCGAAGACCAGCTCCTCGCCGCGCACGTTGGTGATCGAGGTGGACAGCTCCAGCGCCCAGGAGTCCTCCAGCACGTCCCGTACCTCGAAGGTCCGGAGCTCGTCCACCCAGTGCTCGCCGCCCTGGGTGTGCCAGGTGAGGCGCTCCACGCCGGGGGAGAGGAACTCCTCGTGCCGCATGGTCCCGTTGTTGGGCAGGTCCACGTATCCGGCGGCCTCGCGGACGTAGCTGCCGCCGCCCCAGAAGTTCTCCCCCGACAGGTCCGAGACGGTCATCTGCAGGCCCTTGTGCCAGCGGTGGTCGTGCGGGCGGAAGGTGCTGACCACGTCTCCGGCCAGGGTCCTGATCGGGTGGAAGTACGGCTTGGGCGACTCGAAGACCGGTGTGTCCGGCAGGTGGACGTAGCGCAGGATCTCGACGCCGCGCTCGGTGAAGGTCAGCTCCATGCGTGTCCGTCCAGGCGGTGGTAGGCGGGATGGGCGGGGGTGAGGTCGGCGCGGAGCACCGGGCGGCCGGTGAACGCCGACGCGTACAGGCCGGTGATCAGTTCGAGCGCCTGGCGGCCCTCGGGGCCGCTCATGGGCGGTCGCTCGCCGCGCTCGTGGGCGTCCAGCAGCTCCGCCAGCTGTGCCTCGTGCGAGCTCGGCAGGTCCTCGGGCGGGTTCCAGCGCGCCGAGGTGGAGGTCCAGTCGGCGTTGCGGTAGCCGTACAGGTGGCGAAGCTCGACGGTCGCCCCGGTGTAGTCGAAGCGCAGGTAGCTCTCCTCGCGCGGCGACAGCACGCTGTTGACCACCGAGGCCATCGCGCCCGAGGCGAAGCGGACGGCGGCCATCGAGACGTCCTCGGTCTCGATGCGGCGGTCCAGCGTGCCGGTCATCGCGCGGATCTCCGACCAGTCGCCGAGGATCGACAGCATCAGGTCCATCTGGTGGATGCCGTGCCCCATCGTGGGGCCGCCGCCCTCGGTGTCCCACCGGCCGCGCCAGGGGACGTCGAAGTAGGCGTGGTCGCGGTACCAGGTGGTCACGCAGAGCGCGACGAGCGGGCGGCCCAGCTCGGGGGCGAGGGCGCGCAGGTGCCGCGCGCCGGAGCCGAACCGGTGCTGGGAGACCACCGAGGCGTAGCCGGGCCCCTCGGCCGCCGAGATCAGGTCGTACTCGGCCAGCGACAGGCAGGCGGGTTTCTCGATCCACACCCAGGCGCCCGCCTTCAGGCAGGCCACCGCCTGGTCGGCGTGCAGGTACGGCGGGGTGCACAGGTGGACGAGGTCGGGCCGCTCCGCGTCGAGCATCGCCTCCAGGGAGGTGTACGCCCCCGGGATCGCGTGCTCGGCGCAGAACGCCCTGACCCGCGCCTCGTCCACGTCGGCGGCGGCCACCACCCGCGCCCGGTGGGCCTGGGCGCGCAGCGCGGGCAGGTGGCAGATCCCCGCGATGCCGCCGGTGCCCACCACGGCCACCCGGATCATCCGGCTCCCTCCGGCGCGAACAGTGCGGACGGCTCGGGCGGTCCAGGCGGCGCGGACGGTGCGGACGGTGCGGGGGGCTCGGGCGGGCTCCCGGCCTCCGGTCGCGGGGAGCACGATGCGCGACCGGAGACCCGGAGACCGCCCGCGGGCGGGTGCGTCACCGCACCACCACCGTCGTGAGGGAACGCGGGGCGAGGGTGAGGGTCCTGCCGGATCTCAGCCCGGGAAGCGGGGTGGCGGCGAGCGAGTGGTCGCCGTCGGTCAGGTAGGCGGTGGCCCGGCCCGGCCGGGTGGTGATCGCGGTGGTGACGGGGACGGTGGCGGTGTTGAGGATCTCGACGACCTCCGAGCCCCCGGCGTTGCGGAAGGCGGTGACCTTCAGCGCCGGGTCGGCCGAGGCGACGGGGAGCCGGACCGCGCCGGGCCGCACGAAGCGGCTGTAGGCGGCCAGCGCCCACAGCCGCTTGGAGACGCGGTAGGTCGCGGTGGCCTCGTCGATCTGGATCAGTCCCCGGGTGGTGCCGCGCGAGGCGCCGAACCAGAAGACGTAGCCGTTCGCCCTGCCCAGGGTGAGCGAGTCGTGGATCTGCTGGGCGACCGCGAAGCCGTCGTAGCCGCTGCCGTCGTCCCAGGCCTCGTTCCAGGTGGTCCCGTTGGGCGACCACTCCGACATCCACACGGGCCGGTCGGTGGGCAGCGGGCCGTCCACCGGGCTGACGTAGGGGTGGCCGGCGTGCGTGGCGACCCACCGCCGCGCGACGGGGTCGGCCTCGATGGCGGCGGTGTACTCGCGCTGCTGGGCCCAGCCGGCGGCGTCGCAGCAGATCACCTTGAGCCCGGTACGGGCCGCGGTGGGGCCGAGCACCTTGACGAACTCGGCGGCCTCGGCGGGGGTGAACCGCATCGAGGCGTAGGAGACGGTGAGGTCGGGCTCGTTGGTGAACCCGATGTCGGTGATCCTGATGCCCTCGCCGGCGTAGAACTTCGCGTACTGGACCAGGTAGTTCGCGTACGCCTGCCGCCACGCGGGGAGCAGCGTCCCGCCGTTGCTGTCGGAGCCGTTGTCCTTCATGTAGCCGGGGGCGCTCCAGGCGTCGGCGTAGAAGCGGGTCACGCCGTAGCGCCTGGCCTCCTTGGCCAGCCAGACCTGGCCGCCGTCGTCGCCGTCCCAGACGTACTTCGGCGGCGCGGTCGGCCCGCCGGGGTCCTCCGGCTGGATGGAGGTCATCAGGTCGTAGGGGCTGCCGGCGGGGGAGGAGCCGATGCCCAGACGCAGGATGCTGAGCCCGGCGCCCTTCTCGGGGCTGAGCCACAGGTCGAGGATCTCCCGCTGCTTGGCGGCGGGCAGCGCGCGGACCAGCTCGTTGCGCCGGAACGCCTGCGAGAAACCGAAGCCGTCGATCCGCTGGAGAACGCCGTGGTGGTCCACCCGAATTGGGGAAGCGCTTTCCATGGTTACAGGACCGAACCCGAGGAGAGGAAATAGGAGAACCGGTGCCAGCAGTGCCCTGTGACGTCGAGACATGCGGAAACCCGCTTTCCGAAAGTTTCACAAGATTACCGAGACATTTCGTGTCGAGTACCGTAAATGTTTCAGGTGTAGTCGTCAACAGCCGATCGCGACACCGGACAGGGCGGCCGGGCCAGGCCGGCTGGACGAATTGGACGAGCTGGGCGAGCTGGGCGAGCTGGGCAGTGGCCACCGGCCGGAATCGGCCAAACGGTGCCGCCGGGTGACCCCGCCCGGTGGCCGGGCGGGGTTCGAGCGAGGGCCGGGCGGGGCGCCGGGAGGTCAGGCGGTCAGATGGCCGGGCGGGCGGTGCTCTCGCGGACGAGCAGGTCGGTGGCGAGCTCCACCCGCCGGGGCTCGTGCCCGCCGCGGTCGAGGCCGAGCACCATCCGGGTGGCCAGCGCCGCCATCTCCTGGAGCGGCTGGCGCACGGTGGTCAGCGGGGGCCAGGCGGAACGTGCCAGCGGCAGGTCGTCGAAGCCCACCACCGACAGGTCGTCGGGAACCCGCAGGCCGCGCTGCCTGGCCGCCTCGAAGACGCCGAACGCCTGCATGTCGCTGCCCGCGAAGATCGCGGTGGGCGGCTCCTCCAGGGACAGCAGGGCGTGGCCGTGGTCGCGGCCCGAGCCGACCAGGAAGTCGCCGTACTTGATGAGCGCCGCGTCCACCGCGATCCCCGCGGTCTCCAGCGCCGCGCGGTAGCCGTCGACGCGGGCCCGGCTGCACAGCATGTCGGCGGGGCCGCCGATCATCCCGATCCTGCGGTGGCCCAGCTCCAGCAGGTGGCGGGTGGCGGCCAGGCCGCCGTTCCAGTTGGTGGCGCCGACCGAGGCGACCCCGGGCGGCGGCTCGCCCTCCGGGTCGACCACCACGAACGGGATCGACCTGGCGGCCAGCTGGCCGTGCTGGTCGGCGCTGATGCGGGAGCCGACCAGGATGGCCCCGTCGGTGCGCCGGGCGGCGATCCGCTCCACCCAGTCCCTGCCGGGTCCGGCGTGGGTGTGCAGGACCGAGACGACCACCCCGGCGTCGACCTCGCGGGCCGCGGTCTCCACGCCGCGCACCAGCTCCATCGCCCACGGGCTCTCGATCTCGGTGAAGACCAGGTCGACCAGGCCGACCGGGGCGTCGCCCTGGCCGGTCCTGCGCCGGTAGCCGTGCTTGTGCAGCAGGTGCTCGATCCGCTGCCTGGTCTCGGACGCGACCTCGGGCCGGCCGTTGATGACTTTCGAGACCGTGGGCGCGGAGACCCCGGCCTCCTCGGCGATCAGGGCGATCGTCACGCGCGGCTTGCTTGGCATGCGGCGAATACTAACTGAAACCTTTCGGAGGCCGCTCAGCGAGGTGGTCGTTGCCGTCCGGGATCGCTACCACGGGGCTATTGACGGGTAACCAGGAATTTACCTATTCTCCGGATCACGAAATATTCGGGGAATATATGAAACTTTTCAACTAACCTCCCGAAAGGGGAACCCCATGCTGAGTCGGCGAGGCGTGGTGGCTCTGGCGGTATCCGCCCTGCTTCTCGGAGCCTGCAGTACGAGCGGAGACGGCGGCGAGGCCCAGCCCGGCGCGAGCACCGGCTCGGAGAAGGTCACCTTCGAGTTCTGGAACCTGGCGACGGCCGAACCTCTCAAGACGTTCTGGGCCGATCTCATCAAGGAGTACCAGACGGCGCATCCGAACGTGACGATCAAGAACATCGCGATCGAGAACGACTCCTACAAGCCGAAGCTCGCCACGCTCACCCAGTCGGGAAAGGCGCCCGACCTCTACTCCACCTGGGGCGGCGGCGTTCTGAAGCAGCACATCGAGGCGGGCCTGGTGAAGGACCTGTCGTCCGACGCCGGTGACGTCATCGGCGGCCTCACCCCGGCGGCCCTGGCCGCCTACCAGTTCGACGGCAAGACCTACGGGCTGCCCACCGACATCGGCATGGTCGGCTTCTGGTACAACAAGGCGCTGTTCAAGAAGGCCGGCATCACCGCCCCGCCCGCCACCTGGACCGAGTATCTGGACGCGGTCAAGAAGCTGAAGGCGGACGGGACCACCCCGATCGCCCTGGCGGGCAAGGCCAAGTGGCCCGGCCACTACTACTGGGCCTACCTGGCCATGCGGGTGGCCGGGCTGGACGCGCTCAAGCAGGCCGGCACCACCAACGACTTCACCGGGCCGGACTTCGTCGCCGCCGGGCAGAAGCTCAAGGAGCTCGTCGACCTGCAGCCGTTCCAGAAGGGCTTCCTGGGCGCCGACTACGCCACCCCCGACGGGCAGGGCGCGACCATGGGCAACGGCAAGGCCGCGATGGAGCTGATGGGCCAGTGGGCCCCGTCCGTGCAGGCCGACGCCGGCAAGGGTCTCGGCGACGACCTCGGGTTCTTCCCCTTCCCCGCGGTGGAGGGTGGCAAGGGCGCCGCGGGTGACGCGTTCGGCGGCGGCGGCGGCCTGGCCCTGGGCGTCGACGCCCCGCCCGCCGCGCTGGACTTCCTGAAGTTCGCGCTCAAGCCGGAGAACCACAGCAAGGCCGTCAAGGCCGGCGCGGTCCTGCCCGTGCTCAAGACGGGTGAGGAGGCGGCCGTCACCGACCCCCACATCAAGGCGGTCTCCGAGACCCTGTCGGCCGCGAGCGGCTTCCAGCTCTATCTCGACCAGGAGTACCCGCCGGCCGTCGGCCAGGAGGTCAACGACGCCGTGGCCGAGCTGATCGGGGGCACCAAGACGCCGGAGGAGGTCGTCCAGGCCGTCACCGAGACGGCCAAGGCGGAGTCGGAGTAGCCGCCCGGATGAAGACGGTGACGACGATGACAGGGCCGGACACACGTCCGGCCCCGCCCGGGGGGAAGGCCGCCGCCAAGCGCGGGCGGGACGGCGGCCACCGCCGGGGACGCGGCTGGGGCACCGCGATCCTGTTCGTGCTCCCCGCCCTGATCCTGTTCACCCTCCTGGTGCTGGTGCCGATCCTGGTGGCCGGCTACACCAGCTTCTACAAGTGGAACGGTATCGGCCCGCCGAGCAACTTCATCGGGCTGGACAACTTCACCCGGCTGTTCCAGAGCGACATCATCCTCGGCGACCTGCGCAACGGCGCCATCCTGATCGCGCTGGGCCTGGCCGTGCAGCTGCCGCTCTCGCTGGCCCTGGCGGTGATGCTGAACCAGCGCATCCGGGGGCGGGCCTTCTACCGGCTGCTGTTCTTCGCGCCGTACATGCTCTCCGAGGCGATCATCGCCGTGTTGTTCTCGCTGGTCCTGTCGCCCGAGGCGGGCCTGGCCAACCAGCTGCTGATCTCCTTCGGGCTGGAGCCCTGGTCCTGGCTGTCGGAGCCGGACACCGTGATGTTCTCGCTGTTCCTGGTGATCACCTGGAAGTACTTCGGGTTCCACATGATCATCTACCTGGCCGGCCTGCAGGGCATCCCCAAGGAGCTGAGCGAGGCGGCCAGGATCGACGGCGCCGGCAGCTGGGACGTCTTCCGCCACGTCACCCTGCCGCTGCTCGGCCCCACCATCCGGATCAGCGTGTTCCTGTCCGTCATCGGCACGATCCAGCTCTTCGACCTGGTCTGGATCCTCACCGGCGGCGGCCCCTCGCACGCCTCGGAGACCATGGCCGTCAGCATGTTCGAGTACGGCTTCAAGCGGTCCCAGATCGGCTACTCCAGCGCGATCAGCATCGTCATGTTCCTGATCAGCCTCGTCTTCGCCCTCGGTTACCAGCGGTTCGTCCTGCGCCGGGACGTGGAGGGGGCCAGCACCACCATGGGAGACCGCCGATGATCGCCCGGCTGCGCACGTTCCCGATCCACGCGGTCATCTGGGTGGCGGCCGTCTTCATCGTCATCCCCTTCCTGTACGGGCTGCTGGGCGGCTTCAAGACCTCCGACCAGCTCTCCGTCAACCCGCTGGGCCTGCCCTCCCCGTGGGTCACCGAGAACTACACCGACGTGATCACGACCGGCGCGTTCTGGCGCCAGCTGCTCAACAGCCTGTTCGTCGCGGTGGCGACCACCGTGCTGGTCGTGGGGCTGTCGGCGATGGCCGCCTTCGCCTTCGCCCGGTTCGCCTTCCGGGGCCGGGAGTTTTTGTTCACGCTGTTCGCCGTCGGGCTGATGTTCCCGTTCGCGGTGGCGATCCTGCCCTTGTTCGTCCTGCTGCGCACGTTCGGCCTGCTGGACAACCCGCTGGGGGTGATCCTGCCGCAGGCCGCGTTCGGCCTCCCGCTGACCGTCATCATCCTGCGGACGTTCTTCCGGTCCATCCCCAGGGAGGTCGAGGAGGCCGCCATCATCGACGGCTGCACCCCCTTCGGCTTCTTCTGGCGGGTGCTGCTGCCGATAGCCAGGCCCGCCCTGGCCACCGTCTCGGTGCTGGCGGTCGTGGCCAGCTGGAACAACTTCTTCCTGCCGCTGGTGGTCTTCAACGATCCCGGCCTGTGGACCCTGCCGCTCGGCGTGCAGCAGTTCCAGGGGGAGTACATGGCCGACACGGCCAAGATCCTGGCCTACGTCATCGTCTCGATGGTCCCGGCCCTGGCCTTCTACGCCGTCGCCGAGCGCCAGCTCATCAGCGGCCTCACCGCGGGCGCCACCAAGGGCTGACCCGGATCCCATCGTCGAAAGAGAGTGAGACACCATGACCCTGAGTGTCGCCGGATCCCGTCTCGTCGATTCGGCCGGCACCCCGGTACGGCTGCGTGGAGTGGGCCTCGGGGGCTGGCTGAACATGGAGAACTTCATCACCGGCTACCCGGCCAACGAGTCCGCGATGCGCGAGGCCGTGCGGGAGGTCCTGGGGGAGGACCGGGCCGAGCTGTTCTTCGACCGCCTGCTCACCTCGTTCTTCGGCGCGGACGACGCCGCGCTGCTCGCCGGGCTCGGCGCCAACTGCGTCCGCATCCCGATCAACTACCGCCACCTGGAGTCCGACGACCGCCCCTTCGAGATCGTCGAGCACGGCTTCCGCCACCTGGACCGGGTGATCGGCCTGCTCGCCGAGCACGGCATTCACAGCGTCATCGACCTGCACGCCCTGCCCGGCGCGCAGAACCAGCACTGGCACTCCGACAACCCCACCCACGTCGCCGCGTTCTGGCAGCACCGGCACTTCCAGGACCGCGCCGTCCACCTGTGGGAGGTCGTGGCCGACCGCTACCGCGACAACCCCTGGGTGGCCGGGTACAACCCGATCAACGAGCCGGGTGACCGCGGCGGGCGGGTCGTCGGCCCCTTCTACGACCGCCTGGTCAAGGCCGTCCGCGCCGTCGACCCCAAGCACGTGCTGTTCCTGGACGGCAACACCTACTCCACCGACTTCTCGATCTTCCGCGAGGTGTACGAGAACACGGTCTTCGTCTGCCACGACTACGCCCTGGCCGGGTTCGCGCACGGCGGCCCCTACCCCGGGCACACCCGTGGCGAGTGGGTGGACCGGGAGCAGCTGGAGCGATCCTTCGAGAAGCGGACCGTCTTCCAGCGCGAGACCGGCACCCCCATCTGGGTCGGCGAGTTCGGGCCCGTCTACACCGGGAACCCGGAGATCGACCGGCAGCGCTACCAGATCCTCAGCGACCAGCTGGAGATCTTCGACTCCTACGAGGCCGGCTGGTCGCTGTGGACCTACAAGGACGTCGGGCTGCAGGGCCTGGTCAGCGCGGGCGAGCCGTACATGAGCCGGTTCGGCGAGTTCATCGCCAAGAAGGGGCGGCTGGGCGCCGACCGGTGGGGCTCGACGATGGAGGAGTCGGCGAGTGACCTGGCCCCGCTGCACCGGCTGATGGAGACCGAGTTCCCCTCCTGGGACCCCTACCCGTGGGGCGCCCGCTACCAGGTCGACGACCTGATCCGGCACATCCTCATCGCGCAGGCGCTGCTTCCGGAGTACGCCGAGCTGCTGCGCGGCTGCTCCGACGAGGAGCTGACCGCCCTGGCCGACTCCTTCGCCCTCGCCCGCTGCGTCCGGCGGCAGCCGCTGCTGGACCTGCTCGCCGAGAACCTGCGCGGGTGAGAACCTGAGCGGGTGAGAGCCCGCGTGGGCGGGAGCCCGCGCGGGGAGAACCCGCGCGGCGACGCCCGGGGAACGCCGCGCCCCTTCGCCCCGTCTCCCGCCCGCCACTCCTACCTGACCGAGGAGGCACGGAAAGATGCGCACCCCCCGGCCGCTCGTGAGAACGCCGCGATCAGCGGTCCTCGCCCTGTTCTCCCTCGCGCCGTTCCCGGCGGCGGTGGTCCCCGCCGCGCGGGCCGCCACGGCGGCCACGATCGCCACCTACGACTTCGAGTCCGGCACCCAGGGCTGGGGGCCGCGAGGCTCCGGCGTCTCGGTCGCCACGACCGCGGCCCCCGCGCACGGCGGCGCCGGGGCCCTGCTCACCACCGGCCGTACCGCGACCTGGAACGACCCGACCGGGCGAAGCCACGTCGACACCTCAAGGTGGGGGGTGCTCCGGCTCGCCGGGTAGACACGACCGCCAGACCGCCGGGCCCGTCCTCCTCCTGGGACGGGATCCGGCCTTCGGGGGGTGCCGGGCTCGGCCTTAAGGGGGGTGGGCCCGGCACTTCCCTCCGGAAACCCGCGGCCGGAGGAGCACCCGTCCCGGAAGACCAGGGCGGATCCCCGACCCGCCCGCCTCGACCCGGCCCGAGAAGGACGTGGGCGGATCCCCGGCACCCCCGCCCAGGCCCCGCTCACGCCCGGCCCCCGCCCGGCCCCCGCCCGGCCCCCGACCGGCCCCCGACCGGCAGGGTCCTCGAAGGAAGACCCGGACACACCAAGGGAGTCTCGTGTACACCAACCCCGTCATCCCCGGTTTCCACCCCGACCCCTCGGTGTGCCGGGTGGGCGCGGACTATTACCTCGTCACCTCGTCCTTCGAGTGGTTCCCCGGGGTCCCGATCTTCCACAGCCGCGACCTCGTGCACTGGCGGCAGCTCGGCCACGTCCTGGACCGGCCCTCCCAGCTCGACCTGGACGGCGTACGGCCGTCCGGCGGCATCTACGCCCCCACCATCCGGCACCACGAGGGCGTCTTCTACATGATCACCACGTTGATGGACGAGCCGGGCAACTTCCTGGTCACCGCCACCGACCCGGCCGGGCCGTGGAGCGACCCGGTGTGGTTCCCCGAGACCCGGGGCTTCGACCCCTCGCTGTTCTTCGACGACGACGGCCGCGCCTGGATGACCGGCACCCGGCCGAGGGCCACCGAGCGCTACAGCGGCGACAGCGAGATCTGGCTGCGCGAGTTCGACCCGGTCACGCTCAAGCTGCTCGGCGAGGAGCACGTGATCTGGGAGGCGGCGCAGCGCGGCGGCGTCTGGTGCGAGGGCCCGCACATCTACCGGATCGGCGCCCACTACCACCTGCTCACCTCGGAGGGCGGCACCGCCGAGGACCACGCCGTCATGGTCGCCAGGGCCGAGCGGATCACCGGCCCCTACCGGGGCAACCCGCGCAACCCGGTCCTCACCCACCGCCACCTCGGGCTGCGCCACCCCGTCACCAGCGTCGGCCACCCCGACCTGGTCCGGAACGCGGAGGGCGAGTGGTGGTCGGTCCTCCTCGCCACCCGCCCCTACGGATCCCTCCCCGCTTCGGCCGGTCCCCGTGGTGAATCCACCGAGCATCGTGGTGAATCCACCGACCACCGTGGTGAAGCTGCCGACCACCGTGGTGAAGCCGCCGGTGACCAGCCCACGACGGCCGCCGTGCGCGCCTCCACCGGCTACAACCTGGGCCGCGAGACCTTCCTCACCCGGGTCCGCTGGGAGGACGACTGGCCGGTCTTCGACCAGGTGGAGCCGTACGCGCAGGCCCCCTCGACCCCCGCGCGCCGCTGGCCCGCCACCCCCGCCTGCGACCACTTCGACGCCCCGCGCCTCGCCCCGGCCTGGAACCACCTGCGCACGCCCCGCGAGCCGTACTGGGACCTGGCCGACAGCCGCCTCACCCTGCGGCTGCGACCGCAGACCCTGCGCGAGCGGGCCGCGCCCAGCATGGTCGCCCGGCGGCAGCAGCACATCGCCTTCGCGGCCCACACGGTGATGGAGTTCCGCCCGCAGGGCAAGGAGTGCGCCGGGCTCGTGCTGTTGCAGAACGACGACTTCCACCTCACGCTCGTCCTCACCGCACACGGCCTGGAACTCACCCGCCGCTCCGGCGGCACGGACACCCTCCTGGCCCGCGCGGACGTCGTCCCCTCCGGGCCGCTGTGGCTGGGCGTGGAGGCCCACGGCCAGGACTACCAGGCCCGCTACGCGCTGCGCCCCGGCGAGTGGACCGACCTCGCGGCCCCGGTGGACGGCCGGATCCTCGGCTCCACCGTCGCCGGAGGCTTCACCGGCGCCATGATCGGCCTCTACGCCTCCTCCAACGGCCACCCGAGCACCAACACGGCCGCCTTCGACTGGTTCGAGTACCTGCCCCTCCCGGGATGACCGCCGGCGCCGGGGCGAACGCGAACGGACCCGGGGAAGAACGGCGTGGACGGCGTCCGACTTCACCGGGGCGATGAAGTCGGCCCATGCCTCCGAGTCGTCGATCGGCTCATCCGGCGAGACCGGCTGGTTCGCGCGGGTCGGCAGGGCGCCCGGTCGGCCCGGTTCCCGGTGACTCGCGGGAGCGCGCGGCGGTGAAACCTCCCGGGCGCCGGGGGTCGCCGGCCGGGTCGGGATTCCGCTTGCGGCTCTGCTTACGAGTGGGCAACAACCCTTATTTCCTACTTTTTTTGTGTATATTGCGAAGATCGCGCGGGTGACCCAGGAGGCAGGATGACATCACCGACAGATCCATTCGCCGCCACCGGCGATCAGGAGCTGGGCAAGCTCTTCGACGGCTTCCGGCAGGACATGGCGGCGCTGGAAGGGTTGCGCGATCGGATCGACTCCGTCAAAGGCCGGGGCGAGGCGGCCGAGGGGCGGGTCGTGGTGAACGTGACGCAGGCCGGGACGCTCGTCGGGCTCACGATCGATCCGCGCGCCATGCGGCTCGGCTCCGACCGGCTCGCGGCGGCGATCGTCGAGGCCGCCGCACGGGCGACGCGCGACGCCGAGCGGGAGGCGAGCGATCTGGTGGCGCCGTTCGTCGCCGGCACGCCGCTGGACGGCGACCGTACCGACGGGGCCCGGCCGCGTTGAAGATCAGCCCCGGTCGCGCGAGCATCTACGGGTTCGGCACCCTCGGCATCGCCGCCTTCGTGTTCGAGATGCTGGCCGTCGAATATCCCGAGGGCGACCCGGACAAGGCGCGCCGGGCCGCCGCCGTCTGGGCCCGCCTGGCCGACCGCATCGAGAAGAGCCCCGACAACACCTACGCGGCCGCGGAGTCGGTGTGGCGCAGGAACAACGGGGGCGGGGTGGAGGAGTTCAAGGCGGCCGTCACCGCCGAGCTGTACCCGCAGGCCGAGGAGAACGGGTACGCCGCCAGGCTCGCGAAACGGTGCCGCGACAACAGCACGGCCTGCACGGACTTCGCCGAGGCGATCGAGTCGGCCCGGGACGCGTACTGGACGCTGGCCCTGGCGAACCTCGCCAGCTTCATCTTCATCACCACCTTCCCCTGGCAGGCCGGGGCGGCGTACCAGATCACGCAGATCCTCATCCGGCGGGCGCAGGCCCGGCTGCTGGCGAAGCTGCTGGAACACAGCATCGCCAAGATCGTGCTGAGCAAGCTGACGGAATACACGATCGGCAGCGTCTTCTTCGCCGTGGGCGACGTGGCGGTCGTGGCGGGCGTCAAGGCGGCACGCGGTGAGTCACCCGGCTCGCTCAAGGAGAACGCCACGCAGGCGCTGAAGGAGTTCACCGCCTCGGTCGCCTTCTACGGGGTGTTCGACGCGGCCGCGCCCCTGACCAGGAAGGTGACCGCGAACGCGGACGTCCGGAACTTCCTGAACCGCATGGCCGGCGGGTCGGTCGGGTACGGCCCCTCCTACGAGGCCATGAACGGGCAGTCGGGCGGGGAGCTCGTCCCCACCTGGGAGCAGACCCTGGGCCGCGCGCTCCTGTACTTCACCATGGCTCACAAGCCGGCGGGAGGCTGAGGACGGCATGGAGTTCGACAAACCGCAGATCCGCTCGGCGGCGGCCGCGTTCGACCTCGAAAGGGAGAACCTGGCCGCGTTCGTCGCCGAGGCCACCGAGGACCTGAACGCCATCGGCGACTTCTGGGGCGGCACCAAGGAGGGCGTGACGTTCCTCAAGGGCCAGGGCGGGGCCGGCGGCTACGAGGCGGTCACCGGTCAGATCATCGCGGGAGTCAGGTTGTTCCTCGACGCGCACCACGAGATCGCCGAACGACTGCGCCTCATGACCGACAACGTCGAGGTGACCGACTGGAACACCGTGGCCGACGTCTTGTCGACGCTTCCCCCCGCCGATCCCGTCCAGCCGATCTGGGGTGCGGACTGACCGTGCGGCCGAAGCGCCGGTCGTGACGGATCCGGTGCCGGACACCGTCCTCACCAGGTGTCTGGAGCCGGGATCGACGTCACGGGAGGCGCCTGGCGGGCCGTCCGGCAGTGCCGCTCCCCGCCTGGCGGGTCGTCCGCCAGTGCCGCTCCCCGCGTGGCGGGCGGTCCGCCAGTGCCGCTCCCCGCGTGTCAGGTGCCCTGGTCCTCGCCGAAGAGGCGGGTCACCCACTCCAGCGAGCCCGTGCCGAGCGCCTCGTCCGCGAGGCGTCTGGCGGTGGGCGTCTTCAGCGCCGCGAGCGAGCTGTCGATCCACGGTTGCATGTTCAGGTGTCCCTGCTCGCGGTACTCGATGGCCTGGATCAGGCACTCCAGCTTGTCCGCGTCGCGGGCGCAGACGGCCTCCAGGCTGGCCTTCTCCTCGTACTCGCCGACCGCGCCGCTCACCATCTCCGCCACCGGGCCGGGGACTCCGCGTACCTGGTCGGCGGTGACGTCCTGGTTGGAGGCCGCGGTGAGGTAGCGCCTGGCGAGGTGGTGGATGTCGGTGATCCGGGTCTCCTGGGTGTCGTGGAACAGGCTCATGAACGCCGCCCGCTCCGGGTTCCCGCCCTCCAGCGCGGTGATCACGCTCGCGATGACCGCCGCCCGGAACGAGTGGTCGGCGACGCTCTCGGGGTCCCGTACGCCCGCGACCAGCCAGCCCGTGCGCTTGTACCGCTTGAGCAGCCCCATCTCGTACAGCAGGCCGGTCAGCCTCGACATCTCCTCCGCCACGGAAGTCCCCTCTCGCCCTCGGTGGATCATGCGCAGAGCGTAACGGGACCGCGGCGACACGGCGGCGATCGTGGACAGGGCGTTCTCAGCGCCGCCAGGCCGCCAGGAGGTCCTCCGGTGTCCAGGCCGCGGCCAGGGGAAGTCCCGGTTCGAACCCCGCCCTGGAGACCGCCACCTTCGGCGTGTCGGTGGTCACGCCGGGGACGGCGGCTGCGCCCTGGACCAGGGCGTCGTAGTCGTGGCGGTCGAAAGGCCGCGCGTCGAGCCACTTGATCGATCCGACGAAGTGGATCCGGCTCGCGACCGGCTCCCGGTCGGCGCCCACGAGGTCGATCTCGGGATTGTTCTGGCGATTCCACCACCCGCCCACGACCTCGGTGTCCGGCCACTCGTCGTCGGGAAGCATCCTGGTCAGGCAGTCACGCACGAGCGGCTCCACCGCGCGGCCCCGCCAGGTCGTCCACGAACGTTCGATCCGCCGCAGCGCCAGATCCGGCCGGCCTCGCTCGCTGTCGGCGACGGCCCGCCGCAGGAACGCGAGCCAGAACCGGAGGTAGTGGTCGGCCACCCGGTACCGCTTGTTCTTGGTGTCGGGCCGGTCGGAGAGGGGGAGGTCGGCCGCGACCACCCGTTTGGCGACCAGGTTCGTGAGGATCGGCGCCAGGGTGCCGGACGGCAACGGCGTCGCCCCTCCCACGTTGGCGGCGATCGCGCTGAAGGTGCGCTCTCCGGCCCCGATGGTCTCCAGCACGGCCCTGGCGTGAGTCGCCGACGGGAACTCTCCGAGCAGGGCCAACTCCCCGGAGGCGAGCAGGGCGGACAGCGGGCTGGCGAGGCTGTCGCGCAGAAAGTCGACCCTGGACAGGCCTCGTTCCCACGACCGGACCACTTCGGGGAAGCCTCCGGTGATGAGGAGCGCGTCCACGGCGTCGGCGGCGGGCAGCCCCGTCATGTCGGCGACGTCGTGAAGGTCGAGCGGCTTCAACGTCATGTGAGCGGCCCGGCCGAAGAACGGGCGGCCGTACTCCCGCAGGGACTCCATCACCGGCAGGTCGCTTCCGACCAGGATCAACAGGATCGGCCGGGTGGACAGGTATCTGTCCCAGATGGTCTGCAGAGCCCCCTCGAACTCCCCGTCCTGCTCGATCAACCAGGGGACCTCGTCGAGAACGACGATGCACGGGGTCTCGTCACCCGCGGCCAGCGCCAGCGACCGCAGCGCGTGGTTCCAGTCCTGGGGCACCGTCCCCTGGACGAGCTCGTCGGCCGTGAGCCCGGAGCAGGCGACGGCCTCGGCGAAGTCGCTCCGCTCCGCGGCGGGGCCGCGCCCCCTCGTCGCCTGGAAGACGATGTACGGCGAGCGGCAGGCCGAATCCGTCGATTCAGCTTTCCGGCCTTCATTCTTCTCAAAGCCATCACTATTGGCCGAGAGTTCCGTGCAGTAGCGTTCCACGCGTGACCCCGACCCAGCTGCGCGCGTTCGTCGCCGTGGTGCGGCTCGGTTCGGTCAAGGAGGCGGCGGCGGAGCTCGGCGTGTCGGAGGCCGCCGTCTCGTTGCACATCGGCCAGCTGCGCAAGGAGTTCGACGACAGGCTGTTCACGCGGACCGCGTCCGGGCTCGCCTTCACCCCCGGCGGCCTGCGGCTCGCGAGCCGTGCGGCGGAGATGCTCAGCCTGCAGGAGCGCACGATCGTCGAGGTGAGCCAGGCGAGCCGCGGCCGGCGGCTGCTGCGCGTCGCCGCGTCGAGCCTGTTCGCCGAGTACGCGGCACCCGGCCTGCTCGGGCTGTTCGCCGGCCGGGCCGCCGACCTCGACGTGGAGCTGAGCGTGCACGACCCCCGGCGGTTCGGCGCCCTGCTGCGCTCCCGGGCGGTGGACGTGGCGATCGGGCCCCGGACGGGGAACCCGGACGAGTCGCTGACGTGCCGGCCGTTCCTCAACTACCAGGTGATCGTCGTGTCCGGCCCGGACCACCCGCTCGCCAACCTCGACGCCGGCCCCCACCAGCTGCGTGAGGAGACGTGGCTGCTCGGCCCGTCGGCGGCGACGGACGTCGGCGTGATTCCCGCGCTCCTGCGCCGCATCAACGTCCCCGAGGAGCACCAGCAGATCTTCCAGAGCCACGCCGCGGCGCTGGAGGAGGTCAAGCGCGACAACGGCGTGGCGCCGACGGTCTCCTTCGCGGCGGCGCAGGACCTGGCCAACGGCCGTCTCGTCCGCGTCGCCGGGCGGACCCTCCGGCTCGACGGGGTGTGGGCCGCGTTGAGCCTGGCCGAACGGGACGCGTCGTCGGCGGCGGCCGAACTCGTCCGGTTCGTCACCAACCCGCGTGCCACCCAGGCCATGCTGCGCGGCCCGGGTGTCAACGTCGGCCGGTTCCGGCCCTCCGTGCACGTCACCCTCTGGAGCTAGCGGGCGGCGTCCCCTCCCGGTCCTGGAAGACGGTCCGGGCCCGCACGCGCTGCGGGGCGCGGACGGCCGTGCCGTGGCGATAGGAACGTGGCGGTAGGAACGTGGGACAGGAAAACGTGTCGCCCGGGGACGACGACGGAACGTACCGTCGCCGTTATGAAGCTGCTCTCCGTCAACATCGGCCGCCCCCGCCCCAACCCGTGGAAGGGGCTGCGCTCGACGGGCATCGACAAGCGGCCCGTCGACGGCCCGGTCGCCGTCACCGCCCCCGGCCCCAAGGGCACCGGCGCGGTCGGCCTCGCCGGTGACCGGGTCTACGACGTGAAGCACCACGGCGGCCCCGACCAGGCCGTCCTCGCCCATGCTCGCGAGGACCTCGACGACTGGGAGGCCGAGCTCGGCAGGCCGCTCGCGAACGGGGCCTTCGGGGAGAACCTCACGACCCTGGGGGTGGACGTCAACGGCGCCCTGATCGGTGAGCGCTGGCGGATCGGACCGGACGTCGTCCTGGAGGTGTCGTGCGCGCGTCTGCCGTGCGCGACGTTCGAGGGCTGGCTGGAGCGTGACGGCTGGATCAAGCGGTTCACGCGGGCCGCCCGGCCGGGCGCGTACCTCCGGGTGGTCGAACCCGGCGAGATCCGCGCCGCCGACCCGGTCGTGGTCGAGCACCGGCCCGGCCACGACGTGACCGTCGAGCTCTTCTTCCGGGCGATGACGCTGGAACCGGAGCTGTTGCCTCGGCTGCTGGCCGCCGACGCGCTGCCGGAGAGGGACAGGGAGCGGGCCCGCCGGCGCACCACCGCGTAGGTCCGGTTCCAGGGGATCATCCGCGCGAGCGGGGTGAGGGAGTCCGGCACCGGACGCCCTCACGACCGGGCGGCGCGTGCGGAAGGCGAGGCTAGTAGCAGCTCTGCTTCACGTCGATGGTGACGGGGACGGACTGGGTCTCCGCGTGGTCCGAGGCCGTCAGCAGCGGGGTGTACACCCCGACCGGGAGCGACGGGATCGATATCTGGACGAAGCCGTTCACCGTCGTCGCCCCGGTGTTCGGATCGGGATGGTTGGAGCCGGGGGGAATCGATGTGCCGCCCGCGCTGGTCATGCCGGGGGGCAGGTCCCGCAGTGCGATCTGGACGGTCGTCGACCAGCTTCCGACGACCGGGGCCAGGAAGTACGTGCCGGGGTGGCCGCCGTTCGACGCGACGCAGATCCGCTGGCCGGAAGCGCGCAGTTCCCACGTCGCCGCCGAGGCCGGTGCGGTGCCGGACAGGGCGAGCGCCAGCCCGGCCGTCGCGCCGAGTGCCGGCCTGGCGGCACGGTGGATCCTTTTCACGGTTGCCTCCTTGGTGCCTGTGCTTCGGACGCTTACATCGTCAATTATTGACAGTTAAAGGATCTATAACAAGTTTCTGCTCGATTTCGAAACTTTCTTTCCGGAGATCGGCGGCCCGGTTACCCGGGCCACATCCGTCGAGGCGCCAGGGCCTGTGCGAAGTTCGGAGATCCGGTTGATGCAACGTGCGGCCGTGTCGCGCTGCTCGCAGAGCTCGGAGTCATGGTTGATCGGGCGGCCGCCGAGAGAGCCGCGTCTCTTGCGGCCGGCCGCCTGGTCGGCCTTGTCGGGGCCCCCTGGAGTCTCCTCCCCGTTCCGGGGGAAGATCGCGGGGTCCAGGGTTGGCATCTTCGCGAACATGCGCACGACCGCTTCCTGCCGCTCGTAGGCTCCCGCGGCGGCGCGTCTGCGCCCAGCAGGCGCTCGGCATGGGGGACCAGACGGTTCCTCGCCCGTTCGCTCATCGTCCGCATCGCGAACACCATCGGATGGGCGTGCCCGTTCAGGTCGTGACCTTGTTGTCGAAGTCGATGCGGTGGTCGTACAGCCAGCTGAGGGCTTGCGGGCCACCGAGCCGCTTCATGAGCACGGGGAACATCGCGTCGCGGATCACCCGGCCCGGTCCGGTGGCGGCCTTGCTCCGGTTGACCTGCTGGGCACCGGCGTGCACTTTGCGCAGGCGTCCCTCGCGAAGCCGCTGGTAGGCCGCGAAAGCATCGGCCACCGGCAGGTCGCGCAGGCAGCGGGCGAGCTCGACGGCGTCCTCCATGGCCATCGCGGCCCCTTGTCCCGAGCTGGGAGAGGTGACGTGGGCGGCGTCACCGATCAGTACGGTCCGGCCCCGGTACCAGGTTCTCGGCGCTTTCATCCGGTGGGACACGAACCAGTCGTACCCGGCCGGCGTGGCCTGGACGATCCGAGCGGCGGGCGAGGTGTCGGCCGAGAGGAGTTCCCGCAGCCGGTGGTGCCACTGTCCGGCGGGGATCGCCGCCAGTTCGGCGGGGGAGGGTTCTTGACCGGCGGGGATGTTGACGAACCACCAGACGCGGCCGTCCTGGTGTCGCGCGTAGCCGAAGAACGCTCGTTTGCCGAACACCATGTGGAAGGTGCCGGGCTCGCCCTCCAGGTCGAGTTCCGCGAATCCGTTGGTGCCGAAGATGCCGCAGTAGCGGGGGCGGGGGGCGTCGGGGGCCACGAATCGCCTGGTCGTCGAACGCATGCCGTCGGCGCCGATGAGCACGTCGCCGACCGCTTCGCCGCCGTCGGCGAAGCGTGCGACGACGTGCTGTCCGCGGTGGCCGACCTCGACGAGGCGTCTGCCGTACTCGGTACGCACACCCTTGAATGTGACGTGATCGTGCAGCACGGCGTACAGGTCGGTGCGCAGGATCTGGACGGCCGTCGTGCCGTCCGACAGGGGGGTCGGGACGTCCTCACCCAGTCGTCGGCCGTCGCCGAGCCACATGACGCCTCGCGGACAGGGGAATCCGGCGTCGGCGACGGCGCGGTGGACGTCCAGGATTCGCAGCGCCGCCAGCCCGTTGGTGGACAGTCCCATCGAGGCGCCCACGCCGTGCGCGCTGAGGGGGTGGGCCTCATAGATGGTCGAGTCGATGCCGGCCTTCCGCAGCGCCAGGGCCGCCACCGGCCCGGCGACTCCGCCGCCGATGATCAGAGCTTTCATTGGTCTACCCTTCACGGTGAGTCGACAACTTGAAGAAGTAGCATCTTCAAGATGATTACTTCTTCAAGAAGCTACTTTGCCGAGGAGTGAGATGTCAAAGGGACGAGGAGAACTGGAGGCCGCCGTCGTCGCGCTGATCCCGCAGTTCGTCAGCGCGACGACGCTGTTTCAGAACGCCGTGGCCGACCAGCTCGGCGTGCCGGTCAACGACCTGCACTGTCTGAACCTGGTGGGCTCGGGCCAGGCCGTGACCCCCACGCAGATCGCGGAGCGCATGGGCATGACCACCGGCGCCGTCACGAAGATGCTCGACCGGATGCAGGAACAGCGGCTGATCCGGCGCGAGCACGACCCCGGTGACCGCCGACGCGTGATCATCAGCCAGTTGCCCGACCGTCTCGCCGAGCTCGGCGAGCTCTACCGGCCGATGGCCGTCTTCCTGCAGCAGCGCCTGACGGCCTGCACCACCGACCAACTCCGGTTCCTCGCCGATTTCACCGGCGCGGCCCGAGACGTCGCCCTCGACCAGTCCGCCCTGCTGCGCAGTACCGGAAAAGCGCACGCCACGCGCAAGTCCGCCGCCGGCAGGAACGGGCCCTGAGCGGCGGCCCCCGAGTACGCCGGTCGGCACCACCGCACGCGCGGACGGTCTTTCACCGCGCCC
Organism: Streptosporangium nanhuense; assembly: GCF_059358815.1. Lineage (NCBI taxonomy): Bacteria > Bacillati > Actinomycetota > Actinomycetes > Streptosporangiales > Streptosporangiaceae > Streptosporangium > Streptosporangium nanhuense. Next base: position 634,433 of record NZ_JCADBG010000001.1, read on the forward strand.
TGTGCGGATCGCCGCCGGGGCCCGCCGCAGCGCCGGCGACAACGGGCGGTTTCGCGCTGCCCTGGCCCGGGGTCACGATCCGCCCGCCCATCGGCCAACCGCGAGAAACGCCGCGTCAACCGGATCAAGGAGTGGCGCGGACCGGCCTTCCGCTTCGACAAGACCCCCGAAAGCCACCTCGCCGGCCTGCGTCCACGCGGAGCCATCTTGCGGATCCGAAGCCTCCAACCCCCTGAAGATCCGAAGTTCGTACAGGCGCTAGCGGACGCGCGGGATCTCGGCGATCACACGTCGCAGGGAGCGGAAGGTGTCCGCCGGTAGCAGCCGGTCGCAGTACGGGAGAGCGGCGGCCATCGCGGCGACGCGCGGTTCGAAGTCCGGGGCGGACGCTCGCGGGTTCATCCAGATCACGCGGTGCGCGCGCCGTCGCAGGCGTGCCATCGCGGCCGCCAGGGCCTCCGGCGGGTCGCTGTCCCAGCCGTCCGAACCGATGATCACGATGGCGCCCCGGAGCGTTCCTCCGTGGTGGGAGGAGAGCAGCGCCCGTACGTTGGTCGCTATCCGCGTCCCGCCGAACCGGTCGGCGACCTTGTCCGTGGCCTGCTCGACGGCGACGGCCGCCGACCTGTGGGCCAGGACCGTGGTCAGCCGGGTCAGCGACGTCGCGAAGGCGAACACCTCCGCGTCGGCGGCCAGCGCCAGGGCGCGCATCAGGTGGAAGTAGGCCGGTGCCTGCGCCTGCATGGACTGGCTGACGTCACAGAGCATGACGACGCGCCGCGGTTTGTCGACCGCCCGCTCGCGCACCAGGTGAAGCGGCTCCCAGCCGGTCCGGCGAGAGCGCCGCACGGTGGCCCGCACCGCGACGCGGTGGCCCCGCGGATCCGCCGCGAGCCGACGGCTCCTCCTGGTGGGCCAGTCGGCCACGGCCGAACGCAGCCAGGTGCCGAGCAGATCCATCTCCCGGGCGTCGAGCTGCTCGAACGGCACCTCCGCCAGCCCGGAGACGTCGTTCGGCAGGCGGTCGGGCACGGCCAGCGGGCTGTCCGACGCCTCGGCGTCGGCGACCACCGGGGGGAGCGTCGCCCAGGGCAGCGCGTTCCCGTTCCGCCGGTCCGCGGAGTTCGCGGAGTTCGCGGGCAGGGAGGCTAAGGCGTCGTCGTCCCGGCCGGTGGTGGCGGTCCGGGGCCGGCGGCGCGCGTGCGGATCGAGCGCCGGTGCCATGTCGCCGAACACCGCCGCGAACACCGCGTCGAACACGTCGATCTCCGAGTGCCGCCGTACCAGGGTGATGCGGGCGGTCCAGTACAGCGTCGGCAGCGAGACCGGAGGGGACACCGCCAGCGCGCGGACGAAGTCCTCGACGGCGGTGAGGCCGACCGGCACGCCACGCCGCCGGAGCCGGGCCGCGAGCGCGACGGCGAACGCCGCGCGGTCGACACCCGGCAACAGCGCCGGCGGGACGGAGTGGTCGCCGGGCACCCCTACGAGACGACGAGGTAGACGGCGATGGCGACCGCGAGGATCAGGACGACGACGACCGGAAGCGCGCGCTTGTAGACGGACCCGCCGGCGATGCTCATCACGTCCAGCGGTTCGGCGTCGACCTTTTCCCGTGATGTCGCGACGGTTTCCTGCGGTGCCGCGACGGTTTCCCGTGGTGCCGCGACGACCCCGTTCGTTTCCGGGAGTACCGTGCCCGCCTGTGCCGCCGTACTTGAGGGGGGCGTGCTTGAGGGGGGCGTGCTTGAGGGGGCCGCGCCGGCCCTCTCCGTTTCCGGGAGTGGCGCACCGGCTTCGCCCGTATCCCGGGGAACCTCGCCGGCGAGCTTTCCCTCGAGGCAGTCCACGAACCGGCCGAGCAGCTTCCCGGAGATCTCCTTGATCATTCCATTGCCGAACTGGGCGATCTTGCCGGAGATCCTCAGGTCCGTGCCGACGGTGACGACGGTACGCGTGCCGTCGGCCCGCAGCCGCGCGGTGACGAGCGCCGAGGCGTTGCCCGCCCCCCGCGAGTCACGGCCCCGGGCGTCGATGACGGCGCGATGGTCCGCGTCGTCCTTCTCGACGAACCTGGCCGTGCCGGCGTACTCGGAGACGACGGGGCCGACCTTGATCCTCACCTTGCCGGAGTAGACGTCGCCGTCCACGCCGGTCAGCTGGGCGCCCGGCATGCAGGGGGCGATGCCCTCGAGATCGGTGAGCACCGCCCACGCCTGGTCGATCGGAACGCTGACGGTGAACTCGTTGTCAATCCTCATGGGCTCTCCCTGTGCTGTCGGATCCCCGAGCCGTCGGTCAGGTGGTCGCACCGGGGGCGTGGCCCACCTGGTCGAGCGCGCCGGTGATCGCGTCGCGGTCGTCCGGTGTCTTCGCGATGGTGCTCAGCGTCCGGACGACGTCCTCCCGGACCAGCTCGGTCGCGCCGAGCGCGGACAGCGCGGATACCCAGTCGATCGTCTCCGCCATGCCGGGCGCCTTGTCGAGGTCGAACCGGCGTACGCGGCCGACGAACTCGGTGGCCGAGCGGATCAGCGTCTCGTTGGCGGCGGGCACCGAACGGCGCAGGATCTCCGCGACCCGTTCGGGCGAGGGGAAGTCGATCCAGTGGTACAGGCAGCGCCGCCGGAGCGCGTCGTGCAGGTCCCTGCTGCGGTTGGAGGTCAGGACGACGATCGGCGGGCGCTTCGCCGTGAACGTGCCGAGCTCCGGGATCGTGATGGAGGACTCGCCGAGGAACTCGAACAGCAGGGCCTCGAACTCGTCGTCGGCGCGGTCGATCTCGTCGATCAGCAGCACCGGAGGCACCGGCCCGCTGTGCCGGACGGCCCGCAGGATGGGGCGCTCCTGCAGGAACTCCTCGCCGAACAGGTCGGCGTCGGTCAGGTCGTCCCGCCGCGACTCGGCGAGCCGGATGGCGAGCAGCTGCCGCTGGTAGTTCCACTCGTAGAGCGCCTCGCCCGCCGTCAGCCCCTCGTAGCACTGCAGCCGGATCAGGGGCGTGACCAGGGCGCGGGCCAGGGCCTTGGCCGCGGTGGTCTTGCCGACGCCGGGTTCGCCCTCCAGCAGCAGGGGCCGGCCGAGGGCCAGCGCGAAGAACAGCGCCGAGGCGGTGCCCTCGTCGACCAGGTAGTCCATCTCGTCCAGGCGTCGCCGGACCTCGGCGGCGTCGGCGAAGACCGAGTTCACGACGTGGCCTCGGCGCCGGTACGCGGTGGCCGCCCTCTCTCCGCGTGACGCCGGCGGCATCCCGGGCAGCAGAACCACACGTCGTCGCCGTCGACGGTCAGGTGAGGCGTGTCGGGGGAGACGGTCACGGTCATGCCGCAGACCGGGTCGACGGCCCGCACACCCGGACCCGCCTCGGGCCCGTCGCCCGGCGGGTCGGAAGCGGCGAACTCGCCCGGACCGGAAAGGATGGGGCCGTTGTCCGGCGGGCCGGGGGCGGGCCCGCTGTCCGGTGAGGAGGAGGCGGTGGGCCCGCCGCCGGGCGGGGCGGAGGTCGCGGACAGGCCGGAGGCCGCGGGCGCCAGTCCCCGGGTGCGGATCGCGGCGATGATCTCCGCCAGGATCGACAGGGCGATCTCGTGCGCGGTGCGGGCCCCGATCCGGAGCCCGGCCGGCGAACGGACCCGCCGGCGTTCGGCCTCGGTCAGGCCCATCTCCGCCAGCACCGCCGTACCGCGCCGGTGGCTGGCGACCAGGCCGACGTACCCGACCCCGGCGTCCAGCGCGGCGCGGATCGCGGGGATCTCGTCGCGTCCGTGGCTGCACACCACGACCGCGGTGGCACCCACCGGCCCCTGACCGCCCACCGGCCCTTGACCGCTCACCGGCCCTTGACCAGCCACCGGTCCTTGACCGCTCACCGGCCCCTGACCACCCACCAGGCCATGACCGCCCTTCGTCCCCTGACCGTCCGCTGCCCGTCGTACGGCGAGGTCCAGTGGCGCGGCCAGCTCGGCCAGCGCCTCGGCGATCGGCGAGCGGCCGACGATCCAGAGCACCGGCGGCGGGAGCAGCGGCCGCAGGAAGATCTCCAGCGCGCCGCCGGACAGGCAGGGGTTCACCACGACCCGGGCGCCGGGGGACTCGGGGAAGTCCAGCTCGCCCTCCGGCAGCACGCGCAGCAGCACGGACCGGCCGTCCTGGAGCGCGCCGAGCGCCGCCGTGCGCACGGAGCTCTCGGCGCACTGACCGCCGACGAAGCCCTCGATGGAGCCGTCGGGCAGGACGATCGCGTCGTCACCGGCGCTGACCGCCGTCGGGAAATGGGCGCGAACCACGACCGCGTGGACGAACGGGACGCGGTCGGCGACCAGTTCCCTCATTCGCGTCGAGATGCCGGAAAGCATGAACGCTCCGATTCGGTCAGATCGGCGGCTGGGGCACGCCGCGCATGGCGTCCCACACCCGCGAGGGGGTGAGCGGCATGTCGGCGTGGCGGACGCCGAACGGCTTGAGCGCGTCGACGACCGCGTTGACGATCGCCGGCGGCGAACCGACCGTCGCCGACTCGCCGACACCCTTGGCACCGATCGGATGGTGCGGCGAGGGGGTCACGGTGAACCCCGTCTCCCAGTCGGGGACCTCCAGCGAGGTCGGCAGGAGGTAGTCCATGAGCGACCCGCCCAGGCAGTTGCCGTCCTCGTCGAAGGCGATCATCTCCATCAGGGCCATGCCGACGCCGTCGGTGAGACCGCCGTGCACCTGGCCTTCGATGATCATCGGGTTGATCCGGGTGCCGCAGTCGTCCACCGCGATGAACCGCCGTACCTTGACCTCGGCGGTGCCCGGGTCGATGTCGACGACGCAGATGTAGGCGCCGTGCGGGTAGGTCAGGTTCTCGGGGTTGTAGCAGATCTGCGCCTCCAGCCCGCCCTCGACGCCCTCGGGCAGGTCGCCCGCGCCGTGCGCCCGCATCGCGATGTCCTGGATCGTGACGGACTTCGACGGGTCGCCCTTGACGTGGAAGGACCCCTTCCGCCATTCCAGGTCGGCGACGGAGACCTCCAGCATCCCCGAGGCGATGAGGCGCGCCTTGTCGCGCACCTTGCGCGCCACCAGGGCCGCCGCCGCGCCGGACACCGGGGTGGACCGGCTGCCGTAGGTGCCGAGGCCGAACGGCGTCTGGTCGGTGTCGCCGTGGACGACGTCGATGTCGGCGGGCGGGATGCCGATCTCCTCGGCGACGATCTGCGCGAAGGTGGTCTCGTGCCCCTGCCCCTGGCTCTGCACCGACAGGCGCACGACGGCCTTGCCGGTCGGGTGGACGCGCAGCTCGCACCCGTCGGCCATGCCCAGGCCCAGGATGTCCATGTCCTTGCGCGGGCCCGCGCCGACCGCCTCGGTGAAGAAGGAGACGCCGATGCCCATCAGCTCGCCGCGGGCACGCCTCTCGGCCTGCTCGGCGCGCAGCTCGTCGTACCCGGCGATCTCCATGGCCTTGCGCATGGTCGGCTCGTAGTCGCCCGAGTCGTAGACCCAGCCGGTCTTGGTCCGGTACGGGAACTGCTCGGGCTGGATGAAGTTCTTGACGCGCAGCTCGACCGGGTCCATCCCGAGCTCGTACGCCAGGCAGTCGACCAGGCGCTCGATGAGGTACACGGCCTCGGTGATCCGGAACGAGCAGGCGTAGGCGACGCCGCCCGGCGCCTTGTTCGTGTGGACGGCCGTCATCTTGCAGTAGGCCGCCTGCAGGTCGTAACTGCCGGTGAACACGCCGAAGAAGCCGGCCGGGTACTTCACCGGCGCCGCGACGCCGTTGAAGGCGCCGTGGTCGGCGAGCACGTTGGTGCGGACGGCCAGGATCCTCCCGTCCCCGGTCGCCGCGATCTCGCCGCGCATGATGTAGTCGCGGGCGAAGCCGGTGCTGATGAGGTTCTCCGAGCGGTCCTCCACCCACTTCACCGGCTTGCCGGTGACGATCGACCCCACGATGGAGCAGACGTAGCCGGGGTAGATCGGGACCTTGCCGCCGAAGCCGCCGCCGATGTCCGGCGCGATGATCCGGATCTTGTGCTCGGGCAGACCGGCGACGATGGCGTACAGCGTGCGGTGGGCGTGCGGCGCCTGGGTGGTGGACCACAGGGTCAGCCTGCCGTCGATCCGGTCGTAGTCGGCGACGGATCCGCAGGTCTCCATCGGTGCGGGGTGCACGCGGGGGTACACGATGTCCTGGGTGACGGCGACGTCGGCCGCCGCGAACACCGCCTCGGTCTCCGCCTCGTCGCCGGTCTCCCAGTCGAAGACGTGGTTGTTCTCCTTGCCGTCCAGGTCGTCGCGGATCACGGGCGCGCCGGGGTCGAGGGCCCTGCGGACGTCGACGACCGGTTCGAGGACGTCGTACTCGACGTCGATCAGCTCCAGGGCGTCGCGGGCCGCGTAGCGGTCCTCCGCCACGACGAACGCGACCTCCTGCCCCTGGAAGCGGACCTTGTCCGTCGCCAGCACGGCCTGCACGTCGCCGGAGAGGGTCGGCATCCAGGCCAGTCCCAGCTCGGCCAGGGCGGCTCCGGTGACGACGGCCTTGACCTTCGGGTGCGCCTCGGCCGCGCTGGTGTCGATGCTCACGATCCGGGCGTGCGCGACGGGGGAGCGGAGGATCGCCAGGTGCAGCATGCCCGGCAGCCGCACGTCGTCGCAGAACCGGCCCCTGCCCCGGATGAACCGCGGGTCCTCCTTGCGGAGCATCCGTCCGTGGCCGACCGGCTTCTGGTCGTTGTCCTCGAACTCGGCGGACGGCCGCTGGTCGACGGTGGTCATGACGAGGTCCCCGTGGTGACGGTGTCCGAGGAGCCGGCCCCGTCGGCTCGTGAACCCGCTTCGTGGGCGGCGGCCCACCGCACGGAGCGGACGATGGTCGCGTAGCCGGTGCACCGGCAGATCTGGCCGGAGATCGCCTCGCGGATCTCCCGCTCCGAGGGGTCGGGGTTGCGGTCGAGCAGGGCCCGCGCGGTCATCATCATGCCGGGCGTGCAGAACCCGCACTGCAGGCCGTGACACTCCATGAACCCCCGCTGCACCGGGTCGAGCTCGCCGTCCCGCTCAAGGTCCTCCACCGTGCGCACCTCGTGGCCGCCGGCCGAGGCGGCGAGCACGGTGCACGACTTGACGGGCTCGCCGTCGAGCCACACCACGCAGGTGCCGCAGTTGCTCGTGTCGCAGCCCCAGTGGGTGCCCGTCAGCCCGAGGTGGTCACGCAGGAAGTGGACCAGGAGCAGGCGGCCCTCGATCTCCCTGGTGACCTCCTCACCGTTGACGATCATGGAAACCTGCACGTCAGATCCTCTCGCCGTTGACGGTCATCGCAACCCGCACGTCAGATCCCCTCGTCGCGCCGGCCGGCGCGACCCCCATGTCGAAGCCCCTGGTCGCGGTGGTCATCGCGCCCCGCGTGTCGAAGTCCCTCGTCGCGCCGGTCGGCGCGATCCGCACGTCAGAGCCCCTCGTCGATCCGGGCGACGGACCGGCGCAGGGCCCGTCTGGTGAGCTCCCTGGCGAGGTGGCGCTTGTAGCCGGCGCTGCCGCGCATGTCGGTGACCGGGTCGCAGCTCTCCGCGGCGAGGGCGCCGGCCCGCTCGTAGAGGTCCTCGGACGGCCGCCTGCCGCGCAGCGCCTCGGAGACCGCGGGCAGCCCCGTCGTGTTCGGGCCCACCGCGGCGAGGCCGACCCGGGCGTCGGCGATCACCTCGCCGTCCAGCCACACGGCCGCGCCCGCGGACACGATCGCCCAGTCGCCCGCGCGGCGCTCGACCTTCTCGTAGGCGCTGGCCCCGTTCGGCCGGACCGGGACGCGGATCTCGACCAGCATCTCGCCGTCCCCGACCGCCGTCTCGTACGGGCCGCGGTGGAACTCCTCCATCGTCACGACCCGCTCGCCGGTCCGGTTGCGGATCACGCAGCTCGCCCCGAGGGTGGTGCACACGGCGGACAGGTCCTCCGACGGGTCGGCCTGGCACAGCGAGCCGCCCAGGGTGCCGCGGTTGCGGACGACGGGGTCGGCGATGACCCGTTCGGCGTCGCGGAAGATGGGGAAAGCCCCGGCGAGCGCGTCCGACTCCAGCAGCTCGCGGTGGCGGGTCATCGCGCCGATGCGCACCTGGGAGGGTTCCGTCCGGATGTAGCCCAGCTCGCCGTGCAGGTCGTTGATGTCGATCAGGTACTCCGGGTTGGCCAGCCGGAGCTTCATCATCGGGAGCAGGCTGTGGCCGCCCGCGAGGAGACGGGCCGAGCTCCCCAGCCGCTCCAGCAGCCCGAGAGCATGGTCGACACTGGTGGCACGCTCGTATTCCAGCGGGGCCGGGACCTGCATGCGAAACCCCTTTGTCCGGTGCTCGGCAGCCCAGTGGAACCCCGGCCGGTGACACTGTCAACAGCCACCTAAGCAATCCCTTAATCAGCCGGAAACACTCGCCCGCGCCGGGAGACGGGGGGTTCCGGTCACGTCGCGTATCCGGGGCCGAAGGAGCCGGTCGAGGCTCAGCCGGGGCTCGCGCGGATGAAAGCAACAGGTCGTACGTCACATGCGATGAGCAGGGAATCCGCCACCGTTATCGTTTCGTGATTTGACTCACCCCATGGGAGCGTTAACACTCACCCCAAGTAACGGTTGGCTTTTAGGGTTGTTAACGCTAACAATTGGAGTCGCTTAATTCCCCGGTAATCCACGAGCCTGGCGACCTCGCACCGGAAGCCCGCGCGGGTCGCACATGAGGAGACCTTCGTGCTGTCCGCGCACCTCACGCTCGACCCCGCGTTCACGGTGGCCCCCGTCCACCGGCGCACCTTCGGGACATTCGTCGAACACCTCGGCCGGTGCGTCTACACCGGCCTCTACGAACCCGGCCACCCCACCGCGGACGAGGAGGGCTTCCGCCGCGACGTGCTGGAGCTCACCCGCGAGCTGGGCGTCACCACGGCCCGCTACCCCGGCGGGAACTTCGTGTCCGGATACCGCTGGGAGGACGGCGTCGGCCCCCGCGACGGGCGGCCCCGGCGGCTCGACCTGGCCTGGCACAGCACGGAGACCAACGAGTTCGGCCTGAACGAGTTCGTCGCCTGGACGCGCGAGGCCGGGGTGGAGCCGATGATGGCCGTCAACCTCGGCACCCGGGGCATCGCCGAGGCGCTGGACCTGCTGGAGTACTGCAACATCGAGTCCGGGACCCACCTGTCGGACCTGCGGATCGCCCACGGCGCCAAGAGACCGCACGGCGTGCGGATGTGGTGCCTGGGCAACGAGATGGACGGCCCGTGGCAGATCGGCCACATGACCGCCCGCGAGTACGGGCGGCTCGCCGCCGGGACCGCCCGCGCGATGCGCATGATCGACCCGGGCCTGGAGCTCGTGGCCTGCGGGAGCTCCGGTTCGAGCATGCCGACCTTCGGCGCGTGGGAGGCCACCGTGCTGGAGGAGACCTACGACCTGGTGGACTTCGTCTCCTGCCACGCCTACTACGAGGAGCACGACGGCGACCTGACGAGCTTCCTCGCCTCGGCGGCGGACATGGACCACTTCATCGACGCGGTGGTGGCGACGGCCGACAGCGTGGGCGCCCGCCTCAGGAGCAAGAAGAAGATCAACATCTCGTTCGACGAGTGGAACGTCTGGTACCTGTCCCGCTTCCAGGGCGCCGAACCGCCGCGCGACTGGCCGGTGGCGCCGCCGCTGCTCGAGGACCACTACCACCTGGCCGACGCGGTGACCTTCGGCGGGCTGCTGATCTCGCTGCTGCGGCACAGCGACAGGGTGACGTCCGCCTGCCTGGCCCAGCTGGTCAACGTCATCGCCCCCATCATGACCGAGCCGGGCGGCAGGGCCTGGAGGCAGACCACCTTCCACCCCTTCGCCCAGGCCTCCCGGTACGCGAGGGGCCGGGTGCTGCGGGTCGAGCCCGACTCGCCCACGCACGAGACCGCGAGGTTCGGGGAGGTCACCGCCCTCGACGCCGTCGCCACCCACGACGAGGAGAGCGGCGCCACCACGCTGTTCGCCGTCAACCGCTCGACCGACCGGCCACTCACCCTCACCGCCGACCTGCGCGCCCTCGGCCCGGTGGGGCTCGCCGGGGCCACGGTGCTGTCCGGTCCCGACCCCTACGCCCGCAACACCGCCGACGCCCCGGACACGGTGGCCCCCCGTACGAACACCGAGGCCCGCCTCGACGGCGGGACCCTGGAAGTCACGCTGCCGGCCGTCTCGTGGAACGTGATCCGTCTCATCCGCCCGTAGACCCGTCCGGCCCCGCTCTCCGAAGACACCGCAGATCCGTTCGGCCCCGCTCCCCGCAGACACTCGCAGACTCCCGCAGCCCCGTCCGGCCCCACTCTTCGCAGACACTCGCAGACTCCCGCAGAGCCCGCAGACACCTGGAGACACCTGGAGGCAGCAGTGGACGACATTCCAGCGACCCCACCCCGCACTCCGCCGACCCCGTCCCGGATCACCCGCAGGAACCTGCTCGGCGGCGCCCTCGCCCTCGGGTTCCTCGGCTCCGGATGCTCCCTCCCCGTGGACCTGGGCTCCTCCCGGACCCGCATCAGGTACTGGCACTTCCTCGGCGCGAGCGACGGGGTCATCATGAACAAGATGGTCGGGGCGTTCGGCAAGGAGAACCCCGGCCTGTTCGTCGAGGAGAACGTCCTGCAGTGGGGCGAGCCCTACTACACCAAGGTCGCGATGGCGGGAGCCGGCGGACGTTCCCCCGATCTCGCGACCTTCCACCTCGCCCGGCTGCCCGGCATCGGCCCCGGCCTGATCCTGGACCCGATCAACCTCGACCTGCTCGCCGAGAACGGCCTGCGGCCCGAGGACTTCAGCCCTCCCATCTGGGAGCGCGCCCACATCGACGGGGTCCTGTACGCGGTGCCGTTCGACGCCCACCCCATGGTCCAGTACTACAACACCGACGTCTGCGGCCGTGCCGGACTGCTCGGCGGCGACGGCAAGCTGCTGCCGACCAAGGGCCCCGACCAGCTGCTGGAGGCACTGCGCAAGGCCAAGGAGGCCCTCGGCGGCAAGCCCCCGCTGACCTTCGACGCGCTCGGCCTCGGGACGGTGGGGCCGTGGCGGGTGTGGTGGTCGCTGTACCCCCAGAGCGGCGGCACCCTCCTGTCGGACGACGGCACCCAGATCACGATCGACGACGCCAAGGCGCTGGAGGCGCTCTCCTTCATGCGCACGCTGGGCGCGGAGGGACTGTGCGACCCCACCACCGACTACGGGGCGTCGGTCGCCGCCTTCCAGAACGGCGGCGCGGCCTTCCTGTGGAACGGCGACTGGGAGATCACGACCTTCAAACAGGCGAAGACGCCGTTCAACATGGTGCGTTTCCCCTCGGTCTTCGGCGGCGCCTCGGCCCAGGCCGACTGCCACGTCTTCGTCGTGCCCCACCAGCGCGACCGGGATCCGCGGATCGAGCGGGAGACCTACCGGTTCATCGCCTACCTGGTCAAGAACAGCGCCGACTGGGCGGTGGCCGGTCACGTGCCCGCCTACCTCCCCGCGCTGGAGGAGCCGGAGTACCTGGCGTTGAGCCCGCAGTCGGAGTACCGCTCGGTCATCACCGAGGTGGCGCTCGACCCGCAGGTGTGGTTCACCGGGTCGGCGTCGAGGCTGTGGATCGAGTTCGGTGAGGCGTTCTCCCCGGTGATCGCCGGAACCCGCACGCCCGAGGAGGGCCTGGCCCTGGCCAAGGCCGCCCTGCGCGGGCTCATGGAGGCCCCCAACCCCTTCCCGGAGGAGCCCCGATGACGACCACCGTCGCAGCCCCCGCCACCACCTCGCCGGTCGCGAGGACCGGGGCGGGACGCCGCTGGACCCAGCACGGGCTGCTGTTCGTCGCCCCCTTCCTCGTGATCTACGTGGCCTTCCTGGTCTGGCCGTTGCTGCTGGGCCTGAAGATGAGCCTGACCAGCGTCAACATCGCCGGGACCAACGCGGGGTTCGTCGGCTTCGCGAACTACGCCGAGGCGTTCGCCGACCCCAGGATGTGGCGCTCCCTGTGGAACACCGTGCTGTTCACCGTGCTGAGCACCGTGCCCCTGGTCGTCCTCGGTCTGGTGTTCGCCCTGCTGGTGCACAACCTGCGCTTCATGCGCTGGCTGTGGCGGCTGTCGTTCTTCGCGCCGTTCCTGCTGCCCTCCGCCGTGGTCTCGCTGCTCTGGCTGCAGATGATCTACCAGCCCGGCTTCGGCCTGCTGAACGGGACGTTCGGGACCGACATCCTCTGGCTGGGCGATCCGGACCTGGCGATGTGGTCGGTCGTGATGACCACCGTCTGGTGGACGGTCGGCTTCAACTTCCTGCTCTATCTGGCCGCGCTGCAGAGCATCCCCGAGCAGCTCTACGAGGCCGCCTCGATCGACGGCGCCTCGGCCTGGGACAAGCTGCGCTCGATCACGCTGCCGCTGCTCCGCCGTACCACCGGCCTCGTCGTGGTGCTGCAGCTGCTGGCCTCGCTGAAGGTCTTCGACCAGATCTATCTGATGACCGGCGGGGGCCCGGAGAACTCCACCCGGCCGATCATCGAGTACGCCTACGACATCGGCTTCACGGGGTACCGCGTCGGCTACGCCTCGGCCGTCTCCTACATCCTCTTCATCCTGATCGTCGCCGTGTCCCTGGTGCAGCTGCGGCTGTTCCGCAAGCGCGAGGAGTCCCTCCGATGACCAAGAGGTTCAGCCCTGGCCAGCTGGTCCTGCTGGCCGTCACCGGGGTGCTCGCCGTGATCTGGCTCGCGCCCCTCGCCTGGGCCGTCGCCACCTCGCTCAAGCCCGAGGCCGACACCAACAAGATCCCGCTGAGCTGGGTCGGCAGCGAGGTCACCCTCGACGCCTACAGCCTGGTCCTGGGCACCGGCGGCATCGTCAAGTGGGCGATCAACTCCACCGTCACCGCGGTCGTCGTGACGTTTTTGACCGTGCTGCTCTCGGCGATGGCGGCGTACGGCTTCGCGCGCACTCAGTTCCGGGGGCAGCGGGTGCTGCTCGCCGTGATCCTCGCGGGGATCATGGTCCCCCCGCAGGTGCTGATCGCCCCGCTGTTCGCCGAGATGGTCGCGCTGGGGCTGGTCGACACCTGGTGGGGCATCATCCTGCCGCAGGTCGCCGCGCCCGTCATCGTGTACATCCTCTACAAGTTCTTCCAGGCCGTGCCGCCGGAGCTGGAACAGGCCGCGTTCGTCGACGGGGCCGGGCGCTGGCGGGTGTTCTTCACCATCGTGCTCCCGCTCTCGCGCCCGGTGCTCGCCGCGGTGGCGATCTTCACGTTCATCACGACCTGGAACAACTTCCTGTGGCCGTTCCTGGTCTCCACCGACCCGAACACGATGACCCTGCCGGTGGGACTGGCCAACGTGGTGCAGGGCACCTTCGGCGTGCGCTACGCGCAGATCATGGCCTCGGTGGTCCTGGCCGGCCTGCCGCTGCTCGTCGTCTTCGTGCTCTTCCAGCGCCAGATCATCCGCGGCGTCGCCCACACCGGCCTGGCCGGGCAGTGACGGACCCCGCCGCCCGGCGAGCCGCGACACGGCAAGCCGGGCGGCGGGGCGCGCTCACTTGCTGAAACCGGCCGTCAGGCCGCTGAGCAGCTGGCGGCGGCCGACGACGTACAGGACGAGGATGGGCAGCGTGGTGAGCACGACCGAGGCGAGCACGGCCGGGACGTTCACGCTGTACTGCCCCTGGAAGGTCCACAGCGCGAGCGGCAGCGTGCGCTTGTCGGGGCTCTGGGTGAGGATCAGCGGCAGCAGGAACCCGTTCCAGATCGTCAGCGCGTTGTAGATCGTCACCGTCACCACGGCCGGCATGGTGAGCGGCAGGGCCAGGCGCCAGAGCGTCGCCAGCTCGCCCGCGCCGTCCAGCCGCATCGACTCGAACAGCTCCTTGGGCACGTCACGGATGAAGTTGGTCAGGACCAGCACCGACAGCGGGATCGCGAAGGCGATCGACGGGAGGATGAGCCCCGTCAGCGAGTCGTACAGACGCAGCCGGATGATGATCAGGTAGACGGGGATGATGGTCGCCTGCAGCGGGATGGCCAGGCCCATGAGGAAGAGCGCGTTCACCCCGCGCAGGAAGCGGAAGGCGGTGCTGCCCCGGACGATCGCGTACGCCGCCATGAACGCGACCGCGACCGACGGGATGACCGCGCCGACGGTGACGATGAGGCTGTTGAGGAAGTACAGCGGGAAGTCGGACTCGACGACCATCCGGTAGTTGTCGAGCGTCGGTTCGGTGGGCGGCGCGAGCGGGTTGGTGGCGTAGTAGCTGCTCTGCGCCTTGAAGCTGGTGATGACGATCCAGTAGACCGGCACGATCACGATCACCAGCCACAGCCAGCCCACGCTCCCGCCCAGCCAGTTGGGGCGTTCGCCGAGCGAGCGCCGCTCGCCGTAGGCGGGGGGGCGCCGCCGGTGCCGTCGCGGTGGCGACCCGACGGTCTCGGTCCGCTTGATGCCCGTCGTGCGGGTCGCGCTCATGGTCAGACCCCTTCCATCTGGCTGGCGTTGGCGTCGCGGCCGCCGAGCCGGCGCAGGAGCAGGGCGAGGGCGAGACCCACCAGGACGAGGATGACGGCGATGGCGCTGGCCGGTCCCATGAGGCTGGCCTGGAACCCGCGCTTGTACATGTCCAGCGCGAGCACCCGGGTGGCGTCACCGGGACCGCCCGCGGTGAGCACGAAGATCAGGTCGAAGAAGGTCAGCGACCCGACGACCATGAGGGTGGAGGACGTGATGATCGTGTACTTGAGCTGCGGCAGCGTGATGCTGAAGAACTTGCGGACGCGGCCCGCGCCGTCTATCTCGGCGGCCTCGTACATGGAGTGCGGGATCTGCCGCACGCCGCCCTGGTAGATCAGCGAGTGGAAGGGGACGAACTGCCACGACACCACGAAGATCACGGTGCCGAAGGCGAGGACCGGCTCGCCGAGCCAGTCCTGCACGAGCAGGTCGATGCCCAGCCCGGCGCCGAGCCCGAAGTTGGGGTCGAGCAGCGCCTTGTAGGCGATCGCGATGGCGGCCTGGCTGAGCAGCAGCGGGATGAAGTACAGCACCGCCAGCAGCGAGCGGTAGCGCTGCCGCCCGGCCAGGAACACCCCGATCAGGATGCTGATCGGGGTCTGGACCGCCCAGGAGACGACCATCACCAGCAGCGTTATCCACAGCGCGTGCAGGAGGCCCGGGTCGGCGAGCACGGCCCGCCAGCTGGTGAACCCGGACATCTGGATCTCGCCGAGTCCGTCCCAGGACGTGAAGCTGAGGAACAGGACCCCGACCAGCGGAACGACCCCGAAGACGACGAAGATCACCAGGGCCGGCACGGCCAGCCAGGGCAGAAGGCGGCTGTACGCCCTCTGCCCGGCGGCCGGCCGCCTCCCTGTCCGGGCTGGGGTGGCGAGCGCGCTCAACTGCCGATGACCGCGTTCATGTTGGACACGAACTGCTCCGGCGTGATCGACAGCTGGAACAGCTTGGAGATGTTGTCCAGCAGCACCTCGGCGGCGGTGGGGCTGAGCGCCTGGTCCCACGACTGGGCGAAGGACTTGGCGTTGCTGGCGATGCCGTAGACGAACTTCAGGAAGTCCTCGTCCTTGGCGCCGGCGAACGCGCTCTCGGCGCCGTTGACGATCGGCACCGAGCCGATGCCCGCCCACTCCTTGACGTCCTCGTCGTTGAGCACGGCGGTCGCGAAGAACTTCTTCGCGATCTCCTTCTGCTCGGGGGTCGCCTTGGAGGAGATCGACAGGTACTGGCCGGGGTTGCCGACGGTGTTGCCGGGGTCGCCCTTGCCGCCCTCGACCGGCGGGAAGTTCATGTAGCCGAGGTGGCCGCCGGAGACGAAGTCGCCGCCGTCGGTCGACATGCTGCCGTACGTCCAGCCGCCGTGCAGCATCATCGCGGCCTTGCCGGTGTAGAGCAGCGCCTGGTCGGCGTTGGAGTCGGCGGTGATCGAGGAGAAGCCCTTGATGAACCCGTTCGCCTTGACGAGCTCCTGCAGCTTGGTCAGGGCCTCGATGGCGGCGGGGTGGGACCAGGCGTCCTTCTTGGCGTCGAACACGGCCTGGAACACCTCGGGGCCGCCGATGCGGTCGAAGAGGAACTCCAGCCACATCATGTTCGTCCAGCGGGACTGGCCGCCGAGCGAGAACGGGGCGATGCCGGCCTCGTTGAACTTGGGGACCAGGGCCATGATGTCGCCCCACGTCTTCGGCGGCTCCACGCCGACCTGCTCGAAAACCTTCTTGTTGTAGAACAGGACGATGGGCTGCATGTTCTCGGCGGGCATCGCGTAGATCTTGCCGTCGATCGTGGCCGCCCCGAAGGAGGAGGCGAACAGCCGGTCCTTTATGGCGGGGTTCTGCTCGAACCACGGAGTCAGGTCGTCCACCTGCCCCGCCTGCACGTACGTGCGCAGCGTCCCGCCGCCCCAGCCCCAGATGATGGTGGGCGCCTGGCCCGCCCCGATCGCTGTCTTGATCTTCGTCTTGTAGGCGTCGTTCTGCAGGGCCGTGAACTCGATCTGCCCGTTGGGGTTGGCCTTGTTGAAGCGCTCCACGGCCCTGGTGCGCACGCCCTCCTGCGGCTGGACCGACAGGAACCAGTAGCTGGCCTTGGTCGCGGCGTTCCCGCCGCTCCCGCTGCTCGCGCCGCCCGCCGGGACGGGGCCGGACGTGCCGCAGGCCGCCAGCGCGGCGCTGAGGGGGATGCCCATCGAGAGGGTGAGGAAGGTGCGGCGGGATGGTGTCGTTGACTCCACGCTGATCTCCGTATGTCGAATGCCGGGGGCGGGGCTGAGCGGGACTTCAGGTGAAACATCGGTGGTGGTGGCCGTCGGTCGTGGATCGGCACCTTCGCTGCCAGGCGTCCGTCCCCCCGAGCCCAGCATGTCGAAACATTTCCGAAACAGGCCGCGTGGCACGTCAATTTAGATTTCCACTACCTGCCTGTCAAGGGGTGATCCCATCTCGACACGAGCTTGGTATGTGGGGTGCTTGAGGTACTCTCATCTGGGACTTTCCTGGTCACCTCGGGTGCGCCAGGATGTGGGCAGGGCTACCGCAACTCGCCGAAAAGTTTCGGACGGCTGCCGGGGCGGGTTTTTTCTTGAGGAGAGCAGATGACGGCGCTAGATGGGACCCCCGCGGCCGACCGGATCCTCCGGCCGTGGCAGGACCCGGCACTCCCCGTGGCCGAGCGGGTCGACGCCCTGCTCGCGGAGATGACCCTGGAGGAGAAGGTCGGCCAGCTCGGCAGCCGGTGGCTCGGCAACACCATGGGGGCCGACCATGGCGACGGGCCCGTGGAGCCGGGGGAGCCGGGGGAGCCCGGACAGGGAGGCGAGGGCACGGCGAACGTGGCGCCGATGCAGGACGTCTTCGCGGCCTCGGGGACGGTGCCGTTCGAGGAGACGATCCGCCACGGGCTCGGCCACCTGACGCGGGTCTTCGGCAGCGTCCCGGTGACCGCGGCGGAGGGCGCCGCGGAGGTGGTGCGCCTGCAGTCGGAGGTGGTGAAGCACTCCCGGCTCGGCGTCCCGGCGCTGGTCCACGAGGAGTGCCTGACCGGTTTCACCACCTACGGCGCGACCGTCTACCCGGCGGCCATCGCCTGGGGCGCGACGTTCGACCCGGACCTGGTGGAGCGGATGGCCGCCGCCATCGGGCGGGACATGCGCGCGGTGGGCGTCCACCAGGGCCTGTCGCCGGTGCTGGACGTGGTGCGCGACTACCGCTGGGGCCGGGTCGAGGAGACCATGGGCGAGGACCCGTACCTCGTCGCGATGCTCGGCGCGGCCTACGTGCGCGGGCTGGAGGGCGCCGGGGTCATCGCCACGCTCAAGCACTTCGCCGGCTACTCCGCCTCCCGGGCGGCCCGCAACCACGGCCCGGTGCCGATGGGCCGGCGCGAGCTGATGGACATGATCCTGCCGACGTTCGAGACCGCCATCGTCGAGGGCGGCGCGCGCTCGGTCATGAACTCCTACTCCGACGTGGACGGCGTCCCCTCCGTGGCCGACGCGTGGCTGCTGACCGACCTGCTGCGCGACGAGTGGGGCTTCACCGGCACGGTCGTGTCGGACTACTGGGCGATCCCGTTCCTGGCGACGACGCACCAGGTCGCCGCGGACACCGGCGAGGCCGGGGTGCAGGCGCTGGCCGCGGGTGTCGACGTCGAGCTGCCCGACACGCTCGGCTTCGGCCAGCACCTCGCCGGGCGGGTGCGGCGGGGCGAGCTGCCGGAGTCCCTGGTCGACCGGGCCGCCCGGCGCCTGCTCACGCAGAAGGTGGAGCTCGGGCTGCTGGACCCGGACTGGACGCCGGAGAGGTCGGTGGCCGGGGCGCAGGCCGTGGACCTCGACTCCCCGGCCAACCGGGCGCTGGCCAGGGAGGTGGCCGAGCGGTCGATCGTGCTGCTCGACGCGGGCACCACGCTGCCGTTGCTCGGCGAGGGGCGCACCGAGCCGCGCAGGGTGGCCGTGGTCGGCCCCTGCGCCGACGACCCGCGCACGTTCATGGGCTGCTACGCCTTCCCCAACCACGTGCTGCCCCGCCACCCGGGGCTCGGGCTCGGCGTGGCCGCGCCCAGCCTGCTCGACGCGCTGCGGGCCGAGCTGCCCGGCGCCGAGGTGGTCCACGAGCAGGGCTGCGAGGTGCGGGGCGACGACCGCTCCGGCTTCGCCGCCGCGCTCCGGGCGGCCCGCGAGGCCGACGTGTGCGTGGCCGTCGTCGGCGACCTGGCGGGCATGTTCGGGCTGGGCACCTCGGGCGAGGGCTGCGACGCCGAGGACCTGCGGCTGCCCGGCGCGCAGGAGGACCTGCTGGCCGAGCTCGCCGCCACCGGCACGCCGGTCGTGGTGGTCGTCGTCTCGGGCCGCCCGTACGCGCTGGGCGACGTGTCCAGGGCGGCCGCCGCGCTCGTCCAGTCGTTCATGCCGGGCGAGGAGGGCGGGGCGGCCATCGCCGGGGTCCTGTCCGGCCGGGTGCAGCCCGGCGGGAAGCTGCCGGTGCAGATCCCGCGCGGCCCCGGCGGGCAGCCGGGCACCTACCTGCAGCCGCCGCTGGGCTCCAACAGCCACGGCATCAGCAACCTCGACCCGACCCCGCTGTTCCCGTTCGGGCACGGCGCCTCGTACACCGCCTTCACGATCGACTCCTTGAGGATCGACGACGCCGAGGTGCCCACCGACGGGGAGTTCACCGTGTCGGCGCGGGTGCGCAACACCGGGGGACGGGCGGGCGTGGAGGTCGTCCAGCTCTACCTGCACGACGTGGTCGCCCAGGTGACCCGGCCGGTGCTGCAGCTCACCGGGTTCGCCCGGGTCCCCCTGGAACCCGGCGCGAGCGCCGTGGTGACCTTCACGGTGCCCGCCGACCGGACCGCCTTCACCGGGCGTGACCTGCGGCGCGTCGTCGAACCGGGGGAGATCGAGGTGTTCGTGGGCGCGTCGGCGTCCGATCTGCCCTGCCGGGGCCGCATACGATTGACCGGCCCGCTGCGTCACGTCGGCGTGGGCCGGCGACTGGTCACCCGCGTGAACGTGGAACCGGCACCGGGCTCTTTCGCCGAACAGCAGGGAGGAACAGATGCCGGCCAGTCCTAGACGGGCCACGCTGGCCACGGTCGCGGCCTCGGCGGGCGTGTCGATCGCGACCGTGTCGAAGGTGCTCAACGGCCGGGGTGACGTCTCCCCGGTGACCCGCTCCCTGGTGGAGTCGCTGCTGGAGCAGCACGACTACGTCGCGCCGCCGCAGCGCCGCCGAGGCGACCGGGACGACGCGACCGTGCCGGCCACGATCGAGGTGGAGCTCGACGCCGACCTCAACCCCTACTCCACCGAGATCGTCCAGGGCGCGGTACGCGCCGGGGCCGAGCTCGACGCGGCGATCGTGGTGAGCATCCGCACGACCGCCGACCGCGGCGGAGCCTGGGCCCGCGCCCTGGCCACGGCCGGGCGGCGGGCCGTGATCGCCATCACCAGCGACCTGACCGCCGGGCAGCTCGCCGCCCTGTCGCGCGCGCGCCTGCCGCTGGTCGTGATCGACCCGCTGAACCTGCCGCAGACCAGGGGGGTCACCAGCGTCGGCTCGACGAACTTCGCCGGGGGCCTGGCCGCGACGCAGCACCTGATCGCGCTCGGGCACCGCCGGATCGCCTACCTCGGCGGCCCGGCCACCGCCGCCTGCGAGCAGGCCCGGCTGCATGGCTACCGCGCCGCCATGGAGGCCGCGGGCGCGCGGATCCCCCAGGGGTACGTGCGGGAGGGCCACTTCCAGTACCAGGAGGGGGTGACGGGCGGCGCGGCCCTGTTCGACCTGCCCGAGATCCCCACGGCCGTCTTCACCGGCTGCGACGACATCGCGCTCGGCGTGCTGGAGGCGGCCAGGGCGCGGGGTCTGCGGGTGCCCGAGGACCTCAGCATCGTCGGCTTCGACGACACCCAGGTCGCCCGGATGGCCTCGCCCCCGCTGACGACCGTCCGCCAGCCGCTGCGGGAGATGGGCGGCGTCGCGGTGCGCACGGCCCTGCGCCTGGCGGCGGGCGAACGGGTCGACTCCCACCACGTCGAACTCGCCACCGAGCTGGTGGTACGCGGCTCCACCGCCCCGCCCGGGGGCTCCACCGGTCACGCCTGACCCGGGTGCTTCGCCGGTCACGGCCGCCCCGGGGCTTCCCGGCCACGCTGACCCGCGCGGGGTTTTCACCGGCCACGGCCGACCCTCGCCCGGGGACTTCCACCGGCCACGGTCGAGCCGCACGGCGGAGATCACGCGTACCGTGCCCCCGTACGCGCCACCGCCTGATCTTCGCCCGCCTCAGCCCGAAGGGCTGGGGGTTCCCGCGGGGGTGGGGAAGAGGTCCTTCTGGGCGTCCTGGAACATGCTCAGGTGGTCCAGCACGACGTGCTGGGCGTAGAGGGCGACCTTCCTCACCTGCGGGGCGGAGCCGCTCTCTATCTGCTTTCGCACGAGGATGAGAGCCTGGCGGTGGTTCTCGATCTCCATGCTGATCCAGGCCCTGTCGAACTCCGTCCCGGTCAGCGTCAGCACCTCTTCGAGCTGCCTGCGCTGCGCCGCGCTGGGCCCGTCGGGGAGCGCGACGCCCAGTTCCCGGGCCACCTGTTGCACGATCCTGTCGAGTCTCATGTGGCTGACGACGAGATGCTCTCCCAGCTCGCGGACGGCCCGGCCGACCTTCCTGTCGTCATCGTCGCCGGTCTTCCGGGTGACGGCCCGGCCCGCCTCGATCTCGGCCAGGTTGCCCTGGTGCGACATGATGAGGAACTCTCTGTCCTGCTGGCTGACCGGGGGGTTGGGGGCGGCGGCACCGGCCGTGCCGGTCATCGCGGCCACGAGGACGGCCAGCAGGATGATCATCATTCGAACCATCGAATCCTCCGTCGATCAATCCACGGTCGGGGGTAGCACCCTCCTCTCTCTCATCTATGCATATATGTGGCGATATGGCGCCATAAGTGGTAAATCCTGCCAAAAAGACGCATTTGGCCCAGTTGGGGAAGAGGGCCCGCCGCGCTTGCCCGTACCGGTCCGTGTACCAATCCGTGGCTCCCCGGCGAGGGAGGGCGCGCCGCCCGGGATCTCCCTTGCCGGGGGCGGCGCGTCGTCCGTGACGTCCCGGCCGGGGAGGGCCTGCCGCTCGCGGTCCCTCAGCCGAGGACGGCGTCCAGCAGGAGGGAGCCCGCGCCGAGGAGGGCGGCGTCGGGGCCGCCCCGGGTCACGGAGATCTCCAGGTCACGGGTGGCCAGGGGCAGGCAGCGCTCGTAGACGGCGGCGCGGATGGCGGAGATCAGCGGCTCGGCGGTGGAGAGGCTGCCGCCGACGACGATGGCGTCGGGGTTGAGGAAGTTGACCAGGACGGTGAGCACCTCGCCGATGAGACGGCCCGCGTTCCTGACCAGGGCGGTGGCCTCGGGCACGCCGTCCTCGACCAAGGCGACGACGTCGGCGGGGCGCCGCGTCGCGATGCCGAGCCCGGACAGGGCGTCCATGAGCGCGGCGCCGCTCGCGTAGGCCTCCAGGCAGTCGGGGTGGCCGCACGAGCACATGGTGGAGGAGTCGGTCCTGACCCGCACGTGGCTGATGTCGCCGGCCGCGCCCCTGCCCCGGTGCAGGCGGCCGTCGACGATCACGCCGCACCCTATGCCGCTGCCGGCCTTGAGCACCATGAGGTTGTCGAACCCCGGCCACGAGCGGGCCTCGCCGACGGCCAGGAGGTTGGCGTCGTTCTCGACGAGGACCGGCAGGTCGTAGTGCGCGCCGAGATACTCGGCGACGGGGAAGTTGTTCCAGCCGGGCATGCGCGAGGGGGACACCACCCGGCCGCTGCCCGGGTCGACGGGGCCGGGCACGCCGGTGCCGACGCCGC
Source organism: Streptosporangium nanhuense (assembly GCF_059358815.1). Lineage (NCBI taxonomy): Bacteria > Bacillati > Actinomycetota > Actinomycetes > Streptosporangiales > Streptosporangiaceae > Streptosporangium > Streptosporangium nanhuense. Next base: position 656,821 of record NZ_JCADBG010000001.1, read on the forward strand.
GCAGCGGGACGCCGGGCGGGCCGTGGGTCAGCAGCAGGTCGTCGAACGCGGCGGCCATCCAGTCGAGGGTCGCCTCGGGGCCCAGCGCTATGTCGCAGGCGCGCTCCTCGACGACGAGGGGGACGCCGCTGAGGTCGAGCAGGCCGAGGCGGGCGTGGTGCGCCCCGAGGTCGGCCACCGCGAGCAGGCCTGCGGACGGGCTGACCCGCAGCCGCCGGGGCCGCCGCCCGCCGCTGGAGGTCCCCGAGCCCTCCTCGACGAGCAGCCCGGTGTCGATCAGCTCCTCGACGCGCAGGGAGACGCTCGACGCCGCCAGGCCGGAGACGCGGGCCAGCTGGGCGCGCGACTCGGCGTGACCGGTGGCGATGAGACGCAGAAGGTCACCCTGTGCGCCGCGCACCGGCAGCCGCTCTTTGCCTGACATGAACTAGAGGAATACCACGTCTGTACTTACTACGGCAACGTGTTGACTTGCGTGAGAATCATCCGTTACCTTCCGCTTTATCTTCGATTTCGAAGGAAGATGGCAATGATTCAGGTCAAAGGGTTGAACAAGTGGTTCGGCGATCACCACGTGTTGCGCGACATCGACCTTGATGTGGCGCGGGGCGAGGTCGTCGTGGTCGTCGGCCCCTCGGGATCCGGCAAATCCACGCTGTGCCGCTGCCTCAACCGGCTGGAGACGGCCGGGTCGGGGGACATCCTCGTCGACGGCGTACCCGCCCCGGTGGAGGGCCGCGAGCTGGCCCGGCTCCGGGCCGACGTCGGCATGGTGTTCCAGTCGTTCAACCTGTTCCAGCACAAGACCGTGCTGGAGAACATCGTGCTCGCGCCGATGAAGGTCCGCGGCGACGGCCGCGCCGAGGCCGAGGCCGCGGCGCGGAGACTGCTGGAGCGGGTCGGCATCGCCGAGCAGGCGGGCAAGCTGCCCGCACAGCTCTCCGGCGGGCAGCAGCAGCGGGCCGCCATCGCCCGCGCGCTGGCCATGCGGCCCAAGGTGATGCTCTTCGACGAGCCCACCTCGGCGCTCGACCCGGAGATGGTCGGCGAGGTGCTGGACGTGATGGTCCGGCTCGCCGCCGACGGCATGACCATGGTCGTCGTCACCCACGAGATGGGCTTCGCCCGCAGGGCCGCCGACCGCGTGGTCTTCATGGACGCGGGCCAGATCGTCGAGACGGGCGAGCCCGCCGCCTTCTTCGAGGCTCCCAAGACAGACAGGGCCAGGGACTTCCTGGCCAAGGTTCTCACTCACTGATCGAAATCGATCCAGAAGCTCCAGAAGGATGGTGGGCCCGATGGTGTCCATGAAGCGGCTGGCCGCTGTCGCCGCTGTGTCCGTGCTCGGCCTCTCGGCCTGTGCCGGTACGGATTCGGGAAGCCCGGCCGTACCGGGTGAGGCCAAGGGGAACGACCTGATCGCCTCGGCGCCGGTCGCCGCCGCCGCGGACATCCTGCCCGGCTCCACGATGGAGAAGATCAAGCAGCGCGGCGAGCTGATCGTCGGCGGGTCGCTCGACGCGCCGCTGCTGTCGCAGCAGAACCCGACGACCGGCGAGGTCGAGGGGTTCGACGCGGACATGGGCAAGGCGCTCGCCAAGTTCATCATCGGCGAGCCCAAGGTGAAGATCGTCAACTCGGCCTCGGAGACCCGCGAGGCGCTGCTGTCCAACGGCACCGTGGACGTCGTCTTCCAGACCTACACGATCACCCCGGAGCGGGCCGAGCAGGTTGCCTTCGCCGGCCCGTACTACTCCTCGGGGCTCAGCCTCGCGGTCAGGAAGGGCACCACGGGCATCGCCAAGCCCGAGGACCTGAACGGCAAGACCGTCATCGCCGGAGCCAACACCCCGGCCGTCTCGGCCATCAAGAAGCTCGCCCCGCAGGCCAAGATCGTGACGTTCGGCAGCGACCCCGAGTGCATGCAGGCCCTCAAGCAGGAGCGCGGCGACGCCTACGTCCAGGACGAGACGCTCCTGGTCGCCAACGCCCAGAAGGACCCCTCGGTCCAGGTCGTCGGCAGCCCGTTCACCGAGGACCCGTACGGCATCGGCCTCAAGCACGGTGACGACCAGTTCAAGAAGTTCGTCAACGACTGGCTGAAGAAGATCCAGGCCGACGGCCTCTGGCAGAAGACCTGGAAGAACTCCCTCGGCACGGTCGTGCAGGGTGAGGCTCCCGCCCCGCCGCAGATCGGATCGGTGCCGGGGTCCTGATGTCCGCCCTCCTGGACCACCTGCCCGAGCTCTGGCAGGGACTGGTCGTCACCCTCCAGCTGACCGCGGCGTCCTTCGCCGGCGCCGCGGTCGTGGGGCTCGTGATCACCGCCATGCGGGTCAGCCCGGTCGGCGTCCTGCGCGGTATCGGCACGGCCTACGTGGAGACCTTCCAGAACCTGCCGCTGCTGGTGCTGCTGGTGCTCGCCGTCTTCGGCCTGCCCGAGATCGGGCTCAAGGCCGACCTGCTGGTGACGGCCATGATCGTCATCGCGCTCTACGAGGCCGCCTACATCGCCGAGGCCCTGCGCTCCGGCGTCAACGCGGTCTCGGCGGGGCAGGGCGAGGCGGCCCGCGCGCTCGGGCTCACCTTCGGCCAGTCGCTGCGCCACGTGGTCCTGCCGCAGGCGCTGCGCACGGTGATCCAGCCGGTCGGCAACATCTTCATCGCGCTGACGATGAACACCTCGCTCGCCGCCGCGGTCGGCGTGGTCGACCTGACCGCCGCGGCCAACCGGGTGAACCTCGCGGAGGCGCAGCCCATCCCGATCTTCGTCGGGGCGGGCCTGGCCTACGCGCTGATCGCCGCCTGCGCCGGTTTCGTCACCGGGCGGCTAGAACGACGGCTGGTGGTGGTCCGGTGAGCGTCCCGCCCTCCGACAAACGACGGCTGGTGGTCCGGTGAGAGCCCAGTCTCCCGACAGACGACGGCTGGTGGTGGTCCGGTGAGCAATCTCCTCTTCGACCAGCCGGGGCCGCGCGCCCGCCGCAGGATAAGGATCGCGACCGCGGTGGGGGCGGTCGCGGTCCTGCTCCTGCTGGCACTCGCGGTCCGCCAGTTCGCCGCCAACGGCCAGCTCGACGCCGACCGCTGGTCGCCGTACGCCACCTGGCCGATGTGGCGCTACCTGCTGAACGGGCTGTGGGCCACCGCGCTCGCCGCCGTCGTCTCGGCCGCGCTCGCGATGGCGGCCGGGCTGGCCCTGGCCCTGGGGCGGCTGTCGCGGCACAGGTGGGTACGCCTGCCCGCCGCCGCGTACGTGGAGGTCGTGCGGACCATCCCGGCGCTGCTGCTGGTCTACGTCGTGCTGTTCGCGCTGCCCCGCTACGGGCTCGACCTGCCGCTGTTCTGGAAACTCGTGGTGCCGCTGGCGATCTCGAACGCCGCGGCGTTCGCGGAGATCTTCCGCGCCGGGATCCTGTCCGTGGAGCGCGGCCAGGGCGAGGCCGGTCTCGCGGTCGGGCTCACCCAGGGCCAGACCATGCGCCTGATCGTGCTGCCGCAGGCGGCCCGCCGGGTGCTGCCCTCGATCGTCAGCCAGTCGGTGGGCCTGCTGAAGGACACCTCCCTGGGCTTCGTGGTCAGCTACGCCGAGCTGCTCTACAGCGGCAAGGTCCTGGCGACCTTCAACGGCCTGCTCATCCAGACCTACATCGTCGTCGCGCTGATCTATCTGGTGGTCAACGCGTCGCTGTCCAAACTCGCCCGTACCCTCGACGCCCGCGACACCCCGGGGGCCCGCCGCCTCAGAAGGAGACCCGCCCGTGCCTGAACTCGCCCCGCTCGCGGAGGTGGTGCGCTCCGGATTCGTGGAGAGCGTGCACTTCGGCAGCGCCGTCGCCCTGGCCCCCGACGGCACCGTCGCCGTCGCCAGGGGAGCGGTCGACGCGCCGGTGCTGCCGCGCTCGTCGGCCAAGCCGTTCCAGGCATTGGCCTGCCTGCTGTCCGGGGCGGACCTGCGCGGTCCCGGCCTGGCGATCGCCGCAGGCAGCCACACCGGCGAGGAGTACCACGTACGGCTGGTCGCCGACATCCTCGCCGGGGCCGGGCTCGGCTTCGACGCCCTCGGCTGCCCCGAGGACTGGCCGGAGGACGAGACCACCCGGCACACGCTGATCCGGGCGGGCCTGAGGGCCTCGCGCGAGCGGATGAACTGCTCGGGCAAGCACGCGGCGATGCTCGCCGCGTCCGTCGCCTCCGGCTGGGAGACCGCCTCCTACCTGGACGCCGCCCACCCCCTGCAGCAGCGGGTGCGCGCGGTGACCGAGGAGCTGTCGGGGGAGAAGGCGGCCCACGTCGCCGTCGACGGGTGCGGCGCCCCGCTGTTCGGGCTGTCGCTGGCCGGCCTGGCGCGGGCCGTACGGGCCCTGGTCGTCGCCGAGCCGGGAACCCCGCCGCGCGCGGTCGCCGACGCGATGCGCGAGCACCCCGAGTACGTCGGCGGGACCGGGCACGTGAACACCTCACTGATGCGGGCGCTGCCGGGAGCGGTGGCCAAGGGCGGGGCCGAGGGGGTCCTCGTCGTCGCGCTCGCCACCGGGCACGCGGCGGCCGTCAAGGTCATCGACGGGAGCCCGCGGGCCACGAGCGCGATCGCGCTCGCCGCGCTCAGGGCGGCCGGCGGGGACGTCGCGGGCGCGGCGGACTTCGCGGCCGTTCCGGTACTGGGCGGGGGCCGACCAGTCGGTGAAATCCATGCTTTGGAGGAAAAATGAGCCTTAACTATGAGATCTGCATTGACAGCACCGCGGGCGCGCTCGCGGCCGAGCGGGCCGGGGCGCACCGCGTCGAGCTGTGCTCCGCGCTCTTCGAGGGGGGCCTGACCCCGACCCTCGGCGCCGTCGAGGCGACCCTCGCCGCGGTCTCGACGATCCGGGTCCACGCGATCATCCGCCCCCGGGGCGGCGACTTCATCTACGACGAGTACGAGGTCGCGGCCATGGAGCGCGACGTGGCCACGATCAGGGACGCGGGCGCGCAGGGCGTGGTGATCGGCGTGCTGACGCCGTCGGGCGAGGTGAACGTCGAGGTGGCCAAGCGCCTCATCGCCGCGGCCGGGGGCCTCTCGGTCACCTTCCACCGGGCCTTCGACATGACCGCCGACCCGTTCGCCGCCCTGGACACCCTCGCCTCCCTCGGCGTCGACCGGGTCCTCACCTCCGGCCAGGACGTCACCGCCCTGGAGGGCGCGCCGCTCATCGCCTCCCTGGTCGAGCGGGCGGGCGACGACCTGATCGTCATGCCCGGCGGCGGCATCACGCCCCGCAACGTGCGGCGCGTGGTCGAGGCGACCGGAGCCTCCGAGATCCACTTCGCCGCCCTGGTCGACGCGCCCAGCCCCGCCGTGCACCGCAACCCCCACCCGTTCATGGGCGGGGAGCTGCGCCAGCCCGAGTACAACCGCCTGATCACCTCCCCGCGCCTGGTCTCCGAGGTGATCGCCGCCTCGGGCGCCTGAACCCTCGGAGGCCGCGTACGGGGCCCCACACGCCGCGCCGAAACGTGCTGAACTCGCCCGGTGCTGGGGAAATGTGGCTGGATGTGATGAGATTCAACTGTTCTCGCGGCCCGTCCGCCCGCGGCCGGGCCGAGGAACGCGCCGTGGCCGGGTAGTGGCCTGACAAGGGGGTGGGCGTCATCGGTATCGTCTCGCCGGGGTTCTTCGGACGCCGCCGCGCCGAGAACCCGGACCTGCCGCCGGGGCAGTACCTCACCGAGGACTTCCCCGTCCTGTCGGCCGGGCCCACACCCCTGGTCTCCACCGACGACTGGAGTCTCGGCGTCACCACCGAGACCGGCGAGGTCGTCCGCTGGAACTGGGCGGAGCTCAACGCCCTGCCCGTGGAGCGGTTCACGGTCGACCTGCACTGCGTCACCAAGTGGTCCAAGCTCGGCACCACCTGGGAGGGCGTGTCACTGGACACCCTCCTCGACGGCGTGGAGACGTCCGCGGAGTACGCGCTGGCGACCTCCTACGGCGGTTACACCACCAACCTCCCGCTGGAGGACCTCCTCGACGGCCGGGCCTGGATCGCCGTCCGCTACGAGGGCGAGCCCATCACCCCCGAGCACGGCGGGCCCGCCCGGCTGCTCGTGCCGCACCTCTACCTCTGGAAGAGCGCCAAGTGGGTGCGCGGCCTGCGGCTCCTCGACGAGGACCGGCCGGGCTTCTGGGAGGGCGTCGGCTACCACAACTACGGGGACCCATGGCGCGAGCAACGGTACTGGGGCGACTGACCTGGAGGGTCGCCACGGTCACCGCCGTGCGCGACGAGACCCCCGGAGCACGCACGATCACCCTGGACGTCCCCGGCTGGCCCGGCCACCTCGCCGGCCAGCACGTCGACGTACGGCTCACCGCCCCCGACGGCTACTCCACCCAGCGCTCGTACTCCATCGCCTCGGCCGCCGACGGGGACCGCGTGGAGCTCACCGTCGAGCTGCTGCCCGACGGCGAGGTCTCCCCGTACCTCGCGCGGGTCCTCTCACCGGGAGACCCGCTGGAGATACGCGGCCCGATCGGCGGCTGGTTCGTCTGGCGGCCCGAGCCGTCCGAGTCGCCCGCGAAGTCCGAGAAGCCCGAACCTGAGCGGCCGGAGCGGCCGGTGCAGCTGGTCGCGGGCGGCTCGGGGGTCGTCCCGCTCATGGCGATGGTTCGCGCCCGAGCCTCGGCCGGGACCGGCACGCCGTTCCGGCTCCTGTACTCCACACGCGGGCCGCGATCGGCCCTCTACCGCGCCGAACTGGACCGCCGGAGCGCCGACGGCTCCGGCCTGGACGTCACCTACGCCTACACGCGCGAGGTGCCCGACGGCTGGGAACGCCCGCCCGCGCGGGTCGGCGCCGCCCTGCTCGCCGAGGCCGTCTGGCCCCCCGAGCGGGAACCCGCCGTCTTCGTGTGCGGGCCCACCGGCTTCGTCGAGACCGTCGCGGGCCTGCTCGTCTCCGCCGGGCACGACGCCCGGCTGATCCGCACGGAACGCTTCGGTCCCAGTGGAGGACGACCGTGAACTCCGTCCCAGGTTCCTCCCCCGGCGCGCGGGGTCTCCCGCACCGCCGGTCACACGCTGGAGGTATTCGATGAGCCAGGACCACCTCGACGGGAACGCGGCGGGCGGAGCCCTGCGCGACGTCTTCGCCGTCGACCTGACCGCGGCCAGCGGCCGGTGCTCCGCCTGCGCGCGGAGCCTCGCGCTGGCCGAGGCGCTCCTCTACACCCACGCCCCGGGCCTGGTGGCCCGCTGCCCCGGGTGCGAGGAGGTCGTCTTCCGGCTCGTACGGGCGCCGGGACGGGCGTGGCTGGACATGCGCGGCATGACCTGCGTCCAGTTCGAACTGCCCGCCGACTCCTGACGCTTTGCCCGGCTTTGGAACCGTCAGGCGTCACTGCCTGATGGGCCGGGGGCGGTACGGCTCGGCGAGGAAGGCGAGTTCCTTCTCGGTGAGGGACAGCTCCACCGCGGCGACCGCGTCGTCCACGTGCTCGTTCTTGGTCGCGCCCACGATCGGGGCCGACAGGCCGGGCTGGTGGAGCAGCCAGGACAGCGCCACCCGTGCGGGGGCGACCTCGCGCTCCCTGGCCACCTGGGCGACCCGGTCGAGGATCAGGCGGTCGTTGTCGGCGTCGTCGTAGAGGGAGTCGATGCGGGAGTCGCTGCCCGCCCGGGTGGTCTTCTCGTCGGATCCGGCACGGGCCAGCAGACCCCTGGCCAGCGGGCTCCACGGGATCAGGCCGACGCCCTGGTCGAGGCAGAGCGGGTTCATCTCCCGCTCCTCCTCCCGGTAGAGAAGATTGTAGTGATTCTGCATCGACACGAACTTTGTCCAGCCGTGGGTCTCGGCGACGTGCTGGGCCTTGGCGAACTGCCAGGCGTACATGCTGGAGGCGCCGATGTAGCGGGCCTTGCCCGACCGTACGACGTCGTGCAGGGCCTCCATGGTCTCCTCGATCGGGGTGTCGGGGTCCCAGCGGTGGATCTGGTAGAGGTCCACATAATCGGTGCCCAGGCGGCGCAGCGAGGCGTCGATCGCCGAGTGGATGTGCTTGCGTGACAGGCCGCCGGAGTTGACGCCCCTGCCCATCGGCATGAACACCTTGGTGGCCAGCACGTAGTCGTCCCTGTCGGGGAAGATCCTGGCGAGCAGGCGGCCGGTGACCTCCTCGCTGGCGCCGAAGGAGTAGACGTCGGCGGTGTCGAAGAACGTCACCCCCGCCTCGGCGGCCCGGCGCACGATCGGCTCGGAGGCGGCCTCGTCCAGCACCCACTCGCCCCATTTGGCGGGGTCGCCGTAGCTCATCATGCCGAGGCAGACCCTCGACACCTTCATCCCGGTGGACCCCAGGCGCACGTACTCCATGACAAACCTCCGGATCTTCAAGACCTTGGGCTCCACCCTACGACCGCCGCCTTCGACCGGTTCGTCCCACCCACCGCGTCACCTCCACCGATCTTTCCTACGGCGCGGTCCACGCTCACACGCAGGGCTGCCGAGGCACTGATTCGGGGTCGCAGGACGGAACGGCCGACGTGGAGCTGGTCGCTAATGGCGAGCTCGGCGGCGAGGTCCGGCTTCTTGAGAAGTCCGGTGCCGGTACGGAACGCCGCGGTCGGATTCTCGTGCGGCGGTGCCGTGTCTCACGTGCCCGGGCGACATGTCGCAAAGTAGGTAATTCTCACCGATGTGCGGAGATTGGTCATCTTGGCAAGATCACATCTGCCGGGTGTGGAGGTAACGGCTCGCTCATGCCCGGTCTTCCCGATCGTCACTGACCGAAGAGAGAACATCACGATGGAGAACGTTATGGACGCCGAGGAGGCCGGCATCGACGAGTCGGCCCCGGTGGTCAGCCGCCACAGCGTCACGGTGACCGCGTCGGCGGACACCGTCTGGCGCATTCTCACCGACATCGACGCGTGGACGACGTGGCTGCCGGAGATTCCGTACGCGCATGTCGAAACGCCCGGTCCGCTCGCGCCGGGCTCCGTGTTCCGCTGGTCCGCCGCGGGAATGGAGATCGAGTCGACGCTTGTCCAGGTGTGGCCGCGGGAACGCCTGGTGTGGCGAGGATACGGTGGCGGGCCGGACGGCGTCCTCGGCGTCCACGTCTGGGCGCTCACCCCGGCCGGCGACGGCGTCGAGGTGTCCACCGAGGAGTCCTTCGCCGGTCCGCCTGTCGATGCCGACCCCGCGACGTTCCAGGCGGGTCTCGACACGACGCTCACCATGTGGCTGAGCCGGCTCAAGACCACGGCTGAGGCGGCGACCGCCTCATGAGGAACCGTATGAGCGCCGTCATGGCCACAGTCGTCGTTGCCGGTCTGGTGAGCGTCACGGGCGCACCGGCTCGGGCCGAGGCCACGCGCGCCGGCGGCTCCGACCGCACGGCGCTGCGATGCGCGGGAAAGACCGTCGACCCCTCGGCGAAGATCCGCTACCGGACGAAGACGGTGATCGCCGCTCCGCTGCGTACCGTCTGGAGGATCCAGACCGACGTGGAACGCTGGCCGTCGTGGCAGAAGCCGGTCCTCTCCAGCAAGCGGCTCGATCGTGGCCCGTTGCGTCCCGGTTCGTCGTTCCGATGGAAGACACCGATCCCCGAGACCGAGTTGAACCCCGCCACGACCCTCGCGGTCACCTCCACCGTCCGGCAGCTGCGGCACCACAAGTGCCTTCGGTGGGACGGACCGGCGATCGGTACCGGGCTGAGAATCGACAAGGGGGTCCACGTGTGGACCTTCACCGAGGTGGGCGGCCGGGTTGTCGTACGCACCGAGGAGACGTGGCGCGGTGACCAGGTGGAGCAGGACGTCAAGTTCTCCACCGCCGCCCTCGGCGGGGGTCTCGAAACATGGCTGAAGGAGCTGAAGGCCGTGGCCGAACGGGAGGGTAAGCGGGCCCGTCACCAGCGCTGACGTGACCCAGCGGCCCCGCCGGTCTCCTCCGGCGGGGCCTTTCGCGGCCCCATCGGAACGGCACTCATCGGAAAAGCTCACGCAACTCGCGGCGTGATGTGATGCCCAGCTTGCGGTAGAGGTTGCGCAGATGGGCGTCGATCGTTCGCGGGCTGACGAACAGCAGGGCCGCGACCTCCTTGGTGCCCGCGCCGGAGGCGACCTTGCGGGCGACGAGTAGTTCCCGAGGAGTCAGCCCGGCCGGCGAATCCGAGTTGTCGGTCAGCGTCTGCTCACCGATGGCGTCCAGTTCGCGGGCGGCGCGGGCGACGAATCCACGCGCGCCGATGGTGGACAGCAGATCGTGCGCGGCACGGAGTTCCACCCGCGCTTCGGTACGGCGGCCGACCCGTCGCAGCCACTCCCCATGGAGCAGGCGGGCACGCGCGTAGTGGACCCGCATTCCACTTCCGGCCAACCGGCTGATCGCTTCACGGTAGAGGTCCTGCGCGCCCAGCCCCGGGTCGAGCAGCGCACGGGCCAGCAGATGCGCACCTGTCGTCCAGGCGTTCGGATTGACCCGTGCGAGACTCTCGATCCATTCGGCGGAGTCTTCGGCTTCTTCGGGACGTCCGGTGGCCGCGGCGGCTTCGACGAGTTCGCCGTGGAAAGCGGTGACGACGTACGAACCGCGCCGGTGCTGGTCCCGCGCGACCAGCAACGCCTCGAGCGCGGCCTCATGGTCGCCGTTCCCGTTGTGCAGCACACCGCTCGCGTAATGCAGCGGGGTGAACTCCACTCCGACCCGGCGGTGCAGCATCTCCCGTATCTCGTGGAACCGTTCGGCGTCACCGCTCGACGCGGCGAGCATCAGGTCGGAGCCGACGAGATTGGACGTCCCCGCGGCCTCGTCGACCGCACGCGCCTCGACGATGCAGACGTGCGCGTCGGCGAAGCGGCCCACGATCGTCCGGGCAACCGCCTGGAAGCGCAGTGCGTGCGGCAGTATCGCGTAGGCGCCCTGCGTCCGGGCCAGTTCGACCTGACGATCGGCGATCTGCTCCATGGCGACGCGGTCACAGAGGTCGATGCTCAACACACAGGCGCGTTCCATCCACCACGGATCCGCGTCGGGCAGGCGGGCATGATTCCGAAAGGCGTCGACCGCACGGCGCATCGTGGGCACCGCCTCGTCCACCGCGCGGAGGTTCTGGTCGACCAACGCCTCCAGCAGCAGGTCGACCGGACGTGGCGGCTTGCGCCGGTGTACCCGTTCGCGGATGTGCAGAGCGAGCCGCCGCAGTCTGCCGGGCTCGTCGATGCTGAACATCAGCGACGCGAACGCCTCCAGGTAGGTCTCGCCGGCTTCGTCGGGCCCCACGCCGTCGGCCGCGTCGATGAGCGCGATCGTCGCTGGAATGCTCCGTTCGACGTGGTAATCGATCATGGCACGCAGCAGACGTGCCGCGGAACGGCCGGCCGGATCGAGCTGATGACGCTCAGCCTGATCCGCCAGTTCCCGCGCGCCGGAGGGCGCTCCCGATTTCAGCCGCGCCTGGGCCGCGGACAACAACCGGCGTGCCTGCCGCGAACCGCTCGGCGTCAGCCGTGCGGCGCGCTCGAAGAACGCGGCCGCGGCCGCGAACCCGCCGCGTCGCTGCGCCCGGTCCGCTGAACGCTCCAGTTCCGTCGCGGTCCTCTCGTCAGGACCGGCGATGGCGTTCGCCCGGTGCCACGCGCGGCGGTCGGGATCGGTGTCGGCGTCGGTGCCGGCGGCCAGCGCCGCGTGCGCATGCCGTCGCGCCTCGGCATCGGTCGACCGGTATACCGCGGAACGCGCCAGCGGATGCCGGAAGTGCACCCGTGGACCTGTCAGCAACAGGCCGCTGTCCTCGGCCGCGGCCAGATCCGCGTCGCTCAGCCCCTGAGATGTCATGGCACGCCGCAGCAGGGCGAGGTCACCCGTCGGCTCCGCCGCGGCCAGCGCCAGCACCGATCGTGTCGATGCGGGAAGCCGGAGGAAACGACGCGCGAACCGCTGTTCCACAGCACGGTGCCTCGCCTCCCCCGGTAGGCCGAGAGGCCCGGCGTCGCGGACGAACTCGACCAGTGCGAGGGGGTTGCCGGCCGCCTCGGCGAGGATCCGTTGCACGATCCAGGCGTCATGGCCGAACGGTGCCAGGCGCCGCAGCAGTGTGAGGGCTTCGGAGTCGGTGAGTCCGGCGAGAGTACGTGCGGGCACGCGGGCAAGCTCGGGGACCGAAGCGACGTCACGGGCGGCGAACACCATGGCGATCCGCTCCGACGCGACGCGCGCCGCGACGAAGGCCAGCACCTGCCTCGATCCGGCGTCGATCCACTGCACGTCGTCGATCGCGCAGAACACCGGCCGGTCCTGGCCCGCGGCGCCCAGGAGGCCCAGGACAGCCAGGCCGACCAGCATCGGGCTCGGCGTGACCCCGGCATGGAGGCCGAACACCGTGTCGAGCGCGCGCCACTGCGGTGCGGGCAGGTCGGCGCGGTGTTCAAGGATCGGCGTACACAGTTGGTGCAGGGCCGAGTAGGGCAGTTCGCTCTCGAACTCGATACCACCGGCGCGCAGCACCTGCCAGTCGTCGAGCAGCACAGCGGCCTCGTCGACGAGCGTCGACTTGCCGATCCCCGCTTCGCCGAGGACGAGCATCGCGCCGCCACGGCCTTCCGCCGCGGCTGCCGTCACCGCCGCGATCTCGCTCAGCTCCGTCTTCCGGGCGACGAAACACCCCGACCTGATATCGGCCATCAGTTTCCGCGCGTGTCCGGGCGAACGGTCGCCGGGGGCGGGGCTGCCACCCGCCGGCGGGTCCATGGGCCTGCGCCGCCGCGGCCGTCGAGCACCTCGGACACCGTAGAGGGCCGACACGCCGGCGAGCTCGGCGATCGTCGTGATCGGTACGTCACCACGGCGCGCCTCCCATGTGGCGGTGTTCGGACTGGTGCGACCACAAACGGAGTTTAAGCTCAGCCCGCGACCGGTGACGCGATCGCGGGGTGTCGATCTACCGCCGGGTCCCGCATCGGTTGGCGGCGCCGGTGCGGGTCCAGAGGATGAGTGCCGACGTCGTCCAGTACTCCGACTGGAACGCCCAGGCCATCATGACCGTCGGCCACCCCGGCACCCTCCAGCTCCTGTACCGGCGTCGCAGCCCCGACGCCGACGGCGCCCACGGCCTTCCTGCCGGCCGGGCCTCCTGACGCCGAGGCGTTGATCGGTAGCCGGCTCTCCCGTCGATCGGGGCGGGAGAGCCGGCGTTCCTAGTCGGGCAGCTCGAACAGTTCCAGCTGGATACCGTCGGGGTCCCGTATGTACAGGATCTTCGTTCCGGCCAGCTTTCCCGCGTCGACGCCATCGCCGTCCTGCAAAACGACCGGATCGGCGTTGACATGCACGCCTCGCTTCACCAGGTCACGGTGCGCCGCGTCGAGGTCGTCGACCTCGAAACACAAGTGCATGACCCCGACGTCGCAGTTGCGCCCGGTGAAGGGCTTCGGTCGCGGGTTGTCGTACTGGATGAGTTCCAGCAGGACGTTGTCGCCGGCCAGTGCGAACGATGCCCGTATCGACGGGTTCTCCAGTTCGACGACCGCACCGATCGCCGGGTTCGTGGCCGAGATCGTCACGCCGTTCGGCGCGATGCCGAGAACGTCCTCGTACCATTTCACCGACCGCGCGAGATCGCTGACCGGCACCCCGATGTGATGCATTCTGGTCACTCTGCTCATGATCCCCATCATGAAAGTCAGGACCGCACGGTGGAAGGCACAGATCTGCCGCGTACGACCTGTACCACCCAATTTTGCTGATCAGGGGAGGATCCTGTGGTAGTGAACGACTTCGGTACCGTGCTGCGGGCCTGGCGGGACCGCGTGGACCCGGCCGCCGTCGGTCTGAGGACCGCATCCACCCGCCGCGTCGCGGGGCTGCGGCGCGGCGAGCTGGCGACACTGGCCGGCATCTCCCCCGAATACGTGGCGCGCCTCGAACAGGGCCGTGCCGCGACACCCTCGGCGCAGGTCTGCGCCTCCCTGGCCCGCGCGTTACGACTCTCCGACGACGAGGAAGCGCACCTGATGCGCCTTGCCGGCTTCGCCCCTGCCCCGGACCGGATTCCCCGCCTGATCCCCGGCAGCCTGCACCGCGTCATCGACGAACTCGGCGACATCCCGGTCGCCGTCTACGACGCCGCCTGGCGGCTTCTGCACTGGAACCGGCTGTTCGCGGCCGTCTTCGGTGATCCCGCCGACGCGCCCGTCGACGATCGCAACGCCCTGGTCGTCCAGTTCGAATCCCGAAACCCCCGGGTCCGCCAGACCGACGCCGAGCGTGCGTACTTCGAGCAGTCATTGGTTGCCGACCTGCGCAGCACCAGCGCCCGCTATCCGAACGACCCCGACGTGGCGGCGCTGGTCTCCCGCCTGGCCGAGAACGATCGGTTCCGCCATCTGTGGGCGCTCCGCGCGGTGGCCGTCCACGAGAGCGCCCACAAGACCGCCGTACATCCGGTAGCGGGCGCCATCCCCCTGGACGCCAACGTCTTGACCACGCAGAACGCCGACCTCCGTGTCGTGGTCCTGACGCCCCGGCCCGGCACCGGCGCTCGTGAAAAGCTGGATCGCCTGGGTTGACGAGGCCAGGCTTGCGCCGGACGAAGCCACTTTCGCGGTAACCGCGACCGCGGGACGAACGCCTCCGGCGGACCTCGGCCCGCCTCGCCCCGGATCCCGCCCCGCCGGTGACTTCCTCGCCGGCGCCGGTTTCAGGGAAGACCGGTACGGCTGTGCCTCATGCGTGGGTTTGTCGGGCTCTGTCGCACTTTCGAATGGCTGACTCCTGGCGAGCGCGCCGACCTCGCCCAGGCGGCCGAGAGCCGATTTCGCCTCAGATCGCGAGGCCGCCGACGTGGTGCTCCGGGCCGTGCCGAACGCGCGCGAGAACGCCAGGGCCAACCGTGCCTTCCTGGGCCGGGCCGTGCGCGCCCTCGTCGACGCGGGCGTCCGCCAGTTCCTCGACATCGGCGCCGGGTTGCCGACATCCGCGACCCGGCAGCCCTCCTCTGGCAGCGCCGTCCAGGGCCTCACGGGCGTGTCCTGGGGGCCGTCGGGGTGACGTCCAGGCGGCCGTCGCCGCAGACCGTGGCCCTGAAGGGGATCTCCAGGTGCGCCACCTCGTCCGGCGGGATGATCATCAGTCGGGCGGACGTGACGCAGGGGTGGTTCCCGCCGGGCACCTGGTTCCAGTGGAGCCTGACGTGTGCGCTCGCTCCCGGCCGCAGGGTGATCCGGCGGGGCTTGACGCTCTCCCGGCGCGTCCTGGTACGCAGCGCGTCGCCGTTCCCGTCGATCATGATGAGGCCGACGAAGCCGTACACCCAGCAGGTCCTGCCGGACCTGTTGGTGAACACCAGCGGCGCGTACCGCTGTCCCGCTCCGGCGTTCACCGTGCCGACGCGTGCCGCGAGCGCCTCGGTACGGCAGCGCGCGGCGGCGTCCGTGACCCGCAGGCCGGCGGGCCGGACGGCGACGGTGGTCGCGGAAGGACGCGTGGGCGTGGAGCTTGGGGCCGGGGAGGAGACGGCGTTCTCCGAGACGTCCCTCGAAGGGTGTCCCTGGTGTTCTCCGAGGGGGAGGCCGGGCGGGGCGCACGCGGTCAGGACCGTCAGCACGACCGCGGCCACCGCCGAGATGACCGCGAGCCGCCCGGAGCCGATGGATCGTTTCATGGTCCGTTGGACGCGCGCCGGATCGGTTTTGTTGCCGGGCGGGGCGACCGGCTCCGTGATCCTTCCGGTCTCCGGAGCGAGCGCGTATTTTTACCTGTGGAATCGGGCAATACCCCCCAAAGGATCACATTCGATATGACGGGTGACGGGTGCAGGCACCACAATCCCAGGTATGAGTTCATCGCGACACGACCATCCCCTGCCTCCGGCGCGCGTCGAGGAGGTGTCCGACGGGATCTACGCCTACCTGCAGCCCGACGGAAGCTGGTGGATCAACAACACGGGCTTCCTCGTCGGTCGCCACGGAGTGATCAGTGTGGACTCCTGCTCCACCGAGCGCCGGACGCTCGCCTACCGCGAGGCCATCGGCTCGGTCACCGACCGGCCGATCACGACGCTGGTCAACACCCACCACCACGGTGACCACACCTTCGGCAACTTCGCCTTCCCCGAGGCGACCATCGTCGGGCACGAGCGGACCAGAGAGATGATCATCGCCGAGGGGATCCCCAACTACCTGGGCATGGCCTGGACCGAGGTCGAGTGGGGCGACCTGGAGGTCCGCCCGCCGTTCCTCACCTACACCGACGGGGTGACCGTCCACTCCGACGAGCTGCGCTGCGAGGTACGGCACATCGGCGTCCCCGCCCACACGACCAACGACTCGATCGTGTGGATCCCCGAGCGGTCGCTGCTGTTCGCCGGCGACCTGGTGTTCAACGGCGGCACGCCGTTCGTGATGATGGGGTCGGTGACCGGGGCCATCGCGGCGCTCGACGAGCTCAGGGCGCTGGGCGCGCAGACGATCGTGCCTGGGCACGGCGGGGTGTGCGGGCCGGAGGTCTTCGACCGCGTGCAGGGCTACCTGCGGTTCGTGCTCGACACCGCCGAGCGCGGCAGGCAGGCCGGGCTGTCGCCGCTGGAGACCGCGCGCGAGACCGACCTCGGGGAGTACGCGGGACTGCTCGACCCCGAGCGCATCGTCGGCAACCTGCACCGGGCCTACGCCGAGCTGGACGGGTTGCCCCCGGGCGGGCAGATCGACCTGGTCACCGCGATGCTGGAGATGATCGACTACAACGGGGGCAAACCGCTCACCTGCCTGGCCTGAGTCGCGGGTCCCGTACGCGGATACCGCGGGTCCCGTACGTGAGCGTCAGGACAGGTGGCGGGACCACCATTCCAGGACGGCCTCGAAGCGCTGCAGGCGATGCCTCGGACGGCCGCCGCGCGTGAGCTCGTGCCCCCCGGCGGGGAAGAGCAGGAGCTCGGCGGGTGTGCCGTTGCGGCGCAGCGCGACGAACATCCGCTGCGCCTGCTCGACCGGGCAGCGGAGGTCGTCCTCGGAGTGGACCACCGCGAACGGCAGGGTGATCCGGTCGGCCCGGTAGAGCGGGCTCATCGCGCGCTGGGCCTCCGGGTCGGGGCCGCAGTAGGCCTCGGCGAAGTACCAGCCGATGTCGGAGGAGCCGGTGAAGGAGTCCCAGGCGTTGACCGCGCGCTCGCTCCAGGCGGCCCGGAACCGGTCCCCGTGGTGGGCGGCGAGCCAGCTCGTCATGAAGCCGCCGTAGGAGCCGCCCATCACGCCCACCCGCCCGGCGTCGCACGCGGGATCGGCCAGCGCGGCGTCCAGCAGGGCGAGCACGTCGTCGGCGTCCACGGTGCCCAGCGCGCCGACCACCGACCGGCCGTGCTCCTGGCCGTACCCGCTGGAGCCGCGCGGGTTGGGCAGGACCACCGCGTACCCGGCGCCCGCGTAGACCTGGGTCTCGTCCAGGAACGACCACCCGTGCTGGTGGAACGGGCCGCCGTGCACGTTCAGCAGGACCGGGTGCGGCCCGTCGCCCTCGGGCAGGGCCAGCCAGCCGTGGACCGGGTAGCCGTCGGCGGAGACGGCGGTGATCTCCCGCAGCGGCCTGATCCCGGGGAGGGGGCCCGCGAAGTCGGTCAGCGCCCCGTCGGGGGTGACCACCTCGCCGGGGCTCGCGGGCGTGGACACCACCGCGACGATCCGCTCCCCGTGGGTGGTGAACGCCTTGACCCTCGCCCGCTCGCCCAGGACGAGGGCGAGCTTCTCCAGCGGCGCGCCGACGGCGCCGGAGGGGACCAGGCGCAGCTCGATCGCGCCGCGCGTCCGCACCGCGACCAGGACGCCGTCCTCCAGGGGTACGGGGGGCAGCGCCTCGCAGTCCACCGACTCCTCCTCGGTCAGCCGGGTCCCGGCCACTCCCGCTCCGTCGTCGATCCGCAGCGGCGCGCGGTAGAGGCCCAGGTTGCGGGCGACCGCGTCGAGGCCGGAGAACTCCGTGCCGAGGTAGAGCACCTCCCCGCCCGGCAGGGCGACGGGATGGTCGGCCGAGCCGCCGCTGCGCACCGCGAGGACGGGGGCGCCCCCGCCGGACGGGACCGCGTACACGTCCGTGTGCAGGCTCTCGCCGTCGAGGTCGTGGGGGGCCGAGACCAGCACGTGCTCGCCGTCCGGCGTCCAGGCGGGGGACTCCACGTCGTAGGGCCCCTCGGTCAGCCGTACCGGCCGGGGGACGTCGGCGAGGGCGTTGACCACGAAGAGGCTCTGCCGCCGGTCGAGGGTGAAGCCGACCCCCTCGGTCCGATAGCGCAGCCCGGTGATGCGGCGGGGCGCCTCGGCCGAGGCGCTCACCCCCTCCTCGGTGCCGTACCGGCCGGGCTCGGCGACCCGGGCGACGAACGCGATCCGGCGGGAGTCCGGCGCCCAGACGGGGACGCCCACGCCCAGCGGCAGGTCGGTGACCGGCCTGGCCTCGCCGCCGCCGGTGGGCATCACGTAAAGCTGCGGGGGGCCCTCGCCGCCGGCGCGCAGGAAGGCGACCCAGGCGCCGTCGGGGGAGACGCGCGGCGCGCTGTCGCGCTCGCCGAAGGTGAACCGGACGGGCGGGCCGTCCGCCGGCACCCGCCACAGGCCTTCCCGGTAGGCGTCGGCCTCCGGATCGGGCCTGGACACGTCGACGAGGAGGAGGTCGCCGTGGAGCGTGACACTGCCGGGGACGTTGAGCAGGGCGAGGTCTTCAGGGCGCATGGTCAATAACGCTATCACCCCTTTAGTCATTGATAAGGGTGTTTAAAGTGCTATATCGGTTTTGGTGAGGGTGGTGCTTGTGTTGTGTCTTTATTGGAGGAATTGTTTGTTCGGCCCCCGAATACCTGAAGGCATCGATGCGAAAGAACGCTTGAGTCGTCGATGGGGTCGTGTCCCTTTCGGTAGGAGCCTTCTTTTTGGTGAATGCCCTGGTGAAAGGACGACCGTGGGGTCCGCCGAAGTGGCGGAACAGAAGGCGCCAATTTCCCGCCATGGTGGATCTGGGCTTGACAAGTCAATCGTGTCAGGTACCGCCGGGCGGGCGGGAACGGGGTTCGTGAGAGCTCGAAAGCCTGTGGAGACCGGATAAGACCATCTCGGTGGCTCGGGTCGGTGAAACAGGAAGCCTCAAAGATGTCGCGCGAGCGGTGTGGGCTGAATCTTCGGCATTCATGCCGAAGAGCGCGTCGAGCGGCTTCCTGACCGGAAGATGCGCAGTCGACCGGCAGGGCGCTGCCGGTCGACCATGGACGTCTTCGGTCCCGCCTTCTCCCAGGAGTAGGGGCAGTCTGCTATTTCAGGTGCTTCCGTGCCCTGGCCTTCGCCGACGGCGAGGCCGTCGACAGGTGGGGCGCGAACCTCCAGGCCCGCCGCCTGACCTGTCCCCGGGAACCTGGTCTCCGGGAACCCTGACCCCCGGGAACCTGGCCCCTGGAAAGGCTTGGGCCCGGAGACCTCCTCAGCGCCGGGGCGGCAGGATCATGGTGACCCCGGGGACGGAGCCGATCGAGGCGAGCGCGGCCCCCGCCTCGTCCAGGCCGATGGAGCGGGTGACCAGGGCGTCCGGCCTCAGGGCGCCGGAGGCGACGGCCTCCAGCATCGCCGGGTAGGCGTGGGCGGCCATGCCGTGGCTGCCGAGGAGTTCGAGCTCGTAGCCGATCACCCGGCCCATCGGGAGCGGGGTGAGGCCGGGCAGCAGGCCGATCTGGACGTGGCGTCCCCGGCGGCGCAGGCTCTCGATCGACGCCACGCACGTCCCGGGACTGCCCAGCGCGTCGATGGAGACGTGGGCGCCACCCGAGGTCAGCTCCCTGACGCGCTCGGCGACCCCGGCCCCGGACGGTCCGGCTCCGGGCGGTCCGGCCTCGGATGTTTCGGTCTCGGTCGGTCCGGCGCCGACGCAGGCGACGGCGCCGAACCTCCGGGCCAGCTCCAGGGCGCCCGCCGAGACGTCCACGGCGACCACCCGGGCCCCGGCCGCGGCGGCGATCATGACGGCGGACAGTCCCACGCCGCCGCAGCCGTGCACGGCCATCCACTCGTCCGGCCGCACCCGGCCCACGACGGTCACGGCGCGGTACGAGGTGGCGAAGCGGCAGCCCAGGCTCGCGGCGGTGGCGAAGGACATCTCCTCCGGGAGCCGTACCAGGTTCACGTCCGCGTGGTCGACGGCCACGTACTCGGCGAAGGAACCCCAGCGGGTGAACCCGGGCTGGGTCTGGCGCTCGCAGACCTGCTGATCGCCGGACAGGCAGGCCGCGCAGGAGCCGCAGGCACAGACGAACGGGACGGTCACGCGGTCGCCCGGCCGCCACGAGGCGACGCCGGTGCCCACCGCCTCGACGACCCCGGCGAGCTCGTGCCCCGGTACGTGGGGGAGGACCCGGATGTCGGGGTCGTGGCCCTGCCAGCCGTGCCAGTCGCTCCGGCACAGCCCGGTGGCCTCCACGCGGATCACCGCTCCGCCGGGCGGGGGCTCGGGGGCGGGCACCTCCCGGACCTCCGGATCGGCCCCGAAGGCGTCGAAGACCACCGCTCGCATCCGCGCACACTCCTTCGCCCCGGGCTCCCCGGCCCTTCGCCGACAGGACTGTCCGGCCGGTGAACGGGTCCGGTGGACGAGCTTATTCGGTCCTGTCCGGCCCTGTCCGGTCCCGGTCCGCTGAGCCGATCTTGTGGACGAGCCCGCGCGGGCCCGGCGGGCCCGTTTTGGCGGGCCGGTGGGCCTGTCGGGCCGGAGACCCGCCCGGCCGGGCGATCCCGGGCCGCCTCGAAGGCCCGACGACCTGCGGTGATGCCGTACGCGCCCCCGGTGGCGGTGCGTCCTGATTAGAACGCGCACTCTGGGAGAGAGGGAGGGGCACAAGGGTCAACTGATCGGACGGTGCGATGGGGCAGAAAGTCGACAAGGACCGCTACTCCGAGGCGGAGTTCCTCCGTTTCAGGGCGAAACTGGCGGAGCAGCTCGACACCCTCCACGAGGTGCTCGCGAGGCCGGGCTTCGGCGCCGGTCCCGCGACCATCGGAGCCGAGCTGGAGATGTTCCTCATAACGCCCGAAGGACGGCCGCTGCCCCGTAACCACGAGGTGCAGGCCGCCGCGGACGACGACCGGCTCACGCTGGAGCTGGGCCGGTTCAACCTGGAGGCCAACCTGACCCCGCTGCCGATCGCCGGGCGGCCGTTCACCGCCCTGGTGCGCGAGACGCGGGAGATCATGACCGTGGTGGACGCGGCGGCCGCCACGCAGGGCGGGCAGGCCGTGGCGATCGGGATCCTGCCCTCGCTGAGCGAGTTCGACTTCACCCACGAGGCGCTGAGCGGCGAGGGCCGCTACCGGGCGCTGGCCAGGGGCATGCGGCGGCTGCGCACGGAGCCGTTCCGGGTGCGCGTCGAGGGCGTCGAGCTGCTGGAGCTGGAGGTCGAGGGGGTGATCCTGGAGAGCGCCAACACCTCCTGGCAGGTCCACCTCCGCACGGCCCCCGCCGACTTCGCCCGCGTCTACAACGCCGCCCAGCTGGCCATCGGCCCGGTCCTCGCGGTCAGCGGGAACTCGCCCTCCTTCCTGGGCAGGAGGCTGTGGGAGGAGACGAGGATCGCGCTGTTCGAGGAGGCCGCCGACGACCGGGACGTGGAGCGGCTCGACCGCAGGGACCGGCGGGTGGGGTTCGGCTCGGGCTGGGTGCAGGGCATCGAGGAGATGTTCGAGACGTCCGTCCGCGACTACGAGCCGGTGCTGCCGATGACCTCGCCGCCGGAGGAGGTGCCCGCCGGAGGCGTCCCCGGCCTGGCCGAGCTCCGGCTCCACCAGGGCACCGTGTGGCAGTGGAACCGGCCGGTCTACGACCCCGGTGACGGGGGCCACCTGCGGGTGGAGATGCGCGCCCTGCCCGCGGGGCCGAGCGCTGCCGACATGGCGGCCAACAGCGCGTTCCTGCTCGGGCTGACCGCCGCCCTGGCCGTCCGGCCGGTGGACGACTTCCCCTTCTCCGGGGCCTACCGCAACTTCTACCGCGCCGCGATCCACGGCCTGGACGCGCCGCTGAGCTGGCCGGGCCTGAGCGAGGAGGTCCCGGCCGAACGGCTCGCCCTGGACCTGCTGCCGCTCGCCGAGGCCGGGCTCGAAAGGATGGGCGTGGACCCGGACGAGAGCAAATGGACGCTGGACATCGTGCGGGAACGCGTCGTCCGCCGCCGTACCGGCGCGATCTGGCAGCGGGAGGCACTGGCCCGCGAGGGCGGTGACCAGGCCGCCGCGGCGCGCGTGGTGAGCCGGTACCGGGAGCTGTCGCTGGCCGGGGAGCCCGTCCACACCTGGCCTTTCTGACCACGGAAGGAATTGTTCACAGCTGACTCTCAGCACAAAAGGGATTTGAGTACCGGCATACTCATGAACTCCGTATCTTGATCCGCCGATCCTGGTGGAACCGGACAGGGAGAGACCCCTCATGAGTCAGATGAAGGCCGTGTCGGCGGAGCCGTTCGGGCTGAAGCGGGACGGTGGCGGCCTCGCCGCCGGGATCAAGATCCTGGAGAAGGAGCTCAAACGGGTCTCCCTCGACACCGTTCTGGCCAAGGCCAACCGCGTCACGGTCAGGAAGGGGTCGGCCGGCGCCGGGGCGTTCGCCACGACGAGACCGAAGCCGGTCGACTGGTACACCTTCGACGCCGGGGACAACGCCACCAGGGAGTGGTACCCCCAGGGCCTGACCTGCGCCTCCGACGCCGGGATCGGCGGGGGCGCGTTCGTGGTGAGCTGGTACCACACCCCGGCGTCGGGAGCCGAGCGAGGCGTGCGCCTGAGCTTCCTGAACACCGCGACGCTCCGCTACCGGCACGTCCTGCTCGTCCGGGTCGGCGCCGACGGCGACATCGCGCCGATCAACATCCACGCGGGAGGCGTCGCCTGGTACGGCAACCTGCTGTACGTCGCCGACACCACCCGCGGCCTGCGGGTCTTCGACACCCGGCAGATCTTCGAGATCGACGGGGACGGCACGGAGAGCATCGGCAGAAAGGGCGACGTGTACGAGGCGTTCGGCTACCGCTACGTGATGCCGCAGACCGACGCCTGGACCACCACCAGCGGCACCGTCCGCTTCTCCTTCGCCGCCGTCGACCGCAGCACCACCCCCGACACCCTGGTCTCCGGCGAGTACGTCGACACCGCGGGCACGGTCGGACGGGTGGCCCGCTGGACGCTGACCGAGGGGGGAACCCTGAACGCCCCCGCCGGAGGCGTCGTCAAGGCTCTCGACGCCTACGCGCTGCCCGCGGGAAAGATCCAGGGCGCGCTCTCCTACGAGGGCACCTGGTACCTCAGCCAGACCGTCGGCGCCGCCGGGAACGGCACCCTGATCGTGGTCGGCGACACGGTGCGCAGGCGGCCCTACCCGGTGGGCCCGGAGGACCTGACCTGCGTCCGCGACAAGAGGACGCTGTGGAGCGTGAGCGAGTTCCCCGGCCGCCGCACGGTGTACGGCGTGCCGCTCTGAGAAAGGCCGCGCCGGGCACGCCCGGTGACCTTGTGCCGGCGCGGAGGCCCTCAGTGCAGGGAGCCGCCGACCAGGCGGAGGTCGCCGCCCAGGGAGACGGAGAGGGCGGTGGTCACGATCGCGGTGAGGGCCTGGGCGACCACCGGGACCGGCATGGAGGGCACGGCCTCGCCCAGGACCTGTTCGGGGCTGAACGGCACGTGCACGAACCCCCCGCGGATCACCGGCCTCTCGGTGGCGATCATGTGCATGAGGCCGTAGAAGAGGTGGTTGCACAGGAACGTCCCGGCGCTCTGCGAGACGCTCGCCGGAACCCCGACGGCCCGCGCCGCCGCCACGCACGCCTTCACCGGCAGGGTGGAGAAGTAGGCGGCGGGGCCGCCGCGCACCACCGGCTCGTCGATCGGCCGGTGCCCCGCGCGGTCGGGGATGCGGGCGTCGTCGAGGTTGACGGCCACCCGCTCCACCGTCACGTCCGGCCGCCCCCCGGCCTGCCCGACGCACACGACCACCGCCGGATCGTGCTCGGCCACCGCCGCGTGCAGGTGCTCCAGAGCCCCGCCGAACGCGCAGGGAAGCAGCGCGGTCCGCACCCCGGGCACCAGCCCGATCGCCTCCCACGAGGGATTGCCGGCGCCGTCGAGCGGCTCGAACCCGGTGAGCAGGACGCCTTTCATCGGCGCTCCGAGATCGCGGGGCCGGAAGGCGCGGGCCCCGAGATCCCGGGGTCCGAGATCCCGGGCTCCGAGATCCCGGGCTCCGAGATCCCGGGCTCCGAGATCCCGGGCTCCGAGATCCCGGGGTCCGAAGTCGCGGGGCCGGAGATCGTGGAACCCGTGGGCGGGGAGCCCGCGGGCCCGGAACGCGGGGCCAGGGCACAGGCGGGGGTGCCACCCGGCAGGCGGTGGCGGTTGGCGGCGACGAGCCGGTAGACCCCCCGGGCCACCCACCGGAACGGCGGGATCCGCAGCACGAACCCCAGGAGGCTCCACGGCAGACCGGCGGCGATCAGCAGCCGGGCCACCGCCTGCGCCCCGCCGGACACCCGGCCGTCCTCCGCGACCCAGAGCACCTCGCGCTCGGCCCGCTCGCGCGTGACGCCCAGCGCCCGGAGGTCCGCGAACTGCCACGGGACGACCCGGGCGCGCACCCCGACGAGGCGCTCGGCGAACCGGACGCTCGTCGTGCAGAAACCGCAGTCGCCGTCGAAGACCAGTACAGGTTCTCCCGTCATGCAGCTGACATTACCCAGCGGGATCCGATCAAGGATCGGCGACCAGGGTGACCGCGACCGGACGGTGGTCGGAGTGCGGTACGTCGGGGTTGGCCTGGTCCTTTCCGGTGAAACCCGGAGTGACGAGCACGTGGTCGATCTGCTCGGCCGGGCCGCTGCGGGACGGGATGGTGTTGAACGGCCTGACCGGCGCGAAGGGGTCGGTCAGGCCCGCGCCGGTCAGCACCCGCCAGGCGGGGTCACCGGGCTGGAGGTTGAGGTCACCGGCCACGACCACCGGGGCGCCGCCTCCCGAGGCGTTCTTGACGATCTCCCCGAGCTGCTCGACCTGGTCGAGCTCGCGCCAGTCCGGCGGGGGCTGCAGGTGGGTGCCGATCACGGTGACGTCCTTGCCCTGCCACCGCAGCCCGACCTCCAGCGCCTGCGCGCCGGTCGGGCCGCCCTGGACCAGCACGTGATTCCTCACCGTGGTGATCGGCAGCGTGGTGAGCAGGGCGTCGCCCCACACCTCGTCGGTCGCCGGGGCCCAGATGTAGTGCATGTCCAGCCGCTCGGCGATCAGCCGTACCCCGTCGTGGCCGCCGTTGAGCAGCCAGCCCCTGTCGGCCTCGCTCAGCACCACCACGTGCGGCCGGAGCGCCCTGATCGCGTCGGCCTGCCGCTCCAGGGAGAGCCTGCCGGACTCGCCGTACCCCATCCTGATGTTGTACGCCGCGATCCGCAGCCCGTCGCCCGGTCCCTCCCAGCGGGGAGGGGTGCCCTGCCACAGGGGGACGGCCGCCACCAGCGCGACCGAGGCCACGGCGGCGGCAGCGAACCGCCGGTCGTAGGAGCGGCGCGGCAGGCCCGTGCTGCCCGCCACGCCCAGGAGCGCGACGACGAGCGCCGCGCCGATCGGCACCCACCCGTTGGGCAGGTAGAGGTCGTAGGCGGCGTAGTAGCCGAAGACGAACACGACGAACAGCAGCATCCCCCCGGCCGCCGACAGGCCCCGCCGGGCCGGCCGTTCCCGGCCGAAGGTCGTCGCGGCGTGCGCCAGGCAGGCGCCCAGCGCGACCTGCCCGATGATCTGCGCGACGATCGTCCAGCCGGGCGCCACGCCGTGGACGCCGTCCACGGTGGCCCTGCCCAGGGTGAACGCCACCGCCGAGGCCACCAGGGCGATCGCGGGCAGGAGCGGGCGGCGCAGCACCGGCAGCGCGGCGGGCGCGGCCGACACCACCGCGAACGCCGCCACGATCACGGCGGCGGCCTGCTGGGCGGAGTCGGTCGCCGCCTGGGCGTGCGCGGCGTTGCCCGTGTAGAGACCCCAGAGCAGCAGGGCGGGACCGACCGCGAGCCAGGCGCGGGGAGCCCCGGAGTACTCCTCGTCCGGGGGTTCGGCCCGGACCGTGAAGGCGCAGAAGAGCAGGAGCTCCACCAGCAGCAGCATCCACGGGACCGCTCCAGGCCGCCACATCAGGTCGATGCCGTCCAGTGCCGCGTGGACCACCGTGGCGGCGGCCAGGCCGACGATCAGCCCGCCCATCACGGGCCGGGCGTCCCGGCTGCTCATCGCGATCGCCACCAGCCAGACCAGCCCGGCCAGCAGGCCCAGGCTCGCCACGTACAGCTGCGCGTCCCCGCCGCCGGTCATCTGGAGCACGAGCCGGGCCAGGAGCAGCAGGCCCGCGGCCCCAAGGGCGATCAGCGGCGGCCGGACGTACCTGGCCAGCGGAACGGTGAGGAAGGCGAGCACGAACCAGGAGACGGCGTACAGGCCCATCATCTCCGCGGGGGTGCTTCCCGCCCGGCCGAAGAGTGTGATCAGCGACGGCAGGAAGACCCTGAGCACGTCGACGAGCACGACCACGCCGAGGGTCACGTCCAGGCGGATCCGCATGCTACCTCCAAAGAACGCGAGCTATCCTCGCCTTCTTCGCGATGCCTGACAAGGGCGAGACCTGCCCGAACCGCCACCGCGCCCCGGAAGGCCCCGCCGTAGTGTCTCAGCGGCCCGGAGGTTCCTCCGCCGCGCCCCCGGGAGAGGACGCGTCTCCGGACCCGGGGGAGGACGCGCCGCCGGGAAAAGACGTGTCACCGGGAGAGAACGCGTCCCCGCGGAACGGAGGTCCGCCGGAGGCGGAAGGCCCGCCCCCACGCCCCGACGGCGGCGGCGGCCGGTCGGGAGAGGCGGGACCGGGAGAAGCGGAACCGGAAGAAGCCGGACCGGGGAAGACGGGACCGGAAGAAGCGGGACCGGGAGAAGCGGGGCCGGGAGAAGCCGGACCGGGAGAAGCCGGACCGGGGGAGGCGGGGGATCCCTTGGTGAAGGGCGCGGGGCCGCCGGGAGGGCCGTCGAGGTAGCGGAACGCCTCGTGCGCCGAGCGGACGCTGTCGCGCAGCGCCTGCTCGAGGTGACCGGCGTCCTCGGCCAGCCTCCCTATCTCCGGTACGGCGAAGACGTCGGCCCCGGACTCCGCGAGCAACTCCTCGTAGCGGGGAAGCCGCGCGCGAAGCGCCTCGATCTGGTCGTGGGCGCGCAGGGCCCGCTCGGCGTCGGACACGTGGCCCGCGTAGCGTTCCAACGCCTCGACCCGTGCGAGGACGGCGGCCTCGCTGGCGGCCAGCGCCCGCTCCAGCGGCGCCATGGCGGCGGCCACCTCCGGCGTGCTGCCGCCGTACACGAACTCGTGGTGCTCGTTACGCAGCGCGGAGAGCTTGGTCAGCAACCGGGCGATCTCCCACTCCTGCGCGGGGAGCATCACCGAGTTGCGGACGCTGTCGAGCATGCCCACCGCGTTGACCCGCGAGCGCAGGATGTAGTCGATCGCCTGCTGGGTCCGGTCGAGCAGCTGCCCGGCGTTGTAGTCGAAGTCCTCGGCGGGCAGCAGGTAGCGGCCCTCGTACCAGCGGGCCTCGCGGTAGAGCTCGTGCTCGATCGTCTCCGGCTCCGCGGGCTCGCGGGCGGCCAGCAGGCCGACGAAGACCACGAAGACGAGCAGCGCGAGCATGAAGAACAGCAGCTGCCCGACATCGGCGAGGAACATCAGGCACACCAGGAAGAGCGCCGCGATCCCTCCGCCGACGTTCAGGAACCGTCCGGGCAGGCGCGAGTTGGGTGGTGGGGGCTCGGGGCTCCAACCGGCGCGGATGCGTGACAGCATCGACGCGTGCCGGCGGAACAGGTCGGCGGTCTTGGGGGGGACTTCAGGATCGACCACCACTCGCCGCACAGGCTCGCCCCTCCTTCGATCACATTCACGTCAGCCGTCGAGATGGCGGAACGCCTCGTGCGCCGAGCGTACGCTCTCGCGGAGCGCCCGCCGGAGCATGTCGGCGTCGTCGCTGAGATGCCCGATCTCCGGGCCGGAGAATCTGGCCGCGCCCGTCTCGGCGACGAGCTGCTCGTACTCGGGCAGGTGCGCCCGCAGGACCTCGATCTGTCCCTGGGCGCGCAGGGCCCGTTCGGCGTCGGACACGTGGCCCGCGTAGCGTTCCAACGCCTCGACCCGTGCGAGGACGGCGGCCTCGCTGGCGGCCAGCGCCCGCTCCAGCGGCGCCATGGCCGCGACCACCTCGGGGCTCCTGCCTCCCCTGGCGAGGTTGTGGTGCTTGGCCCGCAGTGCGGAGAGCTTGGTCAGCAGCCGGGCGATCTCCCACTCCTCGGCGGGGAGCATCACCGAGTTGCGGACGCTGTCGAGCATGCCCATGGCGTTGACCCGCGAGCGCAGGATGTAGTCGATCGCCCGCTGGACCCGGCCGAGCTGGTGCCTGGCGTCGTAGTCGAAGTCCTCCAGGATCAGGAAGTGCCCGTGCCAGTGCCGCGAGTGCGCGTACAGGAGCCGCTCGACGGGGTCGGTGGGCGAGGGCTTCCTCACGAGGTAGACCACCCCGAGGATGAAGAGGTAGAGGAGGATCAGCGGGGTGAGCAGCAGGACGGACGCCGAGAGCGGGGCGCCGAGGGCGAAGAGGGAGCCCGCCGCGAGCGCCGTCGTCCCGCCGAAGAACCCGAGGAGCACCCCGGGAACCCTGGCGGCGTCCTCGTCCCTGGGCGGGCGCCCGGTGCGGAGGTGGTAGAGCAGCGGGCCGTGCTGGCGGAAGAGGTCGGCGACTTCCCTGGGCACCTCAGGATCCACTACCACGCGCTGCACAGGCTCGCCCCCTTTGCCGTGTTTCAAGAGCATAGCGATTAACCATGTTTCAGGTCATGCGTCCTTACATGGTGCCTCCCCATCATCGAGTATCGCGTGCCAAGAAGATGATCGTAATAATTGCCCGGGATCACCCCGGGTGGGAACGAGCCCGCTCCGGGAGCGGGTCCGGGGCGCGGGCAGTGGTGACAGGCGAGAGGAAGGCACGGCATGGGCGACGAGGCCCGGTGGAGCGACAAGTCCGAGCGCGGCTCCGTGACGTCGCTCTCCGAGGACTCGCTGGATCGGTCGCTGGCACAGGGGGTGAACCCGAATCTGATCTACCTGGTGGACCTGCCGGGCTTCGAGCTGGTCGACATGTCGGCCGGCGTGGTCGGGGACGACGGGTTCGGGGCCGACTACTTCTCGCCGAGGGGTACGTCGGAGGGCAGGCGTGTGCAACTGAGAATTCATCGCGAGCCGTTCGGCGACGCCCTGTGCGCGAGCACGGAGCTCAGCGGCTCCGACCCGTGGGCGGTGCCGCTGAGGTGGGAGCGTGACGAGGTGGGCTGGTACCGCTTCGGGGGAGGCCGGCACGAGTACGCGGCGCTCCGGGGCGCCGATCACCTCATCCGGCTGAACTGCCCCATCGGGGACGCCGGCCGGGCCCTGCTGAAGGCCGCCGTGGCGGGCGCGTGGCGCGTCGCCTGGAAGGGACCCCGGACACCCCTGCCGCGACACCCCCCGGTGCGGCGCGGCGACCTGCCGGCCGTCGGCGACGGGGCGCCGATCAAGCGAAGGGGCGTCGGCGGCTGACCCGGTCGTACAGGGCGCCGTCGGCTACCCGGCTCCGGCCCGTGCGGAGCGTCGGTGGCTGACCCGGTCCGTGCGGAGCGCGATCCGGCGCGGACGTGGCGCGGCACGGACCGGGGGCGAGACCTCGGCCGGGCGCGGTCAGCCGACCTTCTCGCCGTACACGTGGTCGACCGTCATCACCATGAGCACCCTGCGGTCGGACACCATGACGGAGCGGTACTCGTCCCAGTCCGGGTGCTCCCCGGCGGCGGCGCGGTAGTAGTCCACCAGCGCCTCGACCTCGGGACCGTAGGGGTCGGTCCCCGGCCCGGTGAGTGTCGCCGTGCCCTCCGCGGTGGCCCAGGACCAGCCGTCGGGGCTGGTCACCTCCAGTGCGGCCCGTGGGTCACGGCGCAGGTTCGCCGTCTTGGCGCGTCCCTCGGTCATCGAGATGTAGAGGACACCGGCCTCCCGGTCGTAGAAGGGCATGACGGGGGAGAGCTGGGGGCGGCCGTCCGACTTGATCGTCGCGAGGACGCCGAGCCTGCTCTCCGCGAGCAGCGTGCGCGGATCGAATGATGTGGCGGTCATACTCAGGGCCAAGTCGCGACCGGACGCCGGTTATTCCTGCCGTTCCCGCCGAAGCGGGGCCGGCCTTGCCCACCGGCCGGACGTCACGATCCGCGTCTACGACGCCGACGACCACCTGTTCTTCCCCGGCACGGGCCCGTCGACGCCCGCGGGGTACGAACCCGCGCAGCACGTGGACCCGGCCGTCGTCGCCGGGTGGCTGACCTCGGACCGCGAGAGGATCGCCTGCCCGGTTCCCGGTGCCGGTTTCCGGTGCCGCTTCCCGGTGCCGCGTGGAAGCCGCTCGTCGCACGGGCGCACGGGCCGCTACGAGGGGGTGACGGAGTCGGTCAGGGGGTCCATCCGGCGGTGGCGCGCCGAGGGGGGTGGCTGCCTGTCGGGGGCGGCCCGCCGGGCACTGGCCAGCGCGGCCAGGGAGGTGGTGATCGGGACGGCCGCGATGAGCCCGAGGGTGCCCACGACGCTGCGGATGATCTCGGTGGCGATGACCGGATTGGTCAGCACCTCGCCGAGGGGCTGGTCGCCGACGCTGACCAGCAGGAGCAGCGGCAGGGACGCGCCCGCGTAGGCGAGGATGATCGTGTTGATCACCGAGGCGATGTGGGCGCGGCCCACCCGGGCGGCGGCCCGGTACAGCTGGGCGAAGGTGTAGCCGGGGTTGGCGTGCGCGAGTTCGGTGACGGTGACGGCCTGGGTGACGGTGACGTCGTCCAGCACGCCGAGCGAGCCGATGATGATGCTGGCCAGCAGCAGGCCCTCGGTGTTGATCCGGTAGCTGACGTCCAGGTAGAAGGAGCTCTCGTCGGTGATCCCGTTGAGCTGGGCGAGGCCGATGGCCGCGTACGACAGCACGCCGGTCAGGCTGAGGCTGATCAGGGTGCCGATCACGGCCATCGAGGTGGGGACGGTGAAGCCGTGGGTGAGGTAGAGCACCGTGAGCATGATCGCCGCGGCGCCGACGATGGCGACCAGCAGCGGCTGCTGCCCGGTCAGGATCGCCGGGATGACGAACATCAGGAGCAGCACGAACGTGATGGCCAGCCCGACCAGAGCCATCACCCCGCGCCAGCGGCCGAAGGCGATCACCGCCGCCGCGAACGCGACACCGGCCAGCCACAGCGGGGAGGACCGGTCGTGGTCGGAGATCTGGTACGGCGGCATCTCCAGCTCGCCGCCGGCGGGGGTGTGGATCAGGATCACGTCGTCGCCCGCGGCGAACTTCTGCGAACCGGGCCCGCTGGGCAGGCCGCTGGTGACGAAATGACCGGCCCGCGGCCCGCTGGTCAGCTCGACCTTGGCGTCGCCGCAGGTGGCGGGGTCGGTCGGCGGTTGCCGGCCGGGTGGTTGCCCGTCCGCGGGCGGCTCCTGCGGGCACGGGGTGAGGGTGACGGCGGTGATCGTCCCGGTCACCCGCTGCAGGTCGGCCGACTGCTGACCGGTGCCGGTGAGCTCGGCGGGCCACAACCAGACCAGGGCGGTCAGCGTGGCCAGTGCCAGGGGAACGATGACGGCCAGTGTCGCCCACACCGTGCCACGGGAGCTGGGAGCGGCCGGGCCGTGTGAATGGTTGGCACCCATGGTCGAAAAGCTCTCCTCAGGGACGGGAAAGGCGAAAGTACCGCACTGAGGAGAGGGTCGCGGCGCCGTACGCCGGAGTGCGGGGGATTCCCGCGTGGCCGGCGAAACCCCGGCGGCGTGTCCGACGGCTCCCCGGCGAAAGGGCGGGAGCGGGACCGGGACGCGCGCCGGGGCGTACGGGGCGGGGTACCGGGACGCGCGCAGGGGCGTACAAGGCGGGTACCGGGACGCGCGCCCGGGCGCGCGGGGCCGGCCACCCCTCCGTCGCCGGTGAGGGGTGGCCGGTACGCGCGCCGGGGAACGGCTTCCTGGGGACCGGTCAGCGGTAGCCGGCGCCGATCACGTTGGCCTGGACGGCGTTCTCGGTGGCGTCGGTGGGGTAGCCGGAGACCATGGCTCCCTCGTAGAAGGTGCCCGCGCTGAGGTTGGCGCCGCCGTCGGGCTTGCAGCAGTCTCCGCCGCTGCCCAGGATGATCGCCCCCTGCTTCTTCATCGGGCTGTAGCCGTTGGGGAGCTGACCGTCGTACAGGGTGTACAGGCTGCCGGACTGGGCGTTGCTGCCCTTGATGGCGAACCGGGTCGTGCCGTTGTTCTTCAGGGTGGCGGTGACGAACTTGTGGGGGAAGGCCCGCTGGTTGGGGTTCCACGCCTGGCTGCCGCCGGGGAACAGACCCCATTCCAGGTCGGCCTGGACCCAGGGTCCGCTCCCGGAGCAGCCGCCGAACCAGCACTGGGTGCTGAAGTTGATGGCGTCCATGGCACCGGCGGCGTCGGCCTTCCTGGTGGTCTCGCTGTTGCCGTAGTCGAAGCAGCAGCCGCTGTTGACGTGGGTGCCGCTGGTCACCATGTACATGCCCTCGGGCGCGCTGCCCGTGGGGACGCCGGTCAGGTGGCCGTCACGCCAGTAGCTGTTGCCGGGGTTGATGTAGAGGGAGTAGGCCTTGTTGCCGCCGACGGTGAGCGACTCGGTGGTCGCGGTCGCGGGCCTGCTCTGCGGGGAGCCGGGGACCACGCTGGATCCCTGGTACCACAGGTCGTTGCCCCGCCCGGACTGGTCGTACAGGACCGTGATGACGCATGTGGTGCCGGTGCAGAACGAGTCCTGGGCCGCGGCGTTGGCGACGCCGCCCGCGGTCAGGACGGCGATGTTCCGGGTCGTGCTGTCGGAGGAGCGCCTGACCTGGTAGAGGTTGCCGGCGTAGGCGCCGTAGAGCGCGCGTGTCGTGCTGTGCGCGGCCACGCACGGCGTGCCGCCCGAGGCGTAGATGTCACACGGGCGCGCGCCGGGCGGGGGCGGCGTCGGGGTGATCGTCGGGGTCGGGCTGGGCTGGGCCCCGGTGCTCCATTTCTGGTTGGTGCCGCCGTGGCAGGTCCAGATGTGCACCTTGGTGCCGTTGGCGGTGCCGTAGCCGGACACGTCCAGGCACTTGCCGTTCCCGACCGAGGTGATGCTGCCGTCGGAGTTCAGGCGCCACTTCTGGTTGTTCTGGCCGTTGCAGTCCCAGATGATCACCGCGGTGCCGTCGGCGGTGCCGGCCCCGTACACGTCCAGGCACTTGCCGCCGTACACCCGCAGCTCGTCCGAGGTGGTCGTGGTCCACTGCTGGTTGTTCTGGCCGTTGCAGTCCCAGATGTTCACCGCGGCGCCGTTGGCCTGCGAGGCGCCGTTGACGTCCAGGCAGCGGCCCGACGCCGTGCCCACCAGTGGCGTGGTCGCCGCGGAGGCCGGAGCCCACCAGGTCAGGCCGGCGGCCAGGAGGGACGTCAGCATCACCACGACGGACGCGATGACGGCCGTCCGGGTGCGCCGCCCGCGCGTCACACGGCCCGGTAAGGGGATGGGGGAAGCCTGCATTGTCGTGCTCCTTGGGGTAAGGCCTGGCGGAGACAGACGCGCTCGGAAGACCGCAGGGCTTCGCCGGGAGACCGGTGGCACTACGAATACGAATCGATTCGACAGGATTCCGAATCCACCAGGGAGGAGGGGACGGTGGTGCACAGCGAAGCACATACGACGGTCGGACCGCTTGTCAAGACTTGTCCCGGCCCAACTGCCTGCCGAATTCTCTTCCCTGTGGCTCCACCGGCGACGCTCGCGCCTCGCCGGGAGCCGGTGCGGAGGAAACGTTCACGTGTCCCGCCCTTCTGCTCACGGCCCGTCTGGGCGCGCTGAGATCGAACCGGTTCGGACGGCGTTGCGGCGTCGCGGTCGGCGACCGGCGACTGGCCGGAGAGTCCGGGAGAGGGGGCGATGGCCGGATTCCCCGCGGTGGCCGCCGGGGATGGTGCCGGCGCGCGTGGCGCCGGCAGGGCGCGACCGGTCGAGGTCGCTTCGCGGCGAGCCGGGTGGTGCCCGATCAGTACGACACATCTGAACATTTCATGCAAGCCGATCGACGCGGGTAATCGAGGCTGTAAACATCTTCGCAGGTGAAGGTGGAAAACGACCGGCCGTTGTCACAACTTAGGTGTGCTTGTTGTGAAATAAGTGGGCTTAAGGCCTTGACGGGCATAAGCGGTCGGAACGTAATTGGTACTGAGGTCTCGGGGGTACTCCTTCCGGGACCTCCGCGGCTGGATCACATGAGCGGGATGTGGAGGCGCCTCGCGGCCCTCCGCGTCGTGGTCGGCCATGTCGGCGTCCACGGCCTCGCTTCACCATGCCTTCTTTCGTGGCGCCACCGGTGAGGCGCGCCATCTTGGGAGAAGCACGTGACCGATCGAACGAGCTCCGCGGACGAGGCCGGTCCCGCTCCGGCACGGCCGTCCCCGCCGGCGTCATGACGGCCGGGAGACCGCCTCCACCGATCCGCCGGCAGTAGTCAACGGGCCGCGGAGCGGCATGATCCTGCCGCCCCCGTGGCCGGCCGCCGTCGTACACCTTCCCGTTCGACGACGGCCTCCGCCTCGGGAGGGCGTCGCCCGCCCGAGGAGGAGGGCGTGACCTGACCCACACCCCCCACCCCCGAAGGAACCCCCTGTGCAACCATCCTCGCCCGCCATGGCGCGCAGACCGGTCCTGACCGGCATCGTCGCCGCGGCGCTGACCGCGGCGATCACGCTTGTCGCCCCGGTCACCTCCACCCTCGCGGCCACCCCGACCCTGCACGCGTCGTCATCCGGCGCAGGCACCGGCGGTGCGGGTGCGCCGTACCAGGCGCTCGCGCTGAACATCCCGGCGTCCGACTACCAGCAGGTGCCGCTCGCGTCGGGCGGCAACGAACTGGGTGAGGCCATGTCACTGGCCGTGCTGCCGAACCGGTCGGTCCTCCACACGGCCCGCGACGGCACGTTGCGCGTGACCGACGCCGGCGGCAACACGAAGGTGGCCGCCAGGCTCAACGTCTACACCCACGACGAGGAGGGCCTGCAGGGGGTGGCGGTCGACCCGGGCTTCGCCACGAACCGGTACGTCTGGCTGTACTACTCACCCCGGCTGAGCACGCCGACCGGCGACGCCCCGTCCACCGGCAACCAGTCGCAGTTCGACCAGTGGAAGGGCGAGTTCTACCTGTCGCGCTTCACCCTCAACTCGGACGAGACGCTCAACACGTCCAGCGAGAAGGTGGTCCTGCGGGTCGCCAACGACCGGGGCCAGTGCTGCCACGCGGGCGGCGACATCGACTTCGACGCCCAGGGCAACCTGTACCTGACCACCGGCGACGACACCAACCCCTTCGAGTCGGCCGGCTACTCCCCGCTGGACGAGCGGACCAACCGCAACCCGCAGTACGACGCCCAGCGCTCGGCCGGCAACACCAACGACCTGCGCGGCAAGCTCCTGCGGATCAAGCCGCAGGCGGACGGCACCTACACGATCCCCAGCGGCAACCTGTTCGCGCCGGGGACGTCGGGGACGCGGCCGGAGATCTACGGGATGGGTTTCCGCAACCCGTTCCGGATGAGCGTCGACAAGGCGACCGGCGTCGTCTACCTGGGCGACTACGGGCCGGACGCGGGGTCGACCAACTCCAGCCGGGGGCCGAGCGGGCAGGTGGAGTTCAACCGCGTCACCAGTGCCGGCAACTACGGCTGGCCGTACTGCACGGGCAGCAACTCCAGCACCGAGACCTACAACGAATGGAACTTCTCCTCCAACAGCACCGGCTCGAAGTACAACTGCTCGGGTGGCGCGACCAACAACTCCTTCCGCAACACCGGCCTGACCACGCTGCCCCCGGCCAGGGCGGCGTGGATCAGGTACGCCGGTGACTCCGGCTCGCCGCCGGAGTTCGGCAGCGGCTCGGAGTCGCCGATGGGCGGCCCGGTCTACCGGTTCGACGCGAACTCAAGCTCCAGCGTCAAGTTCCCCCAGGTGCTCAGCGGACGGTTCTTCGCCGGGGAGTACGGTCGCCGCTGGATCAAGGCCATCGAGGTGAAGTCCGACGGCGGCTACGGCGAGATCTCCTCGTTCCCCTGGTCGGGCACGCAGGTGATGGACATGGCCTTCGGCCCCGACGGGGCGCTGTACGTGCTGGACTACGGCACCGGGAACAACAACCAGGCGCTCTACCGGATCGAGTACATCGGCCAGGCCGCCAACCGCAACCCGATCGCCAGGGCCTCGGCCGACAAGACCTCGGGACCGGCCCCGCTGACGGTGAACTTCTCCTCGTCGGGCAGCTCCGACCCCGAGGGCGGCGCGCTGTCGTACTCGTGGAACTTCGGCGACGGCACCACCTCCACCTCCGCCAACCCGAGCAAGACCTACAGCACCAACGGCTCGTACACCGCCACGCTCACCGTCCGGGACCCGCAGGGGCTGACCGGAGGCGCGAGCGTCGCCGTGTCCGTCGGCAACACCGCCCCGTCCGTCACGCTCACGACCCCCGGCAGCGGTCAGCTGTTCTCCTTCGGCGACACGGTGCCGTTCCAGGTCACCGTGAGCGACCCGGAGGACGGCACGATCGACTGTTCCAAGGTGTCGGTGACCTACTCGCTCGGCCATGACAGCCACGCCCACCAGATCACCTCCAGGACCGGCTGCAGCGGCTCCATCGCGGTGCCGGTCGACGGTGAGCACGATTCCGCGGCGAACATCTTCGGCGTCTTCGTGGCCTCCTACACCGACGCGGGCGGCCTCACCTCCACCAGCAGCCGGACGCTGCAGCCGCGGCACCGGCAGGCCGAGCACTTCGGCGCCCAGCAGGGCGTGCAGACGGCCGACCACACCAGTGCCGAGGGCGGCAAGACCGTGGGCTTCGTCGACGACGGCGACTGGATCTCCTTCACGCCGTACAACCTGAGCAGCGCCAACAGGTTCACCGCGCGGGTGTCCTCGGCGGGTGTGGGCGGCCGGATCGAGGTCCGCGCGGGCTCGGCCACGGGCACGCTGCTGAGCACGGTCAACGTCGGGAGCACCGGCAGCTGGGAGACCTTCGCCAACGTCTCGGCGAGCCTGAGCGGCGCGCCGAGCGGCGCCACGACGCTGTACCTCGTCTTCCGCGGCGCGACCGGCCAGGGCTACCTGTTCGACCTGGACGCCTACACCTTCGACACCGGCACGTCACCGACGCCGACCCCGACGCCGACGCCCTCGGGTGACACGAGCGCGTTGCGGGGAGTGGCGTCGAACCGGTGCCTGGACGTCTCCGGCGCCTCGCAGACCAACGGCGCGGCGGTGAACATCTGGGACTGCAACGGGGGCACCAACCAGCGGTGGACCTCCAACAGCTCGGGCGAGCTGCGGGTGTACGGCAACAAGTGCCTGGACGTGAGCGGGGCCGGGACCGCCGACGGCACCGCGGTGCTCATCTGGGACTGCAACGGTCAGAACAACCAGAAGTGGCGCTTCAACTCCGACGGCACCATCACCGCGATCGGCAGCGGCAAGTGCCTGGACGTGTCCGCCAACGGCACCGCCAACGGCACCAAGGTCTACATCTGGACCTGCCTGGGTGCCAACAACCAGAAGTGGACCCGCGTCTAGGCGATCCGCCACCCCACGAGCACGTCATCGATGTGGCGCCCGGCGCGGCCCGGCTCATCGCCGGAAGGGCCGGGCGCCACGACGGAAGGACATCCATGCTTCGACATCTGACACCCGCCGCGCCCGGGCGCGCCTCCGTGCTGCGACGCCTGTCGCTCGCCGCGGTGGCGCTCGCCGCCGCCGCCGCCACGACCGTGATCCCCGCCGCCCCCGCCCAGGCCGCCGCCTTCGAGGTGCTGGTCTTCTCCAAGACGGCCGGTTTCCGGCACGACGCGATCTCCGTCGGGATCCAGACCATCCGCGACCTGGGGTCCGCCAACGACTTCGGCGTCACCGCCACCGAGGACTCCAGCGTCTTCAACACCTCCAACCTCTCCCGGTACAAGGCGGTGGTGTTCCTCAACACCACCGGCGACGTGCTGAACGACAGCCAGCAGTCCGCCTTCCAGTCGTACGTGGACGGCGGCGGCGGTTACGTGGGCGTGCACTCGGCCGCCGACACCGAGTACAACTGGCCGTACTACGGGCAGCTGGTGGGCGCCTGGTTCAACAGCCACCCGGCGATCCAGCAGGCCACGGTGCGCAACGAGAACCGGGCGCACGCCGCGACCGCCCACCTGGGGACGACCTGGACGCGGACCGACGAGTGGTACAGCTTCCGGAGCAACCCCCGCCCGAACGTGCGGGTCCTGCAGAACCTGGACGAGAGCACCTACAGCGGCGGCGGCATGGGCGACCACCCGATCACCTGGTGCCGCCCCCAGTCCTCCGGCCGCTCGTTCTACACCGGGCTGGGCCATACCCAGGAGTCGTACGCGGACTCGAACTTCCGCACGCTGCTGCTGGGCGGCATCCGGTACGCGGCCAAGGCGACCAACGCCGACTGCCGCCCGGAGACCGGCTACACGACGCTGTACAACGGGTCGACGACGGGCTGGACGCAGGCCGGGCCGGGGTCGTTCACCAACAGCTCCGCCACGCTGAGCTCCCAGGGCGGCATGGGCATGCTCTGGTACAACGCCAAGGAGTTCGGCTCCTACTCGCTCAAGCTCGACTGGAGGCTGAACGGCGACTCCAACTCCGGGGTGGTCGTCGGGTTCCCGGCCACCAGTGACCCGAGCACGGCGCTCAACACCGGGCACGAGGTGCAGATCGACGCGACCGACAGCGCGGACAAGACGACCGGGGCGGTCTACGGCTTCAAGGCGGCGGACCTCACCGCACGCGACGCGGCGCTGAACCCGCCGGGCCAGTGGAACACCTACGAGCTGCTGGTGGAGGGTGAGCGGCTGCAGGTGTTCCTGAACGGCGTGAAGATCAACGACTTCACCAACACCGACCCGGTCCGCTCGCTGCAGCAGGGCTACATCGGCATCCAGAACCACGGGTCTCCCGACGTGGCGTCGTTCCGCAACATCCGCATCAAGGAACTGGGCGGCGTGACCCCGACTCCCACTCCCACGCCCACTCCGACGCCGACCCCGACCGCCAACACGAGCGCGTTGCGGGGCGTGGCGTCGGGCCGCTGCCTGGACGTCTCCGGCGCCTCGCAGAACAACGGCGCCGCGGTGAACATCTGGGACTGCAACGGCCGGTCCAACCAGCAGTGGACCACGACCGGTTCGAGCGAGCTGCGGGTGTACGGCAACAAGTGCCTGGACGTGAACGGCGGGGGCACCGCCGACGGCTCCGCGGTGATCATCTGGGACTGCAACGGCCAGAACAACCAGAAGTGGCGCCTGAACTCCGACAACAGCATCACCGCGGTCGGCAGCGGCAAGTGCCTGGACGTGTCCGGCTACGGCACCGCCAACGGCAGCAAGGTGCACATCTGGAGCTGCCACGGCGGCACCAACCAGAAGTGGACCCGCGGATGACCATGGGGTGACGCGACCCCGGCGCCGGTCCGCCCCCGCCTTCACGCCCGCACCGGGCCTGATGGCGGGGGCGGCCGCTTCCGGGGCGGGCCAGCCCGGTTGTCCCCCGCTGGGCGCCGACAGCCTGCGGGAGACGACCGGGCGGGGGTGGAAACCCGCACAACGACCTCGACAACCTGCCCGTCCGCAATGCCGCGGGCCGGCACCTGCCGAAGGGCAATGGTTCTACAGTTCACAGACGAGCCAGGCCGTCTCCGTCACTCCCAGCGCGTTGTACGACGCGTTCGCCACCAGGGTCGGCGGTGCCGTGAAGATCCTGGTCGGCGGCTGCACGACCGGCAGCATCGCGGTCAACCTGCAACGCCTCGACACCACCAGCGACATCGTGCAGTACAACCAGGTGCGGGTGGTCGCCCACCGTATCCCCAACAACGGCGGCGGCGTGATCCAAAACCCGATCACCGTGATCACCCTGTTCTGGAACGCCGCGACGGTCAATTCGCCGAACGGCAACGCCGACGACACCTTCACCGTCACCCTGTTGCCTTCGTCGGACGGCGGCTTCCAGTCCGTCGCCGCCCAGCACTCCCAGCAGTGCCTGGACGACACCAACTTGAGCACCGCCGACGGACCCGGCAGCAGTTCTTCTGTGAGGGCGGCGACCAGTAGCCGCGGAACTTCCGCCCGGTCACCGGAGTCGCCAACACCTTCACCGCGGTCAATCAGCATTTGGGCAAGTTCCTCGACGTCAACGGCGCCTTCACTGCCGACGGGGCACCAGCCATCCAGTGGGCCTGCGCCGCTGGCTCGACGAACCAGCATTTCACGCTGCGGAAGGTGACCTGGTGCGAGCAACAACTCCCATTTACTACCGCTCGTGGCCCGGCACAGCGGCCAGTGCGCCGATGTGAGTACGATCTCCACGGCACCGCGGGCCCCGATCCACCAGTGGACCTGCAACCCCGCCGACCAGGGCAGCCCGCTCAGCCGGACGTGACGGACAGGCTCCCGGGCTGCGACCCCGGCTGGCCGGGCAGGAACGGAGAGGAGAGCGCGACGTGGTCGTCACCGCGTCCGGCAAGCCGTTCGAGCCGACCTCCTCCGTGTCGGATCGAAGCGCGGTCCAGAGTCGTCCACCCTGCCATGTGCAGCTCAAGCCCAAGCCGAACGAGGTCAGTCAGTCCCGGGGCATGACCTCGATCACACAGAGGTGACAGCTCCGCCCCGCTCAGGGCAGGGGTGTTCGCTGTCGTGCGCACGGGCAGCAGAAATCAACCAGAAGCAATCGATTAGAACGAATCAATACGGTGCACGTGCGCGACTGCCTGGAGGTATCTTTGGGCCAGTGTCGGCTGGAGGGTCAGGAGGCCGTCCAGGTCGGCGCGGTCGCGGTCCAGGGCCTCTGCGAGCAGAAGAGCTCGTCCGCGTTCGAGAGCAAGTACCGCGTCGGCTTCCTTGTCTTCTCTGGCCGCCGCCAATGCTGCGCGGGCCCCTAATTCGGTGAAGCTCATCAGCCACGTCTGTTTGTTCAGGCGACCCGCTTGCAGGCGGTAGAGCTGTTCAGCGGCTCGCCAGGCGAAGGAGAAGGCCTCGCTCGCTTCGGCCCAGGTGTGCCGCTCCAGTGCCCATGTACCCCAGTTCTGCGCGGCTGACAAAATGTCCTCCGCGTAGGCGTGCGGGTCGAGTTCACAGCATCGGCGATACAGAGCGACCGCCTCGGCGGTGTCTTCAGTGTCGTCGGGGCCGAAGCGCAGCGCGGTGGCCAGATTCGTGAGTCTGCCGGGAAGGTGGGGGGAGTCTGCGGGTGTGGACGTGACCGCCTCCCGCAGGCAGGCGGTTGCCCGGGCGTAGTCGTCCTCGGATTTCAAGACAATTGAGCGGTCCAGCAGCGCGACGCCGAGATTCATGAGGATTTTGGGGTGCAGGGGAGAGCTCTCCGACAGTTCGGCGGCGCGTTCGTAGGCGCCGATCGCCAGGAGCAGGTCGGTGATCTCGATCGCCGGTTCGTCACTCGCCTGGATGCTCTCCACGGCCAGGTGCTCGTATCTCAGGCGACGGGCGTTGCCCAGATTATTAAGGTATCCGGGGAATTCCTGGTCACCGGCTGGAGCGTTCGTCACTGCCGCCTCGGCTGCCTGAATGCCGGCATCCAGCGCCGAGGGAGTGAGCGTGCGCTCGTAGCGGTCGATCAGCAGCATCGACAGATTGGAGTAGGTCCGAGCGGTATTGGAGGAACCGGGATCGGAGTGGTCCAAAGATTCGGTGAGCAGGTTGAGTGCGGCGTCCAGGTCGTGAAGATCTCCACGCCGGTCGTAGCGGTCGGATAGAAACACCCCCAGATTGCTCAGGTAGGTGATTCGGTCCGGCGAATCGGCTGAAGTGCTCCGCAACGCCGCCCAGCCCATCTGGACCGCCTCATCCAGGTCTGGTCCGGAAGCCGTGCGCTCGTACCTGTCGGACAGGGCGACGGCCAGGTTGGACAGGTAGGCGGCCCGGAGGTGATCGTCGGCAGGCAGCGCGGCCAGTGCGGAGCGGAAGAACGCGACGGCTTCCTGGAGCAGCTCGATGTCTCCGGTGGCGGTGTACATTGCGCGTGCTTCGATGCCTTGGTCGGCCAAGGAGCGGGGCGGCTGCGGAAAGTTGGTGTCTGTCATCGGCGAGGAGGCAGGTCCTGCCGGTATCGCTGCTTGCCAAACAGGAATGCTGACTGCGGGCCGATGAGGTACTCCTGGTGACGTCCGTCGATGATGTCTTGGCTGGTTGCCAGGATCACGCCTTTTTCTTCGGGATCTTGGGCCAGGGCCATGATGTGTTGCAGTATGCGCCAGGCGCGTTCGTCGGAGGAGACGGCCTCGTGTATCTCGAACACGCGGAGCTGCCAATATTCCTTTCCAGGTATTTTACGGGGACGTTCGACGACCTTGCGGACGGGCTTGAACGTGAGGGCCTCAGTGCCGGGGGCGAGTTCGCGGTGGCCGATTTCGGTGAGTTCCTCGGCAAGTTCTCTTCGCAGGCATTCGGTCACGGACTCGCGGTCGTCGTTGGTGCCGAACCACCGCAGGAACGATGCCAGGGCTCGGGAGGGCAGGAAGCCTCGCAAGTCTGATGAGGTCGTGTTTGCGTTCGCCGAGGGGCGATCGGCGCGGAAGGAGAGGCGGTCGAGGGTGGACATCGCCTCAGGGTGAAATTTGAATACCCCGCCCGGGGGTCCGTAGGAACCAGGCGTAT
Organism: Streptosporangium nanhuense; assembly: GCF_059358815.1. Classification (NCBI taxonomy): domain Bacteria; kingdom Bacillati; phylum Actinomycetota; class Actinomycetes; order Streptosporangiales; family Streptosporangiaceae; genus Streptosporangium; species Streptosporangium nanhuense. Next base: position 699,643 of record NZ_JCADBG010000001.1, read on the forward strand.
AGGGGGTGTGGAAGAGTACATAGCGGTCGTCTCGGCTGATGCGCAGCAATGCGCTCATCGAGACCCTGACCTTTGCTGTCGGACGCAGCGCCGTCGACCACGCCGGGAGGATATCCCGGTTGCGCCATACCAGCGCCCCGATGGCGATGAGAGCGCTGGCGAGGAGGCTGGAGACGATGCCACTGACCATTCGGGCTCCGCTTCTCGGGCTGCCTGCACAACGCACGTACTGTCAGCTTGGCATGGTGATTCGGGTCGGTGGAAGGTTGTGGTGGAAAACCGCCAGCGGGGCGATTTTGTCCTTACCTGCCTTATTCATCGCCGGACCGGTCACGGATTGGCTGCGGAGCGGGCGGGAAACCGGGTCACTCGTGCGGCGGCTCGGTGAAGAGTTCGGCCTTGTGTTCGGCGTCGCGCCGGAGCTGTGACAGCGCCATCCGGACGGTGTCGGGAAGGGGCGCGGCCTGGAGCCGGGCGGCGATCGACTGGGCCACGTCTGTCTCGCTGTCGGTGGGTGTGTTGTTCCGCCATATCTGGACGGCGTTGGTGACGATCTGCCCGAGCCGTGGGTCATCGAGGTCGCATCCCCCCAGCACCTGCCTCCACTCGCCCAGGTAAGCCAGGCCCGTCAGTCGACCGACGGCCACACTGGGATGGAATTGGGCGACCGGAAAGGTGAGGAGCATGGTTTTGACCCTGTCGGCATTGACTCGGTCGCCTCCTAGTGCCGAGATTCTTCCCAGGTAGCCGACGGCGGCGAGCACACCGGCCAGGTCGGCCTCCTCCAGATGCCCGTATCCGCTCGTGCTGATGATCGCTGTGGTCGGCTCGTCGCTCAGTTCCACGGCGAGGTCGCAGGCGTAGTGGAGTGACTCGGTGGCGCCGACGGCTGCGGCTGCCATCACATACCGCCACGCTTGCCGGCCGGAGGGCTCTGGCCGGGCAGCGAGGAATCTGGCGGTGCCACGCTCGTCGAGCCGCACATCGGGGCCCGGCCGTCCATCGACGAGGAATCCGAGGCTGGCCAGGCCGAAGATCGCCAGCTCGGCCGCCTGGTCGTCGCCGGCCAGCAGGGACAGCAGGTCGGTGACGGTACCTCTGGTTCGTGCGAAGGCCATGGACCACGGCCAGGCCTGCCGTCCGGCGACGCCACGGACTTCCAGAGCTCGGGCGGTCTGCAGAGCTAACCTCACCCCGCGCGCGCGGTCGAGGGAGAACACGCCGGTCACCAGAGCTGCCAACGGTTCGAGCCGGGCGCTGTCGGCGTTTGCGGCCAGCGTGGTGATGACCTGTTCGCTGTGATCCAGCGCTCTGGAGGCGTTGACGGCGTCGAGGTCGGCGATGGCCGCCGCGGTGATGAGCAACCTGGTGGGTGAGCTCTCGGGGGTGGTGTCCATCACGATGGAAGTCGCCCGCGTGGGAAGCAGGCGATGGGCGGCTGCCGCCGCTGCCGGCTCGTCTTCCCCGTCGATCAGGTTCGTCAGATGCGCCACTGTTTCCGGCTGGGTGAGCGCGGCCCAGGCAGACGTGACCTCGTGGGGGGAGCCTGTCTCCAGGTCGTCCAGGATCGCGGCGACGTCGTCAGCGAGATCGAACCGGAAACGGTACCGGAGCAGGAGGTCGTGGTACGGCGCGCAAGCCAGTTCGGCCAGCAGGCGCCGGCGTTCGCCGGTCAGCCGGACCTGCTCGTCATGTTTCACCGCGCCGGCGATCTCATCGTCGATGTCGAGGAGCCGGCCAGCGCATGAGGCTGTCCACCGCAGTTGGACAGCGGTGGTGGAGTCGGCTCGGAGGGCGCGCAGGGCGGTCATCGCCGCGTCGGTCGTCGGCCAGGGGTGGGCTGGGTCGATGAGTTCGGTGATCCGGGGCAGCAGGTGATGCAGGCCTGCTCGCCCGGCCAGGTCCAGTGCGGCATCGCGGACCTGTGCCGGGGTGTCGGTGGTCAGCACGGCGCGGACCGCCTGGCGGAGTGTCGTGTCGACGCGCGCCGAAGCTGGTTCGGGCGCGCGGCGAATCATCCGTTCCAACCCCTGCAAAGCGGCTACCCGAGCTGAGGCCGGTGTCGATGAGCTGGTCACCATCGAGCTCAACAACTCCCGGGTCGCTCGTCCCCCGAGGTTCGCCAGCGCGGACGCGGCGCGAACGCGCTGCTCCTGCCCTAGGTCCGGCCGTGCAATGTAGTCGCGGATGTGGGCACGCAGTTGCGGCAGCAGGGCACGGGCGGGGGTGCGGGCGGCGCGCAGGAACTCCACGGCCAGGCCCACATCATGCTGCTCGGCTTCGGTGATCAGCGCGGAGACGGTGGGGTCGTCCCCGTCGAGAGTGTTCAGCAGCAAAAGGATCGGCACGTGCCAGCGAAAGTCCCTCACCGCGTCGAGCAGTCGCGGGTGGCTGACGCGAGCGAGCGCACGAGCGGAGAAGTAGTCCTGAACCAGGGAGGAGACGAAGGTCACGGAGGCCGTTCGGCGTGTGAGCAGACCACATGCGACCAAGTCGTCGATCACGTCCGGGGCGTCGATCTCATCGGCGGCGCGGGTGAGCTGGGCGAGGACAGCGGGGAGAGCCTTGAGGGGAAGGTGCTCCGATCGCCTGCGAGTCAGTTCACAGGCGATGGCGGACAGGGCACGTTCTCTGAGCTGAGTGTCGATTCCCGGTTTTTCGAAAAGCCTGCTGACGTACCGGTTCAGTGACGCGCTGACCGAGAGGTCGGCGTCGGGTTCCTCCGCGAGGATGTGGATCAGTGGAAGCACCGCGGGAGACCACAGAGCCGGGGAAGGCCATGGGGAGATCTCCTCGCCGTCGTCCGCATGCTCGTGAACAAGCCGATCGATCATTGATCGGCCGACGTCGCCGTGGGAAGCCAGCGCCTGCTGTACGTAGGGACGGATGAGGGCGGGAGAGGGCGCAGCCAAGATGTGGACGCGGAACGGCCCGGTACCTGAAGTGGGGGCGTGGGCTCCGGTGCGGCAGGCGATGATGACGGAGCTGCGGCGTCCGTCGTTGACGGCCAGGTCACTGAGCCATTCGACGGCCTTTTCCCGCTCGCCGGCGTCGAGATGGTCCAGGTGATCGACGAGAATGCGGACCGCCCCGATGGCCAGCAGCGCGGGAACCTCCCGCACCCAGTCCGCGGGCAGTCCACAAGCCGTCCAGGCGGCACGCAGGCCGGCCGGACTCCGGACCGACGACAGGGCGGCGGCGTTCACCGCCAGGGGGAAATACGCAGGAACAAGTGGTTGACCATCCTCGACATCAGGGGGTATCGGGTGCAGGCGCATTTCCTCGAGCACGGTGGTTTTTCCCGCGAGGGCCTCGCCGAGGAGGATGACGTGTCTGTCCTGGTTGAGGAGCAGCCGGGCGTCCTGTCCCGGTGGATGGCCCCCCTCGGGGTATGCGGTCAGCGGTACGTAGTCGCCCCGAGGTCGGGGGGATGCCGGGTGCGCCGGTTGGTCCTTCAGAACACCCCTGACCAGAGCTTCACGCAGGTTGGCCAGCATCTGTTCGACCCGGGCGTCGGGAACGCCCCGACGGTCCAGTTCGGTCACCAGTTCGGCCGCGATCGTGACGGTGTCCCGGCTCTGGCTGTCCAGAATCGGAATCAGTGCCTGGGCAGCTGCTACCAGTACGGAGGTCTGCCACCTGCCGAAGACGTGCTCGCCCCGCCACATCTCCGACGCTGCCCCGCCGGCCGCGATGATGGCGCTCATCCCCTCGGCGGTGTGTCCGCGTTCGCCCCACTTGAAGGTGCGGTTCACAGCGATCACGAGCTGTGCGAAGTATTCGCGCCACCAGGTGGGCCCCGCCTGGGACGGGTAGACGTGACAGCTCTGAACGCGGACGGCCCACAGCAGGCGAAACGATGTCTCCAGATCAGGGGCGGTCTCCTGGATGACCTTGACGATGGCCGCTTCGACGGCGGCAGCGCGTTGTTCGCGGCTCGGGGACGCGGACGCCTCCAGGGCGCGGCTGGCCAGAGCGAGCAGCCGCTGCAGTGAAAGCATCTGACCGAAGCCGTGCCGACCGGCCAGCACGTCGCGGAGCAGTCCTGTTTCCAGCCAGGCGTAGTCGCTCAGCAGCGGCTGTTCGGCGGCGGTCTTGTCGAAGTCGATCAGGAAGGGCCGGTCGCCGCAAACCACGATGTTGCGAGGGTTGAGGTCGCCGTGGACCAGCGAGACAGCCCGATCCTGCTCTTCTCGAGTGAGGATGTCGAGAAGACAGCCGAACGGCAGGAAGGTCTGCTCGATGCCCCAGAAGAGGAGTGCCCCTTCACGTCGCAGGTCCCGGCACAGCCCGGACATCAACGACCAGCCGGCGCCGGCGAAGGTCTCGCGCACCCTGCCGGAGACCTCTGTGACGTTGTCCGGAACCGGCGCACCGGCCGCTGTCACCCTGATCTTGAGCCCGTAGTACTCGCCCCGGTGGCCGTCCTGGCCGGGGGTCAAGGTCAGGGGGAGGCGGAGGCGGCCGAGCTCGCTCTCGGGGGGAAGGGACAGGCAGGCGGCCAGCAGAGAGTCGGAGTCGACGTAAGGGCCGTCGCCGTCGTCGGGTTCCAAGGTGAGCACGCAGCCGAGCGTTTCGGCTTGGCGGCGTAACGAGTCCGGCCCGAGGTGCGGTTTGGCGCCGCTGTACAGCACGGAGGCCGCTGTTTGGCCGAACCGGCCGATGACGCCGACCAGCCGGTCGATGGTGTCCTGGTGGTCCTGGCGGGCCAGGTCTTCGAGAGTCATGAGGGATTGGCGAGGGGTGCCGGAGAAGGACGCGACGTGCCCGTATACGATCAGTTCCCGTTGGCCGCGGATGCGCCTGGTCTCATCGAGCACCGCGGGCGTGGCCAGTTCGACCGGCGCGCACAGGGCGTTTGACTTTCCGCCGAAGTGCTCGTTGTAGGCATCCCACTCCCGCGCCAGCTTCTTGGCGGGGCCGAGCTTGGCGACATAGCGCCAGTGTCCCTTGTCCCAGTAGGCGGTGATCTCGAAGACGTCGGCGCCGCCTCGCCCACCCGCGAGCACGCTGTCCACGACGACCCGATCGGGTAGTCGCACCCAGCGGCTGGCACCCTCGGGTGCGGCGACCAGCCGGCACAGCGCGTCCCGCACTCCCATGGGAGCGCCGTCACCGATTGAGATCCGTGGAATCGGCATATTTCCTCCGCTCTCTATCGCCTACAGTCAGTATGCATACACAGGGGGTGCCGCGATGCTGCAAGAACTACCCGAGCTGCCCTCCTCCTGGGCGGACATCTGCGCGCTCAAGCGACGGCTGAGGCAGTTGGCCAAGGAAACGGGGCATCTTGCGCTGTGGCAGAACCTCGACAGCCTCGCGAAAACGGGCGACGACACGTTCGACGAGTGGCTGCGCCTGTGCGAGAAGATCGCTGAAGACGGGGAGTGGTACGGCTCCTACATCATCCGGGACGGCTCGGCCGAGGACGACGGTGATGGCGAGCAGCTGTACGGATGCCCCAACCAGCGGCGCTGCGAGCGGATCATGACTGCAGGACCTCGTGGGCGGCCGTTTTGCGAGCTGTCGGGCGAGCCGATGGCGCAAGTCCCGCACCCCGATACGGGAGGACGTGTCCGCGGGTGAACCGGAGGAAATTTCGCGGGCACGGCTGAGGAAAGGGACAAGCACTCGGGCGCCCGGGCGCAGAAGTGCTCGCCCCCCTCACCCCGGCCCCCCGACCAAGGTGGATGCGATGCCCGACTCTCACCGGGAACGTCTGCTCATCGACCGGGCCAGGATCGTCGCGCACCTGGAGACTCTGCAGGTCGGTGACCGGACCCGGCCGCAGTGGCTGAACAACCTCGGCAACCTTTCCCTGGCGCTCTACGACTGCACCGGTGATCTCGAGTACATCCAGGCGGCACTCGACTGGCACACCACCGCCTGGACGCAGTGCGCGGGCGACGACCCGGGACGTGCGGGGTTCGCCGCCAATCTGGCCACCAGCCACCTGCAGCGGTTCCGCGCACGCGGTGACTTGCGTGACCTTGAGGCCGCCAGGGAACACATCGAGTCGGCAGTGGCGATCACGCCAAGCGGGCACGAGCAGCTTCCAGGACGGCTGCACACGCTCGGCAACGTGCTGGAGGTCCTGTTCCGTCGTGACGGTGACCTCGCGGATCTGGAGGAAGCCATACGAGCCCGGCATCGGGCGCTGGCGGCTGTTCCCGACGGTACCCGCGCACGTTCGGTGTTCCTCACCGGTGCGGGCAATACGGTCAAACTCCGCTACGAAACCCACCTGGATCCCGCCGATCTGGATGCCGCCCTGGCATTTCACGAACAAGCCCTGGCCGCGGCGCCGTCGGACGCCGTCCGCGCCGCCGCACAAAGCAATCTGTCCAACTGCTACGTCGACAAGTTCCAGATCGCGGGAGATCCGGCCGACCTGGCCGCCGCGCTCGACCTCGCCGAGGGGGCACTTGCCCTCACCGTGGAGAATGACCCGCAACGGCCGGGACGCGCGAGCAACCTGGCGTTCATGCTCCGCTCCCGCTACGACCACGACGGCGATCCTGCGGATCTGGACAGGGCGATCGCGCTCGCCGAGGACGCCTTGGCAGGGTGCCGCGCCGGTTCGCCTGGCCGGGCCGCCCTTATGGGCAATCTGGGAGCCGCCCTGCACACCCGCTTCCGGCATCGTGGCAGCGGCGCCGATCTTGAGACCGCCGTGGTCTTTCTTCGTCAAGCGGTGACCGCTTCCGACGTCTCCGGTGCTGATCTTGCCCGTTGGAAGAACAACCTCGGCAACGTGCTGAGCAGCATGTTCCTGCGCACATTCGACATGCGCGACCTAGATGAGGCGATCGAGAGTCTGGGCGGCGCCGTGGCGCTGACGCCCGGCCCGCATCCCCAGCGGGCGGCAAGATTGCATAACTTGGCCGGGGCGCTGCACCGCAGGGTGGCCTATCGCGGTTCCGTCGCAGATCTGAATGAGGCCATCACCTGTTATTCCGCCGCTGTCCAGGCCGCTTCGGCCGGTCATCGGCTCTCCGCCGCCGCCAACGCGGGACTTGGCACCGCGCTCGGTCTGCGTTTCGCCCTGCAGGGCAGCGGAGACGACCTCGATGCGGCCGTCCACCGGCTCAGACTGGCGTTGCGTTTCGTAGGGGCCTTCGACCCTGATCGCCCCACCTGGCTGGTCAACCTGGCCGACCAATTGATCAGACGTTTTCAGCACACCCAGGACCGGGACGCGCTCGATGAGGCGATCGAGGTGCTGGCTCAGGCCACGAAGGCCACTGAGCCTGGGCACCCGTACTTGTCGCTGCGGCTGGAAACCCATGGGCGGGCGCTGGCGATGCGCTTTGAGGCGTTCGCCGACATCGTGGACGCCGACGCGGCGGTGCGGCGGTGTGAGCAGGCGGTGGAGGCCGCTCTCGATCCGGTGGACCGCGGCACCGCTCTCCAGGTACTGGGGGAGGTCCTGCAAGCCCGCTATGTGTATGCCGCAGGCCCTGAAGACCTGGATCGGGCCGGTGAGGCGCTGAAAGAAGCGGAACGTATCCTCCCGGCCACCCATCCTGATCACCCGATCATTCGGCGCAGCCTGGCTCTATGGGTACGCTTCCGCGCGGCCCGTGACCACGATCGGCATGCGGCGGATGAGGCGGTGGATCTGCTCGAGGGCCTGGCCCGGCGCTCGTCTCGTCCGGGACGGCCGGACCCGGTGACACTGATGGAACTCGCGACGGCCTACCGCGTCCGCTCCGAGCTACCCGGAGATCCCCAGCGGCGGCGAAAGGACCGGTGGCTGGCCCGGCGGACCGGCCAGGAGGCACTCCATGCCTGCGCCGAGGAGGTCCTGCTGCAGTCGGGAACCGCCGATGGCCTGGCCGTTGCCCGCCGGACGGCCCGGCGCGGCACGGCCGTCATCTCCTGGTGCCTGCTCGACGACGCGGTCACCGAAGCGGTGGAGGCGATCGAGTCGGCACGCGGGCTTGTCCACCGAGCCGTGATGTTCACCGGATCCACCGGACAACGTCTGCGTGCGGCCGGACACGATGATCTGGCGGCGCGGTGGGAGGCGGAACAGGCTCTGGCCATCCAAAGCCGCGGGGTCGCGCGCGGCGGGACAGCGCCGGCTCCGCCGGATACCCCGATCATGTCGAGCCGATTGCGCGGCGAGGTCATCGGCGTGCTCGCGAACCGCGCGGAGGGCGGGGAGGGCGTCGGTCATGGTCTGGGGACCACGTTTTCGCTGGACACGGTGCCGGCGGCCCTGGCCGAGACACGCACCGATGCCCTGGTTCATCTTCTGCCCGGTACGGCTAAACAGCCCGGGTATGCGGTGCTGACGCCACTCCGAGGCCCGTCGCGGCGGCTGGTCCTGGATGACTTCCGCGCGGTCCCGGGCGGTCACCTGTCGATGTTCGTGGACGCCTACAACCGGCTCCTGGTGGCGACCGCTCGGGAGATGAGCGGTCACGATGACGACGAAGATTCGCACCGGGAGCGGCGGCAACTGACCGACGCGTGGATCGCCGCCCTGCACGAGCTGTGTGACTGGGGGTGGGAGGCCGTGATGGCGCCGGTCCTCGCGGCGGTCGGTGACCTGCCCTCAGCTTGCGCAGGGACGCCTCTGCGCCTTGTCCTGGTCCCCGCCGGGCATGCCGCGCTGGTGCCCTGGCACGCCGCCCGGACCCGTACCAATGGGGGAGGGCACCGGTACGCGGTGGAGGAAGCGTTCATCAGTTACGCCGCCTCGGCGCAGCTGTATTGCGAAACCACCCGACGGGGACGGCTGCCGATGGACGGCCGTGCCCTCATCGTCGGAAACCCCACCTTCAACCTGCGGTACGCCGAAGCCGAGGCGCGGCAGATCCATCGGCGCTGCTACCCGGCCGGCCAGTTCATCGGCCCCCCTCGTGCTGGTGAGCAACTCCGTGTGACGGCCGAACTAGTGGTGTCCCAGTTGTCTGGCGCGACCGCCTTTCCCGTCATCCATCTGGCCTCTCACGGCTACGCCGCAGCCGACCCCGCGCGTTCCCGGCTGGCGTTGACGGGCGGCCGGTCGTTGACCATCGAACAACTTCTCGCGCACGGACGCGGGATCGGAGACAGGGCCGCCGGGCCGCTGGTCGTGCTTTCGGCATGCGCATCGGGAATGAGTAACGACGACTTCGACGAGATGATGACGCTCACCACCGCTTTCCTTATCGCGGGAGCCTCGGCCGCCGTCGGCTCACTGTGGATCGTGGACGACCGCACCACCGCCGACCTCATGACCACCTTCCACCAGTTGCTGACCTCGGATCTTCCGGATCCGGTGGATGCGCTGCGTGCCGCACAGATCGAGATGATTCAGGCCGGTCGTCAAGCCTCGCCGGCCCCGGGCCGCCGTTCGCCGGCGGATCCGTACTGCTGGGCCGCTTTCACCCATCAGGGGAACTGACCTGGCGAACGAGCTGATGGACCGGTGAATGGACGTTAACGCCGCTCGGTGATCGAAACGATCGCCGCTACCGCGATCCCGGACGCAAGCGGATCGACGACCGCAAAGCACTGTGCGGGATCTTGTCTGTGCTCTACACCGCGATTCCGCAGGAGTTCTTGTCCCAGGCACTGGGGTTCGGCTCGAAGATGGCCTGCTGGAGACGACCGCGCGATTAGCGCCGGGCCAATGTTCCGCCACGACATCCACGAAGCTTTCACGGTCCTGGCCTTCGCCATCATCTGCTGGGCCGCCTCAACCGCCGATCGCATTCTGGTAAGAGTTCAAGCGCGTCTATATGGCGATTATGAGTCTGGACCTGACCGGCAAGGATCGCAAATGGCTGCCGAACCGATAGATGTTGTGTAACCGCTCGCGGGCCATGTCAACGCGACTGCAGTGAGGAACGTCGTACTTACTCTCAGCGTCGGAGTGCGAGGAGCGTCGCGGATATGGTGAGCGGCAGTGTTGGGCGGGGTCGGGCGATCGTCGCCGTGGTGCTTACGGTGTTCGCGTTGGCCGGCGTCGCAATGGTGGTCGGTCTGGAGACGATGAGCTGGATCGCCGCGGGCGCCGGCTTGGTGGTCGCCGTGATCGCCCTGTTCGTGAGCAGCACCAGTGCAGCCGATAGCACCGGCGTCGGCGGGGATGGCGGGGAGCGGCGTGGGCGTCTGGCGCTGAACCGCGCGCAAAAGACCGCGCTGGTCGTCGGTCTGGCGGTCATCGTCGGGGCGACAACGCTTGTGAAGGTCATCGTCCCTACGGCTGTCGGGTCGGAGCCGGGGTCATGCCCGGGACCATCTGGCCCCGTCATCAAGGCACCGGTCTTTTCCAACCGTCTGGCGGCCTATCCCGACCTGGCTGTCAAGTCCTTCACCTACAGCCTCGTCTACGGTGTCGGGAGCACCATGGAGCTGGAACCGACTGGTCAGATCACCGGGCCGGTACCGGCCGATCACCTGCTCTATCCGTTCGGCTGGGCCGATCCGGCCTCCCGCGACAGTACCTCTGAACGCAACCCCGGATCTGGACGCTACTTATGGGGGCACACCCGGCAGATCTTCCCCGACGAGATCGGATGCTGGGCCCAACCGAGCCGCTCTTACGGTGGTTACTCCGGCGCCCGGGGCATGACCTTCCGGATGTACTTCGGTCTCGTGCCACACGCCCAGCTGCACTGCCTGCAAGGGTTGGTCACGACCGAAGTCGGCCGCGAGCACGGCCAGAGCCTGGACGAGCTGACTGGGTGCGGCGTGGTTCTGCTGGGTTATGCCCTCATCCCCACTCAACCCGAATAGTGAGACCTCTTCAAAGAAGAGGCTAGGTTTGGCGAGGGGAGCATTTCTGGGTCATGACCGGCGCACGAAACATGCGCGGCGCCGGGGTCCGCCACGGTGTTATCTGTAACCGCACGTCAGCAATTCGGCGAAGGCCGGTGGCCACGCCAGTTAGACGCGCCAGCCGACCCACCTCTCCCGCCATCGCTACAGAGAGAGCTCAAAGCGCAGCGAAATTTATTCTTTTAGGCGCTCTGAAGGGTGGGGGGTGCGGCATGCTCTGAGAGGATCGCGATCTTGCTTGACGCGGCTGCGAAACGAGCCACAAGACCGGGGCGCAGAGGGGACAGCGGCTCGAGCCGGTGGCGCTGGAGGGCCTCATCAAGAAGGGCCGCGCGTCCGCTGTCGAGCGCCAGGACCGCTCGGGCCAGATCACCCAGCATGACCTTGGCGGCCGCGGCCTCGGCGGTTAGCTGCCCGGCGACGCGCAGCCAATTCTCCTTGTGCGTGCGCAACAGCTGACTGGCGAAAACCTTCCGCAACGCGGCCAACGCGTGGTCGTAGGCTTCGACGGCCTCGGGCGCCGCTTGCCGGGCCATTGCCCACCTACCCCAGTTCCGCGCCGCTTCCAAAGCCCACAGCGCGTCCGTCAGCGCGCCTTCCCGGCAGGCGGTGCGGAACGCCTCGATGGCCGCGTGGAGATCGGTGCGGGCGCCGGATCGGCGGTGACGGTCGCGCAGGAAACAGCCGGCGCTGTTGAGGTACACCGGTCGTGACGGCGAGGTGGGGGCCAGCTGGTTCAGCGCTGATTGGATGAGGTCGACAGCGTGATCGAGATCGGTGGCGGCATGGTCGCGCCGCCAGCGGAACCAGAATGCTCCCGCGAGGTTGGCGGTGACACGGGCCCGGTCGGAGGCTCGCGCGGGCATCACGTCCAGGGCTTCGGCGTAGGTGTCCAGGGCGCGATCGAGGTCGTCTGGCGCTTGGGTTCGCTCATAGCGGTTAACGAGCGCATTGGCGAGGTTGTCCAGGTAGACGGGCCGGTCAGGGGCGGTCGGAGGTGTTCGCCGTACGAGGCTGTCGAAGGCCGATAGTGCGGCTTCGAGATCGGTGATCTGGTCCAGGTGCCGGTAGCGGACGCGGAGCGCGTCACCCCAATCGTTGACGACACCGGCCTGATAGGGGGATTGAGGAGGCGTCATCTGGACGGCTTCGGCCAGGTGGTCCACGGCCTCGTCGAGGTCGGCCGTGACTCCACTGCGATCGAAGCGGGACAACAGTGCGACGGCGAGTCCTTGGAAGGCGTCTCGGCGCATCGAGGAGGTGCCGCTCATGTGTGCCAGCGCGACGAGCTGTACACGACGGACGGCGATGGCCTCTTCCAGGTCGCGCAGGTCACCGGTGAGGTTGTATCGATCGTTCAGTGCTTCGGCCAGGTTGCCCAGATAGCGTCCCTGTCGAGGCCCTGTTCCGTGCCCGTGTCTGGTCGCGGTGAGCTCTCTGAAGCGTTGCACGGCCTCGGTCAGCTCCTCCAGCCTGGGGCCGCTCATCCTGCTGTGGCGCAGTCGCGCGAGCGCGTGATTGTTGCGGTTATCTGGGGTGGGCGACAGACCGGGAGCGTGGATGGCGGCGCTGTCGAAAAGGGCTTGCGCGCGTTCGAGGTCTTGGTCGTCCCCATCGATCTGCCAGCGCTCGATGAGCGCGATCGCCAGATTGCCCCGCTGGTCGGCGCCGGCGGGCGATTGCGGTGCGGCAGCGGCCACGGCGAACTCAAGCAATTCGATCGCCTGGTCGAGTGCGTGACGCGATCCGTCTACCCCGAACCGCTCCATCAGGCAGAGGGCCAGCGTCGCCGTGTCTGTGGAGCCGACGGTGGACGGCTTGTGCCCGGCCTGGAAAGCGCGTTCTCCCGCTTGTATCGCCAGGTCGAGATCATGCGGGTCGCCGGAGCGTTCGTACTGTGCCAGCAGAGCGTTCGCGTGCCCGGTACGCGCGTGTTGAGAAAGGCCCCCGCGGTCATAGAGACGTAGAGCTCGGGTGAGATCTTCGGGGTCACCGTGTTCTTCGTAGCGGGTCGTCAGGGCTTGAGCCAGGATATGCGTCTGCCGACCACGGTCGGCGGCGGTCGAAGGACTGCGCGCGAGGGCCTGTTCGGCCAAGGCGACCGCCTCGATCAAATCGGAGAGGTCGCCAAGGCGCCCGTGCCGCGTAAGCAGGGAGCCGGACAGGTTGGCCAGGCGCAGCGGCAGGTCAGGAGATTGTTTCTCAGTGGCGTCGATCGCCTGCCGATAGGCGTGGATCGCCTCGGTCATGTGTTCGGCCTCGCCGGTGAGGTCGAAAAGTTCCTGAAGGGCGGTGCCCAGGTTCGTTAGATGCAGGGGGCGATTGGAGTCCTGGGGACGACCGTCGCTGACCGCCTGGCGATGGGCGGCCAGCGAAGCCTCCAGATCGGCGGTGCCACGGCTGATGAGGTAGCGCTCGAAGCGAACCAGCCCGAGATTGTCCAGGACAGTCGGGAGGAGATCGTCATCGTCGAAGGCGAGTTCGGCGGCGCGGGCGAGGACCTCACCGGCCTCCTCGAGCAGCGGTTGCGCGTCGGTGTGGGCGTAGAACGTCCGCAGACAGTTGCCTAGGTTGTTGAGAACGTACGGATCGCCTTGCCGTGCGGCGAGGTCCGCCTGCCGATAAACGCGTAGAGCGTAGTCCAGGTCATCGATGTCGCCGAGGACATTGAAACGGTCGAGCAGCGCGTCGCCGAGTTCACACATTGGATCGGGGGCGGTGGGAGCAAGGGGGACGACCTGCTCCCACAGCCGCACCGCCAACTCGGCTGCCTCGACAGCGCCGGTCGCAGCGAATTCCTCTCGGGCCGTATCGGCGCGCCGGATGAGATCTCGCAGGTCCGGCTCGATCGAATCGTCGTCGTCGAACACCGTCATGTCCTCGTCTTTCCACCGGGATTCCCGTCGATGATCCGTTCCCCTGATTGCTCATCCGATCGGGGCATCTGTTCGATCAACGCCGGCGACCGTGACGGTCGGGGAGCCGTAGATGCTGTAGGCAAGCCATGTCGGATCACCGGCCTCGTCCATGATGTCCAGTCGCGCCGCCAGCGTTGCCTGCCCCAACGGCTTGCCGCACTGGTAGAAGTGCTTGTAGAAGCGGTCGGCAAAGCGGGCCGCCGACGTCGTCCGCACCCCCCACAGCGATCCGATGAAAGCGCCAGCGCCGATCCGCAGGAACTTGTCGGCCCATCCGGTGTTGGCGCGGATGGTCGGCACCTGCCCCGCTGTACGGCACCCGTTGAGGAAGACCAGCGGGTTGCTCCGCCAGGGGCGGCGACGCGCAGCGGGCTCCAGGTCCACGGGCCGCAGTTCGCCGCCGTGTAGCTGTATGGCCGGGCCATGGAGAGCGGAGTGCTCGTGGTGTCCGGCCAGGTGCAGGATTCCGGCGAGATCGTTCTCGACGAGGGCGTACAGATCTTCGAGGTCCTCGATCACTGAATCGCCGCTGATGGTCGAGAACCTGTTTCGGATCGCCGTCATTTCAGCCGAAAAGGCATCAGCGTGTCCCGGAAGATCGAGTTGCGGTGGCGGCGCGACGCAGACCAGACGGTTCACCGCCAGCCTCCGTACCCGCTGGTGCCCGTACGTCCAGCGCACGATCGGCACCGTCTCGGCGAGGAACCCGTTTTCCCGGTCGCCGTCCACGGGGTAGAGCAGCTCCCACGGGATGATGTCCATTTCACTGACGATGGTGAGAGAGCTGATCCGGCCGGCTTGTGCCCAGAACTGCTCACGCACCTTCTCGGGCACGATGCCCCACAGTTCGGCGCCCATGCCTCGAAGCCGGCGGCGGATCAAGGAGGGGGAATCCTGGGAGGCGTCGCCGGCCGCCATGCGTGTCAGCTCTTCGGCCATGCGTTCGACGATCTGCGATGGATCCGCGGCCAATCGGCTCACCGACTCGGGAGCGTTCATGACCTCGCCGAAGAATTGAAATCGGTATCCGTCGTGGTCGTGCTGAACGTGAAGGATGACCTCTCCGGCATCGGAGGAAATCGAGGAGAGGGCTGTCGACCGCACCATCGGTTCCTGGCCGGAGCCGGTGGTCTGGGCTGTGAGCTGGACGGCCGTTTCGCCAAGGAGCGTGCCGTTCCGGAAGACGCGCACGATCACCTTGTGCAAACCCGGGGTTCGGGCGGTCAGGCCGAACCGTACCGGATCTGAGTCACGGTCGGCGGGAACGGTCAGCTCGGCCTCCATGTCGCCCACGACGGCGAGGGTGGGAGCCCACAGGGAGATCACGACCCTAGCTCCTTCCGGCGGGACGTCGAAAGGCCGCAGCGCGGCCCCGCCGCCGGAGCCCGGCCGGGTGATCCGGACGAACAAGGGCATACGCTGCCCTATGGCCGCGGTCTCCGGCACCGACGCCTCCAGGAACCGGACCAGCCGCGCGGTACGGTAGCCCTCCTCCTCCTGGACCTGAGCGCGTAGCCACGTACGGGTCTGCTCGTGACGAGTGAGGATGTTGCGCAGTCTCTGCTTGGCGGCGGGGCCGCTGGGCATGCCGAGAGCCCGGTCGAGATCGTGGATGAAGGCCGCGGCTGTGCTGGAGTCGCCGATCAGCGCCTGTGCCAGCGGCCGGATCCGCTCGGCCAGCAGCCGCCACTCCTGCTCGTTCATGGATGCGCGCACCGCGGGAACCTCACAGACTCATGCGCTGGCTCAAGGGTCGGCTCAAGGGCCGACGCGGGCTGTGGGTCACACTCCGACGTGGCAGAAAGCCGCCCACAGGCGAATGGAGGCATCATCGCGTTGGCCGGGTTCGCGCTGCAGGATCCTGTCAAGGAGCGCATCCGCGACGCCGGGATCCGGCCAGGCCGTGTTGTCCTCAAAGGCACGTTCCAAAACCGTCGCTTTCTCCTCGTTGGTGCTGTCTCGGAGCCACAGCTGGGCTCTTCGCAGTGCTTGGGCCGGTGACCAGGAGGGGCTGCGCCAGTCGCGGTAGAACTCGGACATCAGCATGCTCGTCCGCACGTCCGGCACCGCCCACAGTGGCGCGATGACAGCGGCTGCCCCGGCCTGCAGAAGCCCGGCGGGAAGACCGATGACCTCGTCCGGCAACTCCGTCCCCGGCAGCGAAGCCTCGCACGAGGACAGGACCGCGACCCTGATCCTCAAGTCCATCTCCAGCAGATCCCGCACACGCAGCGTCTGTCCGTCCGACAGCACCAGCCCGCTCTCGAGCGGGTTGGCCAGGTCGGCGTAACCGTGGCAGGCGAAGTGCGTGACATCGGCCGACTGAAGTCCGCGGCGAACCTCGGGGAGAGCGGCCGTCGATCCGGCGAGGACGTTCGCCGCGCCGCGGGTGGCCGCCTTGATCGTGGCCTCTTCCAGTTCGGTGAAAGGGATCGGTCGGAAGGCGGGAGGCATGGGCTGGGGGTCGATGACGGCCAGTACTGTCTCCCTGCCACGGTTCGCGGCGATCTTCCTGGCCGCGGTCAGCGATCTGGCATTGGGTGCATAGCTGATGGTGGTGGCGTCCAGCGCGTAGCTTCGGCCGGTCGGTTTGGTCTGGTCCGATGTCCAGGCCGCGTGTAGTGGCAGCAGACCGAGCAGTCCTCCGGGGACCAGGGTGATCGCTGGTTCCGGTCCGATCAGTTCGAGGAGGGGGTGCATGACGGTGTCCCACAGCCAGTGCGTGACCGCGTCAAGGTCGGCCTCCCACGGCCCGGCGACCGAATGGGGATCGGTCCGGAACTCGTTGTAGGAGCCGAACAGTGCCGACACCCGGGTTCTCAGCGAGTCCGTGGTCAGGTGGGGGAGCGCCACGGAGTCGACCTCGCCGTTGGGGCGGGCGACCAGCGCGAGCCCTTCCGCGTCGGTCGCGCTGATGTAACACAAGGGCTGGAACGCCGCGGCGACTATGTCGTCGAAGGTGGGAGCCGCGAGGAAACCCTCGTACCCGGGGACCCGGCGAATTTCTTCGACGACCTCGTTGAGTTCCCGCCAAGCGGCCCGTAACTCCTCAAGGTCGTCGCCCTCCACCCCGTTTCGTTCGGGGAAAGGCACCGCGTCGAGGGGATTGCTCATGGCCAGGATGCTACGTGTCTGCGTGGTCGGGAGAGGGTGGCTGTGGTGGAACGCCCGGCTATTTCGTGTATGTCGCGAATGAGCCAAGGTGCGTCGTACGCATATTGCCGTTTGGTGTGCCGTGGGGTCGGGTGTTCGGGGTACGAGAGTGGCTCAGAAGCGTCGTGTCGAGAGGCACGCGACTTGGTGGGGAGTGAGGACTGTGCCGTTATTTGACAGTGAAGGCGTTGAACGGCTGGGTGCGCTGTTGATCGAGTTCATTCAGCTCGGCACCCGTTCAGAACTCCAAGACACGGTACGCCGCCATCCCGAGCTGATGACCGATCAAGCCGAAGCGGTATTCGACGCGCTGCTGACGCACTGGGCGGATTCCGGGGCAGCCGCTCTGGCGCAGAACGCACGAACCCATCAGCGGGTATTGCGAGGGCTGCGCGCCAGCCGGGACGGTGCTCTCGCGGCCGCGACCCAAGCGGAGGCGGCGGGCGCGGGCCAGGATGTCGGGGAACTTACGCGGATGGTGGCGAAATGGGAGGAAACCATCGGCCATCCTGGCTTTCCGCTTTTGTCCGATGAAGTCCGAGCCAATATGTACATCTCCGCGGGCAACGCCTGGTTCGCGCACTGGCGCCAACGGTTCGTCCCTGCGGACGGGCTGGAGAGGGCACTCGGCTACTTCCGGAAGGCGGCAGATGCCGGGATCCCTTCGGGGGCGGGAGCCAAGGCGCGAGTCAACGCCGCGGCGGCGCTTCGTGAGCGTGGAGGCCAAGCGGATCTCGACGACGCGGCGGGCCTCCTCGTCCCGATCACCACCACATCCGATGCCCTGACCAGAGGCATCGCCTGGACCACATTGGGCCATGTCCACTTTGACCGCTACGGGCAATCGGGGGATCTTCGCCTGCTGGCGGATGCCGAATCGGCCTACCGTAGTGCCCTCAACGACACTCCTGAAGGGTCGGCCGCCGAGCCGGGAAGGCTCAGTCATCTGGCGGGGATCTGGCTGGAGCGGTGGAGAAACGGGGGAGAGGACGCTCTTCTCGACGCCGCTGTCAGTGATCTCCTGCGGGCGGTGGCGGCCGCCCGCGCCCATCCGGATCGCTTGGGAGTGCCTTTGTCCCATTTGGGCAGTGCTCTGCTTGAACGATTCCGCACCTGTGGAAATCGCGACGACCTTGAGCATGCGGTCCGGGTCTTCATCGAAGCGGCTGACAGCCAGCTCGCCGGCACGGTGGAGAAGCTGATGGCGCTGGCCAACTTGGCGGTCGCCCGGGCACAGCGTCACGAGGTCTACGGAGATCCCGCCGATGCGGAAGAGGCGGCGACGGCGTTCAGGCAGGTGTCCGATGATCTGGAGCGTGTGCCGGTGAGTGTGGCCAGCCAAGTCGTCGCCGGGCTGGTCGGCTCGTATGACCTCACCGGGAACACTGATTCGATCAGCGAGGCGATTGCGCTGGCGCGGCGGGCGGTCGCCTCCTCGCCCGTAACGTCTTTGCCGGCATTGCTTGACAATCTCGGCTCAGCACTGTCACGCCGTTACGACGCGACGGGCGACGTCCACGACCTCAACGCGCTCGTCTCAACATATGAGGAGGCGGTAGCGTGCACGCCGGCGAGGTCCCCGCTTCTTGCGGTGCGGCTGGCCAATCTGGGCGACGCGCTTCGCGACAGAGCTCTGCGGATCGGGACGGCAACCGATCTCGACAACGCGGTGGCTACGCTCGATAGGGCGTTGACGTTGACTCCGTCTGCCGCACCGGCCCGTGCGGACCGGCTGGCCGCTTCGGCATCGGCGCTTTTGGATCGGCATCGGGCCCGAGGTAGGGCAGGAGACCTGCGCGGAGCCTCGCAACGCGCTCAAGCCGCGGCGCAAGCGACGTCTCCGGCGGCCCCCGACGCGCCCGCGCGTCTTGGCTTGTGGGCGGCGTGTCTGCAGGAAGAAGGTCGTCTTGATGAGGCTGTAAGCCTGTTTACCGCGTCGCTCGAGCTGACTCCTGCGACGGCACCGATGTATGCCCGTCATCTTCACAATCTCGGACAGGTGCTTGCCGAGCGTGCTCGTCACGGCGGACACCCTGATGAGGTGTCGGCTGCCATAGGTGTGTTGTTGAGTGCCTGGCAGGCAGGAGCGGTGGCAGACCCAGCGGTCGCGGTTTCGGCGGGACGGGTGTGGGGGGATCTCGCCACCTCGGGTAGCCGATGGCGCCAGGCCGCCGAGGGGAATCTTCGCGCGCTTGCCGCGGTCGCCTTTCTGGTAGGCGGGCAGCGGGTGCGGCGAGGCAAGGAGGGGTGGCTTCGTGAGGCTCAGCACGTACCGGCTGCCGCGGCCGCGGCGCTGGCTCACCTGAAGTTCAACGCCTGGGCGGTTACGGTCATGGAGACCGGAAGAGCGGTCCTGCTCGCCGAGCAACTTCAGCGGAAAGTGTCAGGGACAGTTGAACCGGGGCCCCTGAAAGGCGGTTCGAGGCCATCACGGTGATGGCCACTGAAAGGGTTTCCAGTCCATGTCCGCTGCCGCGTTCTGGGCGTCTCAGAGCCGGGCTTCCATGCCTGGAGGCACCGTCCGCCCCGAGACCGGGCGCTCCGGCACACCTGGCTGACCGATGAGATCCGGCAGGTGCACGCCCCATGCGTTCGATCGGTGATTGCGTCGATAACGCGGTGATCGAGTTCTTCTGGAGCCGAATGCGGACCGAGCCGCTCAACCACTAGCGGTGAAAGACCCGGATCGAGCTAGTGATCACGATCTTTGAGCACCTGGAGATCTTTCACAACCGGCAACGACGTACAGCGCCCGGGGGATGTTCACCCCCATCGAGTGCAAGATGTTCCATTCGAACGCTCAGCTGGCGTGAAAGTCAACCCGGCCGACTCCACCGAATTCGGGGTACATCGAGCCAAAAGTCTGCCTGAGGTGGCTTACCGCGACTCTTCAAGATCACAAAGGGGTTCCGGAGAATCTCCGGAACCCCTTTGTGATCTTCAAAACATGGTGGACGATACAGGGATTGAACCTGTGACCTCTTCCGTGTCAGGGAAGCGCTCTCCCGCTGAGCTAATCGTCCTCGGGTGAACCAGAGCGGAAGACGGGATTCGAACCCGCGACCCTCACCTTGGCAAGGTGATGCTCTACCACTGAGCCACTTCCGCGTATCCGCTTCGGGTTTCCCCTCGGCGCTCGCACTACTTTACCGGATCCCGGAGGGTCCGATGGTCGTGCGTTGAGGTGGAGACGGGATTTGAACCCGTGTAGACGGCTTTGCAGGCCGTTGCCTCGCCTCTCGGCCACTCCACCGGCCGGGCCCCTGGGGACCCGCCGGAGCGGAAGACGGGATTCGAACCCGCGACCCTCACCTTGGCAAGGTGATGCTCTACCACTGAGCCACTTCCGCGTGATCCCCGGAAACGGCTCCGGGGCACGTGAAAACTCTAGCGCCTCCGCAGGGCGGATGTGCGCAACCGGCAGTGCCGCCGGAGATCCTCACCTGGTGACCGGCTGGACGTCGGAGGCCCGGACGAACATGATCCGGTGCCCGAACTGGATCTGCCGGTAGCGCATCCTGCCGGCGACGACACGGTGCTCGGACGGGTCGAAGGCCGCCGCCCTGAGGTAGGAGGCCCTCGTCGTCGCGCCGGAGCTGTACGCCTGCCCGGCGGGTATCGAGTACTGCAGCGGGGCCAGGGCCTGCACGGGAACGCCGCCGGGGTAGGCGGGCGCCTTCGGGTACGCCCTGCCGTACACCCTGATCGGGGCCCGGCCCGGCCTGGGGGTCACCAGGGGGCCGGAGGCGCGCACGGAGGTGGGGGCTCCGGCGGGGTCGTGGAACCACGCCTTCTGGCCGAGGTACCAGATCGCGGTCCAGTCGCCCCTGCGCTCGGCGAGCGCGTACCGCTGGCCGGTGGAGGCGCGGGCGGCGTGGTCGTAGACGCTGTACGTGGAGCCGCCGGTGGGGTGCTTGCCGACGTCCTTGACCAGCGGCGCGGTGGGGGAGGGGCGTGTGCGCAGCCAGACCGAGGCGGCGCCCAGGCCGCGGCACCCCCCGGTGCAGCCGGTGAACCCCGGGCTGTTGGTGCCGTAGTCGGGCCTGATCAGCACCGAGCGCGCGTCGTCGCCGCCCGAGGCGCGCAGCGGCCTGCCGAGCAGCTCGAAGTAGTGGGCCCAGTCCCAGTAGGGGCCGGGGTCGTCGTGCATGCCGCCCACGGTCTCCGGGGTGGTGCCCGGGACGTTGTCGTGTCCCAGGATGTGCGCCCGGTCGAGGGGGACGTCGTACTTGGCGGCGAGGTGGCGGACCAGCCTGGCCGACGCCAGGTACATCGCCTCGGTGAACCAGGCGCCGCCCCTGGCCAGGTAGCCCTCGTGCTCCAGGCCGATGGAGCGGGAGTTGACGTACCAGTTTCCCGCGTGCCAGCCGACGTCCCTGGCCCGCAGGTGCTGGGCGATGTGGCCGTCGGCGGAGCGGATGGTGAAGTGCCAGCTCAGGTAGGCGGGGTTCTTGACCAGGCGGGTCATGGCGTCGTAGCTCGTCTCCCCGTCGTGGATCACGATGTAGTCGATCTTCCGGGGGGCGGCGGAGCGGTCGTGGTTGCCGTACCCGCCGCCGGGGAGCCGCTTGTAGGCGGCCGGGAGCCACTCGCAGGAGACACTCTTCGGGCAGTCGGGCCCCGGCACGGGAGCGGGGGCGGGCCGCTTGGCGAGCGCCATGGCCGTCTTCGTGGGGGGAGCGGGGGTCTTCGCGCCGGGCGACGGTGCCGGGGTGGGGGTGACCGGGGTGGGGGTGGGCGGCGCGGGGGGCGGGCCGGCGGGCGAGGCGCGCCGTTCCAGGGGGAGCGGTGCCCGCGGGCCGGACGGCCCGGAGCGCCCCGCCGGGGTGAGCGGCGCGGCGGGCCCGAAGGGCGCTGAACGCGCGGAGTGTGTCGAGGGCGTGGGCAGGTCCGGGGTGGCGGGGAGGACCACGAGCTCGCCGTCGTCGGTCAACCGCGCGGCACCGGTCCGGATCGTCGCGTAGACCTCGTCGGCGAAGGACGGTGCCGCCCCCCTCCCCGCCGCGCCCCTCTCCGGGGTGCCGGGGTAGCGGGCCACCGCGTCGTACCAGCTCACCGGATCGTCGCTGAGGCCCCCGCCGGGGCTCCCGCCGGTGCGGCGCCGGTGGTCGGCGAGCAGCGCGGCGCCGCCCATGATGTTGGCGGAGGCGTCCTGGCGCAGCCGGGCGGGGGACAGGCCGGTCAGTTCCGAGGCCCGCCGCAGGGTGTCCTCCGGCGGGTCGGCCGCCATCGGCGGCAGGGCGATCACGCGCGGCCGGGTCTCGTCGCCGCGCGGGTCCTCCCCGGCGCCGTGGGGGCGCCCGGGTTCGGCCCGGCCGTCGATCAGGTGCATCGGGCCGTATCCGGCGGAGACGCTGGGCAGCCCGCCGTGGCCCTCCCAGCGGGACTCCAGGTAGGAGACCGCGAGCAGCACGCTCTCCGGAACCCCGTACCGCCGCGCCGCCTCGGTGAAGGCGGCCTGCCTGCCTGTCCGCGCTCCCGCTCCCGACGGGGTGCCGGGCGGTGCCGAGGTCCCGGCGGGGGCCGGGGGCGTCCGGAGCCACGCCGGCCGGTCCGCGGGGACGACCGGGGCCGGGGCGGTGGAAGCCGGGACGGCCGGGGCCGGGGCGGTTGAGGTCAGGACGGTGAGAGCGGCGACGACGGTGATCCCCGGCAGGCGGCGCATAGCGGTGTTCCTCCCCCTCTGGCGACTACCTAGAGTTATCAGAGATTACCGAATGTCGCGCATTGCGACGGGGTTGCGACGCTGAAGAGATTCTCTGCCCGAAATCGGGCAGGAAACTTGGTGTGTTCTCTCCCGGATGCGTATGGTCCTGCTCTGTGTCCACGGCACGGAATCCGCACGAGGATCTGATCACCCACCTGACCCGGACGAGCGCGCTCGGTCCGGGCGAGGCGGCGCGGGTCGTCGCGGACGTGCTGGCCTACTTCTCCGAGCCCGTCGACGAGTTCGTCCGGCGGCGTCACGCGGAGCTGAAGGCCAGGGGGCTGGTCAACGACGAGATCTTCCCCAGGGTCGCCGCCGAGCTGGCGGTGCGCCGTGTCGCGGCACCCGAACTCTCCCTGAGACAGCTTCGCCGGATCGTGTACGGGTAGCGGACGGCGGCACCCCGATCTTTTACGGACAAGGAGCGTTACATGTGCGGAATCGTGGCCTACGTGGGGCCCAAGGACGCGGCACCGATCCTGCTGGAGGGCCTGCAGCGTCTTGAGTACCGGGGCTACGACTCGGCCGGGGTGGTGATCTCCAACAAGGGCCTCAAGATGCGCAAGGTCAAGGGGCGGGTGGCCGACCTGGCGGCGGTCGTGCCCGCGCGGTTCAAGGGCGGCCTGGGCATCGGCCACACCCGCTGGGCCACCCACGGCGCGCCCAGCGACGTCAACGCCCACCCGCACCTGTCCACCGACGAGCGCATCGGCGTCGTGCACAACGGCATCATCGAGAACGCCGACGAGCTGCGCGCCAAGCTGGAGGCCGACGGGGCGATCTTCCTGTCGGAGACCGACACCGAGGTGCTGGCGCACCTGATCTCCCGGACGGTCAAGGAGGCCGACTCGCTGGAGGAGGCCGTGCGGACCGCGCTCAAGCGGGTCGTCGGCACGTACGGGATCGCGGTGATCGACTCCGAGCGCCCCGGCGAGGTGGTCGTGGCGCGCAACGGCAGCCCCATCGTGCTGGGCATCGGCGAGAAGGAGATGTTCGCCGCCTCCGACGTCGCCGCGCTGGTCCGCTACACCCGCCAGGTGGTGCACCTGGAGGACGGCGAGATCGCCGTGCTGCGGGCCGACGGGTTCAACACCTTCGCCAGCGACGCGCGGGAGACGGCCAAGGAGACGCTGACCGTCGACTGGGAGGCCGGGCACTACGACACCGGCGGCTACGAGCACTACCTGCTCAAGGAGATCTCCGAGCAGCCCGACACGGTGGCCAGGACGCTGCGCGGGCGGCTGGACGACCGCTTCCACATCGCTCACCTGGGCGGTCTCAACATGGACGCGCGGGAGACCCGCTCGTTCCGCCGGGTGAAGATCATCGGCTGCGGTTCCGCGTACTACTCGGGCCAGATCGGCGCGCAGCTCATCGAGGAGCTGGCGCGCATCCCGGCCGACGCGGAGCCGGCGAGCGAGTTCCGCTACCGCAGCCCGGTGGTGGAGGCCGACACCCTCTACGTGGCGATCAGCCAGTCGGGGGAGACCTACGACACCCTCGCCGCCGTGCAGGAGCTCAAGCGCAAGGGCGGCAGGGTGCTCGGCATCGTCAACACCGTGGGCAGCGCGATCGCCCGCGAGTGCGACGGCGGCGTCTACCTGCACGCGGGCCCCGAGGTCTCGGTGGCGAGCACCAAGGCGTTCACCTCGACCGCGGTGGCCTTCGCGCTGCTCGCGCTGCACCTGGGCCGGGTGCGCGACCTGTCTCCCGCCGACGGCCGCAGGATCTGCGACGGCCTGCGGAGGCTGCCGGACCAGATCAAGGAGATCCTGGCGCTGGAGCCGCAGATCAAGGAGCTGGCGGGCAGGTACGCCGAGTCGCCGAGCATGATGTTCGTGGGCCGGGTCAGGGGCTATCCGGTGGCCCGCGAGGGCGCGCAGAAGCTCAAGGAGATCTCGTACGTGCACGCCGAGGCGTACCCGGCCAGTGAGCTCAAGCACGGGCCGCTGGCGCTGATCGGCCCGGACATGCCGACGGTGGCGATCGTCCCCGACGACGAGCTGCTGGACAAGAACCTCACCACGCTGGGCGAGATCCGCGCCCGGGGCGGCCGGGTGCTCATGGTGGGCCACCGCGCGGCCGACCCCAAGCTGGCCGAGGACTGCGTCGTGGTGCCCAAGAACGAGACCGAGCTGGACCCGATCCTGCTGTCGATCCCGCTCCAGCTCTTCGCCTACCACGCCGCGGTGGCGCTGGGACGGGACGTCGACAAGCCCAGGAACCTGGCCAAGAGCGTCACGGTGGAGTGACCTCCCCTCGCCCCGGCGCCCCCGTTCCCGGCCCGCCGGGGCGGGGGCGCCGCGCTTCCCGGGGCTTTCGCGAGGCGGCCGTCTCCGACGCCTTGATTCCGGGGTCCTCTCCGGTGGTCCGTGGCCGGGAACGGACGGTTCCCGGAAGTTCGGGCATACCCCACTTAGTCACAGAAAGTGATGTGAAAGTAACCTATGGAATAGGGGGTTCTCGGGGGAAGGGGCGCTCATGCGCCGTAGGAGGTTCTGCGCGCTGGCGGCGGGGGCCGTGCTCGCCGCGGGGTGCGGCGCGGACGGCGGTACCGACCCGGTGGTGAAGCGCCTGTTCATCCTCGAACCGACCGCCGACGGCCACGGCTGGGCCGGGATCGCGGGCAGGCTGGCGACCTCCCTGGTCCAGTCGGGGCTGGTGCGCACCGCGATGGCCGTCGAGCGGGCCGGGCCCCTGGGCTCAGCCTCGCGCGACGCGTTCGGCGCCTTTCGCGGCCCCTTCGCGCGCGAGGGCAGGCTGCTCGTCACCGCGATGCCGATGGTGGCCGCCGCGGAGATCGCCAACACCGCCGCCGTGGTGAACGCCGCCACCCCCATCGCCCGCCTGGTCGGCGACTGGACGGTCCTGGTCGTCCCCTCCGGCTCCCGCCTGCGCACCTTCGAGGACTTCGTCGCGCGGCTGCGGGACGACCCGGCGGGCCTGACGGTCGGCGGCCGGTCGGAGGGCGGCACCGACCACGTGCTCTACGGCATGATCGGCAAGTGCCTCGGGGTGGACACCCGGCTGCTGGAGTACGCGGGCTACCTCGCCCCCGAGGACGCCGCCGACGCGCTCCAGGCCGGCCGGGTGGCCGCCCTGCTGGGATCGGCGCGCGCCCTGCGGCCCGAGATCACCGCGGGCCGCCTGCGGCCCCTGGTGGTCTCCTCCGGCGGCCGGATCGACGGGATCGACGCGCCGACGCTCATGGAGGCCGACGTCCGGCTGGAGTACAGCGACTGGTGCGGGCTGCTCGGCCCCAAGGGCATGAGCCCGGGGGACCGGGACGCCGCGATCGCCCTGTGTGACAGGATCGACGCCGCGCCGCGCTGGCGTGCCCTGTGCGCCTCCCGAGGCTGGAGCCGGGTCTATCTCAGCGGCGACGAGTTCCGCCAGTGGCTCTCCACCGAGACGGCCCGCACCCGGGGTGTGCTTCACGAGCTCGGGCTGTTGAAGTCCTCCGCCACAACTTGTTGGGGTAGTTGCGTCAGACGCCCCTAGATGTAGGATCCTGCTCGTTGCTGGTTCGCCCCGCGAGGGGCGAGGCAAGAGGGAACCCGGTGAGATTCCGGGACTGCCCCGCAGCGGTGAACGGGAACGAAAGCCGTCATTGAGCACTGGGCGAACCATGCCTGGGAAGCGACGGCCGGTAGGCGTGTGTGGTGTGCCCGTGAGTCCGAAGACCTGCCGGTGACGTGATTGTCCAGGGCCTCGTGGGAGGGCCCGCGGAACGAGGCGATCCGGCGTGCCCGGGATCGCTCGCGGACGCGTGCCCATCCGGCGGAGCCGTACGGGGAAGTCCGATCGAGCGAGGGGCACTACGTGACACAGGCATTGGCGGAGACCGCGGCGGGCGGGGCGGGGACCGCGGCGGGCGACGGCGGCGCGAACACCGGGAATGTCAGGAATGCCGGGAGTGCCGGGAACGCGGCGGACGAGCGCAGGCTGGCGATCGACGAGGCCGCCGCACGGGTGATCACCGACCCCGAGAACTCCAGGATCGCCGCCGCGATGCTGGCCGGGCTGATCGCCGACGAGGCCGCCGAGCACGGCGTCCGCGACTTCTCCGACTCCATCGCCGCGACCCACGAGGCGGGGCTGATCCAGGACGGGCTCGCGGAGTTCGTGGCCGCCCACGCCGGGATGCTGGACGCGCTGGTCGACCCGGAGGCCGACGCCAGGTTCGAGTACTTCGGGCTGCGTACCGTCTACGACCGCTACCTGCTGCGCCACCCGAGGACCCGCAAGGTCCTGGAGCGCCCGCAGCACTTCTTCCTGCGGGTGGCCTGCGGCCTGTCCGAGAGCGTCGAGGAGGCCGCCGAGCTGTACGCGCTCATGGCCACCCTGTCCTACCTGCCCAGCTCGCCCACGCTGTTCAACTCCGGCTCCCGCAGGCCCCAGCTCTCCTCGTGCTTCCTGCTCGACTCGCCCCGCGACGAGCTGGAGTCCATCTACGACCGCTACGGGCAGGTCGCGCGGCTGTCGAAGTACGCCGGGGGCATCGGGATCGCCTGGACCAGGGTCCGCTCGCGGGGCTCGCTGATCCGCGGCACCAACGGCCACTCCAACGGCATCGTGCCCTGGCTGCGCACGCTCGACTCCAGCGTCGCCGCGGTCAACCAGGGAGGCCGGCGCAAGGGCGCGGCCTGCGTCTACCTGGAGCCCTGGCACGCCGACGTCGAGGAGTTCCTGGAACTGCGCGACAACACCGGCGAGGAGGCCCGCCGCACGCACAACCTGAACCTGGCCAACTGGATCCCCGACGAGTTCATGCGCCGGGTCGAGGTCGACGGGACCTGGTCGCTGTTCGACCCCAAGGACGTCCCGCACCTCACCGACCTGTACGGCACCGCGTTCGACGACGCCTACCGGGCCGCCGAGGCCGAGGGCCGCTTCACCCGGCAGATCCCCGCCCGCACCCTGTACGGGCGCATGATGCGCACGCTCGCCCAGACCGGCAACGGCTGGATGACCTTCAAGGACGCGGCCAACCGGACCTCCAACCAGACGGCCAGGCCCCAGAACGTCATCCACCTGTCGAACCTCTGCACCGAGATCCTGGAGGTCACCGGCGACGCGGAGACCGCCGTCTGCAACCTCGGCTCGATCAACCTCGCCGCCCACCTCTCAGCGGATCCCGGCGAGGCGATGGACTGGGTGCGGCTGCGCGCGACCGTCCGTACCGCCGTGCGGTTCCTCGACCGCACCATCGACCTGGGTTTCTACCCGACCCCCGAGGCGGAGGCGGCCAACCGGAGGTGGCGCCCGATCGGGCTCGGCGTGATGGGCCTGGCCGACGTGCTGTTCGCGCTGCGGCTGCCGTTCGACTCGCCCCGCGCCCTGGAGCTGTCGACCCGGATCTCCGAGGAGATCGCGCTCGCCGCCTACCGGACCTCCTCCGACCTGGCCGTGGAGCGGGGCCGCCACCCCTCGTACGAGGAGACCAGGGCCGCCGACGGGGTGCTGCACCCCGACCACTACGGGGCGGCGGGGTCCGAGGAGTGGGCGGAGGTCAGGGAGCGGGTCGCCCGGACCGGCCTGCGCAACTCGCTGATGATCGCGATCGCGCCGACGGCCACGATCGCCTCCATCGCGGGCTGCTACGAGTGCATCGAGCCGCAGGTCTCCAACGTCTTCAAGCGCGAGACCCTCTCGGGGGAGTTCCTCCAGGTCAACCGCTATCTCGTCCGCGACCTGCGGGCCCGTGGGCTGTGGACCCCGCTGATCCGCGATGCGATCAAGCGCGCCGACGGCTCCGTCCAGGACATCCCGGAGATCCCCGCCGACCTGAGGACGCTCTACCGGACCGCCTGGGAGCTGCCGCAGAAGGCGCTGATCGACCTGGCCGCCGCGCGCACCCCGTACATCGACCAGTCGCAGTCGCTGAACCTCTTCATGGCCACGCCGACCATCGGCAAGCTCTCCTCGATGTACGCCTACGCGTGGAAGGCGGGTCTCAAGACCACCTACTACCTGCGTTCGCGCCCGGCCACCCGGATCGCGCAGGCCACCGTGGCGGCGCCGGTCGCCGATCCCGGGGCCGTGGCCTGCTCCCTGGAGAACCCCGAGTACTGCGACGCCTGCCAGTAGCCGTCCCTGAAAGCTCCGCGAAAGGCATTTCCCGATGTTGCTCGACCCCGGCATGGATCTCACCCTGCGGCCGATGCGCTACCCCGAGTTCTACGAGCGCTACCGGGCCGCGATCCGCAACACCTGGACCGTCGAGGAGGTGGACCTCACCTCCGACCTGGCCGACCTGGCGCGGATGACGCCCGAGGAGCGCCACCTGATCAACCGCCTCGTGGCGTTCTTCGCCACCGGCGACTCGATCGTGGCCAACAACCTCGTTCTGAATCTCTACCAGCACCTCAACGCCCCCGAGGCGCGCCTGTACCTCAGCAGGCAGCTGTTCGAGGAGGCGGTGCACGTCCAGTTCTACCTGACGCTGCTGGACACCTACCTGCCCGACCACGACGAGCGGGTCAAGGCCTTCGCCGCGGTCGAGCACATCCCCTCGATCCGGGACAAGGCGGAGTTCTGCTTCCGCTGGATCGACTCGCTCGGCGGGCTGACCAGGCTGGAGACGCGCGAGGACCGGCGGGCGTTCCTGCTCAACCTGATCTGCTTCGCGGCGTGCATCGAGGGGCTGTTCTTCTACGGGGCCTTCGCCTACGTCTACTGGTTCCGCTCCAGGGGCCTGCTCAGCGGCCTGGCCACCGGGACGAACTGGGTGTTCCGCGACGAGTCCATGCACATGGAGTTCGCCTTCGGCGTCGTGGAGACCGTACGGGCCGAGGAGCCCGACCTGTTCGACGACAAGCTCGCCGAGCAGGTCACCCAGATGATCGAGGAGGCGGTGGCGGCCGAGCTGGCCTTCGCGGCCGACCTGTGCGGCGACGGCCTGCTCGGGATGAGCGTGGACCAGATGCGTCAGTACCTGGAGTACGTGGCCGACCAGCGCCTCGTCAGGCTGCGGATGCCCGCCCGGTACGGCACGGCCAACCCGTTCGCGTTCATGGAGTTGCAGGACGTGCAGGAGCTGGCCAACTTCTTCGAACGCCGGGTTTCGGCCTACCAGATAGCCGTGGAAGGGAATGTCACATTCGACGAATCCTTCTGATTAGCTGGTGATCCAGGGAAGATGACGACGAGGATGAAAGACGTCGAGGGGGACGCCTCAAGTGTCCGGCTGGATCATGATGATTGTTTCCGTGGCGGCCGCCGTCGTGGCGGTGGAGGTCGTGCGACGGGTGTTGCGCTCGCGGCTGATCGGTGAGAAATGGGTTCTCGCCGGTCCCCTCGTGCGCCGCTGCACCTGGCCGGGGTTCGCCACGGCCGCCGTGGCGACGGCACACACCATCTACGAGCCGAACATGGCGACGGCCTCGATCGGCCAGGTGATCGACCGTGGTCTCAGCCTGGCGATGATCGGGTGCGCCACCTGGCTGGTCATCCAGGCCGCCTACGCGGTCACCGACGTGGTGCTGGACCGTCTGATCACCGTCGAGGGCGAGGCCAACCGCAGGGCCCGGCGCATCCGCACCCAGATCACCCTGGTCCGCCGGGTCGCCTCCGCGGTGATCATCGTGGTCGCGCTGGGCGCGATGCTCTTCACCTTCCCGCAGGTGCGTGCGCTCGGCGCCGGGCTGCTGGCCTCGGCCGGTATCGCCGGCGTCGTCGTCGGTATCGCCGCCCAGTCGACCCTGGGCAACATGCTCGCCGGGCTCCAGCTGG
The DNA here is from genome assembly GCF_059358815.1 of Streptosporangium nanhuense. Taxonomy (NCBI): domain Bacteria; kingdom Bacillati; phylum Actinomycetota; class Actinomycetes; order Streptosporangiales; family Streptosporangiaceae; genus Streptosporangium; species Streptosporangium nanhuense. The sequence goes on from NZ_JCADBG010000001.1 coordinate 729,931, forward strand.
CCTTCAGCGACGCGCTCCGGCTGGACGACGTCGTCGTGGTGAAGGGCGAGTGGGGCCGGATCGAGGAGCTCAGCCTGACCTACGTGGTGCTGCGGCTGTGGGACGAGCGGCGGCTCGTCCTGCCGGTCTCCTACTTCACGGCCAACCCGTTCGAGAACTGGACCCGGCACAGCAGCCGGGTGATCGGCCACGTGATGTTCCGGGTCGACTGGTCGGTGCCGGTGGAGGAGCTGCGCGCCGAGCTCTACCGGGCCCTGCGCGAGCACCCGCTCTGGGACCAGAAGGACTGGACCCTCCAGATCACCGACACCCTTCCCAACGGGCTGCTGGAGCTGCGCGCCCTGATGAGCGCCGCCGACTCCGCCAGCGCGTGGGACCTCAAGTGCGACATGCGCGAGCACATGGTGGCCTTCGTCCGTGACAAGTATCCCGAGGCGCTGCCCCGCTTCCGGGTCGAGACCCCGCCCCCGTCCGCGACCGTCCCCGGGACGCTCACAGGTCTGATGGGCGCGGGTCTGATGTCGCGGGGCCTGGGCGGCGACCCCGGCGAGCGGGACGGCGCCCGCGAGAAGGACGACGACCGGGCGGACCCGGTCTGAGGCCGAGGTCTCAGACGTTGCAGTCGCAGCAGCACCCGTCACATTTGCTGCAGCACTTGCAGCAGTCGCAACACCCGTCGCACCCGTCACAGCCGCAGCTGTCGCACCCTCTGAGGTAGCAGCGCTCATCCCAGGCGCCGTGCCTCCGGGAGCTCCACCAGGGGCGCCAGAGACCGCAGGTCAGCAGGGTCCCCACCCCGGCGGCGGACTTACGGACGAACCCGGGCCGCTCGTAGGAGTGGCCCGACTCCCCCGCGGGGGACGGCGTCCCGTTGCCGGCGGGGGAGGGGTCGTGCCCCGCGGGAAGGCGGTCCTGCTCCGCGGGGGAGTGGGGGTGCCCGGTGGGGGAGGGGGTGTGCTCCCCGTACGGGCGCGCGCACGTCTCGCGGGCATGGCCGCGATCCGGGCCGGAGGCGTGGCGGAACGTCCTGTCCACCGCCCGCCGCACCTCGGTGCCCAGCAGCACGTCCACCAGGTGCCGGTCGGCCAGTTCCAGCTCCAGCAGCGCCAGCTCCAGGCCGTGCGCGGCGTCGTCGCACAGCCGCCGCGCCTCCCGTACGGAGGTGCCGGTGGCGGTCAGCGGGTTGAACGCGCCCCGGGCGGCGTCCTCCTCCCGGTCCTCCACGGCGTCCAGCAGGTGGGCGATCCGGCCGAAGAACCGGCCCGCCTCGGCCAGCGCCGCCGCGTTGCCGGGGGTGCCCGCGAGCGTCGCGGTGTACGCGAACGCGGCGGCGACGGCCTCCTCGGTGGGGCCGGTCAGCTCCAGGAGCGTCACCCCCGACCCGCCCTCCAGCTCGATCTGGCGTTCGGCCGTCGAGACCAGCGAGGTGGTGTCGAACCCGATCCCGGCACCCATCCGGGCCCCCGCCGCCTCCCAGCGGGACGCCAGCATCCTGCGCGCCGCGCCGGTGCCCGGCGCCGAGTCGCCGTCGGCCACGTGGTCGCGCAGCTTGCCCGCCGCGAGGACCAGCGACACCGTGGCGGCCAGCCGCACGCCCCCGGCCCGCGCGTCCACCACGTCCGCCGAACGGAACCCGCGCAGCGCGCAGGGTCCGGCGGTCCGGTGCGGGGAGCCCGCCGGGCCCTGCGCCTCGGCCAGCACCGAGATGATCAGGCCGTCGTAGTTGGTGGCCAGCCGGGCCGCGTGCCCCTGCCCGTCCCTGAGGGTCAGGCACAGCCCGCACAGGTGCGCCATCCAGGCCCGGTGCAGCGTCGGGCAGGAGTGCTCGCCACAGGGGCGAATGATGCCGAACATGCGATCTCTCGTACTTGGGGGGTGTGTCCGAAATTCGTGCGATGTACCGGGAGAAACTATCCCCTGCGGATCACGAAGTCGCAATGGCACTAGCGGTGCCTCTCGATGCCTCTCGGTGCCTCGCGGTCAGTCGGACATGACCTCGTAGAGGTTTCCCGTCTCGTCCGCGAAGAACAGGCCGCGCGGGCGGAGCGGGTGGTCGATCCGCCCGTTGTCGCGATGGGCCGGGTGGTTGCCGTACGGCACCTCACGCTCTTCGAGCCGGGCGAGGATGCCCTCGAAGGTGTCCGGGTCGACGTCGAAGGCCAGGTGGTGCCCCTCGGGGGTCTCCACGGTCATGAAGTCGAGGGTGAGGGACTCGTTCACCCGGACCGGGGCGAAGTGGCCGTGTGCCCCGGCGGGCGGCAGGCACTCCACGCCCATGACGCCGGCGAAGAAGTCGGCCGCCCGACGCCTGTCGAGCGCGGGCACGATGGTGTGGTTCAGCGTGATGGTCATGAGGGGTCCCCTTCCGGCAGGGGGCGGGCCAGGGCGCCGTGCACGAACACGTCGACGAGGTCGGCGCCCGGCTCGGGCTCGCCCTCCGGCCACCGGACGGGGGAGAACGCCATCGCGAGGAAGAGCGCGGCCAGGCGTTCGGGAGGCAGCCGCAGGGAGTCGCGCTCGGGCTCGAACAACTCGGCCAGCGCCGTGCGGGTCTCCCTGAACGCGGTCTCCCGGCCGGGCGGGGGGACCTTCTCCGCGTCGCGCCCGGAAGGTCTGACGGCGGGGCGCTCCAGGGGGCGGCCCGAGGCGTGCAGGGCGGCGATGACGGTGCCGATGCGTGCCGTGTGCGCCCGCATGGCCTCGACGGCCTCGACGAGGCGGCCGGTCAGCGGCTGGTCGAGCGGGATCGCGGCGAGCTGTTCCAGCACGTGGTCGGAGCGGAGCGCCTCGGCCATGCAGGCGCTGAGCAGCTCGTCCTTGTCGGCGAACACCCGGAAGATCGTGGCCTCGCCGATCCCGGCGGCTCTGGCGACCTGGCCGGTGGTCACGGCGGCGCCGTACTCGGCGACCAGGGGGAGGGCGGCCGCCACGATCATCTCGCGGCGCCGCTCCGGGCTCATTCCCGGCGCGCGCCGCCGGGCGGGTTGGGTTTCCATGCGCCCATTGTGCGGAGTGAGTACTCACTCCGTCAAAGCGTTTTTGTGGCACGCCCCAGGTTTCCCGGTCTCGCCGTGACGGCGGAACCGGGGAACCTGGGGGGCGTGCCGGGTCAGCGTTCGACGATCTCGTTCTTGCCGATGACGACGATGCCGCCGCTGGTCACCGCGAAGCGGCTGCGGTCGTACTCCAGGTCGAAGCCGATCCTGGCGCCGTCCGGGATGATCACGTTCTTGTCGATGATGGCCTTGCGGACGATGGCGCCGCGGCCCACCTTCACGTTGCCCATCAGGACCGAGTCCTCGACCTGGGAGTGGGAGTGCAGCACCACGCCGGGGGAGAGGATGGAGCGCTCCGCCAGCCCGCCGGAGACGATCGCGCCCGCCGAGACGAGGGAGTCGATCGCCCTGCCCACCCGGTCGCCGTCGTTGTGCACGAACTTGGCCGGGGGAAGCGGGTCGTGGCCGGTGTAGATCGGCCACCTGCTGTTGTAGAGGTTGAAGACCGGGTGCGCCGAGATGAGGTCCATGTGGGCCTCGTAGTAGGCGTCGAGGGTCCCGACGTCCCTCCAGTAGCCCCGGTCGCGCTCGGTGGAGCCGGGCACGATGTTGTCGGCGAAGTCGTAGACCTCCGCGCTGCCCGACTTCACCATCATCGGGATGATGTTGCCGCCCAGGTCGTGCTTGCTCGTCGGGTCGAGCGCGTCCTCCCTGAGCGCGTCGATCATCGACTGGGTCTTGAAGACGTAGTTGCCCATCGACGCGTACACCTGGTCGGGCGCGTCGGGCAGGCCCACCGCGTCCTTCGGCTTCTCGCGGAAGGCGACGATCCGCCGCCCGGCCGGGTCGGCCTCGATGACCCCGAACTGGTCGGCGAGCGACAGCGGCTGCCGGATCGCGGCCACCGTCACCTCGGCGCCGGACTCTATGTGCTGCTCGACCATCTGCCGGGGGTCCATCCGGTAGATGTGGTCGGCGCCGAACACGATCACGTGGTCGGGCATCTCGTCGTAGATCAGGTTCAGGTTCTGGAACAGCGCGTCGGCGGAGCCGGAGAACCAGTGCGGCCCGAGGCGCTGCTGGGCGGGAACCGGCGTGACGTAGTTGCCGAGCATCGCCGACAGGCGCCATGTCCGGGAGATGTGCCGGTCGAGACTGTGGTTCTTGTACTGCGTCAGCACGACGATCTGGAGGTAGTGACCGTTGGCGAGATTGGACAGTACGAAGTCGACGAGCCGGTATATCCCCCCGAAAGGCACCGCAGGCTTCGCTCGATCAGCTGTCAGAGGCATGAGCCTCTTACCTTCTCCACCGGCGAGCACGATCGCGAGGACTCTCATAGGTGGACCTTAACCTGATGAACAGGGATGAAACACTAGGCTGATCGCATGCGAGTGGATCTGCTGACCCGTGAATATCCCCCCGACGTCTACGGAGGGGCGGGAGTTCACGTCGAGTACCTCGCCCGGGAGCTGCGCAGGCTCGCCGACACCCGGGTCCGCTGCTTCGGAGCGTCACGGCCGGAGGAGGGCGTCGCGGCCTACCGGGTGCCCGGCGGCCTGGAGACGGCCAACGCCGCGCTCCAGGTGCTCGGGGTCGATCTGGAGATGGCCGCCGGGTGCGAGGGCGCCGACCTGGTCCACAGCCACACCTGGTACGCCAACTTCGCCGGCCACGTCGCCAAGATGCTGTACGGGACGCCCCACGTGGTGACCACGCACAGCCTGGAGCCGCTGCGGCCGTGGAAGGCCGAGCAGCTGGGCGGCGGTTACACGCTGTCGTCGTGGGCCGAGCGCGGCGCGCTGGCCACCGCCGACGCGATCATCGCGGTCTCCGAGGGGATGCGCCGCGACGTGCTGGCGAGCTATCCGGAGATCGCGCCGGAGAAGGTCACGGTGATCCACAACGGGATCGACACCGGCGAGTACGCCCCCGACCGCGACACCGGCGTCCTGGAGCGGCACGGCATCGACCCGAGCAGGCCGTACGTCGTCTTCGTCGGCCGCATCACCCGGCAGAAGGGCCTCGTCCACCTGCTCCACGCGGCGCGCGACTTCCACCCCGACGCCCAGCTGGTGCTCTGCGCGGGCGCGCCCGACACGCCGGAGATCGCCGCCGAGGTGACCGCGCTCGTGCGCGGGCTCGACCGCGAGGGCGTCGTCTGGATCTCGGAGATGCTTCCCCGCCCCGAGGTGATCCAGATCCTCACCCACGCGACCGTGTTCGTCTGCCCCTCCGTCTACGAGCCGATGGGCATCGTCAACCTGGAGGCCATGGCCTGCGAGACCGCCGTCGTGGCCACCGCCACCGGCGGCATCCCCGAGGTCGTGGCCGACGGCTCGACCGGCCTGCTGGTCCCGATCGACCAGGCCGCCGACGGCACCCCGCACGACCCCGACGCCTTCGCCGCCGACCTCGCCGAGCGGGTCAACCGGCTGCTGGCCGACCCCGGCCTCGCGGCCCGGATGGGCGAGGCCGGGCGGATCCGCGCGGTGGAGCACTTCTCCTGGGAGCGCATCGCCGAGCGGACGATGGAGCTCTACCGGCGGGTCGCGGGCGGGGAGGCGCCGCTCCCGGCCGGGTGACGTTCCCGACGGGCGGCGCGGGTCCTCGACGGGCGGCGTCTCCGTGGTGAGGCGCCGCTCCCCGGTCCGGCGTCTCCGCTGTGAGGCGCCGCTCCCCGGTCCGGCGTCTCCGCTGTGAGGCGCCGCTCTCCGGAGCGGCGCTCCCACCGGCCTTCCCGCGGGGGAGTTCCTAGGACGTGATGAAGTGCAGGATCACGTTGTGCACGTGGTGCGCCTTGTTGTCGCCCCGGAACTCCACCTCGTAGGTGTGGGTGCCCACGTGGATGGCGATGGCGCCCGAGGAGAAGAACGAGCCCGCGATCGACTTGTTGCTCACCACGCTCACCGCGGAGACCTTGTTGTAGGGGATGCTCGTGATGGCGACCTTCTTGCCGACGAACGACTTGTCCTGCACGATGACACGCCTGTCGGTGAGCCCCAGAAAGCCGGTGCCCGTGCCGATGGCGTCGTAGACGGCGATGATCTGCTCGCCGGGCATCAGACCGCTCTCGATCTGCTGATACTGCTCCTTGCGGTCGTACACAACCTGGGCCATGTCGCTCGCGATCTCTTGGGGGATCCGTGTCTTTGTGAAACGAACGTCCTGGGGACGGGGTTCCTGGGCGGGTAAGGTCGGCCCGTGAACTTTCAGATGAGGATCACCGATCGTCACGGTGGTGTCAGCGCCGGTCCGTACGGCAGCCGCAACCTCGGGGGCATGTGCGGCGACGAGCCGGACGCGGTCGCGGCGAACAGGGCGAGGACGGCCGCCGAGTTCGGCCTGGAGCGGGTCGTGTTCATGCGGCAGGTCCACAGCGCCGACGTCCGCTACGTCACGGAGCCGTTCGGCGACGACCCGCCGCCGCTGGACGGGGTCTGCACCGACGTGCCCGGTCTCGGCCTGGCCGCGCTCTGCGCCGACTGCGCGCCGGTCCTGCTGGCCGAGCCGGAGGCAGGGCTGGTCGGCGCCGCGCACTCGGGGCGGGTCGGCACCATGTCCGGCGTGGTCACCGCCCTGGTCGAGGAGATGGCCGGGCGCGGCGCGGAGCCGGCCAGGATGACCGCCCTGATCGGCCCGATGGCCTGCGGCACCTGTTACGAGGTCCCGGCCGAGATGCGGGACGAGGTCGCGGTGCTGCTCCCCGAGGCGTGGTCGATCACCCGCGAGGACACCCCGGCCCTCGACCTGCGGGCCGCGATCACCTCGCAGCTGGGCAAGGCGGGTGTCGGGGAGATCACCCACGACACCCGCTGCACCATCGAGAGCGCCGACCTGTTCTCCCACCGCAGGGAGAGGACGACCGGCAGGTTCGCGGGCTACGTCTGGCTGGAGCCCTGACCGGCTCTCACCCCGATCAGGGGATTGAGTCCTCTCGCGGTGAGGGAGCGGCCCCCGGGCCCGACGGCCGGCGTGGCGCCGGTCACGACGCGACCGGCTCCAGCACGACCACGGGGATCTCCCGGTCGGTCTTCTTGGTGTACTCGTCGTAGGCGGGCCAGGCCGCGGTCATGATCGACCACAGTTCCGGCTTCTCCTCGGGCGTGGCGGTACGGGCCCTGGCCCTGAACCGGTCGCCCAGCACCTGCACCTCGACCTCGGGGTTCTCCTGGAGGTTGAGGTACCACAGCGGGGGCTCGTCGGCGCCTCCCTTGGAGGCCACGAGGAGCAGGTCGTCGCCGTGGCGCTGGTAGATGAGCGGGCTGGTCCGCGGCTCGCCGGACTTGCGGCCGGTGGTGGTGAGCAGCAGGGCGGTGGTGCCCTGCCACTCGTGCCCCTCGGCCCCGTCGGTCGCGATGTATCGGTCTACGTGCTCTTTTCCGAACAGCATGATCTATCTCCTCTGACAACTAGGCAGATCATTACCCATCGGAGGAGATAGATCACATCAGGTCGCTCAATCCGCCGACAGGACGCTCCCGTAGGCGCGGGCGGCCAGGTCGGCGATCAGGTCGTGCGCCCCGAGGACGTCGGCGCACTCGGCCCCGACCTCCTCGGCCGCCGCGTTCGCGAGCCCCGGGGCCGCCTCCGGGCCCAGGACGCAGGGGGACAGGGCGATGCGCTGGGCGCCGATGCCGCGCAGCCGTGCGGCCGCGTCGGCCACGGCGGGCGCGCTGTCGAGGGAGGCGACCAGGACGGGCAGGGTCAGCCGCGAGGCCAGCAGCACCGCCGTCGGCTGGGCCTCCACCGCCGCGTTCTCGCCGCCGACGGTGGCGAGGATGACCGCGTCGACCGGGCTGGAGACGTTGAGCAGCCGCATCCGGTCGGCCCGCGCCAGGCTTCGCTCCGACAGGCGGATGTGCAGGGCCTCGGCGAGCAGCGGGTGCGGCCCCAGGGGGTCGGTGACCGTCACCGAGACCCTGCTGGACGCGACGGCCTCGGCGACCAGCCGGTCCGCGACCGGGTGCGGGCCGGTCAGCAGCGGCACCACGATGGCGGCCGTGGCGTCCTGCGGCCGCTCCCTGGCCGCCGCCTCCAGCTCGGAGGTCAGCTCCTTGCCGTCCTCGCCGAGCGCGGCCAGGCGGACCTGGATCTGTGGGTTGTCCCCCCGTATCAGGGCCGCGAGCTCCGTGGCGGTGCCTGAGGCATCGCCGAGCGCGGCCAGCACCAGCGCTGGTGCCTCGGGCGGGAGCTGGGAGGGCACCGGCCTGCGGTGCCTTCCGGAGGGCCGCACCGGGCGCCCTCGTACGGGGAGGATGGGACTTTCGCTCACATGCGCGGACTCTAGGGCCATTTGACACCTCCCGTGACCGGAAACGGCAGCATTCCCGTCACAACATTCTGAAAAGGTGAGGCCCGAAGGTGGGTTTCCCCATGTCCGTAACCGGCTCAGGGCCGGTGCGCGGAGGAGAGAAGCCCAGGTCAGGCCGGGGAGGCGCCCAGGTCAAGACGGGAGAGGCCCGGATCGGGCCGGGAGAGGCCCAGGCCGGGCCGGGGGAGGCCCGGATCAGACGTCACGGTGGCCCTCCCACTCGTCTTCCAGCGCCGAGTGCACGATCGAGTCGCGCCAGGCCCCCCGAGCCCGTACGTGATGCCTGATCCTGCCCTCCTCGACCATCCCGGCGACCAGCATCGCCAGCTGGGCGGCGGTGTTGGCCGGGGAGCGGGCGCCCCAGATGCGGTGCAGGCGCAGGTCGCGGAAGCCGAACGTCAGGATCAGCCGGATCAGGTCGGTGCCGATGCCCCGGCCCCAGTGGTCGGGACGCAGCCCGAGGCCGATCTCGGCGCTGTGCGGGTGGTCGGCCTCGATGTGCAGGCGGGCGACGCCGAAGGCCTCGCCGCCGTCGAGGTCGGTCACCGCCAGCACGTAGAGGCGCCGGGGCTCGACCCCCGCGCACTTGATCGCCTCGATGATCGTCTCCTCGACCTCCTCGCGGGTGCGGGGGTCGAACGGCAGATGTTCGGTGGCCGTCGGGTCGCCGTACACGGCATGCAGGGCGTCCACGTCGTCGAGGGTGATCTCCCTGAGCCGGAGCCTCTTGCCCGAGATCTCAACGTGGCGCATGCGCAGACGTTAACGTCTCGGAGGTTCCACGGCTAGAGATCATCCCGATAAGCGGACATACCATCATTTTAGTGATCTTATATGCACGGCTTGGTATGTGCCCAGGCCTGAAGGAATCCTGTGTCAGGACTCAGGCGAACCCGGCCCCGCGTGCGGGGGTGCGCGCGGAGGGGCCGGATTCGCTCCGCAGGGGCGGGCCGGTCGTCGCGGGGCCCGCGATTCCGGGCGGGACCGCGTCGAGGCGCGGGCCTCACTTGGCGGGGACGACGACGTCGGAGTTGCCCGGAGCGTAGACGGTGATGCCGTCGGGGAGGGCGTTCAGCTTGTCGATCTCGACGCAGGCACGGCACTTCCGGTAGCTCTCCTGGAGTTGCCTGTTCGCCTCGGCCTCGCCCTTGGCCAGCGCGACCGACGCCTTCGCGTCCGCCTCGGCCTGCCTGATCTTCGCCTCGGCCTCGACGTCGGCCTGCGACGCCTTCGCCTCCGCCTCGGCGATCCCCGCCTGGGCGACCTGGGTCTTGTTCACCGCGGCCTGGATCTCGGCCGGCAACGTCACCCGGACCAGCGTGAACCGCAGGCCGGTGAAGAAGCGGCCGCCGAGCAGCTGCTCCAGGTCGCGCTCCAGGAGCTGGTTGATGCCGTTCTGGGCGCGGGTGATGGAGGCGTTGCTGTCGATGACGGCGGGGGTGGCCTTCTTGTTGGAGGTCGTCTGCACCAGCGAGCAGGAGGAGAGCAGCTCGGCGCACTCAAGGGCGCCGATCTGGCTGCGCAGGGCGTTGTAGATCACCGGCCGCACGGACTGGATGAAGAACCCGTTCCATCCCTCGTCCCCGTCCCAGGCGTAGCGGGACTCGCCGTCCTGGCCCAGGTAGGTGCGGGTGCCGTACCTGTCGTCGAAGCGCTTGAGCGCCTCCTGGTCGAGGTTGAGCGTGAAGTAGAGCGTGCCCTCGATGCCGAGGTTCACCCCGTCGGAGCTCGGCACGTTCACCTCGTCCACGCCGCTGGAGCTGGCCCGTTTGGCGTCGGTGGTGATGGTGTAGATCCGCTGCTGGGAGGGATAGGAGTGCACCGACGACCACAGGCCGACCCAGGTGAGCCCGGAGTCGGGCGGGATGACCTGCCGCACCCCGGAGTCGTCCAGCGGGCCGCCGTCCCTGACGACGGCCACCTGGCCCGGGTCGGTGCGCTCGAAACCCCCTCCGACGCCGATCAGGACGATCGTCGCGATGACCGCTGACACCGCGACGGCGATGCTTCTTCCGATGGGCATGTCGATCCTCCTTGGGGGACGAGCGCCGGGGACGGGCACCGGAGGGCGGTGGCGGGGGATGGCCGTCCCCGGCCACCGGCCCGACCGGCTTCCCTTCGTGGCGGGCTCTGGCGGTTCCTCACGTGCTTCAACGGGCTTTGACGAGCCGATGGGCGGGGGAGTTCGGTGGGATGTCCGAAAAACCGGGTGGGTTCGCGGGCCCCCGTGCTTCCCGGCGGCCTCCGGTGGTCCCTGCGTGGTCCCTGCGTGGTTCTTCGGTGGTTCAGGGAGAACCGCGGCCGCCGGGGAGGGCCGGTGGCCGCGGCGGGAGGTCAGGCGTCCCGGGAAGCGGTCCCCGTGCGCGTTCCCGGGGCGCCGTCGAGGGTGCCGCCGGAGTCTCCGGCGGGGACGTCGTCGAGCGGGGTGTCGAGAGGAGTGTCGACAGGGGTGTCGACAGGGTCGGGCGGGTCGTCCTCGTGTGTCCCGGGGGCCATGGCCAGGCCTGCCGTGGTGACGGCCAGCGCGGCGACCACGTAGAGCGAGACGGCGAGGGTGCCGCCGAACCGGTCGAACAGCCACAGGGCGACGATCGGGGCGAGGGCACCCCCGAAGATCCCGGCGACCTGGTAGCCCATCGAGGCGCCGCTGTAGCGCAGGCGGGTGCTGAACAGCTCGGCGATGAAGGCCGCCTGGGGCCCGTACATCGCGGCGTGGCAGGCCAGGGCCACGACCGAGGCCAGCGCGATCAGCGGGAAGGATCCGGTGTCGAGCAGGGGGAAGAAGGCGAACACCCAGACCGCGGCCCCGATCACGCCCGCCAGATAGACCCGCCGGCGGCCGACCCTGTCCGACAGCGCGCCGAACAGCGGGATCAGGAAGAGCTGGAAGGCGGAGCCGATCAGCACCGCGTTCAGCGCGACCCCGCGTTCGAGCCCGAGGGGGCCGGTGACGTAGGCCAGGATGTAGGTCACGAAGATGTAGAAGGCGACGTCCACGCCGATGCGCGCGAGGCCCGCGGAGACCAGCGCGCGCGGGTGCGTGCGCAACACCTCCAGCAGCGGCATCCGGGCCTTCGCGCCCGACCGCTCGACCTGGGCGAACAGCGGCGACTCCACGATCCGCAGGCGGATCCACAGGCCCACGACCACCAGCGCGCCCGACAGCAGGAACGGCACCCGCCATCCCCACGACAGGAACGCCTCCTCGGGAAGCGTCGCGGACATGATCCCGAGCACGCCCGCCGCCAGCAGGTTGCCCGCGGGCACCCCGACCTGCGGCCAGCTCGCGTTGAACCCGCGCCGCCGGGGATCGCCGTGCTCGATGGACATCAGCACGGCCCCGCCCCACTCGCCGCCCAGGCCGAGCCCCTGCACGAAGCGCAGGGTGACGAGCAGCAGCGGGGCGGCCACGCCGATGGTGGCGTAACCGGGCAGCAGGCCGATCAGGAAGGTGGCGACGCCCATCAGCAGCAGCGTCACCACCAGCACGTTCTTGCGGCCGACCCGGTCGCCGAAGTGGCCGAACACGATCCCGCCGAGCGGTCGCGCGACGAACCCGATCGCGTAGGTGAGGAACGCCAGCAGCGTGCCGGTCAGCGGTTCGAAGGTGGGGAAGAAGAGCTTGTTGAAGACCAGGGCGGCGGCCGAACCGTAGAGGAAGAAGTCGTACCACTCCAGGGAGGTGCCGACCAGCCCGGCCACAATGACCCGTCTGGTCTGGGAGCTTGCCATCGCGTGCGCTCCTTAGCTTCTCGAGCTTCTCGTGGGGGATGGTGCGGTGAAGCCGGCTTCGTGCGGTGGTACCTATCAACATAAGAATCGTTCAACAATTCGACAAGAGATTTGTTTGATGATTTCTTGAGGGCGTGGAGAACGTCACCGCGGCGCTGCAGCGCGACCGCGGCCGCCTCGGGCGCAGCAGCGCGGCCGAGGTGGTCGCCGACATCCTCAGGGACCGGATCGCCGAGGGGCTCTTCGTCCCGGGTCAGCGCCTGTCTGAGGAGAGCATCGGCGCGGCGCTGGAGGTCTCGCGCAACACCCTGCGCGAGGCGTTCCGGCTGCTCGGTCACGAGCGCCTGCTGGAGCACCGGCTCAACCGGGGGGTGTTCGTGCGCGTGCTGTCGGCCGAGGACGTGGCCGACCTCTACCGGGTGCGCAGGGTGATCGAGGGGGCCGCGGTGCGGAACGGCGCGCGCGCCTCTCGCGACGCCCTGGCCGCCGTCAGGGAGGCCGTCGCCGAGGCGTCCCGCGCCGCCGACGAGGGACGCTGGCAGGACGTCGGCACGGCCAACATCCGTTTCCACCAGAGCCTCGCCGCCCTGAACGGCAGCCCCCGGCTGGACGAGGCGATGCGCCAGCTGCTGGCCGAGCTCCGCCTGGTCTTCCACGTCATGGAGAACCCCCGCGCCTTCCACGAGCCGTTCGTGGCCCGCAACCTGGAGCTGGTCGAGCTCATGGAGGCCGGGCGGGCGGCCGAGGCGGAGCGGGCCCTGGAGACCTACATGGACGACGCCGAGAAACTACTGATGCAGGCATATATCCCCTAGCCGTAAACACGAAGTAATCGGGCAGAATAAACGGATGTTTCCTCCGAATTCGCATGTGCGGGTGCTCACCGGTCCCGGTCTGGTCGCGGACCTTCGCCTGCTCACCGAGGTGGCCGACCGCGAGTTCGCGGCTCTCGGCGTCGGCGGTACGGTGTCGGCGACCTCGGACCTGCCCGGTTTCCGTACGGCGCTGGAGTCACCGGACGTCCTGGTCGTCCTGCCCGGCCCGGACCCGGAGGCCCGGCGCCTGTTCGCCGAGCGTCCCGACGCGGTCTGGCTCGACCTGACGAAGGCCGACACCCCGCTTCCCGCCCTGGTGGGCGGCGAGGGAGCCCCCGGCGACACAGGTGACACAGGTGACACGAAGGGCACGGCAGGGACTCACCTCCACGGGCGCGGCGTCTGGGGGCTGACCTGGGCGATCAGGCACGCCGTCCACAGCCTGCGCCGGCCCGCGCGCCGGGTCGTCTACGGCGACCACCCCGACCAGTGGGCGGAGGTACGCCACCCGTACGGGGCCGGCGGGCAGGTGCCAGGGGAGACGCGCGAGACCGGCGGGCAGGTGCCCGGGGAGGCGCGCGAGACCGGGGGGACCGGGGGGCAGGCGACCACCGTGGTGTTGCTGCACGGGGGGTTCTGGCGGTCCGTCTGGGGGGCGGACCTGATGGACGCGCTCGCCGTCGATCTCGCCGAGCGCGGCTTCACCGCCTGGAACCTCGAATACCGCCGCCCCGACCTGCACGGCTGGGACGCGACCACCGGGGACGTCGCCCGTGGTGTCGCCCTCGCGGCGGAGAGCGCCCGCGGGCCGCTCGTGGTGATCGGCCACTCGGCGGGCGGGCAGCTCGCCCTCAGGGCCGCCGCCGACGACCGGCGGGTCACCCTGGCCGTCTCCCTGGCCGGGGTGCTCGACCTGGCCGAGGGGGACCGCAGGCACATGAGCTCCGGCGCGGTCGCCGCCGCGCTCGGCGGGCCCGCCGCCGAGGTGCCCGAGACCTACCGGCGTTCGGGGCCGCTGGAACGGCTTCCCCTCGGGGTGCCCCAGCTCATCGTGCAGGGCGGCGGGGACGACCTGGACCTGGTCGACTTCGGCCGTCGCTACGCGCGGGCCGCCCAGGAGTCAGGCGATCAGGTGACATATCTGGAAATGTCGGGCGATCATTTCGACGTCATCGATCCCGCGTCACCGATCTGGCGGGCCACCGCCGGGGCCGTCGCCGAGCACCGCAGGACCTCCTGAGCCGTGCGCCCGGCCCGCCTCCGCCGACGGCCCCGCGAGTGGTGGCGGGCTCAGGTCCTTCGAGGCCCGGGAGCCTCCGAAGGTCCCGCAGGGCTCGGGAGCCTCTCAGGTGGAGGACAGCGGGCGCCAGGGGACGGGGCTGGACAGCACCATCATGCTCGACGGGTGGCCGTACGGGGCGAGCCGGTCGATCATCTCCTCGAAGGCCGTCATCGAGGAGGCGGCCACCCGCAGCAGGCAGCACGCGTCGCCGGTCACCCGGTGCACCTCCAGGATCTCCGGCCAGGCCAGCGCCTGCTCGTCGCGGAGCACGCAGCGTGGCCCGTAACACGACATCCTGATCAGCGCGGCCACCCCGCGCCCGGCGAGCGCCGCGTCGACCCGTGCGTGGTAACCGGTGATCACCCCGGTCTCCTCCAGCCGCCGCACCCGCTCCGCCACCGCGGGAGCCGACAGGTGCACCCGGCGCGAGAGCTCGCTGTACGACAGCCGCGCGTCACCCTGCAATTCGGCCAGCAAGGCCCAATCCATCGCGTCCACGGTCACGCTCCGTCACGTCGTAACTTGATCTGCTCGATGCCTTCCGTTCCGAAGGCCCAACCCAATAATCGCCTTTCTTACATTATTTCCGTACAGACCGATACAGACCACCATGGAGGCGTACCGACGAAGGAGGAGTGATGACCGGCATCAAGCAGCTGACGGAACAGGACCGCAAGGCGCGCGCCGAGGCCAACGAGGGGCTGCCGACGCTGGGCTTCGAGACCGCCACGCCCTACGACGACTACGTGGGCACCGCCACCCTGCACACCCTCCAGCGAACCGTCACCGACGTCCCGGAGGAACTGCCCTTCCTGGTCACCACCCAGGTGATGGAGCTGTACTTCGGGCTGCTCCGCACCGAGTGGCGCCTCGCCCAGCGGCAGCTCGACGCGGACGACGCCGCCGCCGCGATCCTGACGATCAAGCGCACCGTACGGCACTTCGAGGCGCTCAACGCCGCCTGGGCCGCGCTGAGCTGGCTCACCCCTCCGCAGTTCAACGCCTTCCGCGACGCCCTCGGCGAGGGGTCGGGCTTCCAGTCGGCCCTCTACCGCCACGTGGAGTTCCTGCTCGGCAACAAGTCCGAGAGCCTCATCCGGCCGCACCGCCGCAACCCCGAGGCGCACCGGGAGCTCGTGGAGGCGCTGCACCGGCCGAGCCTCTACGACTCGGTCCTGGCCTTCCTCGCCCGCGCGGGCCACGCGGTGCCCCGCTCGGTGCTCGATCGCGACCCGGCCGCCGAGTACGGACCCGACCCCGGGGTCGAGGCGGTCTGGGTCGAGGTCTACCGCGGCCCCCTCGCGCCGCTGGCCGAGGCGCTGACCGAGCTGGCCGAGCAGTTCTCCGACTGGCGCTACCGGCACCTGATGGCGGTACGGCGCTCGATGGGCGCCAAGCCGGGCTCCGGCGGGTCGAGCGGCCTGACCTGGCTGGAGCGGAGCATGCGCCGGGAGATCTTCCCCGAGCTGTGGACGGCCCGCACGTTGATGTGAGGCGCTCCCCGGCGCCTGTTCCCGGAGCGGCCCGCCCGGCTTCCGGAAGCGGCTCGCCCGGTTTTCGGGAACGGCTCGCCCGGCTTCCCGGAGCGGCCTGCCCGGCTTCCGGGAGCGGCTCGCCCGGTCCCCTTTCCCGGTGCGGGGCGGGTCAGCCGACCTGGCAGACCGGGCACCAGAAGAGGTTGCGCCCGGCGAGCACCGCCGTGCGGACCTCGGTGCCGCACAGGAAGCAGGGCATGCTGGAGCGCCGGTAGACGTAGACCTCGCCGCCGTGGCCGTCGACGCGGGGCGGGCGGCCCATCGCCTCCGGCGTGTGCTCGGGCCTGACCGTGTCGATGTGGCCCACCCGGACGCCCTCGGCCATCAGGAGCACCAGGTCGGCCCAGATCGCCTCCCACTGACCGCGGGTGAGGTCGCGGCCGGGCCGCGAGGGGTCGACGCCCTGGCGGAACAGCGCCTCGGCCCGGTAGATGTTGCCCACGCCCGCGACGACCGACTGGTCCATCAGCAGGACCCCGATCGAGACGCGGCTGCGGCTGATCCGCCGCCAGGCGGCCTCGGGGTCGGCGTCCGCCCGCAGCGGGTCGGGCCCGAGCCTGGCGTGCAGGGCCGCCTTCCCCGCCGGGTCGAGCAGCTCGCAGGTGTTGGGACCGCGCAGGTCGGCGTACCGGCCCTCGGTGCTCAGGCGCAGGCGCACCATCCCCGTCGGCGCGGGCACGGGGGCCTGGCCGAAGGCGTATTTGCCGTAGATGCCGAGGTGGACGTGGAGCCAGCGCTCGTCGTCGAAGCCCAGCAGCAGGTGCTTGCCGTGGGCGTCGGCCTCGGTGAGCACCCGGCCGTCGATCCGCAGGGCCCCGGCGGCGAAGCGCCCCTGCGGGCTCTCCGCGTGCACGGCCAGCCCGCCGAACGCCCGCCGGTGCTCTCCGGCCAGGCGGTGGATGGTGTGTCCTTCAGGCATGGTCTGAGCATCATACGATCCGCCCGGCGGTGCTCAGGGCGCCGAGGCCGCCCGTTCCCGCCGCCGGGAACGGTGCCCGAGCAGGGTGTGGGCCGACGCGGCGAGGAGGGCCCCGGCCGCGTACGCCACCAGGTCGGCCGTGCCGAACGTGCTGCCGAGCACCAGCCTGGCCACGACGCTCGTCTCGGAGAGCGCGGCGGGAACGGGCGTCAGCTGGGCCAGCTCGACCGCCCAGCTGAACGCCAGCGCGCAGAGCGCGGCCCGCGCCGGGGTGACCCGTGGCCACACCAGCACCACCAGCGCGTACACGAGCACGGTGTAGAGGGCGTCGCCCGCGTACTTGCCGAACCAGCCGCCGGTGACCGCGCGGACGGTCAGCCCGGCGGCGACGGTCGCGAGCGCGGCGAGCAGGGCGAGCAGGCGGGTGCGGAGGAAGCGGGGCGGGTGGTCTCCGAGGGCGGGGGGCACCCGCCCACGATAGCGATCACGCCGATCCGCGTGCCCCGCGCCCGCCCGCCCCCTGAAGCGCGGTGGAGATCAAGGTGTCAGGACGATCTTGTTGCAGTCGTCCCGCTTGTTCTTGAACATCTCGTAGCCGCGCGGGGCGTCCCTGAGCCGCATGCGGTGGGTGATGACGAAGCTGGGGTCGATCTCTCCGTCACGGATCTTCGCCAGCAGGGGCTTCAGGTACCGCTGGACGTGACACTGACCGCTCCTGAGGGTCAGTGACCGGTTCATCAGGGCGCCCATCGGGAACTTGTCGAGCACGCCGCCGTAGACGCCGATCACGGACACGATCCCGCCGTTGCGGCAGGCCATGATCGCCTCGCGCAGGGCGTACGGCCGTTCGGTCTCCAGCCGGGCCGCCTGCTTGATCCGGTCGTAGGCGTACATGGCGGGGGTGGGGTGGTGGGCCTCCATCCCCACGGCGTCGATGCACGCGTCCGGGCCGCGACCGGCGGTCATGTCCCGCAGCGCGTCGAGGACGTCGACCTCCTCGTAGTTGAGCGCCTCCGCCCCCGCGCGCTCGGCGATCCGCAGCCGGTAGGGGAAGCGGTCGATGCAGATGACCCGTTCGGCGCCCATCAGGTAGGCGCTGGCGACCGCGAACTGGCCGACCGGTCCGGCTCCCCACACGGCGACGATGTCGCCGGGCTTGATGTCGCACATCTCCGCGCCCATCCAGCCGGTGGGCAGGATGTCGGACAGGAACAGCACCTTCTCGTCCGGCAGGTCGTCCTCGATCTTGATCGGCCCCACGTCGGCGAAGGGCACGCGCGCGTACTCGGCCTGGCCCCCCGGATAGCCGCCGAGCATGTGGGAGTAGCCGAAGATGCCCGAGGGCGTGTGGCCCATGAGCTTCTCGGCCAGGCCCGCGTTGGGGTTGGAGTTCTCGCACACCGAGTACAGGCCGTGCTCGCAGGAGACGCAGTTGCCGCAGGCGATCGGGAAGGGCACGACCACCCGGTCGCCGACCTTCAGCGTGGACACCTTCGGGCCCACCTCCACCACCTCGCCCATGAACTCGTGGCCGAGGATGTCGCCCTTCTTCATGGTCGGGACGTAGCCGTCGTAGAGATGCAGGTCGGAGCCGCAGATGGCGGTCGAGGTGACGCGGACGACGGCATCGCGGGCGTTCAGGATCGAGGGGTCGGGAACCTCCCGGACCTCGACGGTGTTGCGGCCCATCCAGCAGGTGGCCTTCATGGAATCCTCCTCAACGTCACGGCTTCTACAGCGGCACGGGCTGGGCGGGACGCTGCATGGCCTGCCGCAGCGCGCGGGTGCCCTCCGGGCTGCCTTCTGAGCGGACCACCTCGCCGGTCTCCAGGACCTGCTTGAACCGGCGCAGGTCGTCGCGCACCTGCTGCTCGGGGTGCTCGCCCAGCAGCCTGGCGAAGGCCATGCCGGCCCTGCCGCCCGGCGGGTCGTACGCCAGGTTCACCCGCACCTCCGTGCCGCGCCCGCCGGGGGCGTCGCGGAAGCGCACGGAACCGCTGTTGCCGACCAGGGCGCCGGGCAGGGAACGCCAGGCGATCAGCTCGTTGGGCCTGTCCTCGACGATCTCCGCGTCCCACTCGACGGGCTTCAGGGGCCCCTTCGCCTTCCAGTGGGAGTTCCCGTTGCCCGTCGTCTTCACCGACTCCAGGTGGGTCATGAAGCGGGGAAGGTTCTCGAAGTCGTGCCAGTAGCGGTACACCTGCTGGCGGGGAAGGTTGATCGTGACGGCCGCGTGCAGGCTCATCGGACCCTTGTGCCCTCGCCCCGAGAGGTGCCGGTTCACCCGTATCGCGGTGTACGCCACGCCCAGCCCCAGGCCGGTCCAGCCCAGCGTGCGGGCGAGCCGGTTGGTCGTGCGATCGTGCTTTCCGATCATGTCGCCTCCGTACGGTTGGTCGCCTCCCGATCCCGTCTCAGGGATCGGTGCTCTCCGCCGGGGGTGCGGAACGGCCTTCGTCCGGCCGTTGGTCACGCCTGTCGAAAGTGTCGATTGCCGGTGATCACTCCGGCGCCCTCTGTCCTAGCACCTCAGGCTGTCATCCAATGCCGGGCACGAAGAAGAGGCGGGGGGAAATGTCTGTTCAAGTTCCGTGCCGCCGGAGCCTCGGGGTTAACCGGCCGGTCATCGTCGCCAAAGCATCATTTTGGGGTGCCCGCGCGGGAATCCGGGAAGGCGCCGGGGCGCCGCCCGGCCGAGATCTTCCGAAACATTGGCCGCCGGGACCGGCGAAGACCTCAGGGCAGCCGCCACACCGCCGGGAGGCCCTTGCCCGCGCCGTCCGCGGAGTAGTCGTGCACGACCTCCAGCAGCTCGGCCATCCGGGCCTGCCAGGCGATGTTCACCGGCAGGTCCTCCAGGGACGACAGCAGCGCCTCGTAGTCGTCACAGTCGATCACGTGGAACAGGTCCTGGCCGCTGCGCCAGATCGTCCACTCGCGCGCGCCGCCCCGCCTGATGGCCTCGGTCAGCTCGGCGGGCACCTCCCGGTGCGCCTGGTCGTACTCGGACTCCCTGCCCGGCCTGACCCGGGTGTGCAACGCGACGCGCATTCCGTACCTCCAAGAGACTGTGCGAGGGCTAGGGGAGGGCGGGCAGGCGGCGGTCGTGCAGCCAGCCGGCGAACAGCTTGTCCAGCGGACGCGTGGTGCGGCGCGCGGCCAGCGCGGTGAACGCGCCGGTGGTGACGGTCCCGTGGCGGTGCCCGGCCGTCCACTCCCTGAGCAGGGCGAAGAAGGGCTCGTCGCCGATGGTGCGGCGCAGCGAGTGCAGGGTGAGCGCGCCGCGCCGGTAGACCCGGTCGTCGAACAGCCGCCGCGGGCCGGGGTCGGCCAGCACGAAGTCCTGGGGGAGCGCGGACAGGCGGCGGTGCCAGCGCTGCGCGTGGTCGTCGGACGACAGGCCGCCGGAACTCTCCGACCAGATCCACTCCGCGTACGAGGCGAACCCCTCGTGCAGCCAGATGTCGCTCCAGTCGGCCACCGTCAGGCTGTTGCCGAACCACTGGTGGGCCAGCTCGTGGGCGACCAGCCGCTCCTCGCCCCGCCTGCCGTCCACGTGGTTCGCCCCGAAGATCGACATGCCCTGCGCCTCGACCGGGATCTCCAGCTCGTCGTCCACGACCACCGCCGTGTAGGAGCCGAACGGGTAGGGGCCGAACCGCTCGCGGAAGACCTCCATCATCCGGCTCTGGCGCTCGAAGTCGTGGCGCACCCGGGTGGCGAGCCTGGCGGGGAAGACCAGGCGCATCCCCGGGCTCGGCTCGGCCTGCTGGTAGCGGCCGATCTGCACGCTCGCCAGGTAGGAGGCCATCGGCTCGGCCTGCTCGTACACCCACGTGGTCGTCGAGGCCGCCCGCCGCTTGGAGGTCAGCTCCCCGTTGGCGACCACCTGGTACGCGGAGGCGGTGGTGACCGAGATCCGGTAGGTGGCCTTGTCGTCGGGCCGGTCGTTGCACGGGAACCACGAGGGCGCCCCGATCGGCTGGCTGGCCACGATCACACCGTCGGTGAGCTGCTCCCAGCCGAGCCCGCCCCAGTGGCTGGTCACCGGCTGGGGGTTGCCCGAGTAGCGGATCTCGACGACGAACGAGCCGGGCCGCAGGCCGGGCGGCGACAGGTGGAGCTTGCCCCCGCGATGGGTGAAGCGCACCGGGGCGCCGTCGACCAGCACCCCGCTCACCCGCAGGGCGCCCAGGTCGAAGGCGACCCGGGTGAGGCGCCGCAGCGCCACCGCGGAGATCCGCGCCACCCCGCCCAGGCGGTTGGGGGCCACCCGGTAGTCGAGGGTCAGGTCGTAGTGCTCCACCCGGTAGCCGTCGTCGCCGTGCATGGGGAAGTACAGCTGAGGGATGGAGGTCGTGCTCAGGGTCACACCGGCTTCCTCTGTTCTTCGTGCGTCGTCTCCGCCGGGCCCGCGTCGCGACCGAGTGTCCCTCGTGCGCTATCTCCGCCGGCCCCACGCCGCGATCGGGTTGCCGAACCAGCGGGTCCCGGCAGGCACGGACTCGCCGCGCATCACCAGGGAAGCCGGTCCGACCGTGGTGTTCTCCCCGATCGTCGCCGCGGGCAGGACCACCCCGTGGGGGCCGAGGGTGGAACCCTCCCGCATGACGACAGTATCGATGCTCATCACACGGTCGTGGAACAGGTGGGTCTGCAACACACATCCCCGGTTCACCGTCACCCCGTCACCCAGGCTGACCAGGTCGACCTCCGGCAGCCAGTAGGTCTCGCACCACACCCCCCGGCCCACCCGGGCCCCCAGCGAGCGCAGCCACAGGTTCAGCGGGGCCGTCCCCAGCCAGCGCTGGGCGAACCAGGGCGCGGCCAGCACCTCCACGAAGGTGTCGGCCAGCTCGTTGCGCCACACGAACGAGCTCCACAGCGGCCGGTCGCCCACCGCGATCCGGCCCACCAGGACCCACTTGGCCACGGTCGCCGCCGCCGCGGCGAGCACCCCGCCGCCCAGCACCGCCACGCCCGACAGGGCCGCCGCCGCCGCGAAACCGTACGCCCCGGCCAGCCACTCCAGGGCCGCCGCGACGAGCACGGCCACCGCGACCGTGCACATCACCGGCACCACGCGGCACACCTCCACCGCGGCGCGGGCGAACCTCAGCCTCGGCGGCGGGTCGTAGGTGCGGCTGCGGTCGCCCTCCTCGGCGGCCCTGCGCAGCTCCACCGGGGGCATCCCCAGGTACGACGAGCCCGCCTTGGCCTTCTTCGGAGCCGCCGACAGCACCGCGACCAGCCCGTCCTTGGGCACCTTGCGCCCCGGCGCGGTCATTCCCGAGTTGCCGAGGAACGCCCGCTTGCCGATCCGGACGTGGTCGACCCGCAGCCGCCCGCCCTCCAGCTCGTACGGCGCGACCATCGTGTCGTCGGCGAGGAAGGCGCCGTCGCCGACCGAGGTCATCGACGGCAGCGCCAGCACCGTCGACAGCTCCACGTCCCGGCCGACCTTCATGCCCAGGGCGCGCAGCCAGGCGGGGGTGACCATGCTCGCGTACAGCGGGAACAGCCAGACCCTGGCCATCGACATCAGCAGGCCCGTGGCCCACGCCTGCCAGGCCTGGCGGCTGTGCACCGGGTGCTGCCCGGCGTGCAGGCCGGCCGACAGCAGCCGCACCGAGGCCACGGTGAGCAGGGCCAGGGTGGCCATCGAGGCGACGGTGGCCAGGGGCACCCCGTACAGGACGGAGGCCAGGGAGGGGGCGCCGTCGCGCAGCAGGACGGCGAGGCCGGGCAGCGCGGCGACCACCGGCAGGACGCTCAGGACCAGCGCGGACAGCCCGTAGACCGTCGCCCATTGCCACGAGCGCGGCGGGCGGGCGGCGGCCGGGGGCCGGGCCTTGCCCATCCGGCTCGCGGGCACGCCCGCCCAGCGCTCCCCGGACGGCACCGAGCCCGCCACCGCCGAACCGGGCGCGACCTGGGCGTTCTTGCCGATCTTCGTGCCGGGGAACAGGGTGGTGCGGGCGCCGACCGTGGCGGAGGCGCCGATCTTGATCTCGCCGACGTGCACCTGGTCGCCGTCGATCCAGTAGCCGGTCAGGTCGACCTCGGGCTCGACGGCCGCGTACCTGCCCAGCTTGAGCATCCCGGTGATCGGCGGCATCGAGTGCAGGTCCGCGTCGTCGCCGACCTGGGCTCCGAGCGCCCGCGCGTAGTGGGTGAGCCAGGGGGCGGTGGACACCTCGCCCACCCCGAGCCGCTCGGAGAGCCGCTCGGCGAACCACAGCCGCAGGTGCGTGCCGCCGCCCCTGGGGTACGTGCCGGGTTTGAGGTCGCGCAGCAGCAGCCGGGCGCCGCCCGCGGCGAGCGCGATCCGGCCCGCGGGGCTGACGAACAGCAGCGCGCCCGCGAGCACCCACCACCACGAGACGACCGGGGCCCAGGGCAGGCCCACCAGGTTGTTCAGCGCGGCCAGCGCCACCACCCAGCGCAGCGCGCCGACGCTGAGCAGCGGCACGGTGAGCGCCGCCTGCGCGATCGCGGCGAGGCGTGGCATCGGCGTGACGACCCGGTCGGTGGTCACGATCTCCGGCGCGTCGAGCGCCGACAGGTGCCTGCCGAGCTGCGGCAGCGTCGGGTTGTCGTAGACGTCGCCGACGGTGACCGCCGGGTAGCGGGTCCGCAGCGTCGAGACCAGCCGGGCCGCCGCGAGGCTGGTGCCGCCCTCGGCGAAGAAGTCGCCGTCGACGCCGCCCAGGATGTCCAGCCAGCTCTCGGCGACCCACGGGTCGACGTCCGGCACCCCGTCCGGCACCCCGGCGGTCCCGGGGCGCTTGGGCAGCGGCCAGGGCAGGGCGTCCCTGTCGATCTTCCCGGAGGTGCGCGTGGGAAGCTCGTCCACCAGGGCGATCCTGGGGACCAGCGCGGCGGGCAGGGAGTGGCGCAGGCGGTCTCTGGCGTCCTCCTGGTCGAACCCCTCGGCGGGCACGACGTAGCCGACGAGCAGCTGGTGCCCGCCGCCGGTCGTGCGGACCGCCGAGGCCGCCCCGGCGACCCCGGGCAGCGCCTGCAGCGCCGCGTCCACCTCGCCCAGCTCGATCCTGCGCCCGCCGAGCTTGATCTGCTCGTCGGCCCGCCCGATGAAGATCAGACCCTCGGGTTCCGCCCGCACCAGGTCGCCGCTGCGGTAGGCGCGCTCCCAGCCGAGCGATTCGAGCGGCGCGTACTTCTCGGCGTCCTTGGCCGGGTCGAGGTACCTGGCCAGCCCGGCCCCGCCGATGACCAGCTCGCCGGTCTCGCCCATGGCCACCGGCTCGCCGTCCTTGCCGACGACGGCCAGGTCCCAGCCCGCCAGGGGCAGCCCGATCCGCACCGGGCCCTCCCCGGTCAGCGGGGCCGCGCACGCCACCACCGTCGCCTCGGTCGGGCCGTAGGTGTTCCACACCTCGCGCCCCGGCACGGCCAGCCGCTCGGCCAGCTCCGGCGGGCACGCCTCGCCGCCGAAGATCAGCAGCCGTACGTCGTCGAGCGTCTCGACCGGCCAGAGCGCCGCCAGGGTCGGCACGGTCGACACGACCGTGATGCCCATGTCCAGCAGCCACGGTCCCAGGTCCATGCCGGTGCGCACCAGCGCGCGCGGCGCCGCCACCAGGCAGCCGCCGTGGCGCCAGGCCAGCCACATCTCCTCGCAGGAGGCGTCGAACGCCACCGACAGCCCCGCCAGCACCCGGTCACCGGGCCCGATGGGCTCCCCGGTGAGGAAGAGCCGCGCCTCGGCGTCCACGAACGCCGCCGCGTTGCGGTGGGTGACCGCCACGCCCTTGGGCCTGCCGGTGGACCCGGAGGTGAAGATGATCCACGCGTCGTCCTCGGGCCCCGGCCGGCCGCTGCCCCGGCCCCTGTCCGGAACCGGGCCGCTGTCGCGACCGGTGACCGCGTCCCTGTCACGGGGTGCCGGGAGGGGCGTGGCATACCGCCCGATGTACGGGCCGATGCCGTGCAGCTCGGCCGCGTAGTCGAGTTCCGACCCGCCGGTGTGCCGGGACTCCGAGGCGAGAGGCCCGGAGTGGTGAATATCACATTCGGCGCCCTGCTCGCCGATCTGCCCGCCGGCGTGCTCGCCGTGGCCGGTCCCGTGCGCCGCGCCGTCGCCGGGGGAGGGGGCGTCCAGGTGCTCGTAGGGGTCGCCGTAGGGGGTGATCTTCCCTCCGTCGCCGATGACGACGCGGACGCGGGCCTCACCGAAGACCAGGTCAGCGCGCTCGTCGGGGTCGTCGGCGTCCACCGGGACGTAGGCCGCCCCGGCGGTGAGAACGGCGACGATCGCGACGTACAGGCCGACGGTCCCGGAGGGGATCCGCACCCCGACCCGGTCGCCGCGCCCGACTCCGGCCGCCCGCAGCTCCAGGGCCATCCGGCCGGCCTCGGCGCGCAGTCCGGTGTAGTCGAGACGGGTCCGCCCGTCGTCCAGGGCGAGGGCGTGAGGGTGACGTCGCGTGGTCTGGTCGAGGATGTCCAGCAACGTCCTGGCCTGCGGCGCGGTTCCTCCGGGCAGGAGTGCTCGCGACGGCACGCCGGTGCCTGCTGGTGACGGAATCACTGTCTTCCCCCATGTGTACGACGCCCCCGTGGGCCCGGGACAGCCTACGTGCACGGGGTTAACACCTTTCGCGCGTGCGGCCGTACCCCGTATGAATCTTCCCTTTCGGGCACCTTTCACCCAGGTTGCCACGCGCCCTCCTGGCCGTTGACGCCCCTCCGGCCCGAACCTAAACTCAACACACAATGAATTAATCGCCGCGGGTGACCGTCGCCCCCCGGCGACCACGACACGGAGCGTGACGCGATGCGCAGGACACCCGCCGCCGTCGGAACCACGATCTTCTTCGCGCTGGCACCGGGCACCGTCGCCGGGCTCCTGCCCTGGTGGATCACCCGCTGGGAGACGGGTGACCTCCTGGCCTCGGCGCCGTCCTGGGTCGCGGTGCCCCTGCGTCTCGCGGGCGCGGCGCTCGTCCTCGCCGGGACCGCGGTGCTGGTCAGGGCGTTCGTCCGGTTCGTCGTGGAGGGCCTCGGCACCCCCGCCCCGATCGCGCCCACCGAGCACCTGGTCGTCGGCGGGCTGTACGCCCACGTCCGCAACCCGATGTACGTGGCGGTCTTCGCGATCATCATCGGGCAGGCGCTGCTCCTGGGCCGCCCCGTCCTGCTACTGTACGCGGCCGTCGCGGCCGTGCCGATCGTCGCGTTCGTCCGCTGGTACGAGGAGCCGACCCTGCGCCGCGCGTTCGGCGCCGACTACGAGCGGTACCGCGCGGCGGTGCCCGGCTGGTGGCCCCGCCTGCGCGCCTACGAGGTACCGCGCCCGGGGCCGGGTTCCGCTGGGGACCGGAGGTCGAACTAGCAGAAAAATGTGGAATCGGCATGTAAGTAAACCCTCCTTCGGACCACTTGCTCTATGAACGTTCACCCCCCGACCGAAGGAACCGGCTTGCCAACCCCCCAAGAGCGCTTCACCGTGCTCTACAACACCTACCAGGCGCGGGTGTACGGCTACGCGGCGAGCCGCGCCGGACATCAACTCGCGGAGGAAGTGGTCAGCGAGACCTTCCTGGTGGCCTGGCGGCGCCTGGACGGCATCCCCGACCACGCGCAGTTGCCATGGCTCCTCCGCGTCGCCCGCAACATCCTGCGCGACAACTTCCGGCGGGCCGCCCGGCGCGAATCCCTGGAGGCCGAACTGAGGAGGTGGGTGGAGGAGGCCGCCGCCGACGCGGGCGAACACGCCACCGAGCGCGTCGCCGTCCTCCGCGCCCTGGCCGGCCTGTCCGAGGCCGACAAGGAGCTCCTGACCCTGACCGCCTGGCACGGCCTGTCCACCGTGGAGGCGGCCAAGGTGCTCGGCTGCACCAAGGCCGTCTTCTTCGTCCGCCTGCATCGGGCGCGCCGCCGGCTGCGGTCGGCGATCGAGGCCACCGGCACCACCGCCCCCCCGAAGTACGTGACCGTTCCAGGAAGGAAGCCGCGATGAGCCGCAAGCCCGACGAGATGGACCTGCTCGCCACGGCCCGCCCGGCTTCGCTGGACCGCGGGTCACGCGTCTCCGCCGACGACCTGCTGCTCATGGCCGCCGCCGAGGCGTCAGGAGAGTCCTCGCGCGGGGGGCCGGCCCCGTCGCGGCCCCGGCCGTGGGCGCTGTGGGCGCCGCTGGCCACGGCGGCGATCGTGGCCCTGGTCTTCGCCCTGGTGACGAACCTGGCGTCGCCCCCCGCCGTGCTCGATCCGCCGAAGGCCAACCGGGAACTGCTCGACCTGGCCGACAGGGTCGAGAAGCTCCCCGCGGAGGGCGGCGCCTACTGGCGCGAGGCGGCGATCCACGGCGGCCAGGTGCCCAGCGACGGCTACAGGGTCATGCTGATCGAACGCGTCGAGATCTGGCAGCCGCGCGACCCCGCCGATCCGGTGCTCACGAAGCTGTGGAATCCCGGCGCCCGTCCGGCCACGGCCAAGGACAGGCGCGCCTGGCGGGCGGCGGGAGCTCCCGCCCAGGTCAAGGTCTTCTGCCAGAAAAACGGGAAGTGCAGCCGGATCCCGATCGTCGACGAGCCGAAGGGCTGCCAGTACTTCCTGAAGGTGGATTCGGGGGGAACCGATGACGTGAAGAAGATCGGCGTTCTCACCCTGGCGGATCTGGCGACGATCCCGACCGATCAGGCCGGGCTCGTGGAGTGGCTTCGCGCCTACCACGAGACACTCAAGGGCCCTACCTTCACGCAGCGGCCTTTCGAGCAGTTCATGCCTGACACCGCCGCGAGTCTCCTGGGCATGGCACTCAGCCCCGCCCAGCGTGCCGCGGTCATCCGCCTCCTGGCCGGCCTGCCGACCGTCAAGGTCGCGGGCACGGTGACGGATCCGCTGGACAGGAAGGGCCTGTCCCTGGACTTCGGCGAGAGAGGAAACTACGGCGAGCTGCCGGCCTACTACAGGCAGATCCTCGACCCGAGGACGGGAAAGACGCTCTCCTCCGTCACCTACGCGTCCCGCACGGCTCCGGGGGTGACCAAGGGCGAGGTCGTGAACTACAGCGCCTACGGCCCCGAGTCGGGATGGACCGGGCCGCCGCCTTCCTCCCCGAAGGGGTGCAGGAAGGGGAGGTGAGAGAACGCGGACCCCGGCGGTGACGGACGCGCGGCCGGGGCCTGCCTCCCGGCGTCGCCGGCAGGCCGGCGATCGACGTTCGGACGAACGCGTCGATCACCACGTACCGGCGGCCGCCCGCGGCGGGTGCGGCCGCCTACCCGGTCAGCCGGTCACGGCGCTGAGCGCCGCGACGAGATAAAGGCCGCCGGCGGTGGAGACCACGACCCCGGCGGCGGCGGGAGCCCAGGCCAGCGCCGCGGAGGCCCGGGACCGGCCGAGGGTCCTGCGGGTCAGCAGCGCGTACCCCCGGATCGTCGCGACGCCCACGCCGGTCAAAGTGAGGGCCATCCCCACGCCGAAGACGGCGACGACCACGACGGCGTCGAGGGCCCGGCCGGTGAGCAGCCCGCTCATCAGGACGACGAAGGCCGACGGCGAGGGCAGCAGCCCGCCGGAGAGGGCGAGCGCGAGGAGGCCCCGGCGCGACCAGGGATCCGTCCCGGGCTCGGCCTCGTGGCCGTGGCCGTGGCCGTGCCCATGCCCGTGCCCATGCCCATGCCCGTGCCCATGACCGTGGCCGTGGCCGTGAGGGGTCAGCAGCCGGTTCCGGTTGCGTTCCCGCAGGTGGCGGTAGGTGAGGTGGGCTCCGACGCCGATCGTGACCAGCCCGGCCACGACCTGCATCCAGGCGGTGACGCTCTTCGTGCCGAAACTCGCGGCGCCGCTCAGCCCCACCCAGGCGAACGCCAGCACCAGCACCGAGAAGGTGTGCATCAGCGCCACGATGACCCCCAGGCGCAGCGCGTCGCGGTAGCCGCCCCGGGTGCCGACCAGGTAGGCCGCCGTGACGCTCTTGCCGTGGCCGGGGGCGACCGCGTGCAGGGCTCCGGCGACGAGCGCGACGGCGAGGATCGCCCAGAAGACGCCCCGGTCGTCGAAGAGCGAGACGAACCGGCTCTCGAAGCCGCCGAACTCCGTCACGACCGCCCGCCCGTCCCGCGCCGCCTCCACACCATGGCGAACACCCCCGCCCCGGCCACCAGCACGGCGGCCCAGACGACGACGGCCGCCCCCGGGGGCAGGCCGCCCCCGCCCGTACCGGAGAAGGTCAGGCGCCGGGTGCTCTCGGCCCCGGTGAGAAGCGTCTGCCCGGGGGTCGCGGGGGTGTCGGCGACGAGCATCGTCCGGTACGCCTTGTTGAGGTCGGTCAGGGTGGCGACGGTGACGTCCACCTGCGTGACCGGGCTCCGGCAGTCGAAGACGAACCGGGCGCCGTCGCTGACCAGCGCCCGGAGCTCCTCCAGCCGGCTCTCACAACGCCGGCCGCCCTGGGCGACCGCGATCCGGTCCAGCAGGTAGGCGCGCAGGGCCGGTGACCGCTCCAGTTTCTGCTCGCCGGTCAGCTCCGTCGACACGGTGCCGGTGGCCGGGTCCTCGAACGCCCCGAGCGACTGGCCGAGGGCGACCCAGTCGTCCTCGGCCGCGAACCACGAGATGGTCACGCGGGAGCCGTCGGCCCCGATCCGCGCGGTGGACGGCGGCCCGAAGGGGTGGGCGGCGGCGGCCGGTGCGGCCCAGCCGCCCAGGGCGCAGACGAGCAGCACGCCCGCCAGCACGCGGGTGTGGATTCTCAACGGATCTCCTGTTCGCACGACTCCGGCGCGGCGCCGGGATGACGTTCGTGACGCCGGCGCGACGTCGGGATGACACTCATGACTCCGGCGCGACGTCGGTTGTGACGCTCACGACTCCGGCGCGGCGTCCCGTGACGCCGGGACGACGCTCATGACCCAGGCGCGCCACGCCGGTACGGTCCGGGCGTGGCGCGCCGGTACCCCGGGCGCGGGGCCGCCGTCACGGCCGCCCCGCGCCCGGGAAGGTCACTACCTGGTGACCGTGATGACCGGGCTGGTGATCTTCTGGTGGGCGCTGTCCAGGTACACCACATAGGTGTCGCCCTTCTTCGCCCTGCCCGGCAGCCTGAAGGTGTAGGTCAGGCGGCCCAGCTCGTCGGCGGTCCGGACGCCGATCGCGTCGTCCCTGTCGTGCCCGTGTCCCCTGTCGCGGTCGCTCGCCTTCCGCAGGTAGACGGACACGCGCTCGCCCGGGTCGTAGCCGTACGCGGAGATCTTGAGCTCGCCGCGCGTCCCGACGGTGGTCCTGTCGACGGTGACCTGCTCGCCGACGGTGTTCTGCGGGGTGCGGACCTCGTTGACCGTGCGCTCGCCCGCCTTGTTCTTGCGGATGACGAAGCCGTCGTGGTGCTCGCCGTTGGCGTAGCGGGCCTCGAACGTGATGCGGTCGGCCTCGACGTCGATCAGCTGGTAGAGCTGGGTGTTCTCGCTCTTGCTGACGACCTCGGCGCCGTTGCCGGTCCAGTTCTCGCCGTTGTTGAGGGCGTACATCTTGCCGCCGGAGACCGACACGACGTAGGCGACGCCGTTGTTGACCGTGACCGACTTGCGGGCGGTCGCCACGTTGCCCCGGCCGTAGGAGTGGTCGTGGCCCTGCAGGACCAGGTCCACGCCGTACTTCTCGAGCAGCGGGCCCCACTGGGCGCGTACGACGGGGTTGTTGCGGGTGCCGGTGGTGGAGTAGACGGGGTGGTGGAAGGTCACCACCGTCCACTTGTTCGGGTTGTCCTTGAGCAGGCCCTCCAGCCAGGTGGCCTGCGCGGCCATCAGGGTCGCGTTGCTCTGCACATTGGAGTCCAGGCCGATGAAGCGCACGCCCTGGTAGTCGACGGTGTAGACGGTCTGCTTCAGCTCCGGGTTGCCCGGCCCGTTGTCCGGATAGGGGAACTGCGGACGCCAGAAGGAGGACAGCCCGCCGCTGTACTCGTGGTTGCCGGGGATCGAGATGTTGTTGACCTGGCTGTCGATGAAGCCGGCGGCCTTGTACCACTGGCCCCACTGCTCCTCGCTGTTCGCGGAGTCGATGAGGTCGCCGGCGTTGACGATCATCTTCGCCTGCGGGCGGTCGGCGAACGCCTGGCGGAAGACGCGCGGCACCGCCGAGTCGATGTAGTTCTGCGCGTCGCCGTAGTAGATGAACGAGAACGGCTGGAGTTCGGCCGCCGCCGTGGTGAAGTCGCTCCACTCGGCCCAATTGGTGCCGTCGCCGACCCGGTAGGTGTACCGGGTGTTCGGCTTCAGGCCGGTGAACTCCACCGTGTGGTAGATGGAGGCGTACCCCAGGGTGGTGTTGACCGGGGTGGTGGTGGAGGCCTTGACGTTGGCTACCGCGCCCGCGGCCGGCGCGACCGCGCCGAGGGCGCGAGGGGCCTCGAGGATCTCCGCCTGCGCCGACTCGGCGTCCGCCACGGCCCGCCAGGTGACCTTCTGGCTGGTCGACGGGGTGGTGGTCGGGGTCAGGATGACACGGTCGGGCATGGGGGAGGGCTTGTGGATGTCGGCGGCGGGGTACTTCGGCGGCGCGGCCGCGCCGAACGCCACCGGGCCGAACGCCAGGCCGCCGAGGAGCAGCACGCCCGCGCCCGCCGCCGTCAGCTTCGTTCGCCGCGATCCGGCGGGCCGGGGCATATTGACTTCGCCCATCATGAGCTCTTTTCCGGGGGAGGAATCACTGTCCGCCGAGGGAGTGCGGCGGACGTCCGTATTGATCCAGAAGGGATCATCAGATGCCTGTATTGAGCGTTGCGCCCGGATGAACATGTGCTCTCGGGAACCTGTGAGCCCGGCCGCACCGCCGATGTCGCCGGAAGTCCGCGCTCCCGCCACCCCCCGTTGCCCGTACGTTCCGCGGAGCACGCCTATGGTGTGGCCGACCAGCCGTCGAACAGCGGAATCGCTCCCCGGGTGAAGAGCCGCTCCCCGAGGAACAGGACGTCCCGTTGACCCTCACCCGCCAGGCCGGTACGCGGCGGCCCGCCCGTCGCTGGGCCCTGATCCTCGGCCTCGTGGCCCTCGGGACGCTGCTCCCGCCGCCGACCACGACGGGAGCGGCGGGGACGACCGGGCCGAGGATCAAGGACGAGACCTTCGTCACCGCGCGGACGAGCGGGATCCTGCACATCGAGGCGGGGGAGTGCTTCACCGATCCGGCCTACTCGCAGGAGGCGGCCGAGGTCGTCGTGCTGTACACGCCCTGCCAGGAGCGGGCGGCCAACCAGTCGTACGGCTTCGTGCACGCTCCCGAGGGCGGGTGGGATCCGGCGGCGCTGAGCGCTTTCGCGTGGCGGAGCTGCGGCCGGGGATTCGACAGCCACTGGAGCGGCGAGGCGGCCTCGGGGCTGAGGTTCTATCCGATCCTGCCGACCCGGGAGACCTGGGCCGGAGGCGACCGCGACGTCATGTGCGTGGTCTACAGTCCCGACGGCCCGATGGACGGCTCCGCGCTCCCCGCGGCGAGATGAACCTCGTTCACATCGGGGACGTTCACACCGGGGCCGGTTCGCCACCGGGCGGGGGAGGGGCCCGGGGCTCGTGGTGCGGTCAGAGGGCGGAGGGCAGCCATCCCCTGGCGGCCGCGAGGTATCCGGCCTGGAACCGGCTGCGGGCCTCGAGTCGTTCCATCAGCTCGGCGGTGACGCGGCGCAGGGTGCGTACCGAGACGTCGAGCCTGCGGGCCACCGCCTCGTCGGTCAGCCCCGTCGAGAGCAGGCGGAGCACCTCGCGCTCCTGGGAGCTGAGGCCCTTCTCGTCGCGTCTGCGCTCCCCGCCGAAGGGGGTGGCGGCCCCCCAGGTCTGCTCGAACAGGGCGATCAGGGCGGCGACGACGCCCACCCCGCGCAGCAGGACCGCTCCGGCGCCGCTGTCCGCGGGGTCCGTCGGGAGCAGGGCCACCCGCCGGTCGAAGATGAGCATGCGAAGCGGGAGACCGGGCGTGGTGCGGACCTGGCCGCCGTTCCCGGTGAGCCAGGTGGCGTACCCGGTGGTCGCCTGGTCGTTGCGGACGCTGTCGGGGTAGATGACGCGGACCGCCACGCCGCGTTCGATCAGGGACTCGTCCAGCGGGCGGCTCGCCGCGAGGTTCTCCGAGGTCTGAGCGCTCTTGGGCTCGAACCCGAGGAGTTCCTGCCGGCACTCGGCGACCAGCTCCTCGATCTTGCCGCGGATCGTGTCGATGCCGACGAGCGTCTCGGAGTCGTCGCCCGAGCGCACCGGGTGCTGGTCGCCGTAGGCCGCGATCATCTGGGCGACGGCCGTCCGGCTCCGCTCGATCTCCTGCTGCTTGGCCAGCAGCGCGGCCTCCTCCCGGGCCAGCAGCGCGGCCAGCCCCACCTCCGGGCGGACCAGGCGCAGCACGTCCGGCTCCTCCCACGAGGGGCGCAGGAGCGACAGCTTGGCCAGCTCGTCCAGGGTCGCGCGGATCCGGTGGACCGGCCATCCCAGCTCCAGGCTCAGCTCGGTGACCCCGTAGGAGGGGTTCTCCAGGATGGTGCGGTAGACGGTTTCCTCGGCGGACCCGATGCCAAGCAGCATGAGCACGACCCCTCCACGGTTCGAGCTTGACCGAGACGCGATCCGATGGGCGGGGCCCACGACGATCGCATTCTGAAAAGTAGCCGGGCGCAGTGATGACCGGGTTACGCGAAGGCCCCGTTTTCTTCCGAGCCGCTCCGGCTTTCGGGAATTTCCCGGTGTCCCGTGAGGCGCCGTTCGGAAGGCGTTCATCGGAGGATTCCCCGCAGGTTCGCGGGACGCCATTCGGGAGGCGTTCCCTGGGCATTTCCGGGAGGTTCGCGAGACGCCGTTCGGAAGGCGTTGCCCGGGGATTTCCGGAAGGCTCGCGAGACGCCGTTCGCGGGGCGTC
Organism: Streptosporangium nanhuense; assembly: GCF_059358815.1. Taxonomy (NCBI): domain Bacteria; kingdom Bacillati; phylum Actinomycetota; class Actinomycetes; order Streptosporangiales; family Streptosporangiaceae; genus Streptosporangium; species Streptosporangium nanhuense. The sequence goes on from NZ_JCADBG010000001.1 coordinate 763,393, forward strand.
CCCTCGAAGATCTCCCGGGGTTCGCGAGGCGCCGTCCAGGGAGTGCCGGCGCGATGGCATGATCCTGCCACGCCATGGACCTGCCAGGGGAAACACCTGGTGGAATCGCCGCGCGCGAACCACGGTCGATTCATGTATCTCATCAACGCGCGCCTGCGCGCCCCCGAGATCGAAGGCCGTCCGGCCCCGCCCGCCGGACGGATACCCGCGCGTGAACTTCGACGGCTGCTCCTGGCACTGGCGGAGCCCGCCGACGGGATAGAGCACATCTACGGCGAGGACCGTCCCGCGGGAATCCACCTCGGGCTCTTCGTCCGCAGACGCACCCTCGACGAGGCCGAGAGCGCGGCGGCGCGGTTGTGCCTGCGCGCCCTCGGCGCCGTGCCCGAGCTCGCGGGCTGGTCCCTGGTGGCCTGCGGCACCGACCTCGACCTCGCGCTCGGACGCCTCGAGGCGTTCGACGAGGAGGCCTGTCAGCGTCCTGCCATTGCAGCGCGCTGACAGCCTCCAGGCCTTCCGGAATCCACCTCGAACGACCAAGAATCAAAGTGTCAGAACGAAACGGGAAATGTCCGGGAAAAGTTGGCCCGGACGGCACCCGTGAAACAGGAAAAGGGCGCCGAGAATCGCCGGCCGAAAGGAAAGAAGAACAATGGGTACCACGCTCCGTTCAATCGCCCCCGTCCTCGGCGCCCCCTCGCTCACCGCCGTTCCCGTCGCCGCCGTCGTGACCGGAGCCAGGGCCGGCCTCGCGGTCACCGCGGCCCTCACCCCGGCCGGCGGAGCCGGCTGGCAGTGAGCAGACCAGGAGAAACCCAAGAAAACCATTCGTCACGGGCACCGCGCCCGAGAAGTCGTCCGGGAGGCGACCACCGTGAAGCATCAGGAAGTCGAGTTACTCGCCCTCGGCGCAGGGCCGTCCAACCTCGCCCTCGCCGTGGCCCTCGAAGAGCTCGCTCCGGAGCTGGCCACCAGAACGCTGATCATAGAACAGCACGAGAACGTGGTCTGGCAGCGGGGAATGCTGCTGCCCTGGACCCAGAGCCAGGTCTCCTTTCTCAAGGACCTCGTCACGCTGAGGAACCCGCAGAGCAGATTCTCCTTCGTGAATCACCTGCACTCCGTCGGAAGGCTCAGTGAATTCGTCAATCTGGGCAGTTTCACCCCGTACAGAATGGAGATCTCGAATTACCTGCTCTGGGTGGCCGAGTCGCTCGCCCAGGTGCGCATCGAGTACAACCGGCGCTGCGTGGGGGTCGAGCCGATCCTGTCCGGAGACGGCGGCGTCGAGAGCTGGATCGTCCGGCTCGCCGACGGCTCGACCATCGGCTGCCGCACCCTGGTGGTCGGCGCCGGCCGCGACGCGCACGTCCCCGAGGTGTTCGACACGCTTCCCCGCGATCGGATCATCCACAGCACCGAGTACAGCCGGGGCATCGCCGGGCTCGACCACGACGCCCCGCACCGGGTCGCGGTCATCGGCGGCGCGCAGAGCGCGGCCGAGATGCTGTGGGCCACCCACCAGAACATGCCCAACGCCCAGTGCACGATGGTCATGCGCTCCATCGGCCTCAACGGCTACGAGAGCAGCAAGTTCACCAACGAGCTCTTCTACGCCTCCTTCGTCGACGAGTTCCACCGCTCGCGCCCCGACGCGCGGCGCCAGCTCCTCGGCGAGATGCACCGCACCAACTACGCGGGCCTGTCCCCGGGCCTGCTGGAGAACCTCTACCGGCAGATCTACCTGGAGCGCCTCACCGGACAGGAGAGGATCCGGATGATCACGATGGCCGAGATCGCCGCGGCCAGGGTCGAGAACGACGAGATCGTCCTCACCCTCCAGGACAGGAAGAGCGGCGCCTGCGACGAGCTGCCCTGCGACGTCCTGCTGCTCGGCACCGGCTTCGACCGCCGGATGCCCACGCTGATCCGCGACCTCGCCGCCAGGGCCGGCCTCGGCGAGATCGGCGTCGACCGCTTCTACAAGCTCTCCCTGCCCGTCGGCTCGGACGCCTCCTGCTACCTGCAGGGCGTCAACGAGGACACGCACGGCATCGCCGACTCCCTGCTCAGCACGCTGGCCAACCGGGCCGAGGAGATCGTCTACGACATCCAGGGCAGCAACGCCGCCGCCGAGCTCCTGACGCCGTTCGCCCTCCCGGTCGCCTCCTGACCCCCGCCGCACACTTCGAGGAGAACCCCCGTGGACCTCCGTTCCTATGACCCCGCCCACCTGCGCCAGGACAACGGCCTGCTCGCCAAGCGGCTGATGCCCTGGGAGACGCTGAACGCCCCCTTCGAGGGCGCCTGGTGCGTCATCGCGCCGGGCACCGCCTCGACCAGGCACGCCCACCACGAGTACGAGATCTTCATCGCCGTCTCCGGCGAGGCGGTCCTGGAGAGCGAGGGCGAGAGCGCCCCCTTCTCCGCCGGGGACGTCGCCTACTTCCCGCCCGGCACCGACCACCAGGTCGTCAACAACGGCACCGGCGTCTTCGAGATGTACGGCATCTGGTGGGACCACGACATGACCCGCACGTTCGAGTCCCGCCACCAGGAGGAGAGATGACGGAGACGATCGTCATCGCCGCGACGCCGACGCCCAACGGGGACCTGCACGTCGGTCACATGGCGGGCCCCTACATCGCCGGCGACGTCTACGCCCGCTACCTGCGGGCCGAGGGCCGCCCGGTCAACTACAACACCTGCACCGACGACAGCCAGTCGTACATGATCTCGACCGCCCGCAAGAACGGCACCACGCCCGCCGAGCTGTGCGCGGCCTCCACCGCCGCCATCCAGCGGTCGGTCGAGGCGATGGGCATCTCCCTGGCCCCGATGCCGCCCATCGACGACACCTACCGCAAGACCGTGCTCGACTTCGTCACCGCCCTCCACGAGCAGGGCCGCTTCGAGCCGCGGACCGTGCGGATGCCGTACGCGCGGAACGCCGGGACCTACCTGTTCGACGGGCTGGTCAAGGGCGAGTGCCCGGCCTGCCTGACCGAGAGCTGCGGCGGGTCGTGCGAGGGGTGCGGACATCCCAACCACTTCGACGACCTGGGCGACCCGCGCTCGGTCCTCGACCCCGCCGACCCGGTGGTCTCGCGCGAGGTCACCGTCCTGGTCCTGCCCATCGAGAACTACCGGGAGGAGCTCACCGCCTACTACGCCGCCCGCGAGCACACCTGGAGGGGACACAGCAGGCAGCTCATCCGCGAGATCCTGGCCCGGCCGCTCCCGGAGATCCCGATCACGGTGCCGTCGCCGGGCTGGGGGATCGACGCCCCGTTCGCCGAGACGCCCGGCCAGATCCTCTACCCGTGGGTCGAGGCGATGCCCGCCTCGATCTACAGCACCTGGAAGGCGGCCGGCGAGCCCGAGGGCCCCGTCGACCGGGCCTGGCTCGTGGAGAGCGGCAACAGCCTCGTCTACTTCCACGGCTTCGACAACGTCTACTTCTGGGGCATGGTCGACCTGGTCATGCTGCTCGCCCACGGCGACCGCTACATCACCCCCGACACCAACGTCTGCAACGAGTTCTACGAGCTGGAGAACGAGAAGTTCTCCACCAGCCGGGGCCACCTCATCCGCGGCGCCGACCTGGTCGCCGAGGTGCCGCGCGACCTGGTCCGGTTCTACCTCGCCCTGACCTGCCCGGAGGACCAGCGGGCCAACTTCACCAGGGAGGGCCTCGACAAGGTCACCGCCCGCAGGCTGCTCGAGCCGTGGAACGCGCTCGCCGACCGCCTCGACGCCCTGGTCACCGACCCGGGGGAGGAGCTCAAGGTCACCGACGCCGGGCGCCGCCGGGCCGCGGTGGTCGTCGAGAGGTTCCGCCTCTGCTACGACCTCACCTCGTTCAGCCTGACCAGGGCGGCGGACGGCATCGTCACCCAGCTCGCGAGGCTGCTGACCGCCGAGCGCGACGAGCCCGGCGACCTCCTGCTGGAGGTGCGCGCCTTCCTCGCCTGCGCCGCCCCCATCCTCATCGACGTCGCGGCCGAGGCCGAGGCGGCCGGTGTCGAGCTCACCCTCGACACCTCCGCGGAGACGATCGACGCCTTCCCGCTACCGCGACTGCACCGGAGCCCCCGATGAAACTCCTCGCCATGGAAGCCAGACAGAACGCCACCTACTACCGCTCCCGCTACCAGCAGGTCCAGGACTACGGCGCCGAGCTCTACGTGCTCAACGGCATCGGCACCCCGGACTTCTGGCCCGAGGACCGCTACCGCGTCGTGGGCTCGCAGAACATCGACGACCTCATCACCGAGGCCAAGGAGTGGCACGAGCAGGAGCGCTTCGACGGGATCATCACCTTCTCCGAGTCGGGCGTGACCACGGTCGCGGCCGTCGCCGAGGCGCTCGGCCTGCCGGGCGTGGGCGTCGAGGCGGCCAGGACCAGCCGCAACAAGCTGCTGATGCGCGAGGCGCACCGCAAGTACGACGCGCCGCACCCGGACTTCCGCTTCGTCACCGAGCTGGACGCGGCGCTCGGCGCCGCCGACGACTTCGGCTACCCGGTCATCCTCAAGCCCACCCTGGGCGCCGCGAGCAACTTCGTGTTCAAGATCGACGACGCGGAGGAGATGGCGGAGCTGTTCCCCCAGGCGCTGGCCGGCATCGAGGGGATGTCGTGGTTCGAGATGGAGGCGCACGGCCTCGACCTCGGCCCGCACGGCCTGCTCGTCGAGGCCTTCCTCGACGGGGACGAGTTCCTCATCGAGGCCGTGGCCTGGGACGGCGAGGTCTACCTCGGCTCCATCGTGGACCGCATCACCGTCGAGGGGGGCACCTTCGACGACGACGTGCACCACGGGCCGACCGCGCTCACCACCGAGCAGGTGGCCGCGGTCCACCGCGTGGTCAGGGCCGGAGCGCACTCCCAGGGACTGCGGCGCAGCGTGCTGCACGCCGAGGTGCGCTTCCACCGGGGGGAGCCGTACCTGCTGGAGATCGCGATCAGGCCCGGCGGCGGAGGGCTGGACCTCATCGCCGGGATCACCGCCGCGCACAACCCGATCCGCGCCGTGATGGACGTGGCCCGGGGCGCGGCGCCGCGGGTGCGCCACTACCGGCCGACCGGCGTCCACGTCACCGCGATGTGCCTGATGTGCGACGCGGGCCGGATCACCGAGATCGACGTGCCGGCCGAGGTCTCCGAGTCCGAGAAGGTCTTCTTCCTCAAGATCACCGCCAGTCCCGGGGACCTCGTCCGGCGCCCGCCGGAGGGCAACAGCATCCTCGGCTTCCTGGGCACCACCGGAACCTCCCTGGAGGACGCCAGGGAGACGATGCTCGACTACGCCTCCAAGATCAAGGTCACGCTCGTCCAGGACGGAGAGGTGTCATGACACAGCTGATCGAGGAGGCGCCGGCCCGGACCCTGCGCGTCGCCCGCACCCGCCGCTACCTGATGTGCCCGCCCACCCACTTCGACGTCGTCTACTCCATCAACCCCTGGATGGACCCCGGCAAGCCGGTCGACGGCTCGCTGGCCAGGCTCCAGTGGGACGGCCTGCTGCGCGCCTTCCGCGCCCTGGGCCACCAGGTGGAGTTCATCGAGCCGCTGCCCGGCTACCCCGACATGGTCTTCGCCGCCAACGGCGCGACGGTCATCAACGGGAAGGTGCTGTCGGCGAGGTTCCGGTACGAGGAGCGGGCCGCCGAGGGCCCCGCCTACCTGGAGTGGTTCCGCGCCCGCGGCTACCAGACCCGCGAGGCGGTCCACGTCAACGAGGGCGAGGGCGACTACCTGCACGCCGGCAGGTACCTGCTGGCCGGCACCGGCTTCCGCACCGACATCCGCTCGCACCGCGAGGCGGAGAGGTTCTTCGGGATCCCGGTGGCGGGGCTGAGGCTGGTCGACCCGCGCTTCTACCACCTCGACACCGCGCTGGCCGTGCTCGGCCGCGACCAGATCATGTACTACCCGGGGGCCTTCTCCAGGGAGAGCCAGGGCGTGCTGCGCGTCCTGTACCCCGACGCGATCATCGCCAACGAGGCCGACGCCGAGGTGTTCGGGCTGAACGCCGTCTCCGACGGCCGCCACGTCCTGATGCCGCCCGCGGCCACCCACCTGATGGGCGAGCTGCGCGAGCGCGGCTACGAGCCCATCGGCGTCGAGCTCTCCGAGCTGCTGAAGTCCGGCGGCAGCGCCAAGTGCTGCACCCTGGAGCTCAGGGCGGCCAACTCATGATCGACTACAACGGGCGCCGCTTCACCACCGGCGGCGTCCCCTCCGGGGAGCGGCACCCGATCGCCCTGTACCGCCAGGACGGCGACCTGCTGTGGGGCGAGTTCTCCGGCGGCCACGCCCGCCGGGGCAGCCTCACCGGTCTCTGCGCCCCCGACGGCACCCTCGACTTCGCCTACACGATGGTCCTCGACACCGGTGCCGTCGTGTCGGGCCACTGCCGCAGCACCCCCGAACTGCTCCCCGACGGCCGGGTCCTGCTCCACGAGACGTGGGAGCGCTTCGGCGCCCACGCGAGCAGCGGCGTCTCCCTCCTTGAGGAGATCGACCCCACCACGTTCGTACCGCCCCACCAGAGGATTGAGAGCTGACATGACCCTGAACACCATCGCCCGCCCGAACGTTGAGAGGCCTGTCAAGGGCGGCACGGTGACCTGGGCCTGCGCCCCCGGATTCCCTCCCTCGATCATCTTTCCCTTCACCCCGCCGGAGCGTTTCGGCACCCGCAACCTGCTTGAGTTCCAGATCCTGATGTACCGGCCGCTCTACTTCTTCGGCACGCACGGCACCCCCGAGGTCGACTACGACCTCAGCATCGGCGAGCCGCCGCAGTGGAGCGAGGACGGCCTGACCGTCACCGTCACCGTCAAGCCCTGGAAGTGGTCCAACGGGGAGACGATCTGCGCGGACAACGTCCTGTTCTGGGTGAACATGATGGCGGTCAAGGGCGAGCGCTACGGCGAGTACGTCCCGGGCTGCTTCCCCGACAACCTCGTCTCCTACGGCAAGCTCGCCGAGGACAAGGTCTACTTCACCTTCGACAAGGTCTACTCCAAGCGCTGGGTGCTGATGAACCAGCTCAGCACCATCACCCCGATGCCCAAGGCCTGGGACCGCACCGCCGACGGGCCCTCCGACGCCTCGTTCGGCCTGGAGAACGTCGCGGACGTCTACGACTTTCTGATGGGCGAGAACGGCGGCGTCATCGAGGAGGACAACTCCGACCGGGTGCACTGGGCGACCAGCCCGGTGTGGAGCGTGGTCAGCGGCCCGTGGCGGCTGAAGAGCTACACCATGGAGGGCGTCGTCACCTTCGTCCCCAACGAGCACTACTCCGGGCCGAACAAGGCGCACCTGGACGAGTTCCGGCAGATCCCCTTCATGTCCGACGGCGAGGAGTATCAGAAACTGCTGGAGGGGCCGGACGCGCCCGACGGCATCCAGGTCGGCTACCTGCCGCTGAGCTTCAGCGCCGAGCCGACCGACGACCCCACCAAGGGCGGCCCCAACCCGCTGGGCGACAACTACACGCTGGTCCCGCAGGCGGCCTTCTGCATCCGCTACATCCCGCTCAACTACAACAACCCCACCGTCGCCGGCAAGATGCTCGCCCAGACCTACATCCGGCAGGCGATGCAGCACGCGCTCGACCAGGACCGGGCGTCCCGCGACATCTACCACGGCTACGCCTACCGGCAGGACGGGCCGGTGCCCCGCTACCCGGTCAGCGACCTGGTCTCGCCCACCCTGCAGGGCGCGCCGATCCTGCCCTTCGACGCCGAGCGGGCCCGCGAGCTGCTGGAGGCCAACGGCTGGGACACCAGCACGTTCCCCGCCGTCTGCGTCAACCCCGGCGAGGGCCCCGGCCAGGCCGGCGCGGGCATCCCCGGCGGCACCAAGCTCAGCTTCTCCCTCAGGTACGCCGAGGGACGCCCCGCGCTCACCCGCCTGATGGAGCAGTTCCGCGACGACGCCGTCAAGGCCGGCATCGAGCTGCGGCTGCAGGAGGTCTACGGCTCGGTCCTGGTGGCCGAGGACGCCCCCTGCGTCGTCGGCCCCGACAGCCCCTGCCTGTGGGAGCTGAGCACCTGGGGCGGCGGCTGGGTCTACCACTACCCGAGCGGCGAGATCCTCTTCCGGACCGACGCCGGCGGCAACTTCGGCCACTACACCGACCCGAAGGCCGACGAGCTCATCGACCGCACCCTGACCAGCGACGACCCCGCGGCGCTCTACGAGTACCAGGACTACATCGCCGAGCAGGTCCCCGTCATCTTCATCCCGAACTTCTCCCTGCGGCTGTTCGAGGTCTCCAACAACATCCGCGGCTTCGAGCCGATCAACCCCTTCGGGATGATCAGCCCGGAGAACTGGTACTACGTCGAGAACGGCGAGTGACCGCCGTGACCGTCGCCGCGGCCCCCGTCGCCGTCATCCCCGCCCAGAACCTGATGGTCCTGCTGCTGCAGCTCGGGCTGCTCCTGGGCCTGGCCACCGTCCTGGGCCGCCTCTCCGTCCGCTTCGGCCTGCCGGCTCTGCTCGGTGAGCTCAGCGCGGGCATCCTGATCGGGCCCTCGCTGCTCGCCAACATCGCCCCCGAGTTCTCCGCCTGGCTGCTGCCCACCGACCCGGCCAGATTCCACATGATCGACGCCGTCGGCCAGCTCGGCGTCCTGCTGCTGGTCGGCCTGACCGGCATGCACCTCGACCTGGGCTTCATCCGGCGCCAGGGCAGGAGCGCCGCCTGGATCAGCGGCTTCGGGCTGGTCGTCCCGCTGGTCCTCGGTGTCGGGATCGGGTTCCTGGCCCCCACCGAGATGATCGCCGAAGGCGTCGACCACACGGTCTTCGCGCTCTTCATGGGCGTCGCGCTGTGCGTCAGCGCCATCCCCGTCATCGCCAAGGTGCTCATGGAGATGCGCCTGCTCCACCGCGACATCGGCCAGCTCATCCTGAGCAGCGCCGTCATCGACGACGTGGTCGGCTGGTTCCTGCTCTCGGTGGTCTCCGCCCTCGCCACCGCGGGGGCGCGCACCGGGCAGGCCGCGCTGACCGCGATCGCGCTGCTCGCCGGCCTCGTGGCCGTGTCGGTCCTGTTCGGCCGCAGGGTGGTCGCCAAGGTGCTGCGCCTCGCCGACCGCGGCGGCAGCGCCACCACGATCGCCGCGGTGACGATCATGATCCTGCTCTCGGCCGCCGCCACCCAGTCGATGGGCTTCGAGGCCATCCTCGGCGCCTTCGTCTGCGGCGCGCTCGTCGGCTCCTCGCCGGACCTGAAGGTCGCCAGGCTCGCGCCCCTGCAGACGCTCGTCGCCGCGGTGCTCGCGCCGATCTTCTTCGCGACGGCCGGCCTGCGGATGGACCTGACCGAGCTGGCCAAGCCGCCCGTGCTCGTCGCCGGCGTCGTGGTGCTGACCGTCGCCATCGCGGCCAAGTTCGCCGGCGCCTACCTGGGGGCCCGCATCGCCCGCCGTACGCGCTGGGAGGCCCTCGCGCTCGGCGCCGGACTCAACTCCCGCGGGGTGATCGAAGTGATCATCGCGATGGTGGGCCTGCGCCTGGGCGTCCTCACCACGGCGTCCTACACGGTCATCGTCCTGGTCGCGGTCGTGACCTCGATGATGGCGCCGCCCCTGCTGCGCTACGCGGCGGCCAGGATCGCCCCCACCGAGGACGAGGTCGTCCGCGAGGAGTTCTTCGACACCCTGCAGGGCACCGACGGCGCCGACGGCGCAGCCAAGCAGCTCGTGACCACCGCCAAGGAGGCGTGACATGACCACCGACACCAGACCGCTGATCCTGGTGGTCGCGACGGGGATGCGGCACTACCGCGAGTACCTGCTGCGCTCCATCGCCACCGAGTACCGCGTCCACCTCCTGGTGGCCGCCGAGCCGGGCTGGGAGAAGGAGTACGTCACCGGCTGGACCGTCGTCGCCGACCTGGGCGACGGCCCCGCCCTGGTCACCGCCGCGCTGGAGCTCGCCGCCCGCGAGCCCGTGAGCGGGGTGCTGTGCTGGGACGAGGCCACGATCCTGGCCGCCTCGCACGTCTCGCAGGCCCTCGGCCTGCCGGGCGGCGACACCGAGATGGTGCGCCGCTGCCGCGACAAGCACCTCACCCGCGTCGCGCTCGACGCGCTCGGCGTCCCCCAGCCCAGGTCGCTCGCCGTCTCCACGCTCGACGAGGCCCTGGCCGCCGCCGAGACGGTCGGCTACCCGGCCATCCTCAAGCCGCGCGGCCTGGGCGGCAGCCTGGGCGTCATCAAGGTCGAGGACCCCGGGGAGCTGGCGGAGCGGTTCGCCTTCGTCCACGACCTGCACGTCCCCGGCGGGGCGACGTTCGAGGTCCCCGTCCTGGTCGAGGAGTTCGCCGACGGCCCCGAGGTCAGCGTCGACGCCGTCGTCCAGGGCGGCGTGGTGACCCCGCTCTTCCTCGGCAGGAAGGTCCTCGGCTACGAGCCCTACTGCGAGGAGGTGGGCCACTTCGTCGACGCCCAGGACGAGCTCCTGCACGACCCCGAGTTCCGCCGCGTCCTGCAGGACACCCACACCGCGCTCGGCTTCACCGACGGCTTCACCCACACCGAGGTCAAGCTCTCCTCCCGGGGACTGCGCGTCATCGAGGTGAACGCGCGCCTGGGCGGGGACATGATCCCCTACCTCGGGATGCTCACCACCGGGATCGACCCCGGCCTGGCCGCCGCCGCGGTGGCCTGCGGCCGTACCCCCGCGCTCGCCCCCGAGCGCAAGCTCGTCGGCGGCGTGCGCTTCTTCTACGTCGCCGAGGACGACACCACGATCGAGTCGATCGAGTTCGACGAGGCCGGCCTGCCCCCGGAGATCGACCGGGTCGTCCCGGTGGTCGCCGCGGGCGCGACCGTCTCACCACCGCCCAAGGGCACCCTGTGGGGGCGTATCGCCTACGCCACCGCGCTGTCCCCGACCGTCGACGAGTGCCTGGCCGCGCTGGACGCCGCCGAGGCGCACCTGAAGGTGAAGGAAGCCGCATGACCGCCGTCATCGAGAACGAGAACAACGTCGCCCCAACACCCCCGGACAAGCCGGACGACGGCGTGTTCGCCACCCTGCGAGATTCCCCGCGCGCCGTCAGGGCGCTGCTCTTCGGAGGCTTCATCAGCAGGCTGGCCGCGTTCATCCAGATCTACCTGGTGCTGTTCATGACCGACCGGGGCTTCTCCGCCACCCAGGCGGGACTCGCGCTGGGGGTGTACGGGGCCGGCGCGGTGGTGGGCTCGCTGGCCGGGGGGTCGCTCTCCGACCGGCTCGGCGCCCGGGCGGTCACCCTGATCAGCATGGGCGGCTCGGCCCTGCTGATCGTGTCCATCCTCTACGCCCCGTCCTACGCCATGATCCTGGCCGCGGTCTTCATGGTCAGCACGGTCGGCCAGTTCTATCGACCGGCCGCCCAGACGATGCTCACCGAGCTGACGCCGAGGCACCGGGTCGTGATGATCACGGCGATGTACCGGCTCGGCCTGAACCTCGGCATGACCGCCGCCCCGCTGATCGGCGCCGCGCTGCTGTCGGTCTCCTACAACGCGCTGTTCTGGGGAGAGGCCGCCGCGGCACTGATCTTCGGCGGGATCGTGATGTTCGCGCTGCCCAAGCGTGCCCCGCGCGCCGCGCGAGCCGCGGCCGCGCGGGCGGAGGCGGAGGCCGCGAAGGGGGCGCCCGCCGAGGGCCGCTCCGGCTACCTCGCGGTGTTCGCCGACTGGCGCTACAGCATGTACCTGGTCGCGATGCTGCTCACCTCCATCGTCTACTGCCAGTACACGGCGACCCTGCCGCTGGACATCTCCGCCGCCGGCATCAGCCTGTGGTGGTACGGCGCGGCCGTCTCGCTGAACGGCCTCATCGTCATCACCTGCGAGCTGGCGATGACGAAGGTCGTGCAGAAGTGGCCGATCCGGCTGACCGCGCTGCTCGGGCTCGGTCTCGTCTCGGTCGGCTACGCCATCTACGCGATCTCCCCGCTCCCGATCTGGTTCATGCTCGGCACCCTGGTCTGGACGCTCTCGGAGATCATCGGCGGACCCACCACGTTCGCCTACCCCGCCCTGGCCGGTCCCGAGCGGCTCCGCGGGCGCTACATCGGCGCCATGCAGAGCGTCTTCGGGCTCGGCACCGCGATCGGGCCGGTCATCGGAACCCTGGTGTGGTTCCAGGTGGGGCGCTCGGTGTGGCTGTGGGCGGCCCTGCTCTCCGCGATCGCGACCGTGGCGGGCCTGATCGGCATGCGGGACCCGAACAAGACCGACGAGTCGCGGACCGCGACCGCTTCGGCTACATGAACGGAGGAGTGCGATGATCAAAATCGCCGTCGTGGGTGGCGGGATCGCGGGGGCGATGCTGGCCTGGCGCCTGTGCGAGGTCGTCAGGGGAAGCGCCGTCCACCTCTACACGGGAGAGCCACACCGCAGGGCCGACGCCAGCGCCGCCTCCGGAGGCCTGACCAGGGCCTTCGAGCCCGACGCGGCCCTGTGCCTGGAGGCCGCCGACAGCCTGGCCGAGCTCCACTCGAACCGGGAGCTGCGCGAGTGGGCCTCCTACCGGGAGACCGGCTCGGTGTACCTGCTGCCCGGCCTCGGACCGGGCACCGAGGGCCTGGTCGAGCTGGTACGCAGCCGGCTGCCCGGCTCGATCTCCCTGGTCAGCGGTGCGGAGCTCAGCACCCGCGGCACGTTCCGCGAGCTGCCGGAGGGGAGCGTGGCCGTCGTCGAGAAGCGCGCCGGATACCTCTCCCCGAACGGCTTCCGCGACCGGCTCCTGGTCGAGCTCGTCAGGTCGGGCGCCTTCGTCATCGACGGGCAGGTGGACGGCATCACCGCCGAGGCCGAGGTCCGGCCGTCGGAGGGCAGCCCGGCCAGGTTCGACGCCGTCGTGGTGGCCGCCGGGGCGTGGACCCAGGGCCTTCTCGCCCGCACGGGCCTGACGGACGCGGGACTGCGCACCAAGGTCATCCAGTACGTCCTCGGCCCCTCGGGCGGAAAGGAACCCAACGCGTTCGTCGACGAGACGTCCGGCCTCTACGGCAGGTCGTACTCCGAGGAGAGGATCCTGCTCGGGCTGCCGACCGACAGATGGGACATCAACCCTGGAAGCACGCCGACAGACCCCGTTCTCACCAGCAGGATCCTCGACGTCGCCGAGGCCAGGATCGGATACCGGCCGCCGGGGGGGAGCGTCAAGGCCGTCACCGCGGTCGAGTGCTACCACCCCACGGGCGGGCTGTCGCTGCGTCCCCTGGCCAGGGGCGTCTACACCTTCACCGGGGGGAGCGGCGGCGCCGGCAAGACCGTGCTCGCCGCGAGCCGCACGGCCGCGCGAAGCCTGGTCAGGTCGCTGCGATGAGCGCGGGGACGCGACCCGTCGTCCGGGTCGCGTCCCCGTGACCGTCGCCGGTCGCGAACGTCGCCGTGAACTCGTCCCCGCGGCCGTGAAGGCGGAGCTCAAGGGCCGGTCAGGTCGCCGCGGTTCAGGTCGCCGCGGTGAACGCCAGATAGCAGTAGTCGTCCAGCATCTTCGCCAGCGGCCGCCCGGGACGGCCCAGCTCCACCGCCAGCGCCTGCTCGTCGAGACCCGTCTCGGAGAGCAGGCGCCGCGCCCATTCCCGGCCCGTTCGCAGGTGCGCGCGGTAGGCCTCCGCCGTACGGGCCCCGTGCAGGGCGTCGGCGATGGCGGCGTCCCACGGCATCAGCGCCCGCGGGCGCAGCGCGTGCAGCATCTTGGTCGCGGCGGTCGGTCCCAGGGAGCGGGGTCTGGGCCCGGGGGTCGCCGGCATCGCCGACAGATCCGCGTAACACCCGCCCAGCACCTCGATCTCCGCGTCGCCCAGCGTCGCGAGCACGGCGTCCCGGCCGGGAAGGCGCTCCCCCCAGCGCTCCCACCAGGCGGCGGTCTCCGCGCAGAAGACGTCGCGCTCGCCCTCGCGCGGGTAGCGCAGCCGGCAGCCCCAGGCGTTCAGCCAGACCAGCAGCGCCCGGCGATGGGCCGCGAGCGCGGGGTCGACCCGCGGCCCGGTCGCCAGCAGCAGCCGCTCCCACGACCTGTCGGCCGCGCCGTATCGGGCGAACTCGCCGACCGCCGCGCGCAGGCCTTCCAGATCCGGCCCCCGGCCGGGGGGCGCTGTCGATGGGGCCATCGGCGCTATCGATGGCGCTATCGATGGCGCTATCGATGGCGCCGTCACGGGCGCCGGCCGGTCAGGGGCGGCAGGGTCCGGCCTCGCATGAGCGAGGCCAGCAGCCGCTCGGTGCGCTCGCTCGGCTCCACGCCCAGGTCGGTGCGCAGCCGGTGACGGCACACCTCGTACCAGCTCAGGACGCGGCCGAGCTCGCCCAGCTCGCCGTGCATCATCATCAGCGTCTGGTAGGTGGTCTCGTGGTGGGGGTCGATGTCCAGGGCCCTGCGGCACCAGTGCATCGCGGCCGGCCAGTCCTCGCGCTCCAGGGCCTCGGTGCGCAGCGCGGACAGGGCGCGCAGGGCGGTCCCGCGCATCCACTGCCGCTGCTCGTTGATCCAGTCGCCGCTCTCGCCGGAGAGGAAGTCCCCGGTGTACAGGTCGGCGGTCCGCTGGAACCACGCGATGGCGCTGTCGTGGTCCTTGTCCACCCACGCGGTCCGGCCCCGGTCGAAGGCGCGCTGGAACTCCTCGATGTCCACCCACGCGCTGTTCGTCCGCAGCACGTACCCGTGGTCCTGGTGGAGCAGGGTGAAGCCGTCCCTGTCCTCGAACTCGTTGAGCACCCGCCGCACCCCGTGCACGGCGACCTTGAGCGAGCTGGAGTGGTGCCCCTCCCGCTCCGGCCACAGCACCTCGTGCAACCGGTCCCGGTGGACGAACCGCTCGCGGTTGACCAGCAGGTACTGGAACAGGGCGCGGGACTTGCCGGCGCGCCAGTGCGAGACGGCCTGCCCGTCGACCTCCAGGCGGAAGTTGCTCAGGCACCGGGCGATGACCGAGGGCGTGCCCTCGTCCCGCGCGGAGGAGTCGGAGCCGGATATCACCAATTCTTGAACGGACATGTTCGCTTCCCTTGGCAGGACGGATTCCACCGCTCGCGGACTCACCCGCGGACGCCGAAGCACGTCGAGTACGAGTGTGGCGCCAGCACGACCTGGACGTGGTACGGCATGCGCTCGTCGTGCATCCTGAACATGACCGTGACCTCCGGGTAGGAGGTGGTCATGCCGAGCCCGGCGAAATAGTGGTCGGTGGCGAGGACGAGACGATAGAGCCCGCGCTCCATGAATTCGTCCGTCCATTCTTTGACGTTTCCATCGATGTCGGTCTCGCCCTCGGACACCGGCTCCCAGCCGGCGCCAGAAGAGCGCTCCAGGCGAGCTCGGACACCGGCCGCGGACCGGCCGTAGACGCCGTCAAGTGCCTGCGTGGCGATGCTCATTGAGGTTACCCATCTGCTGGTCGGGACCGCGTGACCCTTATCACGCGGCCTCGGTCACATCAGGTTCCAGGGGAGGGCTATCCATCCGCCTTCGGCCCGCTATCCATCGGCCACCCACCCCTATTCTTTCGCGCCGGATAGGCCGGATGCCGGATCAGAAGGGATCGGATAAGAGGCGGATAGGAGGCCTATTTACGTTTTGAAGCAGACAGGCGGACAGCAGTGAACAGCCTGCAAGACACGAAGAAGAGGTAAGAAAATGCGGGAAATCGTGAGCTTCAGCGCCCTCCGGATCGTCGTCTCCGCCATCGCCGTCCTCGGGTGCCTCGGTCTCACCGCCGCCGTCTCCTCCGCCGCCGACGGGGCCACGAGGACCACGGTGCTCGCCAGCAACACTCCCTGGGGCTGAACTGCGACCCCCGCCCGGCGTCATCGCCGGCGGCGGGGTCCGCCGAAGCGGTCGGAGCCGTCCATGGCCCGGCCGCTTCTTCGTGTCTCAAACCCACCCGTTAGTCGCAAATCGGGCCAGACCTTTACAAATCCCACTGGTTCTCCCACCAGCGACGATGTATGATCCCCGCTGATGATGTTTATGCACATAAATTACCCACTGTGATCGCCGGGCATATGCCTGAAGGTCATGGTGGTGGGGTTGAGTCAATTGTTGCCTGCCTCCATGGGAATGGTCAGGTCACTCGCGTCTCTCTTACACCGACCGTGTGGTGAATTCCTGGACAGGCCGCGATTCTGTAAGGAGATTCGGTGGAGTATCGGATCCTCGGCCCCTTGGAGGTCGTCGCCGGCGCCCAGCGCCTGGATCTGGGAGCACCCCGGCAGCAGGTGGTCCTCTCCTGCCTCTTGCTCGAGGCCAACCGGATGGTCACCATCGGGCGGCTGACAGACGCGATCTACGGTGAGGATCTCCCCAGCACCTCGCGCGCGCAGGTGCAGATCTGCATCTCCTCGCTGCGGCGGCTGTTCGCCGCCAACGGCGGGGCCGACGTCATCGCGACCCACCCCCAGGGATACACCCTGCGGGTCGCCGAGGGGCAGCTCGACTCCCAGAACTTCGAGAGTCTCCTGGGCCAGGCCCGCCAGGCCCGCGACGGCCACCGCCTGGAGGAGGCCGTCAAGCACTATCGGGACGCGCTCGCCCTCTGGCGGGGGCCCGCCCTCGACGGCCAGGAGAGCCGGCTCGTGCAGTCGGCCATCGGCAAGCTGACCGAGCGCCGGATCAACGCGAACGAGGACTGCGTCGATCTGGAGCTGGAGCTGGGCAGGCACCACGAGCTGGTGGGCGAGCTCAGCGAGCTCGTCGAGGAACACCCGCTCAGGGAACGGCTGCGCGGCCAGCTGATGCTCGCGCTCTATCGCTCGGGACGCCAGGCCGAGGCGCTGACGGTCTATCGCCGCGCCCGCCAGACGATGATCGACGAGCTGGGCATCGAGCCCAACGAGAGCCTCCAGCAGCTCGAGTACGCCATCCTCACCTCCGACGAGAGCCTCGACCCGCCGGCGCGGCAGCAGCAGTCACAGCAGCAGCAGCAACACCACCAGCAGCAGCAACGCCACGGGGAGACACAGGAGGCGCCGACCGGCCGCCGGACGGTTCCCCGCATGCTCCCCACCGACATCGCCGACTTCACCGGCAGGATCAAGCTGGTCGAGGCCATCCGCCGCCAGCTCACGTTCGCGGCGGAGGACCGCCAGCGGCTCGCCGTCCCCGTCATCGCCGTCGTCGGCAAACCGGGCATCGGCAAGTCCACGATCGCGGTGCACGTCTCGCACAGCGTCGCCGGCCGCTACGAGGACGGCCAGCTCTTCGCCGACCTGCACGGAGGGGAGTCCCACCCGGTCGGCTCCGGGCAGGTGCTCGAACGCTTCCTGCGCGCGCTGGGCGTGCCGGGCAACGCGATACCCGACGGGGTGGACGAGCGGGCGGAGATGTACCGCGGGCTGCTGTCCGGGCGCAAGATGCTGATCGTCCTGGACGACGCCAGGAGCGAGAGCCAGGTGCTGCCCCTGCTGCCCGGCAACCCCGAGGCCGCGGTGATAATCACCAGCCGGAGCCGGCTCGCGGGCCTGCCCGGCGCCGCCCACCTCGACGTCGGCCTCTTCGACTCCAGGCAGTCGGTGGACCTGCTCGCCCGCATCGCCGGCGTCGAGCGGGTGCAGGCCGAGCGGGAGTCGGCGGCCGAGCTGGCCGACCTCTGCGGGCACCTGCCGCTGGCGCTGCGCATCGCGGGCGCCAGGCTCGCCGCCCGCCCGCACTGGACGATCGACCAGCTCGTGGGACGGCTGGAGGACGAGACCCGCAGGCTCGACGAGCTCAAACACGGGGACCTGGGCATCAGGGCCAGCATCTCCCTGACGTACGAGAGCGTCAGCGAGGACGCGCGCCGCCTGTTCCGGCGTCTGGCCATCCTGGAGTCCCGGCACTTCTCCGGCTGGGTCGCCGCCGCGCTGCTCGACTGCCACCCCTCCGACGCGCAGGACCTGCTCGACGACCTGGCCGACAGCCAGCTGGTCGAGACCACCGACTCCGGGTACGGCGTGCACAGCCAGTACCGCTTCCACGACCTGATCCACGTGTTCGCCCGCGAGCGCCTCGCGGGCGAGGAGGCGATCGCCGACCGCAACGCCGCCCTGGAGAGGGTGCTCGGCGGCCTGCTCTTCCTGACCGGGGAGGCGCACCGCCGGGAGTACGGCGGCGACTACGTGCAGGTCCACAGCGACGCGCCGCGCTGGCCGCTGCCCGACCGGCTGGTCGAGAAGCTGGTCATGGCCCCCCTGCCCTGGTACGAGCGCGAGCGGCTGACGCTGGTCTCCGGCATCCGCCAGGCGGCGCAGGCCGGGTTCGTCGAGCTGTGCTGGGACCTCGCGATCAGCGCGGTCACGCTGTTCGAGTCGAGGATCTACTTCGACGACTGGCGGGAGACCCACCAGGTCGCCCTGGCCGCCGCCCGGCGGGCCGGCGACCGCCGGGGGCAGGCGGCGATGCTCTACTCGATCGGCTCGCTGTACATCGCCGAGCAGCGCTTCGGGGACGCGCGCCGGGACTTCGAGTCGGCGGCCGAGCTGTTCGAGGAGGCCGGGGACGACCTGGGGGTGGCCCTCGTCATCCGCAACATCGCCTTCCTGGACCGGATGGGCGGCCGCCTCGACGACGCGGTGGAACGCTACGAACGCGCGCTGGACATCTTCCGCGGCACCGGCGACCAGGTCGCCTCCGCGTACGTGCTCCACAGCATGGCCCAGATCAGGCTCGACTGCGAGGAGCTCGACGAGGCCAAGCGCCTGCTCGGCGAGGCGCTGGAACTCAGCAGGGTCGGCGGCAGCCGCCGGGTGGAGGCGCAGGTCCTGCACCGGCTGGGCGAGACCTACCTCAGGTCGGGGGAGTTCCCCTCGGCCGCAGAGGTCTTCGAGCAGACGCTCACGACCGTGCGCAACATCGGCGACCCGACCGGCGAGGCGTACGCCCTGCACGGCCTGGGCGTCACGCGGCTGCGCCGGGGCGACCTGGAGGAGGCGGAGGCCACCCTCCAGAAGGCCCTGGAGGTGGCGACCACCGCGGGGGAGCGGCTCGCCGAGGCCAGGGTCGTGCTCGCGCTCGGCGAGCTGGCGCTCGCCGTCGACCAGACCGAACAGGCAATCGGCCGCTTCCACCAGGCCCTCGGCCTGTTCCACAAGATCGACGCGCCACTCCACCAGGTGCGCGTCCTGGTCATGCTCAGCGCCGCCTACACCGCCGTCGGCGAGACGGAGGCGGCGCGCAGCGTCTCGGAGGAGGCCCTCGAAATGGCCGACACGATGCCCGCCGCCATCGCCGCCCGGATACGCGCCCAGCTGGAGGACTCTCCCGTCGCCTGACTCCGTGTCGGTGTCCCGCGCGGTGAACGGCCCGGAACGGGGCGGCCGGGCAGGTCCCGCGACGCCCTGGGCGGCGAACCGCCCGGGGAGGCCCGAGGGCCGGGCCTCCCCGGGCGGTTCGCCGCCGGTCGTACCGCCGCCGGTCGTACCGCCGCCGACCACGCCGACCACGCCGACCACGCCGTCACCGGTCGCGGCGAACCGCCGGTGCTCAGCGGACGCGACGGATCGCCGGTGTTCGGCGGTCGCGGCGAGGGCGCCGGTGTTCGGCAGAGGTGACGAGGGCCCCGGTTTTCAGCAGATGCGGCGCAGGGCCTCCGCCAGGCTGGACAGGCCGACCGGTCCCAGCTCCAGCGCGGCGGTGTGCCAGGCGCGCAGGTCGAAGGCGTCGCCCAAGCGCAGTTTGGCCTCCTCGCGGGCCTGTACCCACGCCCGCTCGCCCAGCTTGTAGGAGATGGCCTGGGAGGGCCAGCCGAAGTAGCGCACCACCTCGGCCTCGACCCGGTGCGGCTCGCAGCGGCCCTGGTCGCGCAGTACCTCGCAGGCCTTCTCGAAGGTCCACTTCGAGCCGTCGGGCAGCGGCAGGTCGAGGTGGACGCCCAGGTCGATGACCACCCGGGCGGCACGCAGGGCCGACCAGTTGAGCATGCCCAGCCGGGTACCGGGCTCGGTGAACCAGCCCAGCTCGTCGGCGAGCCGCTCGGCGTACAGGCCCCACCCCTCGCCGTGACCGTCCACCCAGGAGACCTTGGCGAACCTGGACAGGGTGTCCCCCGCCGTGCGCATCGCGCCGAACTGCAGGTGGTGGCCGGGGACGCCCTCGTGGAAGATCGTGGTCAGCTCGCTCCAGGTGGCGAAGCGGGTCCGCCCGCCGACCGGCCACAGGGTGCGGCCCGGCCGTGACAGGTCCTCGCTGGGCGCGTTGTAGGAGGCCGCGCCGGACGTGGAGCTCACGTCGACCTCGGCCACGATGCGCCGCAGCGGCTCGGGGATGTCGAAGTGCGTGCCGTTCAGCTGCTCGACCGCCCGGTCGTGGCGCTCCTGCAGCCAGGACTGGTACTCCTCCAGGGAGTCGACCGCCTGGGTCTCGTTGAGGATCGCGGTCGCCTCCTCGATGGTCGCGCCCGGCTTGATCCGCTCGACCTCGGCGGCCGTCTCGGCCCCGATGCGCTCCAGCTCCGCCCAGCCCCACTCGTACGCCTCGCGCAGGTCGATGTCGGCGCCCAGGCTGATCCTGGCGGCGACCGCGTAGCGCTCGGGGCCCACCGCGTCGGCCTCGCTCGCCCGGGGCGCGTACTCCTCGCGCAGGTAGCGTCCCGCGAAGGCGTAGGCGTCGTGGGCCGCCGCGGCCGCCTTGAGCAGCTCCTCCCTGACCGGGCCCTCGCCGTAGGTGGCGACGAAGGCGTCGTGCGCCGGGGGAGTACCGCCGGCGCCGGCGAACTGGTCGGCCTGGTCCGCCATGGCCAGCGCCTGCCTGCGGGCGCCCCGCAGGCCCATCTCCAGGCCGGCCTCCAGGCTCTCCCGCCACCCGGCGAGCATCTCCGGGATCGCCGCCAGGCGGGCTGCGACGTCGCGCCACTCGTCGTCGGTGCCGTGGGGAAGGAGGACGACGCTGGAACGCACCCGGTAGGGCAGCCCGTACGGCGCCGCCACCCAGCGGAGCGGCTCTCCCATGTCGTGCCAGGCGAGCTCGGCCTCCAGCCGCTCCCGCAGATGGGTGGCCGCCCTGACGTCCGGCTCACCGGTCGGCACCAGCTCGTCGAGACGCTTCAGGGTGGAACGGATCAGCTCGGCCCGGGCGGCGCTCCCGGCCGGGCTGTGGTCGGTGGCGGCCACGAAGTCGGACACGATGCCTTCGGCACCGGCCGCGATCGGGTCGAGCGCCGCCCAGCGGGTGACGTACTCGTCGCAAAGCTCAAAGATCGGAGTGCTCATGTCCCGGACCGTAGGATCGCCCGGCATCCGCCCCCTATCCTTCCGCTATCCGACCCCCTGACGTGCGGGAAAGCCGGCCTGGCCGGCGGTGCGCGCAAGGCTTGGGCGCGAGCCGTCAGGAGGTTTTGCCGATGTGCGAGTGCGTGGCCAGGAACCAGTCGCCGGCGATGTCGGTCTCCGTGATCCGCCCGATCAGCGCCAGGGCCGAGCTGACGCTCTCATCCTGCTCCACGAGGTTTTCGAAGCCGTCGTCACCGGTGAGCTGGAAGCGCAGCCCGTCCATCAGGTGGTCGAGCGCGTGCGGGTCGTCGCCGAACCGCCTCTCCGGCCAGGTCGGGTCGAAGGAGACGATCATGCGCCCCGCGCGGGCGTAGTCGAAGGAGGCTTTGCCGGTGATGTCCATGCGGAGGCCGAGCGCCTCACGGCCGCCCTCGCTGACGGAGAGCAGGAGCCTGTCGTCGGCGTGCCCCGGCACGATGCCGATCCACCCTCCGGCCTCGGCCACCCAGGACGACCCGTCGTCGATGTTGCGGTCGAGGGTCTCGCTCAGGCGGCCCGGGGTACGGGTGGCGAGATCCAGCGAGAGGGCCGGGGCGAGGGCGCCGAGGTCCGCGCCCCTGATCCAGATGGCGCTGAATCCCAGCGTCCACAGGTCCGGCTCCGCGTCGAGCCCCTCGGTGAAGAGGGTCGAGACCAGAAGGTCGTGCAGGTAGGTCGGTGACCGCATGGCTGCCTCTCGGAGGAGGGGACGTTCCCGGGAGACGTCCCCTCCCGGACGGTGGGTTACGGGGGCGGGCTCCATTCTCGCGGAGGAGGTCTGCGGGGCCTGTCCTGTGCCCCGCCGGGGTGAGGAGT
Source organism: Streptosporangium nanhuense (assembly GCF_059358815.1). Taxonomy (NCBI): domain Bacteria; kingdom Bacillati; phylum Actinomycetota; class Actinomycetes; order Streptosporangiales; family Streptosporangiaceae; genus Streptosporangium; species Streptosporangium nanhuense. Next base: position 785,458 of record NZ_JCADBG010000001.1, read on the forward strand.
CCTGACCCCTCACCCCGGCGGAATGAGAGCCCGCGCACACCGCGGCCTGAGGTCAGGCCGGGGACTCTCCCGCGGCCCTGCGCGACTCCTCGGCCGCCCAGGTGAACACGCCCCTCGCCATCAGCGACGCCTCCGACTCCGCCCTCGCGGCGAACACCTCGGCCCGCACCCCGTGCAGCGCCGCGTCGTCCGGTGCGGCCTGTACGGCCATCTCGGCCAGGTGTCCCGCCAGCCGCTGGTCTCCCGAGGCCAGCGCCTCCAGCGCGGCCTCGCCCAGCCGTCCGGCGCCCCCGGCCAGCTTCGCCACCGCCGCGGCCAGCACGGCGTCGGGCGCGGGCTTGAGGCGGGCGGGGTTGCCGTCGTACCAGCCGCCGTACAGCCGCCAGATGTTGCGCACCACGAACTCCGGCTCGTCGTAGTGCGGGCGCAGGTAGGGCCGCTCCGCCAGGCGCGCGGGAGGCTGCACGGCACGCACGATGTCGTCCAGCCTGGCGCCCTCGTTGAGCATCTCCAGGGTTCGCGCGACCATGAACTCCAGCCACTCGGCCGTCTCGGTCAGCGCCTGCTCGACCCGGTCGGCGCCGAAGATCGGGGCGCCGTGGCTGGGCAGCATGATCTCCGGCCGCAGCTCGACCATCCTGCGCAGCGCGATCGCCCACTCGCGCGGGTAGCGCTGCGCCTTCTGCGGGTTTCCGCAGTTGGGGGTGACCCAGATGAACAGGTCGCCCGGCAGCAGGATGCGGTGCGAGGACACCCAGCCGACGCTCGCGTCGTCGGTCTCGCCCTTGGCGTGGAAGAGGTCGATGTGGCCGAGTGACATCACGTCGCGGTAGGCAACGTCGGGGTGGCGGTACTCGGTCGGCCAGGTCAGGCCGGGAGCCTGGAACTGCCGCTGGTTGACGACGGCGTTGTAGCCTCCTGTCAGCACGTAGCGCTCGAAGCGGACGGCGACCGCCTCGTGCCCCACCACCGTCGGCCGGGGCCGTCTCGCCGTGTCGGCCTCCGCGTCGAACGGGCCGACACCCGAGACGTGGTCGATGTGCCCGTGGGAGTAGACCGCGGCGGTCACCGGCTCGTCGGTCGGTGTGCAGCCGGTCCGCGTCGAAGGGGTTGCCCGTGTCGAACAGGGTCACCTCACCGCCGTGCCGCAGCGCGATCACGTTGCCGAAACCGCTGCGGAAGCCCACGCCGTCGACGATCTCCACGAACCCCTGCCCGGCCGGGCCCGTGTGCACGATGCTGTCGGGGACCTCGCCCCGCCACACGCTGTCGGCGTACTCGGTGATGTTCATGGGAGGTCAGCCCTTCCTAGACGTCTTCCGTCACGTTCCGGCAGGTGCCCGGATGCTGTGTTCCCAGCTGTCCGGGATCGATGCGGTTTCTGGAGAACAAGCCAATTCCAGCCGAGTGACACCGCATATGTCACCATTCGCGGGTGGTCCAACCCGAAGCGAGCGCATCTCGCGGGCGGTCGGCGTCGGCGCGGCGCCGGAGTCGAGGTCACCGCGTTCCCCCTCAACGGACGGGGCGTTCGTGCGGACCGGGGCCGGTTCCGCTCGCGGTGCGGCGGACCGGCCCCCGGACCCTTCATTACCCGGGGCGCCGCCGGTCTGTCGCCGGCGGCGCCCCGTCCCGCGGCCGGGACTACGTGAGGCCGAAGGCGCGGGTGATGGTCTGGGTGACGCCGCCGCCGTCGCGCTGCTCGGCGGTGACGCGGATGGACACGTGTTCGGCCCGGTGCGGTGCGTCCAGGGACGCCCGCCAGGTGCCCTTCCTCTCCTTCAGGCTCTGTCGCCGCCAGGTGGCGCCGTCGTAGGAGACCTCGAGCTCGACCGTGGAGACCGCGTCCTGGGCGGAGCCGCCGCCGACCACCACCGGTGTGATGGAGAGGTCCGAGGTGCGCTTCGCCCTGCCTGCGGCGTCCAGGTCCGTCCCGTAGTCCAGCTGGACCAGCGGGATGGCCGCCACGTCCTCCTCGGGGGCGCCGGAGGTGAAGCGCCACTCGGTCCGGGTGGCGGTGGAGTAGGGGTTGATCCTGCCGTCGTTCCCGGTCTCGACCACCAGCCGGTACGGCAGCCGCTGCGGTGCCAGCTCACCCACGTTGAGCTTGGGCCAGCCCTCGATCTGGACCAGTTGCCTGTCGCCCTGGTACATCGTGACCCGCTGCGACTGGCCGGTCCCGCCGCTGTGCGCGGCTCCCGCGTCGCCGAACCCCTGGATGTAGGCGCTGAGCCCGCTCCCGCCGCGGTACGGGATGTCCGTGCCGAGCAGGCGAGGCCGGTAGACGGGGCCGTACCAGCGGTCCTGCTGGACGCTGCCCGGCCGGTAGGACAGCACGTCGGTCTTCGACGACCCCCAGCCGTCCAGGATCGCGGTCTGCTGCCACCTGACCCCGTCCCCGGCGGAGACCCAGTCGGTACGCCGCCCCGGCGCGACCGGCTTCAGGGCGAAGGGGACGCCCGAGTAGTACTCGTAGGGCGGGTAGTCCGTCCGCGCCTCGGTGACCTGGTTCCCCGGCGGCGGGGTGAAGTCGAGATCGATCCGGGCCAGGTCACGCGGACCCGTCTTGGCGGAGGGATCCTTGGGCACCTGTCCGATGTGGTAGTCGACCAGGTCGTACAGGTACTCCGGCGCGGGGTGGGCCTCGACCGTCAGCCGGATCCCGTGCCTGCCCGCGGCGGCGAGCCCGTCGATCAGCGTCTTGCCCTCGTCCATGGTCAGCGAGGCGACCGGGAGCGGGCCGGTCGAGACGGCGTCGGGGGCGCCGTACCAGTCGCTCCCGCGGCCGGCGCCGTCGTTGACCACCAGGAGGAGCGCCGCACCGGCGGCGTGTGCCGCCGCCGCCTGGTCCGCCGGGGCCACGGCGCCACCGCGGATGACCACGGCCCTGCCGCGGGCGGACAGGCGGGCGTAGTCGGCCGGTGAGCCGGTGCCGGCGAAGACGGCGTCCAGCCGTGAGGTGCCGTCCGGCAGCGGCCGGGAACCGGGCTGGACGAGGGGGTCGTCGAGGTGGTGGCCGGCGTAGGTGATCCGCAGCGGGGTCTGCTCGGCGCGGATCCTGGTGGTGAGGACGAAGCTGCCCTGCTTCACCTTCTCCTTCGTCGGGAGGGCCCACAGGCTGTCGTACGTGGCGGACGGCATGATCGTCTCTCGCAGGGCGCTCCAATCGGAGGGCGTGGGTTCCTGCGAGGTGAAGGAGCGGTAGACGTCGATCCGGCTGTCGGCCACGGCACTCGGCCGGGATGTCGCCACCTTCACCTGGCGTGCCTGTGAGGCGTCGAGCACCACCTCCCGGTCGGCCGTCAGGGCGACCTCGGGAGCGGCCAGCACCGCGAGGCCGAGGGAGTTCGGTCCGTGCGGGCCTGTCACGTCCGGGAAGGACAGGAGCGTGTAGGAGCCGGGGGCGAGGCGGCTGGTGACCGTCCCGTCCTGGACCCACACGAAGGCGCTGGTCCCGTCGGCGCCCCTGATCTCGACATCGCCGTTCACGAGCCGGCCGGCGCGGTCCTTCAGACGCACGGTGAGGTCGTACTTCTCGGATTCGACGGCGACGCCCACGGCCGTGTGCACGTCACCGGACGCGTGCCGGGCCCTGACCTGGGCGGCGTACTGACCCGCCGCGAGCCCGTCCGGGTTCGCCGTGACGCCGACCGTCGCGGTTCCGCGGGCGGGCACCGTGACGTGGTCGGCGGCGAGCGTGAACACCCCCGCGGGGGAACCGCCGGAGGCGACGGTGAGCTCCAGGGTGAGGGGACCGCCCGTGGTGTTGGTGTAGGTGATCTCCCGCTTGATCGGCTGCCGCCGCGTACCGGGCGACCACCGGACGATTCCCGCGTCCACCGATCCGGTCGCGACGATCTGGTCCCGCAGGTAGGCGCCGGCCACGTCCAGCCGGCCGGTGCCTGCCTGGTAGGGGGTGTAGTCGGGGGTCGGCACGCTGGTGCTCATCAGAGCGTCCTTGATCTGCCGCCCGGTCCACTCCGGGTGCTTCTGGGCCAGCAGCACCGCCGCCCCGGCGACGTGCGGCGTCGCCATGGAGGTGCCACTCTCCAGCCGGTAGTGGCCCTCGCCGCCGTTCATGTACTGCGAGCGCGCCGCCAGTACGTCCACGCCGGGGGCGGTCAGGTCGGGCTTGAGCCCGTCGTCGCCCGTGCGTGGCCCGGCGCTGGAGAAGCCGGCGAGATGGTCGGAGGCGTCCACCGCGCCGACGGTGAGCGCGGCGTCCGCCGTTCCGGGCGCGCTGACACTGTAGGGGCTCTGCCCGCTGTTGCCCGCGGCGATGACGAAGAGCGCGCCGGTCTCGGCGCTCAGCAGGTTCACGGCCCGGCTCAGCGGATCGTCCTGGGTGTGCCAGACGCCGACCCCCAGGCTCATGCTGATCACCTTGGCGCGCTGGGTGCGCGCCGCCCACTCCATGCCCGCGATGATGCCGGATATCGGCCCGGAGTTGGTGTCGTCGAGGACCTTGCCCACCACCAGGTCGGCGCCGGGGGCGACGCCCCGCTCCTTGCCGCCGGAGGCGGCGCCCGTGCCGGACAGGGTGGAGGCGGTGTGGGTGCCGTGCCCGTTCCGGTCGACGACCTCCTCGCCGGGGATGAAGCTCCGGGAGGCCACGACGCGGTCCACCAGGTCCGGATGGGTGGGGTCGAACCCGCTGTCCAGGATGGCGACCCGGACCCCGGCGCCCGTGCCGCCCGCGGCCCAGGCCGCGGGGGCGCCGATCTGCGCCGTGCTGTCGGCGAGGGTCGCCTTCGCCTTGCCGTCGAGCCAGACCTTGTCGATACCGGCGGCGAACCGGGGCGTCACCGCGGCCTTCGGCGTGCCTTCGGACCGGGCCGAAGGCTGCTGCCCGGCGTCGGTGAGGGCCGACCAGAAGGTCGTGGCCTCCGCCCGGCGGGCGCGGACGGCCGCACCGCGTACGGAGGGAAGACTCAGCGTGGTCTCGGCTCCCGGCAGCGGCGGGCGGCCGGCCCTGAGGGTGGCCGCGTCCTCCGTCTGGGTGACGATCAAAGGGAGTTCGTCGCTGCGCGCGTCGTCGTAGCCCAGGTCGATGAGCTGGGTCACGTCGAAAAGTTGCCTGTCGAGCCGGCCGGTCGCGATGTAGGCGACGGCCTCGTCGGGATACACGTAGGTGTGTCCGCGTTCGGTGGCGACGCGCACCGAGCCGGTGGCGCCCGGTGCGCGTACGACGTCCACCAAGGGGGGTCCGTCGGATCTCGGCGTCACCTTCACCTTGTCACCGGTGATCAGCGTCACCGTGGCGGGCGCGCTGCCGGGCGTGCTGCCGGTCCGGGCCGGCGGAACCGTGGGTGGTGAGGCGACGCCGTGCGCCATCACCGGGGTGACCATGACAGCGACCAGGGCCGCGGCGAGCGACGCCGCAATATTCCGGGGGGTGGGGACCCTCACATTACCTCCATAGTCGACGATCGGGACGAATGACATCACCTCCGAACAAACTCTGTAAAGTGCCTGTTATTACTATGCTGTTACCGAAATATATATTTTGTTTACTTTTCGGTCATATCGCCATATATGGGACAGTTTTTCCGTGTCTGGCGGCCTACCTGCCCGGCCGGCCGGTCCGCGTGCCGGTTCCGGGGCCACGACGCGAATGGTGATTCGACGCCGTGCGGGAAGGCGTCAAGAGAGATGTCAAGAAGGCGGTGGGTGGAATGGTGGCGGCCGGGGGTCGTCCCACGCTTCCACGGTGAGCGCCCGCCGACGGTCATCGGCCGTGCGGCGCCGCTCCGGGCCCGGTGCGGATGGACCGCCGGCTCGCGAGCGAAACGGCGACCGGCGACCGGCGACCGGAGATCGGGCCGAGTCCGGGCGGCGGAAGCCGTCTCGGGCTCGTACATGGCTGCCGTGGTGGGGGCGGGTGGAGTGAGCCGGCGGCGGATGTCGGAGACCGGCGCGACGTCGGCGCCGAGACGGGAGAAAACGCCGATCGATTACTACCGGCCGGAGAAAGCAGAAAGCCGCCAAGGCCCCCGAGTCGGGACTTTGGCGGCTGTTCAGACCTGGTCAACCCATAAGTGCTATGGGCGGTGGTGGACGATACAGGGATTGAACCTGTGACCCCTTCCGTGTCAGGGAAGTGCTCTCCCGCTGAGCTAATCGTCCGCATGGGAAATGACCAGAGGTGGAGACGGGATTTGAACCCGTGTAGACGGCTTTGCAGGCCGTTGCCTCGCCTCTCGGCCACTCCACCGGAGTGAGAGCCCGAAGACCCTTCGAGCGGAAGACGGGATTCGAACCCGCGACCCTCACCTTGGCAAGGTGATGCTCTACCACTGAGCCACTTCCGCGTGTTTCCTCCGGGTTTCCCACCCGGTGGCGACGAGAGAACTCTAGCGGGTTTTCCCGGCGGTTGCGTAACCGCGCGTTCAGCCGCCGGTCTCTCGCCCGCCGGGCGAACCCGTCCGCGAGAGCCCGTGCGGCGGGCCCGGTCAGGTGATCGTTCAGCCGTCCTGCTCGGGCGGGCGGCGCAGCTGGCGGGTGACGACGCGCTCCACGGCGGGCAGGGTGAGGAAGATCTCCAGGATGCGGGTGAGGCGGTGCACCTCGATGCGGTGGAAGGCGGGGCCGTCGGCTCGGGCCAGCAGGAAGGTCAGGGCCAGCGGGGGCAGTGGGGCGGCGATCACGTGCAGGCCGGAGCCGAGGGTGAAGGCCGCCGGGCGGACGGGCGTCTCGTCGGGGAAGGGCACCTGCTCGGGGGCGCGCCAGCTGGAGTGGACGATCGTGCGGGGGCTCTTCTCGGTCGCCGCCGCCGCCCAGTCGGCGCTGAACAGCACGGGCATGGAGTCGAGCATGGTGGCCAGGGCGCGGTCGCCGGCGGTGGTGATGTATTTGAGGATCTCCAGCTCCGGGTAGGTCCCCGGCGCCTCGCGCGTGCTCCAGATACCCTCGATCTTCACCCCCGGGATGCTCTCCAGCCCCTCGACCAGGCTCTCCCTGGGAGCGGAGTCGGGCCAGTAGACGGTGATGTCGTCCAGGGCCCGGCCCTCGCCCCGGTCGAGGACGACCACCTGGGTGATGTCCGCGCCCGCGACGCCGAGGACACGGGTGACCTTCCCCAGGGAGCCCGGCTGGTCGGGCAGTGCGATCCGCAGTCGCAGTAGCATCCGCGGCCTCCCGTGTCACATTGATCTACGCCAGAGACACCATACCCAGCGAGGATTCGTCCCGCTCGTCGCGGTGCGGTAGAAAAGCCAGGTGGAGTCGTTGAAGCTGGGATCACTGGAGGTATGGCCGCCGGTCGTCCTCGCCCCGATGGCGGGGATCACCAACGCGCCGTTCCGCACCCTGTGCCGGGAGCAGGGCGGCGGGCTGTTCGTCTGCGAGATGATCACGACGCGGGCGCTGGTGGAGCGCAACCCCAAGACCTTCAAGATGATCCGGTTCGAGCCCGAGGAGAACCCCCGCAGCATCCAGCTGTACGGGATCGACCCGGTGACCGTGGGCAGGGCCGTCCGCATGATCGCGGAGGAGGACCTGGCCGACCACGTCGACCTCAACTTCGGCTGCCCGGTGCCCAAGGTGACCCGCAAGGGCGGCGGCTCCGCGCTGCCGTACAAGCGGAACCTGTTCCGGGCGATCCTGCGCGAGGCCGTGCGCAACGCGGGGACGCTGCCGGTGACCGTGAAGATGCGCAAGGGCATCGACGACGACCACCTGACCTACCTGGACGCCGGGCGGATCGCGGTCGAGGAGGGCGTCTCGGCGGTCGCGCTGCACGGCCGCACCGCGATCCAGCACTACGGCGGCACCGCCGACTGGGAGGCGATCGCGCGGCTCAAGGAGAGCGTCACGGAGATCCCGGTCCTCGGGAACGGCGACATCTGGAGCGCCGCCGACGCGCGCCGGATGATGGACGAGACCGGGTGCGACGGGGTCGTCGTGGGACGGGGCTGCCTGGGGCGCCCGTGGCTGTTCGCGGACCTGGCGGCCATGTGCGAGGGCGGCGACGAGCGCAGCCGCCCCCTGCTCGGCGAGGTCGCCGCGACCATGGACCGGCACGCCACCCTGATGGCCGAGTGCTTCGAGAGCGAGCGGCACGCCGTGGTCGACTTCCGCAAGCACGTCGGCTGGTACCTCAAGGGCTTCACCGTCGGCGCCGAGCTCCGCCGCCGCCTGGCCACCGCGGAGAGCCTGGCCGGCCTGCGGGAGGGCCTCGCCGAGCTCGACCCCGCCCAGCCGTGGCCCGACGGCGTCGACACCCCCCGGGGCAAGACCAACCCGCGCGACCGCGTCCACCTGCCCGCCGGGTGGCTGGACGACCCCTACGACCTCGCGGTCCCCAGCGCGGACGCCGAGAACGACACCTCGGGCGGCTGACGGCGCCGCGGTCACCGGGTCCTCACCCCTCGCGACCGGGTCCTCACCCCCACGACCGGGTCCTCCACCCGGAGCCCTCGGGGCCTCCCACCCCGGCGCTCCGTTCCGGCCGCCCCGGCCGCTCCCGGGTGTTCCGTTTTTCGGCCCTCCTCTTCGGACATTCCGCGCTCTTCGTACGTTCCGTACGGCTCGGCGCCCTCCCGCACGGCAGGTGTGACGCGAATGTGACCGCGTCCTGACGGACGGGCGTCAGTGATCTATGTAACCTGCGGTCAAAGGTCGCGGCTCACACGTGGAGACGGCGGTTTGACAGGCACCACATCGGCGGGATCGGCGAGCGGTACGACGACGGGCGCCGCGTCGGCGGACGAGCTGATCGCGGAGTTCGACGCGGAACGGCCCGCCCGGCGGCTGTCGGGCTGGGTGGCCGGGGCCGTCACGCTCATCGCCCTCGGGCTGTCGCTGTACGTCCTGTACCGGGCCTTCCGGCCGGGCGCCGTGCTCCCGTACCGGATGCTCTTCCTCGCGGTCGTGCTGCCGCTCGTCTTCGTCTGCTACAAGCCGGGGCGGCGGGGCACCGACCGGCCGGGGATCGTGGACTGGGCGCTGGCCCTGCTGGCGCTCGCGGCCTGCCTCTACCCGCTGGTGGTCTTCGACGACTTCATCCGGCGCGCCTTCGAGCCGACGGCCCTCGACGTGGCGGCCGGGGCGGTCATCGTGCTGCTGACGCTGGAGGCCTGCCGCCGCACCGTCGGATGGATCCTGCCCGCGGTCTGCGTCGCGTTCTTCCTCTACGCCTACTACGGCGGCTACCTGCCCTTCGACTGGGTGATCGGGCACCGCGGCTACGACATCGACCGGATCGTCGTCTCGTTCGTGATGGGCACCGACGGCGTGTACGGGGTGCCGCTCGACGTGGCGGCCACCTACATCATCCTGTTCACCGTCTACGGCGCGGTCCTCGACCACTCGGGGGCGGGGAAGTTCTTCGTGGACGTCTCGCTGGCCGCGTTCCGCCGCTCGCGCTCCGCGCCCGGCCGCACGGTCACCCTCGCCGGGTTCCTGCTCGGCACCGTCAGCGGCTCGGGCGTCGCGACGACGGTGAGCGTCGGCAGCGTCGCCTGGCCGATCCTGCGCAGGGCGGGATACCCGCCCGAGCAGGGCGGGGGAGTGCTGGCCGCGGCGGGCATCGGGGCGATCCTGTCGCCTCCCACGCTCGGCGCGGCGGCGTTCATCATCGCCGAGTACATGCGGGTCAGCTATCTCACGGTGCTGCTCTACGCCACCATCCCCACGGTCCTGTACTACCTGGGCATCTTCCTGGCCATCGAGATCGACGCCCGCAAGTACGGGACGCGGGCGGTCGAGGTGGACGCGCCGAGGTTCTGGCCGCTGGTCAGGCGGTTCGGCTACCACTTCAGCTCGCTCTTCGTGATCGTCGTCCTGATGGCGCTGGGCCAGTCGCCGTTCCGCGCCGTGGTGTACGCCACGCTGCTGGCCGTCGCGCTCTCCTTCCTCGACAGGGAGCACGCCCTCACCCCGCGCAGGGCGGCGAGGGCCCTGGCGGCGGGGACGACCGGGGTGCTGCCGGTCGCGGCGACCTGCGCCGCCGCCGGGCTGATCGTCGCCGTCGTCACGCTCACCGGCCTGGGCCTCAAGGCGAGCTCGCTGATCGTCGGGGCCTCGGGCGGGATCCTCGCCGTCACCGCGCTGCTGTGCGCGGTCGCGGTGCTCGTGCTCGGCCTCGCCGTGCCGGTGACGGCGTCGTTCGTCATCGCGGCGGTCATCATCGGGCCCGCGCTGACGGATCTCGGCGTCAGCCAGGCCGAGGCGTACATGTTCATCTTCTACTACGCCGTGCTGTCGGAGGTCAGCCCGCCCACCGCGCTGTCGGCCTTCGCGGCGTCGGCCATCACCGGGGGCAACGCCTACCGGACCATGATGGCGACCTGGAAGTACACGCTGCCCGCGTTCCTGGTGCCGTTCGCGTTCGTGCTGACCCCCGGCGGGGCCGGGCTGCTGGCCCAGGGCTCGATCGGGGAGATCCTGGCGGCCATCGGGGTCTCGGCGCTCGCGGTCGCCGCGCTGGCCGCCGCGACCGGCGGGCGGCTGCTCGGCCCGGCCGGGCTCGCCGAGCGGGTGCTGTGCGCGGTGGCCGCGGTGCTGCTGCTGTTCCTGTCACCCGTGCCCGCCCTGGCCGGGGCGGGGCTCCTGATCGTGGCCGTCTCCCTCCATCTGGTGATGCGTAAAAGAGAGGCAGTGCATTGACCGTCAAACGCGTGGCCGTCCTGCTGGCGGCGGGGGCCCTGTTCCTCACCGGTTGCGGCGGCGACCGGTCGGCCCAGCAGGCCGAACAGAGCGCGGGCCAGAGCGGAGCCGCGGGCAAGCGGCTGTCGATCGCCACCGGCAACACCACCGGCGTCTACTACGTCCTCGGCGGGGGGCTGGCCGACCAGATCGGCAAGAACCTCCCCGGCTACCAGGCCACGGCCGAGGCGACCGGTGCCTCGGTGGAGAACATCCAGCGGGTCGTCAGGGGCGACTCCGACATCGCCTTCACCCTCGCCGACTCCGCCGCCGACGCCGTCTCGGGCAAGGGCGCCTTCACCGCGCCCCAGCCGATCCGCGCCGTCGCCCGCCTGTACGACAACTACACTCAGGTGGTCGCCACCACCGACTCCGGGGTGAAGTCCGTCGCCGACCTCAAGGGCAAGCGGGTCTCCACCGGCTCGCCCAACTCCGGCACCGAGGTGATCGCGCTGCGCCTGCTGAAGGCCGCCGGTCTCGACCCGGAGAAGGACGTCACCCGCCAGTCGCTGGGCCTGCCCGAGAGCGTGCAGGCCGTCAAGGACGGCGACCTCGACGCCCTGGTCTGGTCGGGTGGGCTGCCCACGCCGGGCCTCACCGACCTGCTGACCTCGCTCAAGGACGGGGTCGCCTTCGTCCCCCTGGACGGGGTGCTGCCCGCGATGCAGGCCGAGCACGGCCAGGTGTACGCCACGGGGACGATCGCCAAGGACGTCTACGGGACCCCGGCCGACGTGTCCACGATCTCGGTGCCCAACCTGCTCGTGGTGAACGAGAAGATGGACCCCGTCCTGGCCGGGAGCCTGACGAAGCTGCTCTTCGACCGCAAGGCGGACCTGGAGAAGGTCCACCCCGCGGCCAAGGACATCACCCGTGACAACGCCCAGAAGACCGACCCGGTGCCCCTGCACGACGGCGCGAAGAAGTACTACGGCTGACACCGCCGACCGGCGTTCCGTGCGGGCTTCCGGTGCCCGCCCGATCACGAGGGTCGCCTGGCACTGCCCCCGGCCCGCCGCTCCGGCGGCGGGCCGGAGCGCTCAGTTCTTGCCGCGGCGGTCGCGGGAGGCCGCCTCGTAGCGGTCGATCGCCTGGCCCAGCCGGGCCAGCTTCTCGGTGTAGGCGACCGGGTAGACGCCGGGTTCGGTGGCGGGCCGGTGGGCGTCGACGTACTGGGTGCCGAGGTTGGTGAACGCGACGACGACGTAGTGGCGTCCCTCCTTGCCCGGCAGGGACCTGACGATGCCCGCGTCGGCCCCGGAGTTGCCGACCCATCCGGTCTTGTGCGCGAAGGTGACCTCCGCCCGATCGTTGCAGGGGCGTACGTCCCGGCCGAAGTCGTTCCCCGCGACCGTCACCGACCCGTCGGGGGCCACCCACCGCGACGCCACCCCGTGCGGGATGCCCGGGGCCGGGTACGGGCCGCCGCACCGGTTCGGGGTGGAGAGCATGTCGTTGAAGCCCTGCTCGCCGAGCAGCTTCTTGAACACCTGGCGGGAGGCGGGGCTCAGCACCGCGCCGGTGACCGGCCGGCCGCCGGGCGCGGTCCACGCCTTGCCGCGTACGCCGTTGACCAGCGCGAGCAGTTTGGCCGTGTCCAGCGAGCTCATCGTCACCGGGTTGGACCAGCGGCCGCCGTTGGCGGGGTTGGTGTCCTTCAGCTGCATGGTCTCCAGGCCGAGGTCCTGGAAGGTCTGGTTGAGCCCGTCCACCGCGCCGCGGTCGTGCAGCAGCTTCACCAGCGCGCAGGACGCGCCGTTGGAGGAGGAGGTGATCGAGGCGTCCAGGTAGGCGCCGATCGTGTCGCTGGTCGGGCCGCCGCACAGCGAGCTGAGCGCCGTGGGCCGGTAGTCGTAGGTGTCCTCGAGCCTGATCTCGCCCTTGTCCACCAGCCGCAGCACCCCGAAGCCGACCATCAGCTTCAGGACGGAGGCCGGGTAGGGGAGCATGAAGTCGATGGGCGCGTTCTCCCGGCCCGGCACCACGTCGATGGTCCCCCTGCCCTGGTCGGCGTACCATCCGGCGTCGTCCCACTGGCGCCATCGCACCTGGGTGGTGTGGAAGTTCCGGTCCACCGGCACGACGATCCCGCGCGGATACTGCGGGCTCATCAGCACCGTGCCCGACGACACCGGCCGGCCCTGCCGGTCCAGCTCCAGAATCGTCACGTCGAGCTGCGGCTGCTGGACGATCGGCTCGGGGGCGGCGGCGCCCGCGAACAGCCGGGCGTAGTCGGTGGCCGTCCTCGCGTCCTTCTCGACGACGCCGGCGAGTGTCCGCGCCTGCGGGGATCCCGGCGGGGCCAGGTCGAGAACCTCCTCGAAGCGCAGCTCGGTCATGACGTCCCGCAGGAAGCCGGCGACCTCGCCGCCGCCGTCGGCCTGGGCGGGCCGTACCGCGGCGCCCAGCAGCATCGAGGCGGTGGCCAGCACGACCGCGGCGCGTCGACTCGTTCCGGTTCGGAAAATTGACATGGCCCATGATCATAATCAGTAGAAGCTTCGCGTTCCGGGCATTTTGCTCTTTTGGCGGCCTCGGGCCCGGCGGGGGCCGTGTCGTGTCCTCGTCCCCGGGTATCCCGAAGCGTGTGAACACGTGGGACAAAAGAGATGACATGCTGGTCCACGGGACCGATCCATACAACGCCGAGGCTCCGCCGGGTGCCCTGGCCGATCAGATCCTCACCCCGCTCGACACCTTCTACAGCCGCAACCACGGTCCCGTCCCCGACCTGGACCCGGAGTCCTGGCGCCTCACCGTGGACGGCCTGGTCGAGCGCCCGCTGACGCTCTCCCTGGAGGACCTGCGCTCGGGGTTCCCCGAGCGCTCCCTGGTGGCGACCCTGCAGTGCGCGGGCAACCGCCGTGCCGGCCTGGTCGAGGTGCGCGACATCCCCGGCGAGGATCCCTGGGGGCCCGGCGCCACCTCCACCGCCCGCTGGAGCGGTGTCAGCCTGGCTGATGTCCTCGCCCGCGCCGGGCTGCTCCCCGAGGCGGCGCACATCGCCTTCGCCGCTCCCGACGTCTCCCGGCTCGCCGATCCGGCCCAGCCCTACGGCGGCTCGATACCCGTGGACAAGGCCGTCGGCGGGGACGTCCTGCTGGCCTGGGCCATGAACGACCGGCCGCTGCCCCCGGCCCACGGCGCCCCGCTCCGCGTCGTCGTCCCCGGCTGGATCGGCGCCCGCAGCGTGAAGTGGCTCCAGCGCGTCACCGCCCAGGAGGAGCCGTCGGACAACTACTTCCAGGCCACCGCCTACCGCCTCCTGCCCCCCGAGGCCGACCCCGCCAAGGCGGGCCCCGGTGACGGCATCTCCCTGGGGCCCGTCGTCCTCAACACCGCGATCCTGAGCCCCGGCGACGGCGACCGCCTCCGGCCGGGCCTCACGCGGATCACCGGCTACGCCTACGCCGGGGACGGCCGCACCGTCGCCCGCGTCGACGTCTCCCTCGACGGTGGCGGCAGCTGGATCCAGGCGGATCTCGGCGAGCAGGCGGGCCCCTGGGCGTGGCGGCACTGGCACACCACCGTCGAGCTGGGGGAGGGCGAGACGGTGATCGCCGCCCGCGCCTGGGACAGCTGCGGGGCCACCCAGCCGGAGTCGGCCCAGGACGTGTGGAATCCCAAGGGGTACGCCAACACGTCGTGGTCTCGCGTCCGCGTCACCTGCGCCCCCTGAGCGGACGCCGGCCGGAGAGGGCCGCCGTGGCCGGTTCCGGCGGCCGGTTTCGCCGGTCGGCCCTGTCACGGGCTCGCCGCAATCAGCCCACGGGCCCGTCCCGGGCCCGCCGCGGATCCGCCACGGCCGGACTCACGGCCGGACGCGTCACCGGCCCGCCGCGGATCCGCTACGGGCGGGCCAGGTCGCGGCGGAGGTGTTCGGCGGTGAACGAGTCCCGCTCGTCGAGGAGGCGCAGCGGCGTGCCCTCGAAGATCACGGTGCCGCCCCGGTCGCCGCCGTCGGGGCCGAGGTCGACCACCCAGTCGGCGTTCTTGATCACGTCGAGGTTGTGCTCGATGACGATGACCGTGTTGCCGCCGTCCACCAGGCTGTCCATGATCCCGATCAGGTGCTCGACGTCCGACATGTGCAGCCCGGTCGTCGGCTCGTCCATCACGTAGACGCTGCCTTTCTTGTGGAGTTCGCCCGCCAGCTTGATCCGCTGGCACTCGCCCCCCGACAGGCTGCTGAGCGGCTGGCCGAGGCCGAGGTAGCCCAGGCCGACCTCCCGCAGCGTGTCCAGCGTGCGCAGCGGTCCCGGCTCGGTGAAGAACTCCGCGGCCTCGTCGACCGTCATCTCCAGCACGTCGGAGACGGACCTGCCGCGCAGCGTGTGCCGCAGGACCTCGGGCCGGAACCGCCGTCCCCGGCACACCTCGCACCGGGACGTGATCCCGTCCATGAACGCCAGGTCGGTGTGGACGACCCCGAGGCCCTGGCACCCCGGGCAGGCGCCCTTGGAGTTGAAGCTGAACAGCGCGGGGCTCACCCCGCCCGCGGCGGCGAAGAGCCCGCGGATCTCGTCCATCAGCCCGGTGTAGGTGGCCGGGTTGGACCGGGCCGAGGTGCCGGCCGCCGCCTGGTCGATCATCACCGTCCCCGGGTGCCGGGCCAGGAACACCTCGTTGACCAGGGTGCTCTTGCCCGAACCCGCGACCCCGGTGACCACGGTGAGCACCCCGGTGGGGAAGGACACCGTGACGTTCCTGAGGTTGCGCGCGGTGGCGCCGGTGACGGCCAGCGCGCCGGTCGGCTCCCTGAACGACGCCTTGAGCGGCGGGTTGCGGCGCAGGTGCCGCCCGGTGAGGGTACGGGCTCTCCGCAGGCCCTCGACGCCGCCCTCGTAGACGACCTCGCCGCCGTTCGTCCCGGCGCGGGGCCCGAGGTCCACCACGTGGTCGGCGATCTCGATGACGTCGCGGTCGTGCTCGACGACGAGCACGGTGTTGCCCTTGTCCCGCAGCTCGCGCAGCAGCTCGTTCATGCGCGTAACGTCGCGCGGGTGCAGCCCGATGGTCGGCTCGTCGAAGATGTACGTCATGTCGGTCAGGCTGCTGCCCAGGTGCCTGACCATCTTGATCCGCTGCGACTCACCGCCGGAGAGGGACGGCGTCGGCCGGTCCAGGCTGAGATAGCCGAGGCCGATGGAGACCAGGTGCCGCAATCGGTCCAGGATCGCCGGGACCATCGTCGCCGCGACCGGGGCGTCGATCTCCGCGACCACGTCGGCCAGGTGCCGGACCTCCATCGCGGCCAGCTCGGCGATGTTCCGTCCGCCGATCCGGCAGGCCAGCGCGGCCTGGTTGAGCCTGGCCCCCGCGCACAGCGGGCAGCGCCGCGCCGAGGCGAACGCCATCGTCGCCTCCCGGCTCGCCCGGCCCTCGACGTCCCGCCTGACGTGGAGCCGGTCGAACCTCTCGGCCACGCCCTCGTACCTCTGCGGCGTCGTCCCGCCCCGGTCCTCGAAGGTGACGCCGGCCCCGCTCCCGTACAGCAGCGTGTCCCACTCGGCGCCGGTGTAGTCCGCCAGCGGTTTGTCGTTGTCGAACAGTCCCGAGTGGGCGTAGATCTTCCAGTGCCAGTTGCCGACCCGGAAGCCGGGGAGCAGGATCGCGCCCTCGTTGAGCGACCTCGACCGGTCGAAGGCCAGGTCCGGGTCCAGAGTGACCTTGCGGCCCACGCCCTCGCACTCCGGGCACATCCCGGCCGGGTCGTTGAAGGAGAACGCGTTGGAGTAGCCGGTGAACGGCGTCCCGGCGCGCGAGTAGAGCAGCCGCAGCAGCGGGTTGATGTCGGTGACGGTGCCGACGGTGGAGCGGGAGTTGCCGCCCAGCCGCCGCTGGCCGACGACGACGGCCGCCGAGAGGTTGCCGATCGCGTCGGCGTCCGGCCGGCCGTGGTGGGGCAGGCGGTTGCGGGCGAAGGAGGTGAAGGTCTCGTTGAGCTGGCGCCGCGACTCCGCGGCGATCGTGTCGAAGACGATGGACGACTTACCCGACCCCGAGACGCCCGTGAAGACGGTGATCCGCTTCTTGGGGATCCTCAGCGAGACGTTTTTGAGGTTGTTCTCCCGGGCTCCCGTTATCTCGATGTGGCTCATGCCGCCGACGCTAGCCACGGTTTAGGTCAGATCCTGGCCGCGATCGGTGGCATCGTGGACGGCATGGCGGACACCACGGGACGGGTGCTGAGACTGCTGTCGCTGCTGCAGGCCCACCGGGAGTGGCCCGGACCCGAGCTCGCCGGGCGGCTGGGGGTCAGCCCGCGCACGCTCAGGCGCGACGTCGACCGGCTGCGCGAGCTGGGCTACCCGGTGCACGCGACCACCGGCCCGGCCGGGGGATACCGGCTGGAGGCGGGCACCGCCATGCCGCCGCTGCTCCTCGACGACGAGGAGGCCGTCGCCATCGCGGTGGGCCTGCGCGCGGCGGCGAGCGGCACGGTGGCCGGGATCGGGGAGACCTCGGCCCGCGCCCTGGCCAAGCTGGAACAGGTCCTGCCCTCCCGGCTGCGCCTGCGCGTGCACACCCTGCAGACGCAGACGCAGCCGGTGGCGCCGATCGGGGCGGCGCCCACCGTGGCGGCGGCCACCCTCGCGCTGCTGGCCCAGACCTGCCGGGACCGCGAGCGGATCCGCTTCGGCTACCGCAGCCGCGACGGGCGGGAGGGCGGCCGGGTCGCCGACCCGTACCGGCTCGCCTCCACCGGGCGGCGCTGGTATCTCGTGGCGTGGGACACCGGCCGGGAGGACTGGCGGACCTACCGGGTGGACCGGCTCACCGCCCCGCTGGGCACCGGCGTGCGCTTCCCGCCGCGCGAGCCGCCCCCCGGCTACGTCGAGGAGTCGATCGTCGCGCCCATCAGCGGCCACCGGGCGGTGGTCGTCGTGCACGCGCCCCTGGCCGTGGTCGCCGAACGCTTCTCGGGACCGGACTGGGTGCTGGAGGAGCTGGACGGGCGCAGCTGCCTGCTGCGCACCGGCGGCGACTCGCTGGAGTGGCTGGCGCTCACCGTCGGGCAGCTCGGCCTGGACTTCACCGTGCGGGAGCCGCCCGAGCTGATCGACCACATCCGGACGCTGGCCGCCCGCCTTCAGGCCTCGACGGAGCCGCCGCTGCGGTAGACGTCGACGCATGCCGGCCGCCCGCTTTCAAGCTTCGACGGAGCCGCCGCGCCGATGGACGTTTCCGGACGCCGGCCGCCCGCCCTCAGGCCTCGACGGAGCCGCCGCTGCGCCAGTAGACGTTGTTCTCCCTGCTGAGCATGGCCTCGTCGACCAGATAGCGGCGCAGCGCCGCGTAGTCGTCGTGGAAGGCGCGCAGCGCGACGTTCACCTCCTTCTCGGAGTAGCGGACCCCCGGCTCGAAGACCTGGACCACGTAGTCGAGCACCACCAGCTGCTTGTCGCGCTTGGTGGGGATCGCCCGCAGCCGTCCCTCGACGAGGAAGGACTGCAGCACCCTCTCCTCGGGGGAGACCGGGGTGGCGGGCCTGGCCGTGGCGTGCAGCAGCTCGCGGAAGCGCTCGCGCCGCACCCCCCACTCGCCGTTCTCTCCCCGTACGGCCAGCCCGCCGCGTTCCAGGCGGTCCAGCGCGCGCCTGACCGCCTCCCTGTCGAGGCCGGACCCCTCCTCCGGCTTGCCGCCCAGCGCCAGGGCGGCAAGCACCTTCAACGTGTCTTCCTGGTACAGCAGGCCCAGCACCTGCCTGATCGCGTCGTCGCTCATCTCGCCATTCTTGTCGGTTCCGTCCTGCATTTCCGCGCTCGGGGACGGCGGGCGAGGGGTGTCAGAGGCGGTTCAGGCCGATGACGTGGACCACCGCGCGGCCCTCCTCGTCGGAGGCGGCCAGGTCGACCTGGGCGTCGATGCCCCAGTCGCCGTCGCCCGCCGGGTCGGAGACGACCTGGCGGACCCGCCAGAACTCCTTCTCCTCCTCGATGCGCAGCAGGCCGGGGCCCCGGGCGTCCGGGCCGGTGCCGATCTCCTCGTGGTCGTCGTAGTAGGCGTCGAGCGCGGCGCCCCAGTCGACGTCGGGGGCGAGCTGCTCCAGCTCCTGCTCGTTCTCCACCGAGGCCAGCTCGATCAGGCGGAACATCGCGTTGCGTACCAGCACCCGGAACGCGCGGGTGTTGGCGGTGACCGGCCTGGTGGTCTCCTCCAGCGTGGGCGCCTCCAGCTCCCCGGTCGGGTTCTGCAGCTGCTCCCACTCGTCCAGGAGGCTGGAGTCGACCTGGCGGACCAGCTCGCCGAGCCACTCGATGAGGTCGACCAGGTCCTCGGTCTTGAGGTGCTCGGGGATGGTCCGCGACAGGGTGCGGTAGGCGTCGGCGAGATAGCGCAGCACGGTGCCCTCGGAGCGGGTCAGCTCGTAGAACTGCACGTAGTCGGCGAAGGTCATCGCCCGCTCGTACATGTCGCGGACGACGCTCTTGGGGCTGACCGTGTAGTCGCCCACCCAGGGGTGGCCGCGCCGGTAGGTCTCGTACGCGCCCAGCAGCATGTCGGCCAGCGGCATGGGGTACGTGACGTCGTTGAGGAGCTCCATCCGCTCCTCGTACTCGATGCCGTCGGCCTTCATCAGCGCCACCGCCTCGCCGCGCGCCTTCTTGAGCTGCGCCGACAGGATCTGGCGGGGGTCGTCGAGGATGGACTCGATGATCGAGACCATGTCCAGGGCGTAGTTGGGCGACTCCATGTCGAGGAGTTCGAGGGTGGCCAGCGCGAAGGTGGACAGCGCCTGGTTCAGCGCGAAGTCCTCCTGCAGGTCGACGGTGAGGCGGGCCATCCGGCCGTGCTCGTCGGGCTCGTCCAGCTTCTCCACCACGCCTCCGGCCAGCAGCGACCGGTAGATCGCGATGGCCTGGCTGATGTGCCGCCGCTGCCACTTGCGGTCCTCGTGGTTGTCGGTGAGCAGGTGGCGCATCGCCGCGTAGCAGTCGCCGGGCCGGTTGATCACCGCCAGGAGCATCGCGTTGCTGACCTTGAACCGGGAGTTCAGCGGCTCCGGCTCGGCGGTCTGCAGCTTCTCGAAGGTCTCCTCGCTCCAGCCGACGAAGCCCTCCGGCGGCTTCTTGCGGGCGAAGCCGCGCCGCCTCTTGGGGTCGTCGCCGATCTTGGCGAGGGCCTTCTCGTTCTCCACGACGTGGTCGGGGGCCTGGCAGACGACGTAGCCGATGGTGTCGAACCCGGCCCGGCCGGCCCGCCCGGCGATCTGGTGGAACTCGCGGGCGCGCAGCCGCCGCACCTTGTTGCCGTCGTACTTCGACAGCGCGGTGAACAGCACGGTCCTGATCGGGACGTTGACGCCGACGCCGAGGGTGTCGGTGCCGCAGATGACCTTCAGCAGGCCCGCCTGGGCGAGGCGTTCCACCAGGCGGCGGTACTTGGGGAGCATCCCGGCGTGGTGCACGCCGATGCCGTGGCGCACCAGGCGGGAGAGCGCCTTGCCGAACCGGGTGGTGAACCGGAAGTGGCCGATCATGGAGGCGATCGCCTCCTTCTCGGCCTTGGTCGACATGTTGATGCTCATCAGCGCCTGTGCCCGCTCCATGGCCGAGGCCTGGGTGAAGTGGACGACGTAGACGGGGTACTGGTTGGTGGTGAGCATCTCCTCCAGCGTCTCGTGGAGGGGCGTCATCCGGTACGAGTAGACGAGCGGGACCGGGCGCTCGGCGTTCTTCACCACCGCGGTGGGCCTGCCGGTGCGCCGGGTCAGGTCCTCCTCGAACCTGGTGACGTCTCCCAGGGTCGCCGACATCAGGATGAACTGGACGTTCGGCAGCTCCAGGAGCGGCACCTGCCAGGCCCAGCCGCGGTCGGGCTCGGAGTAGAAGTGGAACTCGTCCATCACCACCTGGCCGATGTCGGCGGCGGCGCCGTCGCGCAGCGCGACGTTGGCGAGGATCTCCGCGGTGCAGCAGATGATCGGCGCCCCGGGGTTCACGCTCGCGTCGCCGGTCATCATCCCGACGTTCTCGGTGCCGAACACCGCGCACAGGTCGAAGAACTTCTCCGACACCAGCGCCTTGATCGGCGCGGTGTAGAAGGTGCGCACGTCCCTGGTCAGCGCGGTGAAGTGGGCTCCGGCGGCGACCAGGCTCTTGCCCGAGCCGGTCGGGGTGGCCAGGATCAGGTTGTTTCCCGACACCACCTCGATAAGAGCCTCCTCCTGCGCCGGATAGAGGGTCAGCCCCCGCTCGGAGTTCCATTCGACGAAGGCGTCGAAGATGGCGTCGGGGTCGGCGTCGATCTCTTCTGGCAGGCGGTCTACGAGGCTCACGGTTCAATACTGCCGAAGAACTTGAGGTGGTCGGACCGGAGGAGGTCGTGGATCACCTTACATTCCCGGTAAAGTGCGTGACTTTGTGTAGTTATGGCTGATTTTCTCGGCATAAATGTTGATCAAATCAGATGATTCCGCCGTTGACGCGAAGTACCTGCCCGTTGACCCAGCGGGCGGGACCGGCGAGGAACGCCACGGTCTCGGCGATGTCCGAGGGCTGTCCGAGCCGTTCGAGCGGCGGCTGGGCGGCCAGCCTGGCGACGGTCTCCTCGTCCTTGCCGTCCAGGAAGAGCGCGGTGGCGGTGGGCCCGGGGGCGACGGTGTTGACGGTGACGTCCCTGCCGCGCAGCTCGCGGGCCAGGATGAGGGTGAGGCCCTCGACGGCGCTCTTGGAGGCGACGTAGGCGCCGTAGCCGGGGAAGGCCAGCCCGACGACCGAGGTGGAGAAGGTGATCAGGGCGCCGCCCGGGCGCAGCCTCCTGGCGGCCTGCTGGGCGACGGCGAAGGTGCCGCGTACGTTGACGTTCAGGATGCGGTCCAGCGTCTCGAAGCCGAGGTCGACGAGCGGGACGGGCGGGCCCATGATCCCGGCGGCGTTGACGACGACGTCGACGCCGCCGAAGGCCTCCTCGGCCGTGTCGAAGAGCGCGGAGACCGCGGCGGGGTCGCTGACGTCGGCCCGCACGGCGAGGCCCTGGCCCCCGGCCGCGGAGGCCTCCTTGGCCGCGGCCTGCCCCTCGGCGTCGTTGCTCGCGTAGTTGACCACGACGGCGTAGCCGTCGGAGGCGAGCCGCTCCACGACCTGGCGGCCGATGCCTCGGGAGCCTCCGGTGACGACGGCGACGCGAGCCGGTGCGTTGCTCATGATCTTCTCCCTCACGAATTTGTGTACACTATGTACATATACACGGATATGAGCATACTGTCCACATATCCAGGAGGGAGGCGGATGTCCGTCACCGGGCGGACGGGACGCGGAGCCCTCCGGAGCGCTCGCCCGGCCGCGGGACCGGCAGGCCCGGCGCGGTGGGGGAGGCGGGACGGGAGCGGGTGAGCGCCAGGCCCGCCACGATCGCGCCCGCCCCGAGCATGGGGGCCGTCCCCGGGACGAAACCGGCCACCGTGAGGGTGAGCAGGCCCAGGCCCACCAGCGCGGCGGCCACCAGCACCCTGACCGTCCCGCCGGTGTACGGCCCGCCCGCGGGGGGCGTCTCGAACCGGGCGAACCCCCGCAGCAGCGGCCACATCGCCAGGGCGAGCATGAGCAGCCAGTGCGGCCAGCCCGACAGCCAGGCGGAGGTGCCGGGCTCGGGGGTGGAGATCCCCAGGCCCACCACGACCACCGAGACGATGACGAACAGCGCGCTCATGTGCCACAGGTACAGGGTCATCATCCGGTCGCCGGCCCAGACGAGCGCCCGCGAGACCCCCGGCCACCCCGCGAGGGAGACGATCGACCGGCGCAGCGCGAGCGCCAGCCCGATCTGGCCCACCCCGACCGCGAGCAGCGCGACCGTGGGGGGCGCCATGTTGGAGACGGCCCCCGGCATCCCGATCATGCTGAGCGGGTAGGGGCCGAAGGCCGTCAGCGCCGCGCCCAGGCCGTACCCACCCAGGGCCAGGACCCAGGGGCGGCCCAGGCGGCCGTCGGCGTACAGGAAGCCGAGCTGGTGCACGGCGAGCCAGACCAGCGCGATGTTGGGGAGACCGGCGACGTCCAGGCCGCCGGCGAAGCGCAGGACGTCCACCGCCACGGCCCCCGCCGCCAGGGCGGCCGGCACCCGCCAGCCGTACACCATGTTGAGCCTGAGCATCGGCGGGGTCGCCACCACCGCGACGAGATAGATCGCCAGGAACCAGAGCAGCTGCCCGGCCAGCCGCGAGGCGGTCATGACCGGCTGCTCCGGCACGCCGAGCGCGAGGAGCAGGTGGGGCAGGGGCAGCCAGACCGCCGCCAGCGGGACCACCGGCCAGGCCAGGCGGCGCAGGCGCCCGGCCAGCCACGCGGGGGGCGCCTCACCGCGCCGCGCCGCGTTCCGCCGGCTGATCGCGTTGGCCGCGCCGCCCGCGAAGAACACCAGGGGCATCACCTGGCTGATCCAGGTGATCATCCACCCGTTCCCTGCGGCCAGCGCGTTGCCGGTGGTGATCCGCCCGTCGGCGAAGGACAGCAGCGGCATGCTCCAGTGCTGGAGCACCACCAAGGCCATGCCGAACACCCGGAGCACGTCGATGAACGGGTCGCGCCCGGCGGGCGCCGGCGCGGTGCGGGTGGTCGGGGGCGATGTCCGGGGCATCGTCCTGGTCGCTGCCGGACGCGCTGCCGGGCCGGGGATCACGGCGGTCAAGGGGAGCTCGATTCTCAGGGAGGGTTCTCGGAAGGGGCTCGGCGAGGGGTTTCCGAGAGAGGCCCGGATTTCCGGGAGAGGCTCGGAGGGGGCTCGCGGAGGGGAGGGAGGAACTCGGAAAAGGCGATGGCAGAAGCCTCCTCCCGGGAGCCCCGCGGCGCAGTGGCGCACGCAGCAGTCTTCTCGCCGGATCCCCTTACCGTCCCGGGTAGTGCTGGCCCCACCCCCGTAAGCGGGCGCGCAGGGTCGATCGACGGGGCCGGTCCTCGTAGCGTTGGCGGCATGAGAACCCTCCTGCGCCGCATCGGCACCGACACCCGTTACCTGGTCGTGGGTTTCCCCCTGTCCATCATCTGGTTCGTCCTGATGGTGGCCGGATTCGCCGCGGGGGTCGGCTCGGCCGTCGCGTTCGTGGGGCTGCCCGTCCTCGCGACGACCCTCCTGGTCGCCCGGGGCTTCGCGGACGTCGAGCGGCGCTGGCTGCCCGAGGTGCTCGGCCGTCCCGTCGCCCGGCCGAGGTACCGGCCCGCCCCGGAGAGCGCCGGATGGTTCCGCAGGATGATCAACCCGCTCACCAACGGCCAGTCGTGGCTCGACCTGCTCTACGGCATCGTGGCCTTCCCGATCTCCGTCGTCACCTTCGTGCTGGCGGTGGTCTGGTGGGTCGGGTCGATCGCCGGCCTCACCTACCCGCTCTACGGGTGGATCGTCTACGCCATCCCCGGCAACGACGGGGGACTGGGCATGCTCCTCGGCCTGGGCGGCAGCCTGTGGGTCGAAGTGATCATCAACACCACCATCGGCGTGCTCTTCGCCCTCACCCTCCCGGTGATCGTGCGGGGCGCCGCGCTCGTCCAGGCCGGGCTCGGCAGGGCCATGCTGACGGGGGTCGGCGAGCTGCACGACCGCATCGACGACCTGGCCGAGGGCCGGGCCGCCGCGGTGTCGGCCGAGGCCAACGCGCTGCGCCGGCTGGAGCGTGACATCCACGACGGGCCGCAGCAGCGCCTGGTCTCCCTGGCCATGGACCTGTCGCGGGCCCAGCGCCAGCTCAGGCGCGACCCGGCGGGCGTCGAGCAGCTGCTCGGCCAGGCGATCACCTCCACCCGCGAGACCCTGGACGAGCTGCGCGCCCTCTCGCGCGGCATCGCCCCGCCGATCCTCAGCGACCGCGGCCTGGCCCCCGCGCTCGCCGCCCTCGCCGGGCGCTGCACCATCCCCGTCGAGCTGGACGTCCAGGTCGAGGGACGCTTCGCCGCCGCCGTGGAGAACACCGTCTACTTCGTCGTCGCCGAGTCGCTCACCAACGTCGCCAAGCACAGCCACGCCACGATCTGCACGGTGGCGCTGAGCCGGACGGGTGACTTCCTCATGCTCACGATCGGGGATGATGGGGTCGGCGGCGCCCATGTCGCCAAGGGACACGGCCTGTCGGGTCTCGGCGATCGCCTGAAGGCGGTCGACGGTGAGCTGGCGGTCGACTCACCCGTCGGAGGGCCGACGGTCATAGTGGCGGAGGTTCCGTGCGGGTAGTTGTGGCCGACGACGCGGTGCTCATCAGGGAAGGCCTGATCAGGCTCCTGGAGGAGTTCGGCTGCCAGGTGGTCGCGGCGGTGGGCGACGGCGACGGGCTGGTGGAGGCCGTCGCCGAGCACCGTCCCGACGTCTCGGTGGTGGACGTACGGATGCCGCCCAACTTCACCGACGAGGGGTTGCGGGCGGCGGTGGAGGCGCGCCGGAGGGTTCCCGGCACGCCGGTGCTGATCCTGTCCCAGTACGTGGAGGTGTCCTATGCCGACGATCTGCTCGCCGACGCCAGGGGCGCGGTGGGATACCTGCTCAAGGACCGCGTCGTGGACGTGGACGACTTCATGGGTGGCCTGCGCACGGTCGCGGCCGGAGGCACGGTCTTCGACCCCCAGGTGGTGGCACAGCTGATGGTGCGACGCCGCCGTGACGACCCCCTCGCCCAGCTCACCCCGCGAGAGCGCGAGGTGCTCGGCCTGATGGCCGAGGGCAGGTCCAACCCGGCCATCGGCCGCCAGCTGGTGGTCAGCGACGGGGCCGTGGAGAAGCACATCCGCAGCATCTTCGCCAAGCTCGGCCTGTACGCCGAGGACGGCGACCAGCACCGGCGCGTCCTCGCGGTCCTGGCCTACCTGCGTTCCTGACCGTTCTCACGCTTCCGCGTCCGCGCCCTCACACCCGCTTCCCGCACTCCCGTCTCCGCGTCCGCGAGGAGGAACAGTGATCTCGGTCTTCGGCAGTGCCAACATGGATCTCGTGGCCTACGTCGACGTCGCCCCCGCGCTCGGCGAGACCGTGACCGGGCGCGCCTTCGGCACCGTTCCCGGCGGCAAGGGCGCCAACCAGGCGATCGCCGCCGCGCGGGCGGGCGCCGAGGTGGCCTTCCTCGGGGCCGTGGGCGACGACGCCTTCGGCGCCGAGCTGCGACGCACCCTGGCCGAGGCCGGGGTCGACGTGACGCGCCTGCGCACGGCTCCCGGCCCCTCGGGCATCGCCCAGATCGTGGTGGACGGCGAGGGCGGCAACTCGATCATCGTGGTCCCCGGCGCCAACGGGACGGTGACCGCCCCCTCCGATGCCGAGATCGAGGTCATCTCCCGGTCCGACGTGCTCCTGCTCCAGCTGGAGCTCCCCATCGGGGCCGTCACCGTCGCGGCCAGGGCCGCCCGCGCGGCCGGGACCACCGTGGTCCTCACCCCCGCGCCCGTCCAGCCGCTCCCCGCCGAGCTGCTGGAGGCCGTGGACGTCCTGGTGGCAAACGAGCACGAGGCCGCCGCGATCACCGGCCAGGCCGACCACGAGCGCGCCCTGGAGGAGCTGAGGGGCACGGTCGGGTGGGTGATCATCACCCTGGGGTCGCGGGGCGCGCTCAGCGCCGAGGGCGACGGGCCCGTCGTGCGCGTCGAGGCGCCCGAGGTGCCGGTGGTGGACACCACGGCCGCGGGCGACACCTTCGTGGGCGCCCTGGCCGCGGCCCGCGTCGAGCGGCAGGCCGCCGACCGGGCCGTCCGCTTCGCCACCGCGGCCGCGGGCCTGTCCGTCCAGCGCGCGGGTGCCAGCACCTCGATGCCCACCCGGGCGGAGATCGACCGGAGCCTCCCCAGAGCCGGTGCCTGACCTCGGCGCGCCCGGGCGCGCCGGTGGTTCGCGGGCCCGCTCGCGGGCGGCCGCGACGCCCCTCGCCCGGGGGGCGTCGGCGCGCCGGGAGGCGGGGGTCGTCTAGCCGTTGAGCAGGGACGTCTCCGACAGCGTGAGCAGGAAGGCTCCGGCGGAGAGCAGCGCGATCGGCCAGGACCGGCTGATGGCGGACCAGATCGTGGCGGCCAGGAAACAGATCAGCGCGAGAAGCACGATAACGTCCACGAGAATCCTCCAAGGGGTCACCCCCAGACGATCATCGTCTGGGGCAAGCCCTCACTGCCCCGCGTCCATCGGAGGTAACACGCCGCACTCCTGTTTCATCGGGTTTCATCGGGAGGATGATTCCGCCGCCCCTCTTTACGGCGATATATCCGCCTATGCGCTTTCCCAGAGGGCCGCGGCGGCCTCGGCGCAGGCGACGTCCTGGGCGACGGTGCCGCCGCTGACCCCCACCGCGCCCATCACCGCGTCCATCACCGCGCCCGCCACCGCGCCCGTTCCCCCGCCCGTCCCGCGCCCGTCGCCGGGCCCCCCGAGCGGGACGCCGCCGCCGAGGCACACGTACCGGTCACCGGCCAGGCCGTACAGCTCGCCCCCGGGCAGGACCAGCTCCGCGAGGTCGGCGGTCGGCATGCGGTGGGCCACCGCCGTGAAGGCCTTGCCGGGGGCCAGGACGGGCCCGGTGATCCGCGCGCCGTCCATCCGCTGGAACGCGACCAGATGCCCGCCCGCGTCGACCACGGCGACCGAGATGAGCGCGCCCTCCCGCGCGGCCTGCCGCACCGCGGCCTCACACATGCGCAGCGCGAGTTCCAGGTTCACCGATCTCCTCACCGTCTCGAAGCCGTTCCGACGCTCCTCGGCACGGGCGGCCGGGGACGCGTGCGCCGCCGTTCGGGTGATGTGGGACGTCATAACGATGCGACGCCCGCGCGGGCCCTTCGGAGGACCGGCGCGAGCCGGGATCGTCGTCCCGAGAGGGAAGTCGCACCGCGAGGCGACATTCCGGTGCCGCTCACCAAGAGTGATGTCCCGCATGCTTACGGCTACGATCTCGTCACCGGATGGGACCGTCGAGGTGTCGTCCCGACGTGGGGAGAGGCATGCACAGGCACAACCGCGCGAGCGTCGTTCACCGGCTCAGGTACGCCCTCGGCCATCCGGGCCGGGTTCCCCGGCACCTGAGGCGGCTGGCCAGGAACCTGTGGCTGCGCGTGGGCAACCGCGACCACGTCGCCTACTACCGGGCGGTCATGAGGTCCGACACCGCGCGCAGCCCCCACGCGGCCGTGGGCAGCAGGTCCTACCGGCGCTGGGTCGCCCTGGGGAAGATGCAGTTCGACTATCTCGTACGGCACGGGCTGAGGCCCGAGCACCGCATGCTGGAGATCGGCTGCGGCAACCTGCGGGCCGGGCGGCTGTTCATCGGCTACCTCGACCCCGGAAACTACTACGGCCTCGACATCTCCCCGGACATCCTGATCGCGGCCCAGGAGACCCTGGTCTCCTACGACCTGCGCGAGAGGTTCCCCCACCTCCTGCCGGTCAAGGACCTGCGCTTCGCCGCCCTGCCCGACCAGGCGTTCGACGTCGTCCACGCCCACAGCGTCTTCTCCCACTCCCCGCTCCACGTGATCGAGGAGTGCTTCCAGAACGTCGGCCGGGTCGTGAGGCCGGGAGGCTGGTTCGACTTCACCTTCGACCGCACCGAGGGCAGGGAGCACCACGTCCTGCGCGAGGACTTCTACTACCGCGCCGAGACCCTGATCGACCTGGCCGCCACGTACGGGCTCCGGGCGACCCTCATGGACGACTGGGAGCGGCTTCCCCACCGGCAGTCCAAGATCCGCATCACCTTCCCCGGGCCGGAGACCTCCGAGGAGCACGCCGTGGAGCGGATCGGGGCCGTGCCGGACCACGTCCGGCTCGGAGCGGGGAGCGAGGAGCGTCCCGGTGGCGAGGCCGGGCGGGGGGTGCCGGATCCCGCTGAGGGATCTCGGATATGATCTGGCGCCTCGCGCGACTGATCTGGAGGAACCACCGATGCGGGTCCACGACCTGTCCGCCGGGGGCGACGTGCTGTCCCGCGTGCACGACGTGGCCCGCGAGGCGACCCGGATCCACGGCCTGACCGACGCCGAGGTCACCCTGGTCAACGTGTCCGAGAACGCCACCTACCGGGTGGACGACCCGGCCGCGGGGACGCGGTCCATCCTGCGGGTGCACCGGCTCGGCTACCACTCCACCCCGGCGATCCTGTCCGAGCTGGCCTGGCTGGAGGCGTTGCGCGAGCAGGCCGGGATCCGCACCCCCCGGGTGATCCCGGCTCCCGGCGGCTCCCGGGTGCTGACCGTCCCGGGCCCCGAGCCGC
Organism: Streptosporangium nanhuense; assembly: GCF_059358815.1. Taxonomy (NCBI): domain Bacteria; kingdom Bacillati; phylum Actinomycetota; class Actinomycetes; order Streptosporangiales; family Streptosporangiaceae; genus Streptosporangium; species Streptosporangium nanhuense. Next base: position 814,277 of record NZ_JCADBG010000001.1, read on the forward strand.
GCGACTGCGTGATGTTCGAGTTCCTGCCCGGGGCCGAGCCGTCCCACGGCGACCAGGTGCCCGGCTTCGAACGGCTCGGCGCCCTCACGGCGCGCATGCACCGGCACGCGCGCGGGTGGTCGCGGCCCGGAGGGTTCACCCGCTTCCACTGGGACCACGAGGCCGCCCTCGGCGCCGAGTCGCGATGGGGCCGCTGGCAGGACGGCCTGGGGGTGGACGCCGAGGCGCGGGGCGTGCTGGGGCGGCTGGACAAGGAGCTGCGCGAGCGGCTCCACCGCTTCGGCCGCGGCCCGGAACGATACGGCCTCATCCACGCCGACCTGCGCGCGGCCAACCTGCTCGTGGAGGGTGAGGACCCGCCAGGCGTCATCGACTTCGACGACTGCGGCTTCGGCTGGCACCTCTACGACCTGGCGGCGGCGGTCAGCTTCGTCGAGCACCGCCCTGAGGTTCCCGAGCTGCTCGACGCGTGGGTGCGGGGCTACCGGGCCGTCCTCGACCTCCCGGCCGAGGACGAGGCCGAGATCTGGACGTTCGTCATGTTCCGCCGCCTGCTGCTGGTCGCCTGGATCGGCACCCACACCGGCGCCGACATCGCCGCCGAACTCGGCTCCGGCTACACCGAGGGCACCTGCGAGCTGGCCGAACGCTACCTCGCCGGCCCACCGCGCTGACCTCGCCCGCCGCCCGGCACCGCCCGTCGCCCGTCTTCACCCGTCACGCGCGGGCACGATATCGGCGTACGGGGTGCCCGGCGGCGTGGGCGCACGGTGACCGCGCATCGGGAAATCGCTCCTATCCGCCTCCGGTCCCGGGGATACGGAAGGGCGAATACGAGATGCCGCTCGCGTCACCGTGTGCATAACGGATATTCGGCCAACGGGGTTTTCCGGACGGGGGCCGCCGACTTACCGGTCGCGATTTCCCCGCGGCCCTCCGAATGCCCGATGTTTTCCGGCGTCCCGGCCCCGCCTGCCCCCGCCGTGGGGCCCCGCGAGGTCAGGACTTCAGCTCGCGCCTGATGTCCTCGTCGTCCGGGGCCAGCTCCAGCGCGCGGGTGAGGTCGGCGACCGCCTCCCCGTCGCGTCCGGCGGCGCGCAGCGCCATCGCCCGGTTGAACAGCAGGGCGGGGTCGTCCCCGGCGTCGAGGGCCCGCGTGAAGTCCGCGACGGCACCCTCGGGGTCGCCGGTCTCGAACGCCAGGAGACCCCGGTTCGCCCAGGCCGCCGCGAGCGAGGGCGCGAGCTCCAGGGCCCGGTCGAAGGCGGCGCGCGCCCTGTCGAACCCGCCCTCCGCGGTCTCCACCTGGCCCAGCGCGCACAGCAGGTACGGGTTGGCGGGATCGATCGCGAGCCCGGTCTCCGCGTCCGTCCTGGCCGCGGCGTACTCGCCGAGCGCGGCCAGCAGCCCGGCCCGGTTGGCCAGGCCGTCCACGAACCCCGGGTCCAGCTCCAGCGCGTGGTCCAGATCGGTGAGCGCGCCCCGGTGGTCACCCGCGGAGAAGCGGATCTCGGCCCGGTTGTAGTAGGGCTCGGGGAAGGGCGGGCCGACCCGCATGGACGTCTCGTAGTCGGCGACCGCCGCGTCCATCCGGCCCAGCCGGTGCAGCAGGTTGCCCCGGTCGATGTAGTAGTCGGGGTAGCCGGGGTCGGCCGCGATCACCGCGTCCAGGTCCTCCAGCGCGTTCTCGGGGCGGCCCAGCATCACGGCGAGCTGCGCCCTGTTGGCCAGCAGCACCAGCCGGTGTATCGGGTGCTCGCCGGGCCGCAGGTCGCGATCGGCCAGGGCGACGGCCTCCTCGACCAGCTCCAGGGCCTTGGCCGGACGGTCGCGGCGCACCTCCACCAGGGCCCGGCCGTTGAGGTCGAACCCCAGCTTGAACGCCCGCTCGCGCGGGTCGGGCAGCAGCGAGGAGATGGCGATCGCCTGGTTCACCAGCGCCAGCGCGGCGTCGGGGTCGCGCCGGGCCCGGTCGCGGTGGCGCACCTTCAGCATCCCGGTGGCGTAGGCGGCCGAGGCGTGCACGGCGGGGGAGACGCTCTCGCGCCTGGCCAGGTCGAACAGCGCCTCCGACTCCTCCTCGCGGCCCAGCGCGGCCAGCGCGGTCGCGGTGCTGTGCAGGAGCCGCCACCAGGTCACGGGATCGGTGTCGGGATCGGTGAGGCGCAGGGCGCGCCCGCCGAGGTCCGCCACGGCGTCGTGGAAGCCCTCGTCCAGGCACCACTGCACCGCGAACAGGAACGCCTCCACCGCCTTCGACGGGTCGCCGCCGCGCTCGCGGTGGTACGGGATCGCGCCGAGCCGCGCGCCGACCGTCCCCTCCCGCTCCAGCTCGTCGGCGAGGACGTCGTGCCGTTCCGCGTCGAGCGGCTCCTCGGGCGCGCTCCGCTCGCGGGTCTCCACGGTGAGCAGATCCCCGGGGACGCGGCGCCGCAACACCGTCAGGAGCTCCAGATCGGTGGGGTCGGCCAGGTCGGTGTTCTCGACGACGAACGTGCGGGGGCCGGTTTCGGACAGGTGCTCACGGATGAACTCGGCCAGGCCGTTAGCCAGGCGCAACGTGCGGCGCGGCGCGTGCACCAGGATCCGTTCCGCGCCGGGCAGGGTCGCGGCCACCGACCGGCGCCGGGCCGGGATCAGATCGCGCAGGTCGGGGGCGACGGCGCGCAGCTCGATGTCGTAGCGGGCGACGAGCTCGGGGCGGGCGGCGGGCAGCAGGGCGGAGACGATCGCGCCCCCGGCGGTGTACGGCCCGCGCAGGCGCCGGTCCGCGTCCACCACGGGTGGCGGCGGTTGCGGGTTCGATCCCCGACTCACCGGACTCCTTTAACTCGATTAGCTGATATTTGATGATATGGCTATGCCCGGGGCCGGCGCCCATCACTGGACGCCGGATCTGCGATTCCGTCTCAGCCGACGTGCTTAGGGCTCGCGGTGCCACTGAGTGCGATGGTGCCAGGCTTGTGAACAATGACGCGCTTCATTATCGGCCTTCCTCACGAATAATAACAAATTGCCAGTATTCGCAGTAATCGCCCATACTGACAAGATCTATTTCTTATCGTGGCCGGATCCGGACAAACCCCTGGACAGAGGCCGAGCGGTGGTGTTGGCGAATTCGGCGCGGCTCACCCGGGATCCGGGCCCGCCCGGACATGCCCGTGGCGGACGGCGCACCGCCTTCGTACGCACATCGGAAAACCGGGAGAACGGCGAAATTCAGGGGGCCACGCGCAACACGATCTTGCCCTTGGCGCGGCCTCCGGCGAGCCGCTCGTGGGCCGCGGCGGCCTCCTCGAGCGGGAACACCTCCTCGATCTCGGGGGCGATCCGCCCCCCGGCGATCAGCTCGGCGATCTGGGCCAGGGCGGCCCCGTCCGGCTCCACCAGGAACGCGCGGGCGCGGATCCCCCGCGCCTCGGCGGTGCTCAGCAGGTCGGGAGAGAAGCCGGAGGGCACCGGGACGAGCAGCCCGCCGGGACGCAGGACGTCGAGGGAGCGCGTGCTCGTCGCGTCGTGCCCGTCCCCGACCAGGTCGACGACCACGTCCACGTCGCGCACCACGTCCTCGAAGCGGACGGCCGTGTAGTCGACGAGCTCGTCGGCCCCCAGGCCGCGCAGCCACTCGTGCTTGCCCTCGCGGGCGGTGCCGATCACGTACGCGCCGAGGTGCTTGGCGATCTGGACGGCGAGGTGCCCGACGCCGCCCGCGGCGGCGTGGACGAGGACGCGCTGTCCCGGGGCGACCTTGGCGGTGTCCACCAGGACCTGCCAGGCGGTCAGCGCGGCCAGCGGCAGGGCGGCGGCCTCGTCGTGCCCCAGGGAGGGGGGCTTGCGGGCGAACTGCCTCGACGGCGCGGTCACGAACTCGGCGTAGGCCCCGGCCTGGCGCGGGAACCACGGCATGCCGTAGACCTCGTCCCCCACCTCCAGGGAGCTCACCCCGAAGCCGGTCTCCTCGACGACACCGGAGACGTCCCACCCCAGGACGAAGGGCGGGTCTCCCAGGACCTTGGCCATGCCCGTGCCCGCCCTGGTCTTGAGGTCCACCGGGTTCACCCCCGCCGAGACGACCCGTACCAGCACCTCGGTGGGCAGCGGCTCCGGGCGCTCCACGTGGACCGGGCGCAGCACCTCGGGCCCGCCGAAGGTGTCCTGACTGATCGCTCGCATAAGGGCCACGATGGTTCTCCCCGATCTCTCGCCGTTCTTCCCGCTCTTCACACGGACGCCGCCACCCGTGAGGGCGGTGTGGATCACGCTACCTTTCCCGAGGTCCGGCGGCCGGGTCGCCCTGCCGTTCACCCCGCTGTTCGCCCCGCCGCCCGCTCTGCCGTTCGCCCTGCCGTTCGCCGGGCGTGAGCCGTGCCGGACGCCCTCGCGCCCGGCCGCCGCGAGCGGCTCCCGCCGAAGATGAGACCCTGGGGCGGTGAGAGAACCGAGGAGCCGCTGGGCGGACATCGCGGGGGACGACGCCGGGGAGCGGTACGCCGAGAGGTTCGCCCGGCTGGCCGCGTCGGGGGCCGACACGCACGGCGAGGCGCGGTTGTGCGCGGAGCTGCTGCCGCCGGGCGCGCGGGTGCTGGACGCCGGATGCGGCACCGGGCGGGTGGCGATCCGGCTGGCCGAGCTGGGATACGACTGCGTGGGCGTCGATCTCGACGCGTCCATGCTCGACGTCGCCCGGCGGGCCGCGCCGCGGCTGCCCTGGATCCTGGCCGACCTGAGCGATCTCGGCGATCTCGGCGACCTGGGCGATCTCGGTGACCCCGGGGATCACGCCGTGCGGGCGGGGGGATCCTTCGACATGGTCGTCGCCGCGGGCAACGTCGTCCCCCTGCTCGCCCCCGGGACCGAGGCGCGGACCGTCGCGGGGCTCGCGGCGCTGCTGCGGCCCGGCGGGCTGCTGGTGAGCGGGTTCGGGCTGGACGCCGCGCACCTCCCGCTCGCCTCGGCGACGGTCACCCTGGCCGACTACGACGACTGGTGCCGGACGTCGGGGCTCGTCCCGCTGCGGCGCCTGGCGACCTGGGACGGCGCCCCCTACGACGGCGGCGGATACGCGGTGAGCGTCCACGCGCGCACCGCGGGCTGACGGGGATCGCGGGAGTAGTAACTTCATCCCATGCGACTGGGCGTTCTCGACATCGGTTCCAACACGGTCCATCTGCTGGTGATGGACGCGCACCGTGGTGCCCGGCCGCTGCCGGCGTACTCCCACAAGGTGGACCTGAGGCTCTCCGAGCACATGGACGACGGCAACCGCCTGTCCGCGCGGGGCGCCGCGCGGCTGCGGGAGTTCGTCGAGGAGGCGCTGCGGCTCGCCGAGGACAAGGGCGTCGAGGACCTGATGGCCTTCGCGACGTCGGCGGTGCGGGAGTCGGTGAACGGCGAGGAGGTCCTCGCCGGGATCAAGGCCGACACGCAGGTCGACATCGAGGTGCTGTCGGGCCAGGACGAGGCGAGGCTGACGTTCCTGGCCGTGCGCCGCTGGTTCGGGTGGTCGTCCGGGCGGCTGCTGGTCCTCGACATAGGGGGCGGGTCGCTGGAGATCGCCTCGGGCATCGACGAGCAGCCCGACGCGGCGGTGTCGATCCCGCTGGGGGCGGGCCGCCTCACCCGCGACTGCTTCACCGCCGACCCGCCGCCCGCCGACGAGGTGCGGGCGCTGCGCAGGCACGTACGGACCGAGATCGCCCGCACGGTGGGAAACGTGTCCCGGTACGGCCAGGCCGACCACGCGGTGGCGACGTCCAAGACGTTCAGGCAGCTCGCCAGGATCGCCGGGGCGGCGCCCTCGCACGAGGGTCCGTCCGTGCGCCGGGTGCTCAGGCACGCGGACCTGGTCGGGTGGACCGACCGGCTGATCAAGATGAGCACGAGGGAGCGGGCCGCGCTGCCCGGGGTCTCCGAGGGGCGGGCGCCGCAGCTGCCGGCCGGGGCGATCGTCGCCGACGCCGCGATGGACCTGTTCGGGGTGGCCCAGCTGGAGGTCTGCCCCTGGGCGCTGCGCGAGGGCGTGATCCTGCGGCGGCTGGACGCGATGCCGGAACGTTGAGGTTTACCAGGGCGTCAGCAGGTAAGAGCGGTTAGTTATGAACAGCCCTCAGGCTCACGTGGAAGGCGCCGCTCGCAGAGCGGCCAACAGTCAGACGCTCGACAGGCTGGCGCGGGTCGGCTTGGCCTGCCGGGGTGTCCTCTACGGTTTGATCGGTTTCCTCGCCCTGCAGATCGCCTTCGGCGGGGGAAGCGGCGGCAAGGAGGCCGACAAGACCGGCGCCATCGAGACGGTGGCCGAGCAGCCGTTCGGCACGTTCCTGCTCTGGCTCATGGTCGTCGGGTTCGTCGCGCTGGTCGTCTGGCAGCTTTTCGAGGCCATCATGGGCCGCGGGCGGACCAAGGACCGGGTGGAGTCGGGCGCTCGGGTGGCGGTCTACTCGCTGATCGTGGCCACGCTGCTCGGCGTGCTGCTGCGTGGCGACTCCGGTGCCTCGATGGACAGCCAGTCCAAGGACATCACGGCCATGCTGATGGACCTGCCCCTCGGGCAGTTCATCGTGGGCCTGGTGGGCCTGGGCCTGATCGGCCTGGGTGCCTACTGGATCCGCCAGGGCTGGAAGAAGGAGTTCCTCAAGGACCTGCGCACCGGCGAGATGCCCGCGAGGGCGCGGGACCTCGCCGAGAAGTTCGGCATGGCCGGATACATCGCCCGTGGCGTGATCGCCGCGGTCGCAGGCGTCTTCGTCATCCAGGCCGCGGTCACCTACGACCCCGACAAGGCCAAGGGCATCGACTCGACGCTGCGCTCGCTGGCCGACACCCCGGCCGGTCCGTGGCTGCTCGGCGTCGTCGCGATCGGTCTGCTGCTCTTCGCGGCCTACTGTTTCTTCGAGGCTCGCTGGCACCGCGTGTGACGGATGGAACCGCACGGTACGCCAGGTGCGGACACGCAGGTGAGGCGGGCTCTGGCAAGCCTCACCTGTCTATCCGGTAAGTGATCGCATTCCTACTTTTCCGAGACATCTTCCCCGCCGAGCTCCGCGTCTTCCCATCAGTGAAACGGTATCGGAGGGGGCGGTATGGACTCGTCGGAGTACGACGGCAGTGAATGGGTTCTCCGCCTGGCGGGTTCCCCGGACCAGGTGGTCAGAGCCCGCCGCCTGGTCTCGATGACCCTGGGGCGAGACCACCCCCTCCACGACGACTGCGTCCTGCTGACCAGCGAGATCGCCACCAACGCGGTGATCCACTCCCGGTCGGGGGACGGCGGGGCGTTCACCGTCACGGTGGCCTGCTCGGCGACGGGGGTGCGGGTCTCGGTCCAGGACGAGGGCTCCTCCGAGGCCCCCTGCGTATGCCGTGCCTCGCCCGACGCGACAGGGGGCCGCGGCCTGCCCCTGATGGAGACGCTGGCCCACCGCTGGGGCGTGGTCAGGGAGGCCGGATCCAACAAGGTGTGGTTCGAGCTGGTGCTGGAGATGGCCGGGCTGCGCGCGGGCAGCCTGGCCGGCGCCCTCTGACCGCCGGCGCCGGTCCCGGTCTGACCACCGGGGCCGGCCCGCTTCACGGCCCGCTTCACGGCCCGCTTCACGGCCCGCTTCAGGCCCGCTTCACGGCCCGCCCCACCGCCCGCCTCAAGGGCCGGCGATGGGAGGGCGCAGGGCACGGGTGCAGAGGGTGAGACCCTCCATCAGCGTGGTGCGCGTGGTGTCGTCGACGCCGGCGAGCATGTCCTCCTCGATGCCGTCGAGCGAGCGGTCGCAGTGCCGCAGCGCCGCCTGTCCCTCACGGGTGAGACGGGCGCGCAGCACCCGGCCGCCGTCCGGGTGCGCGTCACGCCGGATCAGGCCGCGTTGTTCCAGCTCGCGGACGACCAGGTTCATCGCCTGTGGCGTGACGAAGGCGATGCGGGCCAGTTCGGCCGAGGAGAGCCCGGCGCGCATGCGCAGCTCGCTGAGCGCCATGTACTCGGTCGTCGTGATGCCGTACCTGACGAGCGCCTCGTCGAGCCGGGCGCGGATGCGCCGTTCCAGCCGGTAGACCAGGTAGCTCAGGCGGGGTGCCGGTTTGACCGGCTCGTCGGCTGCGGGGGTGCGGCGCGAGGTCACCGGATGACCATAACCGGCGATGTAAGTTTCGCGCCCTCTATATCAAGCTAATTGATAACAAATCACTTGATAACCAGCGCAAGCAGCGTTTTTCCGTGGATCGAGGAACATGATCCCGTACGGGCGCGGCTTGACCACTCGTCGATCCCGTCCCTATACCGGCTGATGTCAGGACGAGTCAGCGGCGCCGCGGTCTCGTGCGTCGAGCGAAGACCAAGCAGAGGAGAGCCGATGAGACGATTGACCGCCGTGCTCGCGGGCGCCGGTGCCGCGGTGCTGTACGCCGCCACGGTTCTGGTCGGAGGGCAGTCCGCCGCCGCGGCCACCCTGACCGAGGTGACCGGCTTCGGCGCCAACCCCGGCAACCTGCGGATGCACCTCTACGTGCCGGACACCGTGCGGTCCAGCCCCGCGATCGTGCTCGCCATGCACGGCTGCGGCGGTTCGGGGCCCGGCTTCTACTCGGGTTCGGAGTTCCGGTCCCTCGCCGACCAGCACGGTTTCATCGTCATCTACCCGTCGGCGTCCAAGAAGGGCAACTGCTTCGACTCCTGGTCCGCGGCGTCGCAGGTGCGCGACGGGGGCAGCGACCCGGTCTCGCTGATGTCCATGATCACCTACACGCGGCAGCGCCACAACGGTGACGCCGGCCGCATCTATGTCACCGGCAGCTCCGCCGGCGGCATGGAGACCAACATCATGCTCGGCAACTATCCCGACGTCTTCAAGGCCGGGGCGGCGTTCATGGGGGTGCCGTTCGGCTGCTTCGCGAGCGAGGCCGACTACATCCCCTCGCCGGGCGCGAGCGACTGCGCCTCCGGGCGGATCGGCAAGACGCCCCAGCAGTGGGGCGACCTGGTCCGCGCCGCCTACCCCGGATACAGCGGCCCCCGGCCGCGCGTCCAGCTCTGGCACGGCACCACGGACAACCTCGTCTACTACGCCACCCACCAGCAGGCGATCGACCAGTGGACCAACGTGTTCGGTCTGAGCCAGACGCCCACCGGCTCGGACACGCCGCAGCCGAACTGGAACCGCCGCCGCTACGCCGACGGTTCCGGCACGGTGCGGGTCGAGGCGTACAGCATCCAGGGGGCCGGCCACAGCCTGCCGATGAGCGGGATGGCCGCCGCCGCGATCCAGTTCTTCGGCCTCACCGGCGGGCCGAGCCCGTCGCCGACCCCCACTCCGACCCCCACGCCGACCCCCACCCCTACGCCGACCCCCACTCCCACCCCCACGCCCACTCCGACCCCTACCCCGACCCCTACCCCGACGCCCGGCCCGGGCACCGGGTGCAGGGTCACCTACGTTCCCAGCACCTGGAACAACGGCTTCACCGCCGACGTCAGCGTGACGAACACCGGCGCGACCCCCGTCAACGGCTGGACCGTGACCTGGACGTGGCCGGGGAACCAGCGGGTCACCGGTGCCTGGAACGCCACGGTGACCCAGTCGGGCTCCCAGGTCAGCGCGCGCAACCTCTCCTACAACGGGACCATCGCCCCGCAGGCCCGGACCGGTTTCGGGTTCCAGGGCACCTACAGCGGCACGAACCCGGCTCCGGCCGCGTTCGCGCTGAACGGGACACCCTGCGTTATGGGGTGAGACCCTCCAGGAGATCGCCGGCCACCTTGAGTGCGGGCCGTTCGTACTCCTCGGCACGGGCGTGGAAGACCTGCTCGGCCCGGATCGCCGGCCAGTTCGCGGGGAGGTGTTCGGCCGGCAGGTGAGGATCCTGCCGGACGAGCTGCAGCCAGTCGGTGTGCAGCAACAGCTGCCGTACGAGATCGTCCGGCGCGTCGGGAAGTGGCCGGGTGACGTCCCACCTGGTGAGGAACGCCCGATAGCGCCGGGCGATCTGCTCGATGTCGAAGGCCTTCGCGACCAGGTCGGCGGCCTCGGTGGGGCTGAACGCCCTGGCGGTCAGCACCGTGACGTGGTCGTCCACGTCCAGCGAGTCGAACACGCCGGTGACCTCCTTGGTGCCCGGCGCGATCCACAGCCCGCTCTGCAGCGGGCCGAACCCGGCCCAGACGAGCCGGGAGCGCAGGTCGTGGCGGGTGCTGCGCCGGCTGTCCGGCAGGGAGAACCCGACGACCGTCCAGGTGCCGTCCCAGTCGCGGTTCACCGCGCCGGTCTCCCAGATCCGCCGGCGCCCGTCCCTGAGCACCGTCACGGCGTACGGGGTGAGCTCGATGTACGCCCTGCGTCCCACCCGGTAGCGGGTCACGAGGTCGCGCTTCACCATGCGGGCGAGCGTGGACCGGACGGCCTCCTCGGAGACGCCGAGGCGGGCGAACACCTCGATGACGCTGCCCGAGGAGATGGGGGTGTCACGGTCCAGCGCGTAGATGCCGAGGAAGCTGAATATCAGGGACTGCGGGCGCACTGCCGGCACCGTCGGCACTGCCGGCACTGTCGGCACTGTCGGCGCCGCCGGGTCGTCTTCGCCGCCGATGCTCACACCGAAAGCGTAGACGGGCCGGATGTCAGGCACATAATTGACGGAAGTCAGATATATGCCCGAGGAGAGCGCATGAACGTCGACGAACTCGTCGCCATAGACGTGCACACGCACGCGGAGGTCTCCGCCGGCGGGCACGCCTCGCTCGGTGACGAGCTGGCAGACGCCTCGGCGAAGTACTTCAAGGGGAACTCCCGGCCGACCGTTCCCGAGATGGCCGCCTACTACCGCGAGCGCGGGATGGCGGCGGTGGTGTTCACCGTCGACGCCGAGCACGCCACCGGGCATCCGCGCATCTCGAACGAGGAGGTCGCGGAGAGCTGCGCCGCCCACGCCGACGTGCTGATCCCCTTCGCCAGCGTCGACCCGTGGAAGGGCAGGGCCGGTGTCCGCGAGGCGCGCCGGCTCGTGGCCGAGCACGGCGTGCGCGGTTTCAAGTTCCACCCGAGCCTCCAGGGCATGGCGCCCGACGACCGGGCGGCCTACCCCCTCTACGAGGCGATCGAGGAGATGGGCGTGCCCGCGCTGTTCCACACCGGGCAGACCGGCATCGGCGCCGGCCTGCCCGGCGGGGGCGGGGTCCGGCTGAAGTACTCCAACCCGATGCTGGTCGACGACGTCGCCGTGGACTTCCCCGAACTGCGGATCATCCTCGCCCATCCGTCCTTCCCCTGGCAGGACGAGGCCCTGGCGGTCGCCACGCACAAGCCGTACGTGTACATCGACCTGTCCGGATGGTCGCCGAAGTACTTCCCGCCGCTGCTCGTCCGGTACGCCAACACGCTGCTGAAGGACAAGGTGCTCTTCGGGTCCGACTACCCGATGATCACGCCGGACCGGTGGCTCGCCGACTTCGACGCCCTCGACATCAAGCCCGAGGTCCGCCCGAAGATCCTCAAGGAGAACGCCGCGCGCCTGCTCGGGCTCGGCGCTCCCTAATACCGGGCAGAGTATTGACGTTCGTCATGAATCTGCCTAACCTCCGGGCAAGCAAGCGCAGCAGTTCGCCCTCGGACTGAGGAGCTCGGTCATGACGACCCCGTCTGCCCTTCCCCCCAACCAGGTTCAGCTCCGTCGCGCGGTGGCCTCCAGCTTCCTGGGCAGCGTCATCGAGTACTACGACTTCCTGCTGTACGCCACGGCCTCGGCGGTGGTCTTCAGCAAGATCTTCTTCTCCTCGCTCGACCCGCTCACGGCCACGGTCGCCAGCTTCGGCACCTTCGCCACGGGCTACCTCGCCAGGCCGCTCGGCGGAGTGATCTTCGGTCACTTCGGCGACCGGCTCGGCCGCAAGCGCATGCTGGTCCTGACCATGACCCTGATGGGCCTCGCCAGCTTCCTCATCGGCCTGCTCCCCACCTACGAGCAGATCGGCGCCCTCGCCCCCGTCGCCCTCGTCGTCCTTCGCGTGCTGCAGGGCGTCGCCATCGGCGGCGAATGGGGAGGCGCCGTGCTGATGTCCGCCGAGCACGCGACCAGCCGCCGCGGGCTGTGGGCGGGCTTCACCAACGCCGGAGCCCCGTTCGGCATGGTGCTCTCCACCGGGGTGCTCAGCGGCACCGCGGCCGCCCTGGGCGAGGAGGCGTTCCTGAGCTGGGGCTGGCGGGTGCCGTTCCTGCTCAGCATCCTCCTCCTGGCGGTCGGCCTGTTCGTCCGGCTGCGGGTCGAGGAGACCCCCGTGTTCGAGGCGGCGTCCGGCCGCGCCACACGGATGCCGCTGCTGGAGGTGTTCGGCCACCATCCGAGGGCGCTGGCGCTCGGGGTGGGCGTCGGGCTGTCCGCGTTCGTGGCCCAGGGCACGCTGACCACCTATCTCATCGCCTACGGCGTGCGGACCGGTTTCACCCGGCAGGCCGTGCTGAACGGTCTCACGCTCTCCTCCGCGCTGGCCGTGGTGGGCATCGTCGCCTGCGCGGCGCTCTCGGACCGGGTCGGACGCCGCCCGGTCGTGCTGGCGGGAGCGCTGCTCATGGCCGCGTTCGGCTTCGCCCTGTTCCCGATGGTGAACACCGGCAGCGTCGCCGTGCTCGTCGTCGCGCTGGTGCTGGGCCAGGCGGTCATCCACCCGCTGATGTTCGGCCCGCTCGCGGCGCTGTACGCCGAGCTCTTCCCCACCAGGAACCGCTACACCGGCGCCTCGCTCGGCTACCAGGTCGCCGGGCTCGGCGCCGGCCTGGGCCCGTTGCTCTTCGCGCAGCTGGACGCGTCGTCCGGGGGCGGCAGCACGACGACGATCTCGGTGATCATCGCCGTCTGCTGCCTGCTGACCGTGGTGTGCGTGCTGGCCCTGCGTGAGACCAGCGGCGACGACCTCGCCTCGGACGCCCCGGCGGTCCGTGCCGCCACCGATGCGTAACGCCGGGCTCGGAGGCTGGCCCGCCCGCCGGGCCCTGATGAGTCCCGGCCGCACCGCGTTCGTCCTCGCGGACCGGTCGGTCAGCTACGCCGACGTCCACGATCGGGCGACCCGCCTGGCGTCGCGGATGCGCGAGGCGGGGGTCCGGGCGGGGGACCGGGTCGCCTACCTCGGCCCCAACCACGTCGCCTTCGCCGAGACCATGTTCGCCGCCCACATGCTGGGTGGCGTCTTCGTCCCGCTGAACTTCCGGCTGGCCGCGCCCGAGATCGCCTACATGCTCCGGCACTCGGACGCGTCGCTCCTCGTGTACGACCCCGGCTGCGCGGAGACGGTACGCGCCCTGCCCGGCCCGTACACGGTCGTGGCCCTGCGGTCGCCCGCCCCGGGGGAGCACGACTTCGAGACCTGGGCCTCGCGGGGCGACCCCGATCCCGTCGACGTCCCGGTGGCGCTCGACGACGTCGCCCTGATCCTCTACACCTCCGGCACGACCGGCCGTCCCAAGGGCGCGACGCTCAGCCACGCCAACCTGGTGTGGAACTGCTTCAACATGATGGTCGGCGTGGACGTGACGAGCACCGAGGTGACGCTGATCAGCGCGCCGCTCTTCCACGTCGCGGCCCTGAACCAGACGATGCTGCCGACCTTCCTCAAGGGCGGCACCTCGGTGATCATGCCGTCCTGGGACGTCGAGTTCTGTTACGACCTCATCGAGAGGCACCGCGTGACGTGGATGTTCGGCGTCACCACGATGTTCGCCGACCTCGCCCGGTCGCCGCGCTGGGCCGGCGCCGACCTGTCGTCGCTGCGCACCCTCATGTCCGGCGGCGCCGCCGTCCCCGTGGCGCTGATCCGCGCGTACCAGGAGAGGGGGCTGGTCTTCTGCCAGGGCTACGGGCTGACCGAGACCGCACCCGGCGCGACCTTCCTGGAGGCGGGCGAGAGCGTGCGCAAGGTGGGCTCGGCCGGGGTCCCGGTCTTCTTCTCCGAGGTGCGTGTGGTCCGCCCCGATCTCACCCCGGCGCCGGTCGGGGAGCCCGGCGAGGTCCTCGTCCGGGGGCCGAACGTCACCCCCGGCTACTGGCGCGACCCGGAGGCGACCGCCGCCGCGCTGGTCGAGGACGGCTGGTTCCGTTCCGGCGACATCGCGGTCGTGGACGAGGAGGGCCACCTGACCATCGTCGACCGGGTCAAGGACATGTACATCTCCGGCGGGGAGAACGTCTACCCGGCGGAGGTCGAGAACGCGCTCTTCGCGCACCCGGCGGTGGCGGAGGTCGCCGTGGTGGGGATGTCGGACCGGAGGTGGGGCGAGGTGGGCCGCGCCTTCGCCGTGCTCCGCCCCGGCGCCACCGTCACCCCCGGCGAGCTGACGGACTTCCTCCGTCCCCGGCTCGCGAAGTACAAGATCCCCGTCTCCTTCGAGATCGTCGACGCGCTGCCGAGGACGGGGTCGGGCAAGATCCGCAAATCCGAGCTCCGCGACCGCCCCCCGCCCCGATGAGGACGGGCCCCCGCCCGGCCTCAGCCGCCGACGCGGGGCGGCGTGGCGGTTCCGTGGACGCGCCTGGCGTGGCGTGCGTAGAGGCGGCGCCCGACGATCGGCATGACCAGGCGGACCGACGCCGGGGCCTCCCCGAGCACCCTCTTGACCACCTCGGGGTCGCCCTCGTACATCACCATGCCGAGGGCGAGCGGCAGTTCCCTCTTCGGGGTCCTGGTCAGCCCGTGCTCGCCGAGCCGGTTCCACTCCGCGGCGGTGACGTACTTCTCGGCCAGCGGCAGGATCCGCTCCTCCTCCATCCTCATGTGCTCCAGGAGCGCGGTCAGCAGCCGGTCGCAGGCCTCCGCGAGTTCGGCACCGCCCCGCCCGGTGGAACGCCAGCGGGGAAGGAGCCCCGTCACCCGCGCGTGGGCCCTCTCGATGGCGTGGTGCTGCTCCTCCATCACGGGCACGATGGCCGCGGTCTCCTCGCCGCCGCGCTCAAGGAGCGTCGGCCACAACAGGTGGTCCTCGCCCTCGTGGTGCAGGTGCAGGACGCGGCACATCAGCTCGGCGTGGGCTCCGACGACCCCGGCGCGCCGGACGTCGCCCGGCACGACGTCGGAGACGAGTTTCGGAAGCAGCCTGAATTCGCGGCGCATCGCGGTATGTGCCATATACATGTCGCGGACATCGGCCATGGGCTCGTCGGCGATCGGACGCATTGCAACCTCAGCAGATCGTTTTATCGGGTTCGATGTCAGGGCATCCGGGAGTGAGAGGTGTTCCCCCTCGATCGCCGGTGACCGGCTGGTCACCGGCGAGACACCCGGTCACCAAGAACAGTAAAGAATCCTGATATGAACAGCCATTCCCTCTGAGTGTTGTTCCTCACAAAAAAGGGCTGACAGCTGTTTCTCTATTGTTTTGGGCAATTATTGGCGCGGATCGCGCTATTCCGCAGGACGAGGAGCGCCGTGACAGCGGGCTCGCTCCCGGGGCGGCGCGTGGATCACCACGTCGCGGTGACAGCGATATGTGCGCCGTCTGACAGCGGCCACAGGCAGTGTGCACGGGTCACCACCATCGAGGAGGAACCAGTGCTTCACGCCTTCGAGGCCGAGGGGCTCGTCAAACGTTTCGGCAGGACCACCGCGCTCGCCGGGATCGACCTGGCCGCCCGGCCCGGCACCGTGCTCGCGGTCCTCGGGCCGAACGGGGCCGGAAAGACCACCGCCGTGCGCGTCCTGGCCACGCTGCTGCGCCCGGACGAGGGCAGCGCCCGCGTCGGCGGGCTCGACGTCGTACGGGACGCCGCCAAGGTCCGCAGGATGATCGGGCTGACCGGCCAGTACGCCTCGGTCGACGAGGACCTCACCGGCACCGAGAACCTCGTCCTGATCGGGCAGCTGCTCGACCTGCGCAGGGCCGAGGCCGGGGCTCGCGCGGCGCGGCTGCTGGAGGAGTTCGGCCTCGCGGAGGCCGCGGGGCGCCCGGCCAAGACGTACTCGGGAGGGATGCGCCGCCGCCTCGACCTGGCCGCCAGCCTCGTCGGGCGTCCCGACGTCATCTACCTCGACGAGCCGACGACCGGGCTCGACCCGGCCAAGCGCGACGACGTGTGGAACATCGTCCGCTCCCTCGTCGCGGGCGGCGTCACCGTACTGCTCACCACGCAGTACCTGGAGGAGGCCGACGCCCTCGCCGACGACATCTCGGTCGTCGACCACGGCCGGATCATCGCGCACGGCACCCCGGCCGAGCTGAAGCGCGTCGTGGGCGGGCAGACGGTCATGGTGAGACCCGCGGACCAGGACCGGCTCGCCGACGCCGCCGCCATCGTCGGCGCGGTCGCCGGGCGCGTCCCGGAGTCACCCGCCCGCGGCGTGCTGACGGTGCCGGTCGACGGCGACGCGGCCTTCACCGAGGTGGTACGACGGCTGGAGCGCGAGGGCATCGGCGTGACCGAGCTCTCCCTGCGCCTGCCCAGCCTCGACGAGGTCTTCTTCACCCTGACCGGGCGCCACACCACCGAGGAGAGCGCGGCATGACCCTCACCGACAGCCCCGCCCTGATCCCCGCGCGCACCGCCGAGCGGCCCTTCGCCCTGCTGCGGCACAGCCTCGCCCTGGCCAGGAGAAGCGTCGTCAAGACACTCCGCACCCCCGAGCAACTGCTCGACGTGACACTCCAGCCGATCGTCTTCGTCGTGATGTACGTCTACCTGCTCGGCGGCGCGGTGGCCGGTTCCACCCATGACTACCTGCAGTTCCTGCTCCCGGCGATCCTGGTGCAGACGGTGATGTTCGCCGGGATGGCCACCGGGGTCAACCTCAACACCGACATCGACAAGGGCGTCTTCGACAGGTTCCGCAGCCTGCCGATCGGCCGCTCGGCCCCGCTGGTCGGCTCGGTGCTCGGTGACCTCATCCGCTACGTGCTGGCGATCGTCGTCCTGCTCGGGTTCGGCTACCTGCTGGGCTTCCGCGTCCAGACCGACCCGCTGTCGGCGCTGGCCGCGTGCCTGCTCACGATCGTGTTCGCCTTCTGCGCGAGCTGGGGGTTCGTGCTGATCGGCATGCTCATGCGGAGCCCGGGGGCGGTGCAGGGCGCCTCGTTCCTCGTGCTGTTCCCGCTGACCTTCGGCACCAGCATGATCACGCCGCTGGAGACGCTGCCCGGCTGGCTGCAGGCCTGGGTGAGGGTCAACCCCGTCGCGGGCATGATGGACGCGGCGCGCGGCCTGATGCTGGGCGGGCCGGTGGCGGGGCCGGTCCTCAGGACGCTGCTGTGGTCGGCCGGCCTCCTCGCGGTGCTCGCCCCCCTGGCCGTCCGCGCCTACCGCCGCCGCGCCTGAGGGCCCGTATCGTTTCCGGACCACGGGCCTGCCCGGCGGCCCGTGGCCCGGGACCGCTTGTCGCGGGTCGGCCCGCCCCCACCGGCCCTAACGGATCCGTACGCGGTCGAGGGCGGCCTCGCGATTCAGCCCGCGGCCGTGGCCGTGGCGGGCCTCGTACCCGGCGTCGCCCAGCTCCCCGCGCAGCCGCAGGGCGAGCCGGGTGGCGTCGGGGTGATGGTCCGGGGCTCCCCGCAGGACCTCGGCGGCGCCGAGGGACTCCGCGGCCCCCGCCGCGTCGCCGCGATGGGCCCGCAGGGTGGCGGCGGCGACCCCGACCCTGGCCACGATCGGCATGTCCTTCGCTTCGAGCGCGTCGGCGAACGCCCGCCGTATCCGCTGCCCGGCGGTCGCGGGATCGCCCAGCTCGATCGCCAGGTACGCCATCGCGGAGAGGAAGAGGGCACGGAACTGCGGCGCGACGAACGGCATCCCCTCCAGGGCGACCCCGGCCGCGTCGTACTGCAGCGCGGCCTCCTCCAGGTCACCCTCGTGACGCGCCAGGTCGCCCAGGTTGAGCCGGGCGAACGCGACATTGCGTCCGGCCCAGTCGTAGGACTCCGGCGCGGTCATCTCCCACAGCTCGGCCCGCGCCCGCTCCGTGTCGCCCTGCCTCATGCGCGCCATGGCGAGCCAGACCCGCTGGTGACCGACGTCGTCGTGGGGGTTCAGCTCGCGCAGGAGCCGGATCGACTCCTCCAGCGCCGCCACGGCGCCGTCGAAGTCCCCGAAGGCCAGGTTCGCCTCCGCCAGCGGGCTCAGCGCGGTGGCCAGCCCCCACCGGTCGCCGATCTCCCGGAACGCGGTGACGGCGACGGTGAGATCCTCGTGCATGCCGGCCATGTCGCCGTCGTTCTCCCGGATGAAGGCGCGGATCGACCGCAGCATCGCCCGCGTCCACGGGTCCGGGTGCGACAGGCGCCGCCCGATCGAGGCCAGGCCCGCCTCGGTGTCGTCGGTGAAGAGCGCGAGGGCGGGTTCGAGGAGCACGAGCAGCGGGTGCTCGGCGTGACCGGCGGTCGCGCGGGCGATCTCCTCCATCTGCTCGATGCCGTCCTCCAGCTTGGCGTAGCCGCCGGTGGTGGCCCGGTTGAGCAGGTACATGGCCGACACGATCCCCCGGGCCACCTCCGGTGACTCGCCGGGGACGTCGAGCGCGAGGCGCAGCCACCCGATGGACTCCGCGCCGTTGCCGATGATCGTCCAGAAGATGCTCATGGCGGCGGCCAGCCGCATCGCGGTGTCGGCGTCCCCCGAGTCCGCGGCGAAGTGGAGCGCGGCGAGGACGTTGTCCCGTTCCGCCACGAGCCTGCCGATCCAGACCAGCTGGTCGGGGCCCCGCAGGTGCGGCTCCGCCGTCTCGGTGAGTTCGAGGAAGTAGGCGGCGTGCGCCCTCCTGAACCGGGTGACCTCCCCGGCCTCGGTCAGGCGCTCCAGGGCGTACTCCCTGATCGTCTCCAGCATGCGGTAGCGGGGACCCTCGGCGAACTGCAGCAGGGACTTGTCCAGCAGGGCCGCGAGCCGGTCCACGACCGGTTCCCGCCACGCGGGAGCCCTCCCGGCGCCGGACTCCGGAGCGGCCCGGGGCGCGGGGGGCATGCCGGGGGCGGAGGCGGCGTGGGGTTCCGATGCTGTGCGGGGTTCCGACGCTGCGCCGAAGCCGGGAGCGGCGCCGGGTTCCGGGGCGGTACCGGTGGCGGAGGCGGCGGACGGTTCCGGGGGAGCGCACACCCGTTCGGCGGCCTCGGGCGTGACGCCCGCGGGGAACACCGCGAGCCGCTCCGCGAAGCGGCGCTCGTCGTCGTCGAGCAGGTCCCAGCTCCAGGCGACGACCGCGCGCAGCGTCCTGTGCCGGGGCAGCGCGGCCCTGTTGCCCCCGGTGAGCAGGCGGAAGCGGTCGTCCAGCCGCGCGGCGAGCTGCTCGACGGTGAGGGAGCGCAGCCGGGCGGCGGCCAGCTCGATCGCGAGCGGCAGCCCGTCCAGCCTCCGGCAGATCTCCGTCACCAGCTCCACGTTGCCGTCGGTGACGGCGAACCCCGGGCGCACGGCGGCCACCCGGTCGGCGAAGAGCCGCACCGCGGAGCCGGTCAGCGCCTCCTCGGCCGTGGCGCCGGGCTCGGGCAGGCCGAGCGGCGGCACCGGGCACAGGGCCTCCCCGGCGATCCCGAGCGGCTCCCTGCTCGTGGCGAGGATCCGCAGCCCCGGGCAGCGCCCCAGGAGGTCGTCGGCCAGGCGCGCGGCGGCGTCGACCAGGTGCTCGCAGTTGTCGAGCACCACCAGCGTCTCGGCGGACGACAGCAGCTCCGCCAGGCGGGCCACCGTGTCGGACGTCCCGGCCCGCCCGTCGGCCGGGGCGGGGAAGCCGAGCGCCCCGAGCACGGCCTGCGCCACGTCGGCGGGGTCGGTCACGGGCGCGAGCTCCACCAGCCACGCCCCGCCGGGCATCCGGTCGGAGATCCCGGCGGCGACGGTCGTCGCGATCCGTGTCTTGCCCACGCCCCCGGGGCCGACCAGCGTGACCAGCCGCCCCTGGTCCAGCCGCGCGCCGATCAGCCCGATCTCCGAGGTCCGGCCGACGAAGGTGGTCAACGCGGCCCTCAGGTTGCCGCGCGTGCCCGTACGGACCGGCGGCGTCTCGTCGCGGACGGCGCGCAGGGCGGGGTCGGCGCGGAGCACGGCGAGGTGGATCTCCCGCAGCTCCGGTCCCGGGTCGGCGCCCAGCTCGTCGGCGAGGCGGCGGCGGAACTCCTCGTACGCGGCCAGCGCCTCCGCCTGGCGCCCGGCGGCGTAGAGCGCCCTGACCCGCAGGCCGTGCAGCCGCTCCCGCAGCGGGTGGCGGGTCGTGAGCTCCTGGAGCTCGGTCACCGGCGGGGAGTACCGGCCGCAGTCCAGTTCCGCCTCCACCCGGTCCTCGGTCGCGGCGAGCCGGGCCTCCTCCAGCCCGGCCGCGTACGACACGGCGAACGGGGCCGTGGCGACCTCGCCCAGGGCGGGACCTCGCCAGAGCCCGAGCGCCTCGCGCAGCAGGTCCGCGGCGGCCACCGGATCCCCGCTCCCCAGGGCCCGCCGCCCCTCGCGCGCCAGCCGTTCGAACCGGTGGGAGTCGACGGCGTCCGGCGGCACGTCGAGCAGGTAGCCCCCGTGGCCGGAGCGCAGCGCCGACGCGTCGGGCAGGATCCGGCGCAGCCGGGACACCAGCGACTGGACCGCGTTCACCGGATCCCCGGGCCTGCCGTCGGGCCAGAGCGCGTCCGACAGCTCCTCGACCGTGACGACGCGCCCGGCACCGAGGGCCAGCCTGACCAGCAGCACGCGAAGCCGCGTCCCCCCGATCTCGACGGCCTCGTCGGCCTTGTCGGCCTCGCCGGTGGCCGCGACCCGTAGCGGCCCCAGAATGCTCACGCGCACGCAGCCACTCTGCCACCTGCCCCGGCATGTCCGGGCACGGGGACGCGAGAGCCGGGCTCCGTCCGGACCCCGGCCACCGTACGGGCCGGCGGGGCGGGCCCGAACGGAGCGAGGGGCGAGGCCGGACGGGACGAGAGGCGAAGCCGGACGGAGTGAGCGGTGGGGCGCGCCACGGCGCCCCGCGCGCTCAGCCGGGCTGCCGCGACGCCGTGGAGGGCCGCGTGGCCGGTCGGACGCCCAGCTCGGCCAGCAGGCCGGCCATGCGGGCGGCGCGGAGCGGGTCGACGGGCAGGACGTGGCCGGTCCACCAGCGGGCGATCTCCGGGGTCGGCCCCGGGGGAACCAGGTCCAGGTAGTCGTCCAGCGGCGGATCGTAGATGAAACCGGGCACCACGCCCTTGCTCTCCAGCCGGGCGACGACCTCATCGCGGTCCTCGACCAGCAGGGGCACCCGCAGCAGCGGCTGCGGCGGCGCGTCGCGGACGCCCTCGGCCGCCCAGGGCAGGGTGCGCAGCAGCTCCACCCCGGCCACCCGGCGCTCCCGCTCGCGGTCGATCACCCGGAACCGGGAGCGGTGGTAGCCGCGCAGCAGCGAGCCCTGGCGCATCCGCCAGTCGTCGAGGTCGATCCGCAGCCAGTGGTCCATGGCGCGCGGGTCGACCGGATCGGCGGCGACGACCGCGCGCAGCTCCTCCTCGCGGGGCGGGCAGCGGTGGCCGGTCCAGCGCACGAGCCCGAGCGCCTTGAGGGCGTGCCACATCGGCCTGACCAGCCCGGTGCGGTAGATCGTCTCGCGCAGCACGGGCCGCAGCGTGCCGAGCAGCTGGGCCCGCGCCCCGCCGGGGAGCAGCAGCTCGTCCCTGGCCCGCGCCAGCTCGGGCAGCGCGGACGGGTCCTCCGCGGTGAGGAACCCGCCGGACATCGCCCGCCCGTGCTTGGCGAGGCTGAACACCCCGGCGGTGCCGAACGTGCCCGCGGGGCGGCCGTCCACGACCGTCTGCATGGCGTGCGCCGCGTCGTCGAGGAGGATCACGCCGCGCCGGTCGCACTCGGCCCGCAGCTCGGCCACCCGGTCGGGCTGGCCGTACAGGTGCGTGGTGACGACACCGGCGAGGCCGGTCCAGTCGACGGCCGGGACGTCGATGTTGCCGTCGCGCCAGGAGACCGGTGCCATCACCGGCTCCAGCCCGGCGGCCAGCACGACGAACAGCACCGTCTCGCAGTTGGTCGGCGAGATCAGCACCCTGTCGCCACGCCCGAACCAGTGGCGCAGCGCCAGGAGCAGGCCGAACCTGGCGGACGGCACGTGGAGGCACTCCTGGCCGATCCGGTCGCGCATGGCCGCCTCAAGCGCGCGGCGCCCGTCCGCGCCACGGCCGTTCGTGTGGCGCTCATCCGTGCCATGACCGTCCATGCGGCGGCCGTCCGTGTGATGGCCGTCTGCGGGACGGTCATCCGCGGGACGGTCGTCCGCGCGGCCGGGAGTGGCGGGGTGCCCGCTCATCGGACCCTCCTTCGGTCGGCTGCTCACCGGGTCTTCCTCCGGGTGCGCAGCCGACCGTACCGCTTCATGGCCCTGTCGGCGGCGCCGTACAGGGCAGGGCTGTCGAGGATGAAGCGCCGCACCCGGCGGACCGGCTCGGTGCGCAGCCAGTGCGCCGCCGCGCCCGCCGACCGGCGGCGCACGATGCCCTCGGTGACGGGAACGGTCCTGCTGCACAGCGCGTCCTTGTACTCCGAGCCGTTGCTGATGCCCAGGTCCAGCGAGCCGACCCCGAGCTTCGCCGCGGCCTCGGCCATGCGCAGGTGCTGGATCAGGCCGGGGGAGTACTTGGCGTACTCGGGATCGTAGGCGGGGAACCAGCCGATCATCGACGTGCCGGTGCGCAGCCCGAAGTGGCCCGCGACCGGCCTGCCGCCGGCGTACAGCATCGACAGCGGCCCCGCGAAGTCGTCGGTGTCGACGGCGTGCAGGCGCTCGACCAGCTCCACGACCCACGCCTTGCCGAAGCGGTCGGGGCGGCCCATCCGCTGGTACTGGGCGGACTTCCACTCGCGCAGCAGCCGGAACCGCTCCGGGTCGCGCACCGAGAACTCGGCGGTGACCTCGCCCGCGTCGCGGCCCAGCTTGCGCTCCTTGTACAGGGTGGTCTTGAGGAACTTCGGGGAGCGCTCGCGCAGCTCGTCGACGAAGGCGGAGTAGCCGCCGCCGAAGTCGAGGACCACGGCCTCCTGCCTGAGCGTCTCGAACGGCTGGAACCACGACTGGTGGTCGACCATGCAGCCGAACTCCCACACGCTCAGCCCGCACGCCTTGAGCAGGGCGTCGGAGTCGAGCTCGGCGCCCGGCCGGTGGACGACCCCCTGGGAGAGCGAGACCCACCCGCCCAGAGCGGCGCCCACCCCGCCGCCGTGCCGCTCGAAGGGGAAGAACCCCACGGGCCCGTCCGTCTCGGTGAGCACCGCGACCCGCGCCTCCGTGCTGACCTCGCCCATCGCGATCGTGAAGTCCGGGCTGAGGAAGGGGTTGTCGAGATGCGGGCTGGAACGTTGCATCCCCCGCCACGCCTCGATCTCCGCCGGGCCCAGCTCGGCGGGCCGGATGACGCTGATCCTCATACGCGGCCCCCCGCCGGGCGGGGACGATCGGCGGTGTGCGCAAACCTACCGTTCACGGGACGGTGGTCCTTTCTCGAAGCCTGTTCCCAGGCGCTGGACATCGCCGCGCGAGGGACGAGATCCAGCTGGTGCGGGGGGTTGGGGGAGTGCCACGGCACGCGGAGACCAACCGGAGCCGGACGGCGATCCCCCGAACCGCCGACCGGCAATCAATGAGTAAAACCTAGCGGGGTATCACCCTATTCGCTTAGTTACGAACCAAGTTCGCTATGCGACACCGAAGGTCGTCGGCCCCGGGGGCACCCTGGGGGACAGCGGGGGGACCGCGGGGACGAGCCGCTCGATGACCGGCAGGGCGCGGTGGGCGTACAGCGGGTCGATCGGCAGCACGTGCCGGCCCCACCAGCGCGCCACCTCGGGCTCGGGGGAGGGGTCGGTGAACTCCGGCAGGTAGCCGTCGTACGGCGGGTCGTAGAGGTATCCGGTGGCGACCCCGTGCCGCTCCAGCTCGGCGATGGCCCCGTCGCGGCCGTAGACCAGCAGCGGGACCCGGAACAGCGGCTGGTCCAGGTGGCAGCGGACGGCCGGGGCCACGGTGGGCAGCGCGGCCAGCGCCGAGACGCCGGCGATCCGCCGCGACCGCTGCCGGGGCAGCGCGTGCAGGCGCCTCGATTGGTACCAGCGCGAGAGGTGGCCCCGCCTGGCCCGGTAGTCGTGCAGGTCGGCCTGGACCCAGGAGTCGAACGCCGGCAGCTGCTGCGGTGCGTACTCCAGCGCCCTGAGCAGTTCCGCGGGGCGCGGGGCGATGCGGTATCCGTCGCGCTCCTCCTCCATGCCGAGCGCGCGCATGGCCTTCAGCGCCGGGCGGACCATGTTCAGGCGCAGCGCGGCGTGCCGGCCCGCGGAGGTCAGCACGCTGTGGATCTCCTTCCTGAAGACGCCCGGCTGCAGCAGCCGGTCGCGGTCGCGCTCCAGGGCGCGCAGGTCGGAGAGGTGCTCGACCGCGATCACCCCGCCGGAGCCCGCCCCCGCGTGCTTGGACAGGCTGAACACGCCGGCCACCCCGAAGGTGCCGATCGGCCTGCCGTTCACGCTCGTCTCGATGGCGTGCGCGACGTCCTCGATCAGGATCTTGCCGCCGAAGGCGGCCACCCGGTCCGGCAGGCCGTACAGGTTGGTGGTCAGCACCGCGTCGACCGTGTCGAGGTCGACGCGGTCGACGTCGATGTTGCCGTCGTCCAGGGAGAGCGGGGCGATGACCGGGCGCAGGCCCGCCGCGAGCACGAGGAAGAGGATCTCGTCCGCGGACAGCGGTGACATCAGTAGCCGCTGGCCGGGACGGCACCAGTGCCGCAGGGCCAAATACAGGCCCAGGCGGTTGGAGGGCAGCAGGAGGCAGAGGCGATGTGTCCGCTTCGCCACAATGTGCTCAGGAGTCACTGGAGACCGTCTATCACGTACGACATTGAGACCGCAAACCGGGAACCGCGTGTCGTCCTAACCAGGCCTCACCTGGGATGTTTTGCTGTGGTTCATCACCCTGCGCATGTTCGGGAAGATCAGCAGCGCCACCAGGAGCTGGCTGCCGAGCATGGCGTAGCCGACGGCGGCGATCCCGAAGTGGGGGAAGAGCACCGCGATTGAGGTGAGGACCAGGACGGCCATCCCGATCTGGACGAGGGCGAGCTTGCGCGCCTCGCTCTGGGCGCGCAGCATGCTGAGGCAGATCTCGATCACCGTCTGGGGGAGCACGGCGATCGCCATCAGGCGCAGCAGCGGCGAGCCCGCCTCGGCGAACCCCGGGCCGAACACGCTCAGGATCAGCGGCGCGCCGATCACGACCACCGCGACGACCGGGCCGACGATCAGGAAGGTGCGCCGCAGCGCGTTGCGCACGCTCTGCGCCAGCTGGGCGGCGTTGAAGGACCCCTCGACGGTCAGCGAGACCGCCATGTTGGCCGCCAGCAGCCCGACCATGGAGCCCAGCGTGTGGGCTATCGAGAAGTAGCCGAACGTCGGCGCGTCGTCGAGCCAGCCCGCGACGATGACCGGGACGAGATAGAGGATCAGCAGGATGGAGAACGCGCCGGGGAAGTCTCCGGCGAGGAAGCGGCCCACCTCGCGCAGGCGCGGCGGGTTCGCGGCGCTCACCTCGGTGTTCTTGACGTGCTTGGGGATGATCACGCCGAAGATGAGCCAGCTGATCGGGATCAGCGCTATGGCCGTCGGCACGATCCACGAGACGAAGATCCCGCCGAAGACGCCGCCCTGCGGCAGCGCGTACGCCAGCGCGACGAGCAGGCCCATCTTGACCAGGCCGAACGCCAGGCTGTTGACCGGCACCCAGACGGCGTTGCGCAGCCCGGCCAGTGTCACGTCCTGGAGGGTGAAGATGGTCCACACGAGCACCGAGGCGAGGAAGAACAGCCCCGGCCCGAGCCCGCCGAGGTCGGCGTAGACCTCTCCCCAGATCGGCAACGTCAGCAGGAAACCCAGCGCCGCGACCAGGCCGGCGGCCCCGGCGATCGCGTAGCCGCGCAGGACGAACTCGGCGGTGCGGCGCCCGGCCACCGGGATGAACCTGGCCAGGGCGCCCGCGAAGGCGAGCCCGGTCAGCGAGGAGAACAGCCGCATCGCGCTGATCTGGGCCTGGCCCTCGCCGAACGCGGCGGCGGTGTACAGGTGCGTCGCGAGGAACCAGTAGCCGAGCCCCAGCACGGCGGTGATCCCGGTATTGATCATCAGCGCGTAGCCCTGCAGGAACAGGGGGTTCCTCAGGTCCTTGCGCAGGCGGTCCATCAGGCTGGCCCCGCGCTCCTCGGTCGCCGGCCGGCCCGCCGCCTGGTCGCTCCCGTCGCGCGTCACGCCGCCATCGTCGGCCGGGCCGCTTGCATCGACCTTGCCGCCCGCTGTACGGAGACCGGTGGCCGCGTTCGCCGGGGGCTCGGGGCCCTCCGGCCGGGTGCCCGGCGCGGGGACGCCACCGGGCCTGGCGTGCCGGCCTCGTCCGGTGCCGTGCTCACTCACCCCGGTGCTCCCGGTCCGCGCCGTTCCCCGAGACGTTGCGGGAGGGCCGCGGATCGCTCGGGTGGGGTGGACCGGTGGCCTCACCGGCGGGCCCCGAAGGGCACGTCACCGGTGTCCGCGTCTCGTCACGAGACCTGCCGGTCACCGAGGGATACATGAGAATCGGCACGTGAGTCATGATGCCCCAGTTTCAAGCGAGCCGTGTCCGGCATGTATCCGGAAGTCCCCGGCAGGGCCCGATTGTGATGGAGACTGCCCTGCTTTCACGGGGTTGGGGGTACGGGGCGAGAGTGGCCGAGGTCACTGAAGTCACCGGGGCCGGGAGGTTCAGGGGGTTCGGGAGGTCAGGAGGTCAGGAGACGGTTCAGGACGCGGACGCCGAACTCCAGGCCCTCGACGGGGACGCGCTCGTCCACGCCGTGGAACATGCCGAAGTAGTCGAGGTCCGGGGTGAGCATCAGCGGGGCGAAGCCGTAGCCCCTGATGCCGAGCGCCGCGAAGGACTTGGCGTCCGTGCCGCCCGACATCACGTACGGCACCGGCCGCGCCGCCGGGTCCTCGGCGACCAGGGCGGCACCCAGCCGGTCGAAGAACGGCGAGTCCATCGGGGCGGAGGTGGCGTCCTCGATGTTGACGAACTCCCGGGTCACCCGGGGGCCGAGCAGGCGGTCGATCGTCTCCAGGAACTCCTCCCGGTGGCCCGGCAGGAAACGCCCGTCCACATGGCCCTCGGCGGTGCCGGGGACCACGTTGACCTTGTAGCCCGCCTGGAGCATCGTCGGGTTCGCCGAGTTGCGGATCTGCGCGCCGAACAGGTCGCCGATCCGGCCGAGCCGCCTCGCCTCCTCCTCCAGCCGGTCGAGGTCGACGCGCTCGCCGAGGATGGCCGACAGGTTCTCGATCAGCGCGGCCACCCCGGGCGTCAGCCGTACCGGCCAGGAGTGGGAGGCGATCCTGGACATGGCGTGGCAGAGCTCGGCCACCGCGTTGTCCGCCGGCGGGCGGGAGCCGTGGCCCGCGACGCCGGTCGCGGTGAGCCGCATCCAGGCGGTGCCGCGCTCGCCCACCGCGATCGGGTAGATCCGCGCGCCCGGCGCCTCGACGCTGTAGCCGCCGGACTCGCTGATCGCGTCGACGCAGCCGTCGAACAGCTCGCGGTGGTGGCGCACCGCGTGGCGCGCGCCGTACTCGCCGGTGGCCTCCTCGTCGGCGAGGAAGGCCAGCACGACGTCCCGGTCCGGCCGCACCCCGCGCCGGGACCAGTCGCGGACCAGGGCGAGTGTCATGGCGAGGGTGCCCTTCATGTCGACCGCGCCCCGGCCCCAGACACATCCGCCGGAGACCTCGCCGGAGAACGGGTGGATCCGCCAGTCGGAGGGGCGGGCGGGGACCACGTCGAGGTGGCCGTGGATCAGCAGGGCCTCGGGCGAGTCGCCGGGAATCCTGGCGACCACGCTGGTCCTGCGGCTGGCCGACTCGAAGACCACCGGCTCGATCCCGGCCTCGGACAGCAGGGCGGCGACGTGCTCGGCCGCCGGACGCTCGCCGGAGCCGGGGTTGGTGGTGTCGAACCTGATCAGGTCCGAGCAGATCTGCACTACCTCGCTCATCGACGAACGCCCCCGGAGAAAAGACCTCAAATCTGGACTAAAGGTCTAGATCAAAGGTGCATACCCCTCCGGGTGGGAATAGCACCTCGGTTCGTCGTGTCGAGCACTCCCGGCCGGCTGCGACGCCGCTACCCCTCCAAGGGTCCGGGAGCCTGTCTCAATCGCTGAGCGCGCTCTGCGTGGTCTTCTTGGCCGATCCCTTGGCCACGCTGGGGTCGCCGGCGGCGAACGCCTCGGCGACCTTTCCCCCGATGCGCCCGCGCTCGCTCACCTCGATCCCGTGGGACTTCGCCCACGCCCGGATCTCGGCGCTCCGCTCACGGTTGCCGCCGGACCCCTTCGCCCTGCTCTTGCGGCTCAGGGAGGTGCTCGCCTTGCGGGCCGCGGACTGGAACGGCTTGAGAGCCTCGCGAAGCTTCGTGGCGTTCTTCGAGCTCAGGTCGATCTCGTAGGCGGTGCCGTCCAGACCGAACGAGACGGTCTCGTCCGCCTTCTTGCCGGTGATGTCGTCGGTGAACGTGACGACTTGCTGACGTGCCATTGTGTGACTCCTTAATCTTGGCGCCGGAGCGTGCGGCTGTGAACCCGGCCGACGATGGTTCCCGCGTCTCTTCCCCGCGCGCAAAACTCTAGTCCCTCCTTTCGCCGTCGCGCTCGGGAAACCCTGCCCGTCGGAGATCCACCCTCTCTGGTTAATTACTCAAGGCCGAACTCCGACGTCTCCACGTCATTGGGAAATGCTTCCCGCTCACGAGGGATTAAAAACGACGGTGACGCCGATGTTCCTAGGCGCCTTGTATGCCGAGATCTGTCGGTTGCCCCGGCGGGTTTTCCTGAAGGGGTATCAGAGTGCTTTGGAGTTTCATGACCTCCGGGTGGTTTCCGGCCTCGCCGCCCGGAAAAAAATCGACTTACGCCACTTGGGGTCACTCCGGTCCGTCGCCCCACTGCCGTTCGTTTCCCGGGCGCCGTCGCGCCGGGCGCGGTGCCCTCCCGCCGCCGTCCCTCCGGAGAGCCGGGCGTGTCCTTCGTTCCGTTTTCGCTGCTCACGGTGTTCGCCGAGGTGGGAGGGCGGAGGGGCGCCGGGGCCGGAGAGGCGGGGCGGGGCGGTTCCGGGCGCGTCGCCCCTGGCGCTCGGCGGACAATTCGCGCATGCCGGATGTCCGCCACCGAACACGTTCCGGGATTCCGGCGGACAAATGACTTCTCCGCCCCGGAATGCGTGTCACCGGCCCACGGGTTTGCCGGTGCCCGGCGCCGGGCGTCTTCGAAGGGGCCCGGCGGTAGGCGGCCGATCACAATGGGTGCGGTCTCGACACTCCGAGGTAAGGCAAGACTCGCCTTGCGGACCGTATGATTCCGGGCGTCCCGCATTGTGGAGGAGGGCGGGCGGCGGGGTGCCGTTTGGCCCGGGACCGCCATTGGCCCGTTCCATCGTCCGCCCGGATCAATCAACCGGCGTTCCCCGAATTGTTCGCGAGCCGCCGGGAGGCATCGGATAGGAGTATTGACCGGATCGGGCGTCCACCCCGGCCCCGGACCCGGGCCACCAGGCTTCCTGGGCCCCTGAACCCGGCTCTCCCGGGCTCCGGCGTCCCCGGATCCCGCGTTCCCGGATCCGCCCGCCAGCCCCGGCGGCCACCGCTTCCGGAGCCCTCGAAAGCCGGTGGTCGTACGCCGGCCGTGCGGTCGTGATCGGATTTGTCGGTCGTGATCTCTACCGTCCGGCCCATGACAAGTGCAGTGCAGGCCTACTCCTACGCCGGCCCCTCCACGCTCTCCGACGGACACCTGGGACTGTCGACGTCCGGAGGCCGGACCACGACGGGCTTCCTCGACCATCCCCGGTTCTTCAGCGGGCTGCTCACCCAGGCCGCGCCGGCCGCGACCGGACTGCTCGCGGTCGCCGACGTGGCGCTGGCCCGCTACCACCGGCCGCAGCCGGGGTTCACCCGCGACCCGGTGGTGACCTGCGGCGGCGACCGCCTCAGGTTCGAGTCGTTCTCCGCCTGCGGCGGCGTCTACGCCCGGCTGGACGTGCTGGGCCCCGCCCTCGACGGCGAGGTCTTCGACCGGGGCACCACCAACGTGGACGTCAACAACCCGCTGCGCGAGGCGCTGGCCAGGGTCGGCGGCCGTGACCCGCTGCACGTCGGGGTCGGTCCCGACGAGCTCACCGTGACCACCCTGGACGGCGCGGTCGTGGAGAAGAAGGTGCCGCTGCCCGACCGGTGGCTGCGCGGTTTCGCGGAGGTCCAGGTGATCGCCTCCGGGTTCGACCTGCGCGCCGAGCTCGCCGGGCCGCAGGCCGTCAGGTTCCTGCGCGGCCTGCCGAAGCGGGCGGCGGCCGAGGTGTGGGCGGTCCCCGCGGGCAGGGAGCTGCGGCTCTCGGACCGGGCCGTGCCGGGCGGGGTCCATCTGGCCGGGGTCGGCAGGCTGGCGACGATGATGCCGTCGCTGCGCTTCGCCAAGGCCCTGCGCGTGTACGGGCCGGCGGACGGCTCGGGGTCGAGCGCCTGGGAGCTGGAACTGCCGGGCATGCGCTACACGCTGGTCCTGTCCCCGCAGGCCTGGCGCGGTTTCTCCGGGGAGGGCGCCGTCCTGGCGGACCTCTCCTCGGACGTGGTGGCCGGTGACGCCGACCTGGTCGGCATCCTGCTCGACTTCGAGCCCACCCTGGAACTCGGCGTGCTCGCCGAGCGCTCCGGGCTCGCGCCGGAGCGGGTCCGGGCCTCGCTCACCCAGCTGGGCACGGCGGGCCGGGTCGGCTACGACCTCTTCGAGGCCGCGCACTTCCACCGAGAGCTGCCCTACCACCGCGACCACGTCGCGGCGCTCAACCCCAGGCTCGGCTCCGCCCGCGCCCTGATCGCCTCGGGTGCCGTACGGCTGACCGGCCCCGATTCGGCCGAGGTGACCACCGACGGCGGCGTACGCCTGGTGCGGATGGCGGAGGGGTCGTGCGACTGCCCGTGGTGGTACGACCACCGGGGCTCGCGCGGCCCCTGCAAGCACGTGCTCGCCGCCCGGATGGCCGCCGGCGCCGCCGACGCCCCCGCCGGCTCCCCGGCGGCACCGGCCCCCCTCACCCGGGAGGACTCCCGATGACGGTCTGGGACGAGGTCCGCCACCTCATCGAGAACGGCGGCCTCGACGAGCTCGCGACCCGGGTTGCGGGTCTCGGCGACGCGGAGCGCAGGGAGGTCGCCAGGGAACTGCCCGGCTACCTCAGGCCGGCGCGGCGCGAGGCGGGGGCCTTCGACTCGTGGCAGTGGCGGGGCGTACGGGCCGAGCACCTGCGGGTGGCGGGCGCCGGCTCGCTCGGCGGCGCGGCGGCCGCGGTCACCTGGCTGAACCGCCGCGAGCTCGCCATCTCCCCGTGGGAGACGCCGGCCGACACCGACGCCCTCATCAAGGTGATCTCCGCGCGGGAGCCCGCGTGGCAGGCCGACCTGGTCGCCCGGCTCGTGCTCAGGATCCGCACCGCGACCTCGCCGGACCTTCCGCTGGTGCTGACCCTGCTCCGCGGCACCGGCGTGACCCCTCCCGAGCACGACCCGCTCGTGCTGGGCTGGCTCGCCACGCCGCCCGGCGTGGACGGGCTCCGGCGGGACCCGCTCCTCGACACCCTGCTGCCGAGGATCTTCGAGGCGCAGGGCGTGGGCCGCGCCCTGCGCGAGGAGCGGAGCGACCCGCCGCGCGCCGATTCCTGGCTCGGCGTCCTGGCGGTGCTGAGCGGCGAGGGCGCCGGGAGCGGGGTGAGCCGCGAGATGCTCGTGAACGGCTGCGTCAGCCGGTTCCTGCGCGGAGGGGACGCCACCGACCTGCGGTTCTTCGTCCGCCTCCACGAGCTGCTCGAACCCACGTACGCGGAGGTGGAGGCCCGTGCCCGCGACTACCTGCGCCTGCTGCCGGCCGCGCCGGGGCCGGTCGCGGAGCTGGCGCTCAGGCACCTGCGCCGCCTCGGCCACCTCGACCCGGCCGACGTGGCCGAGGCGCTGGAGGGCCTGCTGTTTCGCGCCGAGAGCGGGCTGGTGCGCACCGGACTGACCTGGCTCGACCAGACCCTGCGGCAGTCGCCGGAACGGGCCGACGAGCTGGCCCCGGCCCTCGCCTCCGCGTTCGGCCACGAGACGTACGCCGTGCGGGAACGTTCCGTGCGTCTCGCGGTCAAGCACGCGGCGCACCTCACCCCGCTCGGCGCCGAGACGCTGCGCGCGGCGCTTGGCGTGCTCCCGCCGGATCTGGGGCGTCTCCTGGCCGCGGCGGTCGGCGGGGAGGCGGGGCCCGAGTGGGAGGAGCCGGAGGTCCCCGTCCCGCCGCCGCTCACCCCGCCCGATCCCGCCGGGGCCTTCCCCGACCCGCCGGGCACGGTCGACGAGCTGGTCCGCGCGTTCTCGTCCCGCGACTGGCAGGAGGCCGAGCGGTGGCTCGCGGGCTTCGTCCGGTTCGCGGCGGAGGACCGCGAGGCGCTGCGCGCCGCGCTCGCCAGGAGCGACCACCGGGCCCACGGCCTCTACGAGAGCCAGGAGTGGCACGCGCCCCACGACTGGTTCGCCGCGATGGCCGCGGAACTCCTCTTCCCGGGCTCCGACCCCGGACCGGCGGTCAAAAAGGCTCCGGAGTTCTCGGAGGGGTGGGCTTCGGGGAGCATCAGGATCGAGGCGAGGGAGGAGGACAACGGGGAGATGTCCTTCGGCGCGTTTCTCGCCGGGGCTCGCGACCACTTCATGCGTCTCATCGTCGGATACGACAGGGGCGGCTGGACGTCCGAGCCGAGCGTGCCGGCGGTGGGCCGGTCGGACGCCGTCGGGTTCGAGAACGCTCACCCGCCGTTCAGGACCGGGAGGGGGCTCACGGATCCGGGCGGTGGCGAGGGCGAGGAGGTCGTGACGATCCTGGAGACGGGGGATTCCGGCGAAACGGGGCCGGCGGGCTTCTTCGGGTGGTCCGGCCACGGCGGGTGGTCCGGGCACGATGGGTCGGCCGGGCACGGCGGGTCGGTCGGCCACGGCGGGTCGGTCGGCCACGGTGGGTCGGTCGGCCACGGTGGGTCGGTTGGACACGATGGGTTGACCGGGCACAGCGGGTCGGCCGGGCACGGCGCTTCCGGGGGGACCAGGCCCGACCGGCTCCCCGGCGAGTACAAGCTCTCCGTGCCGCACCGGTTCGTGCTCCGGCGGTGCGCGGAGTTGCTCGCCGCGCTCAAGGCGGGCACGCTGCCGCCGGTCCTGCTCGCGACCCCGACCGCCGCCACCGGCCACCTCGACCCCGCCGCGTTCCTCGCCCGCCTGGAGGCGGTCGAGGCCACCGGGACCGAGCCGTTGCCCGCCGACTTCCAGCAGGCGCTGCTGCGGCTGCCGGGAACCGCGGATCCCGAGGTGGTCGCCCGGGCCGGGCGGCTCACCTCCGAGGCCGGGCGCCGCGCGGCGCGATGGCTGGCGGAGGGGCCGGTCGAGCCGGAGGCGCGCGTCCGCTGGAGGTTCACCGAGAACGGGAACCCGCGCCACACCGACGAGGGCGAACCGCCCCCGGGCGCCGGCCTGACCCCCGTCCCCTGGGTGCGGGCCGACCCGACCGGCCTGCCCCTCGTCGACGAGCTGATCGGCGAGGTGCCGTACCACGACTGGGACGGGCACGGCTGGTACATGGGCTGGTGGCCGGCCGTCCTGCCCTCGCACCGGGAGGTGGTCGCCGCCCACTACCTCCCGCACCTGCTCCACATCTACTACCGGCCCACGGTCCAGCCGGAACACGCCGAGGCGCTCGCCGCCTGCGACGGGCCGGCCGGCGAGCACACCGCGCTGCTGCTCGCCTTCTTCCTGGCCCAGCGGAACCCGGTGGACGGCGTGCGGCTCACCGTACGGATGGCGGCGCGCGGGGACCTGCCCGCGGAAGCGCTCGGCGCGCAGCTCGCCCTGCTCACGGAGCGGACCTGGGTGAAGCTGCCGCACGCGGTGGCCGGGCTCGAAGAGGCGGCCAGGCAGGGCGCCCACCGGGAGGTCTGGGAGGTGATCCGGGCGGCACTGCCGCACGTGCTGCCGGGGAAGGGGGAGAGGCCGCGTCCGGGCGCGACCGACCTCGTCACCCTGGGCGTCGAGGTGGCCCGCTGGGTCGGGGCGCGCGGGGAGATCCCCGGCCTCGCCCCGTCGTCACGCCGCTCCTCGTCGGGGTTCGGCCGCCAGTGCCGCCGCCTGCACGACTATCTCGTACGGTCCTGATCCGGCCCGTCCGGGGTGGAGGCGGGGCGGCGGCCGGGCGGGCGCCGTCCCGCCGCGTGCCGGGAGAACCCGTGCCAGAAGGTTCCGTGCCAGAAGGTTCCGTGCCGGGAGAACCCGTGCCGGGAGAACCCGTGCTGGGAGAACCCGGCGACGGCGATCTTGCGGATCAGCACCGTGAGCGCCGCTGTGATGATCGCCGCCCAGGTCTGGGCCTGGGAGAGGCGCAGGAGCCCGGCCGCGAGGAGGAAGTCGAGCAGCACCGCCAGGGCGCCGCCGGGACCGCCGCCGGAGAGCAGGACGGCGAGCGCGGCGGCCAGTCCCATGACGACGATCAGGGGGACGAGCGCCCGGACGAGGTCATCCATTCCCGCCCGGGGCCGGCGGCGAGTCGTCTCCGTTCGCGGCGTTCATCGTGCGCCCCTCCCGCTCGATCTCCCTGTTCAGAAAGAAGTTCAGGGCGGTGCGGATGGCCGCGATCGCCGCGAGCTGCCCGATCTGCGTGAAGCTCGGCGCGATGGCCGTGCGCAGCACGTCACTGGCCAGCTGGAACTCCAGGCCGAGGGCGAGGAACCGCCCCAGGAACAGCCGTACGGCGATGAACCCGTCGTCGTGCCGCCGTACGGCCACCAGCACGAACCGCACGAACGCGATCGCGGCGCCGACGAAGATGACGGCGGCCCCGGCCGCCTCGACGAGGCGGACCAGGAGGTCGACGAGCTGCCGGAGGGTCTCCTCCGGTAGAAGATCGGGCATGCGCTGCTGTTACCCGGTGACCTCCCGCCCATGCGCCCGCCGGGCGTCGCGCGGTCCGCGCAGTGCCCGCGCAGTGCCCGCGCAGTGCCCGCGCAGTGCCCGCGCAGTGCCCGTGCCGTGCCGGTGTGGTCCTGTCCGAGGTGGTCAGAGGTAGAGGCCGGTGTTCTCCGGCGCGGCCGGAGTGCCGCTGAGGACGCCGTCGCGGAGGGCGAAGAGCTCGGCGAGGGTCGCGCCCGAGGGGGAGAGCCCCTCGGCGGTGCCGAGCCAGCGGGCGGCCTCGTCGTGGGGGAAGGGGCCGACCTCGATCTGGGCGAGGCAGCGGCCGGGGCGGGTGACGGCGGGGTGGAGGTGGGCGAGGGCCTCGTTGGTGGTGATGGCCACCAGGACGTCACGGCCCTGCCCCAGGAGGCCGTCGGTCAGGTTGAGCAGGCGCGACAGGCCCTGCCCGGTGGCCGCCTTGGCGCCGGACCCGATCAGCTCGTCGCAGTCCTCCAGCACCAGGAGCCGCCACCGCTCACCGCCCCCGTCGCCCTCGTGGTCGTCGGAGCCGACCGCGACCTCCATCAGGTAGCCGGGGGACTGGAACAGCTGCTCGGGATCCAGCACGCAGTCGACCTGGCACCACGACCGCCACTCGTGGGCGAGCGTGCGCAGCAGCGTCGTCTTGCCGGTGCCCGGCGGGCCGTGCAGCAGGATCAGCCGGCCGTGCGCCTCGGCGGGGGTGACGGACATCAGCCGCGACAGCGGCTCGCTGACCGCCCTGGCGTAGTTTCCGGAGATCTCCGCCCAGGGGGAGGCGGTGATCGGCTTCTCCGAGCGGCGGCTGCCCCGGGGGCTCTGCCACCAGAAGCCCATCTCGACGTGGTCGCTCTCGGGGGCGGGCTCCTCGGCGTTTCTGGTGGCCTCCTCGATCACCGAGCGGGCCAGCTCCTCGTCGACCGCGGTCACGCTGATCGTGGCGGCGCGGTTGCGGTAGCGGACCACGCGCAGCGTCCAGCCCTCCCCGCACAGCAGCCGCGAGTCGCGGCCGTCCTTCTCCGAGGCGGCCCGGACGAGCGTCCCCGAGGCGGGGGCGAGAGGGGCGTCGGGACGGACCCGCTCCAGGCTCGCGGTGCGCGACCAGGGCTGGGCCCCGGTGGCGAACGGCGACAGCGCGAGCGCGTCGATCACGTCCACCGCCGCGTCGCCGTCATCGAGCCAGATCTTCATCGGCAGCTCCACCGGGCGCGGCTCCGGCTGGAAGTGGACCTCCTTGAGTACGGACATGGCGCCAATGATCCTCGCGTGACGCCCGCCGGTCGAAGGGTTTTAGCCCGGGCAGGCGGGCCTGGGCCCTCCGGGGCGGCGGGCTCGGAGGTTCGGGAAATCCAGGGTGGCGTGGCTCGGGGGAACGGGAGCGGCAGGGCTCAGGGAAGCGGGAGCGGCGCGGGGGCTTCAAGGACCCCAGGGGCCTCGGAAACCAAGGAAGCCTTGGAAACCTCGGGGGCCTCGGGGGTGGCGCGGAGCAGGGCGTCGACCAGAGGGCTCGGCGGGCGGGTCAGCGGGCCGGTGAGGACGAGGGCGCGTTCCAGGGACGGCCTCAGCGGGACCATGACGAGCCCCGGAGGCAGCAGGCCGCGGCCGAGGTCGGGAACCGTCGAGACGCCGATGCCCGCGGCGATCATCCCGATGAGCGTGCCGAGCTCGCGTACGTGCTGGGCGGGTGTGTAGGGGACGCCCGCCATGGAGCACAGGGCGCGGGTCTGGGGCTCGCAGCCCCCCTTGGAGACCAGCAGCGGATCCTCCACCAGCTCGGCCATCGTGATGTGCGCCTGACCGGCCAGCGGGTGGTCGGCGCGGACCACCGCGTGGAAGGCGTCGCGGCCCACCACCACGTGCGCCGGGGGCGGGGGGACCGGGTCGACGAGGATCGCGGCGTCGACGACCCCCGTCTCCAGCCAGGGCGACAGCTCGTCGTCGTCACCCTCGAAGACCTGCACCTCGACGCCGGGGAGCTCGGCCCGCCACGTCCGCATGAGCTGGGGCAGCAGCCCGCAGCAGACCGTGGGCGGGGCGGCGACCCGGACCGTCCCCGAGTGCTGTCCCAGGTGCGCGGAGACGACCTCGTCGATGGCCGTGACCGAGGCGAGCGCGGCCTGGGCGTGCGGCAGGATCGCCGCGCCCAGCGCGGTGGGGCGCACGCTCCCGTGCCGCAGCACCAGCGGGGCGCCGAGGGCGCGCTCCAGGGCGGCGAGCGCGTGGGAGACCGCCGACTGGGACATGCCCAGCTCCTCGGCGGCCACCCCGAAGCCGCCGTTCGCGATCACGGCGGTGAAGACCCGGAGTTGCGCGACCGTCGCACTCATGAGGACATCTCATCACATCCGACGGGCAACTCATTGGACGCATGATCTGGGCGGTGACGAGACTGTCCCCGTGACCCGTGAAGCAACCGTCTCCCCGTCCCCGCCGGCGACCGGCGCCGCGCCGTACTCCGCGGGCCGCTCCGTCCTCGCCCAGTACCTCGCCCTGGCCCTGACGTGGGGAGCCAGCTTCCTGTTCATCAAGGTGGCGCTCACCGGCCTGTCGCCCGCCCAGACGGTGCTGGGACGCCTCGTGCTGGGGGCGCTCGCCCTCACCGTGATCATGCTGGTCACCCGCCGGAGGTGGCCGAGGCATCCGGTGTTCTGGGCGCACATGGCGGTGATCGCCCTGATGTTGTGCGTGGTGCCGTTCCTGCTGTTCGCCTGGGCCGGGCAGTACATCCCCTCGGGGCTCTCCAGCATCCTGAACGCGACCACGCCCCTGATGACGATGCTCGTGACCCTGGCCGCGCTCCGGCAGGAGCGCCTGGGCGCGGCGGGGGTGTCCGGCCTGCTGCTGGGCGCCGCCGGTGTCGTCGTCGTGCTGGCCCCGTGGAACCTGGGCGCGCAGACCGGCCCGTGGTGGGCGCAGGCCGCCTGCCTGGGGGCGACGTTCTGCTACGGGCTCTCCTTCGCCTACACGCGGCGCTTCGTCCTGGCGTACGGCCACGACGCCCCCACCATCGCCGCCGCCCAGGTCGGCGTCGCCGCCCTGATCATGCTCGCGCTGAGCCCGCTGCTGGCCGCCGGTCCGGTACGCCTGGATCCTCCCGTCGTGGCGAGCATGGCCGTCCTGGGCGTCTTCGGCACGGGTCTGGCCTACGTGTGGAACACCTCGGTCATCGCCCGCTGGGGGGCGGCGACCGCCTCGACGGTGACCTATCTGACCCCGCTGGTGGGGGTCGTGCTCGGGGTGGTCGTCCTGGGCGAGGCACTGACGTGGAACCAGCCCCTGGGGGCGGTGATCGTCGTCGTCGGCATCATGACCGGGCAGGGCGTCATCGGTTCCTGGTCAGGTCGCCGGTCTCGGTGACCAGTTCGGGGCCGGGGACGTCCTTCCAGGTGTAGGTCAGGGCCTCGCCCTTGCGCCTGAGCCACACGGTGCCGGGGACGCAGCCGGTGCCGGAGCCGAGGGTGAAGGTCAGCTCGTCGGCGGTGACCTCGGTCAGGGCGATCCGTCCCCTGCAGCCGCTGTCCGGTTCCGCCCACTCGGCTCCGTCGTCGCCCTTTTTGAGGGTGACCTCGATCCGCTTCGCGCCCGAGGAGAGCGGGTTGGTGGAGGTGACGCCGTCGCCGGCCCACGCTCCCGCGAAGGAGGCGGGGATCTCCTCCCCGCCTCCCTCCGTGTCGGAAGGCTTCGGAGTGGAGGGGGCGTCGCTCCCGGACGGCGACGGCGGCGACGCCGACGAGGACGACGAGGGTGACGAAGGCGAGGGCGAAGGTGTCGGGCGGTCGGTGTCGCCGACGACGGTCTCGGGGGTGCCCAGCACGAGCCAGGCGGCGATCCCCCCGGCGACCAGCAGGGAGACCGTGACGAGGACCGCGCCGACGACGACCCCCCGGGAGCCGCGCCGAGGCTCCTGGGTGGTGAGCGCCGACCGTCCCGGAGGGGCGGCGATCCGGCTGCCGATCCTGGCCAGGTCCTCGGTGGAAGGGGCACCGGGCTCTCCGGCCGCGCGCGGGTCGACGAGGCCGATCATCAGCGCGCGGGCCGTCGGGCGGCGGGCGGGATCCTTGTCCAGGCAGGAGGCGATCAGCCCCCTGAACGCGGGCGGCAGGGCCGACAGGTCCGGCTGGTGGCTGACGATCCGGTTCAGCACGGCCGGCACGGTGTCGGCGCCGAAGGGGGACCTGCCGCTCGCCGCGCAGAGCATGGTGGCCGCCCAGCCGAACACGTCGGAGGCGGGCGAGGCGGGAGCCCCGTTGATCTGCTCGGGGGACAGGTAGGCGGGGGTGCCGATCAGGCCCGAGGCGGTCGTGGCCGCGCTCTCCGCCCTGGCGATGCCGAAGTCGACCACCCGGGGGCCGTCGGGGCCGAGCAGCACGTTGGCGGGCTTGAAGTCGCGGTGCACCACCCCGGCGGCGTGGATGGCCGCCAGCGCGGTCGCCGTACCGACCACCAGGCGCTCCAGCTCGCCGCCCCGCAGCGGGCCCCGCTCGCGGATCCGCTCCTCCAGCGAGGGGCCGTCGACGAACTCGCTGACCACGTACGGGAGAGGGCCGTCCACGGAGGCGGTCAGCACGCGTGCGGTGCAGAAGGGGGCGACGCTCTCCAGGGCGGACAGCTCGCGGGCGAGCCGCGCCCGCGACGCGGTGTCGCCGCGGAACAGCACCTTCACCGCCACCCGCTCGCCGCTGGGCGCGTGCGCGAGGTAGACGACGCCCTGGCCGCCCTCGCCGAGCCTCCCGGTCAGCTGGAACGCGCCGAGCCGGACCGGGTCGCCAGGGGTCAGGGGGGTCGCGACCATGGAGGCAAGGCTATCCGTCTTGTCCGTGATGAGGGGGCTCATGGGCGAACGGTTTAGGGCGTCCGGCAAAGGTTAGGAGAACGGCTGTTTCGCTGCCCGACGATCATCAGGAGCGCTTTCCCGCCACAGTGTGCCAGGGGACCAGTTGGTTCAACGGCCTCATATGGTGTCGTGCCAGCCATTACGCTCCGGTAGGGCAATATCACTCAGACAGTGGAGACGTTCGTGGCCATCGATCTCGTTACTCGCCGTGAGTGGGGTGCCCGCCAGCCGCGCGGTTCCTACGGCAAGCTCAACTCCACCAAGGGAGTGAAGGTCCACTACACGGGCGGCCAGGTCAGCCCGGACATCGTGAACGACCACGCCAAGTGTGTCGCGCTGGTGAGGTCCATCCAGAACCACCACATGGACGGCAATGGCTGGATCGATGTGGGGTATTCAATGCTGGTTTGTCCGCATCGGAAGGTCTTCGAGGGCCGGGGCGCGCACCACGTCCCGGCCGCCAACGGCGCCGGGCTCAACAGCGGCCACTACGCGGTGCTCGGCCTGGTCGGCTCCTCGGGCTTCACCAAGCCGACCGACGGCGTCCTGCACGGCATCCTGGACGCCATCGAATACCTCAGGGACAAGGGCGGCGCGGGCAAGGAGATCAAGGGACACCGCGACGGCTACTCGACCAGCTGCCCCGGCGAGCCTCTGTACGCGTGGGTCAAGCGGGGCGCCCCCCGCCCCGGCGGCGCCCCGAACCCGCCGGAGCCGCACCCCTCCTTCCCCGGCCGCACGCTCAAGCAGCCGCCGGTCATGAAGGGCGAGGACGTCCGCACCTGGCAGCGCCAGATGCGCGACCGGGGCTGGGCGATCGACGTCGACGGCCTGTACGGCCCCGGCTCAGCCGACGTCTGCAAGAAGTTCCAGAAGGAGAAGGGCCTGCCCGTCACCGGCGCCGTCGACCGCGCCACCTGGGACGCCGCCTGGCAGGAGCCCGTCAGCTGACCGCCGGCGGACCACCCGTCCGGGACGCCGTCCGGCGGGAACCCGTCAGCCGCCGCCCGTGACAGGCCCGCCACTCGACAGGTCCCCCGGCAGGAACCCCTCAGCCGGCCGCCGCCCCCTGCGGGTGGTGGCAGGCCACCCACTGGTCGGGGCCGATCCGCCGCATGACCGGCTCCTCGGCGGCGCACCTCGGCGTCGCCACCGGGCAGCGGGTCCTGAAGCGGCACCCGCTGGGCGGGGTGACCGGCGACGGGGGCTCCCCGCTGATCAGCCGGTCGGCGGGGGGGAGGTCCAGGCCGCCGCGCGGCACGGAGGCGAGCAGCGCCCGCGTGTAGGGGTGGGCGGGCCGCCCGACCAGGGTGTCGCCCGAGGC
Organism: Streptosporangium nanhuense; assembly: GCF_059358815.1. Taxonomy (NCBI): domain Bacteria; kingdom Bacillati; phylum Actinomycetota; class Actinomycetes; order Streptosporangiales; family Streptosporangiaceae; genus Streptosporangium; species Streptosporangium nanhuense. Next base: position 855,404 of record NZ_JCADBG010000001.1, read on the forward strand.
CAGCTCGCAGGTCTTGCCGAGATACATCACCAGGACGCGGTCGCTGATGTTCTTGACCACGGCCAGGTCGTGGGCGATGAACACCAGCGTCAGCCGGTAGCGCCTCTTGAGGTCCTCCAGCAGGCTCAGGATCTGGGCCTGCACCGAAACGTCGAGCGCGGAGACCGGCTCGTCGCAGATCACCACCTCGGGGTCGAGCACGAGGGCCCGTGCGATGGAGATGCGCTGGCACTGCCCGCCGGAGAACTCGTGCGGGCGCCGGGTCGCGGCGGTGGCCGGGTCGAGCCCCACCGCCTCCAGCATCTCGTCGACCCTGTCGCGGCCCGTCCCCCAGACGCGCGGCCCCTCCGCGACGATGTCGCGGACCCGCCGCCGGGGGTTGAGCGACGAGATCGGGTCCTGGAAGATCATCTGGAGTCGCCTGCGGGTCCTGCGCAGCGTCTCGCCGCGCAGGCCGGTGAGCTCCACGCCGTCCAGCCTGACCGATCCGCCGAGGGGCGCGGGCAGCTGCATCAGCGCCCGCGCGGCGGTGGACTTCCCGCAGCCCGACTCGCCCACGATGCCGAGCGTCTCCCCCCTGGCCACGTCGAAGCTCACCCCGGAGACCGCGTGCACGCGGCGCCCGCGCCCGGCGGGGAACTCCACGACGAGGTCCTCGACGCGCAGCAACACCTCCTCGGGGGGACGGAGATGGGCGCTTCCGCTACCTGCCACGGGTGTCCACCCTTTCGATGCTCGTGTCCTGGGAACCCACCCGCTCCGGGTACCAGCAGGCGTACAGGTGGCCCGGGGTCTCGGCCTCGGCCAGCGGAGGCGCCTCGGCCGCGCACCGCTCCCGCGCGTACGGGCACCGGGGGTGGAACGCGCACCCCGGCGGCAGGTCCGCCAGGTCCGGCGGGCGGCCGGGGATGAGGTGGAGCGGGTGGTGGGCGGGGTCGGTGAGCCGGGGCACCGCCCGCAGCAGGGCCTCGGTGTAGGGCATGCGGGTGCGCTCGAACAGCGCCTCCGCGGGCCCGCGCTCGACCACCTTGCCCGCGTACATGACGACGACCTCGTCCGCCCAGCGCGCCACCACGGCCAGGTCGTGGCTGACCAGCACCATGGCCATGTCGCGTTCCTCGCGCTGGCGGTGGATCAGCCGCAGCACCTGGTCCTGGACGGTGACGTCGAGGGCGGTGGTCGGCTCGTCGGCGAACAGCACGTCGGGGCCGCAGGACAGCGCCATCGCGATCGTCACCCGCTGCCGCATGCCGCCGGAGAGCTGGTGGGGGTAGCGGCGCAGCGCCCGCGCGGGCTCGGGGATGCCGACCGAGGCGAGCAGCTCGACGGCCGCCTCCCTGGCCCGCCCGCGGCTCAGGCCCAGGTGCACCCTGAGCGGCTCCATCACCTGGGTGCCCACGGTCCTGACCGGGTTGAGCGCCGTCATCGGGTCCTGGAAGACGGCTCCCAGCCGGGTGCCGAGCACCGCGCGCAGCTCCTTCGGGGACAGGGTGGTGAGGTCGCGGCCCTCCAGGCGCACCTCCCCGCCGCGCAGCACGCCCGCGCCGGGCAGCAGGCCCAGCACCGAGCGGATCAGCATGGTCTTGCCGGAGCCCGACTCGCCCACCACGGCGAGCGTGCGACCGCGCTCCAGGGTGAAGGAGACGCCGTCGACCGCCCGCACGACGCCCCGCCCGGTCACGAAGTGCGTGCGCAGGTCGCGGACCCGCAGCAGCGCTCCCTCGTCGTCGGCACCGCCTGAGGCGTCCTCCGCGACGGGCGGATCCCCGATGACCGCGGTGCCGCGCCGCGCGGGCTCCAGGCCGCTCTGCCGTACGTCGGTCAGCGCCCTGAGCCGGTCGCCGACGAGGTTGAACGACAGCACGGTCAGGAACATGACGAGCGAGGGGGCGAGCACGACGTGCGGGGCGCCGTCCATCACCGCGCGGCCCTCGTTGATCAGCCCGCCCCAGGTCGGGGTGGGCGCCTGGACCGACAGCCCGAGGAAGGCGAGGCTGCCCTCGGCCACCACGGCGATCGCCATGCCGATGAAGGCGTAGGAGGCGGCCGGCACGGCCACGTTGGGGGTGATCTCCCGCAGCAGGATCCGCCGGTCCCGCGCGCCCAGGGCGCGGGCCGCGAGCACGAACTCCCGCCCGGAGAACGACAGGGTGGCGCCGCGGATCAGCCTGGTCCAGGCGGGCACCCCCAGCACGCCCAGCACGATCAGCACGTTGGTCAGGCTCGCCCCGGCGAAGGCGACCACGGCCAGCGCGAACACCAGCGCGGGGAAGGCGAGCGCGACGTCGTTGACCGCCATGATCACGGCGTCCGTCGCCCGCCTGCGGTACCCGGCGACGATGCCGAGCGGCGCGCCGACCAGCAGGCCGAGCAGCACCGCGCCGACGCCGACGCCGAGCGAGACCCGCGCGCCGTACACGACCCTGCTGAGCACGTCGCGGCCCAGCCCGTCGGTGCCGAACGGGTGCGCGGCGCTCGGTCCCGCCTGGGGCGGGCCCGCCAGGGTCGCGTCGTAGCGCGGCAGCGGCAGCACGTCGGCGGCGAGGGCCGCGGCGAGCACCAGGGCGATCCAGGCCGCCGAGATCCAGAACCCCCGGCCCAGCCGCCTAGGCACGCCGGATCCTGGGGTCGACGGCCACGTAGACCAGGTCGACCGCGAAGTTGACCAGCACGTAGCCGATGGAGATGAGCACGACGCCTCCCTGCACTGTCAGGTAGTCGCGGGAGAAGATGGACTCGACGATGAGCCGCCCGACGCCGGGCAGCCCGAAGAGCGTCTCGATGATCACCGTTCCGCCGATGAGCGCGCCGAGGTTGAGCCCGACGGCGGTGACCAGGGAGATCGCGGACGGCCGCAGCGCGTGCCGCCACAGGATGCGCCGGGGCGACAGGCCCCGCGCGCGGGCCAGGGTGATGTAGTCCTCCTGGAGGGTGGCGATGAGGTCGGTCCGCAGCAGCCGCGCGTAGACGGCCATCTGCCCGCAGCCCAGGGTGACGGCGGGCAGCAGCACCGAGGTGAGGTTCCAGCCCAGGTCGAGCGAGATCGGGGTCCAGCCGGTCGCGGGAAGCAGCCGCAGCTCGACGGCGAACACCAGGATCAGCACCACGCCCAGGACGAACACCGGTGTCGACAGCAGGGCGAAGCTCAGCGTGGTGAGCGCCTGGTCGAGCGCCCGGCCCGCCCGGCGGGCCGCCGCGACCCCGACGGGCACGGCGAGCCCGAGCGCGATCAGCTGCGCGGCCACCAGCAGTTCCAGGGTGACGGGCAGCCGCTCGGCGAGGGCCTCGGCGACCGGGACGCTCGTGATGGGGGAGGTCCCCATGTCGCCGGTGACCAGGCCGCCGAGCCAGTCCAGGTAGCGGACCATCAGCGGGTCGTCGAGGTTCAGCTCCGCGCGGAGCCGCTCCCGGGCCTCCTCGCTCGCCGACAGGCCCAGGATCTGCGTGGTCGGGTCGCCCGGCAGCAGGTTGAGCAGCGCGTACGACAGGAAGGTGACGACGAGCAGTACCAGCGCCAGCCGGGCCGCCCGTACCAGGATCACGGGTTGCCGACCCAGACCTGCGAGAACGGGTGGTAGGGGATGGGCGCGCCGGTCAGCGGCACGCCCTTGTCGCCGTCGGGCAGGAGATGTTCGCCGATCCCGCCGACCCTGTTCTTCGCGATGACCGCTCCGGTGCTGAGGTGGTCGACGAAGACGTACGGGACGAGCTCGCGCAATCGCTGCTGGACGGTGGCGTAGGCCTGCTTGCGGACGTCGTCCTGGGGGTTGCTCCGGCCGGTGTCGAGGGCCTGGCTGAGCCGCAGGTCCTTGAGGCGGCTGAAGTTCAGCGAGACGCTCCCGACGGGCCGGGCGTAGTTCTGGTGCATCCAGACGTACTCGCCGTCGGGGTCGGAGGCGGAGAACTGCGTCCACACGGTGGCCTGGAAGTCGCCGGTCACGGCCCGGTTCACCAGGTCGGCCTGGTCGACCTGCCTGATCCGCACCTCCACCCCGGCCTTGCGCCACATGTCCTGCGCCAGCTCGATGCCCTGCATGGTGTTGGGGTCGGGCGGTGTGATCACCTCGAAGGAGATCTGCCCCTTCTCGGCCTCGACCTCGCCGACCAGGGCCTTCGCCTTCTCAAGGTCGTAGGCGGGGTAGTCGCCTCCGGGGGCGTACCAGCCGGAGTCCTTCGTCCAAGGGCCGTCGGCCTCCTCGGTGAGCCCGCCGCGCAGGGTGGAGATGACCGCCGCCCGGTCGGTGGCGTGGGCCAGCGCCCGGCGCAGGCGCAGGTCGTCGAAGGGCGGCGCGGCGGTGTTCAGCATGAACATGTACTCGGGCACCGACATGCCCGCGGCCCGCTTGACCGTGTACGTGTCCTTGAGCGCGCCGAACTTGAGGATGTCGTCGTCTCGGGTGGTGCCCATCGCGTCGATCCCGCCCGCCTCCAGGGTCTGCGCCCGGGTCTGGGTGTCGGGCAGGACGCGGAACTCGACCTCGTCGAGGTAGGGAAGTCCCTTGCGCCAGTAGGAGGGGTTCCTGGTGACGACCATGCGGCTGCCCGGCGTGTACTCCTTGAAGACGAACGCCCCGGTCCCCACTGGTTTGCGGCTGGCCGCCTCGGGATCGGCCAGGGAGGAGGCGGGGACCACCATCCCGATCTGCGTGGCGAGGTGGTAGGGGAAGGCCACCCAGGGGCCCGTCAGCTTCACCTTCACGGTCATGGGGTCGACCAGCTCGAAGGAGCCGACCGGCGTGAGCGCCGCGCTGGTCAGCGGGGACGCCTTCTGCGCCTCGAGGTTGGCCTTGACCGTCTTGCCGTCCAGGGGCTCGCCGGTGGAGAAGGTGATCCCGGGGCGCACCTTGATCGTCCACTCGTCGGCGTTCCTGCTGGGGGTCAGAGACTCGGCCAGCACGGGTTTCCACTCGCCGGAGGCGCTCACGCCGACCAGGGTTTCGATGATCGTCCCGGCCATGCTGTAGCTCACGGCCGCGAACTGGTCGGTGACGGGGTTGAAGCCCGCCGCGTCGGCGCCCAGGCCGTAGACCAGGCGCCCGCCCCGCGCCGGCGAGGCCCCCGCGGGGGCCGCCGCCCGGTCCGAGGGCGCGACGGGCCGCTCGCCGCTGCACGCGGCCAGCGCCGGCGAGAGCCCCAGCGCCAGCGCGGTGAGCAACGCCGTGGAAACCGTCAGACGCTTCACGTATGTCTCCTCCCGGTAGATCCCCCCGAGAGCAATTTCACCGATAGTACTATCGGCGAAAAATCGCACAAGCCTTTCGGGGCGATTGTTTGCGCCGGATGCTCGCGAAACCCCGCCGGTAGGATCATCGGTGAACGGAAAGTGAGGCGGCAGTGATGAGCACCCCTCTGACCAGGAGCGAGGCCAAGGACCTGACCAGGCGCCGCCTCATGCGCGCCGCGTTCACCATCCTCGACGAGGAGGGGGAGGCGGGCCTGACCACGGTCAAGGTCGCCCGGGCGGCGGGAATCGCCCAGTCCAGCTTCTACGTGCACTTCAAGGACCGGCAGGAGCTGCTGCGGGCGCTCGGCGACCGGGTGGGGGAGCGCCTGCGGGGGGCGATGCGCGAGGCGCGGCGCCGGGCGCGCGAGGCCCCCAGCGACAGGGAACGCCACCGCGAGACCTTCCGGATACCGCTGGAGGCCATCTGCCGGCACCCCGCGCTGTTCCGCCTGGGCCTGCGCGCCCGGCACGACCCCTCGTCGCCGTTCCACGAGTTCGCCGTCGAGAGCGCGGGCGCCTACCGGGCGCACCTGGTCGCGGACCTGGCCTCGTTCGGCTTCCCGACCGGCGGGGAGAGCGACCGGCGCCGCCTGGAGATGGTCGCCGACGGGATCGGCGCGCTGAGCGACGCGATGGCGATCGGCCACATCGACGGGCGCTACCCCGACCTGGAGGAGGTGGTCGACGTGCTCGTCGCCTTCTCGTACGGATACCTCAGGCTGCTCCGCAAGGACTCCCCGGCCTCGCCCGCCGATCCCCCCTTCCCCCGTGGCCCGTTTCGGAACGATCCACGAATCCCCCCTGACGACCCCGGTATTGGCATCCGCCACGAACCCGGGGGAGGCACCCGGCGGGACGGCGCTTAGGATCCGGTGCATGACGGTGCCGCCTGAGGAGCCTCGATCGGCCGCCGAGTTCCCACCGGTCACCCGTGACCGGTGGCGGGAGCTGGCGCTCGGGGTGTTGCGCAAGTCCGGTGTCGAGACCGGCTCCCCCGAGGAGGCGCTGGCCTCCACCACCCACGACGGCGTGACGATCGCGCCGATCTACGACGCGTCCGACCTGCCCGGTGATCCGGGCCTTCCCGGAGCCGCCCCCTACGTGCGCGGCTCCCGCCCCGAGGGCGGCTGGGAGGTGCGGCAGCGCCACGAGGTGCCCGATCCGGAGGCGATCCTCGCCGACCTGGAGAACGGCGTCACCTCGCTGTGGCTCACCCTCGCCCCCGAGGACCTGCCCCGCGCCCTGGAACGGGTCTACCTGGACCTGATCTCGATCACGCTCGACGCGGGCAAGCGGACCCGCGAGGCGGCCGAGGCGCTCTTCGCCCTGGCCGGGCGGCGGGAGGCCTCGGCGCTCCCCGGCGGGGCGGGGACGGTTCCCGGCGGCGGTGGGACGGTTTCCGGGGGCGGTGGGACGGTTTCCGGCGGCGGGACGGTGAGGCTCACCGGGAGCCTGGGCGCCGACGCCCTCGACGACGCGCGGACCGCGGCCGAGCTGGCCCGCCGCTGCGTCAGGGACCACCCGGGCCTCAGGGCGGTCGTCGTGGACGCCACCCCGTACCACGAGGCGGGCGGCGGCGACGTGGAGGAGCTCGGCTGCTCGGTCGCCGCCGGGGTCGCCGCGCTGCGGACCCTGGTCGGCGCCGGCCTGACGATGGAGCAGGCGTTCGGGCAGCTGGAGTTCCGGTACGCCGCCACCGCCGACCAGTTCCTCACCATCGCCAAGCTCCGGGCCGCCCGCAGGCTGTGGGCGCGCGTCGCCGAGGTGTGCGGCGTCTCCGGAGACCCCGGCGCGGCGCAGCGGCAGCACGTGGTGACCAGCTCGGCCATGATGACCGCCCGCGACCCGTGGGTGAACATGCTCCGCACCACGCTCGCCTGCTTCGCGGCCGGGGCCGGCGGGGCCGACGCGGTGACCGTGCAGCCCTTCGACGCCCGGATCGGCCTGCCGGACGCCTTCGCCCGCCGCATCGCGCGCAACACCCAGTCGCTGCTCGTGGAGGAGGCCGGGGTGGCCCGGGTGATCGACCCGGCCGGAGGGTCCTTCTACGTGGAGCGGCTCACCGAGGACCTGGCGGGCAGCGCCTGGACGTGGTTCCAGGAGATCGAGCGCGCCGGGGGAATGGCCGACGCCCTGGCCTCCGGGTTCGTCACGAGACGGCTCGCCGCCACCTGGGAGCGGCGCTCGGCCGCGATCGCCAGGCGCCGCGACCCGATCACCGGCGTCAGCGAGTTCCCCGACCTGGCCGAGAAGCCCCTGAGCAGGCGGGCCAGGCCCGCCGAGGGGGCCGCCGGGAGCTCCGGGGTGCACTACGCGCAGGAGTTCGAGGCGCTGCGCGACCTGGCCGACGCCCAGAAGACCCGCCCGAAGGTCTTCCTGGCCACCATCGGCCCGGTGGCCGCGCACACCGCCAGGGCGTCGTTCGCGGCGAACCTGTTCCAGGCGGGCGGCATCGCCACCGTGACCGGCGGCGCCGTTACCGATCCCGGCGAGATCGCCGCCGCGTTCACCGCGGGCGGCGCGAAGGTCGCCTGCCTGTGCTCCAGCGACCGGCTGTACGCCGGGCACGCCGAGGCGGTGGCCGCCGCGCTGCGGGGCGCGGGGGCGGTAAAGGTCTGGCTGGCGGGTAAGGGAGAGTTCGAGGGCGTGGACGCCAACCTCTACGCGGGCTGCGACGCGCTCGGCGTGCTCCGGACGACCTTCGAGGACCTGGGGGTGGCTCGATGATTCCCGACTTCTCCGGCATCGAGCTCGGCCCCCGGCCGGCCGCCCCGGACTCCGCTGCGAACGTCCCTGAGCCCGGCCCGGCGGCCCCGGGCTCCGGCGCGAACGCCCCGGAGCCCGGCCTGGCGGCCTGGGCGCGATCGGTGCGGGAGGCCACCGGCAGCGACCCCGGGGAGCTGGTGTGGGAGACCCCCGAGGGGATCGACGTCAAGCCGCTCTACACCGCCGGCGACCTGGCCGGGCTCGACTCCCTGGACACCTACCCCGGCGCGGCCCCCTTCCTGCGCGGCCCGTACGCGACCATGTACGTCAACCAGCCCTGGACCATCCGCCAGTACGCCGGGTTCTCCACCGCAGCTGAGTCCAACGCCTTCTACCGGCGCAACCTGGCCGCCGGGCAGAAGGGCCTGTCGGTCGCCTTCGACCTGGCCACCCACCGGGGCTACGACTCCGACCACCCGAGGGTGGCCGGGGACGTCGGCATGGCGGGCGTGGCCATCGACTCCATCTACGACATGCGGCAGCTGTTCGACGGGATCCCCCTCGACAGGATGAGCGTGTCGATGACCATGAACGGCGCGGTGCTCCCGGTGCTCGCGCTCTACGTCGTCGCCGCCGAGGAGCAGGGGGTGGCCCCCGAGCAGCTCGCCGGGACCATCCAGAACGACATCCTCAAGGAGTTCATGGTCCGCAACACCTACATCTACCCGCCGGGCCCCTCGATGCGGATCATCTCCGACATCTTCTCGTACACCAGCCGGAGGATGCCGAAGTTCAACTCGATCTCGATCTCCGGGTACCACATCCAGGAGGCCGGGGCCACCTGCGACCTGGAGCTCGCCTACACCCTCGCCGACGGGGTGGAGTACCTGCGGGCGGGCGTCGGGACGGGCCTGGACATCGACGCCTTCGCGCCGCGCCTGTCGTTCTTCTGGTGCATCGGCATGAACTTCTTCATGGAGGTCGCCAAGCTGCGGGCGGCGCGGCTGCTGTGGGCGAGGCTGGTGTCCGGGTTCGGGGCGAGGAACCCCAAGTCGCTCTCGCTGCGGACCCACTCGCAGACCTCCGGCTGGTCGCTCACCGCCCAGGACGTCTACAACAACGTCGTCCGCACCTGCGTCGAGGCGATGGCCGCCACCCAGGGCCACACCCAGTCGCTGCACACCAACGCCCTCGACGAGGCCCTGGCCCTGCCCACCGACTTCTCCGCGCGGATCGCCCGCAACACCCAGCTGCTGCTCCAGCAGGAGTCGGGCACCTGCCGGGTGATCGACCCCTGGGGCGGCTCCTACTACGTAGAGCGGCTCACCCACGAGCTGGCCACCAGAGCCTGGGGCCACATCGAGGAGGTCGAGGCCGCCGGGGGCATGGCCAGGGCGATCGACCAGGGACTGCCGAAGCTGCGCATCGAGGAGGCCGCCGCCCGCACCCAGGCGCGCATCGACTCCGGGCGCCAGCCGGTCATCGGCGTCAACAAGTACCGGCTGGACACCGACGAGCCCATCGACGTGCTGAAGGTCGACAACACCTCGGTACGCGCCCAGCAGCTGGAGAAGCTGCGCCGCCTGCGCGAGGAGCGCGACCCCGACCGGGTGACCCAGGCGCTGGAGGCGCTCACGAAGGGCGCCGCGAGCGACGGGAACCTCCTTGAGCTGTCGATCGAGGCGGCCCGCGCGATGGCCACGGTCGGGGAGATCTCCGACGCGCTGGAGCGGGTCTTCGGGCGGCACGCGGCGCAGATCCGTACGATCACCGGGGTCTACCGCGAGGAGGTGGGATCGGGCGTGGACGGAGTCCGCGCGGCCTGCGCCGAGTTCGAGCGCCTGGAGGGCCGCCGTCCCCGCATCCTGGTGGCGAAGATGGGCCAGGACGGCCACGACCGGGGGCAGAAGGTGATCGCGACGGCGTTCGCCGACCTCGGTTTCGACGTGGACGTCGGCCCGCTGTTCCAGACGCCCGAGGAGGTCGCCCGCCAGGCGGTCGAGGCCGACGTGCACGTGGTCGGCGTGAACTCGCTGGCCGCCGGGCACCTCACGCTCGTGCCCGCCCTCCGCGAGGCGCTGGCCGGGCTGGGCGCGGACGACATCATGATCGTGGTCGGCGGGGTCATCCCGCCGGGCGACTTCGACGCGCTGCGCGCGGCGGGCGCGAGCGCGATCTTCCCGCCCGGCACCGTGATCGCCGACGCCGCCCGGGGGCTGCTGGCGGACCTGCTGACCCGGCTGGGCCATGACGCGCAGTCTTGACGACTACGTCCAGGGGGTGAAGGAGGGGTCCAGGGCGTGGATCGCACGGGCGATCACGCTGGTGGAGTCCTCCAGGGCCGACCACAGGGACCTGGCCCAGCGGCTGCTGACCGAGCTGACCCCCCTCGGCGGCGCGGCGCGCAGGGTCGGCGTCACCGGCGTGCCCGGCGTCGGCAAGTCCACGTTCATCGACGCCCTCGGCACCCGGCTGACCGGGGAGGGCCACCGGGTGGCGGTGCTGGCCGTCGACCCGTCCTCGACGCGTACGGGCGGGAGCATCCTGGGCGACAAGACCAGGATGTCGCGCCTGGCGGTCGATCCGGCCGCCTTCATCCGCCCCTCGCCCACCTCGGGCACCCTGGGCGGGGTCACCAGGGCGACCCGCGAGGCGATGGTCGTGGTGGAGGCGGCCGGCTACGACGTCGTCCTCGTGGAGACCGTCGGCGTCGGCCAGTCCGAGACCGCGGTGGCCGACATGGTCGACACCTTCCTGCTGCTCACCCTGGCCAGGACGGGCGACCAGCTCCAGGGCATCAAGAAGGGGGTGCTGGAGCTGGCCGACGTGATCGCGATCAACAAGGCCGACGGCTCCGAGGGCAGCCCCCACGAGCTGGACGCGCGCAAGGCCGCCAGGGAGCTCGCCGGAGCGCTGCGCCTGCTGGGCGCGGAGCGGACGCCCCCGGTGCTGACCTGCAGCGGGCTCACCGGCAACGGGCTGGACGAGCTCTGGCGGCAGGTCGTCAGGCACCGCGACGGCCTGGAGGCCTCGGGGGAGCTCGCCGAGCGCCGACGCCTCCAGCGGGTCCGCTGGACCTGGGCCCTGATCACCGACAGGCTGCTCACCCGGCTGCGCGAGCACCCCGGGGTCGCGGCGATCGTCGCCGAGGTGGAGGGCGAGGTCCGGGAGGGCACGCTGACCCCGTCGCTGGCCGCCGAGCGCATCCTCGCGGCCTTCGCCAAGGGCGGCTGACGGCCCCGGGCGCGAGCCCGCCGTCACTGTGGGTCACGCCAGGTCATCGCTCGATTAGCGTCCTGATCCGCCATTAAAGCGTTCACGTTAAGCGCATGTTAACAAGGCTCGTGTCCGAAAGTGGCAAGATTTATATTCTATACGAGCTTGATCACTTCTAGCGGTTCATGTGATACTTCGTGCGAAGATTAACTAATGTTGTGATGTGATGCACTTTATCGTGTAAAACGCAGAATGAGACAGGCGAGGAGGCCCGGAGCGTTCCAGGATTGCCGGCCGAGCGGTCCCCGATTCGCAGGTTGACCAGTCCTTATCCACGTTCCGGGGAGGACGCGGGACAGGTGGGATGTCCCGTTTCCGCACACCGCCGCACGACACCTGTGCGGGCGGTTGTCTCGTGCTGCGCGAATTCACGTCACGCGAGGTGGGAGACGTTTACCTATGTCCATGGACGTGCACGCCCGTACCGGCCGCCGGGCGAGATCCGTTCCGATGCACCGGGCCCTGCCGAAGTTGCTTCGCGAGCCGGCGGGCGCGCTCGCCGGGTTCGCCCGCGAGTCCCGGGGGGAGGTCGTCCGGCTGGAACTGGGGCCTTTCCGTCCCTACCTGGTCACCCATCCCGACCACGTCCAGAAGGTGATGCGCCTCGAATGGACGAAACACCAGCGCCTGGGAATGTTCTGGCGCCCCCTGGAGCGGCTCTTCGGGCACAGCGTCATGAGCGACGGCGAGCACTGGCAGAACAGCCGGAAGGTGCTGCAACCGCTGTTCACCGCGCGGTACGTCGCCACGATCGCCGACGAGGTGTCCAGGCGCGTCGCCGGGCGGGTCGAGGAATGGGACGGGTACGTCCGGTCGGGACGCGACTTCGACGCGGCCACGGAGATGTCCAGGATTCTCAGCTACATCGTCAACCGGGTGCTGTTCGGCGACAAGCTCAGCCGGGAGGACGGGGAACGCATCATCCCCGCTTTCGAACAGGCGTCCTATTCACTCGTTTACCGGATTCTCATGCCGTTCATGCCGTATTTCATGCGCATCCCCGGCGACCGGACCTTTCTGAAGGCCGTGGAATCGATCGACGACGTGGTGTTCCCCATCGTGAGAAAGGCGATGGCGAATCCCGACGACAACGTCGACGTCATCTCCGTGCTCTGCCGGTCCGTCGACGAGAACGGTGACAGGCTCACCGAGAAGCAGATCCGCGACGCGCTGGTCAGCGTGTACGCGGCGTCCTCGGAGACCACCGCGATGGTCCTCACCTGGCTGTGGCTGCTGCTGGAGGAGCACCCGGACGTGGCGGCCAGGCTCCAGGCGGAGATCGACGAGGTGGTCGGCGAGGGACCGGCCGTGCCCGAGGACATCCCCCGCCTCGTCTACACGCGCATGGTCCTGCAGGAGACCCTCCGCCTGTACCCCGCGGGCTGGTTCCTGCCCCGCAAGGTCATGGAGGACACGGAGATCGGCGGCGTGCGGATCAAGGCCGGATCGTCGGTGCTGGTCACCCCGTACGCCACCCAGCGGCTTCCCGAGTTCTGGGAGCGCCCGGACACCTTCGACCCCGAGCGGTTCGCGCCGGGGAGGGGGGAGGGGGAGGAGCGCAGGCACCGCTACTCCTACTTCCCCTTCGGCGGCGGCCCGCACCGCTGCCTGGGCGAGCCCCTGTTCTACGTCGAGGCGCCGCTCGTGGTCGCGAGCATCCTCAGCCGGTTCCGGATGTCGGTGCGCACCCCCGGACCGTTCGACACCGGCTGGGCCGCCTCGCTGCGTCCCCGGCAGAAGGTCGCGCTGGGTGTGTCCTTCAACGGCCACGACCGGAGCGGGGCCCTGCGATGACGCCCCGGCCCGATCCGGGCGCCCGGTCGGATTCGGGCGCCCGGCCGGATTCGCGTGTCCGTCCCGATCCGGGTGTCCGGTCCGGTCCGGAGGTTCCGCCCGGCTCGGATCCTCTGCCCGGCTCGGAATCTCCGCCCGGCTCGGAGGTTCGGCCCAGCTCGAAGGTTCGGCCCGGTCCGGAGGTTCTGCCCGGTTTCGGCGTGAGGTCGGACGCCCGGGAGGCGGGGGCGATCTGCGCCCGCGCCGGGCGGTCCCAGCGGGACATGCGCGAGTGGGCGGAGACCTATCCCGGCCTGTTCTCCGCCAAGCCGTTCGACGCGGCCCTGTACAGCACGCTCTCGCTCGCCATGGCCTTCGGCGGCCCCTGGTTCGACGCCGGGCAGCTGCGTACGGCGAACAAGGTCTCCCTGTGGGCGTTCGGCCTGGACTGGCTCGTCGACTACGTGGCCACCTCGCGGTCCGAGGTGGAGGGGATCGCCCGGCGCTGCCTGGACGTGGCCGCGGGCGCCCCGCCGGTCCCCGGTGACGACCTCACCCGCATGCTCGCCGACATCCGCGACGAGCTCGCCTCCTCGCCCGCGTTCCCCGAGCTCGGGCCGGTCTGGCGCGACGAGCTGGAGCGCATGCTGGGCGGGATGCTCACGGAGTGGCGCTGGAAGACCGACAAGGTCACGCCCACCTACGAGGAGTATCTCGCCAACGCCGACAACCTCGGCTTCTCCTACGTGTTCGCCGCCCACTGGATCCATGTCACGGGCTCCGGCGCGGTCGCGGACGTCGACGCGTTGCGCGAGGCGGGCTGGGCGGTGCAACGGGTCATCCGCCTCCTCAACGACCTGGGCACCTACGAGCGGGACGTCGCCTGGGGAGATCTCAACGTCCTGCTGCTCGGCGTGGACCGCACCGAGGTGGAGCGGCGGATCGCCGCGCTCGCGGCCCGGAGCCGGGAGTTGGCCGCCCCGCTGCGGATCACCCATCCGGAGCTGGCGGGCTACATGGAACGGCAGATGGACTTCTGCGCGGGTTTCTACCAGGTCGGCGACTACTGGGGGGCCTTGTGAGCGTCGACGGCCTGCTGGCCACCATGAAGTTCGCCACGAGGATCGGCACCGGGACCGGCCTGGGAAACCGCGCGGGGACCGGAACGGAGGACCGCGCGCGAAACGGTGCGGGGAACGGCGCCGGGATCGACGCGGTCGCCGAGGCGCGCGAGCTGGTCGCCGGGCTGCTGGCCGAGCCCTGGGGGCAGGTGTCGGCCTCTCCGTACGAGACCGGCCGGGTGGTGAGCCTGGCGCCCTGGCTGGCCGGGCACGCCGAGCGGGTCGAGTTCCTGCTCGCCACCCAGCGGCCGGACGGCGGCTGGTCCTCGTCCGGCGACCACGCCTTCGTCCCCACCCTGAGCGCGCTGGAGGCACTCCTGGCCGAGCTCGGCCGCGACACCACCGCCGGCCGCGACCTCCTCGCCAAGGCCGCCGACCGCGGGCTGGAGGCCGTCCGGAACTGGTCCTTCCAGGACACCTGGCCGCCGGACACGCCCGCGATCGAGCTCATCGTGTCGTCCCTGCTCGCCCTGATCGACGGGCACCTCGGAGGGGAGGGGCCGAAGCCGCCCCCGGGCATGGGCGGTGCCAAGCTGGTGGCCGTCAGGGCGTGGCTGTTGTCGGGCGCGGCGATCCCGCAGAAGCTGCTCCACGCCCTCGAGGTCGCGGGCCCGGAGGCGACGGCCGCCTCCGGCGTCCTCCCCACGCCGATGCCCGGCGGGATGGCGGCCGTCGGGGCCTCGCCCGGAGCGAGCGCCGCCTGGCTGGTCGCGCCCCCCGCGCCCCCCGGGTCCCGTCCCGGAGCCGTCTCCGAGGTCGACGCGCCGGAGGGCGGGGACGAGGCGGCCGTACGGCGGTACCTGGAGGCCGTGGTGGCCTCCACGGGCGGGCCGGTGCCGTGCACCCTCCCCATCACCGTGTTCGAGCGCGGCTGGACGCTGAGCTGGCTGCGGCGCGCGGGAATCGCGGTGGACCCCCCGCCGGAGCTGGTCGCGAGCCTGCGGGACGGGCTCGGCCCCGACGGGGTCGCCACGGGGCCGGGCCTGCCCGCCGACGCCGACACCACCTCCGTCGCCCTGTACGCGCTGGCGCTGCTCGGCGATCCGCGCGAGCCGGAGGGGCTGTGGCCGTTCGAGCTGGAGACCCACTTCTGCACCTGGCGCGGGGAGGAGGGGATGTCCCCGACGACCAACGCGCACGTGCTCGACGCCTTCGGCGAGTACCTGCGCCGATGCGGGGGAGAGCCCCGCCACGGGGCCGTCGTCGCCAAGCTGGCGGCGTGGTTGCGTGACCGCCAGGGGGTGGACGGCAGCTGGACGGACCGCTGGCACGTCTCGCCGTACTACGCCACGGCCTGCTGCGCGATCGCGCTGCGCGAGTTCGGCGGCCGGAGGTCGGCGGGCGCGGTGGCCGGTGCCGTGGACTGGGTGCTCGCCACCCAGCGCGCGGACGGGTCGTGGGGCCGGCGGGAAGGCACCGCCGAGGAGACCGCCTACGCGCTGCAGACCCTGCTGCTGGCCGGCACGGCCCGGGAGGAGCGGTGGCGGGAGGCCGTGGAGCGCGGGTACCGCCACCTGCTGGCCGCCCGTGACGGCGAGGCGCCGCCGCTGTGGGTGGACAAGGACCTGTATCTGCCGGTGGCGATCGTCAGGGCGGCCGTTCTGGGCGCGCTTCACCTGGCGCGACGTGCGCTCGTCATTACCGGGGATGACGCGTATTGAGAATTGACCGTGAATTAAAAATAGGACAGAAGGGCGCATTTACTCTGTCCGTCTTGAGGGTTTTTAGTGACATTGCTAGGGTTCGGCGGGTGTGATGTGGGGTGTCCCGCTGATCCCAGCGATGTGGCGACCGTTTGACCTGCTTGACCAGTATGTGTCAACCGCCACGAAAAATGCCGTCTATTTTCTTTCTCCTTCCCGGGGTGGATACCATGCGCTTGCGTAACGCGAGCTTGCGGACCAAGGTCACGGCACTTCTGGTGTCGCTCACCGCGCTCTGGGCGTTCACGGCATGGGTAACGATCCGTGACGGTCTGAACATGCTGGGCGTGGCGACCCTCAACACCGAGGTCGCCGACCCGAGCGAGCGGCTCATCGTCGAGCTGCAGGCCGAGCGGCGGCTGACCGCGATCACCCTGGGGGCGGTCGGCACCGAGAGCCGGCGGCGCGAGGCGCTGGCCTCCCAGCGCAAGCGCACCGACGCCGCCGACGCGCACTTCCGCAAGCTCACCGGCGGCAACGCGGTGAGCCTGCTGGGCACCCCCGCCCTGGAGCGCCGCATCGACGAGACCGGCGAGCTGCTGGACGGCCTGACCGCCGCGCGCAAGGCGATCGACGCCGGCCGGGTCAACCGGACCTGGACGGCCGCGGAGTTCACCGCCATCATCGACTCGATCTTCCGCGTCTACGACTCGCTGGCGACGCTGGACGACGAGGAACTCGCCAAGGACACCCGCACGCTCATCGGGATGAACCGGGCCCGGGACATGCTGGCCCAGGAGGACGCCCTGGTGATGGGCGCCCTGACGGCCGGCCGGTTCGCCGAGGGCGAGCAGATCAGGTTCACGCAGATGGTCGGCACGCGGCGCTTCATCACCGAGCAGGCGGTGGCCGAGCTGCCCGCCGCCGACCAGGAGGCCCACCGGCGGCTGGTCGCCGAGGTGCAGTTCACCCGGCTGCGCGCCATGGAGGACCAGCTGATCCAGGACCCGGACGCGGTGCAGGCCGGGCTGATCGACGTCACGAGGTGGAGCTCCGACGCCCTGCCCGCGCAGACCAAGTTCACGCAGGCCGTGCTCACGGCCGGCAGCGGAGTGGTCGAGCGGTCCGGTCCGGTGGCCGCCGGCGTCATCGTACGGCTCGCGCTGGCCGGCGGACTGGGTCTCGTGGCCGTCATCGCCTCGGTCGTCCTGGCCATCACCACGGCCCGCGCCCTGGTCCAGCAGCTGGAGAAGCTGCGGGCCGCCGCCTGGGAGCTCGCCAACGAGCGGCTGCCCGCCGTGGTCGAGCGGATCGGCCACGGGCAGGTGGTGGACGTCGCGGCGGAGGCGCCTCCCCTCAAGTTCGGGGACGACCAGATCGGGCAGGTCGGCCAGGCGTTCAACGCCGTGCAGCGGACCGCCATCAAGGTCGCCGCCGAGCAGGCCCAGCTGCGCCGCGACATCGCCGACATCCTGCGCAACCTCGCCCGCCGTACCCAGTCGCTCGTGCACCGCCAGCTGAGCGTGCTCGACGTCATGGAGCGGCGCGAGAACGACCCGCAGGAGCTGCGCGACCTGTTCAGGCTCGACCACCTGGCGACCCGCATGCGGCGCTACGCGGAGAACCTCCTCGTGCTCTCCGGCGCGGCGCCGGGCCGCGCCTGGCGCGACGCGGTCCCGATGATCGACGTGGTCCGCGGCTCCCTCGCCGAGATCGAGGACTACACCCGGGTCGACGTGATGCCCCTGGGGGAGGTCTCGCTGGACGGCCGGGCGGTGAGCGACGTGATCCACCTGATCGCCGAGCTCGTCGAGAACGCCGCCTCCTTCTCCCCGCCCTACACGACGGTGCAGGTCGGCGGATACCTGGTGGCCCACGGCTACGCGCTGGAGATCGAGGACCGCGGCCTGGGCATGAGCCCCGCGGACATCGCGGACGCCAACGAGCGGATCGCCAACCCCCCGGAGCTCAAGCTCTCCGGCAACGCCCGCCTCGGCCTGTACGTCGTCAGCCGCCTGGCCGAGCGGCACGACATCCGGGTGACCTTCAAGTCCTCCCCGTACGGCGGCACGACCGTCATCGTCCTCATCCCGCAGGAACTGGTCAACGAGGAGGACCCGGGCCCCTCCGTCGGGGTCGGCGTGCCGCAGGCGCGCCCGGCGAGCAGCGCGGAGATGAACGGCGGCACCTCCGCGACCACCGCGGTCCGCGGCAGGGCGGGCGACCCGCTGGGCATCACCGGCGGCCCCGGGCGGGTCGCCGGGGCGGAGGGAGAGGTCATCGGCGAGCAGCACGTTCCCGGCCGAGGGTCCGATGTGTGGGAGCCCGCGCCGCCCGCCAACGGCCGGTCGCACCCGGCGGGCCCCGCGCCCTCCGGCCTCCTCCCTGACCAGGCCTCCTCCGCCGGCTTCCCCGACCCGGCGTCCTCCGCGGGTTCCGCCGATCCGGCTCCCCTCGGTGGTTTCGCCGACCCGGCCTCCTCCGGTGGCTTCGCCGACCCCGGCCGCCTCGTCCCCCCGCCGGACTCCGGCCGTTCCGCGGATGCGGGCCTTCCCGCCGGTCTCGCCGGCCCGGCGCCCTCCGGACGGCATTCCGCGGGCCCCGCGCCCGACGAGGGTTTCCCCGACCCGACGTTCCCCGGCCGTTTCGCCGACCCCTCGGCGCTCAGGCAGATGCCCGAGACCGGAACCCGCGGACGGCTGCCCGACTTCACGAACCCCGGCTCTCCCGCCTCGCCGGGCGCTCCCGGCGGCGGCCTCGACGACTCCGGCGCCCACGGGCGTCCGGGCGGCTCCGGGACGTCGCTGCCGCCCGTGCTGCCCCCGCCCGACAGCAGTCACACCCCGGGTGGCCTGCCGAGGCGCGTCCCGCAGACCCACCTCGCCGCCCCCCTGCAGGAGGACGAGCCCGTGGCCCCGCCCCCGGTCGAGGACACCGACGAGCGCTCGCCGGAGATGATCCGCGCGGCCATGTCGTCCTTCCAGGCCGGTACGCGCCGGGGCCGCGACGACGCCGCCCAGTTGCTCGACCACGACGGAGATCCGGCGGACGAGGGCGGGCCCGCGGTGTGATCCCCGGTGGATGATCTCAAGTCGTACGTGCCAGGCAGGCGCCGATGAGCCGCTGGGAACCGGCGACGTGACAGTCGGCAGGCAGAAGGAGAGGACAACGAGTGGTGCAGGGAACAGGATCCTTCACGGACCTGGCCTGGTTGCTGGACGACCTGGTCTCGCGGGTGGAGGAAGCTCAGCACGGAATCGTGTTCTCCACCGACGGCCTGCTGCTGGCCGCGTCGGCGGGGTTCTCCCCGGCCGACGCCGAGCATCTGGCCGCCGTCGGGTCGGCGATCCAGAGCCTGGGCCGCGGGGTCAGCGACAGGGTCGGTGGCGGGCCGATGCGCCAGACCATCATCGAGATGCGGACGGCGTACCTCATCGTCACCGCCGCCGGGCAGGGAGCCTGCCTGGCGGTGTTCTGCGGCGCCGAGGCCGACGTCGGCCTGGTGGCCTACGAGATGGCCATGCTCGTCACCCGCGTGGGGCAGTACCTCACCTCGCCCACCAGGACGCCCGAGTCCTCCTTCAGGGCCGACTCCCTCAGAGGCGACGGCACACGATGAGCATCTTCGACGAGCAGCCAGAGACCCAGTGGGTCGGCGACGAGGCGGGGCCCATCGTCAGGCCGTACGTCCTGACGCGGGGCAGGACCGAACCGAGCCGCGGCCGGTTCGACCTCATCACCCTGGTGGTGACCATCCGGCAGGTCTCGTCGAGGGAACCGGGTCTGGACCCGGAGTGTCAGGCCATCGTCCGGCTCTGCCTGCAGGCCCAGTCGGTCGCGGAGATCGCGGCCCATACGAACCTTCCGGCAGGCACGGTCCGTGTCCTGCTCAGCGACCTGCTCGACCAGGGATACATCGCCATGCAAGAACCGCATTCGGAGACGGACATGCACGACGAGAGGCTGTACAGGGCGGTGCTCGATGGACTCCGTGCGCTCTAGCCGGGACGCCGGGCGCGTGAAGCTGCCCAAGGCGATCAAGATCCTGGTCGCCGGCGGATTCGGTGCGGGCAAGACCACGCTGGTCGGCGCGGTCTCCGAGATAGAGCCGCTGCGCACCGAGGAGACCCTGAGCGACCGGGGTATCGGTGTCGACGACCTGTCGGGCGTGGAGACCAAGCGGACCACCACGGTCGCCATGGACTTCGGCCGCATCACCATCGGCGACGACTACCGCCTCTACCTGTTCGGCACGCCCGGCCAGGAGCGCTTCTGGTTCCTCTGGGACGAGCTGGCGCTGGGCGCGCTCGGCGCGGTCGTCCTCGCCGACACCCGCAGGCTGGCCGACTGCTTCCCCTCGCTCGACTACTTCGAGCGGCGCGAGACGCCCTTCATCGTCGCGGTCAACTGCTTCGACGGTGCCCGCCGCTACGAGCTCGACGAGGTCAGGCTCGGGCTCACCCTGCACGAGGACATCCCGATCGTGCTGTGCGACGCCAGGCAGCGGGAGTCGGGCAAGGAGGTGCTCATCACCCTCGTCGAGCACGCGATGCGGATGCGACTGGGCACGATGGCCCAGCCGTCGGGCGCCGAACCCCCCACGGGCCAGGCCGCGACCCGCTGACACGTCCCCACGGGCCGGCCCCGGCCCGCTGACACGTTCCCCGCGCGGCAGGGGGCGAGCCGTCGGCACGATGGGGCCTTCCAGGGCGGATCATCACCGCCCCGGGAGCGCTTTTCCCCCTCCGATAGGGATGAATCCCTCACCGATGGACGTCATGCCGCGACCCCCCATGTGCGCCGTGTCACGATAGCGGCGATCACCTGGCGTCCTACCGTGTGGGGGAGACCTATGTGTGACGACCCGAACCTTCCTCTCACCGTCGCGCGGGCGCTCGGGGAGTACCGGGCGCTGCTGGACGAGCACGGGGTCACCTGGGGCGAGGATCCCATCTTCTACGTCAAGTCCATGGCCACCGACGCCTACCTGATGGGCACGACCGGCTTCTGGGAAGTCTGTTACGGCATGCTCGGCACCCGCTACCCCGGGGCGCCGTTCGAAGAGCTCAGGGACCGTCTCGACGAGCTGGACATGGACGAGGTCGTCCGCGGCGTCCTCGCGGGCAGGGTGCTCGGCAACCTCGCCGCGCTCCGCCTCACCGACGAGGGGACCGCGCTGCGGGCGCGGGCGCAGACCGTGCTGGACGGCAGGCCCCTGCGCACGACGTTGCTGGTCGACTCCATCAGGCCCGAACCGGCGACCGTGCTGGTGGACGGGCGGGCGCACGTGGTCGGCCCCGGCGGCGCCCGGCTCATCAAGATCACGAGTCGGAGCGAGGTGGCGGCCGACGGCGTACCGGTCGACCTGGCGCCCCTGATCCGCCTCGCCCCCGCCGCCCGCCTGCGGGTGCGCGCGGGCCTCCCGTGCAAGTGGAGCGTGTACGGCGAGCACGGCCAGGGCTGGTACCCCGAGGGCGCCCCCGACCGGCACGACTACCACGTGACGCCCTACTTCCACGGCGACGACCTGGTGCTGGACGTCCCGGCCGAGACGCTGACCGTGCGGGTGTCCAGGGGCATGGAGTACGGCTCCGCGCAGGTCATGGTCACCCCGGAGCCGGGCGGGGAGACCCTCGTCGAACTGACCCCCGAGCGGCTCTACGACGCGGCCGCCCTGGGCTGGTACGGCGGGGACATGCACGTCCACCTCAACTGGGCCGGCGACATGGTCGGCACCCCCGAGCTCGCGGGCATCATGCAGCACGGCGAGGACCTGCACGTCCTCAACCTGGTCGCCGGGAACGTCTCCTCCGAGCGGGTCTACGACTCCGAGGCGCTCGAACACTGGGCCGGGCGGGACCTGCCCTGGTCCGACGCCTCCCACCTGGCCAGGATCGGCGTCGAGTACCGCAACGACCTGCTCGGCCACCTCTACGCCTTCGGCGTCTCGGCCCCGCCCTCGCGCTTCCACACCGGTTTCCTCGGCACCGTCGACTGGCCGCCCAACAGCGTCGCCTGCGAGGAACTCCGCGGCCTGGGGGCCGTCACCGGCTACAGCCACCCCTTCCACACGCCGTTCGCCGACACCGACGCCCCGGACAAGGCGCTGCGGTGGGGGCGCAACTGCTCCTCCCGGGAGATCGTCGCCGACGCGGCGCTCGGCCTCGTCGACACCCTGGACGTGCTCAGCCAGACCTCGATCACCGCGACCGCCGCCGTCTACCGGCGCCTGATCGGGGCGGGCAACCGCATCGCGGTCACCGCGGGCACCGACGCGATGGTCTCCTTCGCCCGGCGGGGGAACCAGTCCAACCCGCCCGGCTGGGCGCGCGTCTACGCCCGGGTG
Organism: Streptosporangium nanhuense; assembly: GCF_059358815.1. NCBI lineage: Bacteria > Bacillati > Actinomycetota > Actinomycetes > Streptosporangiales > Streptosporangiaceae > Streptosporangium > Streptosporangium nanhuense. The sequence goes on from NZ_JCADBG010000001.1 coordinate 877,493, forward strand.
GACGGGCCGCTGACCGCCACGTCGTTCGCCGAGGCGGTCAGGCGGGGCCGTACCTTCGGCACCACGGGCCCCTGGCTGGAGCTGTCGGTCGCGGGCCACGGCCCCGGTGCCACCCTGGACCTGTCGCCGGGGGAGCGGATCACGATCACCGCGCGGTCGACCGGCCCGGAGGTGGAACGCCTGGAGCTGCGCACCGCGGACGGCGTGCTGGCCGAGGGGCCGCCCGGCGAGCTCACCGCCGAACTGGTCGCCGGCGACCCCACCTACGTCGTCGCCCTGGCCACCGGCGGCCCGCACGAGCGGTCCTTCACCGGCGAGGTGTACGCCCACACCAGCCCGGTCTACCTCGACGTCGGCGGCCGTCACGTGGCCAGGGCCGAGGACGTCGGCTGGTGCCTGGAATGGCTGGACGCCCTGGAGTCGCTGCTGCGGGAGGAGGGCATCTTCGAGACCACCGGGCAGCTCGCCGACCACCTCGCCCTGATCGGCCGGGCCAGGAAGGTCTACCGGGACCGCCTGACCTGACGGCGCGGCGGCGGAACGCGGATCGCTCACCCGGCCGCACACCTGGCCGCCCATCTGGCCGCACACCTGGACCGCTCGCGGGCCGGGACATGCGAGGCTTGTCGGCATGAACCGCCTCTCCCAGGTCGACCTGTCGGCCAAGCTACCGAAGAAGGAGGGCCTCGAGCGGCTCGAGGCCGCCCAGCGGCGTCTCCTGCGGCTCCGGCTCCTCCTGGGAGGCCAGCTCGGCGACCACAAGCTCGGCCCGCCTCTCTGCGTGCTCTTCGAAGGCTGGGACGCCTCCGGCAAAGGCGGCGCCATCAAACGCCTCGTCTCACCCCTCGACCCCCGGCACGTCCGCGTCTCCCAGTTCGCCGCGCCCACCTACGACGAGAAAAGACACCACTTCCTGCAAAGGTTCTGGGCCGTCCTGCCCGGCTGGGGAGGCATGACCGTCCTCGACCGCTCCTGGTACGGCCGCGTCCTCGTCGAACGCGTCGAAGGCTTCGCCACCACGGAGCAGTGGACCCGCGCCTACGACGAGATCGTCGAGTTCGAGCGAAGCCTCACCGCCGAAGGCGCCATCCTCGTCAAATTCTGGATGCACGTCTCCCCCGGCGAGCAACTCCGCCGTTTCCAGGACCGCGCCCAGGACCCCCTGCGCTCCTGGAAGCTCACCGACGAGGACTGGCGAAACCGTGAGCGCCGCGAGGACTACGAGGACGCCGTCGAAGACATGATCGCCAAAACCGACAGAAAACGAGCCCCCTGGAAGATCGTCGCCGGCGACAGCAAGCCCTACGCCCGCGTCGCCGTCCTGGAGCACGTCTGCCACACCGTCGAAACCGCTCTCACCGAACGCGGCCACAGCCTGCGCGACGCCGACCGCTGAGGCCGAAGCGATGATCGCGGTACTGTCACGGCCCGGCCGCGGCGGCACCGACGACGCCGGACGCCCGGCCGATTGATCATCTTGTGATTCCTAATCGAGTCTAAACTAAGACATATCATCACATAATCGATTAGGATGATCATGGAACTGCGATACCTGGCCGCGTTCGTGGCCGTAGCCGAGGAATTGCATTTCGGCCGGGCCGCCCGTCGTCTGCAGATGGCGCAGCCGCCGCTGAGCCAGTTGATCCGCCAGCTGGAGAAGGAACTCGGCGTGCAGCTGTTCGAGCGCAGCACCCGCAGCGTGCGGCTGACCAGCGCGGGCGAGACGTTCCTCGAGCCCGCCCGCCGGGTGCTCGACGATGTGGACCTGGCGAAGCGGGCCGCCAGATCGGCCGGGACCGGAGAGTACGGGCGGGTCACGATCGGGTTCGGCGGGGCGTCGAGCCACGCGGCGCTGCCCCGGCTGGCCCGGGCGGTCCGCGCCGAGCACCCCGGGGTGGAGCTGGTGATGAAGGTGCAGACCTACGCCAACGTGGTGCTGGAGGGGGTCGCGGACGGCACGCTCGACCTGGGTTTCGTCCGGATGCCGGTGGACCGGCCCGGCCTGAGGGCCCGGATCATCGAGAACGACCGGCTCGTCTGCGCGCTCCCGACGGACCATCCGCTGGCGGGCAAGGACGAGATCGACCTGACGGATCTGGCCCACGACCCGTTCGTCAGCCTTCCGGCGCACTCGGGGTCGACGTTGCGGGACGCGATGACACGCACCTGCGAGGAGGCGGGCTTCACGCCCAAGGTGGCGCAGGAGGCGCCGGACTCGAACACGGTCCTGGCCCTGGTCTCCGCCGGTGTCGGGGTGACCTTGACGTTGAAGTCGGTGGAGCACGTCTGCCAGGGCGGTCTGGTCTACCTGCCGCTGGCGGGCCGCACCGTCTGGCTGCAGGCGGCGCTGGCGTGGCGCGCGGACAACCCGTCGGCGGCTCTGCGTGCGGTCCTCGCGGCCGGCGAGCGGGAGCTGCCGACACCGCCCCCGGAGTCATGACCCCCGGGATTATGAACGCTCCGCTCTCAGTGTGAGAGTTATTCCGTATTGGACGCGTTTCGGTCATGCTGCCATTCTGGATGGCGTGAAAGGAAAACGGCGGCGGCGAGTGGCCACGGCCGATACCGATGCCCGGGGTAAGGCATTTCGTATGGAGCCTTAACTCGCCCGGCATCGCCTGACCGGAATTCACCGGTCATGTCGTCACGCCGTTTCGATCCCGAGGCCCGAGTCTCGCAAGGCCCGGTTCGGGCGTCCGTCCGACCAGGTCACCGGGACAGGCCCGGCGACACGGTCGAGGCGGGCGGCCACGGGCGGCGGGCCGGGCGGGTCGTCCGCGCGATCGGCGCGGCGCCCGCACTCGCGCTCGATCTCATGGCCGCGATCGGCGTTTTCGCCTTTCCCCGATCGCGTTCCCGGAAATCTGTCAATTCTCTCCCGGAAGGAAAAGAATGGCGTCTCCTCTCAAGGGCAAAATCGCGCCGGTGACCGGAGCCTCCCGCGGTGTCGGCCGGGCCGTCGACGAGACCGCCTCCGCCGGGCGGGCGTCGCGGGCCGGTGCACGCCGGTCTCCGGCCCGCCGCGCCGCGGAGGGATTCCCGGGATGACGAACAGCCGTGCGACCCTGCTTCGCGGCGCGACGATCCTGACCATGGATCCGGCCGTCGGCGACCTCGACCGCGGTGATCTGCTCATCGAGAACGGCCTGATCAGCGCCGTGGCGGCGACGATCGGCTTCGACGAGGACGTCCGGCCCGACGTGGAGGTCGTCGACGCGACCGGGCGCATCGTGATCCCCGGCTTCGTGGACACGCATCGCCACATGTGGGAGGTCCTGGTGCGCGGCGGCGCGCCGCACCACACCCTGGAGCAGTACTACGTGGACGTGCTCGGAGCGGTCGGGTCCGGTGTGCGCCCGGAGGACGTGCACCTCGGAACGCTCGCCAGCGCCCGCAGCGCCCTCATGGCCGGCATCACCACCGTCCAGGACATCTCCAACATCCAGCACGGCCCGGCGCACACCGACGCCTCGGTCGCCGCGCTGCGCGAGTCCGGGATCCGGGCCGTGTTCGCGTACGGGAAGCCGTACCCGATGATGGTGCGCGGAGGCAGCGGGCTGGACGACGACGTCCTTCGCGTCCGGTCGAAGTTGCTGTTCGACGACGAGACCGATGTGACGATGGCCCTCCTCACCGAGTGGGGCGACGACGACGGCGAGAGGCACAACGCCTCGCTGGCCAGGAATCTCGCGCTGCGCACCGCGCGCCACATCGGCGCCTCGACCCCCATCTCGCGGTTGCGTGATCTCGGGGTGCTGAGCGCGGGCACGACGTTCATCCACGGCAACGGCCTGCCGCCCGACGAGTTGCAGATCATCGCCGACAGCGGCGGCACCCTGTCCGTCGCGCCGGCGATCGAGCTCATGATGGGGCACGGCGTGCCGATGCTGGGCCGGACCCCACCCGGCCTGCCGCTGAGCCTGAGCACCTCCGCCGAGGTCACCGTGGCCGCCGACTTCTTCACCCAGATGCGCGCGGCACTGCAGATCGGCCGCGCGTTCGGCCGCGGGGCCCACTCCGGGCGGGAGCTGACCGCGGCCGACGTCCTCGCGCTGGCCACCCGGGAGGGCGCCGCGGTGCTGGGTCTCGACGCGCGAACGGGCTCCCTGACGCCCGGGAAGGACGCGGACCTGGTCGTTCTGCGGGCCGACGATCTCGACGTCTCGCCGGCGCTCGACCCGGCCGGCGCGGTCGTGCTGCAGATGGACCGCCGCCATATCGACAGGGTCTACCGGGCCGGCCGCGCCGTGGTGCGCGACGGTGCCTCGACAGAGGACTCGCGGGACCTGGTCGCAGGCCTGCGCGCCGCGGCCGCGCGCCTCGGTCCCGTCCCCCGCTCCGCCCTTCGAGCGGAGCGATGACCAGACCGCCGACGCCGCCGACGCCGCCTCCGGAGCCGTACCGCTCCGAGACGACGTGAGCCGCGCGTCCACCGACAAGCAGGGTCTCAACGTGATCATCGATTTCACCGGCCGCCGGGTCCTCGTCACCGGGTCCACCAACGGCATCGGATTCGCCGCCGCTCAGGGGTTCCTGGCCGCGGGCGCCGACGTCGTCGTCAACGGCCGCAGCGAGGAGGGCGTCGCCGCCGCGGTGGCGAGGCTGGGCGGCCCCCGGGCGGGGGTCGCGGGTTTCGCCGGCGATCTGGGCACGGAGCCCGCCTGCTCACGGCTGGTCGCCGAGCATCCGAGTTTCGACATCGTCGTCAACAATCTGGGGGTCTACGAGCCGCGGGACTTCTTCGACATCCCCGACGGCGAGTGGGACCGGTTCTTCCGCACCAACGTCATGTCCGGGGTCCGCCTGGCGAGGGCCTACGCGCCGGCCATGGCCGAACGAGGCTGGGGGCGTGTCGTCTTCGTCTCCTCGGAGTCGGCTCTCAACATCCCCGCGGACATGATCCACTACGGCTTCACGAAGACGGCCCAGCTCGCGATATCGCGAGGGCTGGCCAAGCGTCTCGCCGGAACGGGCGTGACCGTCAACGCCGTGCTGCCGGGGCCCACCCTCTCCGAGGGGGTGGCAGGCATGCTCCAGGCCGACGTGGACCGCACCGGTGACAGCCCGGAGAAGGTGGCGGCGGACTTCGTCGCCGCGCACCGCGGTTCGTCGATCATCCGCCGGGCCGCCACCGTCGACGAGGTGGCAAACATGATCATCTATGTCAGCTCGGAGCAGGCCTCGGCGACCACCGGTGCGGCCCTGCGGGTCGACGGCGGCGTGGTCGACACCATCGCCTGACGGCCGTGCCCGGCCGTGCCCGGTCTGTCCGGTCGTGTCAAGTCATGTCCGGCCGTGCATGGCCGTGCCCGGCCGTGCCCGGGCATTCCGGGCCTCCCGAAATCTCGAACCCACCGCCGGTGACCGCCGGCGGAGGACCGTGCGTGCCAGTTGGAAGGGAAAACACGCAATGCATCCGATCATCGAGGCGATCGAAGAGCGCCGGACCGTCAACCTCTTCGACCCCACGCGAGGCCTCAGCGACGAGTCGATCAACGAGCTGGTCCGTCTGGCGACGAAGGCGCCGTCGTCCTTCAACCTGCAGAACTGGCGCTTCATCGCCGTCAGGACGCCCGAGGCGAAAGCGCGGCTGCGCGCGATCGGCTGGGACCAGCCCAAGATCACCGATGCGGCGGTGACCTTCGTCGTGGTCGGACGGCCGGCCGACCACGAGTCGGTGGCCGATCGGTTGCGCCCGGCGGTCGACGCCGGGATCATGCCGGCCGACGTCGCCGCGGCGTGGGAGGGCGGGGCGAAGGCGCTCTACTTCGAGCAGCCGCAGCGTCAGCGCGACGAGGCGGTCCGGTCGGCGACCTTCGGCGCGAGCACGCTGATGTTCGCGGCCCACGCGATGGGCCTGGCCTCCGGGCCGATGAGCGGTTTCGACGTGGAGGCCGTCGCCGAGGAGTTCGAGCTGGCCGCGGACGAGTTCCCGGTGATGCTTCTCGCGATCGGTTTCGCCGCCCCGGGGAACTGGCGGCAGAAGCCCCGCCGCGAGCTGTCGCAGGTGCTGCGGCTGGTTTAGCGGGCTTCGTGCTGGTCGAACCCGGCGACTCGGCGGCCTCGCCGTCCCGGGCCGCCGAGGACCGGGCCCTCGCGCGGGTGACCGGGGCGAAAGGACGGTGGCCCGGCGCCCGCCGCCGGACCGGGGCGACTCCGGCCGGCGCCGGCGGTACTGGCCGGTGCCGTCCGGTGCCGTCCGTTCGTTCCGGTGAGAAGTACGGGAGCGGCGGAAACGCCCCGGGCCCCCGGACACGCGGCAGAATCGAATCGCCGTCCGTTCGTCGTGGGCGGTTCGTCATTGCTTTTCTTCATCGCAGGAGGGTGCGGCGCATGCGGTTGGGGTCGCGGCTGAGCAGGCTGGACCGGCGGGTGTTCGCCATGGTGGCGGGCGCGAGGTTGCCCGGTCTCGAACGCGTCGTACCCGCGCTGTCGCGCGCGGCCGACAACTCGCTCCTGTGGGCCGGGGTGGCCGGGGCGCTGGCGGTCAGCGGCCGGCGGCCGCTGCGCCGGGCCGCGACCAGGGGGCTGCTCGCGGTCAGCCTCGCCAGCCCGCTGGTCAACCTGGTCGGCAAGCAGGCCTTCCGCAGGAACAGGCCGTCGGCCGAGGGGCTCCCGCTCGCCCGGCTGATCAAGATGCCCGCGTCGGCGTCGTTCCCCTCGGGCCACTCCGCCTCGGCCGGCGCGTTCGCCGCGGCCGTGGCGCTGGAGGCGCCCCGGGCGGTCGCGGTCCCCGTCGCGCTCCTGGCGGCGGCCGTCTGCTTCTCCCGCGTCTACACCGGCGTGCACTATCCCGGCGACGTGCTCGCCGGAGCCGGGATCGGCGTGGCGGCGGGGCTGATCACCCGTCGCATCTGGCCCGACGCCGGTGAGGCGGGGCAGGCGCGCGCCGCCCTCACGGCGCCGTCCGTGCGGCTCGACCCGGAGGGCGAGGGAACGGTCGCCGTGGTCGACGGCTCCGCCGACACCGTCGCGGGAACGGTCGAGGCGCTGCGCGAGGCCCTGCCCCGGGCCGAGGTCGTCGAGGTGGCGCCGGGCGCCGACCTCGGGGCCGCCGTACGGGACGCCGCCGAGCGGGCCAAGGTGCTCGCGGTGGCCGGGGGAGACGCGGTGGTCAACCTGGCGGCCCAGGAGACGGCGGGCGGGGCGACCCCGCTGCTGGTCGTCCCCGCGAGCGTCCACGGCCAGTTCGCCCGCGCGCTCGGGATGGAGACACCGGAGGAGGCCGTGACGGCCTACCACAGCGGCGACCTCGTGGCCGTCGACGTCGGCGAGGTCGCGGGCCGGACGTTCGTCAACACCGCCAGCGTGGGCGTCTACCCGGCGCTGGTGGAACGCAGGGAGCGCAGGCAGGGCCGGATCGGCAAGTGGCCCGCGCTGTTCTGGGCCATGGCCGAGGTGCTCGGCCCCGGAGGCGCGCAACCCGTCGACCTCGTCGTGGACGGGGTGCCCCGGCGCGTCTGGATGGTGTTCGTCGGCAACTGCCGCTACGAGGCGCGCGGCGGAGCCCCCTCCAGACGGCAGCGCCTGGAGGACGGCCTGCTGGACATCCGCGTGCTCGCCGCCGCCGACCGGCTGCCCCGGCTGCGGGTGTTCCTCAGCCTCCTGGCGGGACGGATGAAGCTGTCGCGTCACTACCAGCAGTGGCAGGCCGACACACTGCGCGTCTCGGCGCCCTCGGGAAGGCTGTCGCTGGCGCGCGACGGCGAGACGTTCACGGTCACGGGCGAGGTGGAGTTCACCAAGCGCCCGAGGTCGCTCCTCGTGATCCGGCCCGCGGGCTGAGCTGCGGGGGAGTCCCGGCCCCGCTGTCCGGCCGCCCTGTCAGAGATTGCCGATTACCGGGCGTTGTTTGACGCCCAGTGATCGATCCGGCGATAGTTGTTCAGGTGACTACCCCCCGTTCGCTCGCCTGTGCCGTGGTCACCCTGGTGGCCCTGACCGCCTGCACCCCGTCTCCGAGTGACCCCGTGGTCGGCCCGGCCACCGCGGGCGGCACGGTGGGAGTGGGACAGGGATCCGGCGGCCCGCCCTCCTCGCCCCCCGTCAGCTCGCCCGCCGCCGTGACGCTGACGCCCGACGAGTACCGGGCGGAGCTGGAGGAGGCGCGCGGCCCGGTGCGCGACGCGGTGAAGAAGCTGGCCTCGACCGGCGGGCTGAAGACCCTGGACAAGCAGCTGAAGAAGACCTCCGGCGCGGTGGAGGGCGCGGTGACCCGGCTGTCCGCCCTGGCACCGCCCGCCGAGGTGAAGACCCAGCACGACAGCTACGTCGAGGCTCTGGGCCGGCTGCGGACCTCCTTCGACACCGCCCGCCAGGACGCCGAGGAGCAGCGGGTGTGCACCGGCCCGGCCGTGCTGACCGGCATGGCCGAGGCCGACCAGCTGTCCGACGTGGAAGACGTCGCCAAGACGCTGAGCGGGTATCCGGCGAGCGTCATCCCAGTCAAGGCGGCCAAGAAGCGCGACCGCCGGCTGTCCAACGGCAGTTTCATCGCCTCCGAGGGACGAACGGGCCGCGCCTACCTCGAACTGCGCAACGGCACCAGGCAGGACGCCGTCGTCGTCCTGGTGCGCGGCAAGAAGAAGGCCGTCACCGTGTACGTCCGCAAGAAGTCGAAGTTCAAGATCCGGGGTGTGCGGGACGGCAGCTACAAGATCTACTACACCCTCGGGCAGGACTGGGACAAGAAGGCGCGCACCTTCACCCGGTCGTGCGCCTTCGAGCAGTTCGGCAAGACCGTGCGGTTCAGGACCGTCCACACCGCGACCCAGATCCGCTGGACCGACTGGACGATCACCCTGCACGCCGTGACCGGAGGCACCGTGAAGCCGAAGAAGGTCAAGCCGGGCGACTTCCCCACCTGACCCGCGGAACGCGCGGAACGGGCCGCGAAGGCGTCCCGGAGCCTCCGTGAAAGCGCCCGCGCACGTGGTCCGAAGACGCCGCCGACGCGTCCTGAAAGCGCCTCGAACGCGTCCCGGAAGGCTTCGTGAGCTCCGTCGGCTCCGTGAACGCGAAGACCGCGACCTCGTGACGAGGTCGCGGTCTCGGTGTTCGCCCGGCGGATCAGGTCGAGAAGAGCATTCCGACCCAGCTGCGCTGGCGGTGGTGCCCGTAGTGGCCACCGTGGTGCTGTGCACCCCAGGCGGGAGCGCCGTAGCCGGGAGCGCCGTGCACGGGCGGCGGCGGGGGCGGGGGCGGAGCTGCGTGGGACTGCTGCGACCACTGGCTCTCCATGCGGGTCAGCGTCTCGAGCTCGCCGTAGTCCAGGAAGATTCCGCGACAGCTCTCACACTGGTCGATGTGGACGCCGTTGCGCTCATAGGTGCGCATGGCGCCCCGACACTTGGGGCACTGCATCTGGCTGGTCTCCTTGTTCTGGCGTGGTAACCGAGTAACCACAACCTACTGCGTGGGCACACTATGGCAGGCGCTTCGATGCCGGACAATCCTGAGGCAGGACTCGACGAGGACCTCCTCCACCTCGTCCAGCGGGCGCCCCTCCCGCCCCGCCGCGGCCACCGCCGCCGCCGCGAGCTGCACGGTCATCGCCTGCGCGGGAACCTCCAGCCGTCCCCACGGGTCACCGTCCGGCGGGACGGCGACCCCGCCCGCGGCGCGGTAGGCCCCCAGGAAGCGGTGCCACACCTCGGGCTCCAGCAGCCCGGCCGCGAACCAGGCGGCGGGCCTGGACAGATCCCAGGCCTGGTCGCCGACGCCCAGGTCGTCGATGTCGATGAGGATCCACTCGCCGGGCGCGCGGACCATCTGTCCCATGTGCCAGTCGCCGTGCGTCACGCCACCGGAAGCACCGCCGGAAGCACTGCCGAAAGTGCCGCCGGAAGCACCGCCGGAAGCGCCGCCGGGAGCCGTACCGGAGGAGTCACCGGGATTCGTGCCGGGGGAGGGGGGAGGGGAGGGGAAAGGGGGAGGGGAGGAGGGCAGGCAGGTGAAGGCCCGGCGTACCGCCAGCTCGGCGGCGGAGCGGTCGCCCAGGCGGGCGACGGTCGCGGCCACCCGTGCGGGTCCCCCCGCGGCCCGCAGTGGGGGCAGCGCCCGCGCCGGCACGGCGTGCAGCCGTGCCAGCAGCCGGGCGGCGGCCTCCCAGGGCGCCGCGTCCGGGTCCGCGTGGTCCACCGGAGTCCCGGCCGGCCAGACGGTGACCAGCCGGTCCCCGGCGGTCATGACCTCCTCGGTCACCGGTTCGAGCATGATCCCGCGCAGCGCCGGGTGCGCGGTGGCCCGCATCCGCTCCACCAGCGGTTCCCGCTCCGCCCCCGGCGCGTGCGCCTTGACCACGACGGAACCGGCCCGCACGATGATCACGTCCGGCCTGGTCGGCAGCACCGTGCCGGGCGCGCCGCCGTACCGGGCGCCGATCCGGCGCAGTTCGTCGATCAGGTCCTCGCTGTCCATCCGGTAAGTGAACCACCGGCCGCGGCCCCGGCCGACCGGAGGCATAAAGTGCGAGGCATGAGGATCGGTTTCGCGGTGCCGGTGTCGGGGTCCTGGGCGACGCCGGAGAACATGGCGCGGGTCGCCCGGAGGGCCGAGGAGCTCGGCTACCACGGGCTGTGGACCTTCCAGCGCCTGCTCTACCCGCAGGGGCACGCCATGGGCCCGACCTACCGCAGCGTGCACGACCCGGTGGTCACGCTCGCCTACCTGGCGGGCCTGACGAGCCGCGTCCGGCTGGGGGTGGCGGTGCTCAACATGCCGTTCGCCTCGCCCGCGCTGATGGCCAAGCAGCTGGCGAGCCTGCAGGAGGTCTCCGGCGGGCGGCTGGACGTGGGGCTCGGCCTGGGGTGGCTGCCCGAGGAGTTCACCGCCTCCGGGGTGTCGTTCGAGCGGCGCGGGCGGCGCGCTGAGGAGTACGTCCCGCTGCTGCGGCGCCTGTGGACGGAGGAGACCGTGGAACACAAGGGCGAGTTCTACGAGCTGCCCCCCGTGCACCAGGATCCCAAGCCGAGGGTCGTGCCGCCGATCCTGCTGGGCGGTTCCGCCGAGGTGGCGCTGAGGCGCGCGGGGCGGCTGGCGGACGGCTGGATCAGTTCGAGCCGCGAGGACCTCGACGGCATCGGAGAGAGGATCTCCATCGTGAAGGAGGCGGCCCGTGCCGCCGGGCGCGACCCCGAGGCGCTGCGCTTCGTCACCCGGGGCGTCACCCGCGTCCGGGCCCCGGGCGCGGCCGGGCGCACCCCGCTGACCGGCTCGTTCGAGGAGATCCGGCGCGACGTCGGCGAGCTCGCGGCCAGGGGGGTCACCGACGTCTTCCACGACCTCAACTTCGACCCGGAGATCGGGTCGCCCGACGCCGACCCCGAGGAGTCGATGCGCCGGGCGGAGGCGGCGCTGGAGGGTCTCGCCCCCTGACCGGCACCCGGGCCGCGGCACGCGGCGAACCGGCCGGCGGGCCGCGAGGTGGACCCGGGGCCCCCGCGCGCGCGACCGTTCACCTCCGCGACGTCCCGATGTGCGGGTCTGGTGACGCGCGAACCGTCCGGCCCTGTCATCCTTGTTTCGGTACGTACCCGGCCGGAACAGAGGAGAACGGTGGACGAGCGCAAGCCGATCGAGTGCTGGCTGTCGGACATGGACGGTGTCCTCGTTCACGAGGGGCACCCCGTGCCAGGTGCGGACGAGTTCATCCGGCGCCTGCGCGAGTCGGGCAAACGGTTCCTGGTGCTGACCAACAACTCGATATACACCCCGCGCGACCTGGCCGTACGGCTGCGCGCGGCCGGTCTGGAGATCCCGCCGGAGTCGATCTGGACCTCCGCGCTGGCCACGGCGAAGTTCCTGGACGGCCAGCGCCCCGGCGGCTCGGCGTACGTGGTGGGGGAGGCGGGTCTGACCACCGCCCTGCACGAGATCGGCTACGTCCTGACCGACATCGCCCCCGACTACGTGGTCCTCGGCGAGACCCGCACGTACAGCTTCACGCAGATCACCCGGGCGATCAGGCTGATCGAGGGCGGTGCCCGGTTCATCGCCACCAACCCCGACCCGGTCGGCCCGTCGAACGAGGGGTCCCTGCCCGCCTGCGGCGCGGTCGCCGCGATGATCACCAAGGCGACCGGGGTGGAGCCCTACTTCGTGGGCAAGCCCAACCCGATGATGATGCGCAGCGCGCTGCGGGCCATCGACGGCCACAGCGAGAGCACCGCCATGATCGGTGACCGGATGGACACCGACATCGTCTCCGGCATGGAGGCCGGGCTGCACACGATCCTGGTGCTCAGCGGGGTCGTCAGCAGGGACCAGGTCGATCGCTACCCGTTCCGCCCGTCCATGGTGGTCGACTCGGTCGCGGACCTGATCGGGATGATCGACTGACGCCTCGGTCCCTTTGGGCGCCGGGCGTTGAGCCCTTTCGTGTTCGGCCCAGTTCTATGGTCGGATTTATTTGCAGTTGATACGCTACTGCCGCTCATAGTCATACAAATGGCATCACGCTTCTTTCCTGTTGATCCAACCGCTGACAGGGGTACGCACGTATCGACGGCACCTCCCGTCGGCCCGGGATCCGGAACGTTCCAGGGAACGCGGTCACCGCTTCCACCGAGTCGCCCCATCTCGAAACCCCGCGCGGCCGGTTCGCGTCGACCGGCCCTCGCCGGGCGGGCCGAGCCGTACGACCACCTGGTCCTCGACGGCCACCTCGGCGCCGAGGGTGACGAGCGGGCTCCGCGCGACGCCGCCCCGAAACCGATCGGCCCACCGAGCCGACACCCGCCGTGACCGGGGCGTCGGATCACCGCGTCGCACACGAAGGAACCGACACGTTGCAACCGCCGCAGAAGTCGATCCGCCGCAACTCGCCCAACGGCCCCTCGGGGCTGCCCCGGCCCCAGCCCGAATCGACCGGCACGAAGCCCGAGACGTCCGTCGACGGCTCCCCCGGGCGGCCCCCTTCCTTCGGCGACGTGCCCCAGATTCCGGAAAGCCCGCCGGGAAGCCCGCGCGACACGGCGGAGGAGAACAGCGAGGAGTCCTTCGAGGAGCTGTTGCTGTCCCTGTCGAACAGGACCAAGCGGGGCAGTGGTCCGGCGCCCGTCCTCCAGTCCGAGGAGGAGAACAGCGAGGAGTCCTTCGAGGAGCTGTTGCTGTCCCTGTCGAACAAGACCAAGCGGGGCAGTGGTCCGGCGCCCGTCCTCCAGTCCGAGACGGACAGGGCCGTCGCGGTCAAAGTGTTGAGCGAGGTCCTTGAGGAGTTCGCGAAGTTTCCCGCGGGCGACGTCCTGAAACCGTTGAGAGACGGGATGGACGCTCTCGACAGCCGGGAAGGTCTGAGCGACGCCGACTACCTGATCGCGCGGGCGAAGCTCGAGAAGGAGCAGGAATCCATCGCGGAACTGGTGCTGTCCGTCATGAACGCGCTCAAGCTGTATCCGCTGCGCAGGCGCGACATCCTCGACAAGTTTCAGGAGGCCGTCGCGAGCGGAGACCTCACCGACAGGATCAAACAGACCTACGGGTTCACCATTGACGATGTGGCCAGCTTCCAGGACGACCTGAGTGCCGTAGAGAAGATCGAGAAAGAGGGCGCCGAGGGCCTGAGCCCGGCCAGGATGCAGGAACTGATCGTTTACATCGTCGCCAACTACCCCGCGTTGACCGGCCAGGCCGCCGCCTCCTTCGGCAGGGCCCTGTGCAAGCTGTACCTGTCGCTCGATCTCGACCCGAGGTTCGCCCAGCACGACCTTGAGGTCCGGGCCCGGATCCTGGCGAGGCTGAAAAGCGAACTCAAGGACGAGTGCCGGAAGTGGTCCACGCTGAACTCGGACGAGAGGCTCGCCGCCCTCAAGAAGGCCCGCGACATCCAGTGCGCCGAACGTGGCATCCCCGGCGGGAAGCCGGAGATCGTCCTGGCGAACGAGTTGAACCAGCACACGCCGAACGGATGGGCCGTGACCCTGGCCTTCTTCAAACGCCAGGAAGGCACCATCTACATCAACAAAGGTTGCCCCGCGTGGCAGGACTTCGACGAAGTGATCGACAGCCTGGTGCACGAGAACACGCACAACTACCAGTACTGGCTGATCTCCCAGCTGTCCGCCCTCCCGCCGATGGAGAAGGACGACCCGCGCTACTTCCAGGCCACGCTGTTCGCGCTGAACCAGGATCACGGATACATAGAGGGCGGTGAGTCCTACCTGACCCAGACGCTGGCCCTCGCCGTCTACCAGGAGCAGCCCATGGAGAAGCACGCCTTCCTCGCCGGAGGAGAGGCCAAGGGCCTGTTCCGGCCGGACGCGCTGCGGGAGGCCGAGGCGCTGCTCACCCGGCTGGAGGAAATGCTGAGGGAGAGTCCCGGGCACAGCGGGCTGGAGCAGCGGATCGAGATGCTGTCCAAGACGATTACCAACCCCAAGCTGCCGTCGAACGCCATCTACCAGGATGTGGACGAGGTCCTGACGTTCCTGTCCCGTCCCGACTGACCACCGGCGGGCGAGGTCCAGGCCAGGAGAGTTCCGGAGGGGCTCCGCACCGAGGCGACCCCTCCCGGCCCCTTTCCGCCCCTCCCGGCCCTGCCCCCTCCCCGGCCGGGAGGATTCCGCCGGGCCATCGCGTCGGTCGCGTTCATGGTGTGAAATAGCGCGATGTGACGGATGTCGTGGAGGTCGAGGAGAAGGGCCGGGTCCGCTCCCGCCTGCCGGAGGCGATCCCGGCGGTGGCGGCCCTGCCGACCGGGCTCTGGGGCATCACCACGCCCTCCTTCTGGCGCGACGAGTCGGTCAGCGCGATGGCCGCCGCGATGCCCGTCGACGATCTGTGGCACCTGCTCGACAGCATCGACCGGGTGCACGCGCTCTACTACCTCCTGCTCCGGCCGGTCGCCGCGTTCTCGACCGGCGAGCTGGCCATGCGCCTGCCCTCGGTCGTCGCCACGGCCGCCGCCGCGTACGGCGTCACGGTCCTGGGCAGGAAGCTCGCCACCCAGGGGGCGGGCCTCCTCGCGGGACTGCTCTACGTCGCGCTGCCGATGGTGAGCCGGTACGCCCAGGAGGCGCGCAGCTACGCGATCGTGACGGCGGTGGCCGTCCTGGCCACCTGGGTGCTGGTCGAGGCGACGCGTCGATCGAGCCGCCGGTGGTACGTGGCCTACGGGGCCTGCCTGATGCTGCTCGGCTGGTTCCACGTCTACGCGCTGCTCCTGGTCGTCGCGCACGTGGTGACGGTGCTGTGGTGGCGCGTGTCGTCATCGTCCGCGCCGCCGCCGTCGTCGTCGCCGCCGTCGTCGTCGGCCCGGCCCGACGTGGTGTGGTTCGCCGCGGGGCTGGTCGTGGCCGCGGCCGGGGTCGCCCCGCTCGCGCTCCTGGCGGCCGGTCAGCGCGAGGCGCAGCTGTCGTGGCTGAAGCCGTCGAAGCTCACCGACGTCGCCTGGTTCGGGGAGGAGGTGGCGGGCACCGTGGGGGTGGCGCTGCTCCTGGTGGCCCTCGCGCTCCTCGGGGTGTTCGCCGGGAGGAGGTCGGCGGCGGTCGCGCTGCCCTGGGCGCTGCTGCCGTTCGTGTCCATGGCGATCTCCACCGTCCATCCCGTCTTCAACCCGAGATACGTGCTCTTCGCCGTCCCCGCCGTGGCGCTGCTGGCGGGAGCGGGCCTGAACGCCGTGCGCCCCCGGGCACTGGGCTGGGCCGGGCTGGTCCTCGTCGCGGCGCTGACCGTCCCGGCGCACCTGACGATCCGCGAGCCGGACAGGCGGCCCGACAACCTGCGCGACATGGCGGCCACGCTGCTGGCCAGACAGCGTCCCGGTGACGCCGTGCTCTACGTGGGGGAGAACCGGCGCCTGTTCGTCGCCGTGTACGGGGAGGCGTACCGGAACCTGCGCGACCTCACCCACGCCCCCGGCCGGCGCGCGCCGAGGACCGCCGCGCAGTTCACCGCCGCCCTGGACGGTGTCGAGCGCGTCTGGCTGGTCACCGGTGGCAGGAAGCACAAGAGCAGGGACTTCGTGGAGGACGACGAGCGCTATCTGGCCCTGATGGCCAACCGGGACTTCACCCTGCGGTCCACCGACGACTTCGGCTACTCGTGGTTCGGCCTCTACGTCCGCGAGCGGCGCTGATCCCGGTCCGGGGCCCTCAGGCGATCAGGCCGGGCAGCCTGGTGACGGCGCCGGCGAGGTAGGCGCCGAGCTCCGGGGGGACGATGTTGATGGCGGAGATCTCGTCCGGGTCGAGCGGGAGCCGCACCACCTCGTACTCACCGCGGGCCGGGTCGTCGAACTCCGGGCCGCAGCGCAGCGCTGGGTCCATGGAGACCAGGCGGCAGCCGTAGACGTGCTGGGTCTTGACCCCCTCGTCGCGCAGGCACTCCAGGGTGGTCAGCGGGGTGACACCGGAGACGACGGCGCCCAGCTCCTCCATCACCTCGCGGTGCAGGGTGTGTTCCAGCGAGGCGTCCTCGGGCTCGACGTGGCCGCCGGGAATGGACCAGTAGAGCTCCTTGCCGGGGACCGTGCGCCGGAACACCACCAGCTGGTCGTCGTCGAGGAGGACGGCGCGGACACTCGGCACGGCGGACATGGGGCCATTGTGTCACCGCCCCGGGGGCACGACCCGCATCCGGGCCCCGGGATTCCCGTACGGGACTGTCGGCCCGCCACCTCGCGGAGGCGGTGGGCGGCGGGCTCTAGTGGTGGTCCCTGCGCAGGCGCTTGAGGTCGGAGCGCTGCTTCTTGGCGGCGATCCGCCGCTCGACCGCGCCCCTGCTCGGCTTGGTCGGGCGGCGCTTCTTGGGCGGCGGGGCGATCGCCTCGCGCAGGATCTGGGCCAGGCGCATCTCGGCGGCCTCGCGGTTGCGCAGCTGGGAGCGGAACTCCGAGGCGGCGATGGTGATCACACCGTTCACCAGGCGGGGGCCGAGGCGTTCGAGGGCGCGGGCCTTGAAGACCGGGCCCAGCGCCTCGGTGGCGGCCAGGTCGAAGCTGAGCTCGACCCGGCTGTCGGTGGTGTTGACCCCCTGGCCGCCGGGGCCGGAGGAACGGGAGAACCGCCAGCCGAGCTCGGCCTCGGGGACCGAGACCGAACCGCTGATCTGGAGCGGACCGGGCATGGCGATGACTTCCTTCTCACGGGGGTGTGCGGGTTTCCAGCGTACCGAGGAGCCACAAGCGCGGATCAAATGGTTTTATGCCCAGTTTGTGGTTATTGATGATTTTCGAGCCGCCACCTGAGCCGTCCCGGCCTTGTGGCGCGGGGTTCCCTTCCGCCACAGTTGCCCGGGGGCACACATTTGCCCGGAAGCACATGTGGCCAAACATCCGCGAGAACAGGGCATCCGAAGCAGGAGGCGGGGGCGTATGAACACGATCGTCGGCGTGCACGGTATCGGCAAGTACCGCTACTACCGCGACGCGGGCAACTCGGTCGGCGGCGCCGCCCTCGCGATGCGCGACAAGTGGGACCGCTACCTGCACAAGGGCCTGACCGGCGGCAGGCCGCACGCCAAGGAGCGCTACGTCACCGAGATCGCCTACTACGCCCACCTGCTGGGCGAGCGCAAGGACGACTCCGTACGCGCGGTGCGGAGCATGGACGCCGGCGCCCAGGAGGTCTTCGTCGCCTGGGCCAAGCAGCTCGACACGGTGGGGGAGGGGCTGACCGGCGCCCTGCACCGGATGACCGGCTGGCTGCTGGACCGGCTGGAGGTCAACGCCGCCGACTTCGCCGCGTTCTTCTGCCCCGAGGTCGCCGCCTACATGACCGCGGGAGGCGAGACGCGCGCCAGGTGCCGGGCGGCCGTGGCCGAGGTGATCAGGCGGAACCGCCCCAAGGTGGTGATCGCGCACTCGCTGGGCAGCGTGGTGACGTACGAGACGCTCTGGGCCAACCCCGACCTGGAGGTCGACCTGCTGATCACCCTCGGCAGCCCGCTCGGCATGCGCAACGTGATCTTCGAGCGGCTGGCGCCCGCCCCGGTCAACGGCTGGGGCGAGCGTCCCCGCAAGGTCAAGCGGTGGGTCAACATCGCCGACAAGGACGACATCGCGGCGATCCCGCCGGGGCTGAGGGCCTGCTTCACCGGGATCGACCAGGAGTCCATGGTCGACCTCGACTGGATCGACTTCCACACCGTGGAGAAATACCTGGGCTGCGGAGCCCTCACCCCCCACCTCAAGCCCTACCTGAGCTGACCTTCCGCGACCACACGCTCCGGTGCCGCGGCCACCGGCGGGAGGCCGGTCCTTCGCCGTGATGTCGCCCGCAGGTCGGCCGTTGTTCAATCACCGTGGGTAAGGCACTCGTCTGTGCGGCGGCTGTTCACCTCGCCTTGATTCGCAGGTCACGACGGGGAAAGCTGGAGCGGGTGCACTGATGGCGTGGAGCAGAAGCCGTCACGCAGAGTGTTCCTTTCCGTCGCCGCCGCGGGTACGGGCGGCCTGTTGCTGACCGGGGCGGGGCTCGGCCCGTCCCGGATGCCCTCCCGGGCCCTGGCCCGCGACCCGTTCACCCTCGGCATCGCCTCCGGCGACCCGTCGCAGGACGGCGTCGTGCTGTGGACCAGGCTCGCCCTCGACCCGCTCGGCCTGAACGGCCGGGGTGGCATGCCGGTCAGGGACGTGGACGTCGAATGGCAGCTCGCCACCGACGAGCGGTTCTCCAAGGTGGTCCGCAAGGGAACCGAGAGCGCGCGCTGGAAACGGGCGCACAGCGTCCACGTCGAGGTCGACGGCCTGGAGCCCGGCCGGGAGTACTTCTACCGCTTCCGCGCCGAGGGCCACCTGTCGCCGACCGGCCGCACCCGTACGGCCCCGTCCGCCGCGTCCGCAGTGTCCGTGTCGTCCGCGCTGACCTTCGCCGTCGCCGCCTGCGCCCACTACGAGCACGGCTTCTACACGGCGTACCGCAGGCTGGCCGAGCAGGACCCGGAGCTGGTCGTGCACCTGGGCGACTACATGTACGAGTACGGCCCCCAGGGGTACACCGCGCTGGGCGGGAGCGTCCGGCAGCACACCTGGGGCAAGTGCGCCACGCTGGCCGACTACCGGATGCGCCACGCGCAGTACAAGAGCGACCCCGACCTGCAGGCGGCGCACGCGGTCGCGCCGTGGCTGGTGGCCTTCGACGACCACGAGATCGAGAACAACTGGGCGGGGGACGTCTCCAGCTCCGGCGCCCCCGCGTTCGCCCGGCGCAGGGCCAACGCCTTCCAGGCGTACTACGAGAACATGCCGCTGCGCAGGACGAGCGTGCCCGGAGGGGCGGCGATGCGGGTCCACCGCCGGGTCGACTGGGGGCCGCTGGCCCGTTTCCACCTGCTTGACACCCGGCAGTTCCGCGACGACCAGGCGTGCGAGGACGGGCTTCGGTCCGGCTGCGACGACCGGCTCGCGACCGGCCGCACCCTGCTCGGCGAGGACCAGCGGCGCTGGCTGCTGGACGGCCTCGCGAGCTCGGACGCCCACTGGAACCTGGTCGGCCAGCAGATCCTGATGGCCCAGCGCGACTCCAAGGTCGGGCCGGGGACCGAGGTCAACATGGACTCCTGGGACGGCTACGCCGCCGAGCGCACCCGCCTGCTGACCGGTTTCCGCGACTCGGGCGCCGCCAATCCGGTCGTGCTGACCGGCGACGCGCACATGCACCACGCGGCGGACCTGAGGCTCGACTTCGACGACCCTGACTCGCCCCGCGTGGCCGTGGAACTCGTCACCTCCTCGATCGCCAGCGACGGCGACGGCTACCGGGACGAGGGACGGATCGCCGAGACGGTCGCAGAAAACCCGCACATCTCCTATCTCGACCAGCGGCGCGGCTACATCGTCTGCCGGGTCACCCAGGAGGAACTGCGCGCGGACTTCCGCACGCTCGACTACATCAGCAGGCGCGGCGCCCCCGCCAAGACCGGCGCCCGCTTCACCGTGCCGTCAGGACACGCGGCCCTCACCTGAGGCGTGCCGTCAGGACACGCGACCCTCACCTGAGGCGTGCGGTCAGGACACGCGGCCCTCACCTGATGCGTGCCGGTCAGGACAGATGGCATCGATCCGAGGCGTGCGGACCAGGACATGCGGTATCGATATGAAGCATGCCGTCAGGACATGCGGCCCTGACCTGGAACGTGCCGTCAGGACAGGCGGCACTCACCTGAAACGTGAGAGGAATTTCAATAGATTTATTGGATGATGCCGCTTATGAGTCCCCTCGCCACGAGGCTCACCGCCGCGGCTCTCGCCGCGGCGCTGGGCGGCACCCTTCTTTCCCCGACCCCCGCCACAGCCGCCGGATCCGCCTTATCCGCTCCATCTGCTCCATCCGCTTTATTCACTCCATCCGCTTTATCCGCCGCACCCGCGGTCGCGCCCGCCGCCGCGGCGCTCGCCGACTTCGGGTACGTGATCACTTTTCCCAAGCACGTCCACCGGGGCGGATCCCTCGTCTACTCCGTCAAGGTCCGCAACAGGAAGGCCCGCGGCCAGCACTACGTGGCGCTCGTCGGGGACTTCTCGAAACGCTTCCGCAAGATCCGGGTGATCTCCAAGCCGCGCAGCGTCAAGTGCTCCGTCAAGGGCCGTAGCCTGTCGTGCTGGATCACCTCCCTGGACAAGGGGGACTCGACGACCGTGCGGATCCGGGCCTGGGCCGGCTCGCGCCGGGGCACCGCCACCGCCTCGTTCGGGGTGATCGCCACGTCCGACGCGGACGCCGGCATTCGCGAGCTCCGCAAGGAGATCAAGCGCAAGATCAAGGCCAGTACGCGCATCCGCTGACCCTGTTCCCGACATCCCCGACATCCCCGACGCCCCCTGTCCCGGAAACCGGGACAGGGGCCGGGAACGGGGACCGGTGCGGGGACCGGGAACGGAATTCGTGGATCGGACCGGAACCCGCGGGTCACCGGGACCCGGAGGCCGGATTTGAAGCCCGGGTTCTGTTTCCGCCCGCATACGGCCTTCATCGGATCCGGGCCGCTTCATTTCGCCGCTGAACATTCAATTCGGCAACAGCCTTTGAAATTGCCCCCTTTGTCGGGTGTTGGCGCATATGCTTGGGATGTAGGCGAAAGTGGTGCAAGGAGCTGCGATGACAGCCGATTTCTCGCACGTCTTTGAAGAACCTTCACTCACCGTTCCCCGCCAGCTTCCCTTTTGGCATTCGCCCCTGGGCTGGTTGTCGGTGATCGCCGCCTGCGTCGCCCTGCTCGGCGTGGTGAATCTGCTCGTCGCGGGCACTCCGGTCGTCACGGTCCGCGGCATCATGGCCTCGAAGCAGGACTTCTTCAACGACGAGGAAGTCCAGCGATTATTGCTGAAGCACAACATGCGGGTCGAGGTCACCGCGCGCGGCTCGAGTGAAGTCGTGGACGAGGTAACCAGTCAAAAGATCCAGTACTACGACTTCGCCTTCCCGTCCGGGCAGCCGGCGGCGGATCGGATAAACAGCCACCGCCGCAAGGAGGGTCTGTACGCCCGCACGACGCGTCTTTTCAGCAGCCCGATCGTGCTCGCCAGCTACCGCGAGTACGCCGAGACCCTGGTCGGGAACGGCGTCGCGGATCGCCACTCGGGCGGGCCCGACCAGGCGCTCTACTACACCCTGGACACGGCGAAATTCGTCGAGCTGGGCAAGCGCGGAAACACCTGGAACGACATCGGGATCGACAGGTACACGGACCCGGACGGCAGGAGCATCACCAACGGCAACCGCGTACTCGCCCAGACCGCCGGGGTGTGCCGGTCCAACTCCGGTGCCACCTACCTCGGCCTGGTCGCCTTCGTGGAGAACGACAACCAGCCGGCGCAGACCAAGGCCGAGGTGAAACGGATCGCGGAGAAAGTCAAGCCGCTCATCGTCGCGACCGGCATGCCGGAGTCGGACCTCTGGCTGATCTACATCACACCGGAAGGCAAGAGCCAGGGGCCGATCGTCGTGGTGTACGAGCACCAGTTCTTCGCCTACCAGCAGGCCCACCGGCGCCGTACCGGGCGTCCGGACAACGAGCGGGTGCTGCTCTACCCGAAGCAGGAGTTCCAGACCGATCCGGGATACATCTCGCTTAAACCGGGCGCCGGTGACCGGCTCGGCTGGCTGCTGCTCACCGACTCCGCGCTGCGCCGGCGCATGGCGGAGCTCGGCTTCCGCGTCATCGACGACACCGACACCACCGGGACCAAACGGCTCTTCCAGCTGCTCGACAACCGCGTCGTGCCCAGGCCCGACGAGCGCACCGACTACACCCGGGCGGAACTGCCGGAGCTGAACCTTCTGGAGGACCTGCTCGAAGACGTCGGCGGGTGCGAATGACGAGACGACGTCCGCGCGCGTTCGCCGGTCTCGTGGCCTGCGCGATGCTGATCGTGGGCACCGGCTGCGCCCCGGACGAGCCGGACACGAGGCTGCGGGTGCTGGCGAGCTCCGAGCTCGCCGACATGCGCCCGCTGCTCGACGAGCTCCGGCGCGACACCGGGATCGAGGTCGTCCTCGACCACCGGGGCACCGTGGACGCCTCCGACTCGCTCGCCAAGGGCGACGCCGACCACGACCTGGCCTGGCTGTCCGACGACCGCTACCTGCAGCTCAAGCTGCAGGAGTCGGGCAGGCGGCTGCGACCCCTGTCCACCGAGATCATGATGTCACCTGTGGTCTTCGGCGTACGGCCGCGGACCGCGGAACGGCTCCGCCGCAGCGCGCCGGACCCGAAGCTGTCCTGGGCGGACATCGCGGACGGCGCGGCCGAAGGGCTGGTGCGCTTCGGCATGGCCGACCCGCGCCACGCCAACAGCGGGCTGGCCGCCCTGGTCGGCGTGGCCACCGCCGCCGCCGGCACCGGCAGCGCGCTGCGTCCGCAGGACGTCACCTGCGACCGGTTGCGCGGGCTGTTCTTCGGCCAGACGCTCACCGCGGCGTCGTCGGACGGGCTCGTCGACACGTTCGTCGCGGACCAGGGCAAGGCCGACGCGCTGATCGAGTACGAGTCGACGCTGCTGTCCCTCAACGCGAGCGGGAGGCTGCGCGAGCCGCTGGAGATCGTCTATCCCGAGGACGGCATCGTGCTGTCCAAGTACCCGCTGCTCCTGTTCAATCCGGCGCGCCGCGCCGCCTACGACAGGGTCGTGGCGTGGCTGACCCGCGCGGACACGCAGCGGAAGATCATGCAGCGCACGCTGCGCCGCCCCGTCGACCCTGCCGTGACCCGGGACGTGCGGTTGGATGCGGAGATCGGCAACGCGCTGTACTTCCCGGATCGCCCCAAGGTCATCGACCGGCTGCTGGCCGACTACGAACCGGGCGCCAGGCCGGCGGGCCAGGTCATCTTCGTGCTCGACTACTCCGGCTCCATGAAGGGCACGCGGATCAAGGCGTTGCGATCCACCTTCGAGGGGCTCGGCGGTGACGACCGCTCGTCCATCGGCAAGTTCGTGCGCTTCTACCGGGGCGAGAGGTTCATCCTGATGCGCTTCGGCGAGGACGTCCAGGCGGAACGAGGCTTCACCATCGCCGGCCCGCACGACGTCGACGCCATCCGCGGGTTCCTCGCCACCGAGAGGTTCGACCGGCACACCGCCGTGTGGTCCGCGCTGGACCACGCCTACGGGCGCGCCGGCGAACTGAGGCGCGCCGACCCGGGACGGCCGGTCACCATCGTGCTGATGACCGACGGCCTGAACAACGCCGGCATCGGGCTGAAGGAGTTCCTCAGCCGGCACGAGAACCTGCCGCCGGAGACCAAGGCCGTGCGTACGTACACCATCCGCTTCGGCGAGGCCGACCCGGCCGAACTGGACCGGGTGGCCAAGGCGACCGGCGGGCGCATGGTGGACGCCGGCGCGTCCTCGCTGGACCGGGCCTTCAAGGAGACCCGTGGCTGCCGATGAGCTCTGGAGGCATGGATGTCGTTGTGGCAACTGATCACCGGCGGGGCCGTCCTCGTCGCGGTGGGGTCCTGGGCGGCGTACCTGATCACCGCACGCCGCCACCGGTCGGCCTGGGGGAGGAGGCACAGGCCGGGGAGCTGCTTCTACCTCGACGAGGACACCGCCATGGACCTCTACCTGCAGGAGGACAAGTATCCGGACCTGCAGCGCTCGGTCCAGGAGACGATCCGCCGCAACCTCGGCGGGAAGGTGAAGGGCGGCTTCTCTCAGGTGGGTACGGAGGTGACGGCCGCGAACCAGAGAGAGCAGCTCATCAAATCCATCAAGGACGAGGGGCCGATCACAGTCATCGGGCGCATCACCCGTGCGCTCGACGACGCGAACGACATCGTGTACGTCGACCTCTTCAACTGTACGCTCGCCCCCAGCGTCGGCCTGGACCACGCGCTGGAGCGGACCCACGGCAAGCGAGCCAAGCGGGTACGTGCGGCCCAGCTGCACGAACTCGACCCCTTCACCTTCGTCTCGGTCATGGGGCGGTTCAGGGTCACCGCCAGATCCGAGACGACGACCACGTTCTCGGCCCCCTACGGCGACCCCGCCGAGTTCTCCGACGACCTGCCGAGGGTGACCGTCACCTGCGAGACCGGCCGGCTGCGCCGCGACGTGCCCGACGACCCCTTCCCCGCGCGCTGCCTCGGCAAGATCAGGCACTGGGATCCCCGTACCGGCCAGCTGGTGATCTCCCCCGTCCTCACCATCTTCCAGTGACGACCCGTCGAGGGGCAGGCCGGGATCCGGGGATCAGATCCCGGCCCGGTTCCGGGGGCGCGGGGAGGCGCCGTTCGTCCTCGGGGCCGGGTTCGCCTGCAGGAGATCCTCGATCACGAGGGTGGCGGCGCCCAGCGCCACCGAGTCGACGCCGAGGCGGCCCAGCCCGATGGAGACCGTCTTGTACGGCTGCGCCAGGCAGTTGTCCGCGACGACCTTCCTGATCCTCGTCAGCAGGTGCTCGCCGAGCAGCACCCCGGCCCAGCCGCCGATGATGATCCGCTCGGGGTTGAACAGGTTGATCAGGTTGGCGAGCCCGACGCCGAGGTAGGTGACGGTCTCGTCGATGACCGGGGAGCCCCCGGCCACCAGCGCGGCCAGCTCGGCCTGCTCGTCGACGGTCTCGGTCCAGACCCCGGCACGTTCCAGGATGCCCCTGGCGCCCACGTACGCCTCCAGGCAGCCCGCCCCGCCGCAGCGGCACCGGTGCCCGCCGACCATGATCTTCGTGTGGCCCCACTCGCCGGCGCTGCTGTTGGCCCCCAGGTAGGTGGCCCCGTCGGTGATGATGCTCGCGCCGACCCCCGAGCCGATCAGCACCACCACCGCGTGCCTGGCCCTGCGCCCGACGCCGAACCACAGCTCGGCCTGCCCCATCGACTTGGCGCCGTTGTCCACGAAGAGCGGCAGGTCGGTGCCCGCCCGCAGCAGCCTGCCGAGCGGGACCGCGTCCCACCCGAAGGTCGGGGCGTGGATCAGGGCGTCGGGCCCCGTTTCGACGACCCCCGGGACGCCCACCCCCACGCCGAGCACCCGGTCCCTGGGCACGCCGCTCTCGCCGAGGACCACGTCGATGCCCGCGAGGATGTGGCGGACGACCTGGTCGACGTCGTGCCCGGTGGGGCGCAGCGCGTACTCGGCCCTGGCCTGCCGGTTCATGTCCAGGTCGAAGAGCTCGACGCGCACGTGCGTCTCGCCGACGTCGACGCCGACGGCGTAGCCGTGGGTGGTGTTGACCCGCAGCAGCACCCGGGGCCTGCCTCCGTCGGAGTCCGCCAGACCGGCCTCGACGATGATCCCGCTCGTGAGCAGGTCTCCCGTCACGTTGCTCACGGTGGCGGCGCTGAGCCCGATGGTCTCGCTGAGCTCCTGGCGGCTGGCGGGCCCCCCGAAGTAGAGGGCGCGCAGCACGATCGCCCGATTGCCCCGGCGCAGATCGCGAACGGTCCTCTGCTGTACGTCGAACATGCCCAACATCTTAGGTAGCGGCGTGAATTAAGTGGCCGTCATTTCCCGCCGCAGGTGGAGGCTTATGTCGATCAAGCTGGTCCGGGCCTTTTCCCGCGCACCTCCGCCGACCGTCACGGTCGGCGGCCGTCCGGGGCGGACCGCCGAGCCGCCCGGGCAAGGTAGTCCTGGGCATCCGGGGCACCTCGCTCCCGGCTCTTTGGCCATCGCGGTCCTTCGCCGTTACCAGCCTCTACCGCGTGGAGGACGGGCCCGCGAAGGTGTAGCCGAACAGGGTGTCGCCGGGAGCGCTGCCCAGGGTCCTCGCCGTCGACGGGCGGATGCCCGGGTAGGAGCCCTTCCGCACGCTCCCGCGCAGCAGGGTGAGCCTGCCGTCGCCCGGGGCGGCGACGACCAGGCCGCGGCCCGAGACCGCGGCCAGGGCGCCGCCGAAGTCGCCGCCCTTCCCGGTGACCAGCAGGTTGTGGTTCCTGGTGAGGCCGCCGGAGCGGGTTCCCGCGAGCACCTGGACGGCGTTCTCGCCCGGTACCCCGATCGCCAGCTCGTCGTCGCCGTCGCCGTTGAGGTCCCCGGCCGCGAGGGCGGCGCCGAAGCGGTCGAAGTAGCGCGGCTCCCCCTTCAGGGAGCGCTGCGACCAGGCCTCGGAGGTCGCCGTACGCAGCCCGGAGCGGGAGCCGTAGACGACGTGCACGGTGCCGTCGCCGTAGTCCATCGCCCGCTGGTTGGCGCTCAGCCCCTCGCCCGGTACGCCGATCGCCAGGTCGTCGCGGCCGTCGGCGTCGAAGTCACCACTGGCCAGGGCGTTGCCGAAGAAGTCCCAGACCTCGGCGACGCCGGTGATCCAGGGGCTGTCCTGGGTGAGCATGGTCGCCCTGCGCCGCCGGACGTCGAGGACGGTGACCGAGCCCTGGCCGTTCCTCAGCACCGTGTCCGCGGGCGCGCCCACCGCGATCTCGGCCCGGCCGTTCCCGTCGAAGTCCCCGGTGGCGAGCACCGCGCCGAACTGGTCGGTCTCCCGCTCGCGCTGCCCCACCCAGCCGGTCTCCTGCGTGATCATGTACGGCTCGCGCCCCTTGAGCCCGTACACCCCGACCGCGCCGCCGCCCAGCCCGGGGGCGCCGATCACGAGCTCGTCGTCCCCGTCGCCGTCCAGGTCCCCCGCGGCGAGCGCGGCGCCGAACCTGCCGGGACCGCGCTCGCGGCCCAGGTCCCCGGCGTCGATCACCTTGCCGGGCCGCAGGCCGCCGGGCGAGCCGTGGAACAGCTGCACGGCGCCGTCGCCGTCCTCTCCCGGCCGGGAGCGGTCCTCCTCGGAGACGCCCACGGCCAGGTCGGCGCAGCGGTCGCCGTCGAAGTCGCCGGTCGCCAGCGCCGAACCGAACGAGTCGCCGGTCTCGGCCTCGCCGGGCACCCCGGGGTCGTCCTGGGTCAGCTCCCTCGCGGTGCGCATGCCGTACAGCACGGTGACCGACCCCGCGCGGGCGTGGCCGCCGGAGCGGGCGTAGGGCGCGGCGACCGCGAGATCGGCCCGCCCGTCGCCGTCGAAGTCGGAGGGCACGTCGGAGCAGGCGGCCGGGGAGGCTGAGACGGCGGAGACGGCGGAGACGGCGGAGGCGGGGGAGGCGGGGGAGGCGGGGACCAGCAGGGAGGCGAGGACTGCGGAAGTGAGGAGCGCGGCTCTCATACCCGCGATGGTTTCCGGTGATTCGGACACGCGGCCCACCGGGACATGAAATCCACGTGGCCGGTACGCGTAGAGAGCATGCCAGGATTGACGCCATGGAAATCGACCTGGCCGACCTGGGGTTCTGGCGGCGGCCGCTCAAGGAGCGGCATGAGGCGTTCGCGCGGCTTCGGGATCTCGACAAGCCGGTGTTCTTCGAGGAGAAGCGGGTCCCGCTGCTCCGCTCGGGCAAGGGTTTCTACGCGCTGGTCCGGCACGCCGACGTGGTGGAGGCCAGCCGCAACGCCAAGGTGTTCTCCAGCGAGCCCGGCGTGACCAGCCCCGAGCCGCCCGGCTGGGTCAAGCACGTGTTCGGCGAGTCCATGGTCAACATGGACGACCCCCGGCACGCCCGGCTCCGCCGCATCGTCTCCCGCGCGTTCAGCCCGAAGATGCTGGGCGGCCTGCAGGGCGACATCGACGCCGCGTGCGCGCGGATCGTCGACGACGTGACGGCCTCGGGGCCCGGCGACTTCGTCGGCCAGGTGGCCGCCAAGCTGCCCATCCACGTCATCTGCGACATGATGGGCGTCCCCGACGACGTGCGGGCCAAGGTCCACCAGCACGTCGACATCTCCACCGCCTACTCCGGCGTACGGCCCAGCCTGGCGCACACCGTCAGGATGGCCGCCCAGAACACGCTCGCGCTGCTCGCCCTGCAGCGTCTGGTGATCAACCTGGGCAAGGAGCGCGCGCAGGCGCCGCGCAACGATCTCGTCTCGGCGCTCGTCACCGCCAACGTCGACGGCGAGAGGCTGACCGACCGCGAGCTGGGGTCGTTCTTCACGCTGCTGCTCGTGGCGGGCAACGAGACGGCCCGCAACACCATGGCGCACGGCATCAAGCTGCTGACCGACAACCCCGACCAGCGGCGCCTGCTCGCCGGCGACTTCGACGCCCACATCGGCGGCGCGATCGAGGAGATGGTCCGTTACGTCTCGCCCATCATGCAGTTCCGCCGCACCGTCACCGAGGACTACGACCTGCGCGGCCTGCACCTGAAGGCGGGCGACAAGGTCGTGCTCTTCTACGGTTCGGCCAACCGCGACGAGACGGTCTTCCCCGACGCCGACCGGTTCGACATCACCCGCGACACCAAGCCCCACGTGGGCTTCGGCGGTCCCGGGCCGCACTTCTGCCTGGGCGCGAACCTGGCCAGGCAGGAGATCAAGGCGATGTTCCGCGCGCTGTTCACCCGGCTGCCGGAGATCCGCTCGGTCGGCGAGCCGGAGCTGCTGGTGTCCAACTTCGACAACAGCGTCCGCAGCCAGGCGTTCACCTTCTGACGGTCCCGACGGTCATTTGCCCGGCTGGGGGGCCGTCACCGGGCAGCCCACCTTCGGCTCCGACGGGATCAGGACGTTCTCCCGGATGGTGACGAAGGTGAGCAGCGCCGCGGCGCCCAGCATCGCCGCGCTGATCAGCATCGTCGTGTGGAACCCGGCGGTGAAGATCTCGGGGGAGTCGAAGGCGTCGCCGGTCAGCCCGGCCAGCGGGGGGATCGCGGCCACCGCGAGCAGCCCGCCGGTCCTGGCGACGGCGTTGTTGACGCCGCTGGCCACCCCGGCGTGACGCTCGGCGGCGGTGGCCAGCACCGTCGCGGTGAGCGGCGCGACCGCCGCCGACAGGCCCAGCCCGAACAGGGTCGTGGGAAGCAGCACGTCCACCACGTACGACGAGCCGGGGCCGATCCGCGACATCAGCAGCAGGGCCCCGGCGCAGACCAGGATGCCGCCCGTCATCGGCAGCCGGGGCCCGAAGCGCCTGGCCAGCTCGCCCGCGCGCGACGACAGCAGCAGCATCAGGACCGTCACCGGGATCATCGAGGTCCCGGCCACCAGCGGGGAGAAGCCCGCCGACACCTGCAGCTGGACGACCAGGAGGAAGAACACCACGCCCATCGCGGCGTACATGACGAAGGTGACGACGTTGACCGCGGTGAACACCCGCGACGAGAAGACCTCGACCGGTATGAGCGCATTGGGCGAGCGCCTGATCTCCAGCCAGACGAACGCGGCGCCCAGCAGCACGCCCACCGTGATCGGGACGACCTGCAGGTCGATCAGGCCGTAGGTGATCCCGGCCAGCGCCAGCGCCGCCAGCACCGCGCCCAGGACGTCGAACCGGCCGCCCGCCGAGGCGTTCCTGCTCTCCGGGACGTGCCGTACGGCGACCGCCACGACGAGCGCCGCGAGCGGCAGGTTGATCAGGAACACCCAGCGCCATCCGGCCGTCTCCACCAGCCACCCGCCGAGCAGCGGGCCGATGGCCGCGGCCACCCCGCCCAGGCCCGACCACGCCCCGATCGCCCTGGGCCGGTCCTCGCTGTCGAAGGAGGCCTGGATAATGGCCAGGGATCCGGGGGTGAGCAGCGCGCCGCCGACGCCCTGCAGGGCGCGGGCCGCGATCAGCGTCTCCACGTTGGGAGCCAGGCCGCACAGGGCCGACGCGAGGGCGAACCAGACGACGCCGATCAGGAAGATCCTGCGCCTGCCGTACCGGTCGCCGAGCGATCCGCCGAGCAGGATCAGGCCCGCCAGGGTGAGGGTGTAGGCGTTGACCGTCCACTGCAGCCCCGCCATGTCGGCGCCGAGGTCGGCACCGAGCGCGGGCAGGGCCACGTTGACGACCGTGCCGTCCAGCATGGCCATGCCGGAGCCGAGCACGGTGGTCAGGAGAACCCAGCGGCCCGTCGTGGAGGTGAAGCGGATGTGCCCGTTGTCCATGCCGTTCATCATCGCCGACCCCGGACACCCGTTCGACCGGCGTCCACGCTCGCGAAGGGGACGCCGAGTGCTCCCGAAAGGAGCCCGTGAGCGGTCTTGGAAGCGTTTTCGGGGACGGTCGCGGAAGGGGCCGCGCGAGCGGTCTTGAAAGTGCGGCCGGGGGCGGTCACGGAAGGACCCCGGGATCGCTCACGGAAGCGCTCACGGAAGCGCTCATGGGGACGATCATGGAAGAATCCCGCGAGCGCTTCCATAAGTGATCACGCGGGATCCGGGAAGCGCTCTGGGAAGGGCAGGGCAGCCGTCCAGGGAATACAGCCGGAAAGTGTCGCTTACCTCTGGTAGGACGTTCCTGTCGCAGCCGAGCATCACGGGGAGCATCCGATGGACCACACCGAGTTCAACGACGATGTCGACGGCCTCTACCGGGGAGACTACGCGGGCCTGCCCATCGTGAGCCTGCGTCCCCCCGGCGCCCCCCATCCCCCGGCCGGCGAGGCGGCGTGGCGTGTCTCGGTGCGCGTCTACAACGCCAAGGAGACCTTCGAGGAGCACTTCGCGCGCTTCGTCGAGACCGTCGACACCGCCGAGGTCAAGGCGCTCATCATCGGAGGCTGGGAGGACGCCTACGAGAAGGAGGCGTCGGCTCCCGTCCGGCTGCTGGCGGAGAGCGCGGAGCGCTTCCCCGCCCTGCGCTCGCTCTTCTTCGCCGCGATGCCGCAGGAGGAGTGCGAGATCTCCTGGATACAGCAGAGCGACGTCACGCCGCTGCTGGAGTCCTTCCCGCTGCTGGAGCGGCTGGAGGTCCGGGGCGGGACGGGCCTGGAGCTGCGGCCGGTCCGGCACGAGCACCTCAGGGTGCTGCGCTTCGAGGCAGGCGGGCTGCCCGCCTCCGTGGTCAGGGGCGTCGGCATGAGCGAGCTCCCCGCGCTCGAACACCTGGAGGCCTGGCTCGGCACGAGCGAGTACGGCGGCGAGACCACCGCGGCCGACCTGGAGAACATCCTGTCCGGCGAGCGGCTGCCCGCGCTCAGGCACCTGGGGCTGCAGAACAGCGAGATCCAGGACGAGGTCGCCGGTCTCGTCGCCACCGCGCCCGTCGTGGCCCGGCTGGAGTCGCTCGCCCAGTCGATGGGCGTGCTCACCGACGAGGGCGCCGAGGCCCTGCTGTCGGGGCAGCCCCTGACCCACCTCAAGCGCCTGGACCTGCACCACCACTACCTGACCGACGCCATGGTCGAGCGCGTCGAGGCGGCGCTCCCCGGCGTCGAGCTCGACGTGTCCGACCGGAAGGAGGCCGACGGCGAGTGGCGCTACGTCGCGGTCGCCGAGTGACCACGATCGCCGCCGGTGGCGGGCCGGGCGATCGGCGGGTGCCCGCGACTGCCGTCGGTGGCACCGACGGCGACCGTCGAGTCCCCCCGATCGCCGTCGTGGGCACGCCGGGAGACCGGCGGGTGACCATGTTCGCCGACGCCTGCGCCCGGCAGGGGCTGGACGAGCCCGCCGTCGTGCCGTGGACGTCCGTGCTGCGCGGCGAGGAGATCGGGATCGAGCCGGAGACGCTGGTACGGATCGACTCGCCCGGGGAGGACGCCGAGGCGGACGCGCTGCTGCGCGGCCCCGGCGAGCCGTCCAGGGTCGGTGGCGGCGCCCGCTGGCACGCCGGGTTCGTCGCCGGGGCGGCCCGGGTCGGCCGGGCCGTGGCCGCGACGCCGGGGGCCGTGCTGCTCGCCGACGTCGAGGACGTCTCGGTGATGTTCGACAAGCGGTCGTGCCATGCCAGGCTGTCGGCGGCCGGGGTGCCGGTGCCGCCGGCCCTCGCGGGGCCGGTCGGCGGCTACGCCGAGCTGCGCGAGCGGATGGGCGAGGCCCGCTGGGGCCGGGTGTTCGTCAAACCGGCCCACGGCTCGTCGGCCTCCGGGATCATCGCCCTGCACGCGTCGGGCCGCCGGGTCAGGGCGGTGACCTCGGCGGAGCTGGCCGCAGGCGAGCTGTACAACTCCCTGCGGCTCAGGTGTTACGAGGACGAGGCCGACCTGGCGGCGATCGTCGGCCTGCTGGCCCGGGACGGCCTCCACGTCGAGCGCTGGTTTCCCAAGGCGAGCGTCGGCGGGCGCGCGATCGACCTGAGGGTGGTCGTCGTGGACGGCACGCCCACCCACGCGGTCGTCCGCGCGAGCCGCGGGCCGATGACCAACCTCCACCTCGGTGGCGTACGGGGTGATCTGAGCGCGGTCATCGCCGGCCTGGGCACCCGGGGGTGGGAGCGGGCCCTGGAGATCTGCGCGCGGGCGGCGGCCCGCTTCCCCGGGAGCCTCGCCGTCGGGGTCGATCTGATGATCGGGGTCGACTGGCGGGAGTTCGCGGTGGCCGAGGTCAACGCGTTCGGAGACCTGCTCCCCCGGCTGGAGGGCCTGCCCGGTGGCGGGGCCGAGGGCCTCGGCACCTACGACGCCCAGGTCCGCGCGATCCTCGCCCGCCACGCCCCGGCGGGGCCGGGCATGGCAGGGCAAGGCCTGATACACCCCGACGATCATCGGCAAGCCCCGGTACGCCCCGGTGAGAGAGTGAAGGGGGAGGTCCGGTGCGCGACATGAACGAGGTGGTGGGCAGCCACGACCTGCTGCTGGTGACGCTCGACACCCTCCGCTACGACGTGGCGGAGGAGCTGATGGCGGCCGGGCGGCTGCCCACCCTGGCGCGGGCGCTGCCCGGCGGGCGCTGGGAGCGGCGGCACAGCCCGGGAAGCTTCACCTACGCCGCGCACGCCGCGTTCCTCGCCGGTTTCCTGCCGACGCCCGCCGCGCCGGGGCCGCACCGGCGCCCGTTCGCCGCCGCGTTCCCGGGGAGCGAGACCACGGCCCCGGGCACCTGGGTGTTCGACGCCGCCGACCTGCCCGCCGGGCTGGCGAAGGAGGGTTACCACACGGTCTGCGTCGGGGGAGTCGGGTTCTTCAACAAGCTGACCCCGCTCGGGTCCGCGCTGCCGGGGATGTTCGCCGAGAGCCACTGGGAGCCGGGGTTCGGGGTGACCGCCCCCGCCTCGTTCGAGGCGCAGATCGCCCGCGCGGAGCGGGCGGTGGCGGGAGCCGACCGGCCGGTCTTCCTGTTCGTCAACGTCTCGGCGCTGCACCAGCCCAACTGGTTCCACCTGCCCGGGGCCACCCGCGAGCACGGCGACAGCCGACGGAGCCAGGCCGCCGCGCTCGAATACGTCGACCGGCACATCGGCAGGCTGTTCGCGCTGATGAGCGACCGGCGGCCGGGATTCGCGATCGTCTGTTCCGATCACGGCACCGCTTACGGTGAAGACGGATATGTCGGGCACAGGATCGGTCACGAGGTCGTCTGGACCGTGCCCTACGGGGAGTTCACGATGGAGCGGGGGCAGTGGCGATGAGCGCGGGTTCCGGCCGGACGCCGCGGGCGGCGGATGTGGGGCGCCCCGCGCTCCCCCTCGCCGACGCCCCGGCCGAGGAGAGCCCGTACCAGGGCTACGTCTACGCGTACCCCCACAAGACGGCCTACCGGCCGCTGGACCCGCGGCCGTCGCTGGCGGAGGTGTGGGCGGGGGAGCCCGTCGAACGCCTCTTCCTCTACCTGCACATCCCGTTCTGCGAGATGCGCTGCGGATTCTGCAACCTGTTCACCAGGACCGGTGCCCCAGAGGAGCTCGTCGCGGCCTACCTCGACGCGCTGGAACGCCAGGCGGGCGCCGTACGGGAGGCGCTGGGCGATCCCCGCTTCGCGGCGGCGGCCGTCGGCGGCGGCACGCCGACCTACCTGAGCGCCGCCGAGCTCACCCGGATGTTCGACCTCACCGAGCGGATCACGGGCGCCGACCTGCGGGCCGTCCCGATGTCGGTGGAGACCTCCCCGGCGACCGCGACGGCCGACCGGCTCGCCGTCCTCGCCGAGCGGGGCGCGACCCGCGTCTCGATCGGCGTGCAGAGCTTCGTCGACGCCGAGGCCCGCGCGGCGGTCAGGCCGCAGCGGCGGCGGGAGGTCGAGACGGCGCTCGGCCGGATCCGCGAGGCGGGGTTCGAGGCGCTCAACATCGACCTGATCTACGGCATCGACGGGCAGACGGAGGCGTCCTGGCGTCACTCGCTGGACGCCGCGCTCGCCTGGAAGCCCGAGGAGATCTACCTCTACCCCCTGTACGTCCGCCCGCTCACCGGCCTCGGGCGCCGCGCCCGCGACTGGGACGACCACCGCCTCACCCTCTACCGCCAGGGCCGCGACCACCTGCTCGCCGCCGGGTACGAGCAGGTCTCGATGCGGATGTTCCGGCTTCCCGGCCGCGCGAGCCCGGCCGAGTACACCTGCCAGAGCGACGGCATGGTCGGCCTCGGCTGCGGCGCCCGCTCCTACACCTCCGGCCTGCACTACTCCTACGAGTACGCGGTCGCCGCCGGCCAGGTGCGCGCGATCATCGACGACTACGTGCGCCTGGCCCCCGGGGAGTTCGCGGTCGCCAACGTGGGGTTCCGGCTGGACGACGACGACCGGCGCCGCCGCCATCTCATCCAGTCGCTGCTCCAGGCCGACGGCCTCGATACCGAGGCCTACCGCGCCCGCTTCGGGGCCGGTCCCGAGGCCCACTTCGGCGCGGAGCTGGAGCGCCTGGCCGCGCGGGGCCTGCTGGAGCGCGACGCCCCGCCGCCGCCCAGGGGTGGAAGCGGCGAGGGTGGAAGCGGCGAGGGCGGGAGCGGCGGGCCCGGACGGCTCCGGCTCACCGCCGAGGGCCTGGCCCGCTCCGACGCGATCGGCCCCGCGCTGTTCTCCGGCGGGGTCCGTGCGCTGATGGCCCGTTACGAGGACCGGTGACGGCGTCGCGGGGCGGGCCGGGCGGCCTCCGGGAGGCGGGCGAATCGGGCGCGCGTCAGGAGGACCCCGGGGCGGCACCCGCCGGTGGCCGTGATCGCGGCCACCTCACGATCCTCTACCGGGGGCCGCTGGCGAGCTGCGACTACGACTGCCCCTACTGCCCGTTCGCCAAGCGGCGCGACGACCGAGAGCAGCTGGCGAGGGACCGGGCGGCGCTGGAGCGGTTCACCGCGTGGGTGGCCGGGCGCGACCATCCGGTCTCGGTGCTGTTCACCCCCTGGGGCGAGGGCCTCGTCCGGTCCTGGTACCGCCGGGCGATGGTCGAGCTGAGCCACCTGCCCCACGTGCGCCGGGTCGCCATCCAGACCAACCTCAGCTGCCGCCCCGGCTGGCTGGCCGAGGCCGACCTGGACACGCTCGCCCTCTGGGTGACCTACCACCCCGGCCAGGTCCCCTACGACCGCTTCCTCGGCCGTTGCCGTGACCTCGTCGCGCGCGGGGTCCGCTTCAGCGTCGGCGTCGTCGGCCTGCCCGGCCACCTCGGCCAGGCCCGCCGCCTCCGGGCCGACCTGCCGGAGGAGGTGTACCTCTGGGTGAACGCCGCGGAGGGCGTTCTCTACACCGACGACGAGGCGGACGCCTGGACGGCGATCGACCCGCTGTTCCACCACAGCCGGACGCCGCACCGCAGCGCGGGCCTGCCCTGCCGTACGGGGAACAGCGTGGTCTCCGTCGACGGCGACGGCACCGTGCGGCGCTGCCACTTCGTCCCGGCCGTGCTCGGCAACCTCTACGACGGCACGTTCGGCCCCAGGGCCACGGCGTGTCCGGCGGCGATGTGCGACTGCCACATCGGCTACGTGCACCTGGAGACGACCGGCCTCTACGACGTCTTCGCCGGGGGGATCCTGGAACGGATCCCCGCCGCCCTCCCCGGCCCGGACGGACCCCGGGCCGTCATCGGGTCAGGCGCGTGCGCGCCGGGTGATCCTGCGGGTCCACCGCACGGCGCGCCGCACCACGGGACCGGCCAGGCTGATCTCCGAGGTGGCCTTTCTCAGGGCCTGGGTCGCCGCCCGTGACTCCGCCGTCGCCTTCTTCAGATCCGCCGCGGTGCGCCGGAGGTCCTCGCCGAGCTTCCTCAACGTGGCGGCGTCGCCCGCGGGAGGCGCGGGCTTCTTGACCTGGTTGACCCGGACGAGCTCCCAGCCGTCGAACGCGTCCGTGGTGTGCCACAGGTCCTCGCGTGACTCCAGCCAGCGCAGCAGCCGCTCCCGGATCGGGGCCGCGTCCCCCCAGGTCGCGTAGAGCTTCTGCGTGCTGACGCATATCGGCGCGAGGCCCAGCTTCGACACCGCCTCCCAGACGGCCATCGCCACCCCGGGCGTGTGCACGCTCCGGTAGTCGTCGAAGACGACGATCCCGTCGGGGCGCAGGACCTTCCTGGCCGACAGGACGTCCTGCCGTACGTGGACGTACAGGTGCGAGGCGTCCACATGGACGAACCTGCACGATTCAGCCGCGACGTGGTCGAGAACGATCGAGGTCGGGCCGTGCACGATCCGCGGGAGCGCGTCGTGGAAGGTCAGGTAGTTCTCCTCGAACCTGTCCCGGGTGAGCGCGGAGTAGGACCGGCTCGTCTCGGCGTCGTTGGCGGCCTCGGGCGCCTCGGACTCGAAGAGGTCGCAGACCGTGAACACCTCGCCGGGACGCGCGTGCGCCCCGATCATGACCGCGCTCTTGCCGAGGTAGGTTCCCATCTCCAGCAGGTCGCCGGGGGAGTCCTCCGTGGCCTGCCCGGACAGGATCCATTCGAAGAGCCGCTGGTCGGTGCCCCAGAACCAGCCGGGGATCCGGTCGAGCGACTTCGGGGTGATCTCTACCTTCACCGCTGACACTGGCTTGACTGCTGACATGGGCGGACCGTAACAGCGGGGAACGGCGATCGGGCGGCTGTTGGCCCGATGGTCGCCCACGGTGCGCCCGCGCGACACCTGGCCGTCGGCCTCCGCTCACCCGGCGGCCCGCTTCCCCGGCCGGGCTCAGATCCCGTCCGGGACGCTCCGGGAGCCCAGGCCGCGGAGCACGAAGCCGGAGACGATCCTCTCGGCCTCCTCGGGCGTCACCTCGCCGCCGAGCAGCGGCACCCGCTCGGCGCCGATGACGGTGAGGATGATCCGGGCGGCGGCGGCCACGTCGGGGACCTGGAAGTCGCCCGACGACACGCCGCTGTCGATGATGCCCGTCAGGATGCGCTGCATCGGCTCGACGTGGTCGGCCAGGCGCTGGTAGGCGTCCGGGCCCAGCGCCGCCGACAGGTCGGCGGGGCCGGGGTGGGGGTGGGCGAGCAGCCCGTCGAGCTGGAGCCTGACGAAGACCCGCAGCCGCTCGGCGGGCGAGGCTCGGTCGGGCAGCTCCCGCTCGTAGCTGTCGATGAAGTAGTGCGTCACCCGCTCGGTGAAGGCGAGCAGCAGCGCGGCCTTGTCGGGGAAGTAGTTGTACAGGACGGTGCGGGTGATCTCGGCCTCGTTCGCCACGTCGGTCATGGAGATGGCGTCGATGCCCTGGTCCCGCGAGAGACGCGAGACGGCGCGCAGGATGCGATCCTGGGTCTGGACGCGGTGCTCGCCGATGGTCGCGGCCGAAATCCGGGGCATGGCCCCATGGTCGCACAGCCCCGGCACCCCGTCAGGTGGCCCGTGGCCGTGCGACCACGGGGCCGGCGGCGATCAGCGATGAAGGCGGGCCGTGAGCATCGCGTTGCGCATGTCCTCGGCGCTGGGGGGCGGGGGGAGCGGGGGAGCGACCCGGTCGGCGCGGCCGGTGCGGCACGCGTCGAGGATCAGGCCGACCAGCCGCCGCCACGCCTCAGGGGCGGCGCAGCGCGTGGAGCCGAGCACCCCGGCGTTCGCCATCATGATCAGCATCAGGTCCTGGCCGGTGAAGTCGGCGCGCAGCGTCCCGGAGCGACGGGCCCGCTCGATCACCCGGTCGACCGCCGCCAGCGCCCGTGCCCTCGGCGCCTCCAGCGCCGCCCCGGGGAAGCAGGAGGTGAGACCTTCGGTCACCCCCTGGTCGGCGGCCTGCATGCCGCAGATGTGCCCGACCAGCCCGGCGAACCCCTCCCAGGGGTCGTCGGCGAGTTCCGCGGCCTCGGCGGCCTCGACGAACTCGGCCATGCGGTCGGCCAGGATCGCCTCGATGAGCGCCTCGCGGTCGGGGAAGCGCCGGTAGAGCGTGGCGATGTTCACCTCGGCCCGGCGGGCGATCTCCTCCAGGGGCACGTCGAGGCCGCCCTCGCGGAACGCGATCCGCGCCGCCGCCACGATCCGCTCCCGGTTGAGCTCGGCGTCCTTGCGCAGTCCCCGCCCTTTGCACGCGTTCATGAGCCGATTCTACAAAGCGAAGGCCATCCTGCGTTTATGCTACGGTAGCCCCCCAAGCGAAGGGCTGCCTTCACTTATCCCCTCGGAGAACACCATGAACATCGCCCTCTGGGTCGTGCAGATCCTGCTCGCCTTGGCCTTCATCGGCGCCGGTTTCATCAAGGCCACCAAGTCCCGCGAGAGCCTGTCGGGCCAGATGCCCTGGGTGGAGGACTTCTCGGACGGCCAGGTCAAGATCATCGGGATCCTTGAGGTGCTGGCCGGGATCGGCCTCATCCTGCCCGCCGTCACCGGCATCCTGCCCATCCTCACCCCGATCGCCGCCGCGGGCCTGGTGGTCACGATGATCGGCGCCCTCGTCGTGCACCTCCGGCGCAAGGAGTACCCGGGGATCGTGGTCAACGTGGTGCTTCTCGTGCTCTCCGCCTTCGTGGCCTGGGGCCGCTTCGGTCCCTACTCCTTCTGAGGCCGCCGAGGGTCCCGGGGGACGGCGCCCTCCTGTCGCACCCCTCGCGCTCCGGCGTTCGGGGCGACCGAACGCGGAAACGCTCCGGCACGGGATCCCGTGCCGGAGCGTTTCCGCGTTTCGGTGAAAGAGTTCTCGAACGTGTCCGTGAGGCGGGGTCAGGCGGCGAACTCGGAGCGGGCCACCCGGCCGAGCTCACCCAGGACCTCGGTGTTGAGCAGGTACGCCAGCCTGGTCTCGCGGATCAGCCGCCCCTTCTCCGCCTCGTTCAGGGGGAGCGCGTCCAGCCGGGCCCGGTACTCGTTCTTGAAGCGGGGCAGGCTGCCGATCCCGTCGAAGAGGTAGAAGTCGACGCCGCCGCCCGGCTGGTAGCCGTAGATCTTCTGCAGCTCCATCCGGATGAACTGCCCGCCGGACAGGTCGCCCATGTAGCGGGTGTAGTGGTGGGCGATGTAGCCGCCCGGCCAGGTGGCCACCTGGTTGATGCGGGCCACCAGGGTCAGGGTCGGCTTGGAGGGCTCGATCCTGGATTTCCAGCCGGACCCGTAGATCGTCTCCAGGTCGCGGACCAGCGCCTCCTCCCGATAGAGCTCGGGGATGACGAACGGCGCGGCGACGGGGTCGGAGGCCAGCGAGCGGGAGGCGCTCTCCAGGGCCACGTAGGCGAAGTAGTGCTGGGCGACCATCTCGCCGTAGGCCTCGGTGCTGAGGCTGCCCGCCATCAGCGCCTTGAGGTAGCTCTCGTCCTCGGCGGACTCGTGGTCACCCCAGGTGGCGTTCCTGAGGACTTCGGAGAAGGGCGATTCGCTCATGATCACTCCGCGACGAGGAAACCTTTTATGACGCAGTGTCACAAAAGCCGGGCCACCTCGTCAAGCCGATGACGACACCCTGTCATTTAATCGCCCGCGCATCGATCCCGGAAGGCACACGAGCGCGAGAACGGCCGCGAACACCGGGAACCAGGCCAGCCGGTGCAGCAGCCAGATCGGCTCGCCCGGCTCCGCGAGCAGACCGGGCACGTCACCGAGGCGCAGGGCGGCGACGGCGAGCACGGCCACCGCGCTCTGGTGCCACAGGAAGAGCGTCATCGCCGACAGATTGGCCGACGCGACCACCGCCCACAGCCGGGGACGCCGCATCAGCCGGGCCAGCGGCGCGCGTACGAGCAGCGCCAGTCCCACCTGGGCGAGCCCGAAGCAGACCACGGCCAGGCTGGGCGGGCTGAGGTTGGAGACCGGGTCCCCGGTCACGCCCACCATGCTCGCCGGATAGCCGAACCCGGCGACCAGCAGCGCCGCCCCGGCCGCCCCGCCGGCCAGCAGGCCCGCCGCCACCCGGCGCGAGCCGAGCAGCCCGCGCGCCCAGGCGATCCCCAGCGCGTACGGGACCAGCCAACCGGCCACAAGGTTCGCCCACCCCGTCCAGGCGGGGGCCCCGAGCCCGAACCTGGCCAGGTCCACCCCGAGCACGACCGCGAACGCCACGGCGGCCGTGACGACCGGGTGCGCGCGCAGGAGGAGAGGGGTGGCCGCGGTCAGGGCGGCGAAGACGGCCAGGAACCACAGCGGCCCGATCGCCGGGAGCGCCATCACCCTGATCGTTCCCGCGGGGGTCCCGCGCAGCGCCATCCCCACCGCGATCCCCGCCCAGACCAGGAGCAACGGCACCACCGGTCCCAGCAGCCTTCCCATCCTGGCCCGCACCCAGATTCCGGCCCGGTTCGCGCCGCCCCCGGTCTCCCGGCGGGGGAGACGCGAACCGGGCGCCGCCGCGAGGTCCGTACCGCGCGACAGGGTGAGAGGAACCGTGGAGCCCGCCTCGCGGGTTTCCGAGGGTTCGCGGGTCTCTGAGGGTTCGCGGGTTTCCGAGGGTTCGCGGGTCTCTGAGGGTTCGTGGATCTCTGAGAGTTCGCGGGTCTCTGAGGATTCGCGGGTTCGCGAGGCGCGCGTCGCCGCCGAGCGGAAGCCGCGCGCCGCCGCGTAGCCGCCGACGAGGAAGAACACCGCCAGCGTCTGGAACACCCATGACAGCGGCGTGAGGCCGGGCAGGTGGGCGAGCGGGCTGGACAGATGGACCGCCCCCGCCGCGCCCCGGTCCCACGCCGTCACCAGCCAGTGCCCCAGCACCACGCCCACGATCGCCAGCGCCCGCAGCGCGTCCACCCCGCGGTCCCTGCTCTCCGGCGTGGCCGCCTCGATCCCGGCCGCGAGGCTAGCCACGGGACACCTCGCCGCCACGGCCGAGCGCGATCAGGGTCAGGTTGCGCAGGGACTCGCCACCCGGTTCGAAGTAGTCGCTGTGCCCGGCGGAACCGGTGCCGAACAGGCGGGCCCCGAAGGCGGGGGCGGCGGGGTCGGGACCGAATCCGAGCGGCCCGATCCTGAGCTTGGGCACCTCGCGCATCCAGTCGCGGGCGCCGCTGCCCGCCCACAACCGGGTGCCGCCCAGCTCGGCGGCCGACGGGACGCCCAGCCCCGGGCTGCCGAGGACGGCCGTGTCGGCCACCCCGGAACCGGGCACCGCCCCGGCGCACACCACCGAGCCGTAGCTGTGGCACAGCAGGCTGACCCGTTTCCCCCCGAGCGTCCCGGTGACGTACCGCCGCAGGTCGGAGGCCCCCCTTTCCGCGGCTCCGCCGGTCAGCACACCGAGGCTGAGCGTCGCCGGGCTGTCGTAGCCGAGCCAGGCGACCACCGCCAGCCTCGCCCCCGGATCCAGCGCCCGAGCCTGGGCCAGCAGCGCCCGCGCCCCGCCCCCCGGCGTGCTGTACGGCTTGGCCCTGCCGCCGTCGAAGGTGGCGGCCGTGGTGTCGGAGCCGGGAACGACGACCGCGACGTGCTCCGCCGTGCCGAGGTCCCCGTAGACCCGCACCACCCGGTCGCCGGCGGGCGGCGGGACCGTCACGTAGGCGAGCGTCGCGGCGGCGACCACGGCGAGCGTACGAGGGATCATGCGAGTCTCCTGTCCGATCTGAGGAACCGGACAGAACGCTAGGAATCACGGCCCGTAACCCGCGTCACCCCGAGGCGGTCACCTTCCCCGTCCCTCCCGGGCGCGAGGAAGGCGACCCCGGGTGCCCCGCGCCGGTGCGGGCCGGCTCCCGCGCCGGTGCGGGTCGGCTCTCGCGCCGGTCCTGGGCCGGTCCCGCGCCGGCCTCGGGCCGAGGGCCGCCGCCCCGTACGGACCCGGCGATAAACTCCGCCGTATGGAGACGGAACGGCTGATCATGCGCAGATGGCGGGATGACGACCGGGAGCCGTTCGCCGACCTGAACGCCGACCCCGAGGTGATGGAGCACTTCCCGGCCCCGCTGACCAGGCCGCAGAGCGACACGATGGTCGACAAGATCGAGCGGTCCTTCGACGAGCAGGGCTACGGCCTCTGGGCGCTGGAGGTCAGGGAGACGGGCCGGTTCATCGGCTTCACCGGCCTGATGTGGCAGCGGTTCGACGCGCCCTTCACCCCCGCCCTGGAGGTCGGCTGGCGGCTGGCCAGGCACGCCTGGGGGCACGGGTACGCCGTAGAGGCGGCCGGACGGGCCGTCGCCGAGGGCTTCGCGGTGGCCGGGGTGGACGAGATCGTCTCCATGACGACCCGGCTCAACACGCGCTCGCGCGCGGTGATGGAACGGCTGGGCATGACCCGCGACCCGGCCGACGACTTCGACCACCCGGCGGTGCCCCGAGGCCACCCGGTGCGCTCCCACGTCCT
Source organism: Streptosporangium nanhuense (assembly GCF_059358815.1). NCBI lineage: Bacteria > Bacillati > Actinomycetota > Actinomycetes > Streptosporangiales > Streptosporangiaceae > Streptosporangium > Streptosporangium nanhuense. The sequence continues at coordinate 920,187 of NZ_JCADBG010000001.1, forward strand.
GTACCGGCTCGGGCGACCGTAGCGGCGAGCGCCCCCGGGCTTACTCGCCCGGACGGACCAGCCCCGTCTCGTAGGCGTGGACGATCGCCTGGGCGCGGTCGCGCAGGTTCAGTTTCGCGAGGATCCGGCCCACGTGGGTCTTGACGGTCTGCTCCGACAGGACGAGCTCCTCGGCGATCTCCTGGTTGGACCTGCCGCGCGCGATGAGGGCGAGCACCTCGGTCTCCCGCTCGGTGATGTCGTCCAGCCGCCCGCGCGGGCGGCTCGGGCCGATGCGGGCGAACTCCGCGATCAGCCGCCTGGTCACCGAGGGGGCGAGCAGCGCCTCCCCGGCCGCCACCACCCGGACCGCCTCGGCGAGCTGCTGCGCCGAGGCGTCCTTGAGCAGGAACCCGCTCGCCCCGGCCCGCAGCGCCTCGTACACGTAGTCGTCGAGGTCGAACGTCGTCAGGATCAGGATCCTGGGCGCGGGGTCGGCGGACTTCACGATCTCCCGTGTCGCCGCGAGGCCGTTCATGACCGGCATGCGCACGTCCATCAGCACCACGTCGGGCCGCAGCTCGGCCACCCGCGCCACGGCCTCGGCGCCGTTGGCGGCCTCGCCGACGACCTCGATGTCGGGCTGCGAGCTCAGGAAGACGGTGAAACCGGTTCGTACCATGCCCTGGTCGTCGGCGATGAGCACCCGGATCGTCATCGAAGCTCCTTGAACGGGGAGGGGGTCATGCGTCCTCGGTGATCGGCAGTATGGCGGTGACCGCGAAGCCCGTCCCGGTCGGGCCGACCCAGAGTCTCCCGCCGAGCACCGACACCCGTTCGCGCATCCCGATCAGGCCGTGTCCCATGTGTCCCGGTTCCTCGGGGGAGCGTTGCCCGGCGCCGTTCGTCACCTGGACGTGCAGCTCGGCGCCGTACCGGGCGATCTTCAGCGAGACGGCCGAGCCGGGGGCGTGCCGCATGGCGTTGCTGAGCGACTCCTGGGCGATCCGGTAGGCGGACAGGCTCACCGCCGTGGGGAGCCCGGCCAGGTCGCCGACGAGTTTGAGCGTCACGTCGAGCCCGGCGGAGCGCGTGGTGTCGACGAGCTCCTCCAGGCGGCCGAGGCCCGGCTGTGGCGCGGTGTCGATGTGCCCGTCCCCCTCCCGCAGGACGCCCAGCACGCGGCGCATCTCGGTCATGGCCGCGAGGGAGAGCGCGCGGATCTCCCTCAGCCCCTCCTCCAGGCGCCGTGCGTCCCCGGCCGCCTGCAGCGGGACGGCCTCGGCCTGGATGGCGATCACCGACATGTGGTGGGCGACGACGTCGTGCAGCTCCCTGGCGATCCTGGCCCGCTCCTCCAGCGCGGCCTGGGCCGCGAGGGCCCGCTCGCTGCGCCGTTCCTCCTGGGCCAGCAGCCCGGCGGCGAGCCGCCTGGCGCGCACGTTGTAGCCGAACAGGACGGTCACCGAGACCGCGCCGGCGACGAGGGCCAGCGAGTTGGGATGGATCATCCAGGCGACGAGGAACGAGACGATCCACACGCCCACGGTGATGTGCCGCTCGCAGCGGACCGCGACCGCGTAGACCACGAGTACGTACGTGACCGAGGCGGCCGCGGTGTAGGGGACCTCGTGGAGGAACTGCCGCGAGACGACCGTCCCCAGGGGAACGAGCAGGAAGGCCGACCGCCAGGCGGCCAGCGGCCACCGGTCGCGCAGCGCGAGAGGCAGCGAGAAGGCCAGGGCCGCGAACATGAGCCCCTCCTGGTCGAGGAGGGAACGGGCCGCGGCCGCCTCGGTCTGGAGGTAGGACAGGCCGCCGCCGAACAGGACGAAGGTCAGCGCCAGGTCGCCCAGCAGGACCAGGTCGATCCTCTGGAACGGCAGCAGCCCCAGGGCGCGCGGCACGCGACGGACGAGACGGCGTGATCGGGGCCGAGCGGGGTCGGGCGTCCCGGTCACCAGCGCCTCGGTGAGCGGGCGGGCCAGCCGCACGGCGGTCTTCCACACCCGCTGGGCGCGCCGCAGGAGGAACCGCCGCGCGGGGCTGGGGATCACCTGGATCAGCGTAGGCGGCGCGGTCGTCACCCGCATCCCACCGTGGGGTGACCTTCGAAGGTCACCCCAGGGTGGGGCAGGAGACACGACCGGGGACGGAGCCCGTGCCCTCGGGGACTCGGGTCGTGCCCGGACCGGGCCGCCGTCCGCCACACACGCCGGGTCGCCTTCCGGGCGGGGTCGCGTAGGAGGGCGGGAGCTTCCGGGTGGAGTCGCGAAGGAGGGCGGGAGCCTTCGGCCGAGGTCGCGTAGGAGGGCGGGAGCGGCCGCGCCCTCGCTCTCCTTCGGGCGGTTCCCGTGCGCCCGTCGTCGTTGAACGTTTCATCGTCCGGCGCCGCCCACCAGGTCACCCGGTCCTGGTGGCGGCGCGATGTTGACCGGTTGCGTCCGGAGTGTGACTTTCCTTGAAAGGGCCGACCCTTGAAGGGGGCAGATCGATGCGGGTAACGACATGGCTGGCCGGCTGGACCGGCGGGGGAGTGACGGCCGCCGCTCTCGTCATCCTGGCGGCCGGAAGCGCCACGGCCGCACCGGCAGTGGCAGTGGCACCGGCACCGGCAGCGGCGGTGACACCGGCGCCGGCGTCCTCTCCGTCCCCCGCCCTCCCGTGCCGCACGGCACCGCAGACCCTGGCGCCCTCCAGCACCCCGCCGACCGCGCCGGGAACGCCCGTGGTCGTGGACGTCATGCTCACCCAGGTGCGCCTGAGCTGGGCCGCCTCCAGCGATCCGCACGGCATCGCCTGCTACTACGTGTACGAGAACAAGAACGGCACGGCCGTCCGGCTGGCCACCCTCCAGCCCGCGGTCACCGAGGCGACGATCTTCCTTCCGTTCCCCCCGCGTTACGTCGAGTCGGAGGTCCACCACCTGTACGTCGTGGCCGTCGACACGAAGGGCGACGTGAGCCCCCCGTCCGGGACGGTGCCCGTCACGATCTACAACGACCTCCCCCCGGTGCCCGGCAGTTGCGAGGTGGAGTACGCCTCCTGGCCGTGGAGCAACGGGATGAGCACGAACATCAGGATCTACAACACCGGCTCCGCGACCTTCACCGACTGGCAGCTCGCGTTCGCCTTCGCCGACCCGGGCCAGCGGGTGACCTCCGGCTGGTCGGCGACCTGGTCGCAGAACGCGAGCGCGGTGACGGCCGTGAACCAGCCCTGGAACAGGGACCTAGCTCCCGGGCAGTCGCTGCTCATCGGCTTCCAGGGCACCCACACGGGCGCCAACCCCCCTCCGGCGGCCTTCCGGGTCAACGGGATCACGTGTGCTCAGTCGTGAGGAAGGGGCTGTCCCGATGACACGCCCTCGCTGACCGGCCAGGTCCGGTCCGGCGGCGGAACCGGAGGGCCGGAACCGGGCGAGACACGCACCCCCGTCGTTCCCGGAGGGGGGCGCGCCTCGCCCGGACGGGCTTGGAACACATGCTCTCCCTGGGGTTCACGGTCGTCCGAGCAGCCATGATTACACGATTACGATCGCTCACAGCGAACTCGCTCAACCCCGGGAACATTCTTGGGCTCCCATTAATTGAGTGTGTATAACTCAACCCTTGGAGTTCACATGAGTGAGAGCTTGATCCTCCCGGTTCTGCCGCTCGACGACGAGGTCGTGCTGCCGGGCATGGTGGTCCCGCTTGACCTGTCGGAGACCGAGGTCCGGGCCGCGATCGACGCGGCGCAGGCTCTCGCTGACAACAAGCCGGAGGTCCTTCTCGTTCCCCGGATCGACGGAAGATACGGCTCGGTGGGCGTGAGGGCGATCGTCGAGCAGGTGGGCAGGCTCCCCGGGGGCGAGCCCGCGGCCGTGGTGCGCGGTGTCGACCGGGTCCGGGTGGGCACCGGCACGACCGGTCCCGGCGCGGCCCTGTGGGTGGAGGCCACCCGCATTCCCGCCGTCGCGTCGGGTGAGCGCGCCCACGAGCTCGCCAAGGAGTACAAGGCGCTGTCGACCACGATCCTGCAGAAGCGGGGCGCGTGGCAGGTCGTCGACGCGGTCAACCAGATGGACGACCCCTCGGTCCTCGCCGACAACTCCGGCTACGCCCCCTGGCTGAGCACCCCGCGCAAGGCCGAGATCCTCCAGACCGCCGACCCCGCCGACCGCTTGGAGAAGCTGGTCGAGTGGTCCCGCGAGCACCTGGCCGAGCTCGACGTGGCCGAGACGATCCGCAAGGACGTCCAGGAGGGCATGGAGAAGCAGCAGCGCGAGTTCCTGCTCCGCCAGCAGCTCGCCGCGGTCCGCAAGGAGCTCGCCGAGCTGAACGGCGACACCTCCGCCTCCGAGGAGGAGGACTACCGCTCCCGCGTCGAGGCCGCCGACCTGCCCGAGAAGGTACGCGAGGCCGCGCTCAAGGAGGTCGACAAGCTGGAGCGGACCTCCGACCAGTCTCCCGAGACCGGCTGGATCCGCACCTGGCTCGACACCGTCCTCGACATCCCGTGGAACGACCGGACCGAGGACTCCTACGACATCGCCGCGGCCCGCGCCGTCCTCGACGCCGACCACACCGGCCTCGACGACGTCAAGGACCGCATCATCGAATACCTCGCCGTCCGCGGGCGCAGGGCCGAGAAGGGCCTCGGCGTGGTCGGCGGGCGCCGCAGCGGCGCCGTGCTGGCGCTGGCCGGTCCTCCCGGGGTCGGCAAGACCTCCCTCGGCGAGTCCGTGGCCCGCGCCATGGGCCGCAAGTTCGTCCGCGTCGCCCTCGGCGGCGTGCGCGACGAGGCCGAGATCCGCGGTCACCGGCGCACCTACGTCGGCGCCCAGTCCGGCCGGATCGTCCGGGCCATCCGCGAGGCCGGCTCGATGAACCCGGTCGTGCTGCTCGACGAGGTCGACAAGGTCGGCTCCGACTACCGGGGCGACCCGACGGCCGCGCTGCTGGAGGTGCTCGACCCGGCGCAGAACCACACCTTCCGCGACCACTACCTGGAGGTGGAGCTCGACCTCAGCGACGTGCTCTTCCTGGCGACCGCCAACGTGCTGGAGGCCGTCCCCGGCCCGCTGCTGGACCGCATGGAGATCGTGACGCTCGACGGCTACACCGAGGACGAGAAGGTCGCCATCGCCCGCGACCACCTGCTCCCGCGCCAGCTCGACAAGGCCGGCCTCACCGCCGAGGACGTCACCCTCGGCGAGGACGCGCTGCGCAAGCTCGCCGGCGAGTACACCCGGGAGGCCGGGGTCCGGTCCCTGGAGCGCTCGATCGCCAGGATCCTGCGCAAGGTCACGGCCAACGTGGCGCTCGGCGAGAGCGAGCTGCCCGTGACGGTCGGAGACCTGGTCCCCTACCTGGGCCGCCCGCGCAACGTGCCGGAGTCCTCGCTCCCCGAGGCCAGCCAGCGTACGTCGGTGCCCGGCGTGGCCACCGGGCTGGCGGTCACCGGGGCGGGCGGCGACGTCCTCTACGTGGAGGCGTCCCTGGCCGACCCCGAGACCGGCGACACGGGCCTGACCCTGACCGGCCAGCTCGGCGACGTCATGAAGGAGTCGGCTCAGATCGCGCTCTCCTACCTGCGCTCGCGGGGCGCGGAGCTGGAGCTGCCGGTCGCCTCCCTCAAGGACCGCTCGGTGCACGTCCACTTCCCGGCCGGAGCCGTTCCCAAGGACGGCCCGTCCGCGGGCGTCACCCTGATCACGGCCCTGGCCTCGCTGCTCTCCGGCCGCCAGGTCCGCGGTGACGTGGCCATGACCGGCGAGGTCTCCCTCACCGGCCGGGTGCTCCCGATCGGCGGGGTCAAGCAGAAGCTGCTCGCCGCCCACCGGGCGGGCATCACGACCGTGCTGATCCCGGCGCGCAACGAGCCCGACCTGGACGACGTCCCGCAGGCCGTCCGCGACGAGCTCACCGTCCACACGGTGAGCGACGTGCGCGAGGTCCTGGAGATCGCGCTCACCCCGGCCAAGGTGGCCCAGCACACCGCCGCCTGAGCCGCCTGATCCGCGCTGCCCGTGACGGCCCGCCCCCTCCTTGGAGGGGGCGGGCCGTCGTCGTTCCCGTACGGAACGGGCTTAACGAATATAAATGGACGAATCATCAAGTTGATTGACCGAATGATTCGGTCATGGTGACATGGGCCTCATGCTCTACGGAACGCCTCCCCTGGAGGCCGTCGACGAAGCGGTGCTCGGCGAGATCGAGGAGATGCGCCGCGACCTGAAATACCGCCTCGCGGAGACCCATCGCTGGGACGGCCAGCTCAGGCGCCAGCTCCAGGCGCGAGCCATCCAGGGCTCCAACTCGATCGAGGGCTACCGGGCCAGCGTCGAGGACATCGAGTCCATCATGGCCGGTGAGGAGCCCCTGGACACCTCCGCCGCGGTCGCCAGGGAGATCTCCGGCTACCAGCAGGCACTGACCTACATCCAGCTGCTCTCCCGGGCACCCGTCTTCACGTTCGACGCCGGCCTGCTCCACGCGCTCAACTTCATGATGATCGGCCACCATCTCGACAAGACGCCGGGCACGGTACGGCCCGGTGGCGTATACGTGCGTAACTCCTCCACCGGGGAGGTCGTCTACGAGGGGCCCGATGTCGAACGGGTGCCGGAGCTGATGGCCGAGCTGGTCGCCTGGCTCAACGAGGGCGACCTGGAGGCGCCGAGCTACGTGCGGGCGGCGATGGCCCACTTCAACCTGGTGAGCATCCACCCCTGGCGCGACGGCAACGGCCGCATGTCGCGGGCGCTGCAGACGCTCGTGCTCGGCAGGGACCGGATCACCACCCCGGAGTTCTCCTCCATCGAGGAGTGGCTGGGGATCGCTGAGAACACCGTCGACTACTACCGGGTGCTGGCCGTGGGGGGCAGGCGGAGCTGGAGCCCGCACGGGGACATGCTGCACTGGGTGCGTTTCTGCCTGCGCGCCCACCACCTCCAGGCCCAGCGGGTCAGGCGCAGGCTCTCCGAGGCGGGGGAGGTGTGGATGCTCCTGGAGGAGCGGGTCGACGCCGACGGGCTCAACGCCCGCACCGTCTCCGCGCTCTACGAGGTGTTCGTCAACCGGCGGCTGCGCCGGAGCAGATACCAGCTGGACGAGTCGCTCAGCCAGGGGCAGGCGGTCAGGGACCTGCGCGACCTGACGGCCAAGGGGTGGCTCAGACCGTACGGGGAGACCAAGGGCCGTTTCTACGCGCCAGGGGAGAGGATGCGGGTGATCAAGGAGGACTTCGCCCAGCGGGTCGTGCCGCTGCGTGACCCGTACCGGCAGTGACCAGGGCCGCTGGCTGCGGGGGTTCGTGACGGGTGATCGGTTTCACATAACATGTCGGGAATGAGGGCAAATCAAGGGCGCGTTGGGGACCTGCTGTGATCGATGTGTCGGGCCTGCGGAAGGTCTATCAGGATCGGGGCCGCGAGGTGGTCGCCGTCGACGGGGTGGATCTCCACGTCCGTGAGGGTGAGATATTCGGCGTGCTCGGGCAGAGCGGCGCCGGCAAGAGCACCCTGCTGCGCTGCGTGAACCTGCTGGAGCGGCCCACCTCCGGCACCGTCTCGGTGGCGGGGCAGGAGCTGACCGGCCTGCGCGAGGGTGACCTGCGCAGGGCCCGGCAGAAGATCGGGATGATCCACCAGCACTTCGCGCTGCTCTCCTCCCGCACGGTCGCGGGGAACGTCGCCTTCCCGCTGGAGGTCATGGGGGTGGCCAAGGCCGAGCGCGCCAAGCGTACGGCCGAGCTGCTGGAGCTGGTCGGGCTGGCCGACAAGGCCGGGGCGCACCCCGCGCAGCTGTCGGGCGGGCAGAAGCAGCGGGTCGGCATCGCCCGCGCGCTGGCCGGGAGCCCCCCGGTGCTGCTGTCGGACGAGGCCACCTCGGCGCTCGACCCGGGCACCACGCAGTCGATCCTGGCCCTGCTCAAGCGCCTCAACCGCGAGCTCGGCCTGACGATCCTGCTGATCACCCACGAGATGCACGTCGTCAAGACGATCTGCGACTCGGTCGCCGTCATGCGGGACGGCCTGGTCGAGGAGTCGGGGACCATCCCCGAACTGATCTCCAGGCCCGGCTCCAGGCTCGCCGCCGAGCTGTTCCCCCTGCCGGAGCCCGAGCCGGGCCACGTCACCGTCACCTTCACCGGGCAGGCCGGCGAGCCGGTGGTGTCGCAGGTGGTTCGCAAGTTCGACGTGGACGTCAACATCCTCGGCGGGGCCCTGGAGGAGGTGGCGGGCGTCTCGACGGGACGGCTGCGCCTGCTCGTCACCGGTGACGAGCGCGCCGCCGCGCTCACCTACCTGGCCGAACGCGGCCTGCTCGTCGAGGAGGCGTGATGACCTGGGAAGAGATGTTCCCGCTGCTGATGGAGTCGACCGGCCAGACCGTCCAGATGGTCCTGTGGTCGACCCTGTTCACGGTGATCCTCGGCCTCCCGCTCGGGGTGGCGCTGGTCGCCACCGACCGGGGCGGGCTGTTCCCCTCGGCGGTGCTCAACCGGGTGCTCGGGCTGATCGTCAACATCGGCCGCTCGCTGCCCTTCATCGTGCTGATGATCGCGATCCTCCCGCTGACCAGGCTGATCGTCGGCACGACCATCGGCACCATCGCCTCGGTGGTCCCGCTGACGCTCGGCGCGGCGCCGTTCTTCGCCCGGCTGGTGGAGACCGCGCTGCGCGAGGTCGGCAGGGACAAGGTGCAGGCCGCACAGGCCATGGGAGCCGGACGCGTGACCATCGTCGGCAAGGTCCTGCTGCCCGAGGCGATGCCCGGCCTGGTCGCGGGGCTCACGGTGACCGTGGTCGCGCTGATCTCGTACTCGGCGATGGCCGGGGCGATCGGCGGGGGAGGGCTCGGGGACCTGGCCATCCGCTACGGCTACCAGCGGTTCGAGACCACGCTCATGATCGTCACCGTTGTCGTGCTGGTCGCCGTGGTGCAACTCGTGCAGACCCTGGGCGACACCGTCGCCCGCCGTCTCGCGCGCGGTTGACCGGATGTCAACTGATCGTTTACTGCCATTTCATGATTTATCCGGCAAGTAATCTGATTTGATCATCACACTGGCCTGGTGTTTTAAGTGAAGTGAAAGTGACGGGCAATCGGCGCATCGTACAACTTGAGGTGTCAAAATCCTCACTCCCGAGAGGAACCCCTCAAAATGCGATTCGCCAGCCGAATCCTTCTGGGCGCCGGTACGGCCGCCCTGCTCGTCACGGCTACCCCGGCGATGGCCAACGCCGAGACCGCGACTCCCATCAAGTCGGCCGCCTCGGCGACCACCGCGACCCCCGTCTTCGCCGACACCTGGGGTCCGTACTACTCCGGTGACAAGAAGGCGGAGGCCGAGGGCAAGGTCGTCGTCGAGAAGAAGTCACAGAAGCACTGGTACTGGAAGAAGTACTCGAAGTTCGTCAAGAAGTGCACCTGGTACAAGGGTGAAAAGAAGTGCAAGTGGGTGAAGCAGTGGTTCAAGAAGCGCGCGTGGAAGTGGGAGCACGAGTACCACTACACCGTCGCCACTAAGCTCACCAACCACAAGTGGTGGAGCAAGCCCAAGCACTTCTGCGCGTGGGAGACCTTCAAGGTCGTCGGCTTCGACGGCTCCACCAGCTTCAAGGGCTTCAAGAACTGCTCCAAGAAGCCCGGCTTCTACTCCTTCTCCGGCGTGGACGCCGAGCACATCTACGTCAAGGTGAGCCGGGGCAACCACGGCCACCCCAACGGTTACCAGGGCGGCTGGGAGCACATCTACAGCCACGCCTGATCCATAAGGGCAGGTTCTCAGAGGTAGGGTCACGCCGATCCGTACGACCGGGATCTTCCGGGTACGGTCACGCCGATCCGCACGCCGGGCTCTCCCGAGGCCCGGGCACCCGCTGGGCCGCGACCTCACACGAGGTCGCGGCCCAGTCGCGTGCGGGCACTTCTCACCGAACTTCTCACCGAGTAATGTTCGGTTTCATGCATCCGGGAGCGATCGCAGCAGTCTCACCCGACAAACCCGCTGTGATCATGGCGGGCTCCGGGCGGGTCGTCACCTACCGCGAACTGGACGAGGAGTCCAACCGCCTCGCCCACCTCTTCCGCGCCGCCGGGCTGCGGCCGGGTGACCACATCGCCTTCATGCTGGAGAACCACCCGCTGTTCCTGGTGATCGCGTGGGCCGCGCACCGCTCCGGCCTGTACTACACCGCGATCAGCCCCCGGTTGAAGACCGACGAGCTCGCCTACATCGTCGACAACTGCGAGGCCCGGGTCTTCATCTCCTCGGCCGCCCTCGCGGAGGTGGCCGTCTCCGTCACCGACCGCACCCCGGGCGTCGGGCTGAGGCTCATGCTGGACGGCGTGGCCCCCGGCTTCGACTCGCACGAGAAGGCCGTCGCCGCCCACCCCGCCACCCCGGTCGAGGACGAGTGCCAGGGCGTGGACATGCTCTACTCCTCGGGCACCACCGGGCGGCCCAAGGGCGTCAAGCCCACCCTCTCGCAGGCCACGCTGGACACGCCGGGGCCGCTGCTGCAGCTCATCCAGTTCCTGTTCGCACCCTCGGCCGACAGCGTCTACCTCTCCCCGGCGCCGCTCTACCACGCCGCCCCGCTGCGCTACTGCATGAGCTTCCAGCGCCTGGGCGCCACGCTCGTCGTCATGGAGAGGTTCGACCCCGAGCAGGCGCTCGCGCTCGTCGAGAAGTACCGCGTCACCCACTCGCAGTGGGTGCCGACCATGTTCATCAAGATGCTCAAGCTGCCCGAGGAGACCCGCGCGCGCTACGACCTGTCGTCGCTGGCCTGCGCGATCCACGCCGCCGCCCCCTGCCCCGTCCCCGTCAAGGAACGGATGATCGACTGGTGGGGCCCGATCGTCCACGAGTACTACGCGGGGACCGAGGGCAACGGCTTCCTGTACGTCGGCTCCCAGGACTGGCTCGCCCACAAGGGGACGGTCGGCCGCCCGCTGCTCGGCGTCGTCCACATCTGCGACGAGGACGGCGGCGAGCTGCCGCCGGGCGAGCACGGCACGGTCTACTTCTCCGACGGCCCCCAGTTCGTCTACCACGGCGACGAGGACAAGACGCGGGCCTCGCGCGACCCCCGGGGCAGGGGCTGGACCACCCTCGGCGACATCGGCTACGTCGACGAGGAGGGTTTCCTCTACCTCACCGACCGCCGCTCCTACATGATCATTTCTGGCGGGGTCAACATCTACCCGCAGGAGGCCGAGAACGTCCTGGCCGTCCACCCGAAGGTGGCGGACGTGGCGGTCTTCGGCATCCCCGACGAGGAGATGGGCGAGCAGGTCAAGGCCGTCGTGCAGCCGCTCTCCATGGACCTGGCGGGCCCGGGGCTGGAGGCCGAGCTGATCGAGTACTGCCAGTCCCAGCTCGCGCTCTACAAGTGTCCCCGGTCGGTCGACTTCCGCGAGGAACTGCCCAGGCACCCGACGGGAAAGCTCTACAAGCGCCTCCTGCGCGACGAGTACTGGCCCGCCGGCTCCTGAGCCGTCCGGGGCCGTTCCCTCACCCCGCCTGATCGGCGGGCTCGCCCGCGACCGGTGAGGTTCGCGTGCGGCGGCGTTGCCTTCGAGCGTCTGGTCGGCGAGCTCGTTCGCGACGGGGGTGCCTTCGAGCGTCTGGTCGGCGGGCTCGTTCGCGACGGGCGAGGTTCGCGTGCGGCGGTCGCCGGGGAACCCGCGCGGTCGGCCCCCGATCCGTGCCCCGGCCGGCCCCCGATCCGTGCCCCGGGCGGTCACTCCTCGGTGCAGGCCTGTTTCTCTTCCTCGGCCGAGGTGTTGATGCGGCTGAGAAGCCCGTAGAGCTGGACGATCTCCTTCTCGTCGAGGCCGGAGCACAGCTCCCGCTCCATCGCCGTGAGCGCCTCCTGCACCTTGGTGAGCGCGTCGGCTCCCGCGGCGGTCATCTCCACGATGTGGCGGCGCCGGTCGGCGGGGTCGCGGCGGCGCTCGGCGAGCCCGTCACGCTCCAGGTCGTTGAGGATCGCCACCAGCACGCTGGGATCGACCGCCAGTGCCTCGATGAGGGCCTGCTGGCCCATGGGGCCGTTGTCGTCGAGGTTCATCAGCGTGATGGCGTGCCTGAGGGTCAGGCCGGTCACCCCGAGCGCCTGACGCATGCGGAGGTTCGTGATGGTGCCGTGGCGGGCCAGGAGCATGCCGAGGCGATCCACGGCCCTGGGTGGCCGGATGTCCTCGACTTCCATGCTCGTACCGTAACACGAGTGAAATGATCGAAGCAGATAGATAGTTGATTACCTTCAACGATATGTTAGTGTCAACGACATGCCGAACGCCCGCGTCGGCACGTATGACCTGGTCAGAGCCCTTTTCGGGGCCCCGGTCGGCGTGTCCGCCGTGGGGTGACCGGGTTCGACCGACGGTCGTCCTGGCTCGCGATCCGCGCCGGACCACCGTGATTCCGTACCAGAAAGAGATCGGGAACCTGTGATGAGCGATACCGCACCCGCCTGGCAGCCCACCGTCGCCGTGGTCGGCGGAGGCTACGGAGGCGTCCGCGTCGCCAAGGCACTCGACGACGTGGCCGACGTCGTGCTCGTCGAGCCCAAGGACGCCTTCGTGCACAACGTCGCCGGGCTGCGGGCCCTGGTGGACCCGACCTGGCTGCCGAGCATGTACTTCCCGTACGACACCCTGCTCGCCCGGGGCCGGGTGGTCCGCGACCGGGCCGTCAGCGTCGACTCCAAGCGCGTCGTCCTCGGGTCCGGCGAGGAGATCGCCGCCGACTACATCGTGCTCGCGACCGGCTCCTCCTACCCGTTCCCCGGCAAGACCGACGCCGTCGACACCGAGGTCGCGCACGAGCGCTACCGGACCTCGCACCAGGCCCTCGCGGCGGCCGACGGGGTGCTGCTGCTGGGCGCGGGTCCGGTGGGACTGGAGCTCGCCGGAGAGATCAGGGCCGCCTGGCCCGACAAGCGCATCACCGTCGCCGACATCGGCGACGACATCCTCCCCGGCCCGTTCAAGCCCGAGCTGCGCGCCGAGCTCCGCCGCCAGCTGGACGAGCTCGGCATCGAGCTGCTGCTGGGCAGCCCGCTGCGCGAGGCGCCACCGACCGAGCCCGGCACCGTCGCGCCCTTCACCGTGACGACCGAGGCGGGCGCCGAGGTCACCGCCGACATCTGGTACCGCTGCCACGGTGTCACGCCCCTCACCGGCTACCTCGCCGACGACCTGGCTCCCGCCCTCACGGCGAGGCGCCTCGTCGAGGTGACCCCCGAGCTGCGGGTGACCGGGCAGGACAACGTCTTCGCGCTCGGCGACATCATCACCCTGGGCTCGCCGATGGCCGTGCACGCGGGACAGCAGGCCGACGTCGTCGCCGCGAACATCCGCGCCCTGATCACCGGCGAGGGGGAGCCGGGGGCGTACGAGCCGATGCCGCCCGTCATCCTGGTACCGCTCGGCCCGGAGCGCGGCGCGGGCCAGCTCCCCGGCCAGGACGACCTCCTCGACAGCGCCGGCGTCGCGCAGATCAAGGGCCGCGGCCTGCTGATCGAGAGTCAGGCGGAGATCCTCGGGGCCCGATAGGGAGCCGCGAAGTTTTCGCCCGGTGATTTCGAGTGATCGGGACCCTCGCTGAGCACGGCTGATAAAGCCGTTGTCAGAGGATCCCGATCATCGCGATCAGGCTCTTAACCTGCGCTTACACGTCGTCGGGCATTGTTTTCACTAGCCGGTGAGGACCGGCCTCCGCCCGGTTCGACCGGGGGACGTAGGACGTGGGGGAAGACGCATGGACCCGAACAGGAACGAGCAGCAGAACGCACCGGCCGAGGCGACCCCCGGGAACGACGGCTGGACCCAGTTCGGCAAGGTACCGCCCCGGCCCGGCACCTACCGTGCCGGCGCCGACACCGGACCACAGCCGACGCTGATCCACCCGGTGCCGGAGCAGCTCGCCGCCGAGGGGCTCGGGGGAGCCGGAGGGGCCGGGGGGCCCGGGGGACACCACGGGGGACCGGGGGCGGTCCCCCCGCGGCGCGGGCGGCTCAGCGCCGGGCAGAAGGTAGGTGCCGGTCTCGCGCTGGCGGCCATGGCCGTCGGTGGTGGGGTCGCGGGGGCCTTCGTCGCGACGAGTCTCAACAGCGGCGCGGTCGCCCAGGTCTCGTCGTCCAGCCCGGTGGTCAGCCCGGTGGGCAACGCGACCACGGTCGCCGACATCGCCCAGGCCGTCCAGCCCTCCGTGGTGTCGATCGAGATCAGGACCGCCGCCGGCGGGGGCGAGGGGTCCGGCGTGGTGCTGTCGGCCGACGGCCTGATCCTGACCAACAACCACGTGGTGGAGGCCGGGGGCCAGGGGGGCCCGGGCAGCCAGGTGACCGTCAAGTTCAGCGACGGGAAGTCCGCCACCGCGAAGATCATCGGTACCGACCCGGCCACCGACCTCGCGGTCATCAAGGCGGAGGGCGTCTCCGGTCTCACCAAGGCCACGATCGGCGACAGCGACCGGCTGAAGGTGGGCGACTCCGTCCTCGCCATCGGCAGCCCGCTGGGCCTGTCGGGCTCGGTCACCGCGGGAATCGTCAGCGCGCTGAACCGTACCCTGACCGTCGGCGGCGACCAGGGCCGGCAGCAGCTCCCGCCCGGCTGGGGCGAGCAGCGGCCGGGCGGCGGCGGGGCCACCACCATCGGCGGCGCCATCCAGACCGACGCGGCGATCAACCCCGGCAACTCGGGAGGGGCGCTGGTCAACGCGGCCGGGGAGGTGGTGGGCATCAACACCGCCATCGCCACCAACGGCGGTGAGGGCAGCATCGGTGTCGGCTTCGCCATCCCCATCACCACCGCCAACCAGGTCGCCCAGCAGCTCATCGAGAGCGGCAAGGTCTCCCACGCCTTCCTGGGCGTGAGCGTGACCGACGCCACCGGGGACGCGGGCGGCGCCCTGGTCGGCCAGGTCACCGAGGGCAGCCCCGCGGCCAAGGCGGGCATCCGGCAGGGCGACCTGATCACCAAGATCGACAACACGGCCGTGGACGAGGCGGCCACCGTGGTCGGAGCCGTCCGCGGCTTCAAGCCCGGCCAGCAGGTGACCATCGCCTACGTCCGCGACGGGCAGCCCGGCACCGTCACCGTGACCCTCGCCGAGAAGACCGGCGAGTAAGACCCAGGGGCGGGCGCGCCGCCGGGGCCGAGGACACGTCCTCGGCCCCGGCGGCGCGTTCATGTCCGGGGCCCCGCCCCACCGGGCTCGCCGTCCGAGGCACTCCCGGCGGTGCCGGCCTGTCTTCTCGAACGCGACTTTCGGGAGCGGGCCGAGTACGCCGGAAAAGGCCGAGTACGCCGGAAAAGAACGCGCTTCCGGCGCGGGTACACGCGCCTCGTGTCCTTATGATCACTTGGCATGGGCACGCGCCATTTGTTTCTCTCGCTCGGTACGCTCCTGCTGTTTCTCAGCGTCGCCTCGGTTCTCACGGACCACGACGGATATCGAGACGCCGTGCCGATCTCGATCGCGGGGGCGGGCTTCATGATCGGCGCTCTTGCGCAGGCGGTCCTGGAACTGGGGAAACGGCTTCCGGCGGAGGGACCTCGGCTCCAGGATGACCGCGAAGCGGAAACCCCCGAACCGTAGGTGACCGGGGTGGGGCCTGATCGTCCCGTCCGTCACGTCCAGGATGAGCCCGGCGCCCCGATTCCCCGGCTTCCTTGATTCCAAGGATTCCTCGGAATCGTACGCGGTGCCCGGGGATTCCCGATCGGCCGGGCCGTTCTCCCTCAGGCCACCTCAGTCGTCCAGCCAGAACTGGATGTTGATGAGGGTGACGCCGATCAGGGCCGACGTGAAGACTTTGTGGTCGAGAAGATTGCGATGGACCCTGACCTGCCAGACGCAGTCCTTTCTGCCGAGGTCGAACTCCGTGCCGTAGAACGCGTCGCCGGAGTATTCATTGACGGCATGCACCTTTCCGGAGGTCAAACGCACGCTTCCGGACCAGCTCCTTTCCCAGGCCTCGCTAGGGGGAGGGGGGCCGTCCCAGAGTTCGTACTTGATCAGATACCTCTCGCTGTCTCCCCCATCGATCGCGATCCCGTCGTCGTCGGTGCCGACCCACCCATCCGGATCGATTTCGATATCGTCGAGTTCGCCTTCCGCCTCGATGTCCGCGACGCCGGAGAAATATTTCGGTATCTCTCGCTCGTCGATGAGTTCGGTGATGATCCTTGCCATGGTCGCCTTACTTTCTGGGGGGCGGACGTGGAAGCCCGCCTGGGCATCGGCCGGCGCCCAGGTGGGATTTCGGTGCGACTGCCGGAGGTCGATCCAGTAGGTGTCGCCGTTCGACATTCGATTGTTCCGATATCGTGCCCTCGGCACTCTGCCGTGCGTCCGGTTCTCGTTCTTCTCTGTTCGCCTTTTCCGCCGGCGACTCGGGCCGGGCGGGATCGTTCGGTGAGGTGATATCGGCGAAACGGCTCTGGTGGTCGGGATTTCTCGAGCGACCTTCCCGCGGCGACGGGCGAAATCTCCTCACGAGCCGTCGTCCTCGGCCTCGGCCGGGCATGACGAACTCCGGCGCATTCCCGTCATCCTCCGAACACGTCACGGCGAGTACAAACGCCCTCGCGTCACCCCGGCCCACCACGGCGTCCCGGTCAGGCCGGAGACGGCGGTCCGGAGTGCGGGGGCGGTTCGGGGTGTCGTGAAGGGGCAGGTCGCAGAGGTGGTCGTTCCGATATATCCGAAATGTGAACGATGCCGTGGCACGATCTTGAGTCTGAGGCGGGGCGGGGAGAAAGTCATTGATTTTCCAGGCCGGGTTTCTTGTGTTTGCGGGCTCGGCGGAGCGCAGGGCGGCCCGCCGTTCCCTCCTCCGCCGAGGGGCTCGGGGGAGCCGCAGGGGCCGGGGGTTCGGGCGGTCCGGGGGACACCGCGGGGGCCGGGGACGGTCCCCGCGGCGCGTTCATGTGCGGCTCCACGGGCGGGAATCCAGAGGGGCCGGCCTTCCGCTTCGCGGGCAGGATGTCAGGAGCTCGAATTCTCCGGGCTCGATCCGCGGGGCGGGCGCGTAGGGTCGCCCGCATGGCGCTGCGACCCGTTCAGGTGAACATCAAGGCTCTCGACGCCCCGGCGGTCGGCCGGTTCTGGGCGCGGGCGCTCGGCTGGAGCGCCTACAGCCCCGGCGTGACCACCTACGTCGGGCCCGTGGGCGGCCTCGTCTGGCCGGACCCGGTCGCCGTCTGCGTCGACGTCGTTCCCGTCCCGCGGCCCAAGACGTCGACGAAGAACCGGGTGCACCTCGACCTCGCCACCACCTCCGCGGCCCACCAGGCGCAGTTGGTCGCGCGCCTGAAGGCCCTCGGTGCGACGCCCGCCGACGTGGGCCAGGGCGACGTGTCATGGACGTGCCTGGCCGACCCGGAGGGCCACGAGTTCTGCGTCCTGGTCCCGTCCTGACGCGGGGCCGCGACGACACCCCGGCACGGCGAGCCCTGTGCGCTCATGCGCCATGCCCCCGGGGTGCTGAGGACGTTCGCCTCGCACCGCCTGAGGGCCGGAAGCGGCCCGGGGCGCCGATCAGGCCGATCGGTCCTGTCCGCCGCGAGATGGACGCCCCCGGTCGTGCCGGTGGTCAGGACTGGGTGCGGGTCCACTGCTGGTTGGTGCCGCTGCCGCAGGCGTACTGCTGGATGTCGGCGCCGTCGGCTGTCGAGGCGCCTGCCACGTCGAGGCATTTGCCGCTGTGGCGGGCCCTGAGCTGGTAGTAGCCGCCGGTGGCGGTCCACTGCCACTGCTGGTTGGTGCCGGTGCCGCAGGTGTACTGGATGACGTTGGCGCCGTCGGCTGTCGAGGCGCCTGCCACGTCGAGGCACTTGCCGCTGTGCTGGCCGACCAGGCGGAAGTAGCCGTCGCCGGTCTCCTGGAACTGCCACCTCTGGTTGCCGCCGCCGTTCCACGGATACTGCTTCACCTCGGCGTTGTTCGCCGTGGAGGCGTTGACGACGTCCATCACCCTGCCGCTGTGCCGGGCCGTGATCCGGTACGCCGGTGCGACGGAACCCGAGATCACGCCGGTGGCGGTGTCGACGGTGACCTGCGAGCTCCAGCTCAGGCTCATGCTCGTGGCGGACGGGAACGTGATCGGCAGCCACACGTACTGGGAGTCGTTCACCGGGCCGCCCCACGCGCCGGCCCACCGGTCGCCCATGTAGAGGTAGCTCGTCGTCGAGGTGCCCTGCACCGGCAGGACGTACGCCGGCTGGGAGCCGAACGTCGTGCCGTCGCCGACGTTGGTCCACCCGCTCCACGGTCCGGAGACGCTGGAGGCCGTCGCGTACCTGGCCTGGTTCGGGTTCCATCCGGTGGCCCCGGACGTCAGCAGGAAGTACGTGCCGCCGCGCTTGAACATGGCCGGGGCCTCGCGGTGGCCGCCGGGCCAGAAGTTGCCTACCAGGGTGTCGACGTTCAGGTAGTCGGAGGTGAGGCGGTAGATGTGCAGGTCGTAGTTCTCGTTCGCGGCCGAGATCATGTACGCGGTGCCGTTGTCGTTGTAGAGGGTGATGTCCCTGGACATGTGCCGGCCCAGGGGGCGGAAGCTGCCGTGGTAGGTGTAGTCGCCGTCCACGGTCGCGGAGGAGGCGACGGCGGCGCGGGCCTGCCCGTAGTCGACGCCGTTCTCCTTGTGCATCCACATGACGTAGCGGCCGGTGGAGCTGTTGTAGATGACCTTCGGCCGTTCGATGTTGGAGACGTTCAGCTCGGCGGCCGACGTACGGGTGAGGACGTCGCGCCGGAACTCCCAGTTCCGCAGGTCGGTGGACCGGTAGACCGAGACGGCGCGGAAGGTGTTGTCGGCGTTGCGGTTCTCGCCGAACCAGTAGTAGTACGCGTCCACCTTCAGCACCCCGCCCCCGTGGGCCTGCAGCGGGTTCCCGGCGGTGTCGCGGAACTGCGTCCCGTTGGTGATCGTGACCTCGGTGACCTCGGTGACCTCGGTGACCTGGGCGGCCTGGGCGGCCTGGGCGGCCTGGGCGGCCTGGGCGGCGGCGGGTGCCACCGGCTGGGTGACGACGGCACCGGCGATGAGAAGGGCGGCGGCGACCACTCTGCCGATCGCCCCGCGCAAGCTCGTTCTCATGGTGATCCACACCTCCTGGTACGTGGTCCGGCCCGGTGGGTGACCTGGGCGCACCCGCGGTGGCCGGTGAAGCCGGTCGGACTCCCCGCCGCCGTGGGCCGTCGTCCGGCGGCGGGGGCGACGACGCGGCTCGGCACGGTCGCCGGTGACGCGACGCCCGCGAGGATCGTCCGGCGCAGGGACACGACAGGCACCCTTCTCCGAGGGGCGGAACGGCGCACAATTGCGTTAGCGCTAACAATTGACGTTTCACGTTGACCCGCAGGTGGGGACGATCGGGCGCGTCAATGTTCCCGCTGCGTTTCCGCAGAGTGTTTACGTCGCCATCGCGGATGTCAACAGGACCCCGGGGATCCCGGAACGCGCATTCGCCGGGTCTGACAGGCTTGACCGATCGATTGTGAGCGCACACACTGATGTGGCGCCGACCTGACCTGCCACTCCGCAGTGGTCGCGGATGGTGTGCCAATCGCATCGGCGTTCCCCGCCTCCTCGTGCGGCGGTTTTCCGTCAATGAATGTTAGCGATAACATTTCAGAGCTCGAAAAGAGGTCCGTATGACGGTCGGCAGACGGGCGGCCGGGACGGCCGCGCTCGTGCTCGCGATTTCCACCCTGGTGACGACGGCCTCTCCGGCGCACGCCGCGACGCTGCCGACCGGCGCCCGGTCGCTGGAGGCGGTCAACTACCCCGGCCACTACGTCCGGCACGCCGACGCGCTCGGCCGCCTCGACCCAGTGACCTCCGCGAGCCCGGCCCAGACCAGGCTCGACGCCACCTTCACCGTGGTCAACGGCCTGGCCTCGCCGTCCTGCTACTCCTTCCAGACCAGGAGCGGCCTTTTCCTGCGGCACTATGACTACCGGCTGCGCGTCGACGCCAACACCGGCGACGCGACCTTCCGCGCCGACGCCACGTTCTGCGCCGTGGACGGGTCGGTCGCCGGCTCGACGTCCCTGACCTCCTACAACTATCCGGGCCGGCGGATCAGGCACCGCGACTTCGGGCTCTGGCTGGACACCTACCAGGACACCGCGGCCTTCCGCGCCGACAGCTCGTTCAAGATCGCCGCGCCGTGGGCGCCCAGGACGAACCGCAACCCGGTGATCCCCGGCCTGTTCGCCGACCCGCACGTCATCGCCGCGGGCGGCCGCTACTACCTGTACGCGACGACCGACGGCTACGCGGGCTGGGGCGGCACGTACTACAAGGCGTTCTCCTCCGCCGACCTGGTGAACTGGACCGACCACGGCGTCGTCCTGAACCACGGCCCGGACGTGTCGTGGGCCGACGACTCGGCCTGGGCGCCCGCGGTCGCCGCCGCAGGCGGCCGCTACTACATGTACTTCAGCGGCGGCGCGGCCTCGGGGAACACCGCCAAGCAGCTGGGGGTCGCGGTGTCCGACTCGCCCGCGGGCCCGTTCCGGGACGCGCTCGGCCGGCCGCTCGTCGCCGCCGGCCAGTACTCCGGCCAGGCGATCGACCCGATGGTCTTCACCGACGACGACGGCCGCTCCTACCTGTACTGGGGACAGGGCGCCGCCCGCGTCGTGCCGCTGAACGCCGACATGACCTCCTTCGACCCCGCGCAGGTGCGCGTGATCACCCCGTCGGGCTACAACGAGGCACCGTTCGTGTTCAAGCGCAACGGGACCTACTACCTCATGTGGTCGGAGAACGACACCCGAAGCGAGGACTACCGGGTGGCGTACGCCACCGGGACGAGCCCGACGGGCCCGTGGACCAGGCGCGGCGTCGTGCTGCAGAAGCGGCTGGAGGCCGGGATCAAGGGCCCCGGCCACCACTCGGTCGTCCGGGCACCCGGCACCGACACGTGGTACGTCGCCTACCACCGGTTCGCCGTACCGGCGGGGAACGGGACCAACAGGGAGGTGGCCGTCGACCGGATGGAGTTCAACACGGACGGCACGATCCGCCCGATCGTGCCCACCCTCTGAGCGGTCATCCCGGTCGCGACGAAGTATCCGGAGAACAAGGCACGACTTTTCTGACAACGTTGGTTGTCGGCCTACGGCGTCCCGTGCGGAGTCGGGTACAAGGTAGACGTGCGGAGGGGATCGGTGTGCCGGTCGGCGGTTCAGCCGCCTGCTGCCGCTTCGATCGCCTGCTTCATCTCCACCGCGCCGCGTTCGACGCGAATCCGGATCTCGGTCGCGAGTGCGTGCGGCAGGACGTCGGTGGTCCAGATCAGCCGGCCCGCGCGGTCACCCTCGGGGTGGACTTCGAACGAGGCATGGTGGTGCTGGAGCGCCGGCCGCGCGCCCTCGACGACGGAGTAGGCCAGGCGGCGGGCGTCGTCGTCCACCGCGACGATCAACTCACGGATCACGTGCCCGTCGGGAAAGGTCAGGAACCGCTGGTCGTCCTCGAGCCGGGTGTCGACGACGCGGCCGGGCAGCAGGCGCTCATGCACGGCGCCGACGTCGCGCAGCACGTCCCAGATGTGCTCGGGAGAGGAGTTGATCACAATCTCGTGGCGGATGGAAGCCATGGCGCCGGGGGATTCCTCTCAGATCGGAGCGAGACAGGTCGTGATCACCCTAGCCGGAGTATCCGAGCGGGCGCTTCGAGGAGCTCACCGCCGACCTTTCACGGCTTCAGCCGCGCCACCGGCCATCCCAAGGCTCCGCCACGGCGGCTTCCTGTCCTCGCCTGGCTGCGGTCCGGGTGACCTTGCCACCGAATGACAACGACCCCGGGCGAGGCCGGATGACGGTGGATCACTGTGGACTGTGAGACCAGGTGGGGGCGGGTGCTACCTATGGTTTCGCCTCCGCCCGCGTTGCCCCGAACGCGGCAGGGGAGCGCCCCGGAGGCGTTCACCGACCGGCGGTCAGGGCCTCCGAGCGCCACAGGTCGCGGTAGTAGCCGGGGGAGGACACCAGCTCCCGGTGGGTGCCGCGCTGCGTCACCGAGCCGTTCTCCAGCACGAGGATCTCGTCCATCGGCTCCAGCCCGCGCAGGCGGTGCGTGACGAGCAGTGTCGTACGGCCGTGGGTGGCGTCCAGGAGGTCGGCCATGAGCGCGTCCGCCGTCGTCTCGTCCAGGGCCTCGGCGGGCTCGTCCAGCAGCAGCACCGGCGGGTCGTGCAGCAGCGCCCGCGCCAGGGCCAGCCGCTGCAGCTGGCCCCCGGACACCGTGCGCCCGTCCTCCCCGAGCACCGCGTCCCAGCCGGTCCGCTCCACCCACCGGTCCAGGCGCGCCCGCCGCATCGCCTCGGCCAGTTCCTCGTCACCGGCCTCCGGGCCCGCGAGCCGCAGGTTGTCCCGTACCGACGTCTGGAACACGTACGGGTCCTGCGTCAGCCCGGTCATCACCTGCCGGGCGTCGTCGGAGGCCAGCTCCCGGATGTCCACCCCGCTGACCCGGATCGTCCCCGACTCGGGCTCGACGAGGCGCATCAGGGCCGACAGCAGGGTGCTCTTGCCCGCTCCGCTGGGGCCGACCAGGGCGACGCGCCTGCCGGGGGTGAGGGTGAGGCTGACCCCGTCCAGCGCGGGGGGCAGGCCTGTGCCGTGCCGGACCACCAGGTCCTCGATCTCGACGGTCGGCGGCCCGGCGGGGACCGCGACGGGGACGGCCGGCTCGGAGACCGCCGGTGGGGTCGCGCCCACCTCCCGCAGGCGGCGCAGGGCGGCGAGCACCCCGGTCAGCCGCTCCCCGGCCGCGGCCATCGGCAGCACCGGCTCGAAGGACACCAGCGAGACCAGCGCGAGCACCGCGGTGACCACGGACCCCGCCCCGGCAGCACTCGCCAGCAGGACGACGGCCACCACGGTCAGTCCCTGGGTGAGCAGGCCCAGGGCCGAGGCCACCGCGTTCGCCCGGGCCTGCCTGCGCTCCAGCGCCGCCAGCCGGGCGTCGGTCTCGGCGGCGGCGGCCAGCGCCCGCTCGTCCGCCCCGTAGGCGGTCAGGTCGGCCGCCCCGTGCACCAGGTCGGCGACCCGGGCCGCCAGGTCCGCCCGCGCGGGGGCGATCCGCGCCGACCAGCGCCTCGCGGCGGCGGCCGTGCCCGCCGGGATCAGCACCCCGGCCACCAGCAGCCCGGCCAGGAGCGCCAGCGCCGCCGCCGGGAGCAGGAACAGCCCGATCACCACCGCGGCCACGCCGGTGACCAGCGCCGCGACAGCCGGGAGCAGGCAGCGCACCAGCAGGTCCTGTACCGCGTCGGTGTCGTCGACCATGCGGCTGAGCAGGTCGGCTCCGCGCCTGTTCGACGACGCCGTGGGGATGAGCGCCTGGTACAGCCGCTCCCTGGTCGTCGCCTGGGCCCGCAGCGCCACATCGTGACCGGACAGGCGCTCCCCGTAGCGGAAGATGCCCTTGGTCGTCGCGAACGCCCTCACCCCGACGATCGCCACGCTCAGCGCCGCCAGCGGCGGCTGCTCGGCCGCCCTGGTGATGAGCCACGCGGCGGACCCGATCAGCCCGAGCCCGGCCAGCTCGGCCGCCGCCGCCCCCGCCGCGGCGAGGACCAGCCGCCCGCCGGTCCGGCCCGCCGATTGCTCCTCCGCCCGGCCCGCCGATCGCTCCTCCGCCCGGCCCGCCGATCGTTCGTCCGCGCGGCTCGCCGGTCCTTCCTCCGTCCGGCTCGCCGGTCGCTCATCCGTGTGGTTCGTCGATGGTCCGTCCGCCGGGTCAGCCGGGTCCGCCGGTCGCTCGCCCGTGTGGTCGGCAAGGCGTCCGTCCACCCGGTCCGCCGGCCGGCTGTCCGTCCGGCCCGCCGGGATCCCGTTGACGCCGGTCACGAGGAGGTCCCCTCTCGCGTCCCGGCCGGTGCCCTCCTCGGTCACCACGCGGCCGTCGGCGATCCGGATCACCCGGTCGGCCAGGTCGATCATCGCGGGCCGGTGGGCGACGATCACGGCGGTGCGGCCCTCGGCGAGGTCGCGGGTCGCGCTCACGATCGCGCCCTCGCTGCGGCCGTCGAGCCGCGCGGTCGGCTCGTCCAGCAGGAGCAGCCCGGCGTCCGGGCGGCAGAACGCGCGGGCCAGCGCGACCCGCTGCCGCTGCCCGGCCGACAGGTTCGTCCCGCGCTCGCCGAGCACGGTGTCGTAGCCCTCAGGCAGCGCGGTGACGAACTCGTCGGCCTGCGCGGCCCGCGCCGCGGCCCTGATCTCGCCGATCGTCGCGCCGGGGGCGCCGAGCCCGATGTTGTCGGCCACCGAGGTGGCGAAGAGGTGCGGGCGCTGCGGTACGAACGCCAGCCGCGCGCGCCAGGAGTCGTGGTCGCCGATCTCGACGCCGTCGACCAGCACCCTGCCCTCCGAGGGGGTGACGAAGCCGAGCAGCAGGTGGAGCAGGGTGCTCTTGCCCGCTCCGCTCTCGCCGACCAGGGCCACCCGCTCACCGGGCGCGATCACCAGCGACACGTCCTCCAGCGCGGCCTCCTCACGGTCCGGGTAACGCACCGTGACGTGTTCCAGCCGGATCTCCGGCGCCCCGTCCGGCCCCGCTCCCTGTCCCGGTGTGCTCCCCGCCGCCGTACGCGGGCCCGCGTGCTCGTCGTGAGGAGGCCGTGCCTCCGTCTTCGCCGCCCCCGCCGTCTCCGTCCCCGCCGTCTCCGTCCCCGCCGTCTCCGTCCCCGCCGTCTCCGTCCCCGCCGTCTCCGTCCCCGTCTTCGCCGTCCCTGCCGTCTTCGCCTGGCCGTCGAGCACGCCGAACGCCTCGTCGGCGGCGGCGACGCCCTCCATCGCCGCGTGGAACCTGCCGCCCATGTTGCGCAGCGGCAGGTACGCCTCCGGTGCCAGGAGCAGGACCAGCAGCGCGGCCGACAGGTCCAGGGAGCCGGACAGCAGCCGCAGGCCCACCGGGACGGCCACCAGGGCCAGCGACAGCGACGCGGCCAGCTCCAGCACCAGCGAGGACAGGAAGGCCACCCGCAGCGTGCGCATCGTCGCGGCCCGGTGGGCGTCGGCCACCCGCCGGATCACCTCGGCCTGGTGGCGGGCCCTGCCGAAGGCGCGCAGCGTGGGAAGGCCCCGAACCACGTCCAGGAAGTGTCCGCCGAGGCGGGAGAGAGCTCTCCACTGGCGCTCGGTCACGGCCTTGGTGTGCATGCCGACCAGCGCCCCGAAGATCGGGATGAGCGGCAGCGTGACCAGCACGATCACCGCGCTGGCCAGGTCGGCGGTGAACAGCCGGACGAGCACCGCGATCGGCACGACGCCCGCGACCGCCACCGCGGGCAGGTAGCCCGACAGGTAGGGATCGAGGGCGTCCAGGCCCCGCCCGGTCAGCGTCACCAGCTCGCCCGAGCGCTGGGAGGCCGGTCTGACGGGGCCGAGATCCCGCAGCCGCGCCAGCAGGCGGTGCCGCAGGGCGGACTTCACCCCGGTGGTCATGCGCCCGGCGGCGACCCCCTGCGCCAGGGCGAACAGCGCCCGGACCCCGACGACCACCGCCAGCAGGATCAGAGCCGAGGTCGCGAACCGCCCGGACAGCACCCCGGCGAGCAGTTCCGCCTGGACGAGGACGAGCAGCCCGGTCAGGACCGCGGCGGCCAGGCACACGGCCAGGTGGTTGCGGACGGCCCGCTCGCTCAGTGCCAGCCGTACAAGATCCTTGTGCATGCCAACCCTAGGGAGCTCAGAAGAACGACGGAACCCGATCGGAGGCGGTGCGCCCGGGACCGAACGCCCGCCATACCCATACTTGCGCACCCACCATGATCGGTGCGAAGGGCAGAATCATGACACTGAGCACACTTAGCGTCCCGGCGGGCGCCGTACGGTCGAGCAGCCAGGGGGCGAGCACGGCGAGCAGCACCGCGACGGGCGCCGCGGCGGCGCACGCGGAGATCAGGAGCGCCCGGCCGGTGCGGCGGGCGCCGGTCACCCGGCCGGGCAGCCGCCACGAGACGAACGTCCAGCCGTGGAAGGCGAGCAGCGCGGCCACCACCAGGCCGCCCGCCAGTCCCGCCAGGCCGATCGGGGGGCCCGCCAGGCCGCCGGCCACCGCGACCAGGACCATGCCCCAGCTCAGTGCCAGGCCGTACGAGCCGACGGCGATCGCCCAGTCCCAGGTCGACCGCCACGCGCTCCCGTCGGCGCGGCGGCGGAACCAGAGCCCGGCGTCGCGCACGATCCACGACACCAGCAGGGAGACCACCAGCGGGTAGAGGCCGAACAGCACGTCGCCCTCGATCGAGGGGAAGACGCCGAACAGCACGCCCGCCACGGCCACCAGCCACACCTCGTTGGCCAGGACGAACGGCGCCATGGCGGCGACGACCTCGTCCCGGTCCTCGCGCGTCCTGGCGAGCACGGGCAGCAGCATGCCCACGCCGATGTCGAAGCCCTCCAGGGCGAAGTAGCCGATCAGAAGGAGGGCGAACACGCCGAGCCAGAGGATGTCCACGGTCTCTCCCTAGTGGTTGAGCGCGTGCGCGCGCTCGGTGGGGTCGGCCGGCGCGTCCGCGCCGAGGGTGACGGCGGCGGGCCCGCGCCGCACGGTGCGGGCGATCAGCACGTAGTCGATCACCGCGAGCAGGGTGAGCACGCCGGCGAAGGCGATGAGCGAGACGGTGACCATCCCGGAGGTGAGCCCGGGGGACATGGCGTCGGCGACGGTCAGCTTCCCGTTGACCATCCAGGGCTGGCGGCCGGACTCCCTGGCCAGCCAGCCGAGGATCGCCGCCACGAACGGCAGCGGGGTGATCGCGATCAGCACGGGGTGCAGCCGGCGCCAGCGCGGCAGCCAGTACACGGTCGGCGCGAGCACGAGCACGAGGAGGAGGTTGAGCAGCTCGCCGATCATGATCATGAAGCCGAGCCCCAGCCCGGCCAGGCCCCCGTCGTCGAACTTGCCCGGCTGGATGTCGCCGATCACGCCGAACTGGGCGAAACCGAAGCCGACCGTGATCAGCGAGCCGATCAGCGAGGTGATCACTCCCGTGCGGAGCGAGCTCGTGAAGAACTCCTTCTCGGGAGTGCGCCGGAACAGCTGGTAGGCGCTGGCCCCCATCACCACGAAACCGCCGGTCCACAGGCCCGCGCCGAGCACGTGCGGCACCGCCATGGTGAGCGCCGGGTTGGTGAGCAGCGCGCCGAGGTCGGTCAGGACCAGGTGGCCGTCGCGCTCCACGGCTCCGGCGGGGTTCTGCAGGAACGAGTTGGCCACCATGATCCAGAAGGCGGAGGCGTAGGCGGTCAGCGTCACCACCCAGATGCACGCCACGTGGAGCCACGTGGGCAGCCGGTGCCAGCCGAAGATCCACAGGCCCAGGAAGGTGGACTCCAGGAAGAACGCGCCGAGCGTCTCGATCGCGAGCGGCGCGCCGAAGACGTCCCCGGCGTAGTGGGAGAGGCCGCTCCAGTTCATGCCGAACTGGAACTCCATCACCAGCCCGGTGAGGATGCCGAGCGCGTAGTTGATCACGTAGATCTGGCCCCAGAAGCGGGTCACCCGTTCGTGGACCGGCTTGCCGGTGACGGCGTAGCGGGTGTGCATGATCGCGATCAGGGGGGCCAGGCCCAGGGTCAGCACGACGAACAGGAAGTGGAGGCTCCCTGTCACGGCGAACTGTGTCCGGGCCAGGTCGAGCACGTTCACGGTCTCACCTCCATTGTTGTGTTTGTCTACCTATAGACACTCTACATGTAGACCGCCTACATGTAGCATGTCTATACGGGAGGTAGGGTGACGACGTGAGCGAGCGAAGCGAACGAACCGCCGGGTGCGGTGACACTGGACTCGTCCGGCGGACGGAGGTGGCCGGGTGAACACCGACGCGCTCCGAGGGCACATGGACGCCCTGCTGCTCTCCGTGCTCGAGCACGAGCCGCTGCACGGCTACGCGATCATCGAGGCGCTCCAGGCGCGCAGCGGCGGCGCGCTGAACGTGCCGACCGGCACGGTCTATCCGGCACTGCGACGGCTGGAGCAGGCGGGATACCTGGCCAGCGAGTGGGCCACGGTGAGCGGGCGCAGGCGGCGCACCTACCGGCTGACCTCCTCGGGGCGCACGGCCCTCGCCGGCGAGCGCTCAGCCTGGCGGGAGTTCACCGGGGCCATCGGCAGCGTCCTGGAACCGCGCGCCACCCGCTGACGCCCCCTGAGCCGGTACGTCCCGGGTCACCGGCACCACGCTCCGGCGGGGCTCGAACGGCCATGGGCCGACAGGGGCGCGCCGGTCGGTTGCCGGGCTCTGCCGGGATCGGTGCGCGCTCCTCCCGCTGGCGGCACCGATCAGGCCGGTACGGACGGCGGAGCAGGTCGCCGGGCGGCGCGGACGGGGGCGCGAGCCTTCGGCGCTACCCGGCGAACCCCTGATCGCGGAGCGCGTCGACGAGTGTGTCGAGGGCGTTGCCGTAGGCGTGTTCCGGTGGGGTCGCGTAGCCGATGACGATGCCGGGCGGGGCGTCTTCCGGCCGGCCGTAGAAGGGAGTGACGCCACCGACGGTGACCCCGCGCCTTTCCAGGTGGGAGAGGAGACGCGTTTCCGGGACGCCGGTGTCGGGGAGCTGGAGGACGGCGTGCAGGCCGGCCGCGATTCCGGACAGGCGCCCGTGGGGCAGGTGCCGGGTCACGGCGTCGCCGAGGCGGTCCCTTCGGCGCCGGTAGCGAGTCCGGCAGCGGCGCAGGTGCCGGTCGAGTTCACCGGTGCGGATGAGCTGGGCGAGTACGAGCTGGTCGATGACGCTGACGTAGGCCTCGTCCCAGGACATCGACGCCCGCAGCGGCGCGATGAGGCCGGCGGGTACGACGATCCAGGCGACGCGCAGGCCGGGGGCGATGGTCTTGCTGGCGGTCCCGGCGTAGATGACACGGTCGGGGGCGAGGCCCTGCAGGGCGCCGACGGGTTGGCGGTCGTAACGGAACTCGCCGTCGTAGTCGTCCTCCAGCACGAACCCCCCTGTCCTTTGGGCCCACGCCAGCAGCCGCGTTCGGCGGGCGGGGCTCATGGTGACCCCGAGGGGGTACTGATGGGCGGGGGTCACGGCGACGGCGGCCTCGTCGGTGAGCCGGTCGACGACCAGCCCGTCGGGGTCGACGGGGACGCGGGTCACCCGGAGCCCGGTCTGTTCGGCCAGGGCGGGGTAGTCGGGCAGGGAGGGGTCCTCGAAGGCGACGGAGGACGCCCCCTGCCAGCGAAGTGCCTGGCAGATGAGCCGAAGGGCGTGGGTGTAACCGGCACACACGATGATGCGCTCCGGGCTGGTCACCACGCCGCGGGCACGGCCGAGGTACTCCGCCAGCGCCTGTCTGAGCCCGGCGTGTCCGGCGGGGTCGCCGTATCCGAAGGTGGTGTTGGGGGTGGTCTGCAGGATCCGCCGTGTGGCGGCGAGCCATTCGCGCCGGGGGAAGTTCGACAGGTCCGGCAGGCCGGGCCTCAGGTCCGCGCCCGGTACGGAGGGCAGGGTGGTGTGCAGGGGCAGCGCGGTCTTGACCGCCGGTGGTTCGGCCGGCCGGTCGGCCACCCGGATGCCCGACCGCGGCCGGGACGCCAGGTACCCCTCGGCGACGAGCTGATCGTAGGCCTGGGTGACGGTGCCACGAGCGACACCCAGATCCCGGGCGAGAGCCCGTGAGGAGGGCAACGGTGTGCCCGGCGGCAGCCGGCCGCCTCGCACCGCGTCGCGCAGCGCGTGTTCCAGACCGGTCCGCAGTCCGTGTCCGGAGCCGAGCCTGAGGTGGAGGTCCAGCCCCAATCTGGACCACTTTTCTTCCATGGATCTGGACTATATCCATGGGCCAGATTTTCCCTAGGTTTCCTGGCATGAGACACGTAGCCATGGCCGTCGGCCTCACCACCTACTTCCTGGGCCCCGATCAGCATGTGCGAACAGGCGCTGAGACGGCCAACCCCGAAGAGATCGTGCTCCTGTCCGCTCATCGCCTGAAGCACGCCCGGCGATCACGGTGGTTCCGGTGGGGGCGGCGCCCGTGAGGTCCGGGCGATCGCGGGGCTCAGGCGGCCGCGGGGCTCAGGCGGCCGCGGGGACGGGCTCGCGCCGGGTGACGCTCAGGCAGCGGGAGGCGCCGTACAGCTGCAGGAGCCAGATCGCGTAGCTCACCACCGACGCGACGGTCCCCGGCAGGTAGGCGCCGAACCCGGCGGAGTCGCGCGAGCCGACCATCAGCGCCCCGCACGACACGAGCATGACCGGCAGCATGGCCCAGACGAAGACCCCCAGGGCCCGGGTGACGAGCCGGGGCCGCCTGATCCTGCGCAGTCCCCGGCCCAGCGCGAACAGCGCGACCCCGCCGACCGCGCCGATGAACATCTGGAGCATGTCCACGCCCCGGGCGACCATGACGAACCAGGCCGGCATGCTCTCGTACGCCGCCGGGGCGGCGGGAAAGACCTTCCAGAGCACGTTCCACATGATCGCGGTGAGCGGCACGGTGACGAACAGCAGGACGGCCAGCCGCCGGCCCGCCGCGTTGGACAGCTCCTCCTGGTAGCCGGGCGCGATCTCGCGGATCGGCCCGAACTCCTCGACCGCCACCCGCTCGGCCTCGTCGCGCCTCAGGCCGTCGCTCTCCAGCGCCTCGGCGGTGTCGAGCAGGCTGTCGCGCGCCTCGGTGATCATGTCGAGCTTCGGTCTCCGAGGGCCTCTGAGAGTGCGGCTGAGCCCGGTCACGTAGTCCTCGATGACCCCGGTGCCTGCCATATGCTCTCCAGTCGCCCGATTTCCGTCCAGGGTATGTGTCTCCCATCCTGGTGTCCCGCCAGGACCGGCGCATCGGGGACCACCCTGAGAAGACCCCGAGTCGACCACGCCCACCTGCGAATACGCTCGAATCCAGCGACACCGGGCGGGAGGGAGGGGGTCGCCGTGAGAAGCAGGGATCTCAAGGTGCGGCAGGGCACGCTGGCCAACGACCTGCCGTACTACGCCCTCGGCGACGGCGCGCCGCTCGTCGTGCTGCGCTGGTTCACCCCCGCCCACGCCAACCCGGCCGGGCTGGCGCGCGAGGCGGAACTGCGGGTGCTGGCCCCGCTGGCCCGCCACTTCCGGTTGTACGCCGTGGGCCGCGCTCCCGGCATGGCTCCGGGGACCACCATGGCCGACATCGCCGCCCGGCACGCCGAGGCGCTCCACGCGAGGTTCGGCGGGCCGGTCGACGTGCTGGGCCTGTCGTCGGGAGGCTCGGTGGCGCTGCAGACGGCGGCCGACCATCCGGAGGTGGTACGCGCGCTGGTCGTGGCCGGGGCGGCGCACAGGCTCACGCCGAGCGTCCGGCGGCTCCAGCGCCGCTACACCGAGGCGGTCGCCGCCGGGCGGCGCGGCCTGCAGCACCAGGCGGTCACGGCCGCCGCCTCACCCGCCGGGCGGGCCCTGGCCGGGGCGCTGCTGTGGCTGCTTGATCCGCTGGTGCGGCCCGGCGACCCCCGCGACATGCTCGCCTTCGCCCGCGCGGAGGACGGGTTCGACCTGACCGGGCGCCTGGCCGACGTCGTCGCCCCCACCCTGGTCCTCGGCGGTGAGAGGGACCTCGACTACCCGGTCGAGCTCTTCCGGGAGACCGCCGAGGGGGTCCGCGACGGCCGCCTGATCACCTACCCCGGCCTCGGTCACCTCGGGACGTTCCGCAGCGGCCGGTTCGCGGGCGACGTCACGGCCTTCCTGACCGGGACGGCCCCGGGGGACGGCTCCCGCACGCTCGACGGGTAGTGCGCCGCCGGGCCGGCCGCGGGATGGTCCGACGCGGGCGTCCGGGGCACGGGTTCAGCGGTCGCCGGCCGGGGCGAACGCCGCGGCGTGGTCGCGGGCGACCTCGGCGACCTCGGCGCCCCGCTCGCGCGGGCCGTCCGCCGCGGACTCCTCGCGGACGAGAGCCCGGAGGTTCACTCCGGCCCCTTCCAGCGCCCTCATCAGCGCGGTGGACACGGTCCCGGTCGCGCCGGTGATCAGTACGGTGCGTGACACGTTCATTCTCCCTTGATGGTGGTGGGGGTACGGGCCGGGCCGCCCGGGGTCTCCGTGGAGGCGCCCGCCGCCCGGCCGACGGTGACGCGCTCCAGGACCCAGAGCACGACGGTCCCGGCCGAGAGGACGGCGCCCAGGACGCACACGCCGGTCCAGCCGCCGTTCACCCAGGCCACCGGTGTCAGCGCGGACCCCACCGCGCCGCCGAGGAACAGGGAGGTCATGAAGGCGGAGTTGATCCGGTTACGGGCCTCGGGCCGGAGCGCGTAGAGGACGTTCTGGCTGCCGTTGAGCACCGCCTGATGCGCCAGGTCCAGCACGATCACGCCGGTGAGCAGCCAGATCAGCGAGTGCGCGCCCGCCGCGATCGACGGCCAGGACGCCAGCAGCAGGACCGTCCCGGCGCCGGTCACGACCTGGACGTGCCCGCGGTCGGCCAGCCGTCCCGCCACCATGGCGGTCAGCGCGCCCGCGACACCGACCAGGCCGACCAGGCCGACGGCCGACTCCGACCAGCCGTAGGGCGGCCGCACCAGCAGGAAGGTCAGCGCCGTCCACAGCACGCCGAACGAGGCGAGGCTCAACGCGCAGACACCCGCCCGCCAGCGCAGCAACGGCTCGTGGCGGAACATCGCGGCCGTCGAGCGCAGCAACCCGGGGTAGGACAGGCGCCCGCCGTCCCCGCCGAGCCGGGGCAGGAAGACGCGCAGCAGTACGGCCATCAGCGCCATCAGGGCCGCGTTGACCCAGTAGACCGTCCGCCACCCGCCCAGCTCCGACAACACCCCGGACGCGGTCCGCGCCAGCAGCAGGCCGAGCATCAGCCCGGTCATCACCGTGCCGACCACCCGGCCACGTTCGGCCGGGTCCGCCAGCGCCGCCGCGAACGGCACCACGACCTGCGCTCCGACCGAGGTCAGCGCGGTCAGGGCCGTACCGGCCAGGAGCACCGTGCCACCGGGGGCGGCGGCCGACACCAGCAGGAACACCGCGGTCGCCGCGTAGAGCGACACCGCCAGCCGCCGTCGCTCCACCAGGTCGCCGAGCGGCACCAGCAGGATCAGCCCCAGCGCGTACCCGCCCTGCGCGGCCGTCACCGTCAGCGCCGCCAGGGTGGGGCCGAGCCCCAGTTCCCGGCCGATCAGGTCGAGCAGCGGTTGCGCGAAGTAGTTTCCCGAGACCGCCAGCCCGGTCGCCGCCGACATGAGCATGAGCAGCCCGCGCGGCAGGCCGCCGTCCCGAGGGGATCTCGTCGTCGTCATGCGTCCAGCCTCGGCGACGAATGATCAATGAGTCCAACACATGTTCGTCATCCGATCGATCGTGCTTCACGATTGATCCGTGGAACTCCAGCAAATGCGCTACGTCGTAGCCGTCGCGGAGACGAGCAACTTCACCCGCGCCGCCGAGCGGTGCCTGGTCGTCCAGTCCGCGTTGAGTCACCAGATCGCCCGCCTGGAACGCGAGCTGGGCGCCAAGCTGTTCGAGCGCACCAGCCGCCGCGTCCGGCTGACCCCCGCGGGCGAGGCGTTCCTGCCCGCGGCGCGTCAGGCTCTCGACGCCGCCGAACGGGCCCGTGCCGAGGTGGCGGCCGCCACCGGCGAGATCCGGGGACGGCTCGCCATCGGGGCCATTCCCACCGTCGCGGCGGTCGATCTGCCGGCCGCGCTGAAGCAGTTCCACCTGCGGCATCGGCAGGTGCGGATCACCCTCCGCTCGGGCGCGAGCGAGGAACTGGTCGAACGGGTGCGGCAGGGCACCCTGGACGCCGCGTTCCTGGGGCTGCCGGTGGGCGTACGCCCCAAGGGCGTCCGCGGCCGTGAGCTGGCGCGCGGCGACCTCGTCGCGGCGGTGGCACCCGGCCACCCGCTGGCGGACAGGAAGCGCGTGGACCTCCACCAGCTGTCGGACGAACCGTTCGTCGACTTCCCCCCGGGCACCGCCGCACGCGCCCAGTCGGACGAGGCGTTCGCGGCGGCCGGAATCGCACGCGAGGTCGCCTTCGAGGTGACGAACATGGACTTCATGGCTCGCCTGATCCGGCAGGGCCTGGGCGTCGGGCTGCTGCCCGCCGCCTTCGTCCCCGAACTTCCGGATCTGCCCGTCCTCCGGCTTCGCGACGCCCCCGCCCGCATGGAGCACCTCGTCTGGAGTTGCTTCCCGCCGTCCCCCGCCGCCGCGGCGTTCCTGTCCGCGCTCGGCGTCCCGGCGGCCGGGTCCTCGGGATCACCGGACTCGTGACCCCGGGTGCCCGGCGAGACGGCGGCCGGTCGAGCCGGGCTGTCGAAGGTTCAGGGGAAGAGGCTCACCCGTGGTCGGTGGCGCGCCACCGGGGCCACCAGCGCAGTCCCAGCCGGGCGCCGCGCGGGACGACGGCGAGCGCGCAGCCGCTCATCCGGAGCCCCTCGGGATGGCGCATGCCGGTGAAGAGGCAGGTGCTGAGGTCCAGGTCGGCGAGTTCCAGCTCCTCGGCGTCCACCTCGTGCAGCGAGGTCACCCGGGCGCCGTCACGGCCCCGCACCGTGGCCGGGCCGTGCAGGGTCGCCCCCTCCAGGTCGGCCTCGGCGTCGTCGAGCCGGACGTTCAGCCGCCCGCCCACCTCCAGGCGCCGCAGGTCCACCGAGCACCCGCCCGTGGTCACGTCGAGCCCCTTGCCCGCCCACGCCCCCGCGAGGGTCAGGTGGCGGCCGACCGAGATCGGGGCCAGGTAGCCGCCCGAGGAGAAACGCGCCCCGTCGAACCCGGCCAGCCCGCCGAAGCTCGTCTTGCGAAAGGAGACCGTACGGCGGAACCTGCACCCCCTCAGGGTCGCGTCGCCCGCGAAGCCGGTGCCGTCGAAGGTGACGAAGCCATGGAAGTCAGCGCATTCGAACGACGCGGTCCGGTTGAAGACGGCGCCTCCGAACAGGGCGTCGCCGTCGATGGAGACCCGGTCGAAAGCCGCGTGCCCGGTGATGGCGACGCCGTGCAGGGACAGCCCCTGGTCGAACCTGGCCTCCCTGAAGGAGGCGTTGCGCGCGAAACGGGCGTCGAAGAACGAGGCGAGGTGCCGGAAGTGCGCGTGGTCGAACGAGACGTCCCCGCCGAACGCGATGTCGCCGAACCGCACCTTCTCGGGAAAGGTCGCCCAGTCGAACCGCGCCCGGCCCAGGCGCCCCCGGGTCGCGGTGAGGATCCGCTCCAGCAGGTCCCTGCCGACGACGGTGGCCCGCAGGTCGACGGCGGAGCCGGGGGAGAGGCCGCGGACGACCTCGTCGAGCTCGGCGTCGTCCAGATGGGCCAGGCAGCGGCCGTACGGCTGCCGCGCGGATCCGGCGCACTCCGGGGAGGTACAGGTCGCCCAGCCCACGTCCAGCGTTCTCATGTCCAAGTGATACCCGCGGACGCCGGGGCAAGCGACTTCCCGGTCAAGGAAAGCCACATCTGGCCGGGGAGGATAGCCATGAAGTGTCAACATTCGTGATTTCACGGTCTACGCAGTCATGTGCGTGTGTTCCGCCATGCGCAGAGCCTTCGTGATTTCACGGGCTACGCGGTCATGTGTGTTTTCTGCGATGCGCGGAGCCCCGCGCTCCGGTTCACGTGCGCTTCGTCCCAGGAGCCCAGGAGCCCAGGAGCCCAGGAGCCCAGGAGCCCGAGGAGCCCGAGGAGCCCAAGGGGCCAAGGGGCCAAGGGGCCAAGGGGCCAAGGGGCCCGCACGTTCGCCGCCGCGAACCTCCGCGAGGCGGGTCGCCCCGCGGAGGTCACGTCGTGCCGTCCGCGCCGTCAGGCGCAGGTGTATCCGGACGGGAGCGAGGTGTCGCCGTTCGGGCGGCTCACCTGGAAGCCGACGCCGCTGGTGGCGGCCCCGGGGGCGAGGGCGCCGTTGTGGCCGACGTTCCTGATGGTCACGGCCTGCCCGCTGACGGTGGTGGTGCCGTTCCACGAGCCGGTCAGCGTGTGCCCGGCGGGCAGCGTGAAGGTGACCGTCCATCCGGTGATCGCCGAGGTGCCGGTGTTGGTGACGGTCAGCGGCTGGATGACGTACCCGGTGCTCCACTGGGTCTGCGCGGTCGCGACGGCCGTGCAGGTTCCGGTGGACGTGCCGGGCTGAGTGGTGACCTGGGCGGTGTTCGAGACGGGCGAGGTGTTGCCCGCCGCGTCCCGCGCCCTGACCTGGTAGCGGTAGGTGGTGTCCGGGGTCAGGCCGGTGTCGCCGAACGAGGTCGTGGCCGAGGTGCCGGCCTGGGTGAACGTGCCACCGCTCGCGCCGGGCGCGCGCAGGATGTCGTAGCCGGTGACGCCGGTGTCGTCCGTCGAGGCCGTCCAGCTCAGGGCCGTGCCCGTGGACGTGGTGCCCGAGGCGGTCAGGCCGGCCGGGGCGGTCGGCGGCGAGGTGTCGCCACCACCCCCGCCGGTCGTGGTGAAGGTGACCGGCTGGGAGTTGCCCGACAGGTTGCCCGCACCGTCACGCGCCCGCACGTACACCTGGTACCGGGTGTTCGCGGTCAGCCCGGTGAGGGTGACCGAGGTGGTGGCTGACTGCCCGAGCTGCGGATCGGTGTCGCCCTGCTCGCGGTGGACGGTGTAGCCGGCCAGACCGGAACCGCCCTGGTCGGTGGACGCGGTCCAGGTCAGCGTGGCGCCGGTGGCGGTCACGCCGGAGGCGGCAGGGGTGCCCGGCGTGCTCGGCGGGGTGGTGTCGCCCGAGTCGCCGAGGGCCGGGGTCTGCCAGTCCCGCCACTCGGACAGGTTGCCGGACGCCCTGGAGGAGATCCTGATCGCGCCGGGGGCGCTGCCGGTCCTCAGCAGGAACTTCTGGATGTTCTGCTGCAGCGGGGTCCGCCATTCGGACCGGTTGGCGCAGTGGCTGCCGTCCTGGACGTCGGACCAGTAGGTGATGTTGTCTCCCGCGCCGAGCGCCTTGTAGACCTCCGCCCCGCCCAGGGCCGCCACGCTCGCGGATCGGGGGCCCAGGTTGGCGATGTGCGGGTTGTCCATGACGAACAGCCCGCGCGGCGCGACCATGGCCACCATCTGGTGGGTGTCCACCGGCAGCCGTGCCGGGCTGCCGGTGAAGGAGCCGAACGCGTCGCCCAGCCAGGGCTGCTCCCCGTACGCGCTGCTCAGGCTCTGGGCGCCCTCCCCGGGAATCCCGCGGAAGATGGGGACGCCGGCGCTTCCCGACTCGATCGGCATGGTCAGGGCGATGCGCTGGTCGAACGCGCCGACCACGAAGGCGCCCTTCCCGAACCGGGAGCACCCGGTGACGCCGGTCGCGTCCGCCCTGAGGACGCTGCCGTCCGACTGCTCGATGACGTCGATGATCCGGCTCACCCCCCAGGCCCAGGCCATCAGCAGTCCGGTACTGGAAGAGGAGCCGTAGACGCTGTAGAAGGCGCCCTGCTTGTTGTTGCGCGGCGTGCCCTCCCGCCCGACCGCGTAGGGGTCGTAGCTGATGACGGCGGCACCGGCCGCCCTGATGGCGGCCGTGTCGGCTCCGAACCCTCCCAGGACGACGACGGCGGGGAAGGGGCCCGACCCGCTGCTCGGCAGCGAGACGCTCGCGGAGAAGCTGGAACTCCTGCCGTTGTGGTTCACGTTCACCGTGACGCCGGTCCTGGAGACCGTCCCGGTGACGCTCGCGGGCTTCACGGGCTTCTCGCCGTAGACGAACTTCTCCGCCAGTCTCTTGGTCTCCTCGCGACGGCACCGCCACTCGGAGCGGGTGGAGACGCGCGTACCGTCCAGTTTCCTGAAGGGGTCGGGGAGCCTGGAGTCGGTGGGCAGCGATCCCGCGTCGGGCAGGCCGGGCACCGCGCAGTCGGCCCCCTCGTTCTCGACTCCGACCGCGGCGGCGGTGGCCTCGGCGGTGGTCACCGTCACCGCTCCGGCGATCGAGAGCGCCGCCGCCACCGCCAGCGCGACGACCCTCGAAGGGATCTTGAAGCAGGTCAAGCCGATGATCACTGGGCTCTCCCTTCCGGGTGGGGGTGTTGGCGATCAGTCTGGGAACACGACCGAAAGACGTCAACGCGGACACCGAAATGTTTCGGAGGTCGGCTTTTCCTCAAGCCCCTGAGCTGGAGGCATGGCTTGACCACCAGCAAAACTTTCGGAAAGCAGGTGAAAGAAGGCTTATTTTTCCTACCGGGAGCGTCGTCCGGAAAGTTTCGGAGCGGTGCGCCGTGCTCGGCGGCGGCGGGCGTCCGGATCGGGCACGCATCGGGTACGGACCGGGCACGGACCGGCGTCCGAGCTCGCCGCTCCCGGCCGCGTTCACCGGCCCGGCGGGTTCCCGCGCGCCGGTGACCTGGCGGGATGGCGGGATGGAATGCGCGGGGAGGGGAAGTGGTTATGCCAGCCATACAGACGTGAACGACAGGAGGAGCCACCGGTGGCCACCATCAAGGTAACCGAGAAGAACTTCAACGACATCGCCGATGAGGGGATCGTCCTGCTGGACTTCTGGGCGGCCTGGTGCGGACCGTGCCGCACCTTCGGGCCGATTTTCGAGAAGTCGTCGGCGAAGCACACCGACATCAAGTTCGGCAAGATCGACACTGAGGCCGAGCAGGCGCTCGCGCAGGGATTCGAGATCACCTCGATTCCGACGATCATGGCCATCCGCGACGGCATCGTCGTCTTCGCCCAGCCGGGCGCGCTGCCCGAGCCCGCCCTCGAGGACCTCATCGGCCAGGTCCGCGCGCTTGACATGGACGCGATCCGCTCCGAGCTCGCCAACGAGCTGGGCGCCCAGAAGGGCTGATGCCCGGATCGCGAAAGCCCCGCACCGCCGGATGGATGACGTCCGATGGTGCGGGGCTTTCGCATGACCGCGGGGCCACGGAGCCGTATGGGCCGCATGGGCTGGACGAGCCGGACGGGCCTGGCGTGCCGCCTCGGCGCCCGCCGAGGTGGCCCACCCGGTTCGTCCGGCCTTTCCGGCCCTGCCGACCCGACCCGACCTGACCTGACTGACCCGGCCTGATCCGGCCTGATCCGGCCTGATCCGGTCCGTCCGGTCCGGAAGATCAGACCGAGCGGTAGAGCTCGGCCACCCGGAAGGCCAGGTCGAGCGACTGGCCGCGGTTGAGGCGCGGGTCGCAGGCCGTCTCGTAGCGCCTGGCCAGGTCGTCCTCGACGATCTCGGCGCCGCCGCCCACGCACTCGGTGACGTCGTCGCCGGTGAACTCGATGTGGACGCCGCCCGGGTGGGTGCCGAGCGCGCGGTGCACCTCGAAGAAGCCCGCCACCTCGTTCAGGACGTCGTCCAGGCGGCGGGTCTTGTGGCCGCTGGGCGCCTCGAAGGTGTTGCCGTGCATGGGGTCGCAGATCCACGCCACCTGGGCGCCGCTCGCGGTCACCTTCTCCACCAGCTCGGGGAGGTGCTCGCGGATCTTGGAGGCACCCATCCGGGTGATGAAGGTCAGGCGCCCGGCCTCGTTGTCGGGGTTGAGCTTCTCGATCAGCGCGAGGGCGTCCTCGGCGCTGGTCGTCGGGCCGAGCTTGACGCCGATCGGGTTGCGGATGCTGGCGAAGAAGTCGACGTGGGCGCCGTCGAGCTGGCGGGTGCGCTCGCCGATCCAGACCATGTGCGCGGAGACGTCGTACGGGCGGCCGGTCCGCGAGTCGATCCGGGTGAGCGCCTGGTCGTAGTCGAGGATCAGCGCCTCGTGCGAGGAGTAGAACTCGACGGTGTGGAACTCCTCGGGCTCGGCCCCGCAGGCGCGCATGAAGGCCAGCGCCTGGTCGATCTCGCGGGCGAGCTGCTCGTAGCGCTTGCCGGCCGGGGACTCGATCACGAAGTCCTGGTTCCAGGCGTGCACCTGGCGCAGGTCGGCGTAACCGCCCTTGGTGAAGGCGCGGACCAGGTTGAGCGTCACCGCCGAGGAGTGGTAGGCCCGCAGCAGCCGCCACGGGTCGGGAATGCGGGAGTCGGCGGTGAAGTCGAAGCCGTTGACCATGTCACCCCGGTAGGCGGGCAGCTCGACGCCGTCGCGGGTCTCGAAGTTCTTCGAGCGCGGCTTGGCGAACTGCCCGGCCATCCGGCCGATCTTCACCACGGGGACCTTCGCCGCATAGGTCAGCACGATGGCCATCTGGAGCAGTGTCTTGAGCTTGTTGCGCACGTCGTCGGCGGTGGCGCCGGCGAAGGTCTCGGCGCAGTCTCCGCCCTGGAGGACGAAGGCCTCGCCCCGCGCCACCGCCGCGAGGTCGGCCTTGAGGTTGTCGCACTCGCCCGCGAAGACGAGGGGCGGGAGGCCCTTCAGCTCGGTGACGACCTTGTCCAGCTCGCCGCGGTCGGGCCACTCGGGCTGCTGCGCCGCAGGCAGCTGCCGCCAGGAATCGAGGTTGATGCTCACGACATACCAGGCTATTGCAAGAGGCTGTTCGAACAGACCCGATTGTCCACGTAGTGAGAAGGTCTTTATACCTGGTGAGATTTTACCGGGCTGGAAACATGCTCCGGAAGGATACCGAAGCCGACAAAACGCCTGGTAAGCGCACCGATCAAGGGGAGTCTGGAGATGTCGCGCGGCAGCCGCACCGGCCGGGGGCGCTCGCTCAGCGCCGGCCGGATCACCCGGCTCTGGACGACGCGCTGGGCGAACTGGGTGATGGCGGTGGGCGGGGTGCGCCGCCGTTGGACCCTCGCGAGCAGCGACTCCGGGATCTCCGCCCCCGCGGCGAGCGGCCCGGCCAGCAGGTTCGCGGCGGCGACCGCGTCCTGTACGGCCAGGTTGATGCCGACGCCGAAGATCGGCGACATGGCGTGCGCGGCGTCCCCGATGACCAGCAGGCCGGGGCGGTGCCAGCGGCGCAGCCGGTTGAGCGCGACCGACAGCACGCTGACCGC
This sequence comes from Streptosporangium nanhuense, assembly GCF_059358815.1. Lineage (NCBI taxonomy): Bacteria > Bacillati > Actinomycetota > Actinomycetes > Streptosporangiales > Streptosporangiaceae > Streptosporangium > Streptosporangium nanhuense. Next base: position 961,015 of record NZ_JCADBG010000001.1, read on the forward strand.
CTCGAAGTCCCGCAGCTGCCCGACCCGGTCCCCGAGGAAGGGCAGGAGCCTGGCGACCGGCTCGCGGAGCGCCTCGATCCCCTGCGAGCGCAGGGCCTCGAAGCCGCCCTTGGGGATCAGGTAGGCGAGCTGCCAGTAGGTCTCGCGGTTGATCGCCACCATCATGTGGCCGTTGGACAGCCGCAGGAACGTCACGCCGGGATCGGCGGGCTCGCGCGGCAGCCGGAACCAGACCACGTCCATGGGGGCGCTGTGCTCCACGGGGACGAGCCCGGCGGCCCGGCGTACGTCGGAGTGGCGGCCGTCGGCGGCCACGGTGAGCGCCGCGCGCAGCTCGTGCTCGCCCGAGGGGTCCCGGTAGCGCACCCCGCGCACCGCGTCTCCCTCGCGGATCACGCCGAGCACCTCGGCCTTCATGAGGAGGCGGAAGTTCGGGTAGCGCTTGGCGGCGGTGGTCAGCAGGTCGAGGAACTCCCACTGCGGCACGAAGGCGATGTACTGATATTTGCCTTTAAGCCCCCTCAGATTCGCGACCGGCACCGTGGCGTCGTCGGTGTGGATCTCCATCCCGTACGTCTTGCGGTGCGGGAGCCGGTGGAACTCCTCGGCCAGGCCCAGCTCGTCGAGGATCTGCAGGGTCGAGGGATGGATGGTGTCGCCCCTGAAGTCGCGCAGGAAGTCGTCGTGCTTCTCCAGGAGCGTCACCTCGACGCCGGCCCTGGCCAGCAGCAGTGCGAGCATCGCGCCCGCCGGGCCGCCCCCGGCGATCACACATGTGTTTCGTCTCATAATTCATCACCTGTTGAAATTGTGGCACAGGATCCGGCGGAAGAAAACAGGTTCGGTGGCAATCCACCCCTGATCCAGTGTCGAATGGCGAAGTGTGAGGACAGAAAGCGACCCCGCGGGGGTGCCGGATCCTGACGGTCCCCCCGGGCTGGAGGACCTGCTCGCCCAGGTGGCCCTCGGGCGGGAGCCGGCCTTCGAGCGGCTCTACGACCTGCTGGCCGGCCCGATCTTCGGCCTCGCGCGACGTGTCGTGCGCGACCGCGCGCAGGCGGAGGAGGTCGCGCAGGAGGTCCTGGTCGAGGTCTGGCGTACCGCCTCCCGCTACGACCGGACCCGAGGCAGCGCCCTGGCGTGGGTGATGACGATGGCCCACCGCCGCGCCGTCGACCGGGTCCGGTCCGCCCAGGCCTCCACCGACCGGGAGGAAAGGGTCTCCAGGATGTCCGGGGAGATCCCCTACGACCAGGTCTCCGAGACGGTGACCACCCGGCTGGAGGGCGAGCGGGTGCGCCGCTGCCTCGGCGGCCTGACGGACCTGCAGAGACAGGCCGTCACCCTGGCCTACTACGGGGGCTACAGCTACCCCGAGGTGGCCGGGCTGCTGAAGGTGCCGCTGGGTACGATCAAGACGAGGATGCGCGACGGCCTGGTGCGGCTCCGCGACTGCATGGGGGTGGAAAGGTGAACGACGACCTCCACACCCTTTCCGGCGCGTACGCGCTGCACGCCCTGCCCGAGCGGGACGCGGCGCTCTTCGAGGCGCACATGGCCCGGTGCGAGGCCTGCGCCGTCGAGGTGCGAGGCCTGTCCGAGACCGCCGCCCGGCTCGCCCTGGGCGCGGCCGAACCCCCTCCCCGGGCGATGAGGGCCCGCGTCATGACGCGGATCGCCGAGGTGCGGCAGGAGCCGCCGATCCTGGATCGCCAGGCCGCGCGGCCCGAACCCGAGCGGCCTGAGCCCGAGCGGCCCGACCGGTCCGAGCGGCCCGGCCGGCACGGGAAGGGGAACGTGGTGCCGCTGCGCCCGGCCTCCCCCTGGCGCGGGCGGGTCTTGACCGGCCTGGCCGCGGTGTCGACCGCCGCGGCGGTGGTCCTCGGTGTCGTCGCGGTCGACGCCGCCGGGGAACGCGAGGAACTCAGGCAGGTCGTCGCCGTGATCGCGGCCCCCGACGCCAAGACCGTCAGGCAGCGCGTCTCCTCCGGAGGCACCGGCGTCATCGTGGTGGCGCCCTCCCGGGGCAGGATGATCTTCACCGCCAGCGGGCTGCCGCCGCTGCCCGGCTCCCGGGTCTACGAGCTGTGGCTGATGGGCGGCGACGGCGTCCGCCCGGCCGGGCTGCTGGAGCGGGCCGCCGACGGCGGTGTCGTCCCGGTCCTGGCCACCCCCCTGCGTGGTGACGAGCGGGTCGGCCTGACCGTCGAACCGGCGGGGGGTTCCGACCAGCCCACCACGACCCCCATCATGATCGCCGATCTCCCCTCCACCTGAACGGGGCCTCGCGGCCGGTGACGACCGCGTGTGCCCCATCCCGTCCCCGCCCCCGTCCCCATCCCGTCCCCGCCCCCGTCCCCATCCCGTCCCCGCCCCCGTCCCCGGTCCCTCCCCGGTCCGTCCCCGGTCCCTCCCCGGTCCGTCCCCGGTCCGTCCCCGGTTCGCTCCCGCCTCGCTCCCGGTCCGCCGATCTATTGGACCGTGCGGTCCAGGGAGTTATGCTGGCGGCATGTCGACCACGGCGAAGTTCACCGTCAAGGGGGCGCTCACGCGCGCCCGCATCGTCGAGGCCGCCGCCGACCTGGTCCTGGCCCGCGGGGTCGGCGGCACGACCCTGGACGACATCCGGGCCGGGACGGCGACCAGCAAGAGCCAGCTGTTCCACTACTTCCCCGACGGGAAGCGCGACCTGGTCGCGGCGATCGCGGCGTTCCAGGCCGAGCGGGTGCTCCAGGCGCAGCGGCCGTATCTGGACACGCTCGACACCTGGGAGGCGTGGGAGGGCTGGCGTGACGCCGTCATCGCGCACTACGGCTCGCAGCCGCACTGGGGCTGCCCGATCGGGGCGATGGCGAGCGAGCTCGTCGGCACCGACCCCGAGCGCGCCGCCGAGGTGGCCGGGCACATGGACCGCTGGTGCGGATACCTGCGGGCCGGGCTCACGCGCATGCGCGCCACCGGCCTGCTGCGCGCCGGCGCCGACCCCGAGGAACTGGCCCTGGCGATTTTCGCGGCGCTCCAGGGGGGCCTGCTGCTGACCCAGACGACGCGGTCGATCAGGCCGCTGCGCGCCGCGCTGGACGCCGCCCTGACGGCGCTGCGGGCCTCGGCGGCCTGAAGCCCCACCGCCACGAGCCGCCACGAGCTCTCCGAGAAGGCCCCGGCGGCCCCGGTCCCTCCCGGGTCGCGCGTACCCTGGCCTCCGTTCCGGCGTCCGGGGCGCCGGTACGGCGGTGTTCGCCGGGCGACGAGAACGAGGGAGGGGCCGAAGGTGTCCGAGGTCTGGAAGGTGGCGGCGGGGGTCGTGGGGGGCATCGTGGGGGGCACGGCGCTGCTCTGGCTCATCCTGGCCGCCCTCCTGGTGGCGGCGCGTCCCAGGGGAGGCGCGCTGGGCGAGGCGTTGCGCCTGCTGCCCGACCTGCTCCGCCTGGTCGCCGGGCTCGCGCGCGACGGCAGCCTGCCGCGCGGGGTACGGGTCCGGCTATGGCTGCTGCTGGCCTATCTGGCGATGCCCGTCGACCTGATCCCCGATTTCGTCCCGGTGCTCGGCTACGCCGACGACGCGATCGTCGTGGCCCTCGTCCTGCGCTCGGTCGTCAGGCGGGCCGGTCCCGACGCGCTGGCCGGGCACTGGCCCGGCACGCCGGAGGGGCTGGCCGTCGTCCGGCGCCTCGCCGGAGGACCCCGATAGCCGGAAGCCGCGTTTCCCCGCGCCGGCACGAGGTGACGACCGCCGCGGTCACAGAGCCGCCGGGAGCGCGTCGAGGGCTCTGAGCACGCTGACGACCGCCGCGGTCACGGCGCCGCGGGGAGCGCGTCGAGGGCTCTGAGCACGCTCGCGGAGGCGCGGTCGCGCAGGGAGGCGTACTCCTTCTCCGGATACTGGCGGGGACCGTTCTCGACCAGGAGGATCAGGCCGAGGTAGAGCCGGTAGAGGGCCATCCGGGTGCGGGCCGGAGCGGTGAACTCCACGACGCCGCCCGCGTCGCGGTACCCGGCGACGATCGGGTCCGACTCGTCCAGCTCGCCGAAGATCGTCGGGGTGACGAGGTCGGCCAGCGGGTCGCCCCAGAAGGCCCGCTCGTGGTCGATGATCGCCTGGATGCGCGGCGGCTCGTCGCGGGTCAGGAAGACGTTGCCCGGCCACACGTCGAAGTGGACCAGGCGGGGGGTGGTGATCTCGTCCAGCGCGCCCGCGGCCGACTCGATCGCCGCCGCGATCTCGGGCACCGGCCTCGGCAGCGGGGTGGCGTAGCGCCCCGCGTCGGCCAGGAGCGCACCGGTCATCGCCAGGAACGCCTCCCGCCAGGTGCCGCCGGTCAGGCCCGCGTACGGGTAGCCGTAGACGTCACCGGTGATCGTGTTCAGCCGGGCCAGGTGGCCGCCGAGCTCCCGGCGCAGGGCCCGCCGGTCCGCCTCGGCCGGGCGCACCTGGTTCCACGGCACCCCGCCGAGGGCGGACAGGACCAGGTAGTCGCCGCCCAGCACCGGGTCGTCGAACCCGGCGCGCAGCAGCTCGGGGACCGGCACCCCCGCGGGGCCGGCCAGGCCGTAGACCATGGCCTCGGTGCGCAGCAGGTCGCGCTCGTAGGTCAGCTGCTCCAGCTCGGGCGGCGGCGACAGTTTCAGGACCACCTCGCGCCCGTCCAGCAGGGCGAGCCGCCACACGGCGTTGGCGAAGCCGTCGGTCATCTCGGTGACCGAGGAGACGCCGACGCCCAGGGCCCGCCGCGCCAGCGCGTCGAGCTCGGCGGGGGTGAGGGGGCGCTTCGTCCTGCTGTCCATTTCCCGCCTTGTCCTACCTTGGACTGCCTTGTCATGCCTCAGTGCTGCCTGGGGGGCGAGGGTGAGTCAAGTCAGGCGGAGTCGCGCTGGATCAGGTGGGTGTCCAGTATCACCACCGGCTGCTCCAGCTGCTCCCCGTTGATGCGGGCGACGAGAAGGTGGGCCATCTGCCGGCCCATCGACTCGGTGGGCTGGTGAACGCTGGTGAGGGCGGGGGAGGAGTGCGCCCCGGCGGGGGAGTCGTCGAAGCCGATCACCGCGACGTCGCCGGGGACCGACCTGCCCTCCTCGCGCAGCACCCGCATCGCGCCCAGCGCCATCGGGTCGGAGGCGGTGAAGACGGCGTCCAGGTCGCGGTGCTCGGCGAGGAGCCTGCGCATCCCCGCCATCCCGCTCTCCTCGCTGAAGTCGCCGTACGTCACCATCTCGCTCACGCCGGTCGCGAGCAGCGCGTCGCGGTAGCCCGCGAGCCGGTCGACGCCCACGCCCATGTCCTGGGGGCCGGCGATGGTGGCGATCCGGCGGCGGCCCCTGCCCAGCAGGTATTTGACCGCCTGCCTGGCCCCGGCCCGGTTGTCGACGTCGACGTAGCTGTAGGGGGTGAGGCCGACCGGCCGACCGCCGATGACGGTCGGCACGCCCATCGCCTCCAGCCGCCCCGGCAGGGGGTCGGCGCCGTGCAGGGAGATCAGCAGCACCCCGTCGACGTGCTGCCCGGTCAGGTAGTGCTCCAGACGCTCGTGCTCCTGCTCCGACTGCGCCATCGCGAGGATCAGCTGCAGGCCGGTCTCGGACAGGGCCGAGCCGATGCCGCGGATGGTCCCGGCGAAGTACGGCTCGTCGAAGACCCGCAGCTCCGACTCCGAGACGACCAGCGCCACGGTGTCGGTGCGCCGGGTGACCAGCGCGCGGGCCGCCCGGTTGGGCACGTAACCCAGCTCCTGGATCGCTCGCAGCACGGCGTCGCGGGCCTTCTCGCTGACCTTCGGCGAGCCGTTGATGACCCGCGACACCGTGCCCCGGCCGACACCGGCCAGGGCCGCGACCGCCTCAAGCGTCGGACGACGGTCGCCGTTCATGTGTTTGCGCCCCCAGTGGTGGATTTCCCGGCCCCTATTCTGCCGGACCGCTCAGGCCTCCACGCCTGATGGTCCCGGCATACCAGAGAGCGCTCTCCTTGGGAACTCTGACCTGGGTCTCGTAGTCGACGTGGACCAGTCCGAAACGCTTGCCGTACCCCCACGCCCACTCGAAGTTGTCCATCAGCGACCAGGCGAAGTAGCCCTCCAGCGGGATGCCCGCCTCGATCGCGGCGTGGCAGGTGCGCAGGTGGGCGTCGATGTAGTCCACCCGCTCGCGGTCGTGGACGACGCCGTCGGGGCCCACGACGTCGTCGAAGGCGGCGCCGTTCTCGGAGATGACCAGCGGGACGCGCGGGTACTCGGTGGCCAGCCGGTGCAGGACCTCCAGCAGCCCCGAGTGGTCGATCTCCCAGCCCATGGCCGTCACGGGCCGCCCGCCCTCGACGAACGACACGTGCTCGCTGCCGACCCAGGGCGACCCGGTGTCGGTGGGCGCCGCCGCGGCCGACGCGGCGCCGCCGGGGGTGCCCGAGACGGTGAAGCGGCTGTAGTAGTTGATCAGCAGCTTGTCCAGCGGCGTCGAGATGATCTCCATGTCCCCGTCGTGGACGAGCCCCGCCGGGCGGCCGAGGTCCTCCAGGACGTCCGCCGGGTACTCGCCCTTGAGCAGGGCGTCCAGGAAGAAGCGGTTCTGCAGCCCGTCGATGCGGCGGGCGGCGTCCTGGTCGGCCTCGGAGGAGGTCTGGGGCGTGATCGCGTACAGGTTGACACAGCCGCCGATGACGGTCTCGGGCCGCTGGGCCCGGATCGCCTGCGCGGCCAGGCCGTGCGCGAGCAGGAGGTGGTGGGCGGCGTGCACGGCCTTGTCGGGCTCGCGCCGCCCGGGGGCGTGCTCGCCCGAGGCGTACCCGAGGAAGGCCGAGCACCAGGGCTCGTTGACCGTGCTCCAGTTGCGGACCCGGTCGCCCAGCGCGTCGTGCACGGCCGCCGCGTAGTCGGCGAAGCGCTTCGACGTGTCCCGTGCCGGCCAGCCGCCCGCGTCTTCCAGGGGCTGGGGCAGGTCCCAGTGGTAGAGCGTCACCCACGGGTCGACGCCCCGGGAGAGGAGCTCGTCGACCAGGCGGCTGTAGAAGTCGATGCCCCCCTGATTGACGGCACCGCGCCCCTCGGGCTGGATCCGGGGCCAGGAGACGGAGAAGCGGTACGCGCCGAGGCCGAGTTCGGCCATCATCCGCACGTCGTCCCGGTAACGGTTGTAGTGGTCGATGGCGACGTCGGCGTGCTCGCCGTTCACCACCCGTCCCGGCTGCTTGACGAAGGTGTCCCAGATGGAACGGCCTCGGCCGCCCTCCGACACGGCGCCCTCGATCTGGTAGGCGGAGGTGGCCGCGCCCCAGACGAAGTTCGTCGGGAAGATCAGTTCCGGGGTCTGAATTCGCGTCTCTTGCGTCGTCACGCCTTGACCGCACCTTCCATGAGTCCGCCGACGATCTGGCGGCCGAACGCGATGAAAACGATGAACAGCGGCAGGACCGACGCCGCGGTGCCGGTGAACAGCATCACGTAGTCGGTGCCGTGGGCCTGGTTGAGCGCCGCGATCGACGTCTGAACCACCGGGTTGTCCGGGTTCAGCACGATCAGCGGCCACATGAACTCGTTCCAGGTCTGCATGAAGACCAGGAGCGTGAGGACCGCCATTCCCGGCCGGAGCGCGGGGAGGATGACGTTCACGTAGATGCGCATGGTGGAGGCGCCGTCGACGCGGGCCGCCTCGACCAGCTCGTCCGGCACCGCCTGGGTGGCGTACTGGGTCATCATGAAGACCCCGAAGCCGTTGACCAGGAAGGGCAGGATCACCGCCTTCAGCTGGCCGGTCCACCCGAGGGTGACCATGAGCTCGTACAGCGGCACGACGCCCATCTGCTGGAGCGGGACCATCATCGTCACCAGGATCAGGCCCAGCAGGATCTTGCTGCCCCGGAAGCGCAGCTTCGCGAAGGCGAAGCCGGCCAGCGTGGAGATCAGCACGACCGAGACGGTCACGGTGACCGAGACGATGGCCGAGTTCACCAGGCCGGTCATGAAGTAGGCGTCCTCGGTCGACAGCAGCCGCGCGATGTTCTCGCCGAGGTGGCCGCCGGGGAACAGCGGCGGCGGTACGTCGATGGCCTCCTCGTTGGTCCGGGTGGCCATGATGAACATGTAGTAGATGGGGAACGCCGACAGCACGAGGGCGAAGGCCAGCACGACCTTCGTCATGGGGCCGGCGTCCCAGATGCGGTTCCGCGCGGCCGACGGGCCCGAGGGCCGCCTGGAGTGCTGCGCAGGAGGCCGCCGGAGCTGGGTGACCGTCACTTGGAACCCCCGATACGGCGGGTGAAGGAGTAGTTGATGAGCGTCCCGATGAGGATCAGCGCGAACAGCAGCCACGAGGCGGCCGCGGCGTAGCCGAAGTCGAAGTCGCGGAACGCCTCCTTGACGATGAACATCGCCACGGTCTGGTACTGGCCGGTGGCGCCGCCGCTCATCGTCGGGTTGCCGTCGAACATGACCGGCTCGGTGAACAGCGTCAGGCCGCCGATGGTGGAGATGAACACGACGAAGATGATCGTCGGGCGCAGCATCGGGATGGTGATCTGCCAGAACTGCCGCCTGGGCGTGGCGCCGTCGATGGACGCGGCCTCGTAGAGGTCCCTGGGGATGGTCTGCATGGCGGCGAGCAGGATGATCGCGTTGTAGCCGGTCCAGCGCCAGTCGATCATCGTGGAGATCGCGATCCACGCGGACCACTTCTCGTTCTGCCAGTTGATCGCGTCGACCCCGAAGAAGCTCAGGAACCAGTTGATCAAGCCGTAGTCGCGCCCGTACAGCTGGGTGAAGACCACCGCGACGGCGACGACGGAGGTGATCAGCGGCAGCAGCACGCCGAGGCGGAAGAAGAGCCGTCCCCGGATGCGCTTGTTGAGGGCGTTGGCCAGCAGGAGGGCCAGGACGAGCTGCGGGACCGTCGACATGACGAACATGCCGAGGGTGTTGATCACCGCGTTCCAGAAGGCCTCGTCGGTGATCAGCTCGATGTAGTTGTCGAGGCCGACGAGGGTCTTGTCCCCGGCGAGCTCCCACTCGTGCAGTGAGACCCAGAGGGTGTAGCCGAGGGGGAAGATGCCGAAGACGGCGAAAAGCAGGAAATAAGGGGATACGAGGAAGTAGGGGGTCGCCCGGAGGTCGAACCGGGCCCACCCACTGCCCCGTCTCGGTCCGCGGCGCCCGGCCGGCCGGCGGGGGCCGGGCCGCGGTGGCGCGGCCGGGGAGTCGACGTGCAGTGTCATCGGTCAGTGCCTTTCAGCGTGGGCAGGCGACCGGCCCGGCCGCGGGATCACCGCAGCCGGGCCGATGCGGGTCGGTACGGGGATCAGCCCGCTGCCTTGACGCCGGCCTCGAGGAACTTGGTCCAGGCCTGGTCGTAGGGAACCGAGCCCTGGTCCATGCCCTCGAGCACCTTCTCCACCGAGGTCTTGACCTGGGCGTGCTTCTCGCCGAGGAAGACGGGCAGCAGGTCCTTGACCGAGGCGCCGAAGATCTGGCCGGTCGGCGCGTCGTTGAAGAACGGGTTCTTCAGGTCGGCGACCGCCGGGTCCTGCTGCGCGGGGAGGGAGCTCGGGAAGGCCGCGGCCTCCTGGAAGGCCATCACGTGGCCCTCCTTGCCGGTGAGGTAGTTCAGGACCTCGGCGGCCTCCTTGGGGTGCTTGCTCTGCTTGGGAATGGCCAGGTAGGAGCCGCCCCAGTTGCCCGCACCACCGGGCACGGACGCGACGTCCCACTTGCCCTTGTTGCTGTCACCGGCCGCGCCGGAGACCACGCCGAGCATCCAGGCCGGGCAGCCCATGGTCGCGAAGGCGCCCTTCTTGATCGCGGCGTTCCACGGCGGGGTGAAGGAGGCGAGCTTGGCGGTCAGGCCCGCCTCGCTGAAGCTCTTCACCGTGTCGAAGGAGGTCTTGATGGCCGGGTTGGTCTCGATGATGAGCTGGTTGTTCTTGTCGAAGTAGGCGACGTTGCCGTTCTTGGGCGCCTCCTGCGACAGGATCACGTTGTAGAGCGTGTTGGGACCGTCGAGGAACTTGGGATCGGTCTTGCCGGGGTTGGCGGCCTTGAACTTCTCGCCGATCGCCTTGAAGGCGGCCCAGTCCGGCCAGAGCTTGCCGACCTCCTCACGGTCGGTGGGCAGGCCCGCCTTCTCGAACAGATCCTTGCGGTAGCACATGGTCATGCCGCCGATGTCGGTGCCCAGGGCGAAGAGCTTGTTGTCGGCGTTGATGCCGTTGTCCCACTTCGCCGCGGGGAAGTCGGCCTTGCGGCTGTCCAGCCCGTACTCGGCGAGGTCGGTGAAGAACTGGGGACGGGCCTTCATGAGGCCCATGGCGCCCTCGTCCAGGGCGATGATGTCGGCCGCGCCGCTGTTGGCCTGCAGGCGCTGGAGCAGCTGCGGGAGGTAGACGTCCTCGAAACGGTCGGTCAGGTTCTGGTACTTGACCTGGATGTTCGGGTGCGCCGCGTTCCACGTCTCCACGGCCTTGTCGTAGCCGAAGTTCTCGCCGCCGCCGAAGGTGTGCACGGTGATGGTCACCGGCTCGGCCGCGGCGGCGGAGCTACCGCCCGCTGCGGGCGCGGCGGGCTCACTGGAACTGCACGACGTGATGGCCAGGGCGGTGGCCGCCATGACCGAGACGGCGGCGAGCTTGCCGTGCCGCTTGTTGTTCAACATTCCGGACCCCTCTCAGGTGGTCGCCCGAATCATTGGGAGGCGACATCGCGGACCGGTCCCCGACAAACCGGTCCTCGCGACGAGGTCGTTCCTCAATGTGCTTTGGGAGCGCTCCCACGAAGAGTGGACGATAGGCAACCGGGACGTCAATATGCCGAAACTCAACCGTTACATCCGGGCGGTTTAGGTGGGACTACCGGCATGAAACGTTCACAAACGCCTCATACTGGTTATTGGGAGCGCTCCCATCTCACGGGCATACAGTCGGGGCATTTCGTGTCCTCCTGGGAGAGGGTCCGTCGGGGGAGGCCTCGGAAGACGTCGGCGCGGGGCTTGTCAAGGGGGTGTCAGGGCGAGTCCGGGAAGGGGCGGGCGCGGCTGGAGCGGATGCGCCGGGAAGGCCGGCGCGAGGAGGAACGAGGGCAAGGTGAGGCGGGGCGGCCTCGGGGCCGGGCCGGAGAGGGGCCAAGGTGGGGGCCGGGCAGGAGGGCGGTCCCGGTCCCGGGGCCGGAGCCGGGCGGGGGAGGACGCGAAACGCTCCCGGGGGCGCCGCTCGTTCGAGCGGCGCCCCCGGGAGCGTGTGGACCTGGCCGTCGTTCACCGGCGGGGACCTGGCCGTCGTTCACCGGCGGGGACCTGGCCGTCGTTCACCGGCGGGGACCTGGCCGTCGTTCACCGGCCGGGACCTGGCCGTCGTTCGCCGGCGGGGGCCGGGACGCCCGCGCCCGCCGTGGGGGAACGGCGGCCGCGGGCGGCGGTGAGCGCGGTCGGTCGAAGCGGACCGGGTGAGGTCAGTTGGAGTAGACGGGGTAGCCGTAGCCGACGACCTCGGAGACGGGACGGACGCGCTGCTCGACGTCGCCGTTGCCGGTGTTGCCCTCGATCGTGGTGATCGTGCCGTCTCCGTTGTCCTTCTTCACGAAGCCGACGTGGTCGATGCCCTCGATGCTCTTGCCGCCGGCCCAGTCGAAGTAGACGACGGCGCCGGGGGTCGGGATGGTGCCCCAGTGGCCGTTGTTCTTGAACCACTTGGCGTGGGCCACGGTGTAGGCGTCCCAGCCCATCGTGGGGCGGATGCCGGCCACCTCGCCGACCCAGGAGACGAACATCGCGCACCAGGGGGCGTTGGCGTAGTCGTACACGGTGTTGCCGCCGTCGCGCGCGAGGGTCTCCTTGGCGCGGGGGCTCGACATGTACCAGGAGTGGAACTTGGTCCCGCCGCCGTTGGCGTTCTCGCGGACGCCGATCTGCTTGGAGGCGATGTCCAGGACCTTCGCGGCGGAGACCTTGGGGAGCCTCTCGGCCACGATCTGCAGCGGGGTCTTGGCGGCCTTGGCGTCCTGGGCCTTGGTGTCGACGGGCGGCGCGTTCACGACGCCGTGGCCGTCGGCGGCCAGGGCGGTGCCGGTGGTGCCGGTCGCCAGGGCGACGCACGCGCCCATGATGGCGCAGGCGGCGCGGGGGGTGGAGATGAGGCGATGCTTAGTCATACGGGGGTTCGACTCCTTGCTTCGCTTCCATTCCGCCTACCGGGTTAGCTGACGGGTTCGGGCTGGGAAGTGCCCTACGGCGCACAGGTGCGCTGATTCACCCCAGGAACGTGGTTCCCCGGTTCCGCAGACCTCGCGGATTCGGCGGCCGTGCTCACCATCGGTGGAGGGGCTCCACCAGGTGGGACACAGTCGGGCAATGTGACGGCAATGCACAGACCTGGATAGACCTAGGCAATCGCCACGAATAGGACGAAGGTACGTCAGGGGGACAGACGATTACAAGTAGGACATATTGCCTTGACTTGGGAATACGCCTGAATCAGGTCGGTGTTGCGGGGTGCCCTCCGGCCGGAGAGGCGGGGCGCGGCGACCTCGGCCACACCTCCCCGAGGTGGTCGGGCGCAACTCGCGCCGACGTCGGGATCCCCTGCCCCTGCGGCGATCCGGGTTTTCCGCACCCGCCCGCGAGTCGCCTGCGGAGGGGTGCTATGACGCGCGAGCGGACCCTCGGTAAGGGCGTGAGGCACCCGGTAAAGTTTCGAACATGTATTCGATGGTAAAAAGTATTCCGATGGTAGAGGTTCCCCCATGCGGGGGCCGGGGGCGGCGCGCCGGATCCAGTGGCCCCGGCCCCGCGCCCGAGGGAGTTTGCGCAGCTCAGAGCGATGATGGAGGGCAGCGGGCGGGCCTCGCCGCCCGGAAGGTAAAGAGATGTGCCCGTGAGGGGCCCCGCGAGGCTCCGTGACCCCGCGAAGGTAAAGGTGCCGAGTAAAGGAACACGCTTTCCCCGAGGCCCCGCCGCGCCCGCGGGTAAAGTCCGGACGATCATCAACAGACGCGCGTGGTCGGCTGTTCACCCGCAGTTCCCGGGCGCTTAAGCACACCGGGTTAGGTTGTGGCAGTCGTGAACGGGTCATCGCCCGGCGTGGAGGACGGCCGAGACCACGCGCGGGATCAGGGTTCGGCCGTTGCCTGGGTGGAGTCCCCGCTGCAGATGCTCTGCGCGGTGGAGGCACATCATGCCGGGCTGCTCGGCGCCCGCAGCCATCTCGTGCCCAGGGCGAAACTCCGCCCGCTGGCCGTGACGGGCCGCGAGCTGGGCCGTCTCACCCTGCCGAGGGGGCTGGAGCTCACCGCGGCCAGGCAGGACATGCCCAGGCCGCGCCGGGGCGAGACCTGGGTGGTGGGCGACGCCTTCTCCGGCAAGGTCCAGTTCCGCTGGCTCACCGCGCTCCCCGGCCGGATCGTGATCGTCGACGACGGTCTCGCCACCATCAGGCTCCTGGAACTGCTCACCGGCAGGGTGGGAACGCCCCTGCTGAGGGCCAGGGCGAAGGCCGGAAGGCTCAGGACCGCCCTCGGCGCGGCGGCCGGGCTCAGGCTGCGCGCCGCCGCCCGCTCGGGACGACTGTCGATCTTCACCGCGCTGCCCGTGCCCCCCGACCTGGCGAAGGCCGTACGCGCCGGGGGAGCCGAGCTGGTCACCCACGACTTCGCCTGGCTGCGGTCCCAGCCGCTGCGCGGGCCCCGTCCCGAGGAGCGCACCGTCGTCCTCGGCACCTCGCTGGTCCGCAACGGCCTGATCCACCGCGACCGCTACTTCACCTGGCTGGCCGGGCTCGGCTCGGCCGGTCCGGTGGCCTACTTCCCGCACCGCCGCGAGGATCCCGACGACCTCGTCCGGGTCGGGGAGCAGCCGGGGATCACCGTCTACGACGGCGGGACCCCCGCCGAGATGACCCTGCGCGGGCTCGCCGCCGAGCAGCGGGTGCTCAGCCTGCCGTCCACCGCGGTCACCTCCCTGCGGGTCCTGCTCTCGGCCCGGGGCGTCGCCGTGGAGACGGTGGACGTCCCCGACGAGTGGTGGACGGCCGAGGCGGCGCCGTCACTGCGCTCGCACCTGTCGAGGTTCGCCCATCACGACACGGGAGTCCCCGGGGCATGATCCCGTGGCCGACGCCCGGCGGGCCCGCCGCGCGCGGGACGCGCTTCCCTGCACACGAAACCGTACGAAACCGGGGATTCCCCGCCGGAGGTTCTCCTTGAAGGTCCTGGCCGTGGCCGACTCCGACTCCTACCTGAAGTGGGCGGCCTGCCTGCTGAGGGACCTGCCCTCGGGCTGCGAGACGGAGCTGGCGGTCATCCGTACCCCCATCACCCCGTCGCCGGCGCAGATCCACGCGGCCGTCGCCGGCTCGGCGGCCGACCCGCCCGTGCTGTCGGCCCGCGCGCTGCGCCGGACCGCGGAGCGCCTTCGGCCCGACGTGGTGCTCGTCGCCTGTACGGGACCCGTGGTGGACGTGCTGGTCGGCGAGGTGCTGGCCGGGTTGCGGCCCCGGCCGGTGTTCGTCTCGGGGCTGCCGGGCATCTCCGTCCCCGCCACCGAGAAGGCGTGGCTGTTCCGCAGCGGGTGCGACCTGTTCGTGCTGCACAGCGGCCGGGAGGTCGAGGAGTTCTCCGAGATCGGCTGCCGGCTGGGCGGGGGCGGCCAGATCGGGCTGGCCCGGCTGCCGTTCCTGCGCGACGGCGTGGAGACCCCCGCGACCGGGCCGCGCGACCGGGTGGTGTTCGCCACCCAGGCCAAGGTGCCCAGGCGCAGGGAGGAGCGCGAGCGCGTCCTGCTCGCCCTGGCCGAGCTGGCCCGCAGGCGGCCGGACCTGGACGTCGTCGTCAAGCTCCGCGCCCTGGACACCGAGCGCCAGACCCACAACGAGCGCCACCACTACCAGCGCCTGTGGCAGTCGCTCGCCGAGGAGGGCCGGGTGCGCGCCGAGGCCGTGCGCTTCGCGGTGGGGCCCATGCACGAGCACCTGGCCCACGCGGCCGGATTCGTCACCGTCAGCTCGACCGCCGCGCTGGAGGCGATCGCCCAGCGGGTGCCGCTCCTGGTGCTGTCGGACTTCGGGGTGGGCGCCGAGATGATCAATCTGGTCTTCGAGGACAGCGGCCTGCTCGGCACCCTCGACGACCTCTCCGCAGGGCGGTTCCTGGACCCGGACGACGCCTGGTGCAAGGTCAACTACTTCCACCCCGGCGGCGAGAGCGACTGGGTGTCGCGGATGGTCTCCCTGGTCGGGCAGGCCCGCTCCGGGCGGCTCGTCCCGGCGAGCTCCCTGCTGGAGGGCCCCGAGTACGCCGCCGCCCGCCGCCGCGCCCGCATGCGCGTGGAGGTCCCGCCGAACGTGCTGCGCGTCGGCTACCGCGCCAAGCGCCGGATGCGCCGCTACCTCAAGGCGCTCGGCTAGGAACGGCCCCCGGACACGGTGTCGCGGCGGTGCCCCGGTCCGGGGCCGCGAGCCGAAGGCCGTCCCCGGGACCGGTCAGCGGCGCAGGGTGAGCCTGAAGGCGCAGCCGTCGCCCTCGGGCCGGGCAGGGTCCAGCGTGAGGTCGCCGCCGTGGGCCAGCGCGATCTGCCTGGCGATCGGCAGGCCGAGCCCGGTGCCGGGGACGTCGCGCCGGCCGCGCCAGAAGCGTTCGAAGACGTGTTCCCGCTCGCCGGCGGGGATGCCGGGGCCGTGGTCGGTCACGGTCACCGCGGCCTCGGCACCTGCGACCTCGACGGCGATCTCCACCTCCGATCCGGCCGGGGCGTACCTGATCGCGTTGTCGACGAGGTTGGAGATCGCCCGGCTCATGGTGGGCTCGTCGACGGAGCACACGGCGGCGGGCGGGCCGGTGACCGACAGGCCGATCTCCTTTTCGGCCGCCAGCACGCCGGCGTGCTCGACGACGTCGCGTACCAGGGTCACCAGGTCGGCCGGCCGCCGGTCCACGGCGCGGGCCCGCGCGCGGGCGTCGACCAGCAGGTGGTCGATCGTCGTCCGGAGCCGTTCCGAGGCCGCCCGCGAGCGTTGCAGCCCCCGCCGGTAGATCTCGACGGTGGGCGCGGGGTGGTCGAGGAGCACCTCGGCGTTGGTCATCAGGACCGACAGCGGCACGCGCAGCTCGTGGCTGGTCTCGTCGATCAGCCGCCACTGCGTCGCGGCGGCCCGCTCCAGCCGGTCGAGCATGGCGTCGAAGCTCGCGGCCAGCGCCACCACCTCGGCCGGCCCGCGGTCGAGGGCGATGCGGCGGCTCAGGTCGGTCCCGCCGATGTCGTCGGCCGCCGCGCGGATCCGCTCGATCGGGGCCGTCGCCCGGCCCGCCCACCACCAGGCCAGCGCGGCGGCGGCCGGGGCGAGGGCGAGGATGGTCCAGGTGACCCACGCCGACCTGTGCCCGGACACGGTCCGCGTGCTCTCCACGCCGTCGACCAGCCAGGAGGTCGTCTCGGTGTCGGTCACCAGGATCACCCCGAACAGCAGGAGGGCCGGAAGGTAGATCGCGAGGAATCCGAGCACGGCCAGGCGCGCGCGCAGCGACCGCCAGGGACGGGTCATGACGAGGGCCCCTTCAGCCGGTAGCCGGCGCTGGTGATCGTGACGATCAGGGGAGGGTCGCCGAGCTTCCTGCGCAGCCGGCTGAGGATCACCCGCACCGAGGCGGTGAAGGGGTTGGCGTGGGCGTCCCACACGTGCTCCAGCAGGTCCTCGGCCGAGAGCGTCGCACCGGGATGGTGCATGAAGTAGCGCAGCAGCGAGTACTCGCGCGAGGTGAGGTCGAGCTCGACGCCGGATCGCCAGACCCGGTGGGCTGTCAGGTCGAGTGTCAGCTCGCCCACCCGCAGGACCGATCCGAGCTCGTCGCCGCGGCGGCCCAGCGCCCGCAGCCGGGCGAGGAGCTCGGTGAAGTGGAACGGCTTGACGAGGTAGTCGTCGGCGCCGGCGTCCAGGCCGGCCACCCGGTCGGCGACGGCGTCGCGGGCGGTCAGCACGAGCGTGCGCCGGGGCCGGTGCAGGCCGGGGTCGAGGGCGAGCCGCCGCACGAGGTCGAGCCCGTCGCCGTCGGGCAGGGAGAGGTCGAGGCAGGCCACGTCGTAGGCCGTGGTCCGCAGCGCCTCCTCCGCCTCGCGGCAGGTCGCCGCCACGTCGACCGCGTACGACTCGTTGCGCAGGCCGAGGGCGACCAGCTCGGCCAGGTCGGGGTCGTCCTCGACGATCAGGATGCGCACGGCGCGTCAGCCGGCCCGCCGGGCGGTCGACGTCCCGCCCGCCTGTGAGACGACCAGCTTCCGGTCCGGGAAGGAGAGGCTCACCGCGGGCCCGGTGCCGGCCGGGTCGTCAGGGTGGTAGTGGCCGTTCCCGGCGGCGACGAAGGTCAGCCTCGGGGGCCTCGCGGGCACCTCGGCCGCCTCGACACCCCCTCGCTCGTTGACGCTGTACCAGCCGAGGACCGGCCGCGTCCCCGCGACGATGGTGACGTAGGTGCGCACCTCGCCGCCGCTGACCACGGTTCCGGCCAGGGTGACGTCGCCCAGGGGCCCGAAGGAGGCGGTCAGGGCCTCCCGCTCCTTGCGGCCCTCCTGTGTCCGGCCGGCCAGCAGCGCCAGCACGCGCCCGTCGTGCCCGCGCGGGTCGCCGGCGGGCCCGCGGGGCGGGAACAGCGCCGCGACGGCGTCGGGGCCGGTGGCGGAGACCGTCACCTCGCCGGCGGTCGCGCTCACGTCGAAGGAACCCCCCGTCTCCAGCTCGTACGTTCCGACGATAGCGGCGAGATCGCCGCCGTCGCGGGGCGCGGCGGTGGAGGCGGGGGTGGGGGTGGGCAGCGGGCCGCCGCCGAGCAGCGCCGGGCCCACCGCCCGCAGCAGGTCCTCGGCGCTCACCTCCGGCCTGTTGGCCGCCATCGCGACCACCCGCCGCTGCCCGGGAATCCACGCGACGGTGGTGTTGTGGCCGATCTCGCCGCCGCCCCCCGCCGTGGCCAGGAACGGTTCGCCGAACAGCGAGTCGTCGAACGCCACCCACCCCGGGGTCTCCGACCTGCCGCCGCCCAGGTCGTGCCCCGGCCTGCCGACGGCCTCGGCCGACTCGCGGGAGAGCAGCGGCCCGGTGAACAGCGCGTGCGTCCAGGTCGCCAGGTTCCGCATGGTCATGGCGAGGCCGCCGTTGCCCTCCACCGCCCAGTACGGCCCGCCGAAACCACCCGGGTGGCCGGTCGTGCCGTTCTCGAGGCGGCCGACGGCCCGGGGGCCGGCCGCGGCCGGCTCGCCGTCCCAGAATCCCCCCGCGACCCGTCCGCCGGGCAGCCGCAGGATCCTTTCCGCCAGGTAGTCGCGGAACCCCCGGCCGGACGCCTTCTCCACGACGAGCGCCAGCAACGTGTAGCCGGCGTTGGAGTACAGGTAGCCGCGGCCGGGCTCGAACGCCCGCTCCAGCGCGCCGATCGCGGCCACCGCGGCGTCCCTGCCGAGCGGCTCGAGGTCGCCCTCGGCGTGCGAGCCGTTCAGCCCGCCGGTGTGCAGCAGCAGCTGCCCGACCGTCGCCCTGGCCGCGGCGCCGTCCAGTTCGGGCAGGATCCGCCCCGCCCGGTCGTCGAGCGACAGCCTCCCCTCCTCGACCAGGGCGAACACGGCCGCCGCGGTGAACGCCTTGGTGACCGACCCGACGCTGAACACCGTCTCCGGGGTGTTCGGCCGTCCCGTGGCGTCGTCCGCCGTGCCGTAGGCGGCGAGACACTCGACCTCGCCGTCCTTCAGGATCGCGATCGATCCGCTGAACCCGGCCCCGGCCCACGCGCCGAACGCGGTGTCCAGCCGGGGGTCGCACCGCGTCGCGGCGGTTCTGGCGGGGGTTTCGGCGGTGGCGTCCGGGGTGGCGTCCGCGGCCTGTCGCGGGCGCGGGCCGCCCGGCCCGCCTGACCCGGCGACACACGCCGCCAGGGATGTCGCCAGCACGAGGGCCGTGATCGCCGGAAGAGATCTGCGCATGGGGGCGAAGCTAGGCTCTCCCTTGCAAACCTGATGTGAACGGCTCCACGACCGTGCGCGTTCCCCGGCCGTCGCGGCGGCCGGGGGGGCGGCCGGGGAGTTACGGGGGTCGTCCGGGGAGTTAAGGGAACGCCTTCGACAGGCGGTCGCGGAGCCTGCCCAGGGTGCTCCGTTCCCGGGCGGCGGTGCTCCGGGGGGTGAGCAGGTCCAGGGCGCCGAGGCGCTGGCGCTTGAAGTAGCGGGCGGGGCCGTGCGCCTCCAGGTAGGCGGCCGCGCTCTCGCGCAGTCCCGGATACACCTCGGCCTGCATGCAGTAGCCGACCGCGCCCACCAGGGCGGGAAGGTCGACCGGCGGCGGCTCCTCCAGCGAGCCGTCCGCCGACAGGCGCGGCAGCAGGGCGTCGGTGACGGTGGCGGGAATCCGGTTGCTGTTCTCGTACGGGGTGAGCCGCTCCAGGACCAGCTCGCCGCCCACCGTCGCCACCGGGAGCCCGAAGTACCGGTTCGCGGTGATCAGGGCGGTGGAGAAGCAGCCGACCACGAGCTCGGGCCGCAGCTCGGCGAAACACGCCTCCGCGGGCACGGTCTCCGCCACCACCTCGAGCTCGACGCCCAGCTCGGCGGCCGTCTCGCGCAGCCGCCGGGCGTGCCCGCGACCGGCGGCCGGGTGGGGCTTGAACAACACGCTGCGAAACCCCCGGGCGGCGAGGCCGCGCAGCATGTCGTCGTGCAGCCGCGCCTCCTCCTCGGGGGTGACGAGGTCGAGGGCGGACAGGTACTGCCCGAGGATCATCGCCCGGCCCGAGGGAGCCTCGCCGGTTCTCCCGGTCCGGTCCGGGAGCGTCTCGCCGGTCTTCCCGCTCCGGTCCGGGAGCGCGGCGCCGGCCGTTTCGCCGGTGCTCCCTGTTCGGTCCGAGGGCGCCTCGCCGGTTCTCCCGGACAGGCCCGAGGGAGCCTCGCCGGTTCTCCCGCCGACTCGCCCGATCACGTCGAGGAAGGCCCGGTCGGGGATGATCTCGGCGGGAACCCCGTACTCCGACAGCAGCAGCGGCGTCAGGCCGGGGACCAGGTCGAGGTGGAGCAGGCGGGTGATCCGGCCGGAGATCTCCAGCGGCAGCGGGTCGCGGGTCGGGCCGTAGCTCATCAGGCCGTCGGAGTAGACCGAGATCGGGCAGTCCTTGACCAGCCCGCCCAGGGTCCTGGCCGGGGGGACCGCGACGGACTCCAGGATCAGCTCGGCGGGCCCGTCGCCCAGGGACAGGTGCGAGCCGACCAGGCGGCTCAGCATCGGCACCTCGATGACGCGGGCCTTCCAGTCCGAGGGGTGCAGCGGGGCCACGATCTCGTTCCACGAGTACAGCTCGTCGAAGTGAGGGCGCAGCGCGGCGAAGCCGGGGGTCTCGTCCAGGGGCGGGGTGATCTCCGGGATGGCCGCGTTGTTGGACACCAGCAGGATCCGGCGCCCCTCGCGGGGACCGAAGCGGCCGGCGTCGACGCCCGCCGCCAGGGTCATCGCGCCGAACAGGGTCGAGGCGTAGAACAGCTGCGTCATCAGCCCTCCAGGAGTCTTTGCAGGATCTGGTCGCGTTCCGGATCCAGGCGGGTCTCGGCGAGCAGGTCCGCGGGGAACCGCCTCAGGGTCGCGGCGCCGCGCTCCTCGAAGCGGGCGCGCAGCTCGGGGGAGAACCGCTCGCCCATCTCCAGGTGGTGGGCGAGCAGCGCGCGGAACATCCGCACCGCCTTGGGCGTGAACTCCTCCTCCAGCCCCTCGAAGACCAGGTCGAAGGCGTCGAAGAAGTGCAGCTGCCTGGCGTCGCCGATCTGCGTCAGCGAGCCCGACACCATCCGCCGGTAGAACAGCCCGGCCAGCGACACCACCGCGAACGAGCCCGCGGCGCGGTGCAGCCGCCAGATCCACGGCCTGTCCTCGGCGGTGTGCAGGTGCCCGGGGAAGGTCAGCAGCTCGCCGAGGTCGCGGCGGTAGATCCCCGCCCAGGCGTACGGGTAGTCGACCATGGTCTTCGAGCGGGCGGGCAGGATGTGGTCGCGCGGCTTCAGCACCACCTCCCGGGTGGCGAGCGGCGCCCGGTGGATCACCCGCTTCCTGCCCTCCACCTGGACGTGGTCGACCCGGACGAAGTCGCAGCCGAGCCGCTCGATCGCCCCGACCAGGTCCCCGAGGTAGCCGGGCGCGAGCCAGTCGTCGCCGTCCATGAACGTCAGGTAGCGGCCGGAGGCCAGCGACACCCCGAGGTTGCGGGCGTCGGCCAGCCCGACCGGCGTCTCGTTGTGCAGCACGACCAGACCGGGCAGGTCGTCGCGGAAGTCCTCGACGATCTGCCCGGTCGCGTCCGCGGATCCGTCGTCCACCACGATGAACTCGAAGTCCCGGCGCGCGTTCCTGACCAGCGAGGTCAGCGCGTCACCGATGTAGGCCTCCGCGTCCCGCACCGGGACGACGACGGACAGCTTGATCAAGTTGTTCTTCCCAATCCGGGTCGCGGGGTCAGACGGTGACGCGGCGCAGGCGCGACTTGGGCGCCTCCTCGCCGGGGAAGACGCGCTTGACGCCGTCGCCGAGGGCGGTCTCGATGATCCGGATGTCGCGGACCAGGTGCTCCAGCCCGGCCGGCTCCAGCGAGGCGGCGTGGTCGGAGCCCCACATGGTGCGGTCGAGCGTGATGTGCCGCTCCACGGTCACCGCGCCCAGGGTCACCGCCGCGAGCGAGATCTGCAGGCCGCGCTCGTGGCCGGAGTAGCCGACCGGCACGCCGTACCGCTCCTGGAGGGTGACGATCGCGCGCAGGTTGGCCTCCTCGGGAGGCAGCGGGTAGGTGGAGGTGGCGTGCATCATCACCAGCTTGGAGGTGCCGAGGATCTCCACCGCCTTGTCGATCTCCTCCAGCGTGGACATGCCGGTGGACAGGATGAGCGGCTTGCCGGTGGAGGCGAGCGCGCGCAGCAGCTCCAGGTCGGTCACGCTGGCCGAGGCGATCTTGTGGGTGACCACGTCCATCGACTCCAGGAACTCCACCGACGGCACGTCCCACGGGGAGGCGAACCAGTCGAGGCCGCGCTCCTGGCAGTACTTGGCGATCTCGGTGTACTCCTTCAGGCCGAACTCGGTCCTGATCTTGTACTCCATGTAGGTCATCTCGCCCCACGGCGTCTGCCGGATCTGGTCGCGCTGCTCCAGCGGCACGCAGATCTCCGGCGTGCGCTTCTGGAACTTGACCGCCTGGCAGCCCGCCTCGGCGGCCACGTCGATCAGCCTGCGCGCGATGTCCAGGTCGCCGTTGTGGTTGATGCCGATCTCGGCGATCATGTAGACCGGCTGGCCGGCGCCGACCAGCGCGTCGCCGATCTGGACCGGCTTGGCGACCGGGGTGAGCCGCAGCTCGGCGCGGGGCGCGGGGGCGGTGGCGACCTCCTCCAGCGGGCGGGCCGCGAGGACCCGGTCACACAGCTCCCGTACGGCCCCGGCCCCTCCGGGCCTGGTCAGCACGGTCCTGGCGGCGGCGCGGACCTTGGGGTGGGCGTCGGGGACGGTGACGGGCCAGCCGACGTCGCTCATCGGGCCCAGGTCGTTGACGTCGTTGCCGACGTACGCGACGCGGGCCGGGTCGATGCCCTCGATGGCGAGCCAGTCGCGCAGCACGGTCCGCTTGTCGGTCAGGCCCTGCAGGACGGGCACGCCGAGCTTGCGGGCGCGGGCCGCGACCACCGGGTTGTGCTCGGTGGACATGATCATCAGCTTGACGCCGGAGCGGCGCAGCAGCGAGATGCCCATGCCGTCGGAGCGGCTGACCGCGACCATCTCGCGGCCGTCCTGGTCGACGTAGGCGCGGTCGTCGGTGTGCACGCCGTCGAAGTCGGTGATGACCGCGTCCACGTCGATCGGCTC
Organism: Streptosporangium nanhuense; assembly: GCF_059358815.1. Classification (NCBI taxonomy): domain Bacteria; kingdom Bacillati; phylum Actinomycetota; class Actinomycetes; order Streptosporangiales; family Streptosporangiaceae; genus Streptosporangium; species Streptosporangium nanhuense. Next base: position 983,846 of record NZ_JCADBG010000001.1, read on the forward strand.
GGGCTCGTCGACGAAGGGCGCCAGCGCCCGTACGATCTCCAGGTCCTCGGGGGTGTCGATCTCGATGGCGTGGCGCGAGGGCACCTGCTGCACGGCGACGGCGCCGAAGAAGCGGTGGCCGTGCTCGCGCAGGCCCTCGGCGCGCATCACGTAGAACGCGCCGGTCTCGCGGAAGTGCGGCTCGCGGTCCTGGCGGCGGGGGCGGTAGGACGGGTCGTGGTTGACGCCCGCGCCGCTGGAGCTCCACAGGAACTCGTGCGTCTCCAGCCCGGAGAACACCACGTCGGCGCTGCCGTCCAGGACCTTGGAGATGGCGCTGTCCAGGTCGGCGGGGTCGATGAACGCGCTGGTGCACTGCACGAGGATGACCACCTCGGGGACCTCGGACACGTGGTCCAGCGCGTGCAGCACGGCGGACTCGCTGGAGGCGGTCGAGCCGCTCAGCTCGTCCGGCCGGTCGATCACGGTCGCGCCCGCGGCGCGGGCCGCCTCGGCGATGCCCTCGTGGTCGGTGCTGACCACGACCTCGTCGACCAGCTCGGCACGCACGCAGGCCCGTACCGCACGGGCGACCAGGGGACTGCCGCCCACCGCGGCCAGGTTCTTCAGGGGGACCCCCACCGAACCTCCACGGGCGGGGACAACTGCCAGGACTCGCAAGGTGGCTCCTCAGACATACGGCGAACGCCCCTGAGCTGGGGTGTCATTGGAACCTAGCCACGGGGGTGACCGGAAAGGGGTGTCTGAGTTGAACGTCCAGAGTCGCCCGTCTTAACTTTGCGCGCGACCGGGAGCGCCAGGCTGGAGGCGCCGTGAACGGCACAGGACGGCACGGGAAGATAACAGGGCGGCGGCCCCTAGACGGCCGCGCCGATGGAGCCCATCAGCATGGGGAGCGAACGTTCGAGGCCGCGGCGCCAGTAGGGCCAGGAGTGGGTGCCGGGGCCGTAGAAGTCGACCGCCACCTCGGCGCCGTCCGCCTTGGCCCGCTCGACGAACGTCACGGCCTGCAGCAGCAGTGAGGCCTCGCCCTCGTCGCGCGCCTCGGAGGCGTCGTCCAGCGGGCCGGGGGAGCCGTCGCCGCTGGAGACGAAGAGCCGCACCCCGCGCAGCGCGCCGGTGAGGTCGGACGGGTTGTGGGCGGCCCACTCCGGATCCTGGGGAGAGCCCCAGAGCTTCACCGACTCCTCGCCGTACTGCCCGAGCAGCCAGTCGACGCCGCCGTTGCCATCGCGGGTGTGCAGCACCCCGGAGTAGGAGGCCGCCGCCTGGAACATGCCGGGGTGGCGGGCCGCGTACGACATCGCCCCGAAACCGCCCATGGACAGCCCCGCCACCGCCCGCCGGTCCCCGGCGCCGTAGTCGCGCTCCAGGACGGACCGCACCTCGGTGAGGTGGAAGCTCTCCCAGCCGGGGCCCTCGCGCCAGTCGGAGTAGAAGCCGACGGGACCGCCCTCGGGGATGACCACGAGCGCGCGGTAGCCCGAGGTGAGCTCCGCGGCGCCGCCCTTGGTGATCCAGGTGTCGTACGCGGACTGGCAGCAGCCGTTCAGCAGGTAGAGAACCGGCCACGGGCCCGAGCCGGGCGCCCACCCCTCGGGCAGCAGGACCCTGACCTTGCCCTCGCGGCCGAGCGCGGCGGAGGTGACGGTGAGCTCGTGGTCGCGCTCGCCCAGCTTCCTCACCTCGACGGGGGAGGCCTTGACGTCCTCCTCGCCGTACGTGCCGGTCGAGGACGGGGGCAGCAGGGCGAGCAGCACCGCCACGACCGCGACGGCGGCCAGCAGGAGCACTCCCAGACGTACAGCGGTGCGGTTCACGCCGCCAATCCTCCCGTGTCCTGTTGATCGCGTGAAGCCCACATGCCGTAACGGCGCTCGCGGCGGGGGCGGGGAGTCCGCGAGCCGGTACGGCCCGCCGTTTTGGGTCGGTCTATTCATGTTAATTCTGATGACATATGGCGTTTTAGTAACCCGAAAGCTTGAAAATTACACAAGATCTATTCAGGATTCTCCACGTGGGTTGTAAAGATCGTGTACCTCCCACGGCGCTCTGCCCGGCGGGACACTCCCGCCCGGAGTGAAGGAGATCGTGTGTCACACACCCCTCGACACCGGCGATCGGCCCTGATCGGGATCGCCGCCGCCCTGATGCTCGTGCTCCCCCAGGGAGTGGCCCAGGCCGCACCCGCCCCCGACAAGATCGACAAGACCGTCCTGGCGGATCTGGCCACCGACGACAAGGCCACTTTCTGGGTACGCCTGAACGCCGACGCCGACCTCGGCGCGGCCCGCAGGGCGAAGACGAAGACCGAGAAGGCCGCGCAGGTCTTCCGGGCCAAGACCGAGCTCGCCGCCTCCTCGCAGGCGGGCCTGCGCGAGTTCCTCACCGCCGAGAGCGTCGACTTCACCCCCTTCTGGATCGCGAACGCCGTCCAGGTGACCGGCAACGCCAAGCTGGCCGAGGAGATCGCCCGGCGGCCCGAGGTGGAGCGGATCGAGCCCGGCCGGGTCGCCAAGGTGCCCGAGCCGCTGCCCGGCAAGGAGGTGGCGAAGGTCGACGCGATCGAGTGGAACATCGACCGCGTCAACGCCCCCCGGGTCTGGAACGAGCTCGGCGTCCGCGGCGAGGGCATCGTCGTGGCCAACATCGACACCGGCGTGCAGTTCGACCACCCCGCGCTGGCCGCCAAGTACCGCGGCAGGAGCGCCGACGGCGTCGTCGACCACGACTACAACTGGTTCGACCCGGCCGGGATCTGCTCGGGCCCCGTGCCGTGCGACAACAACGGCCACGGCACCCACACCATGGGCACGATGGTGGGAGACGACGGCGGCGCCAACACGATCGGCGTCGCCCCGGCCGCGAAGTGGATCGCCGTCAAGGGCTGCGAGTCCACCACCTGCTCGGACGCCTCGCTGCTCGCCGCCGGTCAGTGGGTGCTCGCGCCCACCGACCTGGAGGGCGGCAACCCGCGTCCCGACCTGGCGCCGCACGTCGTCAACAACTCCTGGGGCGGCGCCGGCTTCGACCCCTGGTACAAGGAGATCGTCGACGCGTGGGTCGCGGCGGGCATCTTCCCGGTCTTCTCCAACGGCAACGTCACGAACGCGGGCTGCAACTCCAGCGGCTCGCCCGGCCAGTACGTCGCCAGCTACAGCGCCGGCGCGTTCGACGTCAACAACACCATCGCGACCTTCTCCACCCGGGGCACCGGCGAGAACGGCGAGATCAAGCCCAACCTCGCGGCACCCGGCGTGAACGTGCGCTCGTCCGTGACCAACGGCGGCTACGGCTCCAACTCCGGCACGTCGATGGCCGCGCCGCACCTGGCGGCCACCGTCGCGCTGATGTGGTCGGCGTCCCCTCCGCTGCTGGGTGACATCGCCACCACGCGCGACCTGCTCGACCGGACCGCGATCGACGTGAACGACACGCGCTGCGGCGGCACCGCCGCGGACAACAACATCTGGGGCGAGGGCAGGCTCGACACGTTCGCGGCCGTCCAGGCCACCCCCACCGCCGAGCTCGGCGGGCTGGCCGGCACCGTCACCTCCGGCGGCACGCCGCTGGCCTCGGCGACCGTCACCGTCACCGGGCCGCTGAACCGCGCGACCACCACCGCCCAGGACGGGACGTACGCGCTGCCCCGCCTGCTCGCGGGCGACTACCAGCTCACCGTGAGGAAGTTCGGGTACGACGACGCCACCGTCGCGACCGTCACCGTCGTGTCCGACCAGACGGTCACCGAGGACGTGTCGGTGACGCGACTGTCCTCGGGCACGGTCTCCGGCACGGTCACCGCCGCCGGAACCCCCGAGCCGGGCGCCACGCTGACCGCGGTGGGCACCCCGGTCAGCACGGTCGCCGACGCGGCGGGCCGCTATCAGCTCACGCTGCCCGACGGCGACTACCAGCTGAAGGTCACCCCCGGCTCCCGGTGCGCCGGGGAGCTCACCGTGCCGCTCACCGTCGACGGCGACCTGACCAGGGACGTCGAGCTGCCGCGCCGCGCCGACTCCTTCGGCTACACCTGTGACAGCGCCGCCGAGGCGTTCGTCGCGGGCACCGCCAAGAGCACGCTCACCGGCGACGACGCGGTCCAGCAGATCACGCTGCCGTTCACCTTCCCCTTCTACGGCACCGGCTACAACGGGGCCTGGGTGAGCACCAACGGGTTCCTGTCCTTCAGGGAGAGCACCGCCCTGGCGGGCAACGTGACCCTGCCGGCCTCCGGCGCGCCCAACGCGGCGCTCTACGCCTTCTGGGATGACCTCGTGCTGGACGACCAGTCCGGGATCTACACCGCCACCGTCGGGACCGCGCCCAACCGGACCTTCGTCGTCGAGTGGCGCAACGCCCGCTTCTACGCCGACGCCACCCAGCGCGTCACGTTCTCCGCGCTGCTCGGCGAGAACGGGTCGGTCGGGTACCGCTACGACAGCGTCGACAGCGAGCGCGACGCCGGGATCGGCGCCACGGTGGGCATCGAGAACGCCGACGGCACCGACGCGCTGCAGTACTCCTTCAACAGCGCCGCGATCGGCGACGGCCAGAGCCTGACCTTCACCGCGAGCCGGCACGGGCTGCTGACCGGCGTCGTCACCGATGCCAACGACGGCGAGCCGCTGGCGGGCGCGACGGTGAAGGTCGGCGACGTGGCGACCTTCACCACCGGGGCGGACGGCAGGTTCCTCGGGCAGATCCTGCTGGGCGACTACCAGGTCGAGGTCTCCAAGGAGAACTACGGGACCTTCACCCAGGAGGTCACCGTCACCGCCGGGGGCGTGACCCGGGCCGACACCGCGCTGGCCACCGGCAGGGTGACGGCCTCGGTCGCCGAGCTGACCCTGGTGCAACCGGCGGAGACCACCCGGACGGGCTCGGTCGAACTGTCCAACCTGGGCGTCGGCACGGCCTACACCGTGCTGACAGACCCCGCCCAGGGCTGGCTGAGCGTGACGCCCGCGACCGGCGAGCTCGCCAAGGGCGCGTCGGTGACGCTGAAGGTGACCGCCTCCAGCGCGGGCGTCACGCCGGGCACCGTACGCACCGGCAAGGTGCTGGTGCGCTCGGCCAGCGGGCGCAACCCGCAGATCGAGATCGTCGTGACGGTCGTGGTGCCCAAGCACCAGGTCGCCGTCGAGGTGGGCGCCACCAGGGACGTCGTCGACGCCGCCGGTGACCGCTGGAGCGCGGACCGCAAGCACACCACCGGCGGTCACGGCTACGTCGGCACCAGCACCAAGACGAACACGACCAGCAGGACGATCACCGGCACCACCGAGCAGGCGCTGTTCAGGAGCGTCCGCGAGGGGATGCTGGAGTACCGGTTCGACCAGGTGCCCAACGGCACCTACACCGTCGAGCTGGGCTTCGCCGAGACCCGGGGCAAGCGTGAGGGCCAGCGCGTCTTCGACGTCATCGTCGAGGGCCAGCTGGCGATCCCCGCGCTGGACCTCGCCCTGGAGACCGGCGCGTACACCGCCACCACCCGGCAGTACACGGTGAAGGTCACCGACGGCCAGCTCAACGTGCGGTTCGCCAAGCGGACCGGCGACACCGTGCTCAACAGCATCCGCGTCTCCGAGCGCCCCGACAGGGCGGCCCCGTAGCGGCCTGAATCCCGCCGACGGTTCGACGGCCCGTCCCGCCTTCCCCGCGGGGCGGGCCGTTGCTCGTCCGGGACTGTCGGCCATCTCAAGGAGGGCCGCTGAGGCCGACGAGGCCGACGATTCCGCGATGTGGCCGAAGCGGAAAACGGCTTGGGCGGCGTTCGGGTACGAACTGGGACCGGACACCGCCTCAGTACGCATCGGAGTTCAGCGGAAGAACGCTAGGCTGATTCGCTTGTGAAGCAGCAGCAGGCAGAGCCCGTTCACTCCAGGCGGGACGTGGTGACTCGCCAGGTCTCCCCACATCGCCGCCTGAGAGATCGCTGTCGATTTCCAGCGCTCCCACTGAAGTTCCCCGCTCTCGCCGACGCCGGATGTGCGAAGGCCATGGATGATTCAGATGGGTAGCCATAGAGGTACGGCGCTGATCGGTGGTGGTGCTACGTGTTGACCCGGCTTGAGGTGCGGGGGTTCAAGAACCTCCTGGACGTTCGGGTGGACTTCGGCCCGTTCACCTGCATCGCCGGTGCGAACGGCATCGGCAAGTCGAATGTGTTCGACGCCATCGAGTTCCTGTCCCATCTCGCCACGGACACCCTGGTCGAGGCCTCCCAGCGGGTCCGCGGGGCCTCCGGGATACGCGGAGGCGATCCACGTGATCTCTTCTGGGACGGATACAGGGATTATCAACGGCGCATCTCCCTCGCCGCCGAGATGGTCGTTCCGGCCGAGGTCGAAGACGATCTGGGAGCGCCGGCCAAGGCGACGACGACATTCCTCCGCTATGAACTGGAGCTGGAATACACGCCTCCCGAGGGGGAGAGCAGTGTGGGACGCCTGGTTCTGGCCAGGGAGGATCTTCACCACATCAACCGTGGAGACGCGGGGAAACACCTTCGCTTCCCGCACAGTGCGAAGAACTTCCGGAACGCCGTTGTCCTGGGACAGCGCAGGGGCGGAGCGTTCCTGTCCACGGAGAAACGGAAGAGCGGCACCGTCGTCAACGTCCACGGCGACGGGGGAAGTTTCGGCAAGCCGCAACCACGGGCTGCCGCCAGGGCCGGCCGCACGGTCCTCAGCACGGTGACCACGAACGACTATCCAACAATTCTGGCCGCCCGAAGGGAGATGGAGAGCTGGCGTCGTCTCGCGCTGGAACCGTCAGCCTTGCGTGCCCCTGACAATTTCGGAGACTCCCGGACACTTGACGCGGACGGTCGTCATCTCGCCGCGACTCTCTTCCGTATCGCCAACGAGAGTGGGCGGTTGGTGGGAGCCCCCGACGCTGACGCCGTTTACGCGCAGGTCGCCGACCGGTTGTCAGACCTTGCCGCCGTCGGGGTGGAAAGCCTGCGCGTCGAGTCAGATCCGGTTCGTGAGGTCTTCACGCTCTTTTTGCAGGAGCGGGGCGGTCTTCGCCTGCCGGCCAGGGCACTCTCCGAAGGGACCCTGCGCTTTCTGGCGTTGTGTGTCCTCCTTGAGGATCCGACGGTGACCGGCCTCATCTGTATGGAGGAGCCCGAGAACGGCATTCACCCGGCGAACCTCCCCGCCATGGTGGATCTGGTGCGAGATCTGGCGGTGGATCCTCAAGAGGCGCCTGACGCCGCGAATCCTTTCCGGCAGGTGATCATCAATACGCATGCTCCGGGCGTCGTGCAGCTTTGTGATCCCGCAGACCTGTTGCTGGCCGAGGGGCGCCCGTTGCGTGCCCCGGACGGATCGGTGACCACGGCGCTCTCTCTCGTTCCCTTCAGCGGCTCGTGGAGGGCGACGTCCGGCGAACCTTCCTTTTCCGAGGGCGACGTGGTCGCCTATCTGGTCGCGCCTCCCGGTGCCCGACTTCGTCTGCCCCTGGATGTGGCAGGGTGAGTTCACGATCGCTCAGAGGGCTGTTCATCGCCGAAGGAAGCTCGGATCTGCCGCTGGCCGACCTCGTCGAATCCCTGTTCGTCGCCAGAGATGTGGCGCTCAGATTGAGCAAGCCGGACTTCTCGCTTCTCGACAAGGTTCCCAAGGATGTCAGGTCGCGGGTCACCGCCGGCCTGAAGCTGTTGCGCGACCCGGTTGATCTTGTCGTCGTGCATCGAGATTCCGACAACGTGGGTCACGCGGTTCGCCGAACCGAGATCGAAGCCGCTGTTCTGGAGGCGGAGTGACCTCCTCCGTCATCCCGGTGATACCGGTGCGCATGACCGAGGCATGGCTGCTGCTCGACGAGGACGGAATACGTCAGGTGGCGGGTAACCCCCGTGGACGACATGACCTCAGGCTGCCCAAGGCCCATGAGGTCGAGGACGTCGCCGATCCGAAGCGTCTGCTGAAGGAATGCCTCATCAAGGCGGCGGATGTGGCCGGACGACGTCATGACCGTGTCGCGAAGCGTTTCTTTCAGCACCGCCGTCAACTCCTGGAAAGGCTGGATTGCGCGGGTCCGGTCTCGGGGCTGCCGAGCTGGAAGCGGCTGGTCGCGGACATCGACGCGATCATCGAACAACGGGAGTGAGTAAGCCGGTTCCTGGTGCGGCTCCTCTTTCATAGGTGCGCCGTACCAGGAGCCAACCGGCTCCCTCTACCGGGTACGAGCGTTGGCAGGTGCCCGAGGGCGTCAACGAAGACACTCATACCGCCATACGGACCAAGCCTCGATCGACGTGCCGGGTCGGGAGGAATTCGTCCCCTCCTGGTGATCCAATGGCTGGTGGGATGGGCAAAGTCCTGGCCAAAGGGTGTTACGGGGCATGCGGGGCCGGGGATTGGCGTGGTGTGTCGTGAGTCACGGAGGCCGCCATGGTCAGGACAACCACCACCGCTTCGAACGGCAGGACGCACGTCCAGGTGGGCGGGGAACAGCCGCCACCGCACATCACCGTGCCGGTGATCGGCACGCTGACCCTGCCGACACCGGATCGGCTGGTCTTCTACGGGGTGCTGGGCGCGCTGGGAGCGTTTGGAGTCATCGAATGGCCCGTCGCGCTCGTCGTCGGAGTCGGCCACTACCTCTCGGAACAGCGGGTGTTCCCCGCCCTCCGGCAGGCCGGACTGGCCGCCGAGGCGGCGTAACCGGTTCCGGGGGCGTTCCCCCCGGAACCGAGGCCAACGCCGGGGCCGGGGGTGAGGGGGATGGCGCCTCTCGGTGAACTCGCCGGACAGGGCTGGGCGCAGATAGGGGCGCTGCTCCTGGCCTTCGTGCTCTCGGCGATGATCGGCCTGGAGCGGGAGGTCCGCCAGAAGAGCGCGGGCCTGCGCACCCACACCCTGGTCGGCTTCGCCGCCGCCCTGATCATGCTGGTGTCGAAGTACGGCTTCTACGACGTTCTGGGAAACAACGTCGGGCTCGATCCCTCCCGGGTGGCCGCCCAGATCGTGTCCGGTATCGGATTCCTCGGCGCGGGCCTGATATTCGTCCGCGGTGACGCGGTCCGCGGCCTCACCACCGCCGCGGCGACCTGGCTCACCGCCGGGGTGGGCATGGCGGCGGGGGCCGGGCTGTGGCTGCTGGCGATCGTCGTGACCATCGGCTACTTCGCGACGCTGTTCGTCCTCACGCCCCTGGCCGACCGGCTTCCCCGGTCCAAGTACGCGCCCTCGCGGCTCCGGCTGCGCTACCTCGACGGGCGGGGCGTGCTGCGGCTGGTGCTCGCCGAATGCACGAGCCGGGGGTTCGCCGTGGACGAGCTGTTCGTCGATCAGCGTCCCGCGGGGCAGGACCTCGACACCGTGTCGCTCTGGCTCACCGTGCGCGGCTCCGGTCCGATAGCGGAGCTGACCACGGCACTCTCCGAGATCGACGGGGTGCTCGCCGTGGTGAGCCGGGACGCCAACACGGCGGTGCCCTGACCGCGGTCGCGCGTCCTCGGTGACCGCTCTCCGGCGTCGCCGCGGCCGCCGTGCTCGTCACCCCGCGAGACATCTTGAGGCGAGGGCCGCGACGCCCGCATTGACATGCAACCAAAAAGTTCCCTATATTCGGACATGCACCCAAAAGGTTGCCTAACTCTGTGAGACGGCATGGACGCGGTATTCAAGGCCCTCGCCGACCCCAGTCGCCGGAGGTTGCTCGACAGTCTCAACCGGCGCAACGGCCAGACCCTGCGCGAGCTGTGCGCGGGGCTGGAGATGACCCGGCAGGCCGTGACCAAACACCTGTCCGTCCTGGAGGCGGCCGGGCTGGTGGAGACGGTCAAACGCGGCAGGGAGAAGCTCCACCACCTCAACGCCGCGCCCATCAACGAGATCGCCGACCGGTGGATCGGCCGCTACGACCGCGAGCGGGCGCGCGCGCTCGCCGACCTGAAACGAGCCCTGGAGGGTACGGACGTGTCCGAGACCAGCTTCGTCTACGTCAGCTACATCAGGACGACTCCCGACCGGCTGTGGGAGGCCCTCACCAGCACGGCCTTCATCAGTCGCTACTTCGGCGGTGGGGGCCCGCGATCCGACTGGACGCCGGGGGCCCCGATCGAGTGGAAGGTCACCGCGGACGGCGAGTTCAACGACTGGGGCCAGCGGGTGATCGAGGCCGAGCCCGGCAAACGCCTGTCGTACACCTGGCACAACTACGAGCAGGAAGTGGCCGACCTGTTCGGCTGGAGCGACGAGAAGCTCGCCGAGCTCAGGAAGGAGCCGATCTCGAAGATCACCTTCGACATCGAGCCGGCCGGCGGGGCCACGGTCAAGCTGACCGTGACCCACGAGGGCCTCGTCGCGGGCAGCGAGATGATCAAGGGTGTCAGCGAGGGCTGGCCCGAGATCCTGTCGAACCTGAAGACCCTGCTGGAATCGGGTGAGACACTGCCGCTCGGCTAGACGCGGGTGCGGCCTCCACGGCCCTCCAGCGGCCTATGGCGTTGATATATGGGTGTTTGCGAATTTTGTTACGCGAGGATCCGGTGGGATGAGTAGGGGTTACTCATGCTTTCCGCAGCGGCCCCGCCTAGCGTTCGGAAAAACCCGTCCTGACCGATCCACGGGGGGCATCGTTTCGCGGGTGTCGTACCGGCTGCGGGGAGAGCCGCGAGCCTGGCGGGGGCCGGCTCGCGGACCGTCCCGTCAGCCGCCCGCCGACGGGAGGTACGACTAGTCCCAGCGGAAGAGAACGGCCGCGACGACGACGCCGGACACCAGGGTCGCGGTGAGGCCGATCAGGTTGGCGGCCTCGACGGGTGCGCCGATCCAGGCGGCCGACAGGGCCTGGCTCCCGGCGCCGAACGGCAGCCACTGCCCGATCGTCGTGATCACCTCCGGGAGGCTGTCACGCCCGCCGAACATGCCACCCGCGGCACCCAGGACGAAGAAGACGCTCAGGCCGATCGCCACGGAGGAGTTCGGGGTGGGCGACAGCGCGGCGACGATCAGGCCCACGGCGTACATGGCGGCCACCGTCAGCGCCAGCACGCCGAGCGCCGCGCCGACGCGCACCGGGGGATTGGCGCCGAACGCCAGCACGGCCAGGATCCAGGCGGCCGCGACGCCGACGGCGATCTGCAGCACGCCGGCGGCCGCCTGGGCGACGAGGACCAGCGCGGGCGAGACGGGTGTCACCCCGAGGCGTCGCAGGATGCCGCTGCGACGGTAGTAGGCCAGGAAGCTCGGCATGTTGACGATGCCGGTCGTGGCCACGACCATCGTGAACACCAGCGGCAGCACGTAGACGTCGAACGCCGTGCGGCCATGCGCGACCGTCTCCCGCCCGGCGGCCGAGGCGTTCATCACCAGGATGAGCACGGGCAGGCCGATCGGCACGATCAGCCCGGCGGTGTCGCGGGCGACCATCTTGAGCTCGCAGACCAGCAGCGCGACCCAGGCGCGCGGCCCGGGACGGTGGGCGACGATGTCCGTCATCGGATCGTCTCCTTCCCGGTGCCGAGCCCGGTGCGGAACCTGGTGTCGAGGTCGGTGTCGAGGTCGGTGTCGAGCCGGTGCCCGGTCAGGGCGACGAAGGCGTCGTCCAGGCCGGCCTGTTCGCCGCGCGTCCCGGTCGCCACGACGCCGGCGCGTACGAGCGCGACGCTGACGGCCTGGAGCAGGTCACCGCGGCCCTCGACGACGACGCGGTCGCCGTCGGCGCGCACCCGCTCGACCTCGTCGAGTCCTTCGAGCAGCCCGCCAGGCACGGGGGTGACGGCGCGGAAGGTGACCCGCTGGGCGAACCCGGCCCTCCGCACGAGCCCGGAGGGCGAGTCGAGGGCGACGATCCGTCCCTCGTCGAGCAGCGCGACCCGGTCGCACAGTCGTTCGACCTCCTCCATGGCGTGGCTGACGAGCAGGACGGTCACGCCGGACTCGCGCAGCCGCTCAAGGGTCGACCACATCTGGCGGCGCGCCTCGGGGTCGAGCCCGGTGGTCAGCTCGTCGAGGATCACCACCCGGGGCCGCCCGACGAGGGCGAGGGCGATCGACAGCCGTTGCTGCTGGCCGCCGGAGAGGTTCTCGAAGCGGGTGCGGCGGGAGGCGGTCAGGCCGACCGACTCGATCAGGTCGCCGGCCGGCAGCGGGTCGCGGTAGAAGGTCCCGTACAGGCGGACCAGCTCGGTGACCGTGAGCGCGGAGTGCAGGGCGGCCTCCTGCAGCTGGACCCCGAGGACGTGGCGCAGCCGGGCCCGGTCGCGCCGGGTGTCCAGGCCGAGCACGCGGACGGTGCCGCGGTCGGGCCGCCTGAGCCCGGCGATGAGCTCGACGGTGGTCGTCTTGCCGGCTCCGTTGCGTCCCAGGATGCCGAAGATCTCGCCGGCGGCGACCGAGAGGCTGACCTCCTCGACGGCGACCTTGGAACGGTAGCGCTTGTGCAGACGGTCCGCCTCGACGGCGGGAGATGACGTTGTCGTGTGCATGCCGTCGACGTTAGGAAGGGCGAGCCCCTGGCGCCTGTGCCGATGGTCAGCATCGGTACCCATGACTTTCGGCACCTCAGCGCGGATGCGAGCGCCAGTAGAGTGCTGGTATGCGGCGAATCGAGCCGGACGTGTGGGCGGGCCTGGCGGGGCTGCTGGTGTGCCTCGCGGTGGGCACCCCGATACTGCTCGGCGCGGCCGAGACACGGGTGCCCCGGCCGGTGTGGGGCGTGCTGTTCGTGGCGCTGGTGGTCACCTCGCTGACCGCCGCGCTCTGGGAGGACTGCCGGCCGAGACGGGCGTGGGCCTGCTACGGCACGGCCGTCGTGCTGGGGTGGCTGACGATCCTGACGGCGCCCGGCGCCGGGTGGCTGCCGATCCTGCTGGTCTTCACCGCGGCCCTGGGCGCGTACGTCGCGCCGCCGTGGGTCGGCCCGCCGGTGGTCGTGCTCAACACCGTCGTCATCGCCGTGACCGTGGGCCGCACCGAGGCCGCCCTGCCCGAGATCGGTCTCAGCGCGCTGCTGTACCTGTTGATCCAGACCGCGACGCTGCTGAGCTCGCTGGCGATCATCCGGGAGCAGCGGATGCGCCGCGAGCTGAGCGAGGCGCATCTGGAGCTGCGGGCGGCGAGCGTCATCCTGGCCGACACCGCACGCGCTCACGAACGCCTGCGCATCGCCCGGGAACTGCACGACCTGATGGGGCACCAGCTCACGGCGCTCACCCTGGAGCTGGAGGTCGCCCGGCACCGCGACGGCCCCGGCGCGCGCGTGCACATCGAGCGCGCCGACCGGGTGGCGCGGGACCTGCTCCGCGACGTGCGCACGACCGTCGGGCAGCTGCGCGCCGACGCGCCCGACCTGCGCGAGTCCCTGACCGACGTGGTACGCGACATCCCCGGCCTGGAGATCGGCGTGTGGATCGACGACGACGTACGCCCCACCGAGGAGGTGACCATCACGCTCATCCGCGTCGTCCAGGAGATCGTCACCAACACCGTCCGGCACGCGGGCGCGACCTCGCTGCGCATCCGGATCGAGAGCACGCCGGACCGGGGCGTGCGGCTCACCTCCGTCGACGACGGGCGCGGCAGTCCCCAGCTGCGGCCGGGCAACGGGCTGCGCGGCCTGAGCGAGCGGATCGGCGCGGTCGGCGGCGACGTGCGGCTCGACGGCAGCGACGGTTTCCGCGTCACCGCCAGGGTGCCGGCGCGATGATCCGGGTGATCGTGGTCGACGACCAGACCCTGGTGCGGCAGGGCATCCGCAGCCTGCTCGACCTGACCGACGACATCGAGGTGGTGGGGGAGTCCGACGACGGCATGTCCGCGCTGGCGGCGATCGGGGAGCACGCCCCCGACGTCGTCCTGCTCGACCTTCGCATGCCCCGCCACGACGGCATCTGGGTGCTCAGGGCGTTGCAGGAGCGCGCGGACGGCTCGCCGCCGGTGCTCGTGCTGACCACGTTCGACAACGACACCCTGGTGCTGGACGCGATGCGGGCGGGGGCGTGCGGCTACCTGCTGAAGGACGTGACGCTCGAACGGCTGACCCGGGCCATCCGCGTCCTGGCCGGCGGGGGGACGCTGATCTCGCCGTCGATCACCGACCGGCTGCTGCGCGCGGTGCACCGCCGCCGGCCGGCGGACGACGACGACCTGCCCCCGATCCAGCGGCTCACCGAACGGGAGCTGGAGGTGCTGAGGCTCGTCGCGGAGGGGTACAGCAACCGCGAGATCGCCCGGGCCCTGTTCCTGGCCGAGGGCACGGTGAAGAACCACGTCTCGACCATGCTGCTCAAACTCGGGGCGCGCGACCGGACCAACGCGGTGCTGCGCGCCCTGCACGCCGACATCCTCGACTGACGGTCAGCGGTCATTTGGTCTAATCTGCCGATACTGGCATCCTCTTCTGCGGGACTCGGCTGCCCGGAACCCGGCGCGCGCGGCGGGGCGCCGGCCGCCGGACCATTCGGACGGGCCCGCGGCGGGTTCGCGGCGGGGAGGAGCACGATGGCCGGCACGGCGCTACGGCCCGGTGATCCCGCGAGCCTCGGCCCGTACGCGATCGAGGCCAGGCTCGGCGAGGGCGGGCAGGGCACGGTCTACCTCGGCCGCGACCAGGCCGGTGAGCGGGTCGCGGTCAAGGTGCTGCACCCGAGGTTCGCCGCCGACCAGGTCGCGAGGGCGCGCTTCCAGCGGGAGATCGCCGTCGCCCGGCAGATCGCCGAGTTCTGCACCGCCCGGGTGCTCGACGCGGGGGAGAGTGGCGACCACCTCTACGTGGTGAGCGAATTCATCGACGGGCCGTCGCTGCAGCGGGCCGTCGAGAAGGACGGGCCGCTCGACGGCGCCGCCCTGCAGCGCATCGCGATCAGCACGGTCACCGCGCTCGTCGCCATCCACCAGGCGGGGATCGCGCACCGCGACCTCAAACCGGCCAACGTGCTCCTCGGCTCCGACGGCCCGCGCGTCATCGACTTCGGCATCTCCAAGGCACTGGACGCCACGCCCGGCAACACCAGCGGCGTCGTCGGGACCCCGACCTACATGTCGCCCGAGCAGATCCACGGCGAGCCCGCCGCCGCCCCCTCCGACGTGTTCAGCTGGGCCGTGACGATGGTGTTCGCCGCCACCGGCAGCCCCGCGTTCGGCCGGGACACCATCCCGGCCGTGCTCCACCGCATCCTCACCGCCGAGCCCGACCTGTCGGGGGTGCCCGAGGGGCTGCGGCCGCTGCTGAGCGCCTGCCTGGTCAAGGCGCCCGCCGACCGGCCGGTCGCCTCCGACCTGCTGTTCCGGCTGATCCGCCAGCCTTCGGCGGGCACCGCCCCACCCTCCTCGTTCCCCGGGCACCGGGTAGGGGACCAGCCGTCGTCCCGGCAGCCCTCGTGGGCCGAGCGGCCACCGACACCCCAGCCGTCTCCCGGGTGGGAGGGCGAGTCCGGGCAGCCGCCGTCCGCGTGGGGTACCGAGCCCCGGCAGCCGTCCGGGCTCCCGTCCTCTCAGCAGCCGCAGCCGCAGCCGCCGTACGCCGGGCAGCCGCCGGCCGGCCCTGTTCCCGCTCCGGGACAGTGGCGGCCGTCGGATCCCGGGACACCCGCCTTTCCCGGTGGGGCGTGGGAGGGGTCTCCCGGGGTGACCCTGCCGGGAAGGGCCGGACGGTCGCGCCCGTGGTGGATCGGGGCCGCCGTCGCCGCCACCGCCGTCGCGGTCTCCGCGGGTGTCTTCGTGCTCCCGCCGCTGCTGGCGGGGACGGGGGAGGAACCCGTGGGGCCCACCCCCGTCGCGCTGACCGGCTCCCCGCCGGTCTCCGGGGAATCCCCCTCGCCCGGCGAATCGTCCGTACCGCCCACCGCTTCGCCGTCCCCCAGCGGTTCCCCGTCTCCCGCCGCCACCCCCACCTCCGTCACCGGGGACTGGAGGAGCGCGCCGGTCGGCGGCCCGCTGCGCGGCCATCGCGACGACCTGCAGTCGGTGGCGATCGCCCGGGTCGGCGGCAGGTCCGTGATCGTCTCCGGTGCCAACGACCGCACCGTCCGCCTGTGGGACCTGGCCACCCGCAGGCCGCTGGCCACGCTCGCCGGGCACACCAACTGGGTGCGCTCCGTCGCGGTCACCGAGCTGGACGGCAGGACGATCGTGGTGTCGGGCGGCGACGACGGCACCGTACGCCGCTGGGACCTCGCCACCCGCAAGCCGGTCGGCAGGGCCATCGACGCCGCCGCGCCCGTCTTCTCCCTCGCCCTGGCCACCCTCGACGGCGAGCCCGTCGTGGTGACCGGAGGCCGCGACGGGAGCCTGCGCCTGTGGAACCTGAGGACGGGCGCCGCGATCGGCAAGGCCCGCCGTGCCTCCGACGGCGCCGTGTTCGGCCTGGCCGCCGCCGAGCTCGACGGCGAGCCCGTCGTGTTCACCGGCGGCGGCGACGGCACGGTGCGCCGCTGGCCGCTGCGCTCCGGGCCCGGCGAGACGATCCTCACCCAGCGAGGCCAGGTCACCGCCGTCACCACGGCCGAGCTGGACGGCAGGCTCGTGGTGCTGTCCGCCGGCGGCGCGCAGGACATCCACATCGACGACGCCGCGGGCGCGGGTGAGGCGCGCCCGCCCATCCGGAGCCACAGCGGCTGGGTCTACTCCCTGGCCGTCGGCCGGGTGGGGTCGTTCACCGTCGTCGTCTCCGGCAGCAACGACTCCACCGCGCAGGTCCACGACCTCGACACCGGGAAGCGGGCGGGGCGGCCGTTCAGGGCCCACGACCACAACGTGTTCGCCGCCGCGGTGGCCGACCTCGACGGGAGCCCCGTCGCGGTCACCGGGGGCGGCGACGACACCGTCCGCGTCTGGCGCCTGCGCTGACCGGTCTCCCGGTGCCCGGTTAGCGGGTCAGCGACCGGAGGCGAGCTCCGAGAAGATCTCCACCAGCTCGGGCCGGTCGAACGGGCCGACATGGGGAGCCGCGACGCTCCGCACGTCGGTCGGGTTGTCCGGGGTGAGGCGGTCGGCCTCCGCGATGAACCGGTCCTGCAACGCGGGCGGGATCAGCCGGTCGAGGGTGAAGCGCACGTAGGTCCGGGGAATCCGTCCCCAGGTGTGCGCCTCGCCCCTGGCCTCGGCCAGCGGGATGCCGGCGGTCTCGTCCGGCTCCAGCACGCTGAGCAGCCGCCGCACCCCCTCGTCGGTGAAGTCCCCGGCCAGGGCGTCCTTGACGGCGTGGAACACCGCCGGGTCGGCCGAGCGCCAGTTGAGCCGGGTCACCCCCAGGACCGCCGGATCGGCGACCACGGTCTCGGAGATCCGGGGGAGCAGGCTGTCGCGGTTCTCCGGCGTGTCGAGGTAGGCGACCATGTTCGGCAGGTCAACGCAGCAGTACGCGGCGACGTAGACGACCCGGTCGAGCAGTTCGGGGACGGCGTTGCCGACCCTGCTCACGGTGACGCCGCCCTGGCTCATGCCGGCGAGGATCACCGGCCCGTGGCGGCGGGCGCGGCGCACCACGTCCACCACGCGCTCGACGTAGTCGTCGATGGTGATCTTGGCGAGCGGTGACGGCTCGGTCGCCAGCTCCTCAAGGTTCTGCGGGCTCTGGTACGAACGGGGATAGAACGCCTCGGCGCCGTGCCCCGGAAGGTCGACGGCCACGCACCGGTGCCCGCGCAGGGTGAGCTCGGTGGTGAGCCCGGAGGCCCAGGCCGACGAGGAGTGGGTGCCGTGGACGAGCACCAGGGTCGGCTGCCGCCGGTCGGCGTCGCGGTTCGTCGTCATCGATGTTCTCTCCTTCTGTTTGCCGAACAGGGGACGGTCAGCGGTGCGGTGGACGCCACATCGGCCACAGGGGCGGGCCGTCCGCCTGCGTACGGTGTATCGGCTGTCATGAGTACAGCGTACGAAGCGGGGCTGATAAACGTTCATTTTTCGAGGCATGAGCGAGCGGAAGTGAACTGGTACGGAAAAATTGAACTAGTACACTCATGGCGGGCAGCAACCACGGGAGATCGGGGATCCATGTCGTCGTCAGCGCAGCGGCCGGAACCGCCGTACCGGCAGATCGTCGCGGAGATCCGGGCCCGGATCCTCGGCGGCGACCTGCGGCCGGGGGAGCGGGTGCCGTCCATCAGGGAGATCGCTCAGCGATGGGGTGTCGCGGTCGCGACCGCGACCAGGGTGACGGCCACCCTTCGCGACGAGGGGCTGGTCGAGACGAGGGTCGGCGCCGGCACGGTGGTCAGCGCCTCCACGGGCCGGAAGCAGCCGGTCGGCATGGCCGCTCCCGCCAGGCCACGGCGGGCGGGCGTTCCCAGGCAGGCACTGAGCCGGAAGCGGACGCTCCGCGCCGCCATCGCGATCGCCGACACCGAGGGGCTCGACGCCGTGTCCATGCGGCGGCTCGCGGCCGAGTTCGGTGTCGGCCCGATGTCGCTGTACCGGCACGTGTCGAGCAAGGAGGAGCTGGTGACGCAGATGACCGACGAGGTCTTCGGCGAACCCGAGCTGCCCGTCCCGGGGCCGGACGGCTGGCGGGCCAAGCTCGAACTCGTCTCCCGCCTGCAGTGGGAGCTGTGCCGGCGGCACCTCTGGCTGCCCAGGGCCGTCTCGTTCGTCCGCCCGTCGCTGGCGCCCAACGTGATGGAGCACACCGAGTGGACCCTGCGCGCGCTCGACGGGCTCGGGCTGCCCATGGCGACACGGATCCGCGAGGCGCTCACGCTGCCCGCGCTGGTCATCAGCGTCGCGCTGTCCATGGCGGACGAGGCCGAGGCCGAGCAGGAGACCGGGGTGACGCTCGACCGGTGGTGGCTGGCGCGGCGGGAGCGGGCCGACGAGCTCCTCGACTCCGGGCGGTTCCCGCTGCTGGCCACGCTCACCGGGGAGGAGGTGCCGGACGTGGACGGATTGTTCGAGTACAGCCTCGCGCGTCACCTCGACGGGTTCGCCGTCCTGGTGGAGCGGACGCGCCCGTAGTCCCGTCATCGGATCAGGGGGCTCCCAGCAGGGCGATGACGGACAGGGTGCCCAGGGACAGGACGCTGGAGACGAGGATGGCGTCGCGGGGCAGGTCGGTGGGGCGGCCGTACTCGGCGGCGTACACGTAGGTGTTCTGGGCGGTGGGGAGCCCGGCGAACAGGACGGCCGCGAAGAGCGCCGGGCCGTCGAGGTGCAGGAGGAAGCGCCCGACCAGGAAGGCCACCAGCGGCTGGAGCAGCAGCTTGAACATCACCACCGGTGCCGTCCTGCGCCAGGAGACGGCCGTGCCGTTCAGGGACATGCCCAGCGAGAAGAGCGCCAGGGGCACCGCGGCGCCGCCGAGGATCTCCAGGGGCCGCAGCGCGAGGTCGGGCAGCCGCAGGCCGAGGGCCGACACACCCAGGCCGAGGAACGAGGCGATCACGATCGGCGTCCGCAGCGGGGCGAGGAAGGACGCGCGCCCGGCCCCGAGGCCGAGGAAGATCAGCGGGGAGACCGTCAGGACCTGGAACATCAGGACCGACACCACGAACGTCGCGTCGTTCAGGACGTAGAGGCCGACGGGGATGCCGAGGTTGCCGGCGTTGACGTAGGACGACGACATCGCGGCGAGCACCCGTTCGGGCAGCCCGCCGCGGAACAGCGCGAGCGCGAGCAGGCCGACGGCGAAGGTGCTGACCCCGAAGGCGAGCAGCGGGCCGGGCTGGATCCGGTCGAGCGGGGTACGGCTGAGCGTGGTGAACAGCACCGCGGGCATCGCGACGGTGAACGCGAACCGCGTCAGCGCCTGCCGGGCCTGGTCGCCCGCCCATTCGAACCGGGCGGCGAGCCAGCCGAGGGCACCGATAAACCATATGGGGATAAATGCCGCAATAACCGCCTGCACCCGGCACACCGTATCCGGGTCCTCGCACGAGGCCGGAGGCCCGGCCTCGACCGGCGCGGTTTTCCAGGTCGCGCCGGCCGGTGCCGGGTGGAGGTCAGTGCCAGGGGTCAGCGCCAGGTGTCGGTGCGTGTCGCGGTGCCGCTTGAGGGGGTGGTGAAGGAGCGGTTGGGGTCGCTCTCCCAGGTCACCGAGCCGTCGGAGTTCTTCTTGATGTACTTGTACTGGATCGCGGTGCCGGACGGCAGGTTCACCGTGGCCCTCCAGATCGGGTACGCGGCCGACGACAGGGCGACGGCGTTCGCCGGGTTCCAGGAACCCAGTGCGGCGACGTTGCCGACGACGAAGACGTTCTGGCCCCAGGTGGTGGTCGCGGTGGCGTTGAACGTGGTGGCGACCTGGCCGGGGTTGACCGTGGGGGTCGGGCTGGGGCCGGGGCCCGAGGCGCCGGTGTGGATGGCGACCGCGCCCCTGGCCGGGACGGTCACCGAGGCCGAGCCGCCCGAGCCGACGGTCACCGAGCCGCCGCCCGCGACGTTGGCGTAGGTCCCGGCGGGCAGGCCGGTGGAGAAGGTGCGGGTGACGGCGCCGCCCTCGTTGTTGATCGCGACCCAGCCCTTCGCGCCCCGGCTGAAGGCGATCACGTTGTTGCCGTTGTCGTACCAGTTGCCGACGGAGGTGCCCTGCACGGCGCGGTTGAAGCCGACCATGCCGTTCATCTGGCGGTGGAAGCAGGTCCACTGGCCGTTGCCGCAGTTGGCGTCGGTGGCGAAGCCGCCGCCTGCCGACGGCGGGCCGGCCTCGGCGTTGCTCCAGGTGAACCCGGAGTAGACCCTCGGCGTGCCGTACGGCCAGGCGAGCATGAAGACGTTGGCCAGCCGGTAGGCGTCGCCGTACTTGTAGTTCATGGTCGAGCCGTTGCGCTCGGTGTCGTGGTTGTCGATGAACACCACGGCCTTGTCGCTGGGCACCGACAGGCCCCAGCTCTGCCCGAAGGACTGCAGGTTCCTGATCTGGCCGCCGTTGAACTGCTCCTTGAGCTTGCGCCCGTACACGAACTCGTGCACGTCGCCGATGCCGGTGTACTGGCTCGGGCTGATCGCCTCGCCGTCGCCCTGGATGACCTCCTGGTGGATGTACGGCGAGCCGGTGAGCTTGCCCTTGATCGCGGCGAGGTCGCCGGGGTTGATGTGCTTGGCGGCGTCGACGCGGAAGCCGTCCACGCCCAGGGAGGTGAGCTTGTTGAGGTAGCCCGCGATCTGGGTGCGGACGTACTCGGAGCCGGTGTTGAGGTCGGCCAGGCCGACCAGCTCGCAGTTCTGCACCCGCCAGCCGTCGCCTGTGTAGTCGGAGCCGTTGATCCCGCAGGTGGGGGAGTGGAAGTCGGCGGCGGAGTAGAGGCCGGGGTAGTTGTACTTGCCGAAGGTGTAGCCGCCGTAGCTGGTGCTGCCCTGGCCGGTCATGTGGTTGATCACGGCGTCGGCGTGGACCTTGAGCCCGGCGGAGTGGCAGGCGTTCACCATGTTCCTGAACGCGTTCTCGTCGCCGAACTTGCTGGTGAGGGTGTAGCGGGCGGGCTGGTAGATGTCCCACCAGACCGCGCCGCCCCTGGACATCGAGTCGCTGGGCGGGGAGACCTGCACGGCGGCGTACCCGGCCGGGCCGAGGACGTCCGTGCACTCCCTGGCGACGGAGTTCCAGTTCCAGTTCCACAGTTTCACGATCGGGCCGGGGGTGGGCGGCGCCGCCTGCGCCGGGGCGCTCAGCACGCCGGGCACCAGCACGGCGGCGCTCACCAGGGCGCTCAACGCCGTGGCGACGACGACTCTGTAGGGTTTCATGGGTGGGGGCCTCCAGGATCGATGGACGGGTTCCCTGGCCGGGCCGGGTGCTGCAACACCTGGCCCGGCCGTCTTTCCGGGGTCTGCGGGGTCAGGGCTGGACGAAGACGGCTTTCCGGGGTACGTGAGGGTCAGGGCTGGACGAAGACGGCGACCGTGCGGGCCGGGACCGTCAGCGTGCCCGTGGCGGGGTCGAACGCCGACCGCTTCACGACGGCGTCGTCGCCGGCCGCCTGGACGGGGTGCAGCGTCACCTGGGCGCCCTTCAGCGCGGCGACGGTCTGCGTCCGTGCCTCGGGGGTGGCGTTGAAGACGACGGTGACCGACCTCCAGCGCGGGTCGATCCCGGTGGCGTCCAGGTGCATGGTCACCACACCCGGGGTCTCCGAGGCGCCGCTGGTGGGGAAGGTGACGCGCTTCTGCACCTCGGCCAGGGTGGCGAGGCCGAAGACCGGCGAGGAGGAGCGGATCCTCAGCAGCTCCCCGTACCGGGCGCGGGCCGCGCCGATCGCCGCGCAGTCGGGCTTCAGCGCCGGGTCGCCGAGCAGCGGCCTGGCGTACTGCCACTTGTCCTCGTTGTCGGGCTTCGGGGGGAGCCCGGCGCCGAAGCCGTTGCCCGCCGAGCAGTCCCACAGCAGCCGGTTGAACCAGTCGCCCGAGTCGTAGGAGTTGCGGTCGAGCGACTTGGACCGCAGCCGCTCGCTGCCCGCGTGCACGAACGAGGTGCCCTGCCCGAGGGCGGCCGTGGCCAGCGAGAGCGACTGCATCCGCACCCGGTCGGCCATCGCGGTCGCCGGTGGCAGCTTGTACGCCAGCGCGTCGAACAGCGTCTCGTTGTCGTGGGCGTCCACGTAGGTGACGGTCTCGCCCGGCGCGGCGGCGTACCCGGCCGGAGAGCCGTTGTAGCTCACCTCCGAGCCCTTGATAAGCCTGCCGTCGGAGGCGGTGAAGGTGTAGTCGCGGAGGTTGCCGGCGAGCCCGACCTTGATCAGGTCGTGGTAGTTCAGCAGCCGGGACCGCTGCTGCGCCTCGTCGCCGTTGGCCGGTGAGCCGTTGGGCGCCCCGGCGAGCCCCGAGCCGAAGCCCTGCACGCGGGGGTCGGCGTCGAACGGGCCGCCGCCGCGCACCGCGTCGCGCAGCCGGTCGCTGAAGGTGCCGATCCCGGTGCCGGCCATGTTGGCCTGGGTGGCCTGCTCGAAGCGGGCGTCGTCGGCCACCTCGCCGAAGTTCCAGCCCTCCCCGTACAGGATGATCGACTTCCCGTCGACGCCGTCGCGGGCGACGGTGAGCCTGTCGAGGGCCGCGCGGACCGCGACCATGTTCGCCTTCGGGTGGTGGCCCATCAGGTCGAACCTGAAGCCGTCCACCTTGTACTCGCGGGCCCAGGTCACGACGGAGTCGACGACGAGCCTGCCCATCATGGCGTGCTCGGGCGCGGTGTTGGCGCAGCAGGTGGAGGTGGCCACCGTGCCGTCGTCGAGCAGCCGGTGGTAGTAGCCGGGCACGAGGCGGTCGAGCACCGAGGTGGGGTCCTGGCCGGCGGCGTGGGTGTGGTTGTAGACCACGTCCATCACCACCCGCAGCCCGGCCCCGTTCAGCCCGCCGACCATGCTCCGGAACTCCCTGATCCGTGAGGAACCGTCCGGGTCGGAGGCGTAGGAGCCCTCGGGCACGGTGTAGTGCAGCGGGTCGTAGCCCCAGTTGAAGGAGTCCTTCGCCGCGGTGAGCGCGACGCAGGCCTGCTGCTCCTCGGAGTCGGGGGGCATCGAGGCCAGGTCGCAGGATGGTTCGGTCCGGTCGGCCCTCCTCTCGGGGACGGTCGCCATGTCGAAGACGGGCAGCAGGTGCACGTGGGTCAGCCCGTCCTTGGCGAGCCCGCGCAGCTCCCTCATCCCCGCGGAGTCGCTGGAGTCGCCGGTGAACGCGGCGTACGTGCCGCGCTTCGCCGCCGGGACGGTCGTGTCGGAGGCGGAGAAGTCGCGCACGTGCAGCTCGTAGATCGACGCCTTCTGCTGGGGTACGGCCTTCGGCTTGGCCAGCGAGGACCAGCCGTCGGGCCGCAGCGCCCGGTCGGACAGGTCGGCCAGCTGGCTGCGGCCCGAGCCCGCCGACAGCGACAGGCTGTAGGGGTCGGTCACCTCGTTGACGACGACCTTGCCTTCCGCGGGTACGTAGACCGTGACCAGGAAGGTGTAGTAGCGGTCCTTCCAGTCGCGCTGGCCCCGCACCGACCAGACGCCGGTGTCGTCGTCGCGGCGCATGGGATGGACGGTGCGGCTCCCGCCGGAGGAGTCGCGGTAGAGCGCCAGCTCGACCTTGCCCGCGGTCGGCGCCCAGACCGACAGCCGGGGCGTGCCGCCGCTCCAGGAGGGCCCGAGCTCGGCGGTCGCCGCCTTGGGGTACAGGTCGTCGAGCAGGCCGGGGAACTGCACGCCGGTGGCGGTGAGCAGCGCGCCCGAGGGGTCGCGCTCGACGGCCACGATCTGGCCCCGGACGGCCTCCCGTACCAGGTCGGCGTCGCGCGGGTCGACGGTGAACGCGGCGTGCCCGGCCAGGTGCGGCCACTTCGCCTTCTGCGCCTCGGTCAGCGCGCCGGGGGCGAGGCGGATGAGCTTGAGCTCGCCGGTCAGGTCACCTCCGGAGTAGGCGATGCCGCCCTTGGCGGAGAAGGCCAGGGAGTAGCGGTTCGCGGTGGAGGGGTCGATCTTCCAGGCGACGGTGGCACGGTCGATCCAGTGCGCCGACGACTTCGACAGGTCGGCGTCGGCCCCGCGCGCCGAGGGCTGGGGCAGCAGGTAGCCCTCGGTGGCCGCGACCCGCCACGCCTCGTGGCCGGTCGAGGTCAGGTCCAGCGACTGGTTGTCGGGCAGGTCCTTGGTGTCGCCCTTGTGGATGATGTAGTTCACGGTCTTGGCCCCCTCGGTCAGGGGGACGCGGAAGTGAACGCCGAACCCGTCCTCGCCCGCGGGCTGCAGCGGCGCGCCCCACTCGGTGGGATTCGCCACGTCGCCCCACAGATGAAGTCCCCAGCCGTCGTAATTCCCGTCCGGCCGGTGGTAATGCAGGATCGCGACGTTCTCGGCCGCCGCCCGGGTCGGATGGATCTTCGCCACGCCCGAGGCGACGTAGGCCTCAGGCTGCAGCGCGGGGGTGAACGACTGGTCGGGCCCGGGGTCCTTGGTGTCGCCCTTGTGCACGATGAAGTTCGCCGGGAGGGAGGCGTCCTTCAGCGGCACCTTCCAGAACGCGCCGTAGGAGTCGACGCCGTCCGCCGGGCGCGGCGCGGCCCAGTCGGTGGGCACGCCGTCGGCGAGCCCGTCGCCCCACAGGTGCAGCCCCCAGCCGTCGTAGTCCTTGTCCGGGCGGCTGTAGTGGACGGTCGCGTACCCCTGGGCCGCCGCGCGGGACAGGTGGGTCTCGGGTTTCCCCTTCGCCAGCCAGACCTCGCCGTTCCTGGCGGGGTTCACGACCCGGTCGCCGCCGTCCTTCTCCTCGCCCTTGTGGGCGATGATCCCGACGCTGGTGGCGCCCGGCTTGAGCCTGATCCAGGCGAAGCGGCCGTAGGAGTCCTCGCCGGTCAGCGGGAGCGGGTTGGCCCAGTCGGTGGGGTTCTCCACGTCGCCCCAGACGTGCAGGCCCCAGCCGTCGTAGTCGGCGGCGTCCTGGCGCTGGTAGTGCACGACCAGCCAGTCACGCTTCACCGCGCCGGGCTCCTCGGGCGCGGGCTCGGCGCTGACGGTCGCCTGCGCGCCCGCCGAGGCGAACCGGCCCGCGGAGTCCTTCACCACGGCCTTGTACGAGACCTTCGTGCCCGCCGCGATGCCGCGCAGGTCGTGGAAGACCCGGAAGGTACGGCCTGAAGGGGCGTCGTCGGTGCCGATCACCTTCCAGGCGCCGTCTCCGGCCTTGGCGGCGAAGGTGACCTGGTCGAAGCCGGTGCCGGGCACGGTCGCGACGACCGGGATCCTGCCGTCCTCGGCGGTGCCCCTGATCTCGGTCCCGGGCAGGGCGATCGAGACGGCCGGGGCGGCGGCCGGGGCCTTGAGCCTGGCGGGCGCCTTGTAGACCACCGCCGACAGGGCGGGGACGGTGAGCGCCAGTTTCGTGTCCGTGCCGGTGGTGAGGGTGGCGGCGCCCTCGCCGTACACCTTCGTGAAGGCCGTGCCCGCCGAGAAGGTGGGCACGCTCGCGGTGGCGGGCTGCTCGGCGTTGTTGACCGCGACCAGGTACTCGACCTGCCGGGTGGCGTCGATCCTGGAGAAGGCGTAGACGCCGCCGGAGACCAGCCGCTCGACCTGGGCGCCGTCGGCGAGGGTCGGGTGGGCGTCGCGCAGCGCGGCGAGGGCGGAGATGCCCCGGTAGAGCGGGTGGGAGGGGACGAAGTTGTCCCTGGCGTGGGTGGAGTCGGTGCCGATCAGGTCGTCACTCAGGTAGCTCTCCGTCTTGGAGGCGAACATGGACGCGCGGGCGTCCTGGTCGCCGCCCTTGCCGGTGAAGCCCTGCTCGTCGCCGTAGTAGACGACCGGCTGGCCCCGGGTGAGGTACATCAGCTCGTGGGCGAGCAGGTCCCTGCGCAGCAGTTCGGAGTCGGGGGCGCCGGGGTTGTCCTGGGCGACGAAACGGCCGATGCGGCCCATGTCGTGGTTGCCGAGGAAGGTCGGCAGCGACGAGGCGTTGCCGTCGGCGTCGGTGTGGTAGTCGTCGCCCGCGTACAGCCGGGCGAGCCTGGAGGCGTCCGCCGTGCCGCCGGCGAAGGAGCGGGCGGCCTCCTGGAACGGGAAGTCCAGGGTGGCGTTCATCGCGCCCCGGGTGGAGTAGCGGCTGGTGAAGGACGGCTCGCCGGAGTAGACCTCGCCGAACATGAAGAACCGCTTGTTGCCCCGCTGGGCCGCGTAGCCGCGCAGCGCCGGGGAGAATTTCTCCCAGAACTCCATGTTCACGTGCTTGGCGGTGTCGATGCGGAAGCCGTCGAGGCCGGTGTCGCGCACCCACGTCCTGTAGATGTCGGTCATGCCCTTGACGACCTCGGGACGTTCGGTCCACAGGTCGTCGAGGCCGAAGAAGTCGCCGTACTCGTCGTTCTCGCCGCCGCTGAAGGTGGAGTCGCCCCGGTTGTGGTACATCGTCGGGTCGTTCAGCCAGGAGGGGGTCTTCACGTTCCTCGGTGCGACCGGCGTGTACGGGAACGAGCCGGTGTCGACCTTCGGGAAGGTGTCCTTGCCCGCGAAGTCGCGGTCGTCGAACGGCACGCCGTTCTTGTCGACGTAGGGGTAGGCGCCCTTGGAACGATAGGAGTAGGTCTTCTCGGCGTAGTCGACCACGTCGGCCGTGTGGTTGGTGATGATGTCGAAGAAGACCTTCATCCCGCGCCGGTGGGCCTCGCGCACCAGCTCCTTCATCTGGGCGTTGGTGCCCAGGTGCGGGTCGATCCTGGTGAAGTCGGTGATCCAGTAGCCGTGGTATCCGGCCGAGACGTTCGCGCCGGTGCCCTGCACGGGACGGTTCACGAAGGCCGGGGTGATCCAGATCGCGGTGCTGCCCAGGTTCTTGACGTAGTCGAGCTTTCCGAGCAGGCCCTTGAGGTCGCCGCCCTGGTAGAAGCCCTTGTGCGCCGGGTCGAAGCCGGTGGCGAGCCGGTCGCCGGACAGGCCGCCCCGGTCGTTGCCGGTGTCGCCGTTGGCGAACCGGTCGGTCATCGCGAAGTAGAAGCGCTCGCGGCTCAGGTCGGCGCGGAGCGCGTCGCGGGCGAGGTCCCTGTCGGAGGGCTCGGCGGTGCGGCTGAGCGCGGACACCACGGGGCCGGACGGGGACGGCGTCGCGGGGGAGACCGACGGGGAGGTGGACGCGGCGGCGGGGAGCGGGGTGGCGGCGAGGGGGGTGGCGATCAGGGTCACCGCGAGCGCGGCCCCCGTCAGGAAGGTCGTTCTCGCGCGCCGTGGGGGGAACGGCCAGACCACGGAGGGCCTCCACGGGAGTTGTTTCGAGGGTATTGCCCGGAAGTTACTCACTGGGAATGGTCTGTGCAATCCCTTGCGGCAATTTTCTGAATCCCGGCAATTCGCGGCCGTCCGGAAGGGGGCCCAATCGGCCGCCCAAAACGTACAAATAGTGATTTTTCATCACTAAGAGGGCGATACAGGTGCTCGTCGGTCGAGCAGGAGAGTGGGGTGACTCCTCAGCTTTGGAGGGATTTGTAACGACTTTGCAGACTCTTGCAGAAACTTCTTCCAATGGGGTTCGCGGCGGCGTAACGTCCGGCGTACTCCAGACCCGGCCGGACGGCTCATCGGTCCCGGCCGCCCCCTGAAAACGAGGAGAAGAACATGCGGCGAGCCTTCTCGGCCGCGACGATTGTCGCGGCCCTCGCCCTGGCGGTCTCCGCCTGTGGTGGCGGTGACGCCGGTACGGCGGCCCCCAGCCAGCCCGCGGCGACGGACCCGTCGAAGATCACCGGTGAGATCACCTGGTGGGACACCGTCCGGCCCGACAGCGAGGGCCCGACCTTCCAGGCGCTCATCAAGGACTTCCAGGCCAAGTACCCGGGCATCAAGGTCAAGTACGTCAACGTCCCCTCCGACCAGGCGCAGAACCAGTTCCAGACCGCGGCGCAGGCGGGCGCGGGGGCGCCGGACGTGATCCGCTCCGAGGTCGCCTGGACCTCCCAGTTCGCCTCGCTCGGCTACCTGCAGCCGCTGGAGGGCACCCGCGCGGTGGAGAACGAGACGGACTTCCTGCCGGGGCCGCTGAGCAGCACCAAGTACGACGGCAAGACGTACGCCGTCCCGCAGGTCACCGACACCCTCGCGCTCATCTACAACAAGCGCCTGCTGGCGGAGGCCGGGCACGAGAAGGCCCCCACCACGGTCGAGGAGCTCAAGAAGGCCGCGCTCGACGTCAAGGAGAAGACCGGCGTCAACGGCCTCGCGCTCAACGTCGACTCCTACTTCCTGCTGCCCTTCATGTACGGCGAGGGCGGCGACCTCCTCGACGTGCAGAACAAGAAGATCACCGTCAACTCCCCGGCGAACGTGAAGGCGATGGCCACCGTCGCCGACCTGATCACCTCCGGCGCCGCGCCCAAACCCGCCATCCAGGACAGCTACGCCAACGCGATGACCGCCCTCAAGGACGGCAAGGCCGCGATGATCTACAACGGCCCGTGGGCGCTGTCGGAGATCTACCAGGGCAAGGAGTTCAAGGACAAGGAGAACCTGGGCATCGCCCCCGTCCCGGCGGGCTCGGTCAAGGCCGGCGCCCCCACCGGCGGCTGGAACCTGGCCATCTACGCCGGCTCCAAGAACCTGGACGCCTCGTATGAGTTCGTCCGCTTCATGAGCACCCCCGAGTCCCAGGCCAGGGTCGCCAAGGAGATCAGCCTCCTGCCGACCCGCGTCTCGGCGTACGACAACCCCGACGTGCAGGCCAACAAGGACGTCGCCGTCTTCAAGCCCATCATGGACACCGCGACCGCCCGGCCGTGGATCCCCGAGGGCGGCCAGCTCTTCCAGCCGCTCCTTGAGGGCTACCAGTCGCTGGTCGGCGGCACCGCGACCCCCGAGGACATGCTCAAGAAGGTCGACGGCCAGTACCGAGGCATCTTCAAGGACTGGAGCTGACCCGTGGCGCTCTCGACCGGTCGTGTGAACGGCACGGCCAGGGACCGGGCCGCGGGCGCCGACGGCGCCCGCGGCCGGGGCCGCGGTAGGGAACCCGGCCCGTTCCGGCGGGCGACGGGCAGGCACTGGTACGCCTGGGCCATGGTCGCCCCGGTGATCCTGGTCACCGGCCTGCTGGTCGGCTGGCCGCTGGCCAGGGGCGTCTACCTGTCGCTGACCGACGCCACCGAGGCCAACATCGGCCGCACGATCGGCGTCAACGTCATCCCCTCGACGTATGAGTTCACCTGGTTCGACAACTACGTCACGATCCTGACCAGCGGACTGTTCTGGGAGAAGCTGACCTGGACGGTCGTGTGGACCGTCGCCTGCGTGGCGTTCCACTACGGACTGGGCCTCGGCCTGGCCCTGCTGCTCAACCGCAAGGTCAGGTTCCGCTCGGCCTACCGGCTGCTGCTCATCCTGCCGTGGGCGATCCCGGGCTTCGTCTCGGCGTTCATCTGGCGCTACCTCTACAACAGCGACTTCGGCGTGATCAACGCGATGCTGCGGGCCGCGGGTCTGGGCGCGGTCGGCTGGCTCGACGACCCGACCACGGCGAAGATCGCGGTCATCGCGGTCAACGTCTGGATGGGCGTGCCGTTCATGATGGTCGCCGTGCTGGGCGGGCTCCAGTCGATCCCCGGCGAGCTGTACGAGGCGGCCGAGGTCGACGGCGCCACGCCGTGGCAGCGCTTCCGCTTCATCACGGTTCCCGGCCTGCGTACCGTGTCGAGCACGGTTGTCCTGCTGGGCACGATCTGGACGTTCAACATGTTCCCGGTGATCTACCTGATCAGCGGGGGAGGGCCGGGCAGCTCCACCGAGATCCTGGTCACCTACGCCTTCCGTGAGGCCTTCACCGGCGTCCGCAACTACTCCAACTCCGCGGCATGGGGAGTGATCATCCTCCTGCTCCTCGTCGTGCTGGCCGTGGTCTACCGGCGCTCGCTGCGCAAGCAAGGGGAGGTCTGGTGAGCACAGCCACCACAGCCACCGGACGCGTCCGGGGGCGCGGGGAGCGTAGCGTCGGCAAGTCGATCCTGCTGCACGCGACCCTGCTCGCCGCGGTCGCCACCTCGCTGTTCCCGATCGTCTGGCTGGTCCTGACCTCGCTCAAGCCGCGCGACGGCTGGCTCTCCAGCGAGCTGGAGATCTTCAACCAGCCCTCGCTGGACAACTACGTCCGGGTGCTCACCGAGACGCGGTTCCCGACCTGGCTGCTCAACTCGGTGATCGTCGCCGGGCTGACCACCGTCATCGGCGTCTTCCTCGCCTCCACGACCGGGTACGCCATCAGCCGCTTCCGCTTCCCCGGCTACCGGGGGGTGATGTGGATGCTGCTCGTCACCCAGATGTTCCCGGTGGCGATCCTGATCGTCCCCCTCTACAACCTGATGGCGGGCCTCGGGCTGCTCAACCAGATCCCCGGGCTGGTCATCGCCTACATGACGGTGGCGGTGCCGTTCTGCGCGTGGATGATGAAGAGCTACTTCGACTCCATCCCGCGCGAGATCGACCAGGCAGGGCTGGTCGACGGCCTGACGCCGTTCGGCACCTTCTGGCGGGTCATCCTGCCGCTGGCCAGGCCGAGCCTCGCGGTCACCGCGTTCTACTCGTTCATGACCGCCTGGGGCGAGGTGGCCTACGCCACCGTGTTCATGTCGCAGGAGGAGAAGCGCACGCTCGGCATCGGGCTCCAGCAGTTCGTCGGCCAGCACTGGTCGGACTGGGGCCTGCTCACCGCCGCGGCGGTGCTGATCGCGGTCCCGGCGGCGGTCGTCTTCCTGCTCGTCCAGCGGCATCTGGTAACCGGGCTCACCGCCGGTGCCACGAAGTCGTAACACCACTGTGCTACTACGTCCTGATATGTCATCCGATCGGGGGATTTAATATGACCGAGCTTGTCCGGGCGGAACCGGGTGCCGGGACCGCCACCCGATGGTGGCGCGACGCGGTGATCTACCAGGTCTACGTGCGCAGCTTCGCCGACGGCAACGGCGACGGCGTGGGGGACCTGCTCGGCGTGCGCGGCAGGCTCCCCTACCTGGCGGACCTCGGGGTCGACGCGATCTGGCTCACCCCGTTCTTCACCTCGCCGATGGCCGACTTCGGCTACGACGTGGCCGACTACCGGGACGTGGACCCGATCTTCGGGTCGCTGGCCGACGCCGGGGCGCTGATCGACGACGCGCACCGGCACGGCCTGCGGGTCATCGTGGACGTGGTGCCCAACCACACCTCCGACCGGCACGCCTGGTTCCTGGAGGCCCTGGCCGCGCCCCCCGGCGACCCCGCGCGGGAGCGCTACATCTTCCGCGAGGGCCGGGGCGCGGCGGGCGAGCTGCCGCCCAACGACTGGGAGTCGGTCTTCGGCGGACCCGCGTGGACCCGGCTGCCCGGCGGCGAGTGGTACCTCCACCTGTTCGCCCCCCAGCAGCCCGACCTGAACTGGGAGAACCCCGAGGTCCACGCGGAGTTCGAGTCGATCCTGCGGTTCTGGCTCGACATGGGGGTCGACGGCTTCCGCGTCGACGTCGCCCACGGCATGGTCAAGGCCGACGGCCTGCCCGACGTCGGCCACCCCGACCAGGTCGGGATGATCGGCACCGAGGTGGTGCCGTTCTTCGACCAGGACGGCGTGCACGAGATCCACCGGGCCTGGCGCAGGCTGCTCGACTCCTACCCCGGCGAGCGGATCGGCGTCGCCGAGGCGTGGGCGCCCTCCTCGCAGCGGCTGGCCAACTACGTCCGCCCGGACGAGATGCACCAGGCGTTCAACTTCCACTTCCTCGTCGCCCCCTGGGAGGCCGCCACGTTCCGCGCGGTCATCCAGGAGTCGCTCACGACGGCCGGGTCGGTCGGCGCGCCCTCCACCTGGGTGCTGTCCAACCACGACGTCAAGCGCCACGTCACCCGGTACGGCGGCGGCGAGGTCGGCCTGCGCCGCTCCCGCGCGGCCGCCCTGCTCACGCTCTCCCTGCCGGGCTCGGCCTACGTCTACCAGGGGGAGGAGCTCGGGCTGCCCGAGGTCCTCGACCTGCCGGAGGAGTTCCAGCGCGACCCGCAGCGCCTGCGCAACCCCGACGACGGCCGCGACGGCTGCCGGGTGCCGCTCCCGTGGTCCGGCGGCGAGCCGCACTTCGGCTTCAGCCTGCCCGGCGCCGAGGAAACCTGGCTGCCGATGCCGCCCTCCTGGGGGCCGCTCAGCGTCGCGTCCCAGCTCGGCGACCCGGTCTCCACGCTGAACCTCTACCGGGAGGCGCTGCGGATCAGGCGCGAGCGCCGCTCCTTCGCCGACGCCTCCCACGACGCCCCCCTGACCTGGCTCGCCTCCCCCGAGGGCACCCTGGCCTTCACCAGGGGCGACGGGTTCGCCTGCACGGTCAACCTCACCGGCGAGCCCGTGGAGCTGCCCGCCCCCGGGCGGATCCTGCTGGCCAGCGCGGAGACGGCCGTCACCGGCGGCGTGGCACGGCTCGCCCCCGACTCCGCCGTCTGGTGGGAATGCGATGCCGCATAGCACCCTCGGCCACGGCAGTGCCGGCACCGCGAGGCTGACCGACATCGCCGCGCAGGCCGGGGTGAGCGAGGCCACCGTCAGCCGGGTGCTCAACGGCAAGCCGGGCGTCTCCGCCGTCACCCGGCAGGCGGTGCTGACGGCCCTGGACCTGATGGGGTACGAGCGCCCGCAGCGATTGCGCCAGCGCAGCAACGGGCTGATCGGCCTGGTCACCCCGGAGCTGGACAACCCGATCTTCCCGGCCTTCGCCCAGGCGTTCGAGAAGACCCTCACCCAGCACGGCTACACCCCGGTGCTCTGCACCCAGCTGCCCGGCGGGGCGGTCGAGGACGAGTTCACCGAGATCCTCGTGGAGCGCGGGGTGAGCGGGATCATCTTCGTCTCCGGGCTGCACGCGGACATCACCGCGCGCTCGGACCGCTACACCCAGCTGATCGGGCAGGGCGTGCCGATCGTCCTGCTCAACGGGCACGCCGCCGACGTGCCCGCCCCGTTCATCTCCCCCGACGACCGGGCCGCGGCCCGGCTCGCCGTGCAGCACCTGGCCGACCTGGGACACGAGCGAATCGGCCTGGCCGTCGGCCCCGGCCGGTTCGTGCCGGTGATCAGGAAGATCGAGGGCTACCGGCAGGCCATGTCCCAGCTGCTCGGCGTCACCGACGTCGACGAGCTGATCTCGCACTCGCTGTTCTCGGTGGAGGGCGGCCAGGTCGCGGCGGCACAGCTGCTGGAGCGAGGCTGCACCGGCATCGTGTGCGCCTCGGACCTGATGGCGCTGGGCGCGATCCGGGCCTGCCGCGACCGGGGGCTCTCGGTGCCGGGGGAGGTGTCGGTGGTGGGGTTCGACGACTCGCCGCTGATCGCGTTCACCGACCCGCCGCTCACCACCGTGCGCCAGCCCGTGCAGCCGATGGTCACCGCCGCCGTGCACACCCTCCTGGAGGCCGTCGCCGGGGCGCCCGGCCAGCACTCGGAGCTGATCTTCCAGCCGGAACTCATCGTGCGGGGCTCGACGGGCTCGGGTCCCAAGATCGTTCGCTGAACGTCCCGCCCGGCGGCATTGCGCAAGGATCCATTTCCGCCCATTTCTGCCACCGTCACGGGCTTCCCCGGCATGCCTGTCGATCTCTATACTCCGAAATCCTCACCCCGCGAAGACCGGCGCAGCCGCCGGTCCTCCGGCACACCGCGAAGACCGTAGCCGCCGGTCCTCCCGGGCATCGCGAAGGCCGCCACAGCCGCCGGTCCCCTCGAACATCGCGAAGGCCGCCACAGCCGCCGGTCCTCACCCTCGGCATCCGCGTCATCCGTGTTTTCCGGGTCGCCCGCGGCCCGGGAACCCACCCTCGTACGATCCGTCGACCTCGCGCGCCCCCAGGAGGCCGGTTTGAGTGTGCACGACACCGCCCAGATCCCCATGACCGCCGATCCCTCACGGCTCACCCTCCCGGCCCGCGACCGCGCGGGCACGCCCCCGTGCCGCGCCGTGGAACCGGAGGAGACGCCGTGATCTCCCACTTACCCGGCTCGACCGGCGGCTCGCCCCGCCACGAGACCCACCCCGCCACCGAGTCCGCCCCCGCAGGCAGGGCCGCGGTCGTCGGCGCGGGCCCGGCCGGATCACTGCTCGCCATCCTCCTCGCCCGCCGGGGCCACCCGGTCGACGTCTACGACATGCGCCCCGACCCGCGCGACGGCAAGGGCGACGGCGAGGGACGCTCGATCAACCTGGGCCTGTCGGCCCGTGGCATCCGCGCCCTGCGGCACGTCGGCCTGTGGAACGCTCTCGGCGACAGGCTCGTGCCCATGCGGGGACGGATGATCCACCGTCCGGGCAGGGCCGCGACCTTCCAGGCGTACGGCACCGACCCGCAGGAGATCCTCTACTCGGTCGACAGGGACGAGCTGACCACCCTCCTGGTCGAGAGCGCGGCAGGACACGAGGGGGTACGGCACCTCTTCGGCGTCCGCTGCGCGGGGGTCGACCGCGAGAGCGGGGCGCTGACCCTGTCCGACGCGATCACCGGCGAGACGCGCGAGGCCCGCGCGGACTTCGTGATCGGCGCGGATGGAGCGTTCTCCGCCGTACGCGCCGCCATGCAGCGGGGGCTCGCCGCCGACTACCGCCAGGAGTTCCTCGAATGGGGGTACAAGGAGCTCACGATCCCCGCCGCCCCCGGCGGCGGCTCCCGCGTCCCGCTGGAGGCGCTGCACGTCTGGCCCGGCGAGAACGCCCTGATCGTCGCCCACCCCAACGTGGACGGCTCGCTCACCGCGACGCTCTTCCTGCCGCACTCCGGCGCCCCCGGCTTCGCCGAGCTCACCGGGGAGCGGGACGTCACGGACTTCTTCCTGCGGGTGTTCCCCGGCGTGCTGGACCTCGTGCCCGACCTG
The DNA here is from genome assembly GCF_059358815.1 of Streptosporangium nanhuense. Classification (NCBI taxonomy): domain Bacteria; kingdom Bacillati; phylum Actinomycetota; class Actinomycetes; order Streptosporangiales; family Streptosporangiaceae; genus Streptosporangium; species Streptosporangium nanhuense. The sequence goes on from NZ_JCADBG010000001.1 coordinate 1,019,056, forward strand.
GCCGCCCAGTACGCCGCCAACCCGGTGGGGAACCTGGTGACCATCCGCACCTCGCGCTGGCGGCACGGTGACCGGGTGGTCCTGGCGGGCGACGCCGCCCACGCGGTCTACCCGTTCTACGGCCAGGGCATGAACTCCTCCCTGGAGGACTGCCTGGTGCTCGACGGCTGCCTCGCCCGGCACCCCCGCGACCGCGCGGCCGCGTTCGAGGAGTACCAGCGGCTGCGCAAGCCGCACACCGACATCCTGGCCGACCTGTCGGAGCAGAACTTCGCCGACCTGCGAGACGGCACCCGCTCACCGCTGCGCCTGGCCCGCAGGCAGGCCGACCTCGCGCTGAACCGCGCCTTCCCGACCCTGTGGAAGCCGCTCTACACCATGGTCTCGCACACCGACATGCCCTACGGCGAGGCGTTGCGCCGGGCTCGCCGGCAGGACCGCGTGCTGCGCTGGTCGGGCGCGGCGCTGGCGGCGGGGGCCGCGGGGGCCGCCCTGGCGGCCGTGCGGATCGGCACCTCCCCGCGGAGGACGGCCCCGTGATCGCGCACCCCGACGACCCGTCGCTCCGCCTGGTCGAGGTCGCCGACCTCGACGCCCCGTCACCGCCGCCCGAGGTCCTCGCCCACGGGGACGCGCTGCGGGCCGTCGTGGACTGGGCCGGGACCTACCTGTGCCGCCCGCACCCCGACCTCGGCCGCAACGGCCCGGTCTGCCCGTACGCCCAGGGCTCGCTGAGCCGGAACAGGTTCTACCTCGCGGTGCCCCGCGCCGGGGAGACCGTCGAGACCGTCGAGGACGTCGTCGCCGCGGTGGAGCCCTACCGGGCCTGGTTCACCCGGCTCGCGCCGCCGGCCGGGCCCGAGAGCGTGTTCACCACGATCCTGCTGCTCCTGCCCGGCCTCGGCGACCGCCTGGCGCTCGTCGACGGAGCGCAGAACGCGCTGAAGGACGCCTTCGTCGAGGAGGGCCTGATGATCGGGGAGTTCCACGACGGGCCGCCCGACAAGCCCGGCCTGTGGAACCCGTCGCTGCGTCCCCTGGCCGGTCCGGTGCCGCTGCTCGCGATCCGCCACATGGTCGCCACGGACCTGCCCTTCCTGTGGGGGGACCCGGCCCACCGGCGCGCGTACCTGACCCGGTTCGAGGGCAGGGTGCCCGCCCACCTGCGGGAGATCGTCATGGAGACGATCATGGAAGGGGTCGAATGACACCGCCCATGACACCGCCCGCGCGCCGCGACCCCGCAGCGCCCATCCCGCTCACCCCCGCCCAGGCGCGCCTGTGGTTCCTGGACCGGGCCGGGGCCGGCGGCGGGGCGTCCTACGTCTGCTGGACCTTCCAGCGCCTCGTCGGGCCGCTCGACCCGGACGCGCTGCGCGCGGCCTTCACCACCGTCGTGGGCCGGCACGAGGCGCTGCGCCTGGTCATCGTCGAGGGAGCCGGGGGAGTCGAGGGACCCGCCCAGGTGGTACGGGAGAGCGGGCCGGAGCTGCGGGTGGTGGACGCGCCCGACGAGGAGCGGGCGCGCGACATCGTCAGGGACGTGCTCTCGCGCAGGTTCACCCTCGACGGCGCCCCGCTGCACCGGGCCGTGCTGGTCAGGCTCGCGTCCGGGGAGCACGTTCTGGCCTGGTGCCTGCACCACATCATGTGCGACGCGCCCTCGCTCGGGATCCTGGAGGAGGACCTCTGGGCCTGCTACCGGGTCCTGGTCGACGGCGCCGAGCCGCCGGAGCCGGTGTCCGCCCAGTTCCCCGACTACGCCGCCTGGCTCGCCGGGCAGGGGGCGGCGGGGCGCGAGGAGGGGCTGGCCCACTGGCGCGAGCACCTGTCCGGCGCGCCCGCCGTCACCACCCTCCCACTGGACCGCGCCCGGCCCCGCGAACCCGTACTGGGCGGGGCCCGCCGCTCCCTGCGCCTGCCCGACACCCTGGTGGCGGACCTGTACGCCCTCGTCAAGGCGCGGCGCGTCACCCTGTTCGTCATCGCGATGTCGGCGATGACCGCCGCCCTGGCCAGGCACTCCGACGAGGAGGACGTGGTCGTCGGCACCGCCCTGGTCAACCGGCACCTGGTCGAGCTGGAGGGCTCGGTCGGCTGTTACATCAACCTCATCCCGGTACGGACGGACCTGCGGGCCGACCCCACCCTGGCCGAGCTCCTGCGCGCCGTGCGCGGCTCGGTCATCAGGGGGCTCGGCCACCAGGCGACGCCGTTCGAGGAGATCGCCGAGCTGGCCGGGGCCACCCGGGACCTGCGCAGGAACCCCGTCTTCCAGACGCTGCTCGTCATGGGGGAGGGAGGCCGGGCCACCGAGCGGGCGGCGAACCTCACCACGGAGACCTGGGAACTCGACGAGTCCTCGCCCGGCGCCCGTTTCGACCTGACCCTCGTCGTGAGCGTGAGCGAGCGAGGGATCGACCTGCACGCCGACTACTCCGCCGACCTCTACGACGAGGGAACCGTCGACCGGTTCCTGCGCCACGTCGTCGTCTTCCTGTCCGCCTTCACCGCCACACCGGACCTGCGGGTCTGGCAGATCCCGCTGCACGACGAGGTCCACGGTTCCCCGTCCACAGAGCCCACAGAGCCTGTGGAGGGCTTCACGGCGGTTCACGAGCTCATCGCCCGGTGGGCGGCCGAGGCTCCCGGCGCTCCCGCGATGGTCTGCGAGGCGGGGACGATCGGCTACGGCGAGCTGGAACGCCGCTCGGCGCGGCTGGCGGCGCGGCTGCGGGAGGCGGGGGCCCGGCGCGAGTCCGTCGTCGCCGTCGTCCTGCCCAACGGCGGGGACGCCGTCGTCGCCCTGCTCGCCGCGTTGCGGGCGGGGGCCGCCTACCTGCCGCTCAACCCGGCCGACCCGCCGGACAGGATCGCCGGGATCCTCCTGGAGGCCGGAGCGGTCGCCGCCGTCACCTCCGACGGGCACCGGGAGGCGCTCGCGGGCTACCCCGGCGCGGTTCTCACCGTCGGGGACGCCGGTGGTCACGGCGACACGGGCGATCTCGGCGAGGTGCCGCCCGCCGGGCCGGACGACCTCGCGTACGTGATCTACACGTCGGGGTCCACCGGGCGGCCCAAGGGGGTGATGGTGACCCACGGGACCCTCGCCCGGCTGACCGAGTCGTTCCGCGTCGTCCACGGGTTCGGGCCCGGCGGGCGGGTGCTGATGCTGCCGCCGCTGACCTTCGACGCCTCGGTGGGGGACGTGTTCCCCGCCCTGTGCTCGGGGGCCGCCGTCGTGCTGCATCCCGACCCCGCCCTGCTCGACGGGCCGGAGCTGGTGCGCTTCTGCGCGCGGCACGGCGTGACCGCGGTCGACACCGCCGCCTCCCTGTGGCGGGGGTGGGCGGCCGGGCTGGAGCCCGGGGCGGTGCCCGGCGACTGGCCGGTCACCACGATGATGGTCGGGGGGGAGCGGGTACCGCTCTGGGCGGTCCGCGCCTGGGCCGCCGCCACCGGTGGCAGGGCCGAGCTGTTCAACCACTACGGCCCGACCGAGGCGACCGTGTGCGCCACGGTGCACCGCACCCGCGACGGCGCCGAGGCGGCCGGGCGGGAACACCTGCCGATCGGGCGCCCCCTGCCGCACGTCCGCGCCTACGTCCTCGACCGCAGGGGCGGTCTGGCGCCCACCGGGACGCCGGGCGAGCTCCACCTGGGGGGTGACTGCCTCGCCCGGGGCTACGTCGCGCGGCCGGAGGAGACCGAGGCGCGGTTCGTCCACGACCCCCACGCCGGGCGCGAGGGGGCCCGCATGTACCGGACCGGGGACCTGGCCAGATACCTGCCCGACGGGACGCTGGAGTTCCTCGGGCGGGTCGACCGGCAGCTGAAGGTGAACGGCTACCGGATCGAGCCCGCCGAGATCGAGTCCGCCGTCACGGCGTACCCGGGGGTGCGGGACGCGGCCGTGGTGGCCTCCCCGGAGGGAGACCGGCTCGTCGGCTACGTGGCGCCGCGCGCCACCGACCCAGAGGAGCTGCGGGCCTTCCTGCGCGGGCGGCTGCCCCGGCACATGGTGCCCTCCGTGCTCGTACCGCTCGACGAGATCCCGCGCACGCCGCACGGGAAGATCGACGCCGGGCGGCTCCCGGACGCCTCGCGCGACGCGCCCGGGTACGTCCCGCCGCGCGGCCCGCTGGAGACGGCGCTGGCCGGGGTGTGGGCCAGGGTGCTCGACCTTCCCCGGGTGGGGCGCCACGACAACTTCTTCGCCCTCGGCGGGTCCTCGCTGCTGGCCGCCAGGGTGCTCGGCGAGGTCCGCGGGGAGACCGGGGCCGAGCTCTCCCTCGGGGGTCTCTTCGAGACGGCCGACCTGGCGGAGTTCGCCGCCTCCGCGGCCACGCCGGAACCGGCCCTCGGCGACGACGACCTGAGGGCGCTGGCGGCGCTGCCCGGCGAGGTACGCGACGCCCTCACCTCGGCGCGCGACGCGTCCGGGGACGGGCGTGACGCGTCCGGCGGGCGCGGTGTCCCCGGCTCGATCGGCTCCGTGCCGGGCGGGGCGGCGGCGCGGTGGCCCGCGCGGGTGCTGCTGACGGGGGCCACGGGCCTCCTCGGGGCACATCTGCTGGCCGAGTTGCTCGATCGGGGCGTCCCCGAGGTGATGTGCCTGGTCAGGGCGGGGGACGAGCGGGTCGCCGCCGACCGGGTCCGGGATGTCCTGACCCGGCACGGCCTCTGGAGGCCCGGTTACCGGGAAAGGGTCACCGGTCTGGCCGGTGACCTGACGCTGCCCCGGCTGGGGCTGGAGACCGGCGCCCACGACGCCGTGGCGGAGGGGGTCGACCTGATCTGCCACACCGGGCGGGTCGTCAGCTTCGTCCAGCCGTACCGGACGCTCGGCCCCGTGAACGTCGGCGGGACCGTGGAGATGGTCCGGCTGGCCGCGCGCCCGCGGCCGATCCCGCTGCACACCGTCTCCACCCTCGGCGTGTATCTCGGCTGGTCGGGCCGGGATCGGCCGATCACCGAGGACGAGGCCCCGGACGACCCCGCGGGGCTGGAGTCCCCGTACTACCAGACCAGGTGGGTCGCCGACGCGATGGCGCGGGAGGCCCGCGAGCACGGCCTGCCCGTGACGGTCCACCGGCCCGCGCGGGTCGGCGGCCACAGCCTCACCGGCCGGGGCGACCCCGCCGACTACCTCAACCGGCTGCTCGCCACGTTCGTCCAGCTCCGCATGGTGCCCGACATCCCGGTCGCCGAGGACGTCGTCCCCGTCGACCGCCTCGCCGCCGCCGTCGCCGCGCGGCTCCTGGACCCGGCGTCGGCGGGGCGCGACTTCCACTACTTCGACGCCGAGGGGATCACCTACCGGCAGATGGCGGCGGCCCTGGCCGATCACGGGTACGACGTCGAGACGGTCCCCTGGGAGCGCTGGCGGGGGGAGATCCTGCGGCGCTCCGCCGAGGGGGAGCCGGTCGCCATGGGGCCGTTCGCCGCCGATATGGGAGAGAGGCCGCCGGGGCCGCGCGGACCGAGGTTCGACACCTCGTTCACCTGCCCGCCGCCCGATTCCGCGCTGATCGGCCGCTATCTCGCGTTCCTCGAAACGTGCCCCGGCCTCCTTCCCGGAACGGCTCCGCTTCCTGGAAGGGCTCCGCTTCCCGGAACGGCTCCACAGCCGCCCGCCGGGATCGTCACCGGGAGAACCGCCGGGACGCCCCTCGGGACGTCCGCCGAAACGTCCGTGGAAGGAGGGCTCCGTTGAGAGCCGACGCGCTGAGGTTCGCCGGTATCTGGTCCGCCGAGCTGGTGTCGGTGATCGGCTCCAGCCTCACCGGTTTCGTGCTCAGCGTCTGGGTCTACCAGGAGTCCGGATCCGAGACCCAGTTCGCCCTCACCATGCTCTGCGCCACGCTGCCCGGCATCCTCATCACCCCCTTCTCCGGGGTGATCGTCGACCGCTTCGACAGGAAGTGGGTGCTCGTGCTGAGCGACTGCGGGGCGGCGCTGTCGACGGCCGCGCTGCTGCTGATCGTCCAGGCGCAGAACCTGGCCGTGTGGCACGTCTACGTCGCCACCGCCGTCGGCGCGATCTGCGGGACCTTCCATCTCACCGTCTACCAGGCGATGACGCCGCTGCTGGTCCCCGAACGCCACCTGGGACGGGCCAACGGGCTGATGCAGGCCACCTGGGGGCTGCAGATCGCGGCCCCGGTGGCGGCGGGGACGCTGCTCGAGGTGGTGGGACTGCGCGGCGTGCTCCTGCTGGACCTCCTGTCGTTCGCCGTGGCGACGGTCGTGGTCCTGGCGACCAGGCTGCCCCGGTCGGTCACCCGGCCCGAGGCCGTGGCGAGCCCGCCGTCGCTGGGCACCGACCTGCTCTTCGGGCTGCGGCACCTGCGCTCCCACGGACTGTTCCCGCTGGTGGCGGTCTTCGCCGCGTTCAACCTCCTGTTCGCCGTCGCGGGGGTGCTGATCCGCCCGCTCATCCTGTCGTTCACCGGGCCCGCCACGCTCGGGGTGCTGGTGTTCGCCGGAGGGGCGGGGCTGTTCGCGGGGAGCCTGGTCATGGGCCTGTGGGGAGGGCCGCGCCGCAGGATCACCGGGATGAGCCTCTTCATGGCGCTGGGCGGGCTCGCCCTGGCCGCGCACGGCCTGTCCCCCTCGGTGGCGCTCATCGCGGTGGTCGCCCCGGCGTTCCTGTTCGTCCTGCCGGTGGTGAACGGCTGCGTGATGACGATCCTGCAGCTCAAGACCGAGGCCGGGGCGCTCGGCCGGGTGCTCGCCACGGCGCGGACCCTGTCGCAGTGCGCGATGCCCATCGCCTACCTGAGCGCCGCGCCCACCGCCGAACACCTGACGGGGCCCCTGCTGATGCCGGGCGGCGCGCTCGCCGGGAGCGTCGGGGAGCTGATCGGGACGGGCCCCGGCAGGGGGATCGCCCTGATCTACCTGATCGACGGGCTCCTGCTCGTCGCCCTCGCGGTCGTCACCTTCGTCCTTCCCCGGCTCCGTCGCCTGGAGCGCGAGATCCCCGACGCCCCCAGAGCGGACGCCGCGCCCGCCCCGGTCCCTTGAGCCCGGTCCCCTGACCCCAATCCCCTGCCCCCGGTCCTCGGTCCTCGGAACCGCGACCGCCACGAGACCTCCGCGAACCGCGACCTCCGTGAACCGGGACCTTCACAAGCCCTTCAGAACCGCGACCCTCACCGACCGCGCCCCACACGAACCGCGACCCTTACGAACGAGGTCCGATGCCGCTGCACCTGACACCCGAGGACGCCCGCCGCTACCTGGAGAGCGGAGAGGCGCCCGGTCCCCATCTCGACGTGATCGGCGCCATGTCGGCGCACGCCGCCGCGGCGGGGCTCCGGCTCGGCCTGTTCGAGGCCCTGGCGGACGGGCCCAGGGAACTGCCCGAGCTGGCCGCCGGGCTCGGCGCCGACCGGGACGGCCTGCGCGTCCTGCTCGGCGCGCTCGCCGCGACCGGGTACGTGACCTCTGAGCCCGGCGGGTACGCGCTGACCGCCGTGTCCCGCCCGCTGCTCGGCGGGTACGGCAACACGCTGCTGTTCTGGCAGGAGGTCCTGGCCGGGCTCTGGGGCGGGCTGGAGGAGTCGGTGCGCTCCGGCAGGCGTGGCGCCGACTTCTACACCTGGCTGGCCGGGCGCCCCGAGACGCTGGCCCGCTTCCAGCGGCTGCTCCAGGACCAGGCGGGGTGGCTTGCGGAGGAGATCGCCGCCGTCGCCCCCCTGCCGCGCGGCGCCTCCCGGCTGCTGGACCTGGGCGGCGGGCACGCCCGCTACAGCCTCGCCTACTGCCGGGACCGGCCGGAGCTGCGCGCCACCGTCGTCGACCTGTCCCCGGGGCTCGACGCGGGCCGCTCGGCGGTGGCCTCGGCGGGGCTGGCCGACCGCGTCACCCTTCTCGACGGGGACATCCTGGGCGACCTCCCGTACCGCGACCAGGACGCCGTGCTGCTGTTCAACCTGCTGCACGGCTTCGGCGAGGAGCAGGCCTCGGCCCTGCTGCGGGCCGCGACGCGCACGCTGCGCCCCGGCGGGGTCGTGCTGGTCCTCGACAGGGATCCCGGCCATCCGGGCGACGCGGCGGCGCGGGCCTTCACCCCGCTCTTCGAGCTCAACCTGCACCACACCCAGGGCGGGCGGCTGTACTCCCCGGAGACGGTCACCCGGTGGCTCGCGGAGGCCGGTTGTCATGATCCGCAGGAGTATGTCCTGACGCGCTCCCCGGCGCACCTTCTGATCGTCGCCACCAGGGCATGACCGTCCTGACCAGGGGGTGAGCCGGGTGTGAGTCGGGTGTGAGCCGGGCGGGGGCGGCCGGGTCCGCCCGGCTCCGCGACGCCGCCCGGCCCGCCGAAGTGAAGCGGAGGTAACGGTCGGCTGTGCGTCCTTCGCTCGGATCGCTGAGTGAACCCCGGGTGTGCGAAGATCTGCGCTGACGTACTGGCGGGGAACGGCGATGGAGCGTAGCAAAATGAACTCGACGAGGCTGTGGGCCGCTCCCGTGGCGGGGGTTCTCGTGGCCGGAAACATGCTCGTCGCCGTACCGGGAGCCACCGCCGCGGCGGGCACCGTCTACTACGTCGACTCCAGGTCCGGAGACGACGCGGCCGCCGGGACCTCGGCCTCGGCCGCCTGGCGCAGCCTGGACAACGTCAACGCCGCGACCCTGGGCCCCGGCGACACCGTGCGCCTCAAGCGCGGCGGCAGCTGGCCGGGCGCGCTGACGCTGTCCGGCAGGGGCACCGCCGCCAGCCCCATCTCGGTCGAGCCGTACGGCAAGGGCGCCGCCCCGAGGATCAGCGGCAGGGACGCGGCCTGCGTGGTGATCTCGGGCTCCTACGTGCGGGTCGTGGGGGTGCACGCCAGCAACTGCCAGTGGGCCGGCTTCGAGGTCGGCGGCAACCGCAACGAGCTCGACCGCGTCATCGCCGACCGCAACATCACCGGGGTCCACTTCGTCGGCGCGAGCAACGTCGTCAAGAACAGCGTCCTGCGTGACAACAACCGCATGAGCGTCAACGACGAGGGCGGCGACGACGACTCCGGCGCGTTCGGCGTGCTGCTCAACGGCGACGAAAACCTCGTCACCGGGAACCTGATCACCGGCAGCTACGCGAGCAGCAAGGACTACGGCACCGACGGCGCCGCCGTGGAGGTGTTCAACGGCGACCGCAACCGGATCACCCATAACGTCGCCAGGAACAACGAGACCTTCGTCGAGCTCGGCGCGCAGAAGGGCAAGACCGCCGGGGGCAACGTCTTCGCCCACAACGTGGTCACCTCCTCGCGCAGGGCCTCCTTCCTCGTCACCCGGGGCGCCGGCCACGTGGTCGGGCCGGTGAAGGGCACCGTCGCGGTGCACAACTCGGTCTACCTGCCCGCCCGCAAGACCCTCGGCTGGGCCTGCCACGACGGCTGCTCCCCGGCGATCCTGAAGCTGCGCAACAACGTCATCGTGGTCGGCGGCGAGGTGGGCTTCGAGGACGGCAAGGGGGCCGACGAGGACGCCGGCGTCTACAAGGGCCGCTCCCGCAAGTTCAAGCTCGGCCCCAGGTCGATCATGGCCGACCCCCGCTTCAGGAGCCGGACGGACCTGCGCCTGCGCCCCGGCTCCCCGGCGCTCGGCCGCGGCGTCAAGCTCGGCCCCGTCTGGTACGGAGGGACGGGCCTGGCCCGTGACCTCTCCGGCGCCAAGCTGTCCGCGACCCCCGCCGCCGGGGCTTATCAATCCTGATTTTTACGCGTTTTGGGTCTTATGCTGGACATCTCCCCGGAACCTTCGTGAAACCTGGCTAGGACAGTCTGGTGCGTAGAGCGAGGTGATCGGCATGATGTTGCGGCTACGCGTTTCCTTCCCCGACAGGCCGGGCACCCTGGGCCAGGCGGCCCGGGTGCTGGGCACGCTGGGTGCGGACATCCTCCAGGTGACGGTCCTGGAACGTGAACTCGGCAGGGCGGTGGACGACTTCACCGTCTCCTGGCCCGGCACCGTGGACGCGGAGACGGTCAGGGACCGCCTCTCGGGGGTCCCGGGGATGCGCGTCGAGGGTGTCTGGCCCACGCGCGAGATCCCCGGCACCGCGCCCGACTACGACCTGCTCAAGCACGTCGCCGCCGATCCCGGCAGGGCCTTCGAGACCCTCGTGGACGCCATGCCCGACCTGGTGAGCGCCGAGTGGGCGGTGATCCTGTCGCCGGAGAGCGAGGATCTCGTCCACCGCAGCTGGCAGGCTCCGGCGGCCCTCGACGAGACGGGGGGCCTCGTCGGCGTCAAGGCGGCCGACCTCGCCACGCTGCGCCCCGCCGTCCTCGGTTCCGGGCGGCACCAGCTGATGAGCCTCCCGGTGCCGGAGACGAGCCGGCACCTGATCCTGGCCAGGACCGACGGTCCGCCCTTCCATCGCGCGGAACTGGATCGTGCCACCCGCGTTCTGGAGATCGTCTCCGTCATGAGCCGCGCCTCTTGAATCCCAGCGTTTCCGATATGTCGGTTATGGGGTAGGAAACTAGGAGTGACTCGGCGCCACCTTCCGTGACCGCGCCTTCCCGTCCGTCGTGTCCGGTCCCGCCCGCCGAGGGCGGCCGGGCTCGTCCGGCGGGACGGTGGCCGTCGCGCACCCGCATCAGATCTCCCCCCGATGACACCGCCGGTCGTATCGGTACCGGGCCCTCGCGGGTCCGGGAGGAGGGCAGCCTGATGCCTAAGCGCCACGTCGTGACGATGATCCTGCTGGGGTCCTGCCTGGCGGCGAGTACGGCCTGCGCGGGAGGGAACCCGGCCGTCACGGACGCCGCTCCCGCCGCCCTCGCGCGGGGCCTCGACCTCGGCCGAAGTCCCGGCCCCTCGCGGAGCGCGGAACCGGGGGCGAGCACGACCCCCACCGCCGCCCCTCCCGAGGGCGCCGTACCCGTGCCGGAGGGGTTCAAGCGGATCGGGGGCCCCGCCAACGGTGTCGTCGTCGCGATCCCGAAGGATTGGGTCGCGCTCGACCTGACCAAGGACGACCTCGACAAGGGGCTGCAGAGCAGCGGCCTGTCGGGCCCCACGCTGGAACAGGCGAAGAAGAGCCTGCAGACCCTGGTCGACAACAACGGCCTGTGGGCGTCGGACACAAAATCGGCCAAGTCTTCCAAGAACGGGTTCCCCACCAACCTCAACGCCTTCTGCCAGGCCGGGCGGCAGATCTCGACGGAACAGCTGCTCAGGGAGACCAGGTCCCAGCTGGAACAGCTCAACGCCAAGGTCGTCGAGGCGGGGAAGGTGCGGCTCGGCTCCCGGGAGGCGGCGCGGATCGTCTACTCGTTCGAGAGCAACGGCGTCAACGTCCGGGGCACCCAGTACTACGTGCCGGTCGCGGACAGGACCTGCATCGTCACGCTCAGCACCGACACCGAGGGCAAGCAGGAGTTGTTCGACCGGATCGGCGAGACGATCAGGCCGCTCTGACGACCGTCCCGCTTCCGGCACGGCGGGCATCTCGGTTCCGTACGACAGGCTTCCCGCCCTGACGACAGGTTCCCGGCCCGTGCCGCGTCAGCGCTGCGGCGGGTCGATGCGGGCGCCGTCCATCGTGAAGAGCATGAGGCGGGTGACGTCGACCCCCACCCGGGCGGACTCCCCGGCCCGCCAGACCGGGCGGGAGCCCAGGCGGACGATGAGGTCGGCCCGGCGGTGGTTGCCGCTGACCTGCTCCTGCGCCTGCTGCGGCTCGGCGTCCTCGTCGAAGGGGATGCCGGGCATGAGCCGCCGCAGGACCGAGCGGACCCGGCCGCCGACGAGGGGGGCGCCCAGGCCGTTGGCCTTGTGCCGGGGGTCGGGGGGCTCGGGCACGGCCACGGAGGTCAGCCCGCTCTCGACGTAGGCGAGCCACTCGTGGCCGTGGTACTCCAGGGCGCGGACGCGGCCCAGGAAGGTCGGCCCCTCGAAGCTGTCGGGGACCGGGGCCAGGCAGTCGGGGCGCAGGCCGACGATGATCTGGCGGCCCACGTGCTGGGAGATGACGTAGGCCCTGGGATCGGTCCAGGGAATCATGATCTGGTGCGGGCCGAAGTCCAGCAGGATGAACTGGTTCTGCGGGGTGCGGACGGTGGCCGCGAGCAGGTTGATCTGCTGGGAGCTGAGGAAGGCCGCGGTGAAGGCGGTCGCGGGGTCGTTGTAGACCTGGCCGGGAGTGCCGACGTCCTGCAGGACGCCGCGGTTCATGATGGCGATCCGGTCGGCCAGCGTCAGGGCCTCGACCTGGTCGTGCGTCACGTAGATCGTGGTCACCCCGAGGGAGCGGACCAGCGACGAGATCTCCATCCGGAGCTCGGTGCGCATGCCCGCGTCCAGGTTGGAGAGCGGCTCGTCCATCAGGAAGAGCGAGGGCTGGCGGACGATCGCGCGGCCCATCGCCACGCGCTGGCGCTGGCCACCGGAGAGCGTTCCAGGGCGGCGTTCCAGCGTCTCGTCGATGTGCAGCGCCTTGGACAGCTCCGTCACGCGCTCCCTGACCATCGCGGGGTCGGCCTTCGCGATCTCCAGGGGGAAGGCGATGTTGCCGCGTACGGTCCGGTGCGGATAGAGCGCGCCGTTCTGGAACACCATGGCCACGTCGCGGTCGCGGGGGGCGAGCTCGTTGGCGAGCGTGCCGCCCAGCCACAGGTCCCCGTCGGTGACCTCCTCCAGACCCGCGATCATCCGGAGCAGGGTGGACTTGCCGCAGCCGGAGGGGCCCAGGAGTACGAGAAACTCCCCGTTTTCCGCGCGCAGGCTCATGCGGTCGACCGCGAGGTATCCGCCCGGGTATACCTTGCTCACGTTGTCGAGGACGACGGTACTCATGCGCGCTCGTTCCTCCCGGACGCCCCCGCCCGGATCCCAGCCGTGTGATTGATGAGGTAGTACATCGCGACACTTGCCCGTGTGTCCATAGATGTCGTTAGAAATTGCTCATCTAATGGTTACTTCCCCGTTTCTCGATGTGACGGTGAGTCGTGACATCGAACCTTTACTGGAGTGCCGGCAGGAAGGTTGAAATGTTACAGTTTGCGAAAAGTTGCAGAAACGAATTTCATAGAGGGAGCCGGATGCCGATCGGTTCGCGCCTGGTTGAATCGCATGGTGGGGTGACTGCTTGGTGACTCCTCCGCTCCCTGAAGGGAGCGGCTTCTCGTTAAGCCGCTTGCGCGACGTCGCGAAGGGCAAGCCCTGCCCGCAGGATGTTGATCGCTGCGTTGACGTCGGCGTGCGCCGTATGAGCGCACCGCTGACAATGGAACCCGGCTTGGGTGACGCGGTTCTCCTTCGCGACGTGGCCGCAGGCGGCGCACGTGCGGGAGGTGTTGGCGGGGTTCACCGCGATCAGCTCTCGACCGGCGCTTTCAGCCTTGTGCGACAGGATCGTCAGGAACACCCCCCAACCCGCGTCCAGGATGCTGCGGTTCAGGCCGGACTTCTGCGCCACGTTCGTGCCGGGTGCCTCCACGGTGCCGGACGCCGAGCGGGTCATGTTGGCGATCCGCAGGTCCTCGTAGGCGATGACGTCGTAGCCGCGAACCAGGCGCAGGGCCGCCTTGTGCGCGCCGTCGAGGCGTTGACGGCGCACCTTGCTGTGCAGAGCCGCGACCCGCGCCACGGCCCTGCGGCGCCGCGCAGAGCCCCGCTTTTTGCCCGCCAGGTCCCGCTGCGCGACGGCGAGGCGCTCTGCGGAGGCGGCCAGGTGGCGCGGGTTGTCCAGGTGGTCTCTGTCGCTGGTGGTGACCAGCGACGCCACTCCCAGGTCGATCCCGACGGTGGCGCCCGTGGCGGGCAGGGCCTCGGCGGGTACGTCGTCGCAGGCGAGGATCACATACCAGCGCGAACCTTCACGTTTCACGCTGATCGTCTTCACGATGCCACGCACCGCGCGGTGCTGGTGAACGCGTACATGCCCGACGCCCTGGAGGCGGACGAACGTCGCGGACGGGTGTTCGCGCTGGGAGTCCCACCGGCAGCCGTCGCCGTCCTTGGGCCAGGTCACCGTGTCGAACCGGCCCTGGCCCTTGAAACGCGGGTAACCCGGTGTGCGCCCGGCCTGGAGGCGGGCGAAGAACGCGGCGAACGCCGTGTCCAGGCGGCGCAGGGTGGCCTGCTGGGAGGAGAACGACCACCGGCCCTGACCGTCGGCGTCGTCGGCGCGGATGTGCTTGAGGTCGGCCGACTGCTCGCCGTAGCGGACCGTCACGCCTGCCTTGCGGTAGGCGGTGCGGCGGTGCTCCAGCGCGGCGTTGTACAGGGCGCGGTGGTCATCCAGGCACGCGGTGAGCGCGACCTGCTGGTGGACGGTCGGACGCAGCAGGAACTTAAACGACCTGCGCACCAGCACCCCCACCGGTGGGGGTGCTCGTATCGGGTCTCGATTCGGGCATCACCTCCAGCGCCACGAGCTGTCGGCCGTGCTCGTCGGCCTTGGCGCGAATCAACTCCCCAAAGCGACCCTTGACCCGCCCACCAAGAACCGGGCGGCGATACTTCGGGCACCACACCACGTGGTACCCGAGGTCGTACGCCGCGCCGGGGCAGGTGCGCACCTGACGAGTCACGCCATCAATATGACAGCACCGTCCATCTAACGCGCGACGATCGGAGATCCCCCCATGCGCAGACCTGACCGGCCAGGCCACGCTCGGGCCTTGACGGCCCCCCGCTCCCGACTCCCCCGTCGCCCAAAGGCGACGGTCCCTTCGGGAGGATCTGATGGACGGTGAGCTCGCGCAGACCTCACGTTTCCGCTCCGACGGGACGACGATCCGGCTGGCCGACATCGCCGCGCAGGCCGGGGTGAGCGAGGCCACCGTCAGCCGGGTGCTCAACGGCAAGCCCAGCGTGTCGCAGTCGACCCGGCAGGCGGTGCTGACGGCTCTCGACCTGATGGGGTACGAGCGCCCGCAGCGATTGCGCCAGCGCAGCAACGGCCTGGTCGGCCTGGTCACCCCGGAGCTGGACAACCCGATCTTCCCGGCCTTCGCCCAGGCCATCGAGAAGGCGCTGACCCAGCACGGCTACACCCCGGTGCTCTGCACCCAGCTGCCCGGGGGCGCCCCCGAGGACGAGTTCACCGAACTCCTGATGGACCGCGGGGTCAGCGGCATCGTCTTCGTCTCCGGACTGCACGCCGACACCACGGCGAAGATGGACCGTTACACGCGCCTGATCGAGCGCGGGCTGCCGATCGTCCTGCTCGACGGCTACAGCGAGCGCGTCGAGGCCCCCTTCATCTCCCCGGACGACCGGGCCGCGGCCCGGCTGGCCGTGCAGCACCTGGTCGACCTGGGACACGAGCGCATCGGCCTGGCCGTGGGGCCGCGCCGGTTCGTACCGGTGATCAGGAAGATCGAGGGCTACCGGCAGGCCATGTCCCAGCTGCTCGGCGTCACCGACACCGACGAGCTGATCTCGCACTCGCTGTTCTCGGTGGAGGGCGGCCAGGCAGCCGCGGCGCAGTTGCTGGCGCGGGGATGCACGGGAATCGTGTGCGCGTCCGATCTGATGGCGCTGGGCGCGATCCGGGCCTGCCGCGACCGCGGGTTGTCGGTCCCGGTGGAGGTGTCGGTGGTGGGGTTCGACGACTCGCCGCTGATCGCGTTCACCGACCCGCCGCTCACCACCGTGCGCAAGCCCATCGGCGCGATGGCCTCGGCGGCGGTGGCGACCCTCCTGGAGGAGATCAACGGGGTCCGCGCCAAACACGTCGAGCTGATGTTCCAGCCCGAGCTCGTCGTCCGCCGCTCGACCGGCTCCGGCCCCCTGGTCAGCCGCTAGGGCGGGCGTCCGGCCGGGCGGCCGGAGCCCTGGGTCTCCACGCTTCCGGGAGATTTCGAATGAACACAGGTCACGACGTCGTCGTCATCGGCGGCACCGGGGTCGACACCACCGCCTACGTGCCCGCGCTCCCTCTGCCGTACGCCGACACCTACGCGGTCCCGCCGGTGGTCGACCGGATCGGCAACACCGGCAGCGGTGTCGCCCTCGGCTGCCACGCGCTCGGGCTGAGGGTCAAGCTGGTCGACCTGATCGGCGACGACCCGCAGGGCCGGTTCATCCGGGCCCACTTCGCGGAGCGGGGGGTGGACACCGGCTGGGCGCTCGCGCCGCAGGGGACCCGGCGCAGCATTCTGCTCGTCGGCCCGGACGGGCGGCGCACCTCGCTGTTCGACCCGCGTGCGGCGCCGGGCGAGCGGCTGCCCAGGGAGCTCTACCTGGACGCGGTCCGCGCGGCCCGGCACGTCCACGTGTCGATCACCGACTTCTCCCGGCACGTCTACCCCGACCTGCGCACCGCCCCCGGCCCGGCCAACGGCGCAGCGCCGAGCATCGGACCCGGCCCGGCCAGCGGCGCAGCGCCGAGCATCAGCCCCGACCCGGGCACCGGATCCGCCCCGAGCACCGGACCCGGGCGGGTCACCGGGCACGAACCGGTCGCCGGGATCGTCGCGGGCGGCGGGTCCGTCTCCACCGACCTGCACGACTGGGACGGTGAGAACGACCACCACAGGGACTTCGCCTACTCCTCCGACCTGGTATTCCTGTCGGCCACCGCACTCGGCCCGCGCCGCGACGAGGTCATGCGCGACATTCTGGCGCGCGGCAGGGCGAGGGCCGTGGTCTGCACGGAGGGCGCCGAGGGCTGCCGCGTCCTGGACGCGGACGGCTTCCGCGGCTTCCCCGCCGCACCCCTCCCGGGACCGGTGGTCGACAGCAACGGCGCGGGCGACGCGTTCGTCTCGGGGGTCCTGTACGGGCTGCTCTCCGGGCGCTCCCTCGACGACTCCATCCCTCTCGGCGCCGTCGCCGGAGCCCACGCCTGCACGTCGGCGGGCACCCACGAGAACCCCATCACCGCGCCGGACCTCCTCGCCCGCTGACCGCGCCGGCACCGGGGCGCGGAGGCTGGGGCCTGTACGGGGTTGAGATCAGCGGGATTCGCCTGCGCGGTGGTCCGCGGCCCTGGTAGGCCGTCGCTATGACGCGTGGAGGGCGGCGTCAGGCGGAATCGCGCGCCGCGCGCGGCCGCACCATGGTCAGACCGTGGCGGCGAGAGGCAGGCGAGCCTCGACGACCCCGGGGTCGTCGGTGGGGCCGACGGTGGAGCCGAGGCCGACCATGAGGCGGCGCATGCGCTGGTTGTTCCACAGAATGACGGCGTGGACCTCGGTGAGACCGCGGTCGCGGGCGACGCCGACGAGAACGCGGGCGAGCTCGGCGCCCAGGCCGCGCCCCTGCCAGTCGTCCTCGACGAGGAGGGCGAGCTCGGCCGTGCCGGGGTCGGCGCAGTACATGAGGTTGGCCATGGCGCGGACCTGGCCGTCGTGGCAGGCGATGACGGACTCACCCCGGTCGCGGTCGCAGAGCCGGTCGAACATGCGCCGGGGCAGGACCGGCATGGCGGTGAAGTAGCGGAACCAGCGCGAGTCCGGGGTGCAGCGCTCGTGCAGGCCACGGACCGCTTCCTCGGAAACGGGCGTCAGGGCGCGGACGAGGACCTCGGTGCCGTCCGTCAGGCACAGGGCGCGCTCGCCGACGGCCGGTCCTGCCGGGGACCGGGTGCGGCGGGCGAAGGCGGCGGCGCGGGCGGCCTCGACGTCGCCGGCCGCGGCGGAGATCCCGGCCGCGGACGCGTGCGCCTCGCTCCCGGTGCCGGACCGGACGAACAGGCCGATGGTTCCACCGCCACGCCGGGTCAGGGCGGACGCGAAGGAGGCGAGGTGGCCGGGCCGCCTGTCGACGGTGGTGCGGATGCGCATGAAGGACATGAGGTGCTTCCCCCTGTTTCAGTGCCGTACTCGAACGTCTCAGACGTTAGAGGGAGGTGCTGTCCCGCTGTATGCATAACGACACACAGTGCTATATGTATATAAAGTTCACATACAGGTACTACATTCGTAGGTCTTGATTCGTTTGGCTCCGCCACGGGATGTGGTCGGGTCATCGGCGGTGCGTGACGTACGCTCTGACCTACGATCGCGTCTTGTGCTGGGATGCGGAACCGACGGCGCTGACGGCGCGCATCGCCGACCCCCTGTCGACCCGCCCCGAGCCGCGACAGACCTTCACCGACCTGGTGCGCGCCCTGTCGGCCGACGTGCCGCGTAAGAACTCCCGGCAGCCGGCCGACCACATCGGCCATCGCACCGCCCACCGGTTCGAGCACCTGCTGGACCGCGCGAAATGGGACGTCAACGCCCTGCGCGACGAAGTCCGCTCCCATGTACTGTCGCATCCGGGTCGCGCCGAGGGGATACCGATCGCCGGCGACACGAGTGCGATCGGGATCCATGAGGGACGGACCGGCGCGCCTGATTCGGAGCCGGGCACGCCGGTCCGTCACGGCCGTCCTCAGAGGAGGTCGGCCCTTTCCAGGGCGGTGCAGCAGGTGTCGACGATGAGGCGGGTGACGGTGTAGGGGTCGACGTTGGCGTTGGGGCGGCGGTCTTCGATGTAGCCCTTCTTGTCGACTTCGACCTGCCAGGGGATGCGGACCGAGGCGCCGCGGTCGGAGACGCCGTAGCTGTACTCGCTCCAGGGGGCGGTCTCGTGGGCCCCGGTGAGGCGGTCCTCGACACCGACGCCGTAGTGCTTGATGTGCTTCAGGGGCTTGTCGTCGCGGCCGAGGGACTCGGCCGCCTCGATGATCGCGTCGTAGCCCTCGCGCATGGCGTTGGTGGAGAAGTTGGTGTGGGCGCCGGCGCCGTTCCAGTCTCCCTTGACCGGCTTGGGGTCCAAGGTCGCGGAGATGCCGTAGGCCTCGGCGGTGCGGTAGAGCAGCCAGCGCGCGATCCACAGCTGGTCGGCGACCTCCAACGGGGAGAGCGGGCCGACCTGGAACTCCCACTGGCCGGGCATTACTTCGGCGTTGATGCCCGAGATGCCCAGACCTGCCTTCAGGCAGTTGTCCAGATGGGCCTCGACGATCTCACGACCGTAGATCTCGTCGGCGCCCACCCCGCAGTAGTAGCCGCCCTGGGGGGCGGGGAAGCCGCCTTCGGGGAAACCGAGGGGGCGCGAGCCCTGGAAAAAGGTGTATTCCTGCTCGATGCCGAACAGGGGCTCCTGGGCGGCGAACTTCTCGGCGACCGGGCGGAGCAGGGCGCGGGTGTTCGACTCGTGCGGGGTGCCGTCGATGTTGAAGACCTCGCACAGCACGAGGATGTCGTCACCGTTGCGGATGGGATCCCGGTGGACGGCCACCGGCTTCAGCACGCGGTCCGAGGCGTGGCCCTCGGCCTGGTTGGTGCTGGAACCGTCGAAGCCCCAGATGCCCGGCTCGGCGCCGTCGGCGAGGATCTTGGTCTTCGAGCGCAACTTCGCGGTCGGCTCGGTACCGTCGATCCAGATGTACTCGGCCTTGTAAGCCACTTGTGTCTTCTCCTTCGGATGGCCTGCCGTGGGTCGGCAGGACGTGGGTGGTGGAGGTGGAACGTGCCGCCGCGGACGGACGGGTGGAGCGGCTAGCCCGCAACGGCCGGACTGGGCGTGAGGAGCTTCACGATGCGCTCGTGGGCTCCCCGTTCGGCGTCGGAGCGCGCGGTCCCGCCCCAGCGGTCGTTGATCTTCGGGTCAGCGCCTTGGTCCAGGAGGTACTGGACGGCCTCGAGATGTCCCTCGGAGGCGGCCAGGTGGAGCGCGGTCCGCTTGTCGTAGTCGGTGGAGTTCGGGTCCTTCCCCGTCGCCAGCGCGATGCGGATGTCGTCCAGGTCGCCCTGGCTGGCCGCCCACAGCAGGCGCATCGTCGAGGTGATCTCCTCTTCGTTCTTGCCGCGGCGCGGATCGCGCTTGCCGGAGATCTCTCCGGCGGCGAAGGAGTCGTAGACGTGGAAGTTGAAGCGGCCCACCAGTTCCTTGCAGAAGGCGACACCGCGCACGGAGTTGCCCAGCGCGTCCAGCCGCGGCGACCAGACGCAGATGCCCATGACGCCGGGGACCACGATCATCAGACCGCCGGAGACGCCGCTCTTGGCCGGCAGCCCGATGGTGAAGGCGAACTCGCCGGAGTAGTCGTACATCCCGCACGAGGACATCAGCGACAGGCACTTGCGTACGGTGTCGGCGGAGAAAACGCGTTCTCCGGTGAGCGGGTTGACCCCGCCGTTGGCCAGCGCGGCCGCCACGACCGACAGCGACCGTGCGTCGACCTCGATCGAGCAGCACTGGAAGTAGAACTCCAGCGTCTCGACCAGGTCGGTGCCCTCGGGGAAGGAGCCGTGCTCCCGCATGAAGTAGCCCAGGGCGAAGTTCCGGTCCGCGGTGCGGCGCTCGGAGAGGTAGACGGCGTTGTTGAAGCCGACGGTGCCGCCCCCGGCGAGTCTGCGCCAAGTCTCGGCGACGTATTCGAAGCGGTCGGCTGTGTCGTGCTTCGGACGGATGAGCGAGCACGACATGATGGCGCCGGAGTTGATCATCGGGTTGTGCGGCAGGCCGTCACTGTTCAGCGTCAGCTCGTTGAAGCCGCGGCCGCTGGGCTCCCGACCCACGTGCCGGTGCACGACGTCCGCGCCGTGTTCCTCCAGCGTCAGGCAGTAGTTGATCGGCTTGCACACCGACTGCACGCAAAACATGGTGTCCGCGTCACCGACCGCGAAACGCTGCCCGTCGGTCGTGCAGAGTGCGATCCCGAAATTCTCCGGATCGACGCGGCCGAGTTGCGGAATGTAGTCGGCGACATGTCCTGCGTCGACGCGCCGCAGGCTTTCGTAGATCCCGGCTATCTCCGTCTGGAGCGCAGCGAAGTCGGGTATGACGAAGTCTCCCCTGATGGATTTCGCGACGACGCTGCCGCCCTTCTGGCACAGGCTGATGAAACGGTCCAGGTCGATCCGGGACTGCCCCTCGATGTCGATTCCCCGGCGTAGTGCCGCCCACATTTCCGTGACCCGTGGATCGGTTTCCGAGATACCGGACTCCCGAAGCCGTGTGGCCAGCTCCGAAGCGGCGATCCGGCCGTCCGCGTCGACACCGAACGACTTGAAGAGCTTGTGGTAGTACCCGGTTCCCGAATCGCCCTCCGCGGCTTTCGCGCCGGGCCCTGGGGAAGGTTCGCTATTTGTGTCGTGCAGCCGGGGTCCGGCTTTCCTGGCCGTGGGCATGACTTGACTTTCCATTCTCCGTGGACAAAAAGATCAATAGCCTGTCACGAACGTCGGCGGATTTCGGCCTCCTGCGGGAGGCGCTCTCTCCCGGCGTCCGGGAAAAGCATTCCGCGCCATGAGGAATGCAAGGCACTATCTTCCGGAGATCGACGTCGGCTGACGGGGGGTCAATTCCGGTCCCCCGGGGGGCGCACGGGTGTGCCGGGCCTGTGCGAGGGGCGCATGGACCGTTCCATCTCGTTGGGCACGTACGGTGAGAACCCGTTCGAGTGGTCGGCCGGCCGGAACACCGGTCCGAGGGCCGAACCACCGATCAGTTCCAGGGCGCGGTCCGGGGGCACCTGTGAGGGGTCGTCGACGCCGACACCGGGGCTGCGGTGTCAACCCTCCACCGGCCGCGAACCCCGGCGTCGACGAACGACGCCGGAGGCCGCTGTCGGTGTCATGCGGCGGAGTCTTCCCGAATCAGGTCGGCGGCTCTTTCACCGATCATGATGGTGGCCGCGTTGGTGTTCACACACACGATGGATGGCATCACGGACGCATCGGCCACGCGCAGACCTTGCAGTCCATGGACTGCGAGTCGAGAGTCGACCACGGCCATGTCGTCGACGCCCATCTTGCAACTGCCGACCGGGTGGTAGTAAGTCCCGGTGCCGCGAGCCACGAATTCACGAAGTCTCGCCTCATCCCGGATGTCGCTCTCGGGAAGGACATCGTTCTTCCGCCAGGCGGCGAACGCGCTCGTCGCGTTCAGCTCTCGTGCCTTTTCAAGACCGAGCAGCAGACGCCGTACGTCGTCTTCGTCATCGAGGTAGTTCGGGTTGATCAATGGCGGCTGATCCGGGTCGGCGCTCGCGAGCTTGATCCAACCACGGCTCCGCGGAACGGCAACGATGCCGAATGTGTAACTGTTCGCCGGCGCCCGCACCGTAGGCGGGTGGAAGGGGACGTGAATGAACATGAACTGCATGTCCGGCCCAGGGAGCCCTGGATCGCTTCTCCAGAGCATCGACACCTCGGCATGGTTCGCCGTACCGGGCGGGATCTCCCGACTGGACTCCACGACGTACCCGAGCAGGGGATGATCGTGCAAATTCATTCCCACCCCGGGGAGGTCATGAATTACCTCGATGCCGACTTCCCGCAGGTGATCGGCCGGCCCGACACCGGACGCCAGAAGCAGCCGCGGTGATTCGATCGCACCCGCGCAGAGTATTACCTCGGCATCGGCCCCTGCGCTGCCCAACTCCCCGTCACGCTGATACTCGACGCCGACGCAGCGTCGCCGCCCTTGAAAGAGGAGGCGACGCGCCCGCGCGCCGGTGAGGATCGTGAGATTCGGGCGGTCCGCAATCGGGTGTATATACGCACCGGCCGTGCTGATCCGCTTGCCTTCGGAAATCGTCAGTTCATGCCATCCGGCACCCTCTTGGGCCGAACCGTTGAAGTCCGCGGTGATCGGGTGGTGCAACTCCTCGGCGGCCTCCAGAAAAACAGAGGACAGAGGGTTCGGATGGACAGCGGTACTGGGACGTATCGGGCCGCCACTACCTCGATAGTTCGGCTCACGCCCCTCCACGTGTTCCATACGGCGAAAGTACGGCAACACATCCGCGTAGCCCCAGCCTGAAGCGCCTCCCTGCTCCCACTGGTGGAAGTCCTCACGGTGTCCTCGGAGGTAAACCATCGCGTTGATGCTGCTGGAGCCGCCGATCACCTTCCCGCGCGGCCACGCGTGAACGGATCCAGCCGTGCCGCGCTGCGGTTCCGTACTGTAATTCCAATCGACTTCGGTGCCCCACAGCCCAGGCCACGCCGGCGGTACGTGGATGAGTTCCGAAGAATCCTGTCCGCCTGCTTCGAGGAGCAGTACTCGCGTATTCGGGTCTTCGGAGAGCCTGGCCGCCACAACACAACCCGCTGACCCGGCGCCCACCACAATATAGTCGTACCTTTTCACCACGAATACCTTTCTCTCTACCCTTCACCGTGTCCGGTTCACTCCGATCGACCACAGAGCGGTCTGAACAGCGGAGGCTTCTCTGTCTTTCTTCGGGGGGCTGGGTTGAGGGTCGGCGATCCATCGCATCGGCCGGCCCCGGGGGGAAGGGCGTTGCTCCGGGCTCGGAGCACCCGCCCGTTGACGCCACCGGTGGTTCACTACACCAACCCGGTATGCAATATATTGCCCATGATGTGTGGAGGTGTCAAACAGGACCGCTCGCGGGAAGTAGGAGGTCAGAGCGATAGCCACGCCTGCGACGGCTGCTGGAGCGAGCTGTGGCCGTCCGTCTCCAGCAGGCTCGCCCTACTGACTTCGGCAAGACGTTCCGCGTACGGCCGAGGCCGGACACCGGCTTCTGTCCCGCCCCTCAGCCGGCGCCGGCTGATCGCGCCCGAGCGGCCCACCCGGCTGCTGGAACGCCGCCGCCGAGCTTTACAGGCAGCGCGACACGGCGGAACGCCGTATCAATCGGCCCGCTTCGACAAGCCCCCCCGAAAGCTACCTCGCCGGTCTTCGTCTACGAGGAGCCATCTTGTGGATCCGAGGCCTTCGACCCCTCTGAAGATCCGGAGTCCGTACAGACCCTAGGCGCCGGTCAGCTCGTCGAGGACGGCCCTGGCGGAGGCGCGGTAGGCGGCCACGTTGCGCAGCTTCACGTGCTCGTAGCCGCGGATCGTCTCGGGCAGCTCGGCCAGCTCGCGGACCCGCTCCCCGGTCTCCGGGCGCAGGTGGTCCAGCGCGCGGTGCACGTCGCGGGTGTACTCGGCGACGAGTTCCCGCTCGGTCCCGCGCACCCCGCCCAGGCCGAACGGGTCCAGGCGGGTGCCGCGCAGCACGCGCATGCCGTACAGCAGGCGGAAGGCCGGGTCGAACCAGGGGCCGAGGCGGAGCTTGCGCCTCATGCCCAGGGCGCGCAGGAACGGCGGGTGCAGGTTGTAGGAGACCCGCGCGCCGGGACCGAACTCGGCGGCGATCCGCGCCCGCTCGGCCGGGTCGAGGTGCAGGCGCGCCACCTCGTACTCGTCCTTGTACGCCATCAGCCGGTGCAGCTGCCGGGCGTAGGCCTCGGTGACGGCGGTGCTGCCGGGGGAGACCTCCCGCTCCCTGGCGAGGACCGCGCGGACCGCGTCGGCGTACCGGGCGGCGTAGCGCGCGTTCTGGTACGCGACGAGGTCGGGCACCCGGACCGCGAGGATCCGGTGCAGCTCGGTGCCGGGCTCGGCGACCGCGTCGACCAGGCCTGCCGCCTCCGGGGCGGGGGGCGGCGCGGCCGGGGCTGCGGGGCGGGTCGCCGCGGCCACGGCCTCGGGGGCGGCGACCACCGCGCGCCCCCAGTGGAAGGCGGCGACGGTCCGCTCGGCGGCCCGGCCGCCGCCCGCGCGGATGGCCCGCTCGATCGACTCCAGGCCGAGCGGGATGAGACCGCGCTGCCAGGCGGCCCCGACGATGATCGTGTTGGCCGGCATGTGGTCGCCGAACAGCGCCTGCGCCATCTCCTCGGCGTCGAGGTAGACGTTCAGCTCGCGCCGGGTCCGCGACTCCAGCGCGCCGATCGGCGAGGCCGTGTCGGTCAGGTGGGTGGCCGGGTCGAGCACCATCGAACCGGTCGGCACCAGGCTGGTGGAGACCACCGCCACGGTACGGTCGCGGTCGGCGGCGGCCAGGTGGGCGGGGTCGGTGGCACCGATCAGGTCCAGCGCCAGGTAGGCGTCCACGCTGGCCGCGCCGCCCCGCGCCGAGCGGTCGCCGTCACCGTCGAAGATGAGGATGTCGGAGACGACCGTGCCGCCCTTCTGGGCCAGGCCGGTCTGGTCGAGCCCCCGCGACCGCCTGCCGTCGAGCATCGCGGCGGTGCCGAGGATCTGCGCGACCGACACCACGCCGGTGCCGCCGATGCCGACCAGCCTGATCGAGGTCTCCCCGGTGCGCGCCTCGGGGAGGGGCATGTCCGGCGGCGCGGGCAGCGGGGCACGCTTCCTGGAGGCGGCCTTGCCCTTGGCGGGCAGGACGGTGAGGAAGGAGGGGCAGTCGCCCTCCACGCACGAGTAGTCCTTGTTGCAGGACGACTGGTGGATCTCGGTCTTGCGCCCGAACTCGGTCTCCACCGGCAGCACGGACAGGCACTCGGACTTCTGCCCGCAGTCGCCGCAGCCCTCGCAGACCCGCTGGTTGATCGCCACCCGCCTGGCGGGGTCGGGCAGGTCGCCCTTCTTGCGCAGCCGCCGCTTCTCGGCCGCGCACTGCTGGTCGTGGATGAGCACGGTCACGCCTGGGATCGCGGCCAGCTCGCGCTGGGCGTCCTCCAGCGCGGTCCTGTCGCGCACCTCGGCGATGCCCGCGAGTTTGACACCCCGGTAGCGCTCGGGCTCGTCGGTGGTGACGACGACCCTGCGCACCCCCTCGGTCTCCAGCCAGCGGGTCAGGTCGGGCACCGACAGCGCCGGGGTGATCGTCTGGCCGCCGGTCATCGCGACCGCGCTGTTGTAGAGCAGCTTGTAGGTGATGTTGACGCCCGCCCCCACCGCCGCCCTGACCGCGAGCGAGCCGCTGTGGTGGAAGGTGCCGTCGCCGAGGTTCTGGAAGATGTGCGGGGTGTCGGTGAACGGCGCCTGGCCGATCCACTGCGCCCCCTCGCCGCCCATCTGGGTCAGGCCGGTGAGCGTGCCCTTGCCCTCGCGGTTGAGCACCACCATCGTGTGGCAGCCGATCCCGGCGCCGACGGGCGCGCCGTCGGGGACGGCGGTGGAGCGGTTGTGCGGGCAGCCCGAGCAGAAGAAGGGGGTGCGCTTGGGGGTGAGCAGTGTCAGCGGCGCCGGGCGCGAGATGACGGAGAGCCCCCTCGCCACCTGCTCGCCGAGGCCGTTCAGGCCGTCCAGGCCGTTCGGGCTCCGGCGGCGCAGCCGGAAGGCGATCGCCTTGGCGGCCAGGTCGGCGTCGACGGCCCCGTGCCGGGGGATGAGCGGCGCGCCGTTCTCGTCGAGCTTGCCCAGCACGCGGGGGGCGCCTGCCGTCCCGTACAGGATGTCCTTGACCGAGGTCTCCAGCAGCGGGGCCTTCTCCTCCACGACGAGGATCTCCGTCAGCCCCCGGGCGAAGGTCCGGACGATCTCCGGGTCCAGCGGCCAGAGCATGCCGATCTTCAGGAGGCGGACACCGGCCTCCTCCGGCGTGACGCCGAGCTTGCGGAAGCCCTCGCGGACGTCGTAGTAGGCGGTCCCGGAGGCGACGACGCCCAGCCAGGCGTCGCGGGGGTCGGCGGTGACGCGGTTGAGGCCGTTCTCACGGGCGTAGGCGCGGGCCAGGTCGAGGCGCGGGCCGACGAGCGTGCGCTCCATCTCCAGCGACCACGGGGTGAGCAGCGTGGCGTCGGGCACGTGCCGGTACGGCCTGCCCTGGTAGTCGACGTCGGGCATGACCGGGACGACCCGGTCATGCCCGACGTCCACGGTGCCGGTGCCGTCCACGACGTTGGAGACGGCCTTCACCGCGACCCACAGCCCGCTCGCCCGGGACGCCGCGATCGCGTGGCGTCCCAGGTCGAGCAGCTCCTGGACGCTGCCGGGGTGGACGATCGGCATGCCCAGCGTGGCGAGCGTGCCCTCGGTCGCCGAGGGGAGGGTGGAGGACTTGCAGGTCGGGTCGTCGCCGCAGAGCGCGATCAGGCCGCCCTCGGGGTGGGCGCCGACGAAGTTGCCGTGCCGGAACGCGTCGGCCGCGCGGTCGACGCCGGGCGCCTTGCCGTACCAGACGCCCAGCACGCCGGAGGTGCGCGGGAGAGGGAGCGAGGGCACGAGCTGGCTGCCCCAGACGGAGGTGGCGCCGAGTTCCTCGTTCTGCCCGGGGCGGTGCACCACGCCGAGCGGCTCGGTGTGCCGGCGGGAGCGGGCCAGCTCCTGGTCGAAGCCGCCGAGCGGGGAGCCGGGGTAGCCGGACACCATCGTGCCGGTGCGGAGACCCGCGAGCCTGTCGGCGCGCATCTGGTCGATGATCACCCGGACCAGGGCCTGGGTGCCGGTCATGAAGACCTGGCCCTCGTCGAGCAGGTAGCGGTCGTCGGGGGAGATCTCACGGGCGTCTGCGAAGATCGTCATGGTTTGGGTCCCGTCGTCGTCGCTCCTGCGTTGCCGCAAGGTTATGCCAGGTAGAACGAAACTCGATGTCAAACTTTCCAAGGTTGGCGTGTCTCGTTAGCATCCGATGTCATGGATGTGACGGATCGCGCAATTCTCGGTCTCCTGCAGGTGGAGGGGCGGTTGAGCAACCTGGAGCTGGCCGAGCGGGTGCGGCTGACGCCCTCGCCGTGCCTGCGCCGGGTCCGCAACCTGGAGGAGACGGGAGTGATCACCGGCTACCGCGCCGTCATCGACCCCACGGCCGTGGGCCGGGGCTTCCAGGTCGTCGCCTACGTCGAGCTGGAGGGCCAGGACGCCGAGACGGTCACCGCCTTCGAGGCCGCCGTCATGGAGATCGACGACGTGGTGGAGTGCCTGCGCATGTTCGGCCGCCCCGACTACGTGCTGCGGGTGGCGGTGCCCGACATGGAGGCCTACAGCCAGCTCTGCCTGGAGAGGCTCGGCCGCCTGCCCGGTCTCGACAAGCTCACCTCGCAGATCGCGATGAAGGCCCTCAAGCCAGGCGGCGTCCTGCCCCTGTGACCCTGCGGGCCGGGTCGTGGACCGGCGACCGGCCGTGAACCGGCCGTGGACCGGGGCCTCCCGGAGAGGTGCTGTGCCGTTTCGCCGGTAGAGGGCTGGCCGTAAAGCCAATTTTTGTCCGAAATTGGAAAAAGCCTACTATTTCTGTAGGATTAGCGGAGAAGGCGCTGACGACGTGTTACGACGCGCCGCCGGTGCCGTACCGCAGGAAACCCCCACGGCGAGCCCTCGCCGAACGCGACGAAGTGAGCTGTCCGAAACCATGCCCGCAACGGCCCCCACGCCTCTCGTGCGGCTGGTGCGGCCCGATGGCGCGGACGGCCATCAGGAGAGACAGTGAACAGGAAGACGACGCCGTTCATCGGAGCCGTGATCGCGGCCGCGCTCGTCCTCGCGGGATGCGGCTCGGGCTCCGGCCAGGACTCCGGCTCCGGTTCGGGCTCCGGCTCCGGCTCCGGGGGCAGCGCCGCGCCCGCGGGGTCGGCCGCCGCCTTCGACCCGGCCGCGACGATCGAGGTCGGCTCGCTCTACGAGCCGCAGAACCTCGACAACACCGGCGGCGGCGGGCAGGGCGTGACGGAGGCGTTCAACGGCAACGTCTACGAGGGCCTGTTCAAGCTGACCGACGAGGGCAAGGTCGAGAACCTGCTCGCCGAGAGTCACAAGGTCGGCGCAGGCGGCCTCACCTACACCTTCACCCTGCGCGAGGGCGTGAAGTTCCACTCGGGCGACCCCCTCACCTCGGCCGACGTGAAGAGCAGCATCGAGCGGGTCACCGCGAAGGAGTCGCAGTCGGCCCGCAAGGGCAACTTCGCCGTCGTCGAGAGCGTCGAGACCCCCGACGACAGGACGGTCGTCGTGAAGCTGAAGGAAAAGTCGATCTCGTTCGTCTACAACCTCAGCTACATCTGGATCATCAACGACACGGCGAAGGACCTGGCGAAGTCCGAGGACGGCACCGGCCCGTACCGGCTGGGCGAGTGGAAGCGCGGCTCCACGCTGAGCCTGACGCCGTTCGACGGCTACTGGGGCACCGCCCCGACGAACAAGGGCGTGGTGTTCCACTACTTCACCTCGGCGACCGCGCTCAACAACGCGCTGCTGACCGACGCCGTCGACGTCGTGACCAGCGAGCAGAGCCCGGACGCGCTGGAGCAGTTCAAGAACAACCCGAACTACAAGGTCAACGACGGCCGGTCGACGACCAAGCTCCTGCTGGCCTTCAACGACAAGGCCAAGCCGTTCGACGACAAGCTCGTCCGCAAGGCCGTCGGCTCCGCCATCGACGACCGCAAGCTGCTCGACTCCGTCTGGGGCGGCTACGGTACGGCGATCGGCTCGATGGTCCCGCCCAGCGACCCCTGGTACGAGGACCTCACCTCGGTCGACCCCTACGACGTGGAACTGGCCAAGAAGCAGCTCGCCGAGGCGGGTCTCCCGAACGGGTTCGACTTCACGCTCGACACCCCGAACTACGACCCGCACCCCACCGCGGCCACGTTCATCAAGGGCGAGCTGGCCAAGATCGGCGTCAACGTGACGATCAACGTCATCACCGCCGACGAGTGGTACACCAAGGTGTTCAAGAACCGGGACTTCACCGCGACGCTGCAGGAGCACGTCAACGACCGCGACGTCGTCTGGTACGGCAACCCTGACTTCTACTGGGGCTACGACAACCCCGAGGTGACCAAGCTGGTGAACGAGGCCGAGAAGAGCGACACCGTCGAGCAGCAGACCGAGCTGCTCAAGCAGGCCAACCGGAAGATCGCCGAGGACGCCGCCAGCGACTGGCTCTACCTCTACCCGCAGATCGTGGTGGCCTCGTCGTCGCTGTCGGGCTACCCGGTCAACGGCCTCAACTCGCAGTTCCACGCCTACGGCATCAAGAAGGGCTGATGTCCGGCCCGCACCCCGCCGACCCGGCGGCGCACCCCGCCGGCCTGGCCCGCCACCTCGCGGGTCAGGTACCGCACCCCGCCCGCCTCCTCACCGGTCAGGCACCGCACCCCGCGCACTCCGCCCGCCCGGCCCGCCACCTCGCGGGCCAGGTACCGCTCCCCGCCCGCCCGGCCCGCCGCCCCGTGCGGCGGGCCGGGCTCCGGCGCGCGTGCCCGCCGGTACGGAGCCCCCTGTCATGATCACTTACCTGCTGCGGCGGGCGGCCTTCCTCGTCGTCTCGCTCCTGCTGGCCTGCGTCGTGCTGTTCCTGCTGCTGCGCCTGCTGCCCGGCGACCCCGCCAACGCGCTGCTGTCGGTCGGGGCCACCCCCGAGCAGATCGAGGCAGCCCGCCACCAGATCGGCTCCGACCGCCCGCTGCCCGAGCAGTTCGCCACCTGGATCGGACGGCTCGCCACCCTCGACCTGGGCGAGTCGTTCATCAGCACCCTCCCGGTCGGCCCGGAGATCGCCTCCCGCCTGGTCGTCACCGTCCCGCTCACCCTGCTGTCCTTCCTGCTGGCCGTCGCCGTCGCCGTACCGGTCGGCTTCGTCGCCGCCCACCGCGCGGGCACCTGGTACGGGTCCCTGCTCAGCGGGCTGTCCCAGCTGGGCATCGCGGTCCCGGCCTTCTGGGTGGGGATGCTGCTGATCACGGTGTTCTCGCTCCGGCTGAGGGCGTTCCCGGCCGGGGGCTTCCCCAGGGACGACTGGGCCGACCCGGTCGCGGCCCTCACCTCGCTGGCGCTGCCCGTCGTCACGATCGCCCTCGTCATGTCGGCCTCGCTCGTCCGCTATGTCCGCTCCGCCACCCTGGACGTGCTGGGCAGCGACCACCTGCGGACCTTCAGGGCGCTCGGCTCCTCCTTCACCGGGGCGATGTGGCGGCACGGCCTGCGCAACGCGGCCGTGCCCGTGGTCTCCGTCCTCGGGATCGAGCTCGCCACGACCTTCCTCGGGGCCGTCGTCGTCGAGAGCGTGTTCGCCCTCCCCGGCCTCGGCGGCATGCTGGTCAAGGGGATCGCCCAGCACGACTACCCGGTGATCCAGGGCATCCTGTTCGTCAGCACCTTCGCGGTCCTGCTGATCGGCTTCGCCGCCGACCTCGCCCAGCGGCTCATCGACCCCCGGCTGCGCGGCACCGTCTCCGGAGGCCCGCGATGAAGGCCGTGCCCGAGATCCCCGTACCGGATGCCCCCGCCCGGTCACGACGGTCCACGAGGTCCACGACGCTCGTGATCGGATGCGTGCTCGCCGGCCTGGTCGTCGTCATCGCGGTCGTCTCCCTCCTGTGGCTCCCGTACGCCCCGGACGACACCTCCGGGAACCGGCTCATGCCCCCGGGGGCCGCCCACCCGCTGGGCACCGACAAGCTGGGCCGGGACCTGCTCACCCAGCTGATGATCGGCGCGCGGATCGCGCTGACGGTCGGCGTCGGCTCGGTCCTGCTCGGCGGCGTCCTCGGCCTGCTCGCCGGTCTCGCGGCCGGGTTCGCCACCCGGTGGCTCGACGACACGGTCTCGGTGCTGCTCGACATCCTCATCGCCTTCCCCACCCTGCTCCTGGCCATGCTCGTGGTCGCGGTGCGCTCGGCGTCGCTCGGCTCGGCGATCCTCGCGATCGGGCTGGGCATGTCCGCCATCGTGGCGAGGCTGACCCGGGTGCTCGTCAAGCGCGTGCTGGCCCAGGACTTCGTCACGGCCTCGCGCACGTCGGGGACCTCCTGGCCGCGCGTGGTGACCGAGCACGTCCTGCCGAACATCTGGCCGACGCTGCTGGTCAACCTCGCGCTCCAGCTCGGGCTCGCCGTGCTGGCCGAGGCGTCGCTGTCCTACCTGGGGCTCGGCCCGCCCCCGCCGAACGCCTCCTGGGGGCGCATGCTGCAGGAGGCCCAGGCGACCGTGCTCACCGCCCCGGCCGGCGCCGTCGCGCCCGGCGTGCTGCTGGTCGTGCTCGTCGTCGGCGTGAACCTGATCGCCGACGGCCTCAGGGACGTGGCCGACCCGACCCGGCGGAGGACGCGATGAGCCTGCTCGACGTCACGGGGCTGCGCGTGCGCTCCGCCGACGGCCACGACCTCGTCAGGGGCCTGTCCTTCACGATCGGCCCGGGGGAGCGGCTCGGCCTGATCGGCGAGTCCGGGTCCGGCAAGTCGCTGACCGCCCTCGCGGTCATGGGCCTGCTGCCGTCCGGCATGACCGCGTCCGGCAGCGTCGTGCTGGACGCGCCGGGCACGGGCCCGTCCGAGATCGTCGGCGCCTCCGAGCGGCGCCTGAACGGGCTGCGCGGCCGGGCGGTGTCGGTCGTCTTCCAGGAGCCCCTGACGGCCCTCGACCCGCTGATGAGGGTCGGCCGCCAGCTCGCCGAGCCCATCAGGCGCAGGCGGGGGCTGCGCGGCGCCGCCCTGCGCGCCGCCGTGGCCGCCGCGCTCCAGGAGGTCAGGATCGCCGAACCCGGCAGGGTCGCGCGGGCGTACCCGCACGAGATCTCCGGCGGCCAGCGCCAGCGCGTCGCCATCGCGATGGCCCTGGCCTGCGAGCCCGCGCTGCTCATCGCCGACGAGCCGACCACGGCCCTCGACGTGACGGTGCAGGCGGAGGTGCTCGCCCTGCTCGGCGGCCTGGTCACCGCCCGGGGCATGGCCCTGCTGTTCATCGGCCACGACCTCGCGGTCGTCTCCGGGATCACCGACCGCGTCCTCGTCCTCAAGGACGGCGAGGCCGTCGAGTCGGGAACCGTCAGGGAGATCGTGGACGCGCCGCGCCACCCGTACACCCGGTCGCTGGTGGCGGGCGCCCGGCACCTCGACAACGCACTGGATTGGACGAACCGTTGACCCGGCCCCTCCCGGACCAGCCGTCCGAACCCACCGAGCCGTCCGGGCCCGCCGCGCCGACCGCACCCACCGCACCCACCGCACCCGCCGTGCCCGCCGCTGATGCGAAGAACGGGCCGGACGTCGCCGACCGGACCGGGGGCGTCAGGGGCGAGGCGGTCCGGCCCGTCCTGGAGGCACGCCAGGTAGGTTTCGCCTACCGGGGGGCGGCGGCCCCGGTGCTCTCCGACGTCTCCTTCGAGGTGCTGCCGGGGCGTAGCACGGCCCTGGTGGGGGAGTCGGGGGCGGGCAAGACGACGCTGCTGCGCCTGCTGCTCGGCCTGGCCGTGCCCACCGCGGGGCGGATCCTCTTCGACGGGACGCCGCTGTCGCCGCGCGACCGCGGGCGGATGCGCGCGTTCCGCCGCAGCGTGCAGACCGTGTTCCAGGACCCGTACTCCTCGCTCGATCCCCGGCAGCGCGTGGGCAGGATCGTCGCCGAGCCGCTCCGCTCGCTCGGGCTGGTACCGGCGGCGCGGTGGAACTCCTCGGCCGCGGACCTGCGCGTCGCCGCCGCGCTGGAGGCCGTCGGGCTGCCGGCCGACGCCGCGCGCCGCTACCCGCACGAGTTCTCCGGCGGCCAGCGCCAGCGGGTCGCCATCGCGCGGGCCATCGTGTGCGAGCCCCGCGTCCTGCTCGCCGACGAGCCCGTCAGCGCCCTGGACGTCTCCACGCGCGTACGGGTCATCGACCTGCTGGCCGAGCTGCGCGAGAGCCACGGGCTGACCGTCGTGATGGTCTCCCACGACCTCGCCGTGGTCGCGATGCTCTGCGACCACACGGCGGTCCTCGAACGCGGCCGGATCGTGGAGCAGGGCGAGACCGCCACCGTGCTCGGCTCTCCGCGCCACCCCTACACCCGGCGCCTGATCGACAGCGTGCCGAGACTCCCCACCGCCTGACGGCTCTCCCCGCCGCGCCCGCCCTAGCGCAGCAGCGGGAGCTTGCCCGTGAGGCGCTCCACGGTCCGGCGCGGGCCCAGCAGGCTCACCGCGTAGTACGAGAGGTCCTCGCCGTCGGCGCGGGCCAGCCCGGCCAGATACTCGTCGTAGACGTTGGTGCGCTGCGCGATGGCCGCCATGTCGGCGACGACCAGCTCGGCCTCCCCCGCCGCCTCGTTCCTGACCCGGCGGACGACGTCGCCGGGCGCGGCCAGCACCGTGCACCCGGTCCAGGGCAGCCCGGCGTGGGCGTGGCCGGAGGCGTCGGTGCCCGCCGAGCCCAGGATCGCGGGAACGGCCCCGCCCACGGACGCGGCCAGGCAGGCGGCGGCGTTGGCCTGCAGGCCCCGGGGCAGGTCATGGTCGATCACGATCACCCATTTCACCGGAAGCCGCCGGGTGGGCAGGTCGGTCCGGCGGTCGAGGGTGTCGATCCAGTCGGCCGTCATGGTCATTCGCGTTCCTCTCTCCGAACTTGTGGGAGGACGCTCGCACCCACTCCGTAGGTATCACAACTCCGTCTCGCTCTTTCCGAAGAAGGTTCGGGGATTCGTGGGAAAATGTGTCCGTGGACGAACTTGATACGGCCATCCTCGCCGAACTCCAGCGTGACGGCCGCCAGACCAACCGCGAGCTGGCCGAGCGGCTCGGCATCGCGCCCTCGACCTGCCTGGAGCGGGTGCGGTCCCTGCGGAGCAGGCAGGTGATTGAGGGGTTCCACGCGGAGGTCAACCTCGCGGCCATCGGCCGTCCGGTCCAGGCGCTCATCAACGTCCGGCTGCACCCGAAGATCAGGGAGGCGGTCGAGGGCTTCCGCGACCACGTCGCCGCGCTCCCCGAGACCCTCGCGGTCTTCGTGGTGTCCGGCGGCGACGACTTCATCATCCAGGTGGCCGTGCGCGACACCGGCCACCTGCGCGACTTCGTCCTCGACCACGTCTCCCGGCACCGCAACATCGCCGACGTGCGCACCTCGCTGGTCTACGACCACATCCGCAAGACCTCCGTGGAGGTCCTGCCCCCCGAGCGGCACAGCCCGCCGCGGACCCGCCGGCGCTGAACGCGCGCCCGCGCGTCTCTCGTGCCCGCGAACTCTTCGGGATGCGCGGGCGCACCTTCACGATCGGCATGGTGCTGCCGCACATCAGGAACCCGTTCTTCGCCGACATCCTCGACGGTCTCTGCGAGCGGCTCGACGGCACCGGCTATCAGCCGATCATGGTTCAGGGCGGCGTCACCCGCAAGGTCGAGAGGCAGGCGGTCGACGCGCTGGTGGACCGGCAGGTGGACGGCATCATCATGGTCGCCCCCCTCGCCTCCAGGACGCGGATGGAGGAGGTGGCGCGGGAGACGCCGACCGTGGTGCTGGCGCGGCACGAGAAGTCGACGGTCTACGACTCGGTCTTCGACGACGACGACACGGGCGCCGAGGCGGTCGTCAGGCACCTGATCGAGCTCGGGCACCGCCGGATCGCCCACATCACCCACCAGGACAACAGCATCGCCCAGCCGGACGACCTGCTGCACATCATCAGGGCCGAGACCTACCGGCGCGTCATGCGCGAGCACGGGCTGGGCGACGAGATCGCCGTCGCGACCGCCTTCTACCACGAGAAGGGCGGCTACGACGGGACGCGCGAGCTGCTGAGCCGCTCCCCGCGCCCGACCGCGATCTTCGCCGGTGCCGACCAGGCGGCGATCGGCGCGCTGGCCGCGGTCCACGAGGCGGGCCTGTCGGTCCCCGGCGACGTCTCGATCGCCGGTTACGACAACACGCTGCTCGCGGCCCTGCCCAACATCGCGCTGACCAGCGTCGACCAGGACGGGGCGGTCATGGGGCGCACGGCGGGACGGCTGCTGCTGGAACGGATCGAGGGCCGCGTGTCGGCGGTGCGCTTCTCCGTGACGCCCAGACTCGTCACGCGCCGCTCGACGGCACCGCCGCCCATGTGAGCCCCGCCGCCCACGTGCCCCCGGCGGCCCGGACGTCGCCGCGGGCCCGAGCGGGCGGCGCGTGCGTCAGGCGGGCTTCTTCGCGGGGACGGTCGCCCCGGTGTCCGGCTCCGCGGGCGGGGGCGGGGGCGACGGGTCGCTGAGCTGCTCGCGGAGATAGTCCCAGGCCACGGCGATCAGGGCGGCGACCGGCACGGCGAGCAGGCTGCCCACGATGCCCGCCAGGCTGCCGCCCAGCGTCACCGCCAGCAGGACCACCGCCGCGTGCAGGCCGAGACCGCGGCTCTGCACCATGGGCTGGAAGACGTTGCCCTCCAGCTGCTGCACGGCGACGATGATGGCGAGCACGATCAGCGCGTCCGTCAGGCCGTTGGACACCAGCGCGATGAGGACCGCGACGAAACCGGCGAACAGGGCCCCGATGATGGGGATGAACGCCGCCACGAAGGTCAGCACGGCCAGCGGGAGGACCAGCGGCACACCCACGATCCACAGGCCGAGACCGATGAAGACGGCGTCGAGCAGGCCCACGAAGGCCTGGGAGAGCACGAACGAGCCG
This sequence comes from Streptosporangium nanhuense, assembly GCF_059358815.1. NCBI lineage: Bacteria > Bacillati > Actinomycetota > Actinomycetes > Streptosporangiales > Streptosporangiaceae > Streptosporangium > Streptosporangium nanhuense. The sequence continues at coordinate 1,055,072 of NZ_JCADBG010000001.1, forward strand.
AGGGTGTTCCAGCCGCGCGTGGCCAGGGCCGGCACGTCCGTGGCGAGGCGGCCGGGGAGCTGGCGGGTCAGCCAGGGCAGGAACCGCGGGCCGTCCTTGAGGAAGAAGAACATCAGGAAGAGCGCGAGGACGGTGGTGATCAGGCCGTTGACCACGGTGCCCACGCCGGTGAGGGCGGCGGTGACGATGCTGCCGACGCTGGCCTGGATGCGGGTCACCGCGGTGTCGAGTGCCTTGCTGAGCTGGTCGTCGCCGAGGTTCAGCGGCGGCCCGGAGGCCCAGTCGCGCAGTTGCTTGATGCCGTTGCCCACGCCGGTGGCCAGCTCGCCCGACTGGGACGCCACCGGGACGGCGATCAGCACCACGGTGCCGGCGGCGACCAGGAGGAAGAGCACGGTCACGACCGAGGCGGCCAGGGTGGGATGCCAGCCGTGCCGGCGCAGGAAGCGGGTCACGGGCCAGGTCAGCGTGGTCAGGAGCAGGGCGATCACGAGCGGCCAGATGACGGACCACATCTGGCCCAGGATCCACAGGACCACCGAGGCCATCAACACGACGAGCAGCATCTCCAGGGAGATGCGCGCCGAGGTGCGCAGCGCGGCGCGGGTCTTCTTAGAGTTCAGCGTGGCAGGCACGAGAACACCCTAGACAAAGTCGGATCAGGCCCGCACCCGCGAGGGAAACCGGGACGGAACCGGGACGAACCCGGGACGAACCTGGCCGTCCCGGCCGGACGTACCCCTGATCGCCCCGGCCCTGGCCGACGAGGGGCGGGCGGCGCGGGCGTCCTCAGTCGCCGATGTTGACGACGCTGGTGAGGATGACCACCGAGTCGTCGTCGGCCTCCAGAGAGTGCCGCCGCTGCGGGATCGGGGCGGCCTGGCCCGCGCCGAGCCCGACGGTCCGCTCGTCGTCGATGAGCCGGACCCGCCCCGACAGGACGTGCAGGCTCGCGGCCGGTGGGGCGTCGTGGTCGCCGAGGGCCGTTCCCGCGGTCAGCGCGATGATCGCCTGACGCAGGGTGCCCTCGTTGAGGTAGGTGTGGGCGCTGCGGCCGTGCGAGCTCGCCCTGGCGAGGTTGAGGTGCTCCGCGGCGAGAGCCAGTACGTCGATCATTCGGTTCCTTCCGGTCGCTCTGAACCTGCCCTGGGCGGGTGAGGCGCAGAGTCAGGCGAAGGTAAAGTCATCCGTCCCGCCGCGTGGGGGGCCGCTCGTCGAAACGGATGGCCCTGAGCAGGTCGGCGGCGGGACGGTCGAGGATCGTGACACTCGCGGCCGGAGGGAACGTTCCGCCGCGGGCGCGATCGATGATCACTCGCCAGCGGCGGCAGTGCCGGGCGAAGGTCGCGCTCGTGACGACCCGGCCGCGCGAGAGCTGCCCCTCGCGGGCCAGCCTCGGCTCCACGTCGAGCAGGATCAGGTGGACCTCGCTGCCGACCCTGCGGGCCAGCCAGGCGAACCCGTACAGGATGTGCGGCCAGGTGCCGCGGGTGTGCGCGACGACGGAGTGCCCCTTCAGCAGGGCGCGGGCGATCCGCACCACGTGGGTGGTGTGCACGAGCGGGATGCGGGCCCTCGGGGGGACCGGGCCCAGGTAGCGGGCCCACCAGTTGCGGGACTGGCGCGAGTCGATGACGCGGGCCTCACCGGCGCGCACCGGCTCCCTCTCGTCGCCGCGCAGCCCGTACAGCCGGTCGAGCAGGGTGCTCTTGCCCGCGCCGGGGAGCCCGGCGAGGAGCACCAGCGATCCCGCCGGATAGCGCAGATCCTCGACGGAGGACCGGCCGGCCGGTGTGCTGGCCATCACGTGCACCTCGCTGGTATGGGGAACTTCTCTCATATTGCGTCTCGCAGCCTTCCAGTGGCGGAATCGAGTCGGCCGTCGATCCGGCGGTCACCGGAGGGGACGAACCTGGCGAAGGTCGGACCGAGGGCTACTCGTGAGGCGCGTCCGGAGATGCCGGCGGGCGGCGGCCGGAACGGCACGAACCGGCGACGGCCGCGGGACGGGTCGCCGCGGGGGTACGGCGAGGAGGGGCGTCGCGCGGAAAGACCCGAAAGACCCGGTGGACACGAGACATCCGGCGGGCAGGGAACGCCCGGTGGACACGAGACATCCGGCTGGCAGGGAACGCCCGGCGAACGCGGGATGTCCGGGATATTTGGGAAATCCGGGATGCCCCGGCAACACGGCCCCGGAGGGGAGGGTGCCGTGGCGGGGGAACGCCGGTGAGGTGGTGCCCGGAGGGGGGGTGGACTGTCAGGGGCATGCTCGCTCCTCGAATGCGCTCGGCCATTCGAGGTCTCCTTCACCCGCACCTCACGGGCGACCGTCCGGGGACGCCACAGGACGTCCGTATTGACCGGGCCGGTTCTTGGGAAGTACTCCCCTCGTTCGTTCAAGGTTAAAGGAAAGCGGGCGGTGGCGCGGTCACCGGCGGGTGACTCTCCCGGACGACGTCGCGCCGGGGCTCTCCGGAGGGAGCGGGAAGTCCCGATTCCCGGCCACCGGCCACCGATCACCGGCCACCGGCCACCGGCCACCGATTCCCGGCCACCGGCCACCGATCACCGGCCACCGGCCACCGGCCACCGGCCACCGGCCACCGGCCACCGACCACCGGTCCGGACGCGCCGCGGCGCCGGCACCCCCGGCGATCCGCGCGAGCCGGCCTGTCGGCTCGGCCTCGCGGCCCGCTGGTGTGGGAGTGCCGGCGCCGCCGGAGATACCCCGGGCACTGACGCCCGTCGGGGATTCGTCATCGACGCGCTCCTCGGCGTGCGCGCCGAGGGTCCAGCCCGTGCCGCTCCCGCGGCACCTCTGAGGCTTCCTGCTTCACCGACCTGGGCCACCGAGATGGTCTTACCGGGTCTCCACAGGCTTTCGAGCTCTCACGAACTCCGTTCCCGCCCGTCCGGCGGTACCTGACGCGGGCACCTCGCCGAGCGCCGATCCGCCGCGAGGGCCGTCTGTCTCTCACTCCGCCGCACGAAAGAGCGGCAGCCGTGTCGTCCCCGGCGTGCACACCGGGGCACCACGGACGAGCTCAGTAGCCGGAGTTGTTGGAGTTGTTGGAGTTGGAGTTGTTGTTGGAACCGGAGTTGTGGGAACTCGGGTGCGAGGAGGAGGGCGAAGGGGACGCGTTGCCCGTGGGGGAGTTGGAGGAGGTGGCCGCTCCCGAAGGCCTGATCAGGCCGAGCAGGCCGTGCGTGCCGCCGTCGCTGCCCGCGCTGAACCACAGGGCGTTCGTGCCGCCGACGGCCTCGGTGCCGGGCTCCAGGTCCCACAGGCCGCCCAGGGTGATGGCCCTGCCGTCGGAGGTGCGCAGCGGGCCGAGCGGGCGGCCGTTGCGCGGGTTGTAGGCGTTGATCCGGCCGTCGCCGAAGTTGCCGACCAGCAGGGCGCCGGAGTGGGCTCCGAAGCCCTTCGGGGCCAGCGTCATGGCCCAGGGCGCGTTGAGGGCCCCGCGGGCGGCGAAGCGGCCGACGAACCGGCCCGAGCCGTTGAACTGGCTGACGAACCCCTTGCCCTGCCCGGCCACCGACTTGCCGGTCTCGGGGTCGCGCTTGGCGTACGCGACGAGGATGGAGTTGCCCACGACCTCCACGTTGAACGGCGCGTAGTCCTCCGGCAGGCCGGGGTCCCGGAACGCGCGGCGGCCGAACGAGATCCGGTCGAAGTCGCCGTCGAAGACGTGGACCTTGTTGTGGGCGAAGTCGGCGGCCAGCAGCATCGCCCCCCGGTTCGTCTCGGCCAGGGCCAGGCCCTTGAAGTCGGCGCCCTTGACGAACGCGCTGATGATCGCGTCGTCCGGGTCGGCCTCGGCGTTCCAGCCGGTGATCGCCCCGCTGGGGCTGGCGAAGATGAACGTGGCCGGTCCGGAGCCGCCGGGGCCCTTGACGACGAACTCCTCGCCCTTGTTGACGACCTGCCCGGTGGGCCTGCCGCCGGGGACGCGTACCTGCGTCTTCTCCTGCTTCACGGTGCCCGCGCCGCCGGAGTAGACCGTGGCCAGGCCGGTGCCCGCGGCCGAGACCCACAGGGTCTTGCCCATGGCCAGGCCCCACGGGTTGACCAGCGTGGGGTCGGTGACCGCGGCCCGGCCGCTGACGTCCGAGACCAGGTTGGTGACCGCGAAATGGTTTCGCAGGGTCTGCCCGCCGGCTTTCTCCGGGCCGCTGCCGGCTTTGGTCTGTTTCGCTCCGGCCTGCGCCTGGTGGGTCCCGGCGGACGCCGTACCGGCGACGCCCATGACCAGAACCGTGGCGCAGATCGTGACGATGCGTACTCGCATTCATGGCTCCTCTGTGAGGGAGTGCCTTTCGCCGCGAGATACGCGTGGGGTCCGTGCGCGGTTCAGTCCGTTTTGAACGGCCCGGACCTGGGCGGAGCCGGGAGAGCCGAAAAGGGCGGCCCGTGACCGCCCGGTCGGGCGGCCACGGGCCGGTTCCCATGAGCGTCACACCGGGTCACGGCGACTCATGGCCGCGGCGCGCGCCAAGGGAGGAGAGGACGCGCCCGCGGGGTCTCGCGAGGTACCGCCGAGCGGTGAGAACCAGGGGAGGGGCAGGGGAGGATCAGCGGAGGGCGGCCGCCTCGGCGGCCAGTTTCTCGATCCTCGGGTAGTCGCCGGTGGCGAGCGCGTCGGCCGGGGTGAGCCAGGTCCCGCCCACGCAGCCCACGTTCGGCAGCGCGAGGTAGTCGGGGGCCGTCGCGAGCTTGATGCCGCCCGTCGGGCAGAACCTGACCTGCGGCAGCGGGCCGCCGAGCGCCTTGAGGTACGGCAGGCCGCCGGCGGCCTCGGCGGGGAAGAACTTCATCTCGGTCACCCCGCGCTCGGCCAGCGCCATGACCTCCGACGCGGTCGCCACGCCCGGCAGGAACGGCACGCCGCTGACCTCCATGGCGTCGACCAGCCCCGGGGTGGTTCCCGGGCTGACCAGGAACTTGGAACCGGCCGCCACGGAGGCCGCCACGTCGGCCGGGGTGCGGATGGTGCCCGCGCCGATCACCGCCTCGGGGACCTCGGCGGCGATGCGCGCGATGGCGTCCAGCGCGGCGGCGGTGCGGAGGGTGACCTCGATGACCGGCAGGCCGCCCGCGACCAGGGCGCGGGCCAGGGGGACCGCGGTCTCCGGATCGTCGATCACGACGACCGGGACGACCGGGGCGATGTCGAGCAGACTCATGCGTACTCCAGGGTGGACAGGCGCTGGTTCAGCCAGGCCGCCGCGCCGGTCAGGGCGGGTTGGGGCGCCACGATCAACGACGTGGCGATGCCGGACAGGTAGTCGTTCAGGGTCGGGGTGGCCTCGAAGCGACGGCGGAAGTCGCTGGAGCGGACCCGGTCCACGATACGCGGCAGCACGCCGCCGCCCAGGTAGACACCGCCCCGCGCCCCGAGGGTGAGGGCGACGTTCCCGGCGAACGTGCCGAGCATGGCGCAGAAGACCTCGATGGTCTCCGCGCACAGCGAGTCGTCCATCCGGGCCACGATGTCGGAGGCGGACAGCGTCGGCGCGTCCGTCCCGTGGACGAGCGCGAGCCCCCGGTGCAGGCGCGACAGGCCCGGCCCCGACAGCAGGTGCTCGGCCACCACGTGCTCCAGGCCGTCCGCGCGCAGTGCCCGGACGATCTCGTGGTCGCGCCGGTCGAGGACGGGTGCGGTGACGTGCCCTCCCTCCCCGGGGATCGGCACCCAGCCCTCGGCCGCGGGCACCAGGCCGCCCACGCCGAGACCGGTCCCGGGGCCGAGCACGGCCTTGACGCCGTGCGAGGGCTCGGGGCCGCCCAGGGAGACCAGGTCGTCGCCCCGCAGGTACGGCAGGGACGCGGCCAGGGCCTCGAAGTCGTTGAGCAGCCAGGCGTTCGGGATGCCCAGGTCGCGTACCGACCCCGTCCACCCGGCGTTGGTGAGCCGGTAGCGGTCGCCCTCCACGGGCCCCGCGATCGCGACGCACGCGGCTCCCGGCTGAACTCCGCTCGCATGATCTGCGATATAGGCGGCTACGGCTTCGGGTAGGCCATCGTGTTCCGCGCCCGCGAGCACGGCCACCGCCTCGGGCTGTCCACCGGGCTCGGTGACCAGCCCGAACCGGGCGTTGGTGCCGCCGATGTCGGCGACGAGCCAGGGGAGGCTCACATGATCTCCTTCGCGGGTCGTTCGGGGGTGAAGGAGAAGATGGTGGTGTGCGTCCTCACGCACGGATCCCGCTCTGGGCGGTCGCCGGGCGGGTGCCGTTCGCGACGGCCTCGGCGTGGCCGTTCAGGGCGAAGACGCCCGCGCCGCGCTCGGCCGGGCCCGCCGCGCGGCGGAAGGCGCCGAACAGCTCGCGGCCGGTGCCCACCCACTGGGCGTCGGTGAGCGGCGCGCCCTGGGGCGACCTGGTGGCCAGCTCCCCGGCGGGGACCAGGAGCTCCAGGGTTCCGGCGGCCGCGTCGAGGCGGATCGGGTCGCCCTCGCGCACCAGCGCGATGGGCCCCCCGTCGGCGGCCTCGGGCGACAGGTGGATGGCGGCCGGGACCTTGCCGGACGCGCCGGACATGCGGCCGTCGGTGACGATCGCGACCCGCTGGCCCCTGTCCAGCAGCACCGCCATCGGCGGGGTGAGCTTGTGCAGCTCGGGCATGCCGTTCGCGCTGGGCCCCTGGTAGCGGATGACCGCCACGAAGTCCTGCCCGTCCAGCTCGCCCGCGTCGAAGGCGCGCAGCAGCTCCAGCTGGTCGTCGAAGACCTTGGCCGGGGCCTCGATGACCAGGTGCTCGTCCTTGACCGCGGAGACCTTGCTGACCGCGCGGCCCAGGTTGCCGTCGAGCATGTGGATGCCGCCGTCGGCGGAGAACGCGTCGGAGACCGGGCGCAGCACGTCGAGGTCGGTGCTGCCCTCGGTGCGCTCCTCCCAGATCAGCTCCCCCTCCTTCAGCTCGGCGGCCGAGCGGTAGTGGTCCAGCCCGTGCCCGGCGACCGTCAGCACGTCGCCGTGCAGCAGCCCGGCGTCCAGCAGGTCGCCGATGAGCACCTGCATGCCGCCCGCGGCCTGGAAGTGGTTCACGTCCGCCTGGCCGTTGGGGTACATGCGGGTCAGCAGCGGCACGGCCTTCGACAGCGCGGCCAGGTCGTCCCACAGGAGCTCGATGCCGGCCGCCGCGGCGATGGCGACGATGTGCATGGTGTGGTTGGTCGAGCCGCCGGTCGCCAGCAGCGCCACGCAGGCGTTGACGATCGCCTTCTCGTCGACGACCTCGCCGACGGGGGTGTACTCGGGGCCGTGCGCGGTCAGCTCGACCGCGCGCCTGCCCGCCGCCTTCGTCAGGGCCTCGCGCAGCTCGGTGCGCGGGTTGACGAACGTCGAGCCGGGCAGGTGCAGGCCCATGACCTCGATCATGACCTGGTTGGAGTTGGCGGTGCCGTAGAAGGTGCAGGTGCCGGGGGAGTGGTACGACTTCGCCTCGGCGTCGAGCAGCTCGTCCTTGCCGACCTTGCCCTCGGCGAACAGCTGCCGGGTGCGGGCCTTGACCTTGTTGGGCAGGCCGGAGGTCATCGGCCCGGCGGGGACGAAGATCGCGGGCAGGTGGCCGAAGTGCAGCGCCCCGATCAGCAGGCCTGGAACGATCTTGTCGCAGACGCCGAGCATGAGGGAGGCGTCGAACATGTCGTGCGAGAGCGCGATCGCGGTGGCCATCGCGATGACCTCGCGGCTGTAGAGCGACAGCTCCATGCCCGCCCGGCCCTGGGTGACGCCGTCGCACATCGCGGGCACGCCCCCGGCGAACTGCGCGACGCCGCCCGCCTTCCTGACGGCCGCCTTGAGGATCGCCGGGTAGGCCTCGTACGGCTGGTGCGCCGACAGCATGTCGTTGTAGCTCGACACGATCGCCACGCCCGGCTTGACGTTGGCGCGCAGGTCCCGCTTGTCGCTCTCGCCCACGGCGGCGAAGCCGTGCGCCAGGTTGGCGCAGCCCAGGCTCGCCCTGGCGGGCCCGCGCAGGCGGGCCGCCTCTGCCTCCGCGTGCAGCCGGTTCAGGTACGCGGTGCGGCTGGGGCGGCTGCGCTCGACCAGACGGTCGGTCACCTCCTGGATCACGGGATGCATCCGGCCTCCTCGGTCGTGGTCGGCATGGTTCTCTCGGTCGTTCGGGTCCGGCTGTTCGGCTCGCGCGCTCACGCCTGCCCCTCCTCGTGCCAGACGCGGCCGCTGCGGCCGACCAGCTCGTGGGCGGAGGCCGGGCCCGCGCTGCCCGCCGGGTACGGCTCGGGCGGGGTGCCCTGGGACTCCCACTCGGCGAGGATCGGGTCGATCCACCGCCAGGCGGCCTCGACCTCGTCGCGCCGCATGAACAGGGTCGGGTTGCCGGTGAGGACGTCCATGAGCAGCCGCTCGTAGGCCTCGGGCACCCGGCCGGTGAAGGTCTCGGCGAAGCTGAGGCTCAGCGGGACCGGCTTGAGCGCCACCTCGCCCGCGCCCGGCTCCTTGGCCATGATGTTCAGCTGGATGCCCTCGCTCGGCTGCAGCCGCAGCACCAGCCGGTTGGGCGTGCTGCCCGGGAAGATCGAGTGGGGCACGTCCTTGAACTGCACCACGATCTCCGAGCAGCGGTTCGGCATGCGCTTGCCCGTCCGCAGGTAGAACGGCACCCCGGCCCAGCGCCAGTTCTTCACCTCGGCGCGGATCGCGGCGAAGGTCTCCACCCGGCGGGAGTCCTCGGTGGGCGCGGTGTTGTCGGGCTCGTCGAGGTAGCCGGGCACCCGGACGCCTCCGGACTCGCCCGCCGTGTACTGGCCGCGTACGGTGAAACGGTCCACCTCGCCGCCGGTGACGGCCCGCAGCGACTGGAGGACCTTGACCTTCTCGTCGCGGATCGACTCGCGGTCGTTGCGCGACGGCGGCTCCATCGCCACCAGGCACAGCAGCTGGAGCAGGTGGTTCTGCACCATGTCGCGCAGCGCGCCCGCGTGGTCGTAGTAGCCGCGGCGGCCGGGGGTGCCCACGGTCTCGGCGACGGTGATCTGGACGTGGTCGATCCACAGGGAGTTCCAGATCGGCTCCAGGAACGCGTTGGCGAACCGGAGCACGAGGAGGTTCTGGACCGTCTCCTTGCCGAGGTAGTGGTCGATGCGGTAGATCTGCCGCTCCTCGAAGATCGCGCCGACCTCGTCGTTGATGCGCAGCGCGCTGGCCAGGTCGCGGCCGAGGGGCTTCTCCAGCACCACCCGCGAGGCGGGGGTGACCAGGCCGGCGCGGTGCGCCTCCCGGCAGAACGGGCCGAAGGTCATGGGCGGGCTGGCCAGGTAGAACACCCGGTCGCGGTGCTCGTGCCCGCCGAGCATCCCGGCGAGCCTCGCCCACCCCGTCGGGTCCTGGCCGCCGATGTCGACGGTGACGTGGTGCAGGCGGCCGAGGAAGCGCTGCCAGGTGTCGAGGTCGTCCACCGGCACCGAGCCGCGTACCTCGGCGTCCACCTTGCCGCGGAAGTCGGCGTCGTCGAGCCCGCCGCGGGACATCGCGATCACCCGGGTCTCGGGGGCGAGACGCCCGTCGCGGTCGGCGTGGTAGAGCGCGGGCAGGAGCTTGCGCATGGAGAGGTCGCCTGTGCCGCCGAAGACGATGAGGTCGGCGGGTTGCGGGGTCTCAGACATGGGGCGGCGCTCCGTAGTGATCTACCAGTAGTGATCTATCGAAATTAGGTATAGATCGGACAGTAGCTAGATCTTGCGCTCTACACAAGCGGAGTTTTGTCATTTGAGATGAGAAAGTAGGAAGTTTTCATTTCCAAAGTGGGTGTGATTCACTTGGCGGATGCCTCGACGTCCCGCTGCCGCGCTGGCCACCAGCGGTGAGGTGCTGCGCCTCATCCGCTCCGGCGAGGCCGTCACCCGCGCGGACATAGGGCGTGTCACCGGTCTGTCCAGACCCGCCGTCTCCCTGCGCGTCACCGAGCTGCTGGACCGGGGCCTGGTCGTGGAGGACAGCGAGGGCCCCTCGACCGGAGGCCGCCCGCCGACCCGCCTGGCCTTCAACGCCTCCGGCGGGGTCGTCCTGGTCGGCTCGCTGGGCGCGAGCCGCGCGCAGGTCGCCGTCTGCGACCTCGCGGGAAAGGTGCTGGCCGGCGCCGCCCTGTCCGTGGACGTGGAGGAGGGGCCGGACGTCGTCCTGCCCCTGGTCATGCAGACCTGGAGCGAGCTGCTCGGCGACCGTCCCGCCTCCCTGGTCCGCGGGGTCGGCCTGGGGGTCCCCGCCACGGTGGAGTTCGCGGCCGGCCGCACCGAGAGCGCCCGGATCATGGCCAGCTGGACCGGCGTGGCCATCCCGCCGATCATCGCCGAGCGCTTCCCCGTCCCCGTCTTCCTCGACAACGACGTGAACGTCATCGCGATCGGCGAGCACCGCGAGATCTACGCGGGCGAGGCCGACGACCTGCTGTTCATCAAGGTCTCCACCCGGATCGGCTCCGGGGTCATCGCCGGGGGCGAGATCCTGCGGGGGGCGCTGGGCGCCGCGGGGGAGATCGGGCACATCCCGGTCCGCGACGGCGGGGGAGTCCTCTGCCGCTGCGGCAACATCGACTGCGTCGACTCCATCGCCAGCGGCACCGCGATCCTGCGCAGGCTCCGCGACATGGGGCACGAGGTCACGACCCTGGCCGACGTGGTGAGCCTGGTCAGGGCCGGGGACGCGGAGACCATGACCGTGGTCCGCAACGCCGCCCGGATGCTCGGCGAGGTCGTCGCCAGCGCGGTCAACCTGCTCAACCCCTCGGTGGTGGTCCTCGGCGGCGACGTCGCGGAGACCTTCCAGCCGATGGTCTCGGGGGTACGTGAGGTCATCCACCGCCGCTCGACGGCCCTGGCCACCCGCAACCTGCGCATCGAGCGCAGCAGGCTCGGCCCCAGCGCCGGGATCATCGGCTGCGCCCACATGGTCCTGGACAACATCCTGTCGCCCGAGGCCGTCGACTCCGCCGGCTGGCAGCCGCTCCGCTCCGTCCGCTCCCTGGCCTGAGGGTCCCGGACCTTCGAGGTTCAGGGCACCGGGGCCGGTTCAGCCTGTGCCGTGGCCACCGAAGACGATGCAGAACGGGTGACCGACGGGATCGGTGAAGACGCGAAAGCCCGTCTCGCGCTCTCCCGGGACACGGGTGGCGCCCAGGGCGAGGAGTTCCCGCTCGGCCCGGTCTGGATCACTCACGCGGATGTCGAGGTGCATCTGCTGGGGATGCGCCGGGTCGGGCCAGCGCGGCGTGACCCATGGGGCCGCCCTCTGGAAGGCCAGCTGTCGAAGGCCGGGTTCCAGGCCGATGACCACCCAGCCGCCGTTGTCCTCGATGTCCTCGTTCACCCTCATGCCGAGCACCCGGCAGTAGAACTCCGCGAGAGCGCGCGGGTCCGGGCAGTCGATCACTGTCTTCTCGAGACGTCCGATCATGCATAGAGAATGCCATCATTCCGGTGACGAACACTTCCGCATGAGCTCAACGTTCTTTTCGGTGGGAATCGCGTCCTTGGCGGAGAACAGGTCGTGGAAATTCTCCTCGTCCGGCGAACGGAGGTCGCGAAAATCGCAGCGCGCATCGCAGGCGCCCATGATGCCGATGCGCATATGGACGGGCCGGGCGATCTCCCCGTCGACGAACTTCCCGGGCGGGTCCTCGTGGTCTGTGACCACGCCGGGAGCGCTTGCCTGGTCAGGGGCGGCCCGGTCCGGGCCCTTCCCGCCGCCGGACCTCGCGGACCGGTGGCCCTCCCTCTCCCCGTTCGGCCATGAAGGACGCGATCGGCCGATCCTCGTTCGTCAAAGTCGGTACGTCGCTCATGTGCGCGTTCAAGTAAGCCGAATTCGGATCGGAGGCATGGCGCCTCAGAGTGGGAGCGCTCCCACTCTGGAGCATAAATGATATTCCAAAGTGGATCAAGTCCTCTTGTGAGGCATTTTCTATCGCGGTACGGTACATCGGGTTCGGCATTCGCGCGGCCGGGAGAGTTCGTGCAGGTGAAGGGAAGCGGCATGACGGAGACCTCGGTGGCGTCATCCGGCCTCCGGGGCGCTCGACGCTCCCCGGCCCGGACCTCGCCGGTGAAGCCGCCGCACGCCGTGCCCCGCTCCCGGAAACCCTGAAGACGGCCACATGCCCGGACCCGGACTGAGATGGGGGATCGCCGGATACGGCGACATCGTCCGCAGGAAGGCACTGCCCGCCCTGCTGTCCCTCGGCGAGACCGTCGCCTGCGTGTGGGGCCGGGACGCCGCACGGGCCCGGGCGACCTGCGAGGAGTTCGGCGGTTCCGGCGCCTTCGGCACGTCCGACTACACCGCGCTGCTCGACGTGGCCGAGGTCGTTTACATCGCCACGCCGGTCGCGGCCCACCTCCCCCTCGCGATCGCGGCGGTACGCGCGGGCCTGCCGGTCCTCGTGGAGAAGCCACTCGCCGGGGCGGTTCCCCACCCGGCCGCCGGCCACGCCGGTGTCGCTCGTTCCCGTGGGACGGCTCCGGAGCAGGCCATCGGTCACGCCGGTGTAGCCCGCCACCGCGAGACGGCTTCAGAGCGGGCCATCGGTCACGCAGGGGTCGCCCACCCCCGTGGGACGGCTTCGGAGCTGGCAACCGCCCACGTGGGCGTCGCCTACTACCGCCGGCTCGCGCCCGCGCTCGGGCGGGTACGCGAGATCCTGCGCGGGCGCGCCGTCCACCGCGCGGTCGTGGAGTTCCGGAGCCACTTCGACCCGGGACCGGACGACCCCCGGCTCTGGCGTACCGACCCCGCGATCTCCGGCGGGGGAGTGCTCGCCGACATCGGCAGTCACCGCCTCGACCTGCTCTGCTGGCTGCTGGGGGAGCCCGTCGTGACCGGCGCGCGGACGGGCCTGCCCTTCGACCTGGGCGCGGAGCGCCTCGCCCAGGTGGAGCTGGCCTGGCCGTCGGGAGGTACGGCCGGGCTGGAGGCGGCGTGGGCGCCCGGCGCCCGCCACGACCGCTTCCACCTGTCCTTCGACGGTGGTCACCTGGAACTCGACCCCCTCGACTCGGGGACCGTACGCGGGATCGTCGACGGGGCCGCCGTCGAGGAGTTCCTTCCCCCGCCGGACAACCCGCACCTGCCCCTCATGGCCGACTTCGCCTGCGGTGTCCGCGACGGGGCCGATCCGGTCTGCCCCGTCCGCGACGCCGAGGCCGTCGACCGTCTCATCGCGGACGCCTACGCGTTCGCAAACCGTCTGGAGGAACACCCGTGAGCGAGACCGTCTCCCTGCCCGCCTTCCCCGCGCCGCTGCGCTGGCTGAACCGGCCCGCGGACTGGAGCGCCGAGGACGACGCGCTCTCCATCGTCGCGGGAGCGGGAACCGACCTCTTCTCCGACCCCGGGGAGCCGAACCGCTACGCCAACGCCCCCGCTCTCGTCGGCCGCCTGGACGGCGACTTCACGCTCAGCACGCGGGTCAGGCTCGACCTGCTGTCCACCTACGACGCGGCCGCCCTGCTGCTGTACGCCGGCGACGACCGGTGGGCCAAGTGCGGCCTCGAACTCTCCCCCCAGGGCAGGCCCACGATCGTCACGGTGGTCACCCGCGGGGTGTCCGACGACTGCAACTCCGTGACCATGGACGGCACGGAGATCCGGCTGCGCCTCTCCCGCCTCGGCTCCGCCTTCGCCTTCCACGTCGCCGACGAGTCCGGGTTCTGGAACCTCATCAGATACTTCGCGCTCGACGGGGACCCGGAGGTCGGCTTCCTGGCGCAGAGCCCCACCGGTGAGGGCTGCACGGTGCGCTTCGAGGACATCGCGTACTCGCCCAAGCGCCTGTCCGACCTGCGCGGCGGCGCGTAACCCGCCTCCCCCCGCCGAGAGCCGTGGGACGGCGGCCGGGTCATGGGGTGTCGGCCGGGCGGGCGGTGAGGATACGCGCGAGCAGACCGCTGAGCTCGGCCTGCTCGCGCGGGTCCAGGGGGGAGAACCACTGCTGCTCCCTGCGGGTCTGCTCGGCGAACGTCTCGCGGACGGCGGCCTCCCCCTTCTCCGACAGCGTGACCACCACCGCGCGCCTGTCGCCGGGCACCGGGCGACGCTCGACCAGGCCGTCGCGCTCCAGGGTGTTGACCACGTTCGTCACCGCGGAGCGGGACATGGCGGAGATCTCGGCGAGCCGGGCGGGCTGGGTCGGGCCGAGGATCCAGAGCTTGAACATCAGCCGGAAGCCGGGCAGCGTCCAGCCGCGCGGGCGGTGGATCCGTGTCTCCAGGTCCGTCACCAGCAGGTAGGCCAGTTGCAGCAGGTTGTAGGCGAGCTCGAACCCCTCGGGGTCGGCGGGGGGAGGCATGCCGGCCAGGCGTTCCCGCGCGTACGCGGCGTACCGCAGGTCCGCCCTCCCCGCCGACTCCACCCGCGACCCCCCGCCGCCCTCGGCCCGCGACGTTTCCCTGTCCTCCGCCCGCGACCCCCCGCCGCCCTCGGCCCGCGACGTCCCCTTGTCGCCGGCCGTGCCCGGCGCCTTGGCGCGTCCCCGGTCTCCGGCCCGTCGGCCGGAACCCGCGCGCGCCGGTCTCCCGCCTGCCGGCTCCACTGATTCCACCGGACAAGTCTTGCGCAGGCGCGCCCTCACCGTGAATATTGTTACGGCCATAACAATCGACGGGAGGCGCCCGTGGACATCGTCATCGCCGGGGGCGGCATCGGCGGCCTCGCCGCCGCGCTCAGCCTGCACGCGGCGGGCTTCGAGAACCTCACCGTCCACGAGGCCGTGCGGGAGATCCGTCCCCTGGGCGTGGGCATCAACCTGCTGCCCCACGCCGTACGGGAACTGACGGAGCTCGGGCTCGCCGACCGGCTGGCGGCGATCGGCGTCGCCACCGCCGAACTCGGCTACTTCGACCGGCACGGCTCCGCGATCTGGTCCGAGCCCAGGGGCCTCGACGCGGGATACCTGTGGCCGCAGTACTCCGTCCACCGGGGACGGCTGCAGACGATGCTGCTGGACGCCGTGATCGAGCGGCTCGGACCGCGGTCGGTCGTCACCGGCAGCCGGATCACCGGCCCGGGCGCGGAGGACCTGCTGATCGGGGCGGACGGCATCCACTCGGCGATCCGCGCGCGCCTGTTCCCCGGCGAGGGGCCCCCTCCGTGGAACGGGCTGGTCCTGTGGCGCGGGACGACGTACGGCGCCCCGTTCCTGACCGGGCGTTCCATGGTCATGGTCGGTGACGGTACGCAGAAGTTCGTGGCCTACCCGATCGAGACCGGCGAGCGGCCACTGATCAACTGGATCGCCGAGAAGCCCTTCGGCGGCGCGGCCCCCGACCGGGGCGACTGGAACCGCCGGGCGGACCTGGCCGAGGTCGAGAAGCACTTCGCGGACTGGCGGTTCGACTGGCTGGACGTGCCGGGGATCATCGCCGGGGCCGAGGTCGCCTACGAGTATCCGATGGTGGACCGCGACCCGCTGCCGTACTGGACCGAGGGGAACGTCACCCTGCTGGGCGACGCCGCCCACGCGATGTACCCGATCGGTTCCAACGGCGCCTCCCAGGCGATCATCGACGCCCGGGTACTGGCCCACTCCCTCGCGCACGGCGACCTGGCGGCGTACGAGGCCGTCCGGCGGCCCGCCACGACCACCCTGCAGCTGTCCAACCGGCGGATGGGCCCCGAGATCGTGATGAGGCTCGCCCACGAGCGCGCCCCTGACGGGTTCGACGACATCGAGCGGGTCATCCCCTACGCGGAGCGGGCCGAGATCGCCGCCTCCTACAAGCGCACGGCGGGGTTCGACCCGGCCTCGCTGAACGAGTCCCCGTCCTGGAGCGTGGCCCGATGAACCTCGAACACCTGGCCACGTTCACCGTGATGCTGGACCCGATCCTCGAACTCGGCGGCACCCACTGGGGCCGGCGACGGGTGATCAACATCGTGGGCGGGTCGTTCGAGGGCCCCCGGTTCTCCGGCGTCGTCCTGCCCGGCGGGGCCGACTGGCAGATCGTGCACGCCGACGGCATGGCCAGCGTCGACACCCGCTACACCCTGCGCACCCACGACGGCGCCCACCTCTACCTCTCCACCTCCGGCGTGCGGCACGGCCCCGCCGAGGTCATGGCCCGCCTCGCCCGGGGCGAGCCGGTGGACCCGTCGGAGTACTACTTCCGGCTGTTCTGCCGTTTCGAGACCGGTGACGAGCGCTACTCGTGGCTCAACCGCACCCTCGCCGTGGGGACGGGCGGCCGGCTGCCCGACGCCGTCCGCTACGACGCCTACATCCTGACCTGACTCCTCCCGCGCGACGCCCGCACTCTGATCTGATCTCTTCCCGTACGACGCCCACGCCTGACCCGCCCCTTCCCGAACCGCACCACGGCCCCGGCACGACCCTCCGAGGCTCGGCGGACACCCCAAGGAACTCGTGATGCCGAAGCTGAACCGCGCCCCGCTCTCCATCGTCGCCGAGCACGACACCCCGATGCCGGTGCGCGACGGCACGATCCTGCGTGGCGACGTCTACCGCCCCGCCTCGGACGGGCGGTTCCCGGCCCTGCTCGTCCGCACGCCGTACGGCGCGGGCTCGTTCCTGATGGCGCCGAAGATGCCCGCGCTGGAGGCCGGCTTCGCGGTGGTGCTCCAGCACTGCCGGGGACGCGGGAGCAGCGACGGGGAGTTCCGGCCGTGGCTGGACGAGGGCGACGACGGCTACGACACCATCGGATGGATCACCTCCCAGCCGTGGTCGAACGGCGAGGTCGTGGCCTTCGGGATGTCCTACCTCGCCGGATGCGCGCTCCAGGCCGCCGCGACGCGCCCGCCGGGGCTCAAGGCCGTGGTCGCCTCGATGACCCCGCACGACTTCTACGACGGGCTGAAGTACCACGGCGGGGCCCTCGCGCTCGGCTCGGCGCTGAACTGGGGCCTGCTGCAGGCGATGCTCGGGCTGATGCACGGGATGGAGGCGGGGGAGGACGTGGGCGCGGGCTTCGGCACGCTTCTGCCCGTACTGGGAGACCAGGCCACCGCCGTGCGAACGCTGCCGCTGCGCGACATCACCGGGGTGCCTGGCTGGAACGACTGGATCTCGCACCCGACCCGCGACGCCTACTGGGAGGGACTGGCCGAGACCCTGCGGCACGACCGGATCGAGGTGCCCGTGATGCACGTCGGGGGCTGGTTCGACCTGTTCCTCGCCGGAACCCTGGAGAACCACCGGCGGCTGGGCGGCCCGCTGGTCATCGGCCCCTGGTCGCACGGTTCCAACTCGACGGGCACCGGCCGCCTGGACTTCGGGTTCTTCTCCTCGGCGCAGGGGGTCGGGTTGCCGCAGCGGCAGATGGACTTCCTGCGCGGCGAGGACACCGGCCCGGCCGTGAAGATCTTCGTCATGGGCGACAACGTCTGGCGGGACGAGGAGGAATGGCCACTGTCCCGCGCGGTCGACACCCGCTACCACCTGCACACCGGCGGCCTGCTGTCCGTCGAGCCCCCTGCGGACGCCGGATCTTCCTCAGACGCCGCGTCCCGCTCGGACGGCGGACCTTCCTCGGACGTCGCGTCCCACTCGGACGCCGGGCCTTCCTCGGACGCCAGGCCTTCCTCGGACGCCGAGCCGTCCACCTTCACCTTCGACCCCCGCGACCCCGTACCCACGACCGGTGGCCCCCTCCTGCTCCCCGACGTGACGAACATCGGCCCCCAGGACCAGCGCGACGTCGAGCTCCGCCCCGACGTGCTCTGCTTCACCACCGAGGCGCTCGCCTCCGATGTCGAGGTGACCGGTCACCTCTCCGTCACCCTGCACGCCGAGACCTCGGCGCTCTCCACCGACTGGACGGCCAAGCTCGTCGACGTCCACCCCGACGGCCGGGCCATGAGCGTGACCGACGGCATCGTCCGGACCTCCGTCCGGTCCGGAGTGCACGAGATCGACCTCGTCGCCACCAGCCAGGTCTTCAAGACCGGTCACCGCATCCGCGTCGAGATCTCCAGCTCCAACTTCCCCCGCTTCGACCGCAACCCCGGCAACGGCCGGACCTCCGCCGACTCCACCGAGGCCGACCTGGTCCTCCAGCACCAGACCGTCTTCCCCGACTCCTACATCACCCTCCCGATCGTCCCCCGCTGACGGCCCCGGGCCGTACGACCGCGCCCGCGACCTCCCCTCAGCACCGATCGTCACAGGGAGCCGGGCGGGCCCGGAACCGATCGCGTTCACCGCGCTGTTCGGGTGGACGGGAAGGCTCCCGGTGGAGCGGCGATCGGCCGGGATCGACGGCGTCGGGATAGCGTGCGTCGATGAGCTTCCGGCTGGCGGCGTACGCCGTGTGCATCGAGGACGGACGGGTGCTGCTCGCTCACCACGTGGGGCCGGAGGGCGCGGACCTGGACTCTTCCCGGCGGAAAGGTCGAGCACGGGGAGGATCCGTTCGACGCGGTCATCCGGGAGGTCGCCGAGGAGACCGGCTGTGACGGGGTGGTCGAACGCCTGCTGGGTGTGGATTCGAGGGTGATACCCGCGGCCGACCGTCTGCCCGGCCTGCCCGAGCACCAGAATGTCGGCGTCTTCTATCAGGTTCGCATCACCGGTGGCCGGCTCCGGCCCGAGCCGAACGGCGAAACCGCCGAGTCGCTCTGGACCTCGATTCCCGGCGTCGCGCGCCTGCGCCGATCGTCGCTGGTCGATGTCGGCCTCTCTCTGGCGCGGACCCTTCCGGCGACCGGCCATGTCGACCCCGTCCCGGTCGGCGGCCTGGTCCGGCACTGAGCGTTCTCGTCCCGAGGGGCGGCGGACGCGCGTTCTTGGCCGGCACCTGGTCGACACTCCCCATGCGGCCCGGTCGACCCCGCCTCCTCGCGGTGACCCTCTGGACCCTGTCGTGGTTCGGTCGACGCGCTGGGCCCGGCTCCACGCGATGGAGGCCTGGCCCGCGCCAGAGCGGGCGCGTGACCGGAAGGCGGACGGGCTCCGGTTTCCGGTCACGCGTTCCGAAGGTCAGCACACGATGAAGATGCTCTTCCAGCCGACGGGCGTCCTCTGCTCCGCGGTGCGGTTGGAGGCCAGCTCGAAGTGCGTCACTCCCTGCGCGTCGGGCTGGTTGTACATCCGGCCGCTCTGGCCGTCGCCGTACCACTTGTACGACCCGTGGAAGGGGATGTTGGACGGGCCGCAGCGGTCGATGACCACCGACCGGCCGGTGAAGCCCGGTCCCTCGTAGGCCACGTACTGCGAGGCGTAGGCGGCGCCGCCCATGACCACGACCATGGCGGCGGAGATGAGGGGGACGAGGGCGATTCGCTTCATGACGGTCCTCTCGACGATCTCAGCACTCTACTGAGAGTAATCAAAACATTACTCTCAGTATGCAAGCCGTGTCGTGCGTGACCCGGATCGCTCGCGGAAAGTGTCGCCGGGTCGGCGAACCGGGTCGGCGAACCGGGGTGGGCGGCGGGCTAACCCGGCGGATCGTCGACCTTGATCTTGTCTCCCGTGTCGGAGATGAAGATGACCAGCAGCTTCGCCGGGCGTGTCCGGCTGGTGTTCTCCGCGAGCACGTGGTGGGAGCCCGGCGGTTCGACCCAGTTCTCGCCCTGGCGGTACGTACGCGCCGGCTCGCCACCGAGCCGGCTGCGCACGCTGCCCTCGAGCACGTAGGCGTAGACGAAAGCCCTGCCGTGCCGGTGCGGCGCCGCGCGTGCGGCGGGCGGGAAGTCCACGATCGCCGAGGTGAACGTCTTGCCCCTGACGTTCGGGAGCGCCTGCTCCAGGAGGGGCGACAGCTTGTCGGACGGTGGCCGCGAAACCATGGCGACCACCGGCACCTCGCCGGTCGCACGCTCCACGGGGGGAGTGCACGCGGTGGCCGCGGCCACCGCGCCGCCGATGAGAAAGCCACCGGCGACCCGTACCCGGATCATGACGGCCCTCCTGTCCTGCTCCGGTCTTCGATACGTCCGGGAGCCGGCCTCCGGGACGCCCGGGAGTCGCGAGGTGTCCCGGCTTCCACCCGGAGGGTCCGTGTCGTCGCCTGAGTATCCTGTCCAGGCGTTTCGACGCCCAATCGCGGGCGGGTCCAAGCCTTGGCGACGGTCCGTTCAAGTGCGGATCCGAATTGGAACCCATGCCGAGGCGGCGTCCGCCCGGCTATTCCCCTTCCGTGACCCTGATGATCGTCTTGCCGGGGACGCGCCGGGCGGGCGCGAACGCGGAGGGCGCCTCGGCGAGCGTCCGCACGGACCCGACGATCGGGCGGAGCCGTCCGTCCCGGACCCGACGGACCAGGTCGGCGAGTCGGGCGCGATCGGGCTCGACCACGAAGAAGATCGCCCGCCCGTCCCGGGGCCGGGTCGTGGGCGGCGCGGCGATGGTGACGAGCGTGCCGCCGTCGCGCACCAGCGCGGCCGAGCGGTCCAGGATGTCGCCGCCGATCACGTCGAGCACGACGTCGACCTGACCGGCATCCTCAAGGTGATCGGCCCGCAGGTCCAGGAAGGCGTGGGCGCCGAGGCCGAGTGCCGTGTCCCTGTCGTCGGCCCTGCCGGTGCCGATCACCCGGGCTCCGGCCTCGCGCGCGAGCTGTACGGCGACGGAACCGACGCCGCCCGCGGCGCCGTGGATCAGGACGGTCTGCCCGGCGGCGAGGCGGCCGTGCTCGAACAGGCCCTGCCACGCGGTCAGCCCCGAGATCGGCAGGGCGGCGGCCACGGTGTGGTCGACGTCGGCCGGCAGTGGCGCGAGGTTGCGGGCCTCCACCGCCGCGTACTCGGCCAGCGAGCCGTCGCGGGTCCAGTCGGCCAGCCCGAACACCCGCTGGCCGACGGTGAGGCCGGTGGTTCCGTACCCCAGCTCGGCGACGACCCCCGACAACTCGTGGCCGGGCACGCTGGGCGTCCGGTCCCGGCCCGCGCGATCCGACCACGTTCCCGGCCAGTCGAGCTCTCCGGGGGTGAACCCGGCGGCGTGCACCCGGACGACGACGTCGTTCTCGGCGGCATGGGGGTACGGCTCCTCCGTGAGGGAGAGCCCGGCCAGACCGGCGGCGCGGTCTCGGACGGTGATGGCTCGCATGGGCAGGTCCTTGCCGTTGGCGGAGATGGCCACGCCCGTCCTCCCCGGCCGCCCGGGCCGTGACGGGCAATCCCGATATCGCCGTCAGGCGCCTTTCCCCGGCGGCGACGACCCCGGGCGGCTCGGCGTGGCCGCGAGGGGGACGACCGGTCCTCGAGGCCGGTCCCGCCGGAGGCGGCCGCGAGAGGGACGGCCCGTCCCGGAGGCCGGGGCGCACCGCTCATCTGAGCGGGTCATGCCCCCAGTTCATGAGGGAGTATCGCCACCGGGTCTCCTTGACGTCACCGGACGGACGCTGCGTCAGGTGGCGGCGGACGTAGCCGATCACCTTGCGCATGTGGGCGTAGTCGTCCTCTCCCAGGTCGTCCTTCCGCTTGCGCAGGATCTCGGTGATCCGGCGGCCGGACTGGTGCCCCGTCGACTCCTCGCCGCCCGACTTGTCGCCCACGCTCCTGGACTCCTCTGTGTCCAGCCAGCGTTCCAGCTCCGCGGCGGTCATGTTGACCGCCCGGCCGAAGTCCGCGGCGATCTGCTTGCCGTCGTCGGTCGTCGCCGTTCTTTCGTCAGTCATCGCGGTTCTTCTTGTGCAGTGCCGACGGCTTGTGCACGGCGGTCTTGCCGCTCTTGTCGCTGCGGACGCGGTACTGCGGATCGTCGGCCGAGGCGTTCACGGCGCGGCCCGACTCCTCCGTCCGCTTCGTGATCTTCTTCTCCACCTTGCCCGAGGTCGACGAGCCGTGGCTCTCCCACGTGACGTCGTCACCCACCTCGGGGTCCTTCTGCTTGCGCTTGTCGGTCATAGCCGACCCTTACCCCGTCCCCCTCCGAAACCCGTCGCGCCGGGCCTGAACTGGCACTTCACTGGATCGGATCGCCCTGAACGATCGACGGGGCGCGCTGGTCGAGGGCTCGTTTTTGGCCGGTGCTTACCCGCTGATTGCCGCCCCGGCCCGGCGCCGGTTCTCGCTCGTCGTAAAACCGAAGGCTCGTGCCGGTGGGCGGGTGTTAGCCTGACCGCATGAACGCGTCCGCACGTCAGGTGACGATGCCCCGCTCACGGGGCCGCTGACGCCGCACGGACGATTGTCTCCGAGGCCCTGTCAACGGGGCCTCGACGCGTTTCATCGGCCGGAGCCCCCTTTTTCCGGAGGTTCCGATGACCACGACGCGCACCTACGTCACCACCACCATCCCGTACGTCAACGCCCGTCCCCACCTGGGGTTCGCGCTGGAGCTCGTGCAGGCCGACGTGCTCGCCCGGTTCCGCCGGGCGCGGGGCGACCGGGTGCGGTTCCAGACCGGCACCGACGACAACTCGCTGAAGAACGTCCTGGCCGCCGAGGCCGCGGGTGTTCCCGTCCAGGAGTTCGTCGACCGCAACGCCGAGGCGTTCGTCGCGCTGCGCGAGCCGCTGGCGCTCGCGGTCGACGACGTCATCCGCACCAGCCGCGACCCCCGCCACCGGGTCGGGGTGGAGCGGCTCTGGCGGGCCTGCGCCGACGCCGGTGACCTCTACCGCAGGCACTACGAGGGTCTTTACTGCGTCGGCTGCGAGCAGTTCTACGCCCCGGCCGAGCTCACCGGCGGACGCTGCCCGGAACACGGCGTCGAGCCCCAGCGGGTCGCGGAGGAGAACTGGTTCTTCCGCCTCTCGCGCCACGCCGACCGGCTCCACGACCTCGTCTCCGGCGGGCGCCTGAGGATCGAGCCCGCCGAACGCCGCAACGAGGTCCTCGGCTTCATCGCCGGTGGCCTGGAGGACTTCTCGGTCTCCCGGTCGACCGCCCGCGCCCGGGGGTGGGGGATCCCCGTTCCGGGGGACCCCGGCCAGGTCGTCTACGTGTGGTGGGACGCGCTCGGCAACTACGTCACGGCCCTGGACTACGGCACCGGCGGTGAGAGCTACGGCCGCTGGTGGACCGGCGCCGACCGCCGGGTCCACCTGGTCGGCAAGGGGGTGTTGCGCTTCCACGCCGTCTACTGGCCGGCGATGCTGCTGTCGGCCGGGCAGCCGCCGCCCACGGACGTGGTGGTGCACGACTACCTGACCGCCGGGGGCCGCAAGATCAGCAAATCCGGTGGGGTCACCGCCGATCCGGTCGCCCTGGCGGGGGAGTACGGCACCGACGCCGTCCGGTGGTGGCTGCTGCGCGAGGTGCCGCGCGTCGGGGACGCCGACTTCACGGTCGACCGGCTCGTCGCCCGCGCGAACGACGAGCTCGCCAACGGGCTGGGCAACCTCGTCAACCGGGTCGTCACCATGGTCCACCGCTACCGCGACGGGCGCGTTCCCCGGACGGAGCCCGGAACCGGCGCGCCGGGAGGGGAAGGTCTGGAGGAGGCCTGCCGCCGGGCGCCGGATCTCGTTCGCGCGGCCCTGGACGACTTCGCGTTCCGCAGGGCCACCGCGCCGGTCTGGGCCATCGTCGACGAGGCCAACCGCTACGTCGAGCGCGCCCGGCCCTGGGAGCTGGCCCGGGCCGAACGCGACGGCGACCCCGGCGGCCCCGGTGCTCCCGGTGCCACGGCACGGCTCGACGCCGTCCTCGCCGCGCTCGTCCGGGCCTGCGAGACGCTGGCCGGCCAGCTGGCGCCCTTCCTGCCCGGTGCGGCCGCCCGGATCGCCGCGCAGTGCACGGCCGGGGAGGGCGGGCTTCCCGAGGCACGCCCGCTCTTCCGGCGGCTCACCGTTCGGGAGCCGGGCCCCGCGTCCTGATTCCCGTGCTCCGATCCGCGCCGCGCGCGGCGGCCCGGACCCGTGGCCCGGACCCGCGTCCTGGCGCTCACCGCGACACGACGGCCAGGGGCGGGGCGGGCGTGTCGCGGTGGCCGCGGGTCACGGGTGGGCCAGGACGAGGACGAAGTCGCCGGTCGGGTCGGTGTACTGGCGGATCATCCCGAAACCGGCCGCGACGAGCTCCCGTCGCAGGCCTTCGGGACGGAACTTGGCGCTGATCTCGGTCCGCATCTCCTCACCGTCCGCGAAGGAGACCCGCAGGCCGAGGTCGCCGATCCGCACGCGCATGGCGCGGGTCGCGCGCAGCCGCATCTCGATCCACTCGCGCCGCGCGTCGTACAGCGCGACGTGCTCGAAGGCGTCCGGCTCGAAGTCGGCGTCCAGCTCCCTGTTGATGACGTGCAGGACGTTCCGGTTGAAGGCGGCGGTCACCCCGCTCACGTCGTCGTACGCCGCGATCAGCCGGTCGGTGTCCTTGACCAGGTCCGCGCCGAGCAGGAAGGTGTCACCGGGGCGGAGCGTGGCGCGCAGTTCCTTCAGGAACACCTCGCGTGCCGTCGGGGCCAGGTTGCCGATGGTCCCGCCGAGGAAGGCCACCAACCGCCGTCCCGTACGGGGCAGCAGGCCCAGGTGCACCTCGAAGTCGGCGCAGATCGCGTTCACGGCCAGGCCACGGTAGCGGTTGGCGAGCCGGTGCGCGGCCTCGCCCAGGGTGGCCGCGTCGACGTCCACCGGCGTGTAGGCGCGCAGCCTCCCCGTCACGGCGAGGGCGTCCAGCAGCAGCACGGTCTTCTCGCTGGTCCCGGAACCGAGCTCGACCAGGGTGTCCGCGCCGGCGCGCACGGCGATGTCGAGGGCCTCCCTGCGCAGGATGGCCAGCTCGCGGCGGGTGGGATAGTACTCGGGCAGCCGGGTGATGCGGGAGAACAGCTCGCTGCCCGCCTCGTCGTAGAACCACTTGGGCGGCAGCCACTTCGGTGTGGAGGTCAGCCCGGCGCGGACGTCGTGTTCGAGTGCCTGGCGAAGATGGTCGCGGCCGAGATGGTTGACCAGGTGGATGGCTGACTGGCTGACGGACACGGGGCCTCCTGGGTGTGTGGGCCACGGTCCCGCTCGCCGGTCCGTGGCCGGGTGCTGTGCTTTCCTGTGGTCCGGCTCCGCCCGCTCACAGGGGCTGGACGCGCACCCCGTCGGGTGAGGCGAGGACCAGGGTGTGGTCCGGTACGGCCTGCCAGCCGGGCCGGTCGTCCAGCGGCTCGCTCGCCATGAGCACCCCGTCGTGAGGGTGGCTGTCGCGGCGGAGGAAGAGCGTCTCGCCCCAGGCGGTCGCGGCGACCGACGTGCCGTCGCAGGCGAGCAGGTTCAGGCGGGCGAGGGGATCCTTCAGCCCGGCGCGGGTGACGATCTCCGCCAGGGCCTCACCGAGCGAGTCGCCCGCCCGCCGCCGCAGGAACACCGCGGCGGCCAGCCACGCGGAGTCGCAGGAGCTCTCCGAGTCGTCGGCGAGCTCCCTGACCGCCTCCCTCGCGACGTAGCCGTTGTGGCTGAGCAGCCACGGCCCGTCGGCGAAGGGCGCGGTGGCGGTCTCCTCGATCGGCATCCCGACGCTGGCCGACCGTACGGCGGCCAGCATGCAGCCGGAGCGGGCCGTCCACGCGAGCCCCGCCAGGTTGGCGTCCGTCCAGGCGGGGATCGTCCGGCGGTAGCGGACGGGCTCCGTGCGGGCGGCGTCGTACCAGCCCATGCCGAAGCCGTCGGCGTTGATCGAGCCGTGGCGCTGCAGGCGCGGCTTGTAGGACTGCCGGAGCAGGCCGTGGACCGGCTCGTGGATCAGCGAGGCGAGGGTACGGGGAGCACCCAGCCAGGACGCGTGACGGCACATCTACCCTCGCCCCGCCGAGCCCGCCGAGCGTCCCGGGGGTCGTCCCGTGGAACCCGGGGAGCGCCTCGCGGGCTCCGGCGAGTGCTCGGAGGAAGGCCCGGGGGAGTGCTCCGGCGAAGCCGAGCGGGCGCATCGGAAGCCGGAGAAGATCTGCCTGCGGGCCGGGCGGTCCCAGTTCCTGAACGTGGTGCGGACCACGGCCGGGTCCGACGCCCAGGATCCGCCGCGCAGCACCCGGTAGTGGGCGCCGAAGAACACCTCGCTGTACTCGCGGTAGGGGAAGCTGCGGAAGCCGGGGTGGGGCAGGAACCACGAACCGGTCCACTCCCACACGTCCCCGATCATCTGCTCGGCGCCGCAGGGGCCCGCCCCCAGGGGGAAGGCGCCCAGGGGCGCGGGCCGTGCCGCCCGGTGCCCGAGGTTCGCCATGCCGGGCCCCGGCGGGTCGTCGCCCCACGGATACGTGCGCGACCGCCCGGCCTCGGCGTCCCAGCCGCAGGCCTTCTCCCACTCGGCCTCGGTGGGCAGCCGCCGTCCCGCCCACCGGGCGTAGGCGTCGGCCTCGTACCAGCACACGTGCTGTACGGGTTCGTCCATGGGGACGGGCTCGGTCCTGCCGAAACGGGTACGCCACCAGGTGTCGCCGTCCCTGGTCCAGAACAGCGGGGCGGAGGCGCGGGTCCGCCGCAGCCAGCGCAGGCCGTCCGGGGCCCACCAGCGGGGGTCCTCGTAGCCGCCGTCCTCGATGAAGTCCGCGTAGGCGCGGTTGCCGACGGGCAGCCTGTCGATCCAGTAGCCGGGCAGGTCGAGCCGGTGGGCGGGGCGCTCGTTGTCATAGGCCCACGGCTGGGTGTCGGTGCCCATCATGAAGGGGCCGGCGGGGACGAACACCTCGTCGGGGCCCCGCGTCCGCCAGGATCCGCCGGGCGGCAGCTCGCCGTCGCGGACCAGCCCCGGCCGGCCCGAGAGCTGCAGGGTGGCGAGCATCGTCTCGTCGTGCTGGTGCTCGTGCTGGATCACCAGGCCGAAGACGAAGCCGTACCGCCGAAGGGGGTCGGGGTCGTGCAGGTCGACCGTGTCCAGGACGTCCAGCACCCGGCCGCGCACGCCCTCGATGTAGTGGCGCGCCTCCACCGGTCCCAGGATGGGCAGGGACGGGCGGTCCGCGCGCGGGTGCTTGAACGCGTCGTACAGCTCGTCGATCTCCGGGCGGAGCGGCTCGATCCCGCCGACCTGCCGCAGCACCCACAGCTCCTCGTAGTTGCCCACGTGGGCCAGATCCCACACCAGCGGTGACATCAGCGGCGAGTGCTGTGTGACCAGCAGGTCGTCCTCGGCGTCGGTGTAGGCGGTGGAGCGGTTCCGCGCGGCGGTCAGCTCGGCGGCGATCCGTTCCTTGAAGTCGCTCATCAGATACCTCCAGCGTGGAGACCCCGGGCTCTTCCGGCCCGGGCTCCCGATCCGGTTCCGGGCCGGTCCGGGTCCGAATCAGGACCCGGGCCGGTTCCGGGAAGAACTCAGATCCGTCCCTCCTCGGCCAGCCAGTCCCGCAGGCGCCCTCCCGGTCCTCTCGCCAGATCCAGCAGGTCCTCGGCCGGGGCCCGGCCGGGCGCCACGTGGCGGTCGGCGAACGCGGCCACCTCGCAGACCAGGGACGGGGTCGCCCCCAGGCGGGGCAGCGCCGAGAGGGCGGCACGGAAACAGGCGGCGGCGGCCCTGCGCAGCCGTGGCTCCGTCAGGCCGTGGCGCGCCGCCGCCGACCACATCCCCGCGCACGGCCCGGCCGCGGCCAGCGCCGCGTCGGCCGCGCGGTCGTCCATCACCAGGGCGTGGGTCACCGCCACGCACACCGGCCAGCTCGCCGGGCGCTGGGCGTCGAGGTAGCGGATCTCCAGCCAGCCGCGCGGCCGTACGGGCGGGAAGAGCGTCGTGGCGTGGTAGTTCAGGTCCGCCAGGGTCGGCGGGTGTCCGGACGAGGCCAGCCGGTCGCGGAAGGTCGAGCCGTCGAGGACCGGGCGGTACGGCTCCGCGCCGTTCCCGCCCACGGCTCCGGTGCTCTCGCGTACGGCCATGAGACGGGCGTCGAGCAGGTACTCGGTCCACGCGGCCGCGGGGTCGCCGCTCGCGGGGACGGCGGCCGTCCGGGTGTGGTCGAGCCGCTCCCACACCGCCTGGCGCCCCGACATCGACCCGCACGGCCGGCCCTCGCTGAGCGGCGAGTTCGCGAAGGCCGCCACGAGGACGGGCCCCAGCAGGTGGGCGCGTTCCCACCGCGCCGCGGGCCGCTCGCCCAGGTCCAGGTTGACCTGGATCGACGCCGTCGAGCACATCATCAGCGACCCGTACGGCGTGCCGAGGAAGCGCGCCATCACCTCGTACCTGGGCAGGCGCAGCTGCCGCCTGGCCGGGCGCAGCGGGTCGAGGCCGGTCCCGCCCAGAGCCAGGCCGGCGTCCCGCAGCGCCCGGCGCACGGCGTTCACGTCGGCGGTGAGGAGGGCGATCGCGCCAGGCAGCGAGCCGGGTGGCCCGGAGAGTTCCAGCTGACCTCCCGGTTCGAAGGTCACCAGGCTCCCGCCGGGCAGCGGGGGCAGGGCGTCGGCGATCCTGGCCATCGGGACCTGCCGGGCGGGAGCCGCACGGTCGAAGACCAGGAACTCCAGCTCGATCCCCACCCGGTCGCCGGGGGAGCCGAGGAAGCAGCGTCGTGCGAAGGTCTCCACATCCGAGATGCTCCGGATCAGTGTGTCCTCGGTCGCCAGACCGGTCATCCTCATCCCCTTTCACCTGATATGTCCAGATGTGTACGGATTTACAGAGTCGCGAGGCGCCCAGGCGTTACAGGGGCGAGGGGGCAGGGGCGAGGGGTGAGCCTTCCGGCGGCAGGGCGGTGTTCCGGAGGTGCCCGGTCGTGGAACCGGAGATCGTGCCCTGGCTCCCGAACGGTCCGGCCGGGGGAACGGTGTCGGGGGAGGCGGGGTCTCCACCGGCTCAGGTGGGCCGCCCGGCACGGAAGGCGGCCAGCAGCCGGTCGCGCGTACCCTTCGTCAGGCTTTCCGGCAGGCCCGGGCCAGGGGTGACGCGGGGAGCGTCGGCGGTGCCGGTGGCGTCGGCGGCGTCGATGGCATCGGGGGCGTCGACGGTGCCGCCGGGGGTGTCGTGGCGCGGGTCGCCGGCTTCGGTGGTCTCGTCGGTGTCAGCGGTACCGGTGGCGGTGCGGAGCCGTTCGGGGGCCCCGGTGGCCCGGAGACGTCCGAGGGCCTCGACGGTGACGCGGAACTGGCCGAGATAGCGCTCGCAGCCCTCGCAGCTGTCCAGGTGCTCCTCGAACCGGTGCCGGGTGGGCTCGCCGAGCTCGCCCTCCAGGAAGGCGGTGACGAGTTCCACCGCCTCCTCGCAGCTGAACCGCTTCACAACCTTGACCACCTCACCGTCCCGACAACCGGACCTGTGACTGAACCTGTGACCGACCGGACCTGGCCGACCGGATCTGTGACCGAATATGTGACCGAACCCTTGGGCGAACCCGTCGCGCCGCCCGCGCTACGCCGGTCGTCTCGCCGTCTCGAAGTAATCCTCCAGCCGCTCGCGCACCGCCGCGCGGGCGCGGTGCAGCAGGACGCGCTGGTTGGCGGCGGAGATCTCCAGGATCTCGCAGACCTCCTGGGAGGTGCACCCCTCGACGTCGCGGAGCGTGATCACGGTGCGCTGCCTGATCGGCAGCTCGGACAGGGCGGCGGCGATCCGGCCGCGCACCTCGGCGGCGAGCACCTCGCTCTCCGGGGTAGGCCAGGCGGCGGGAAAATCCTTCCAATGTCCCGGGAAGGGGTCGTCCGCCCCCTGGAAGCACGAACGGTCGACGGTCTGTCTCTCCCGCTCGAAGGCGCTGCTCCAGGGCACCGTGCGGTTCTCGCGCACGCCTCGCCTCCTGGCCGTGTTGACCAGGATCCGGTAGACCCAGGTCTTCACCGACGAGCGGCCCTTGAAGCCCTCGATGCCCCGGATCACCGCCAGCCAGGTGTCCTGCACGACCTCTTCCGCCGAGTCGTTGGTGGACACGTGCGCGCGGGCCAGCCACAGCATCCCCCGCGACCAGGTGTCCAGCAGTGCCGTGAACATCGCCTCATCCCCGGCGCGCAGGGCCGCGACGACGACATCGTCCGAGGGCAACGCGCCGTCTGTGAAGGACCTCACGGTCGCCTCCTCCCGGTGGGCATCCGCGGACCCGCCGGCTCGCGCGGTCGGCGCGCGGCGCTCGCGGGTCGTGGTGGCGACGCGGCGCTCCGTTCGGCGGTCCGGTCGTCGTGGCGCCCTCTTGATCGAGAACGCCGCCGGGGGAATGGTGGCTCTGGGAGAAAATTCCCGTTCTGACCTGGTTCGACACCTTTTCGTCTACGAAGTCGCTTTCGACTCTGAGGGTGGCCTCCAGCGTGGTCACGCCTCCGGTGGCCGGGTACGGCAGGGGCGCGACCCCTGCCGTACCGGGGGTCGCGCCCCTGCTTCCTGGCGTGCCGGTCGGCCGGTCAGCCGGTCCCGAAGGGATGGCCGCCGGGCAGGAGTGCCAGGACGCCGTCCAGGCCGGGCGGCTCCGGCCAGCCCGCCTGCCATCCGGCTCCAGGGCCGGAAAGCCCGGAGAGCCCGGAGCCGGCCGTCCGGGACCTGTGCGAACCGGAATCGTCCGGATCGAAACCATGCGGACCGGAGCCGGGAAGCCCTGAACCCGAGAGGCCGAGGATCGCGCAGGCCAGCCAGTGCTCGCCCGGCCGGTGCTCGCCACGCAGCGTGGGGACGACCGTGCGAGGCACGACGACGTTTGTCCCGGGCAGGGGGCGGACCAGCTCACCGGCCCGCGCCGAGCCGAGGTCCTCGATCACGCACAGCCCGGCGGGGGAGTCGAGGCGGGCGTGTCCCGGCCCCTCGGCGGCGCGGTGCGCGGCGGGGTCGCGGTCGACCGCGAACGCCCCCTCGGCCGACAGCAGCCGCCGCCCCGACCGTACGCGGTGCACCCGCACGTGCCACGGGGGGCGGGCCAGCAGCCAGGTGTCGACCTCCACGTCCGGCCACGGCGTCCACCGGGCGTGCAGCAGGCCGTCACGCTCGGAGAAGTCCCCGGGCGCCTCGCAGGGCCGCCAGTGCGTCCCGTCGTCGCTCAGGGCCAGGGTGCTGTCGAAGGCGCCCTGCTCCAGGCCCCACGATCCGGCGGGCACGCTGAACCCGAAGGACGTCGAGTAGGCGAACTTGGCGTACTTCGCCGCGCCGTGCCGTACCCACGTGTTGTGCTGTCCCGCGCTCAGCATGACGACCTGCCGGCCCTCCTCGCACCGCATCAGCGCGACACCGGCCTCGGGCTGGACGCTGATCTCGGGGAGCTCCCGCGCGGGCTCCTCGGCCGCCGCCCAGAAGGGGTGGTCGGCGGCGAGTGCCAGCGGCAGGAACGCCTTCATCGCCCAGTACGGGGAGCCGGGGGCGTTGTACTGCTCGGCGAGGGCGGGCTGGGCGTAGCCGTACCCCAGGGTCAGCAGGCCCGAGGAGTCGCGGAGCGGCCGCCGCAGCCACCAGCGCAGGTGCCGCGCCAGGTGGCCCCGCACCTCCCCCCACGGCAGGGCCTCGACCCCCGCGAAGCCCAGGGCGCCCCAGAAGGCCCCCTGGGCGAAGCGGTAGGTCAGGCTCCGGCCGAAGGGCACGGCGGCCCCGTCCGAGGTGAACCAGTGCTGGAAGTCGAGCGCGAACGCCGCCGCCCGCCCGCGCAGGCGCTCGGCCCGCCCGGGGTCGCGGTCGCCGGCCAGGGCGGCGTAGACCAGGCCGTAGAAGTGCATCGCGAAGGGGACGTAGTAGTCGCGCTGCGCGGTGGGGCCGTCGCTGTACCAGCCGCCGCCCAGGGCGAAGGACTCCAGGCGCTCCAGCCGGGCGAGGTTGGGCGCGGGGTCGAAGCGCACCCCGACCCGGTCCAGCCCCAGCCCCACCAGCACGGGGAAGAACCGCCAGTTGTTGTCGGCGGTCTCGCGGGTCATCGCGTGGAGCAGCCAGGCGGCGAGGTGGTCCCGCTCCGCGCCGCTCAGCGGGTCCCACACGGCCTCGGGGGCGAGGGCGAGCGCCAGGCCGATCGCGGCGGTCTCCACCAGCCGCTGGTCGACGTCGGCCGCCGCCCCCCAGAACTCCCCGTGCCCGGGGTCGGTCCCCGCGGCGAGCCCTCGCCGCCACAGCTCCCAGTGCCCGAAGGACCCCCCTCCGGCCGCCAGCGGCGCCAGCCCCCACAGCGGGCGGGCGAACGCCTCCAGCTCGGCGGCCTCGTCGCCGTAGTGGGCCGCGTTGGCCCCGAGCCGCAGGCGCGCCCGCCCGGGGCTGAAGCGGGGGACCAGCGGCTCGGCCAGCTCGGTCACGAGCCGGCGCATGTCCTCGCGGTCACGCACCGTCCGGCCCGCTCCCGGCGGATCCTCGCGGTCACGCACCGCCTCACTCGTGGCCGGTGAGTCCTCCACGGCCGGCGGGTCCTCGCTGTCGTACGGCGCCCCACTCGCACCCGGCGGAGAGGTCAACTCTTGAGCCCGGTGAACGCGATCCCCTGCATGATGCGGCGCTGGAAGATCAGCAGGACGATGATGACCGGGATGACCGCGAGGGCCGCGCCCGCCATGATGTAGTACGCCCGCCCGGACTCGCTGCTGGCCAGCTGCTGCAGGGCCAGCGGCAGCGTGTAGAGCTCGGGGTCGTTGAGCACCACCAGCGGCCAGACCAGGTCGTTCCAGTGGAAGATGAAGCTGGTGATCGTCACGACCGCCAGCACCGGCTTCGACAGCGGGATGATGATGCGCCAGAAGATCTGCATCCGTCCCGCGCCGTCGATGCGCGCCGCCTCCTCCAGCTCGGTGGGCAGCGACATGAAGAACTGGCGCAGCAGGAAGATGTCCAGCACCGAGGCGATGTTGGGCAGGATCAGTCCCCACCCGGAGTCGAACATGCCGAGCGCCTGGGTGACGTGGATGCGCGGCACCAGCAGCGTGATCGTGGGGACCATCATGCCCGCGAGCAGGACGACGAACAGCTTGTCCCTGCCGGGGAAGGGGATCCTGGCGAAGGCGTAGGCGGCCAGCGCGTCCACGAGGAGTTTGGCCGGGACCAGGATCAGGCAGACCCAGACGCTGTTGACGAACGCCTGGCCCAGCCCGCTGACCTGCAGGACGTGCTCGTAGTTCTCCAGTGTGGGGGAGAACTCGCCGGTCTTGCGGTCGAGCGGCAGCAGGCTGGGCACCTTGGTGTAGACGTCCGAGCCGTGCTTGAACGAGGTCGCCAGCATCCACAGGAACGGGACGACCGACACCAGGGCCAGCAGCACCAGCGCGATGTAGATGGGCGCGAGCCGTACTTTCCTCGCGGCCTTCACGACGCCTCCTGCTTGACGAACTTGAACTGCAGCGCAGTAATGATCATGATGAAGACGAACAGGATGAACGACATCGCGCAGGCCGCGCCCATCGCGTCGTAGCGGAACGCGAACAGGTACAGGTGCAGGACGTAGGTCAGGCCCGACTGCTCGGGGCCACCGGTGACGCTCCTGCCGCCGCCGCCCGAGAAGATCACGTACACCAGGCCGAAGACCTGGAGCGCCGCGATCACGCCGGTGACCAGCAGGTAGAAGGTGGTGGGCCGCAGCATCGGCACGACGATCTTCCAGAACCGCTGGACGGGCCCCGCGCCGTCGATGATCGCGGCCTCGCGGATCGAGTCGGGGATGCCCTTCAGCCCGGCGAGATAGATGATCATCGAGATGCCGCACTGCCAGGCGGCTATGAACGACAACGCGGGGATGACCAGGTCGGGGGTGTTGAGCCAGTTCTGCGGCGGGATGCCGACCAGGCCGATCATGGTGTTGACCAGGCCGTACTGCGGGTCGTAGAGCCAGCGCCAGATGGCGCCCACGGCCGCCTCGGCGGTCACGACCGGCAGGAACAGCAGCAGCCGGAACATGTTGGAACCCCGGCGGATCGCGTTGATCAGCAGCGCCTGCACGAGCGCGGTGCCCAGCGTGAGCGGTACGGCGATCAGCGTGTACTGCAGGGTGACCTGGACCGACTTCCAGAAGTGCGGGTACTTCACGTCGTCGAACAGCAGGTCGGTGTAGTTGGCCAGCCCGACCCAGTTCGGCGCCGTCCGCAGGTTCCAGTCGGTGAAGCTGTAGTAGAGGGCGGCCAGGGCGGGGTAGAGCAGGAAGATGACGAAGTAGATCACCGCGGGGGCGATCAGCAGCCACCCGATGACGTGGTCGCGTCGCCCGAACCCCGGGCGACGGCGCCGCCGCCCGGGAGGAGGCGTCACGGCGGGCTTGTCAGCCAGCACCGGAGATGCCACGTTTGCCTCGCTTTCGCGTTAGCCGTTCCACTTGAGCAGCGCGCGCGTCTTGTCCGCGGCCTCGGTCAGCGCCTGCTGGGAGGTGACCTTGCCGCTCAGCGCCGCCTCGATGGCGGGTGCGATGATCTCGTCGTTGATCTGGATCCACTCCGGCAGGGCGGGCCTGGCCTGGGCGACCTTGAGCTGCTCCAGGAACGCCGCCTGGTCGGGCCCGAACGTGGCCGCGTCCCGCTCGGCGGCCTCGATGTTGGTCGGGAAGCCGCCCAGCGCCTGCGCCAGCGTGGTGTTGTTCTGGGCGTTCGTCAGGAAGGTGAGCCACTTCCACGCCAGCTCGGCGTTCTTGCCCTTGCTGAAGACCACCGCGTTCTCGCCGCCGATGTTGCCGGAGGGCTGGGTCTTGTACGGCAGCGGGGCGGTGGTGAACTCCAGGTCGGGGAAGTCCGCCTTGATGGTGGCCACGTCCCACGGGCCGGAGATCATCATTCCGGCGAGGCCGTTCTCGAAGGGCTTGTCCGAGTCGGTGATCTGCCGGGGCGACGAGGGCAGGAGGTCGACCCAGAGCTGGAGCGCGTCGACTCCGGGCTGCTGGTCGAACAGGATCTTCTTGCTCTTCTCGTCGACGAGGGAGCCGCCGGCGGCGCCGAGGAAGCCCGGCCACATCCAGCCGCCGTAGCCGTCACCCTTCGGCACCACCATGCCCGCGATCTTCGGGTCGGCCTGGTGGATCTTCGCGGCCGTCGCCTTGAGCTCGTCCCAGGTCTTGGGAGGCGTCGGCACCAGCTTCTTGTTGTAGAAGAGCGCCACGGCGGTGTGGTCGAGCGGCAGCCCGTAGAGCTTGTCGTTCACCTTGTTGGTGTTGAGGGCGCCCTCGTAGAAGATCTTCTCGTCGACCGTGCCGGCGGGCATCTCCTTGATGGTGCCGTCCAGGGCGTACCTGGCGACCAGCGGCTGGTCCAGGATGCCGACGTCGGGGACGGTCCCGGCGGCGACGGCGCTGCCCAGCTTGGTGTTGTAGTCGTCCTTGGGGATCTTGACGATCTTGACGGTGACGTTGTTGGCCTTCTCGAAGTCGGTACGCAGCTTCTCGATGACCTCCCCCGCCTGCGGGGTGCGGTCCTGGAACATCCAGTAGGTCAGTGTCGTGGCCTCCGAGGCCGTCCCGTTGTCGCCGCCGCAGGCGACGAGTCCGGCGAGCAGTGCCATACCGGCCGCAGCCCCTGTGACTCTCCTGATCATTTCTTCCTCCTGATGGGGGGTGCAACGGACGATAATGTAAGATGTGAAAAAAGTTCAGTCCCCTTAAGAAACGCTTTGGTAACACGGAGGAGAGGCGGACGTGCGTCACCCGTGAGGCAGGGGGCGTCCGGAGGTTCGGAGGCCGGACGGAGATCTTCCGGTTCTCAATTACCATGTGCCGTGACATGGGGAGGTGGGCCATCGTGAGGCCCGAGCGCAGGACGGTCCGCGACGTGCGCAAGGGCAACCGGGCCATGCTGCTGCGGACCCTCTACTTCAGCGGCCCCGTGACCCGCAACGAGCTGACCAGGCTCACCGGCCTCAGCGCCGCCACGGTCAGCAGCATGACGGGCGACCTCCTCGCCGAGAACATCGTCGTCGAGGCGGGCCAGACCGAGTCCGACGGCGGCCGGCCCCGCGCTATCCTCCGCGTCAACCCCGTGTACGGCCACGTGGTCGGCGTCGACGTCGCCGAGACCCACGTGCGCGTCGAGCTGTTCGACCTTGAGATGAACGAGAGGGCCAGGGTCGAGTACGCCCTGCGTCCGGCCAGGCACCAGATCGAGCTCGTGGTGCGCCACATCCTCGCCGGGGTCGAGGGCGTCCTCGACGACGCGGGCGTCCCGGCGGGCCGGGCACTCGGCGTGGGGGTGGGTGTCCCGGGCATCGTCGAGGGCGGTCCCGACGCGCTCATCCACACCAGGACCTTCGGGTGGGACGGCGTACCCATGGGAGCGCTCCTACGCGCGGGCACCACCCTCCCGCTGTTCGTCGAGAACGGCACCAGGGCACTGGGCCGCGCCGAGCTGTGGCCCGGCCCCCGCCCCGGCGGGGGCGGGGGCGGGGGCGAGCCGTGGCGTGACGGCGCGGCGCGCGGGATCGGCGGGCCGGGGTACGGCACCGGCGTCGCCGGTAGCCTTTTCGGTCCGGGAGGTCCGGGAGGTCCGGGAGGTCCGGGAGGTCCGGGAGGTCCGGGAGGTCCGGACGGCATGGCGCGCCCGGGTGGGCCGGGACGTGAGGGCGGCGACGCGGGACGCGGGTCCGGTGACGCGGTGATCGTGCTGATCGGTTCCGGCGTCGGGGCCGCCATCGTCTCCGACAACATGACCTTTCGCGGCGTGAGCAGCAGCGCCGGAGAGTGGGGCCACACCAAGATAGTGGTGAACGGCCGGACCTGCCGGTGCGGAGGGCGCGGCTGCCTGGAGGCCTACATCGGGGCCGGGGGCATCCTCGACCGCGCCGGGGTGCCCACGCGCACGGCCGACTGGCAGGCCGAGCTGTCCGCCCTGGTGGAGTCCGGGTCGCCGGTGATCGCCGAGACCGTCACCTACCTGGGCGTCGGCCTGTCCAACCTGATCAACCTCATCAACCCCGAGCGGATCGTCATCGGCGGCTGGCTCGGGCTCCTGCTCGGCAGGCACCTGCTCGACGACATCCGCGCCGCCTCGGCGGAGAACTCCCTGCCCCGGCCGTACGCGGCGACCTCCATCGTCCTGGGCCGCCTGGGCCCCGACGCCGTGGCCCACGGGGCCGCCACCCTCGTCCTGGACGAGTTCCTGAACGCCCACCCCTCCTGAGCCCGCCGGACGCCTTGGGCTCGCCGGGCGTCTTGAGCTTGCTGGGCGTCTTGGGCGCGTCCCGCTGATTTCGCGGCCACCGCCTCTCTCCAGGAACGGCCGGGGTGACATGGGGTGGGTGCCTGTTAGATCCTATTTGCCCAGGTGAGAGCCTTAAAGTATGAGATATTCAGACAGGGGTGGTGGGCTGTCCGCGCAGGAGCGAGCCAGGCGCGAAAGGGTGCGGCTCCAGGCCGCCGACATGTTCGCGGGGGAGATCGCGCCGACGCGGGTGGCCCGGCTGCTGGGAATCACCCGGAAGTCCGCCTACGAGTGGTACGCGCTCTGGCGTCGGGGCGGCAGGGCGGCGCTGGTCTCCAAGGGCGCCGGCAGTGGCCGCAAGCTCACCGACGAGCAGCTGGCGCGGCTGGAGGCGGCCCTGGAGGAGGGCGCCGCCGCCCACGGCTGGGACGACGGCCGCTGGACCACCGAGCGCGTCGCCGCGCTGATCGCGGAGAGGTTCCAGGTCTCCTACACCGCGCGCGGTGTGGCCTACCTGCTGGACCGGCTGGGGTGGACCGGCCGGTTCCGGTTGCCGGTACGCCGGACGGGGCGGCAGGCGGGGCGCGGGGCGGTGTGACAGCCGGGCGCGAATCGCGGGCGGAGCCGGGCCGGTGATCCTCGCCCCGGTGTAACCTCCGCCTTTCCTTTCCGGCGACAATCCCCGACCAAGGCTTTGTCCTTTCTGGGGCGAAAGTCCTTATGGCTCTGAACTAGCGTCTTACGTGACGTCGATTCAGCATATTTCCTGGAAATCTGTTCGACGCCCTGTAAGTCCTGGCGGCACGCCGGGTTCAACCATCAGACACGGAGTGATTCTTCATGTTCAAGCATGCTCTCGCCGCCGGCACCTTGGTGGCATCCAGCCTGGTCGTCGGCCTGATGATGGCGGCTCAGCCCGCCGGCGCGAACGCGGCGCCCCAGCAGGTCGCCTCCCTGTCGGCACTTCCGGTGACCACCGGCGGCAGCAGCTTCGACCCTTTCAACCCCTTCGGTCCTTTCGGCTTCTACCCCCGGTATTCGACTTTCGGTGTCTACAACACCTTCGGTCCTTTCGGTTTCCGGCCTTTCTACCGCCCGGTTCTCTACACCCACTGGTAAACCCTGAAACGGCATGAGTGAACGGCGCCGGGCATGGTCGAGCCATGCCGGGCGCCGTTCACGTCCACGGTGACGATGACGGTGGCGTCGCCGCCTTCCGTCACGGTCCGGCCGCACGATCGGGCCGGGCCGATCGTCGCCGCCCGTACGCCGTGCGGCCGAACGGTTTGAAGACCGAGAGCGCCACGTTGAGCACGTAGAGGGCCAGCGCGACGCTCGGCGCGACGACCAGGACGCGGTCCACGCCGCCGAGATCCAGGGAGGGCAGTTCCGCGGGAAGGGCCCGGGACACCGCGGCGGCGGCCGTCTCGATGTGGGGGCGCAGCGCGAACACGGACGCGGTGACCGCCGCCGGCGTGGTCACCAGCTTGATCAGCACCCAGTGGTACCTGGCGAACCCCCACGGCGTACCCAGGCAGAGCAGCACGCCGGTCAGCAGCGCGCCGAGGCCTAACGGAACGATCAGCGTGTCACCGAAGACGTCCATGGCCAGGTAGGAGGCCCGCAGCGTCTCCGGATCCCCGGTCGTCAGGGCGGTGACCCCGAGACCGAGCAGTCCCAGGTCGAGCCCGAGCCAGCCGACCGAGATCACCACGTGCAGGGTCAGGACGGTCCTGCGGACCGGAGGCGACATGGCCGGCGCGGGGCGGCGGGCGAGACGTCGTGCGACGCGGTCGTCGGAGGGGGCGGTCGGGGGCATGGGCGCCTTCCGGGCACGTGCCGCACCGCGTACCGGCCCCTGCCGCGCGGGCCGTCAGGTGGCCTGGAAGTGGGAGGACCGGCGAAGCGGCCCGGCGGGAGCGGGACGGGATCGTCGTGATGTCCACTCCACTCTGGCCGGGAACGTCCACCGGGCCGTCCTCCGCCGGGTGGCTTCTCGCGTACGCCCTCCGTCGTACGGGGGCGTGATCAATGGGGTGGCCCGCTCCGGCCCCGCGCGGTGGACGCGCGGAGGGCGGAAGGCGGAAGGCGTCCGGGCCCGTCCGGGCCGGGGAGGACGCGCGGCGGGCGCGCCCCGGGAGCCGCTCGGGGCGGCTCTCAACCCGCTTCCGTCGTCGTGCCCGGAGCGGTGCGTGACTGCCGGCGCATCGCCAGGACGATGTCCGCGATCGCGATCACGGCCAGCACGGCCATCGCGACGGTGAGCCAGGTGATCCCGGCCACGAAACCGAGCACCCCGAGGCCGATCACCGCTATCAGGGCGAACGAGCCCAGGCGGATGTGGACCACGTCGCGCGGGGTGGCCGCCACCATGGGCTTCCCGCTCGCCGAGGTCTCTTCCGGCATCTGTCCTTCGGCCGTCATGTTCTTCTCCTTGCTTGGGACGCGTCCTTTACCCGGACGCCCCTCTGTCATGTGTCCGGCTCACGTCTGACGTGATTGTGCGAGCGCCTCCACCAGTCCTTCGGTGTCGGAGACCGTCAGGGTTGCGCCCGGATGGGTCAGGAAACCGCCGGGCGCCAGCGCGGGCACCGGGGTGCGGAACCGGACGCACACGCCCCGCCTGGCGTTGGTGCCGAACGTCACCCCGCGGTCGGCCAGCGACAGGCGCGGCCCGATGACCTTCCACGGCGCGTACGGGCCGGTCACGGTGGTGCCCGCGATGTTGGACAGGGGCGTGCGCAGTGACCAGAAGCCGAAGCGGACCGAGAACTCGCCCTCGCGCACCTCGGCGAAGGCCCTGCCGGGCCCCACCCCGAACAGCAGCAGCGGTATCCGCCAGGCCGGGTCGAGGCCGAACGCGAAACGCGTCATCAGGTCAGGACTCCCAGGGGGCGGTCTCGCCCATCTTGGCGTAGTACTTGGCCAGGTGGGCCTTGATCCGGCCGAGGTCCTCCTCGGGCACCTTGACCCCGCCCCGGGCCCCCTGAAGGATCCCTCCCGCGGCATGCACGGCATGCGGCACCACCTTGAGCCTGCCGTCGATCACGTCGGCGATGGGAAGCTTGTAGCTTCCGAAGTTCTCCGGCTCGTCGCCGTCGTACCAGACATGAGCCTCCCTGTACCGGGCGTTGGGCTCCTCCTCGGCGCCCGACCACGAGCGGACGCGCTTCTCCGCCGCCTCGCCGTCCCAGGCCCTGTCGTGGTCGGCCAGTGGCAGATCCTGAAACCGGGTGACCGTCATGAGCTCGCTCCCTTCGTCGAGGGTTTTCCTACCCGGGTGACCGGCCCCATGCCTGCCGGCGACATATTCGGGCTTTCACCGGGGAGGGGGTCGGCATGACCGACACTCCTGAGGTGAGCGAAGACACGGCCGAGCGCGACATCCCCGAGAAGGATCCGCCGCCCGCCGGCCCGCGAGGCGTCGACGGCGAGACCCGGGTCGTGGCGGAGCGGTCGGGGTCGGACACGACCTTCCCCGAACGGCCGCTGCTGGCGGACCCCGACGACGCGCGCCGCGTCCCGGGGGAGGAGAGTCCCGAGGGTGCGAGCCACGCCAAGGAGGAGGCCGAGGCCGACACCGGGGAGGCCGACACCGGGGAGGCCGAGGACGCCGAGCACGTCGAGGACGGGGCGGAGGGGAGCCAGAAGGGCACGTCCGGCAACGGAACGCCGGAACCGGAGGTCGGCCCCGCCTCCTGACGCGACCGCCGGGAGGGGCGCCTTCTCCCCTGCCCCGCCCCCTCGGAGCCAGTTTCGTGAAGGGCCCCTTCGAAGGCCGCCCGGTCTCCGAGGGAGCCCTTTTGCTCGTGCGGTGACCGGTGGGGACGGGCCCGATGGCCGCTCCGGCGACGGGCCGCCCGGGGTCGTACGGCGCGGGGCGGCTCACCCGCGGACGGGTCTCTTTCCGGTGAAGGCCGTACACCCTCACCCGCTGACGGTCACGCGCCGACAAGGGGGTTCCCCGGGCCTTCGGAGAGTCGCTTTCCCCGAACGGGAGGGAGTTCCCCCCGGGCCTTCGGGGAGCGGCTCTCCCCGAACGCGGCGGCGGGGGTCCCGGAGAACCGGGACCCCCGCCACATGGTCGCGAGTCAGCTCTTGAAAGCGTCCTTGACCTTCTCGGCGCCGTCCTTCAGCTTCTCGCCGGCCTGCTTGAGGTGGCTGTCGGCCTGGTCGGTCCTGCCCTCGGCCTCGAGCCGCTCGTCGCCGGTGGCGCGTCCCGCGCCCTCCTTGACCTTGCCTCCGAGCTCTTCGGCCTTGTTGGCAATCTTGTCGTCGGCACCCATGATGTGATTCCTCCCGTTTGTGGATTTTTGTCCACGCAGTGATATCCCCTCTCCTGCAGAGGAGGGGGTAAACATGCCCCTCCCCGATGCCCGTCCCCGATGCCCGTCCCCGATGCCTGAGCCAGGCCGATCCGGCATCGGCCGGTCGCCGAGGGTGCCCGGACCGCCGGGCGCGGCCGTGCCCGCCTCCCGGGACTCCGGGGCGTCAAGGTCATCAGGGCCACCGGATCGCCTCCACCGCCGGACGTCGCCCGCACGGCGGGACAGTCTCCTCCCCGGAGACGAGCCGGCCGTGCCCGGAGTGGAACGGCCGGGGCATCGGAACAGCGGGCCATCGGAACGGCGGGGGCATCGGAACGGCCGGGACATTGGAGCGGCGGGAGTATCGAAACGGCCGGGCCATTGGAGCGGCCGGGTCCGGCGGGAAATCAGAATGACGGATGCTGCGCTTTCAGCGAAAAGCGCTGACAGCGAACGACGGAAAGCACGGTCCCCGGCGGGACTATGGTCACGAGTATTCGTTGTTCGCGCCCCCCGGGTTCGGAGTAGGTGGAAGACATGAGCGGTCCCCAGAACGTCCCCGAAGACCAGCTGTACCAGCGGCTGCTGCGCAAGCGGATCGTCGTGCTCGGCAGCGAGGTGAACGACGAGGTCGCCAACCGGATCTGTGGTGAGCTGCTCCTGCTCTCCGCCGACGACGACCGGCGCGACATCTGGCTCTACATCAACTCACCCGGCGGCTCGGTGTCGGCCGGGATGGCCATCTACGACGTGATGCAGTACATCCCCAACGACGTCGCCACCGTGGCCATGGGCATCGCGGGGCGCCCCGGGCAAGCGTTACATCCTGCCGCACGCCAGGGTGATCATGCACCAGCCCTCGGGCGGCCTCGGCGGCACCGCCGCCGACATCGCGATCCAGGCCGAGCAGATGCTCTACACCAAGCAGACGATGCGCGAGCGGATCGCCTTCCACACCGGCCAGCCGCTGGAGCGGATCGAGGACGACTGGGATCGCGACCGCTGGTTCACCGCCACCGAGGCCAGGGACTACGGTTTCGTCGACCAGGTCATCCGGAACACCAGCGAGGTCGTGTCCGGGGGCTGACATTCCGGTCCCGGGACGAATTTCTCCAGGAATGATCGCACCCCGGGAATAATCTCGCTTCCGGGGCGGTTTCGCGTCGAATGGCTTGGCGCCATTTCCGGCCTGGATCGGAAATGGCGCCACGCGTCGAATTGTCGATCCGCCGGCCGTTGAACGGCCGCTGCCCGGTCACTCCGACAGCCGTTTCCCCGGCCTCGGCCCCATCCGGGTTTTCCCGGTCCCGGTGGTCGCTCCGTCAGTGGTGGCAGAGCAGGCAGCGTACGGCGTGCTCGAGAGACTCCGCGTCGGTGATGGGCGAGGGCCAGGGGAGCCGGATCAGCGTCGGGTCGTCCACGCCGCAGCGGACGGTCGCCCCGAAACGGTCGAGCTCCCACAGCCAGGCCTCCGGCACCGGCGCGGCGAGCAGGGAGCCCAGCGCGGTCTCCAACTGCCTGCGGTGGGCGTCGTTGATGTGGTGGAGCATGCGCTCGGCATCACCCATCAGGGGGTCGGGGGCGGCGTCGAGATACTCCTCCGCGTCCAGGACACCCGACTCGGGCCCGGTGAGATAGATCACCCTGCCGACGTCGACGCGGAGAAGCCTGGGGCCGTCCGTCCCCTCCAGCACCTCGAACAGGGCCTCGTCGGGGCAGCGCTCGGCGATCGCCACCGCCGTCCTCCTCACCTCGGCCGCGGGTACGGCCTGCACCCAGCCCTGCACCTTGAGCAGGCCGCGCGACAGCTCGTGCTCTCCCAGCGAGCGGTTCGACGTCAGATCCACGGTCACCACGGGCTCGTCCAGCGCGTCGTGGAGCGGGTCGCCCGGCAGGACGAGCAGCACGGGACGGCCCGCTTCGTCCACGCCGCCCTTGGCGGGTGTCGCGGGACCGGTGGCTCCGGAGATGGACACGTGGGTGGGAGCGGCGGTGGCGGCGAGGGTGCGGACCCGCTCGGGGATCGGC
This sequence comes from Streptosporangium nanhuense, assembly GCF_059358815.1. Lineage (NCBI taxonomy): Bacteria > Bacillati > Actinomycetota > Actinomycetes > Streptosporangiales > Streptosporangiaceae > Streptosporangium > Streptosporangium nanhuense. The sequence continues at coordinate 1,098,237 of NZ_JCADBG010000001.1, forward strand.
GGAGCGGTGACGGGCTGCATGGACCGGCTCTCCTTGAGGTCGGGAGATACTGCTGTGTAAGATTAGCCTTGCCTAACTAAGGTAGACCTAACCACAAAGGAGTGAGCATGCGCTACACCGGACCGAAGGTGCGTCTGTCCCGGAGGGCGGGCGTGCCGCTGACCCGCAAGGCGGTCCGCTATTTCGAGGAGCGTCCCTACCCGCCGGGTGAGCACGGTCGCAAGACCAACCGGCGGCAGACCGGTGACTACGGCCTGCGGTTGATGGAGAAGCAGAAGCTCCGCTGGTACTACGACGTCTCCGAGCGGCAGATGCGCCGCTACTGGGACCTGGCGTTGCGCGGCACCGGGCGTGCGGGCGCGGAGCTGGTGGTGCTGCTGGAGACGCGTCTCGCCTCCCTGGTCCTGCGCTCCGGCATCGCTCCGTCCATTTACGCGGCCCGCCAGTACGTCGCCCACGGCCACATCACCGTGGACGGCCGCAAGGTCGACATCCCCAGCTACCTGGTCAAGCCGGGCCAGGTCATCGCGGTGCGCGAGAAGTCACGCCGGATGCAGCCCTTCGTCGCCGCGTCCGAGGGCACGTACGCGGACGACCGGATCGCCGCCTACCTCGACGTCAATCACGCCGAGCTCAAGTTCACCCTGTTCAGCCGCCCGCTGCGCGAGCAGATCGTGGTCCCGGTGGACGAGCAGCTCGTGGTGGAGTTCTACTCGCGCTGACCTGACGCCGATCCGCGGCGCCGGCCCGCTGCCCCCGGGTGGCGGGCTTTCTCGCGCCGCCGTTCCTGCGCGCCGCCGTTCCTGCGCGTTCCCTCGCGCCGCCGTTCTCCCGCGCCCCCGTTCCCCCGCGTTCCCTCGCGCCGCCGTTTCCCCGGGCCGCCGTTCCCCCGCGTTCCCTACTGGCGCGCGTCACCGTTCGACGTCGTCTTCCCGGGGGCCGGAGCGCCGCCGTTTCCTCCCGGGTGCGCGCCGCCGTTCGCCGCGGTGTTCGCGGGGGCCGGGCCGCCGCCGTTTCCCGCCATGACCGGGATCGGAGCGCCGTTCGGCGTCACCGGGACCCGGTCCCGCAGCTCCCGCACCTCGGCCCGGAGCGTGGCCAGCTCGGTGAGGACCGCCCTGCCCAGTTGCTCGGTCGCCTGCACCGACTCCTCGGCGTGCTCCTCCTCCATCGCGCTGACCACCACCGCGATGAACAGGTTCAGCACCACGAAGGTGCACACCAGCATGAACGCCACGAAGAACACCCACGCCGAGGGGTGATGGGCCATCACCTCGCGGGTGATGTCGGACCAGGCGTCACCGGTCATCATCTGGAACAGGGTGAACAGCGAGGTGGGCAGGTCGCCGAAGTACTCTGGGGCGGTGACGTGATAGAGCTTCGTGCCCATCACCGCCGTGACGTAGAGGACCAGCGCCAGCAGCAGCACGATCGAGCTCATCCCCGGCATCGCGGTGAGCAGCGCGGTCACCACCCGGCGCAGGCTCGGCACCACGGAGATCAGCCGCAGCGCCCGCAGGATCCGCATCGCCCGCAGGACCGAGAGACCGCCCGCCGTGGGCAGCAGCGAGACCGTCACGATCACGGCGTCGAAGACGTTCCACGGGTTGAGGAAGAACCGCCAGCCGTAGGCGTAGAGCCTGACGGTCAGTTCGACGACGAAGATGTAGAGCGCCAGGTGGTCGACGGCGCTGAGCAGCGTGCCGTACCGCTCGACGACCGTGACCGAGGTCTCCAGTCCGAGTGTGGTCGCGTTGACCAGGATGACGGCGACGATGAACTGCTGGAAACGGTGCGTTTCGAGCAGGGCGCGGAGACGCTCGCGCGAGGGCACGGGGGCTCCTGGGGGTCGGAGGGACCGAGACAGCCAAGATCATAACGGACCGGTGAAGTTCCGGATCCGCCACGCCTGTCACGAAACGTTTCGGTCCTTTGATGTTCTCCGTACGGCAACATCGCGTGCCGCCGTGCGGCGACATCGCGCTCCGAAAAGGTGCGTCGCGCGCATCGGCCCCCGGCCCGCGGCGGCGGGCGACGCGCCCGGCCTGGATCCCGCTGCCCCGCTGCCTTTCGGTCGCCGGTCCCTCCGGTCCCTCCGGTCGTCGGTCGTTCCGGTCATCGGTCCCGCCGGTACCGGCGGGGCGCGAGGCCGACGCCGGACGGTCGTCACAGGCGGGAGTGGAGATCCGCCTCGGCGGGGCGCGGGCTTCTGTCCGACCGGGGCAGGACGGCCAGCCCGACCAGGAAGAGGACGCAGGTCAGCAGGATGAGCTGCACGTCGTAGCGGAGATCCTTGGTGGGCGTCAGCAGGTTGCCGACGTGGAAGCCGGTGTGCGCGCCGACCGCCATCCAGACCGCGCCGCTGCGCATCCGTGCCGCCGTGCAGACGAAGCCCAGGGCGGTCGCCAGCACGACGTAGAGCAGTTTCTCGGTGAGGCTGTCGGCCGGGCTCTGGGAGACGATGTGCATGACGCCGAAGACCGCCGACACGACGAACAGGACCATGCGCGGTGACAGGCGGTCCGAGAGCGTGTCGAACAGGTGCCCCCGCCAGAGCAACTCCTCGGGGAACGCCTGGCCGAGCACGATGACCGCGATCGCGAGCGCGATCGCCAGGTAGGGCGGCGTGGGCGCCGTTCCCCGTTCCCAGGAGGTCCAGGTGGCCACGCCCAGGGCCACCGAGAGCGCGTTGCCGGCGGCCACCGGCACGGCGCCGATGAGCAGGCCGACCGGCACATGCCACGCGGCCGACCAGGAGCGCGTCAGCCGCACCCCCGACCAGCTCTGGTGGCCCAGGTAACGGCGGATCGCGTACACCAGGGCGATCGAGGCGACCGTGGTGCCGAGCACGCCCAGCGGTCCGTAGAGCGGATCCGCCCGGTCCATCAGCAGCACGACGGGCAACGTTCCGACCAGGATCTGGACGAACATGGCGGCCATGACTATCAGGACGGCCCAGAAGGGGCGGGTGGCTCTCATGAGCGGCAAGATTAGGAACGGGAACCGCGTGGGCGCATCGAGCGGCGGATAGAAACGACCATGACCACGGTCATGGTGTCCGTAGGGGGATCACCTGCGGGAGTCCGACGGCCTAAGGTCGTGGCATGCCGCGTTTGGAGTGGATGCGCGACGCCGACCGGCCGTTCCTGTTCAGTGTCCTGTTCTGGGGCGTGCTCGTCGCAACCGCCGTCGCCCACGTGCTCTCTCCCCGCAGCACGCTCTCCCACGTGCTGACCGGGCTGAACCTCGCGCTGGTCGCCGGCCTGTGGCCGGCGCTGCCGTGGGACCTGTCGCGGGGCCGCCGCTTCGTGGCCCCGGTGTTCCTGGTGGCCACCCTGCTGCTGGGGGCCACCGGTTCCAACGGCACCCACACGCTGCTCCCCCTCATCGCCGTCGCCAACCTCGCCTTCCTGTACGGCATGCGCGTCGCGTCGGTCATCCTGACGTCGCTGGCGGTGTTCCTGTTCGCGGCCGTCCCGCTGCTGTTCGGCAAGTCCGTCCTCGACGGGCTGGCCCAGATCGGGGAGATGGCGATGTTCTCCGCGTTCGTGCTGGGAATGGCCTCGTCCACGCTGGAGGCGCGCCGCAGCCGCGAGGAGACGCGGCGCCTGCTGGGGCGGATCAGGGAGCTCACGGTCGCGGAGGAGCGGGCGAGGATGGCCGCGGAGATGCACGACTCGATCGGGCATCACCTGACCGTGATCAAGATGGACCTGGAGAACGCCGAGCGCTTCCGCGAGCGCCGCCCGGAGGCGGCCTGGGACGAGGTGCGCCAGGCCAAGGAGCTGACCGTCGAGGCGCTGGCCGACGCCCGGAGATGGGTGCGCGCGCTGCGCCCGCTCGCGCTGGATGGCCGGGTGGGCAGCGCGGCGCTGGAGCGGCTGGCGGCCTCGTTCGACGGCATGGGCATCACGGTCACCTTCGAGGTGGAGGGCACCGAGCACCGGCTCGACGCCGACGCCGAGCTGGTGCTCTACCGGGTGCTGCAGGAGGGGCTGACCAACGCGGTCAGGCACGCCGAGGCGCCGCACGTGGCCGTCAGGCTCGTCTTCGGCGGGTCTCGGACCGTGCTCGTGGTCACCGACGACGGCAAGGGCGCGGGCGAGCGCTCCGGGCGAGGTTTCGGGCTGACGTCGCTGGCCGAGCGGACCCGCTCCCTCGGCGGTACGCTGACCGGCGGCAACGCCCCGGGGGGCGGGTTCGCGTTACGGGCCGAGCTGCCGGTCGCCCTACCGGCCGCTCCGGCCGGGGCGAGGAGGCGATCATGAGCCCGATCAGGATCATCCTGGTCGACGACCAGGTGCTGATGCGCCAGGGGCTGCGCAAGCTGCTGGAGGTCGAGCCCGGGATCGAGGTGGTGGGGGAGGCCGCCGACGGCCGGGAGGCGCTGCGGGTGGTGGCGGAGACCGACCCGGACGTGGCCCTCGTGGACGCGCGGATGCCCGGGATGGACGGGGTGGAGCTGATCGTCCGGCTCTCCGCGGAGCACCCGAGGGTGGCCGCGATCGTGCTCAGCACCTTCGACGAGGACGACTACATCTTCGGCGCGCTGCGCGGCGGCGCCCTGGGCTACCTGCTCAAGGACTGCTCGCCCGAGGAGCTGGTCTCGGCCGTCCACCGGGTCGGCAGGGGAGAGACGGTGCTCGGCGCCCCGGTGGCCGCCAGGCTGGTCGCCGAGCTCCGGCACGCACCCTCGGCGGGCGGCGGATCGCGGCCGGAGGACCCGCGCTCCGCCCGCTTCCAGGGGCAGGACCTGCTCTCGGCCCGCGAGGTCGAGGTGGCCAGGATGGTCGCCCAGGGAGCCGTCAACCGGGAGATCGCGGCCCGGCTGTTCATCACCGAGGGCACGGTCAAGAACCACGTCTCCAGCGTGCTGCGCAAGCTGGGCCTTCGTGACCGGATCCAGCTCGCCCTGCGCTTCAAGGAGTGACCGCGAACCGGCGGGCTCCTTCCGGGGGCGGGTCCGCTGCCGAGACCGTTGCCGGTACCGATCGGGGCGTGCCGTCAAGCGGCGCGCGCCGTACCTCCCGCCCTGAACCGGTGAACGTGACGCCGGGCCGCCTCCCCGGCCAGACGAGTGAGTCCTGAGGCCGAGAAACAGGTGGGCGCGGCGTACCGGCTGACGAGCCCGCTCGTGGAGCACGTCGGCAGTGGGGCGGATGTCGCCACCCGGGCTCGCCTCAAGGCCGACGAACCCGTCCTCGACGCCGGAGCGGAAGCGATGACAGTGCTCGCGCGGTTCCGCGTGCTCGGTTCCGGGGTCAGGCCGGGCGGACGCAAAAGGGGTGTCCGGCCGGGCTGGCGTACACCCGGGAGCTCTGCCGAGTGGAGGCGACGGCGTCGTCGGCCGGTCGCAGCCGTCGACCGCCGGCGTCGAGCACCTGCTTGTCCGCGGTCACCGCGTCGTCCGTGGAGAGGTCGAAGTGCATCTGCTGGGAGGCGCTGTCGGGCCACTGCGGCGGCACATGCCCCGGAGCGTGCTGGATCACGATCACGGGGAAGCCGTCGACCCGCAGGAAGTGGTGCGTCGCCGTCCTCGTGATCGAGCCGCCGAGCAGCCGGTGCCAGAACGAGCTCTCGCTCCGCAGGTCCGCGGCGTCCACGATCAGTGACGTCAGGTTGAAGGTCATGGTGTCTCTCCTCGATTCCTGTGCGCGGGTGCGGCTCAGACCACGGGGATGATGCCGCCGTCGACCCGGAACTGAGCGCCGGTGAGCCATCTGGCGCGGCCGGAGGCGAGGAAAGCGATCATCTCCGCGACGTCCTCGGGTTCGCCGGGGCGCCCCATCGGCACCTTCAGGTGGTCCACGATCTGCTGCTTGACGTCGTCGATGCCCACGCCCTGGCTGTCGGCCATCCGCTGGAGATGGCTGACCGCTCCCTCGGTGACGACGAAGCCCGGCAGAACGCACACCACGCGTACGCCGTGCTCGCCCACCGCCGTCGCCAACTCGCGGCTGTAGGCGTTGAGGGCCGCCTTCGACGCCGCGTACGACGCCTCGGCGGGCTGGGGGAGGTGGCTGGCGATGGAGGAGACGTGCACCACGACGCCGGAGCCACGCTCGACCATCCCGGGAACCAGGGCCCGGTCGAGCCGGACCGCGCTGAGCAGGTTCATCTCCAGGTCGGCGAGCCAGGACGCGTCCGACCGCTCCAGGGTCTGCATCGGCCCGGTCGCGGCTCCGGCGTTGTTGACCAGGATGTCGACGCCTCCGACGCTGTCCACCACTCGTCGGCCGAGTTCCGCCACCCCCTCCTCGGACCGCAGGTCGGCGGGAACGAAAGTGGCGGGCAGGTCTTCGGGAGGCGCGGTTCGTGAGGCCGTCAGCACGGTGGCACCGGCGGCGGCGAAGCGACGGGCCGTCGCCTCCCCGAGCCCTCGGCTACCGCCGGTCACCAGCACACGCAGGCCGTCGAGCCCTTCGTCCTCGGTCGTCATGGGCGTACCCCTTCGGTAAAGTGAACCGGACTCCGGAAAGAGTACACGCAAACGGAGTTGGACTCACTTTATGGAGGATCGTTGCCGTCATCCCGTCCGCTGCGCGCCGATGCCCGCCGCAACCGCGAAGCGCTCCTGGTCGCGGCGCGCGAGGCGTTCCTCGCCGACGAGGGCGCCCATGTGGAGGAGATCGCCCACCGGGCCGGTGTGGCCATCGGCACGCTGTACCGCCACTTCGAAACGCGCGAGGCGCTCATCGCGGAGGTGTACCGCCAGGAGGTCGCCGAGCTCTGCGCGACCCCCGCCCGACTGCTCGCGCAGCACGCCCCCGACGAGGCCCTGCGCACCTTCCTGCTGCTGCTCGTGGAGCACGCGGCGGTGGGCAGGGGGATGGGTGAGGCGCTGGAGAGCATCATGGCGACCGATTCGCCGGTCTTCGACGACGCGCGCGACGAGATGGCCCGCGCCCTGGACGAACTTCTCGCCGCGGGTGTCGTGGCCGGCCTCGTCCGCGGCGGCATCGGCGGGCGCGTCGTGCTGCGCGCCCTCGGCGGCATCTGCGGGATACGCGCCGAAGGCTGGCGGGACGACGCGCTGCGCATCGCCACGATCCTGTACGACGGGTTGCGCTACGGCGCGGCGAACAGCGGTTAGAAGGCCGGTTCGCCGGTCGTGACGGTCCTGGGGGTGTCCGGGGGACGGGCGCAGTAGTCGCCGATGCCCGACTCCAGCAGATCGAAGGCGTGCTCGGCGTGCCGTCGCAGGTCGGGGGCGATGGCGTCGAGGGTCTCGCCCGCCAGCATGCGCTCGACGGAGTGGGTCATCAGCCGGTGCAGGACCGCGTTGACCTGGGCGGCGACGAGCGCGGGGGTGAGGTCGCCGGGGTCGGCGCCGGCCTCCTCGGCGAGCGTTCTGGCCAGGGCCTTCTCCCGCCCCTCCTGCATCTCCCTCAGCCGGCCGTTGAGCGAGGGGCTCTGGGAGACCATGCGGGTGAAGGCGTCGCTTCCCTCGTGGAACCCGTAGCGGTGGTGGCGGGTGTCGAGCGCGTCCAGGAAGTCGCGGCGCAGCGCCTCCAGCGGGCTCTCGCCGGGCCTCCGCTCCCGGACGACCCTGCTCGGCAGGTCCTCCACCTCCTCCTGACGGTCGAAGAGCAGGTCCTCCTTGGTGCCGAAGTAGTTGAAGACCGTGTTGACCGACACGTCGGCGGTCCTGGCGACCTCGGCCACCGTCACGTTGTCGAAGCCCTTCGTCACGAACAGCCACGTGGCGATGTCGGAGATGCGCTGCCTGGTCTCCCGTTTCTTGCGCTCGCGCAGACCCTCGCTCATGGGCCCATCCTAGGTGCCGGGCTATTTTTGCAGTGACTCTAAAATTGGTGTTACTGTAAAAAAGGAGGCGATCAAATGATCAAGACATCGGCGTTGAGCAAGACCTTTCCCGGCGGCGTGGAAGCCGTCCGGGGTGTCGACCTGGCGGTGGAGGCCGGGGAGATCGTCGGGTTCCTCGGCCCGAACGGCGCGGGAAAGACGACCACCATGCGCATGCTGACCACCCTGGTGCGTCCCACCGGCGGCACCGCCACGGTCGCGGGCCACGACCTGCTCGCCGACCCGAGGGGAGTGCGGCGGCGCATCGGCTACGTGTCCCAGAACGGCGGGACGGACCCGTCGAACCCGGTGGGGGAGGAGCTGGAACTGCACGCCATGCTGTACGGCATGCGCCTGGCGGAGGCGCGCCAACGGGTCGGCGAGGTGCTCGACCGGTTCGGGCTCACCGGGCTGCGGGATCGGCCGGGCGGCGCGCTCTCCGGCGGCCAGCGCCGCCGCTTCGACCTCGCCTTCGGCCTGGTGCACGACCCCGTCCTGCTCTTCCTCGACGAGCCCACCACGGGCCTGGACCCGCAGAGCCGGGCCGCCCTGTGGGACCACATCAGGAGCCTGCGCGACGGGTCCGGCCTCACGGTGTTCCTGACCACGCACTACCTCGACGAGGCGGACACGCTCGCCGACCGCCTGTTCGTCATCGACGGCGGCGTGATCGTCGCCGAGGGCACCCCGGCCGAGCTCAAGGGCGGCACCGGCAGCCTCGACGACGTCTTCCTGTCCATCACCGGCCGCTCCCTCAGGGACGATCCGCCGCCCCCGCCGGGAACGGTCGGCGAGTCCCTCGCCGGCCGTTCCCGCGGAGAGGATCCGCCGGGCTCATCGGGCTCGCCGGGCTCGCCGGGCTCGCCGGGCTCACCGGGAACGCGCGGCGGGCGGCGGGCGGCTCACCCGGCGGGTGAGCGGTGATGAGCGCCGTCCGCGACACCTGGCTGATCTTCCGGCACAACGTCCGGATCTCCCTGCGGCAGAAGGCCGGGATCGTCTTCGGCGTCCTGCAGCCCCTGCTCTACCTGGTGCTGTTCGGCCCGCTGTTCGTCACGATCGGCCCCTGGGAGACGCTCATTCCCGGCCTGCTCATCCAGGTGGCGCTGTTCAGCGCGGGCCTGGCCGGGTTCGGCATCGTCATGGACGCCAGGGCCGGGGTGCTGGAGCGGCTGCGGGTCACCCCGGCGCACCGCGTCTCCCTGCTGCTCGGCCGGGTCCTGGCGAACTCGCTCACCCTGGTGATCCAGTCGATCATGTTGATCGCGGTGGGCTACGCCTTCGGCCTGCGCGCGGCGGTTCCCGGCGTGCTGGTCGCGCTGCTGCTGATGACCCTGCTCGGCGTCAGCCTGGCCGCGCTGTCCAACGCGATCGCGCTCGTCATGGACCCCGAGGCGTTCGCGCCCGTCATGAGCACGGCGATCGTCCCGCTGGTCCTGCTGTCCGGTGCGTTCCTGCCGATGTCGATGGCGCCGGGCTGGCTGGACGCCCTGTCGCGCGCCACGCCGTTCCGCTACGTGCTGGAGGCCATGCGCGAGCTGTTCAACGGCCACTACATGAACGTGACCGTCGGGCTCGGCGTCGCGGTGACCGCGATCCTGTCGCTGCTCTGCGTCGCGGTGGGGACCCGCGTCTTCAACCGCGAGAACGCCTGACCGCCGCTCCGGCCCAGACCGTCCACCGGACGGCGCCCGCAAGGACTCACTCCGGGGGGCCGTACGGCTCGATCCTCGGGTCGGAGTAGGGGCCCTCGCCCGCCGAGGTGACCCGGCGGGCGGCGGCCTCGCTCACCCGCAGGCCGTACAGGCCCTGGTCGGGGTCGATGAGCACCAGGCCGTAGTCGGTGTCGACGTCCTCCTCGGGTAACTCCAGGCGCCGCATGGCCTGCGCGAGCGTCGCGTCGGGCGGGAGCCTCACGGTGATCAGGAGCATGCACTCACGCTACGCGCCTGGCGCGGCGGCGCAACGAGGCGAGCATTCCGGCCGTGTCGACGACGCCGTAGCCGTAGTCGTGGTCGTACCCGATGGCGCCGTGGTCGTCGGCGGTGCGCCGGAGCAGGGTGCGCAGCTGGGCGGGTGACAGGCGGGGGGAGGGCCACACGGTGCGTACGGCCGCGACCAGCCCGGCGGCGACGGGGCACGCGGCCGAGGTGCCCGAGTCGGCCTCGTCGTCGCCGAAGGCCGCCGAGCCGGAGAAGTGGGTGTAGGCGCACAGGTCGGGCTTGCGGGCGGTGAGGCGGCCCGGACCCTGCGAGGAGTAGCCGACCCGCTCGCCCCGGACGTCGACGCCGCCGATCGACAGGACGCGCGGGTGGGAGTTGGCTCCCGTGATCGGCCTGCCGGGGTAGGCGCACCGGCCGTCGGGGCAGTCGCGCCCGCAGTTTCCCGCGGCGAACAGCACGTCGGCGCCCGCCCGCTCCAGGCTGGCGACGATCAGGTTGAACGGGTGGGCGGGGTTGTCGGAGTAGTTGCCGGGGTGGCCCGCGGGGAAGTCCCAGTCGGGAGAGAAGGAGCCCCAGCTGTTGCTGATGACCAGGGAGCGCGAGGCGGCGGGCTGGGCCTCCAGGACGGTGCGCAGGTGGGCGAAGGCCGCCACCGCGTCCGACAGCAGGCCGTCCAGCGCGCTGCCGCCGGGGCGCCGGGACAGCAGCACGGGCACGTCGATCAGCGACGCGTTCGGCGCGGCGATGAGCGCGTCGAAGGCGCACATGCTGCCGTGGTCGACGGGGAACTCGCCCGCCTCGCCCCGCACCCCTGACGGCTTCCAGCTGTGCTGGGCGTCGAGGGCCACGGCGCGGTCGAGGCGCCGGGCCACGTGCGCGGCGTTGATGCCGGTGTCGAGCACCGCGAGCGCGACGCCCGAGCCGTCGAGACCCTCGCGGGCCAGCTCGGCGACGTTCAGCAGCCGCTCCACGTCGTGCCAGTCGCCCACCGGGGGCGTTCCGCCGCAGGTGAGACCGCGCTCTATCACCGGGTCGGCGAAGACCCCCACGACGTCCGGGCGGAGCGAGGGCAGCAGGGTGAGCCGGGTGGAGATCTCGTCGTCGGAGATCTCCCCGCGGACCAGCACCGAGGCCTGGTCGTCGGCGAAGGAGAACGTCAGCGGCTGGTTGAGCGAGAGGGGGTCGCCCCCGGTCTCGGGAACCGGCCGGGGCGCGACGACCGGGGTGAAGGAGGGGTCCACGACGACCCCGGGCAGCGCGTCGGCGACGTCGGCCGCCGGGGTGCTCACCGTGGGGTCGGCCACGGCCGCGACGACGTCGGGAGAGGGACGGAGCTGGAGCAGGACCCGCATGTGCACCACCGTGGCTCGAGGGGATCGGGGCTCACCACGTTCCTTCATCCGCCTCGGTCGCGTCCAGCCGTTGAAACCGCTCCCTATCCGGACTCATGGGACGAACCATTGCAAACGACGGACGCGGATTTCCTTCCCTGCGCGGGTGCCGATCACTAGCGTTGGGCGTCATGACCGCAGAGGCGGAGACGACTCCACCCCCCAGCCCCGACGACCGGCACACACACTGGCTGAGCACGCGGCCCAGACTGATAGTGGCCAGCGGTTTCATGCTCTTCCTGGAGCTGGCCCTGATCCGGTGGACCGGGTCGAACATCGTCCATCTGAGTTACTTCACCAACTTCGTCCTGCTGGGGTCCTTCCTCGGCATCGGACTCGGCTTCCTGCGGGTGGGTCGCAGCACCCGGCAGCCGTACTACTCGCCGATCGTGCTGGCCGCCCTGGTCCTGATCGTGTGGCTCTTCCCGGTCACCGTGGACCGCCAGACCGAGGGTGTCCTGTACTGGACGAGCCTGAGCGCCAGCGGGCCGCCCCCCTGGCTGATCCTGCCGGTGATCTTCGCCGCGGCGGCGATCGTGCTGATGGGCCCGGCCGAGCTGGTCGGGCGGTGCTTCCCCGAGCTCGAACGGCTGGAGGCCTACCGCTACGACCTGATCGGCAGCCTCAGCGGCATCGCGCTGTTCACCGCGTTGTCGTTCCTCAGCGCGCCCCCGGTGGTGTGGGGCACGATCGCCGCGATCGCCTACGCGGTGCTGCTGTGGCCCCGCAAGGTCTGGGCCCGCGCGGCGCTGCTCGTGCCGTCGCTGATCGTCGTCGGCGTCCTCGCGACGGAGACGCTGACGGCCGGGGCGCTGTGGTCGCCCTACTACAAGGTGACCTACGTGCGCGGCTACTGGAACGACGTGCCGCTGATGAACATCGACGTCAACGGCATCCCGCACCAGCAGGCCACCCCGGCCAAGAGCCGCCTGGAGTGGGAGCGCCAGTACGCCCTGCCGTACGAGCGCGCGGCCTCCGGCAAGCTGGACAACGTGCTCATCGTGGGCGCGGGCAGCGGCACCGACGTGTCCATCGCGCTGTCCAAGGGCGCCAAGCACGTCGACGCCGTGGAGATCGACCCCAAGCTGCTCGAACTCGGCCGCTCCTACCACCCCGACAACCCCTACAGCGACCCCCGGGTCACCACCCACGTCACCGACGGCCGCGCCTTCCTGGAACGGACCTCCGACAAGTACGACCTCATCCTCTTCGCGCTGCCCGACTCGCTCACCCTGGTGTCCGGGGCGAGCTCGCTGCGGCTGGAGAGCTACCTGTTCACCCAGCAGGCGATGGAGGCGGCGAGGGACCACCTCAAGCCCGGTGGCGCCTTCTCGATGTACAACTACTACCGCGAGACCTGGCTGGTGGACCGCCTCGGCTCCACCATGCAGGCCGCCTTCGGACACAAGCCCTGCGTCGACATCGTCAGCGAGACCGGCCAGCAGGCGGTGATCACCGCGGGGCTCACCGCCGAGGCGCAGCGGTGCGGCTCGGAGTGGGCGGGGGCGAAGGCCGACACCCCGCCTCCGGCCAGTGACGACCGGCCCTTCCTGTACCTGAAGGACCAGACGATCCCGCAGATCTACATCATCACCCTCGGCCTGATCCTCCTGGTCAGCGTGCTCGCCGTCCGTGCCGTCGCGGGTCCGTACCGGCGGATGCGCCCGTACGCCGACCTGTTCCTGCTCGGGGTGGCGTTCCTGCTGCTGGAGACCAAGGGCGTCACCGGGTTCGCGCTGTTGTTCGGCACCACCTGGGTGGTGAACGCGATCGTGTTCGGCGGGGTGCTGGTCGCCGTGCTCGCCGCGGTGGAGGTGACCCGCCGCTTCCGGGTGCCGTCCCTGCCCGTGATGTACGGCGTGCTGCTGGCGGGGCTCGTCCTGGCCTGGCTGGTGCCCAACTCCTGGCTGCTGAGCCTGCCGCTGCCGCTGCGCGCGGTGGCCGCCGTGGTCGTGGCGTTCCTGCCGATCTTCGCGGCGAACGTGGTGTTCGCCAAGCGCTTCGCCGACTCCGCGGACGCCACGGTGTCCTTCGGCGCCAACCTGCTGGGCGCGATGGTCGGCGGCTGCCTGGAGTACCTGGCGCTGATCATCGGCTACCAGGGGCTGCTGATCGTGGCGGGCCTGGTCTACCTGGGTGCCTTCGCCCTGCTGCCCAGGGGCTCCGGGGTGGCCGGGCCGGCCGGGGGCGCCGGTGCTGCCGGCGGGGTCAAGGTCGGCTGAGCCCCGAGGTCCCGGACGGAGGTCCGGTCCTGGAAAAGCGCTGTGGCCCGTCCTTCCGTGGGGGGAGGACGGGCCACACGCGCGAGGCGGTCGCGCGGAGCGCTCAGCGGCGGGGCCGCTCAGAGGTGGGGCCGTGTCAGAGGCGAGGCCGTGTAAGCGGTGGGGCCGCGTCAGAGGCGAGGCCGTGTCAGCGGTGGGGCCGCTCGCGCGGGGCGGTCAGAATCCGCAGAGCTCGTCCAGGGACTCGGCCTCGCCGTTCTGGGTGGGTGTCTGGCTCGGGGCTGCCGCCACCGCCGTCCTGGAGGGCTTGGGCGTCGCCGCGGGTGTCGCGCCGCTCGTACCACTCGCACCGCTCGTGCCGGGGGAGGCCGTCGCGGCCAGGGGGCGGCGGGCGGGCTGCAGCGACCGGCGCAGTGTCCTGGCGGCCGCGGCACGGATCTTCTGCCAGTCGGGCGAGCCGGTGTAGAACTGCGGCGGCACGAACTGGAGGCTGACGATCCTGGCGTCCTTGACCTTCAGCCCCAGCTCGGTGATGTGCTCCAGCAGCTCGCGGGGGATGTCGGTCTTCGCCATCTTCTTGGCCACGCCCGCGATCTTGGCGAAGTTGGTGAGCACGACCGACGGGGTGGCCTGCTGGGCGAAGGCGCCGATGACGCAGCGCTGGCGGGCCATCCGGGAGAAGTCGTCGCTGCCGACGCGGGAGCGCCCGTACCAGAGCGCCTCCTCGCCGGAGAGCTTCCGGTATCCGGCCTTGATGGTCCCGGCGGTGCCGTAGAGGCCGCCCCACGGGATGTCCCGCTCCACCCTGATCCTGAGGCCGCCGATGGCGTCCACCAGGTGGGCGAAGCCGAACATGTTCACCAGGGCGTAGTAGTCGATCTTCAGGTTGAGCGTGTAGCCGATGGCGTCCATGAGCGCCCGGGGGCCCCGCTGCCCGTTCTTGACCCCGGGCATCACCTCGGGGTGGTCCTCGGCGTACTGCCAGACCTCGTTGAGCAGGCCGCCGTTGGGCAGCTCGCGCATGAAGCCGTCGGGGAACCGCTTGCCGAGCGCGCTGCCGGGCGGGAAGCGGACGTGCTGGAGGTTGCGGGGAAGGCTGAACATCGCGGTGTTGCCGGTCGCGACGTGCACGCTGGCCATGGTCATGCTGTCGGTCCGCACGCCCTCCCGGTTCCCGGCGCCGTCACCGCCGACGAGCAGGAAGTTCACCCGCTTGCGCCCGCCCCACGGGTCCTCGTGCTTGACGGGGGCGACCGTGGGGTTGTCCGAGGCGCTCTCGAAGATGCTGTTGGCCGCCTCCTTGACGGTCATCACGGTGCTCGCGGTCAGCGCGAACGGCGCCATCACCGAGACGCACAACACGCCGACCGCGATGCCCGACACGATCTGGCCCCTGCCGCTGAGCCGGTCGGGCCTGAGGGAGACGTAGGAGAAGAGCACCAGCAGGAACCAGGCGATCGCGCCGACGACGGCCAGGACCGCCCCGGCCATCAGCGTGCTGTCGCGGGCCAGGAAACCCGCGTTCCCCTCACCGCTGAGGACGAGCCCGCCGACCAGGGCGGCCAGCAGCAGCGCGACGAAGATCGTGAGCAGGATGTACCCGGTGCGGCGGTGCCCCGAGCGCAGGTGCGCCGCGCCGGGGAGGACCGCCGACAGCGCGGTCCAGCCGATGAGCGTGCCGACCGTCAGCGGCCTGGCGAACCTCGGCCGCCTCCCGGGGGAGGCCGGAGGGCCGGGAGGCCCGGGAGGCCCGGGGGGACCGGGCGGGCCGGGAGGAGACCCGGCGGGCCCTCCGGTCTGCCCCGCTCCCCGGCCCGTCCCTCGGGTCTGTCCCGCTCCCTGGCCGGGCCGCGTGCCCGCTCCGGCCTGCGAGGGGGAGGTCGTCCGGCTGTCGGCCGCGCCCTGGGCGGGAAGAGGTTCCTGCCCGTTGTGCGCGGCCTGCCCGTTGCGTACGCCGTGCGAGGGGCTCGTTCCCTGCCCGTTGTGCACACCGTGCGAGGGGCTCGTTCCCTGCTCGTTGTACACGCCGAGGGAGGGGTTCGTTCCCTGGCCGTTGTGCACGCCGGGCGGGGGAAGCGTCCCCCGCCCGTTGGTCTCCTGCCCGTTGTGCGCGCCCGGGAGGGGGTGCGCCTCCTGCCCGTCGGCGGCGCCCCGTGCGCCGGGCTGGGACTGCGGGGGAGGCGTCCCCCGCCCGTCCGGTGCGCCCTGGACCAGGTCGGGGACGGCCCGGAGCCCGTTGTGCGCGTCCTTCGCGGGGGGCGCGTCCTGGCCGGTGGGAGCGCCCTGGGCCTGGGGCGTGCCGGGCGGGCCGGGGGGGATTCGCGTCTCGGCCGGACCCTGCTTGCCGCCGCGGTTCGTGCCCTGGCCTCCGCTGCGGCGCCGGGGGCGCCGTTTCCCACTGTCGCCGGCGAGATCCCCCGAGTCTTGCCCAAGGCGCATCGTCACACCGCTTCCTACTACTTTTGCCCCGGTCTACCTGCCAAAACGGCCAGGGTTCCCCGATTGAACAGAATTTGCCAGGATTCTAGTCCCCATACCTGGACATGACAGACAGATGGCTAATCTGTGGTGAATGATCCCTTAAGTCGTGACGTCGGCTAAGACGTCGAGGAGGACGGCGCCAACCAGGTGTTGCACTGGAACGCCTTGTTCTTCTCGTAGCCCTGGCGGAACCACCGGTTGTTGTTCGCGGGGGAGCCGTGGTCGCGGGGATAACCGGGCCAGTCGCCCACGCGGGAGTAGAAGTAGTAGAGGGTGTTGCGCCGGGCCGGGGTCACCGGGTAGCTGGCCGAGACCGAGCGCATGAACATCGCGCCGAAGCAGGTCGCCTGGAGCTCGAACCTGCGGCTCAGCGCGAGCTTCCCGCTGCGGCTGCTGGACCGCAGCGACCGCTGCCACCAGGTGTTGGACAGCCCCGACATCTGCTGCACGTGGTGCCCGTACTCGTGCGCCATCATGCTGACGACCCCGCCGTGCCACTCGGTGATGGAGCCGTACCCGCCGGAGTTGCCGACCCCGCGCGCCATCGCCCTGGTCGAGGCGTAGATGGTGGTGTTGCGCGGGCAGTAGTACGGCACCATGCTGCCGGGCGAGGGGAAGTCGCCGCAGGCGCCGCGGCCCTTCGTCGCGGTGAGGGCGTAGCCGGGCGGGCGCCACTCGATGCCCTGCTTGCGCATGATCTGGGACCAGCCCTTGTCCATGCACTTGGACGTCCTGAGGATCAGCGCCTTGAGCTGGCTGTGGCTGTAGATGCTCGCCGACCCCGCCGGGCAGTTCACCCGGGGAAGCCCTCCGGCCCGGTAGAGCGTGTTGTTCTCCAGGCTGGTGTTGAGCGTCCGGACCTTGACCGGGGGCTTGATGGTCTCCTCGGAGATGTCGGAGGAGGCCGTCGTCCGTCTCGGCTCGGCGGACGCGCTCCGCGCGGGCTCGGAGGTGGGCCGGTACGACGGCCTGCTGTCCAGTGAGGTGGGAAAGATCGCGATCGGCGAGACCGGGTCCGAGCGGCGGCTGCTCTTGGCCACCGCGCCCAGCACCACGAGCCCGACGAACACCAGCGCGAACACGCCGAGGATCCCGCCGACGATCGCCCCGGCGCCGCTGGAGCGAGGGCGCTGCGGCTGCCACTGCGGCGGCGGGTGGGCGTGCCGCTGCCGGGGGTCCGGCGGCGGTGGCGGGGCCGGATGCCCGTACGGCGCCGGGCCCGCGGGCCGCGTCGGCTGCTGCCGGTATCCCTGTCCCGGCGGTGGCTGCCGCGGAGGCATCGGCGGGGGCGGGAAATGCGGCGGATACCCCGGGGGCGGCGGCTGGGGGTGGCCCTGCGGCGGTCCGTGAGGCGGTCCCTGGGGTGGTCCCTGGGGTGGTCCCTGCGGCGGCCCGTAGGGCGGTCCCTGCGGTGGTCTTCGAGGTGGGTACCCCTGTCCCGGCGGGGGCGGGGGCGGCTGCCTGGGGGGAGCGGGCGGGTACCCGTACCCCGCTGGGAATCCCTGTCCTGGCGGCGACGCCGGGTGGCTCCCGTGCCCCGGCGGCGGCGCTGGATGGTTTCCCTGTATCGGTGGTGCCGGCGGATGTCCCGCCTGTCCCGGTGGCGGCGCCGGTGGGCCTCCCTGTCCCGGATACAGGGGCAGATGTGGATATCCCTGTCCCGGTGGCGGTTGGGGGTGGCCCTGAGCGGCCCACCCGGGCGGTGCCTGAGGCGGTCCCTCCTGAGGTGGAGGGGGCGGTGGAGGATAGTGCCCGTTGCCTGTCACGCTGTCTCCCCGTCGACCCGAGCGTCCGATCTGAGCTACAGGTCCGGACTTTTGCCGAATTTGGGGCGTAAGCATACTGATTTATCATCCGTCACGGATGTCGCTGCATTCGATTACATTCCGAAATCATCCAAGGTGATCTCCGCGATGTACCGGACCGATCCAGGGCTGGTGACCTAGCTTCAAATCATGAATCTGCAGCAGCTCCGCTATGTGGTCGCGACGGCGGAGCATCGCACCATGACCGACGCGGCCAGGTCGCTGTACATCGCACAACCTGCCCTTTCCCGTGCGATCAGGGATTTGGAACGAGAGCTCGGGATGACGTTGTTCGCACGTTCCGGACGTGGCGTGGTCGTCACGGCCCAGGGACGCCGGGTGGTCAAGCTGGCCCGGGAGGCACTCGACGCCGTCCGCGAGATCGAGTCACTGTCCACGCACGGCCACGCGTCCGAGGCGGAGCTCCGCATCGCCTCGATACCCAGCCTCGAACCGGGGCTGGCGGGACGCCTCCTCCCCGCGTACACCGCCGAACATCCGGGTGTGCGCATTCACATCGTCCGTTGTGACGGGCGGGACGGCGTGGTGAGCGCCATCAGGGACCAGCGGGCCGATCTCGGCCTGACGGACCTGCCCGTCCCCACCGATCTGATCAGCCATCCGCTGGAGCGCCAGGAGATCGTGCTGATCTCCCCGCCCGGCGTGGACCTGCCGGACCCGGTGCCGATGAGGAGACTCAACGGCATGCGGCTGGTGTTACCGGTTCCGGGCAGTTCCCGGCGCCGGGAGTTCGACGCGCTCTTCGCCAAACACGGTGTGGCCCCCGTGGTGGCGACGCAGCTCGACGAGCGCGGCAACTGGCTGAGCACCGTACGTTCGGGTACGGCCTCGATGCTCTGGTACCGGGGGATGGCCGAGCAGGCCGCCCGCGCCGGGCTCGTGGTCCGCACCCTCGATCCCTCGGTCCGCCGGGTGATCGCCATCGTTCACGCGCGACGGCGGCTGCCCGCCATCGCCCAGGAGTTCCTGTCCGTGGCCGAAAGTGGGTCGGCCGCGTAGGAGCCCTGAGGCTCGTCTGTTTTCCCCCAGAGGCGGCGCAGGTGGGAGCGCCGTCCTCTCCGACACCGGGCTATAGGCTCGGTCTCGATGACTATCTTGCGCCTGCGCGGCCGTGAGTTCCGGCCCGGCGAGTTCGCGATCATGGCGGTGGTCAACCGCACCCCCGACTCCTTCTTCGACCGGGGAAGGACGTACGGCTTCGACGCCGCCCTGGAGGCGGTGGACGGTGCCGTCGCGGGAGGCGCGGACATCGTCGACATCGGCGGCGTCAAGGCGGGGCCCGGCGACGAGGTCGATCCCGCGGAGGAGATCCGCCGGGTGGCCGACCTGGTCGCGGAGGTCAGGCGCCGTCACCCCCGGCTCATCGTCAGTGTCGACACCTGGCGCGCGGAGGTCGCCGAGGTCGTCGCCGAGGCGGGCGCGGACCTGCTCAACGACACCTGGGGCGGGGTCGACCCCGAGCTGGCCGGGGTCGCCGCCAAGCACGGCATCGGCCTGGTCTGCGCGCACGCCGGCCGCGTGACCCCGCGCACCCGCCCGCACCGCATCGCCTACGCCGACGTGGTCGCCGACGTCATCGGCTACACCGTCGACCTCGCCGAGCGCGCCGTCGCCGCGGGAGTGCCCAGGGAGTCGATCCTCATCGATCCGGCGCACGACTTCGGCAAGAACACCTGGCACTCCCTGGAGGTCAGCCGCCGCCTGGACGAGATGGTCGCCACCGGCTGGCCGGTGCTCGTCGCGGTCTCCAACAAGGACTTCGTCGGCGAGACCCTCGGGGGCCTGCCGGTGGACGAGCGCCACGCCGGGACCATGGCCACGCTGGCGGTCTCCGCCTGGCAGGGGGCGCGGGTCTTCCGGGTCCACGACGCCGCGTCCGCCCGCGCCGCCCTGGCCACCGTCACGAGCCTGCGCCGATGACGTCTCCGACCCCGCGGGCGCCACACCGCCCGCCGCGAAACACGGACGGGAGCCCGACCCATGCCGGAAGCCACGCCGGAAGAACTGCTCGACCACCTCGTCTACGCCACCCCCGACCTGTACGCGACCGTACGGGAACTCGGGGACCTGCTCGGCGCGGAGCCCGTCGAGGGCGGGCGCCACGTGGGGCTGGGCACCCGCAACTACCTGCTGGGCCTGGGCGGGCGCCGATACCTGGAGATCATCGGCCCTGATCCCGAACAGCCCGAACAGCCCTATTCAGGCCTCGACCGGCCGTTCGGCCTCGACCTGCTGCCAGGGCCGCGCCTGGTCACCTGGGCGATCCACCCGGCCGACCTCGACGCGACCGTCGCGCGGGCCCGCGAGCGTGGGTACGAACCGGGCGACGTCCACCCGATGTCGCGCCGCACCCCGCAGGGCGAGCTGCTGGAGTGGCGCCTCACGTCCTCGCCCGAGGACACCGGCGACGGGCTGGTCCCGTTCCTGATCGACTGGGGGGCCACGACGCACCCCGCCGAGCGCGGCCTGCCCGTGGTGGAGCTGACCTCCCTGACCGCCTTCCACCCCGACCCCGCGGCCGTCGCCGGGTACCTGGCCGCGCTCGGGGCCGAGCTGGAGGTGGCCGCGGGTGACGAGCCCCGCCTGGTGGCCGTGGTCGGCGGGGTCAGGCTCTCGTAGGGCGCGGTCCCGGCCGGTTCGCGGGGCGCGGGCACGGCCGGAGAAAAGGATCGGGCCACCCGTTGGGGGGACGGGTGGCCCGATCGGGCGGGCACGTGCCTCGCCCTCCTGGAGGGTCTACTGTGAGGTGATCTTGACGTCGTCGATCCCGGCCTCCACCAGGCTCGCGCCGGAGGCGTCGGCCGCGTCCACGACGACGCGGACGACCTGCCCGGCGTGACCGGAGACGTTGGCCGTGGCGGTGGCCCAGGCGGCGGCGCGGTTGGACGCGGCGCCGGTCTGGTTCAGCACGGTCGTGGTGGTCGTGCCGACCACGCGGACCCGGACGTAGTCCGCGCTGCTCGCGTTGTTCAGGTGACCGAGGTACCAGGAGAAGGACAGCGTGAGCGTCCCGCTCGCGGGCAGCGTGATCGCCGGTGACTGGGCGCTCGTCACGCCGCCGTCGATGTCGCCGTCGCCCGCGCTCGACCCGGCCGCCGCGCCACTGACCAGCCCGTACGTGCCGCTGGGGGTGGTGCCGGGCTGGGTGACCACGCCGCTCGACGCCTGTCCCGGGTCGCCGCGCTCGAAGCGGCCCGTCGTCGCGGTGTCGGTGCCGCCGGGGTTCACCGTCCAGCCGCGCTCGGCCTCGAAGTCGTCGGAGTAGACCACGGTGGGCTCGGGGCCGGGGGTGCCGCCTCCGACGTACAGCAGCAGGTTCGGCGATCCGGTGCCGGGGCTGGTCACCACGCCGGGCGTGGCGTTGGTGACGATCGTGTCGCGCACCTGCGCCGGGGTGGCGGCAGGGCTGCCGCTCAGGACCAGCGCAGCCGCGCCCGCGACGTGCGGGGAGGCCATCGAGGTGCCGTTGATCGTGTTGGCGGCGGTGTCGTTCGTGTTCCAGGCCGAGGTGATGGCCGAACCCGGGGCGAACAGGTCCAGGCAGGTGCCGAAGTTGGAGTAGGACGCGCGGGCGTCGGTGCTGGTGGTGGCGCCCACCGTGATCGCGGCGGGCAGCCGCGCGGGGGAGCGGGTGCACGCGTTGGTGCTCTCGTTGCCCGCGGCGAGCGCGTACACGACGCCGGAGGCGATGGAGTTGGAGACCGCGGTGTCGAGCGCGGTGCTCGCGCCGCCGCCCAGGCTCATGTTGGCCACGGCCGGCTTGACCGCGTTGGCGGTGACCCAGTCCACGCCCTCGATGATGATCGAGGTGGAGGTGGAGTTGCCGCAGCCGAACACCCGCACGCCGACCAGCGTGACGGCCTTGGCGATGCCGTACTGACCGCCGCCGACCGTTCCCGCGACGTGGGTGCCGTGGCCGTTGCAGTCGGCCACGTCGTTGTCGTCGTCGTAGACGTCGCGCCCGGCCTGCGCCCGCCCGCCGAAGTCGGAGTGGGTGACCCGGATGCCGGTGTCGATGATGTAGGCCCGCACACCGGAACCGGTGTTCGGCGGGGTGTAGTTGCCGTCGAGCGGCAGGTTGCGCTGGTCGACCCGGTCCAGGCCCCACGAGGCGACGGCCTGGTTGATCAGGGTGAACTCCTGGTCCTGCTCGACGTAGGCGACGTCGGAGCGCGCGGCGATCCGCCGGGCCTGCTCCTCGCTGGCCCGTACGGCGAACCCGTTGATGGCGCGCTGGTAGACGGCGCTGACCTGCGCGCCCTCGCCCTCGGCGACCTCGCGTGCCCTGCGCTCGCGGTCGGCGCGGGTGAACTGGCTCTTGAGGACCACGATGTAGCTGTCGGGAAGCGCGTTCGCGCCGTGCGCCTTGACGATGGAACCGGTGGATCCCGTGGATCCCGTGTGCCGCTGCAGCGCCGAGGCCGGGGTGACCGACCCGAGGGCGAGCAGGAGTGCGGCGGTGACCAAGCCCGCTAATCGGAGGGCGGGGGTCTTGCTCATGTTCGCGGACCTCCTGGAGGGGGTGGGCCCGGCATCCCGGTCGGGGATACCGGGCGGCGGTGGAGCGTCCCCATCGTCGGCCAGCGCGATATTTACTGCAATATCATGACAGAAGTAAACCAATTTGTTATTTAGTTGTACGCAAGGAATCAGGAGTAGATAACAGAAAGGAAGCGGATCAGGATCGCCTCCCGCCGGTCGGCGGGGAGGGCGTCGAGAACCGCGTTGACCACGGCCATCTCCGGCTGCCCCGAGCCGCCCAGGTCCACCCCGACCGCCGCCGCCAGCTCGCCGAACGCGGCGTCGTCGAGCGCGTCGAGGTCCAGGCCCGCCACCAGTTCCACCAGCCCCTCCGGCAATTGCGCGGGGCCCCGCTCGCGGGCCGCCTCCGTGGACTCCGCGATCACCTCCAGCATCGCCTCGACGCCCCGCAGGGTCACCCCGGTCACCGTGATGTGGATGTTGGCCGGGATGCCCGCGTAGGACAGCTGCGGCTGCAGGAACCACCCGCGCTTCCTGGCCTCGTCCGACAGCACGAACACGTCCACCCCGTCCGTGCCCTCGGCGCCCCCCGTGGAGCCGAAGGCGACCAGCGCCGACTCCGGGTCGCCGAGCACCCGCAGCCCGGGGATCTTCGCGATGCCCTCG
Organism: Streptosporangium nanhuense; assembly: GCF_059358815.1. Lineage (NCBI taxonomy): Bacteria > Bacillati > Actinomycetota > Actinomycetes > Streptosporangiales > Streptosporangiaceae > Streptosporangium > Streptosporangium nanhuense. The sequence continues at coordinate 1,121,054 of NZ_JCADBG010000001.1, forward strand.
CGGAGCTCGCGGGCCGCCGCCAGGGTGGTGCGGCCGAGCTCCAGGTAGCCCTCCCGGCCCAGCGCCTGGAAGGTGGCCCACGCGCCGCCCAGCGGGCCCGCGGACTTCGAGCTCTGCACGGTGGCGTTGATCACCGTGTAGCCGGGCCACGACGCCGAGGCGAAGTACGCCCTGCGCCGCAGCGCCGGGTCGGCGAACAACACGACCGAGGCGCCCTTGGGCGCGTACCCGAACTTGTGCAGGTCGCAGGAGAGCGACGTGACGCCCGGGACCGACAGGTCGAAGGGCGGGACCTCGGCCCCGGCCTCGCGCAGCCACGGCAGCAGCCACCCGCCCACGCAGGCGTCCACGTGGCAGAGCACGCCGCGCGCGGCGGCGAGCCCGGCGATCTCGGCGATCGGGTCGATCACGCCCTGCGGGTAGGACGGCGCCGAGGCGACCACCAGGACGGTGTCCTCGGTGATCGCGGCCTCGACGTCCGCGGGGGAGGCCCGGAACGTCACCGGGTCCACCGGCACGGCGTCCACCACGACGCCCAGGTAGTGCGCGGCCTTGTGGAAGGCGGGGTGGGCGGTCACCGGCACCGCCATCCGGGGGCGGCCCGCCGTCTCGCGTGAGTCCCGCGCGGCCTTCACCGCCAGCATGATCGACTCGGTGCCGCCGCTGGTGAAGATGCCCGACCCCCCGCCGAGCAGCTCGGCGACCGCGCCGACGACCTGCTTCTCCATCTCCACCACGCTGGGGAAGGCCGTCGGGTCGAGGGTGTTGACCTCCAGCATCTCGAAGTAGGCCCTGGCGGAGGCCTCGTGCACCTCGGGCCGCCCGGTGTCGTAGACGTACGCGGTCACCTTGCCGCCGCGCACGGGCAGGTCGTCCTGCTTGAGGCGGGCGATCTCGGCCAGCAGTTCGTCGGTGGTACGGCCCTTGTCAGGCAGGCTCATCGGTCTCCTCGGGGGTACGGCTCGCGCGGCCGGAAGGACGCGGCCCGCAGGGGCCGCCCGGGCAGTGCCAGCATCACACGAAATCACATGAAATCGTGCCCTATGGGGGTGTGGCGGCGTGGAGCGGCCCGGGGGTATCGACCAGGGCGGGGGAGGGGCTGTTCAGGGCGGGGGAGGGGAGCCGGGCAGCGTGGCGACTCAGGGCGGGGAGGAAGCCGGGCAGGGCGGTGACTCAGGGCGGGGGAGGGGAGCCGGGCAGGGCGGCGACGCGGTGGACCATCTGGTGCAGGTAGGCGCGGAACCGCCGCACCACGGCGGGGTCGTCCGCGTTCTGGCGGTTGCCCTCCTCGTCGAGCACGCCGGTCCGGCAGAAGCCGTGCACGCACCACACCACCGACCAGAAGGCGTACCTCATGTCGGCGCCGGCGTCTATGTACCCGGCGGCCGTCGCGGGGGCGATCGCGCTGAAGATGCGGGCGAAATGCGGGTGGACGTACCTCCGCTCCAGCTCGGTGATGTCGCTGGCGTCCGAGAGCCACCGGTGCATCCACAGGGAGGGCAGCTCGGGATGGGCGAGACACAGGTCGAGGTAGTGGTCGACGATCCGGTGAATCACCAGCGCCGTCTGCTCGGGCGTCGCCGTGGACGTCCCCTCCAGCGCCTTCTCCAGGGAAGCCCGGTCGGTGCGGTACGTCTGCTCCATGATCTCCAGGTAGAGCTCTCGCTTGCAGTTGAACTCCTGACCGAGGGCCTCGACGCTCAGTCCGGCGGCCTCGGCGATCTGGCTCGTGGACGTGCTGTCGTACCCCAGCGCGGAGAACAGGCTGGTGGCGACCCGCAGGATCAGCTCTCGTCGGCTGCCGTCAACGGAGGTCATGGGTGTGACGCTAGGTCCCGGCCGATCGCGGGCCAAGCAGGTGATTCACAAGCCTCGGTCAAGATAGCGGAAGCCGTACGACCGCGCGGAGGCCCGGGGAGGCGTCCTCCAGGTGGACCGCGCCGCCGTGGGCGTGGACCGTCTCGCGCACGATGGCCAGGCCCAGCCCGGCTCCCCCCTCGTCGCGGCTGCGCGCGCTGTCCAGCCGGGTGAACCGGTCGAAGACCCGTTCCCGGTCGGTCTCGGGAATGCCTGGCCCGTCGTCGGTGACGGTCAGCACGGCGTCGGCCCCCTCGGCCCGCAGCTCGACGAGCACCGGGGCGGAGGTGTGCCGCAGCGCGTTGTCGACCAGGTTGACCAGCACCCGGCTCAGGTCCAGCGCGTCCCCGGTGACCCGGAGCGGCCTGCCCTCCGGCCCGTTCCCCGGTTCGCGGGCCGCGTCGGGTTCGTGCTCCGGCCCGTGCTCCGGCCCGTGCTCCGGCCCGTGCTCCGGCCCGTGCTCCGGCCCGTGCTCGGGCACGTGATCGGGTTCGTGCTCCGGGCCGTGAACCGATCCATGACCCGGCTCGCCCGCGATCCGCACTGTGACGGCCTCGCCGTAGCGCTCGACGGCCTGCGCGACCAGCTGGTCCAGCTCCACCGGCTCCCCCCGCGCGGGCGTGCCGCCGCGCTCGTCCAGACGGGCCAGCGAGAGCAGGTCCTCGGCCAGCCTGGACAGGCGCATGGTGTCCTCCAGCACGCCCTCGGCCGTCTCCCGCCAGTCCTGCCCCTCGGGGTGGCCGAGCGCCACCTCCAGCTGGAGCCGGATGCTCGCCAGCGGGCTGCGCAGTTCGTGCGCCGCGTCCGAGACCAGGGCCCGCTGCCGGACGCCGGCCTTCTCCAGCCGGGCCAGCATCGCGTTCAGCGTCGTGGCCAGGCTGTGCACCTCGTCGCGTGCCTCGGGCACCGGCAGGCGGCGCGAGCGGGCGGTGTCGGTGATCTCGTCCGCGCCCCGGCGCAGCGCCGCGATCGGCCGCAGGGTCCCACCGATGATCACCCAGCTGGCTCCCGCGAGCAGGATCAGCAGCAGCGGCGTACCGATGACCAGCACGTGCCCGGCCGTGGAGACGCTGGTCTGCACCTCGCTGAAGGGACGCGCCGCGATCACCGTCTGCCCCCGGTCGGCGCGGAGCACCCGGACGCGGAGCACGTGCGGGATGCCGTACGGCTTGCCGTCCAGGAAGCGCGCCTCGCCCCTGGCGGCGGCCGCCGCCCGCTCCCCGGCGTCCAGCAGCGGCACCAGCCTGTCGGTGCCGGTGGTCGTGTGGGTGATCCGCCCCGTGCCGTCGATCACCTGCAGGAGCGTGCCGTCGGGCGAGGTCATCTCGTCGGGCAGCCGCCCGGCGTCGGCCAGCGAGACCGTCTCCCTGGTCCGCTGGTAGATCGCGTCGTCGATGGTGGCCAGCAGCGCGTTGCCGAGCACGGCGATCATCACGTAGGCCGAGACCACCAGCGCCACCGCCAGCACGGCCGAGGCGACCGCCGTCAGCCGGAAGCGCAGGCTCTTGCGCCGCCACAGGCCGACCGCGCGCGCTCCCCCGTGCGCGACCGCGTCGGCCGGGGAGACCGCGCCGGTGCGGGCACGGGGGGCGGGGTCAGCCGCCATCGCCGGCCAGCCGGTATCCCGCTCCCCGTACCGTCTGCAGCGCGTTCCGGGAGAACGGCACGTCGATCTTGCGCCGCAGGTAGCCGACGTAGACCTCGACCACGTTGGGATCGGTGTCGAAGGTGTCCCAGACGTGCTCCAGGATCTCCGTCTTGGAGACCACCTCGTCGTGGTGGCGGATCAGGAACTCCAGCAGCGCGAACTCCCTGGGCGTCAGTTCCACCGGCGTCTCGCCCCTGGTGACCCGTCGCCGCGCCGGGTCGAGCGCCAGGTCCCCGGCCCTCAGCACGGACGGGCGCCGGTTCGCCCCGCGCCGCAGCAGCGCTCTCAGCCGGGCGACCAGCACCACGTACGAGAACGGCTTGGTCAGGTAGTCGTCGGCGCCGAGGTCGAGCCCGTCGGCCATGTCGTACTCGCCGTCCTTGGCCGACAGCATCAGGATCGGCACCCAGTTCTCCTCGGCCCGCAACTGCTTGCAGACGTTGTAGCCGGAGATCTTGGGCAGCATGATGTCCAGCACCACGATGTCGTACTCGCCGTGCCTGGCCTGGTGCAGGCCGTCCTCCCCGTCGTGCGCGAGGTCGACCGCGAACCCCTCGGCCTGCAGGCCACGTTGCAGAGCGGCGGCCATCCTCCGCTCGTCCTCCACGACGAGAACCCGCATGAACCGCCCCTTTCACCACCTGCCGCCGCCTGGACCTGCTCATCCTCGACCACCCGGCCTGAGAGGCGGCTGAGAACCCTGTGAGTCCTCTCAGTCTGTCTCAGCTTCGGCACAGGACCTGTCACGCAGGCTGCTGTTGTCAGGGATCGACGGCATACCGTGGAGGAATGAGATGTCTGAGCAAGCGAGACGGGGCCGCGCGTTGAGGTGGGCCGTGCCGGTCGCCGCGACCGCGCTGGTCGCCGGAGCCATCGGAGCCGGACCGGTCATCGCCGCCGTCCAGGGGGATCCCACACTGCCCGAGCGCACCGCCGAGCAACTGCTGGCGAGCGCCGCCCAGGCGGGCCGCGGCGGGCTGAAGCCCATGTCGGGCACCGTCATGCAGACCGCGTCGCTCGGGCTGCCCGCGCTGCCCGGCCTGTCGGGCACGGGCGGGTCCTCGCCCGCCGCCCTGCTGTCGGGTTCGCACGAGCTCAAGGTCTGGTACGGCGGGGAGGACAAGGTCCGCTTCGCCCTCCCGGGACGGATGAGCGAGACCGACCTGATCGTCAACGGCGACCAGGTGTGGCTGTGGCAGAGCGACGTCAACAAGGCCACCCGGGTCAAGGCGGGGAGCGCCGAGGGCCACAAGGAGCCGAAGCCGGGCGACTGGGCCGGCGGCGCGCACAAGGCGCTGCCCACCGCGACCACGCCGCAGCAGCTCGCCCAGGATCTGCTGGGACGGATCGGCGCCGACACCGCGGTCAGCGTGACCAGCACCGAGAAGGTCGCCGACCGCGCGGCCTACCAGCTCGTCCTCGCGCCCAAGGACCCCTCGTCCCTGGTCAGGGAGATCAAGCTGGCGCTGGACGGGGAGACCTTCGTCCCGCTGCGGATCCAGGTGTACGCCAAGAACGCGGCCGAGCCGGCCTTCGAGGTCGGCTTCACCTCGGTCACGTTCTCCCCGCCCGCCGCGGAGAACTTCACCTTCACCCCGCCCGCGGGGGCCAAGGTCGAGGAGACGTCGATCGGCGACCTCGCCGAAAAGGACGGGGCGCGGCAGGGCGAGAAGCTCAAGGAGGGCGAGGAGATCAGGGCGAAGGCCAAGACCGTCGGAGAGGGCTGGACCACGGTCGCGGTGATCCCCGCCCCCGAGATGGAGAAGCTGACCTCGGCTCCCGAGGGTGAGGGCTCCGCCGGACAGGACGCCGGTGCGGCCGTCGACGCCCTGCTGAAGTCGGCCAAGCCGATCAGCGGCACGTGGGGCAGCGGCAAGGTCGTCCAGACCAAGCTGATCTCCGCGCTGCTGACCGACGACGGCCGCCTGCTGGTCGGCGCCGTCACCCCGGAGAAGCTGGCCGAGGCGGCCGGCCAGAAGTGAGACCGGCGCCGGGAGCCTGACGCCCCCCGCGCGGGAGGCGCCAGGCTATCGGCGGGATCCGCCGGCCAGGTCCGGCGGCCGGGTCCGGCGGCGTGAATCGGGGACGCCGTCCGGGCCTCGCGGGTCGTTCGTGTTCACCCGTTCACGGGTGTTCGTGGGCGCTCGTGAACGTTCAGGGCGTGAGATCCGACCGGGACGGCCGCGTGGCCGTCCCGGAACCGACGAGCAGTGGGGGAGAAGTGCCGATCGTCCAGAACGTGAGGGCCGGCGGAGGCGGGGAGAGCCGCTCCGGCGAGGTCCGGGAAGGCCCGGCGGGAGGGGGCGCCGTGCTGACCGCCGAGGGGCCGGCCCCGAGCCCCTCCTCAGAGGGGCTCGCCATCGTCACCAGCGGGCTGACCAAGCGCTTCAGGAGCGGCCAGGTGGCCGTGGACGCCCTCGACCTGGCCGTACCCGGCGGGTCGGTGTTCGGCTTCCTCGGTCCCAACGGCTCGGGGAAGACGACCACGATCCGCATGCTGCTCGGCCTGGTGGCCCCGACGGCGGGGGAGTGGCGACTGCTCGGCACGCCGATGCCCAGGGGGGCGGGCGGGGTGCTGCCCAGGGTGGGGGCCCTGGTCGAGGGGCCCGCCTTCTATCCGTACCTGTCCGGCGAGGCCAACCTGCGCCGCTACGACGCCGCCGACCCTTCGGCCGATCCGCGCACCGTCTCGGCCAGGATCGGGTACGCGCTGGAGAGGGTGGGCCTGGCCGCCGCGGCCCGCAAGCGCTACCGGGCCTACTCGCTCGGCATGCGCCAGCGGCTCGCCATCGCCGCCGCGCTGCTCGGCCCGAGGGAGCTGCTGATCCTCGACGAGCCGACCAACGGCCTGGACCCGCAGGGCACCCGCGAGGTGCGCGGCCTGGTCAAGGAGATCGCCGCCGAGGGGACGACGGTGTTCGTCTCCTCCCACCTGCTGGCCGAGGTGGAGCAGATGTGCTCCCACGTCGCCGTCATGCGGACCGGGCGGCTCGTCGCCCAGGGATCCATCGCCGAGCTGCGCTCGGGGGAGGCGGTCAGGATCCGGGTGGAGACCCCCGACACGGCCGAGGCGGCGGCCGTGCTGGCCGGGCTCGGCCTGCCGGAGATCCGTCTCGGCGAGGGCGACGTCAGCGCCGAGCTGGGAGCCGGCGTGCCGGAGCGGGTGTGCGCGGCCCTGGTCGCCGGAGGCGTCGCCGTCCGCGGCCTGGCCGTCCAGCGGCCCAGCCTTGAGGACATGTTCGTGGGCCTGACCGGGGAGGGATTCGATGTCGACGGTTAGCGGGAAGGAAGCCGTGTCCACCGAGAACGCCACACGTGCCGCACGCGCGGCTCCCGGCGGGGACCCCGTCACGGGGACGGGCTTCGCTCCGGGAACGACCCCGCCGGGAGCGACCTCGCCGGAAACGGTCCCCACGCCGCCGGCGACCTCCGGACCGGGAACGGCGTCCGGACCGGAAACGGTCCCCGCGCCGCCGGCGACCTCCGGACCGGGAACGGCGTCCGTGCCGGGAACGGTGTCCGCGCCTGGAACGGCGTCCGTGCCGGGGACGGCCCCCGCGGGCCGCGGGCGCGCCCTCGCGGGTCCGGCCCTCGCCGGGCGGCCGGTGAGCGCTCCCCGGGCGTGGCTGCGGCTGCTCGGCTCGGAGGTCGGCCTGACCTTCCGGCGGCCGAGGAACATCGCCATGCTCGCGGTGCTCGCCGTGATCCCGGCGCTGATCGGGATCACGCTGCGGACGTTCAGCGGGTCCATGGGCGACGGGGGCGGCGGGGGCGGGGCGGCGATCTTCGAGCAGGTCACCGGGAACGGGCTGTTCCTCACCTTCGCCGCGCTCTCGGTCCTGGTACAGCTGCTGCTGCCGGTCGCCGTCGCGATCGTCGCCGGGGACTCGATCGCGGGGGAGGCGGGCATCGGCACGTTGCGCTACCTGCTCGCGGCCCCGGCCGGCCGGACCCGCCTGCTGGCCGTCAAGTACCTCGCCGTGGTCCTCTTCTGCCTGGCCGCCGTCACCGCGGTGGCGCTGTCCGCGCTGCTCGTCGGCCTGCTGCTGTTCCCCGCGGGTCCGATCACGCTGCTGTCGGGAGGGACGATCCCCTTCCTCGACGGCGTGCTGCGGATCGGCGTCGTCGTGCTGTACGTCACCGCGGGCATGGCCGCCCTGGCCGCCATCGCGCTGGCCCTGTCGACCCTGACCGAGGTGTCCGTCGGGGCCATCGCCTCGACCGTGGTCGTCGTCATCGTGGTCCAGGTGCTGGGGGTCATCCCGCAGCTGTCGATGATCCGGCCGTACCTGCTCACCGAGTGGTGGAGCGGCTTCGACGGCGTCCTGCGGGATCCGATGGCCACCGGTGAGATGGGGCAGGGGCTGCTGGTCTTCGCCGCCTACACCGCCATCTTCGGCTCCGTCGCCTGGGCGCGCTTCACCGGCAAGGACATCACCGCCTGACCCTGCCACGCCCTGTCCCGGCCCCCGGGGTTCCCGGGGGCCGGGCGGCTCGCTCCCGGTGCCCCCGCGGGGGTGCCCGTTCTCACCACCCGTACCTCCCGAAGTGTTCCCGGCCGTCAGGGCGGCGATGGGAGAGCCTGTCGCCGGGGAAGACCTTGAAGCCCTGCCGCCGCGCGTAGGCGCTGAGTTGCCGCTGCCAGGCCTTCAGACCGGTGTCGAGGTCGCCGGCGTTCGAGAGCGAACGCCCCACGCTGCCGCCGAAGAGACCGTTGGCGTAGAGCTGGAACGGCAGGTACTGCCAGCCCGTCGCCACCTGCGTGGACCCCTTGCTGAACAGCCTGTTCGCCTGCTGGCCGCCCAGGATCGGGATCTTGACGTCGAGGAACTCCCGGCTTCCCAGCAGATCGGTCGTCGCGGGGAAGACCCCGGAGGCGGTGTTCAGCGACCTGACCGCCCTGGGATCGGAGTTCAGCCATCGGGCGAAGCCGAAGGCGGCGAGCCGGTGTTCGCTCGTCGAGAGCACGGACACGCCGGAGCCGCCGTTCTCCGCGTTGACCGGTTTCCCGGCGTTCCAGCGCGGGAGGGGCGCGGCACGCCACTTGCCGCTGGTCTGCGGGATCGCGCCCTCGATGACGCCGGGTGCCCAGGCGCCCGTCAGCCACAGCGCGTACCTGCCGCTCGCCATGTTCCTCCACCACGCGTCGGTCCAGGTCACGGCCGGCTCGACGAGCCTTTCGCGCGACAGCCTCGTCCACAGCCCGGCCCAGCGCCTGCTCCCCTTGTCCTGCAGGTCGATCCGGATGGTCGTGGCGTTCTGGATGCCGAACGGCCGCCCGCCCGCCTGCCAGATCAGGCTGTCGGCGATGCCGGAGTCGGTCGGGTCGACGCTGGTGACGAAGAGGTGAGGGTCCTTCTTCTTGATCGCCTCGGCGACCGTCACGAACTCATCCCAGGTTCTCGGTGGCGCCAGCCCGAGCCGGTCGAAGACGTCCTTGCGGTAGATCATGGTCATCGGGCCGGTGTCCTGCGGGACCGCGTAGACGCTGCCGTTGAGGTCGACCTGGTCCCAGGCGGAGGGGGTGAACTTCTTCACCAGCTCTTCGGCGCCGTACGGGTTGAGGTCGGCCAGGGTTCCGGAGAACGCGAAGCGGGGCAGCGCGAAGTACTCGATCTGCGCCAGGTCGGGAGCGCCGGTGCCGGCCTTCAGCGCCGCCCGGAGCTTGGCGTACTCGCTCCTGGACCGGCCGGCGTCGACCAGATTGATCTTGATTTTGGGGTACTCCCGCTGGAACAGCGCCACCGTCTTCTGGAGATTGGGCACCCACGACCAGAACGTCAGCGTGGTCCTGGTCCGCAGTGCCTTCTCGATGGCGGAGGCCTTGATCTCAGGCGCCGGAGACTGCGAGCTGTGGTAGGGCGGCACGCCGCAGGCCGCCGGGGCGAGCAGGACGACGGAGAGCGCGGCGACAGCTGTGGCGTACTTGGTGTGCCGCATGACGGGGACCTCCCTGGGGAGCGGAAGAACGTTGCCCGGCGACCCCGGCCGACGGAGCCGGTGGAACCGGCGGTGCCGCGGGAGAGGAAGGGGGTGGGACGGCGCGGGAGGCGCGGCGCAACGTACATACCGATAGAACGCTGCCCTGAGCTGCAAACATTTCCACAACGCGCGGTCGGTTGCCCGTCTCGCGGCACGACGTCGCTCCGCCGCCGGGGGCGAGACATGGGACGGCCCCGGGAAAGGATGTTTCCCGGGGCCGTCCCACGCGACCCGAAGGAGATCCGGATCGGAAGGGTGGTCAGAAGGCGCCTGAAAGGCACTCAGGAGGCACTCAGGAGGTGCGGCCCCGGCGCAGGCCGAACGCCGCGACCACGAGCCCGGCGAGCCCGAGCACCAGCCCGGCCCCGCCGAGCAGGCGGGCGGTGCCGTCCGAGCTCTCCGAGGCGGCGACCGGAGCCACCGACGGCGCCGACGTCGCCGGGGCCGAGGCCGCGGCCGAGGGGGCGGTGGAGGCGCCGTGGCCGTCTCCCTCGGCGGGGGCGGGGGTGAGCTTCAGCGTCGGGGCCGGGCGCTCGGGCTCGGAGCCGTCGGCCTTGGGCTCGTCCGCCCACTTGACGACCTCGCCGCCGCTGTAGGTCTGGGTGGCGGGGAAGACGAGCTGGTCGGTGTCGGTGGGCAGCGCGCCCATGGACACCTCGAACTCCTGGAACTGGCCGGGCTCGATCTTCCCGCCCGACCAGGTGACCTTCGTGACCGCCTCGGTGAGCTCGCCGTACTCGGTGGTGACCGGCTTGGGCAGCTTGCCCTCGACCACCTTGACGTCCCAGCCGGGCACCGGCTTGACCGAGACGAAGGCCAGCGGGTGGTCGGTGGGGAAGGCCACCTCCAGCTTGGTCGTCGAGGCGTCGTCACGCTCGTTCGGGACCCGGAAGGCGACCTTGGTGAAGCCGCCCTGCACGGCGGTGCCGGGGTTGATGGTGACGTGCGCGAGGGCGGGGAGGGCGAGGGCGAGGGTGAGCGCGGTGGTGGCGGCGGCGACGGCGGCCAGGCGGCGGCAGGCGTGCGAGAGCGACATGGGGGTTCTCCACTTCGGGAACTTCGGGATTCGGGATTTTCCGGGGCCGGGTCAGGCGGCGGGAAGCGGAGGACCGCGCCGGCTGACGGAGTGACGGAGGAGGGCACGCGCGGGAACGGGCGTGACCGGGGCGTACGCGGGGCCTCGCGGAAGGGCGACGGCGGCCGGGGGGCGCAGCAGCGGGAACATGGCGCCGAGGCGGCGGCCGGCCGAACGGAGCAGCACCCACAGGGCGCTCTCGCCGCGGGCCAGCCACCACCCGGTGATCAGGGTCGCGGTGAGGTGCGCGACGAGCATGCCGAGGCTCTCGCCCAGCCCCCTGGCGTGCGGATGCGGGGGCGGGATCCCCGCGGCGTCCCCGAGGGCGAACAGCTCGTGCAGCGACAGCTGCAGGGCGGCGAGCCCGCCGTTGATCGTCACCGTCGACCGTTCGCGCCCGGCGAGCAGCGCGGCCATCGCCATGACCGCCGCTCCCGCCGCGGCCACCGCCCACGGCCGCGGCCAGGAACCGCCCGCGGCCACGTGGCCGAGGACGGCGAGTGCCAGGCAGACGGCCGAGAAGGTGGCCGCGCGCATGAGGCGTAACGGGAGGCGGGCACGCATGGTGACCCATATGTTCTCACGCCCAAGCTGTCTGCCGTTCTGGTGTTTTTGTCGCTATGGTTGCCGCGACCGTGACAGGTCCTTCAAGCCGAGGTGGTGGCGATGCGGCACGTCGTTGGGGTGCTCGTCGGGCTGATCGTGGCGGCTGTGCTTCTCTTCGGCGCGGGCTGGGCCGTGCAGGAGGCGGGGGCGAGCCTGGCGCCCCTTCCCGCGGAGAGCGGCCCGAAGACCTGGATCGCCCTCGGGGTGATGGCCGGGATCGGCCTCCTGGTCGGCCTGGTGGTCGCCGGTCGCGTCTCCCCGCTGGCGGCCTTCGTCCCGTCGATGGTTCTGCTCGCCTGGACGGTGGTCTACGCCCTGGACGTCAGGCGCGCGATGGGTCTGGTCCCCGACGACCCGACCTTCCACGAGGTGCTGCTGCAGGCCGGTCGCGGCATGGGCCTGCTGCTGACCACCGGTGTCTACGCGCTTGTCGGCATCCTGCTGTTCCTGCCGGTGCTGATGCCCTCCCGCTGGGCGCCCCGGTTCCGGGGCGAGGAGGAGTACGAGGAGTCCGACGACCAGGGTTACCGCTGACCCTTGATCACCTGGGGCGTGTCCATCCCCGGGTGCCCGTCGCCGCGCGTCTTCTCCCGGGTGCCCGTCGTTCCCGCGCGTCCGGCGGCGCCCATCCGGCGGCCCCGGGCCGTGACCCCGGTCAGCGCCGGCGGTGACCGGCCCAGCTGACAGGGCCCTCCTCGGAGGTGTCCTCCTCGCGGGTCATCCCCTTCCCGGAGCCCTCCTGCCGGGAGGCCTCCCTGCGAAGATCTTCCTCGCGGGTGGGCTCCTTGACGGCGGGCTCCTTGCCGGTCGCCCTCCTGGGGGGCGGGGCGGTCCTGCCCGCGCCGGTGCGCTGGAGCTCCTGGCCGGCCCCGAGCGGTCGCGTGTCCTCCGCCGGGAGCCGCAGCACGAACCGGGCCCCTCGCGGAGAGTCCTCGATCAGCAGGGATCCCTGGTGGGCGTGGGCGATGTCGCGGGAGATGGCGAGGCCGAGCCCGCTGCCGCCGGAGTCGCGCAGCCGCCCGTCGTCCAGGCGGGTGAAGCGTTCGAAGACGCGCTCGCGGTCGGCGGGCGCGATGCCGGCGCCGTCGTCGACCACGGCCACGACGGCCTTGCCGTCCGCGAAGCCGACGGAGACCTCGACGCGGCTGTCGGCGTGCCGCCGCGCGTTGCTCAGCAGGTTGCCCACCACCCGGATCAGCTGGATCCGGGAGCCCCTGACCTGCACGCGGTCGGTCACCCGCACCCGTACCGGCATCCCGGTGCCCTGGGCCGCCTCCTCCGTCACGAGGGCGCCCAGATCGATCAGCTCCTGGGGCGCGGGGTCGGCGGCGCGCAGCCGGGCCAGCTGCAGCAGGTCGTTGACGATCGCCTCGAGCCGGCCGCTGGCCGTCAGCGCCCCCCGGATGGTGTCGCGCGGATCGATGTCGTCGGGGTAGAGCAGGGCCTCCTCCAGCTGCACGCGCAGGCCCGCGATCGGGGTCCTGAGCTCGTGGGAGGCGGTGGAGGCGAAACGGCGCTGCTGCTCCACGGCCTCCTCCAGGCGGGCGAGGGTCTGGTTGGCGGTACGGGCGAGCAGCGCGATCTCGTCCTCGCCCGAGGGGATGGGCACTCTCAGGCTCAGGTCGCTCACCGTGATCTCGGACATCCGGGCGCGGATCGCCGCCACCGGGCGTAGCGTCCGTCCCACGACGCACCAGGTCATCCAGGCCGCGAGGGCCAGGAGGACGAGGACACCCGCGGCGATGAAGTACTCCAGGTGGTGCTCGTGCAGGATGGCGGGTTCCTCCAGGCCCGCGTAGACCACCGGGGAGTCGGCCGCGGGGCTGACCCGGATGGCCATGACCATGACGGATCCCTCGGTCAGCTGCTGGAACCGGTCGTCGGCCGGAGGGCGGCTCATGCTGATCGGCGGCAGGCCTATGGCCTGCCTGCTGGAGTTGATGACCACGCCGTGGGAGTTCACCAGCTGGACGAGGTCGACCGGCGAGGTGGCGGGGATCGGGTTGGGGATGTCGCCGATCCGCACCAGCGCGCTCCACTGGCTGGCGACCCGCTCGGCGTTGCCGAAGCCGTCGTCCTGGATCCGGTAGCGGATCGCCATGTCGATGCTCGTCCCCACCAGGGCGAGGATGACCAGCAGCAGCATCGTCGTGATGATCGTGTAGCGCGCTTGGATCGAGCGCAGGCGCGACCCCCTCATGGCGACGTCAACGCCGACAGGCTGCCCAGCAGGTCCAGGGCGTGGGCCGAGGGGCTTCCGGGCTCGGCCTGGAAGACGATCAGCTTCTGGCCCGTGGAGCCGTTGATGTTGAACATCTCGTACGTGAGCGTCAGGTCGCCGACGTCGTGGTGGCGGAAGTTCTTGGTCGCGACGTTCGCGCTGCACACGTCGTGGCGCGCCCACAACCGGCGGAAGTCCGTGCTCTTGAGCGAGAGCTCGCCGACCAGGTCGGTCAGGTGCGGGTCGTCGAGGTCCGCGCCCGCGATGGCGCGCAGCTGGGCCACCTTGGCGCGGGCGCACTCCTCCCAGTCCCGGTAGAACCGGCGGGCGGCGGGGTCGAGGAAGATCAGCCGGAGCAGGTTGTCCCTGTGCTCCAGCCCGTCGTAGAGGGCGTCGGCCATCTGGTTGGAGGCCAGAACGTCCATCCAGCGGCTGGTCACGATCGCCGGAGTGTAGGGCCAGCTCCGTATCAGCCGTACCACCGCAGGCTTGACCCGGTTCGGCTGGTCGGTGCCGTTGAGCTGTCGCGGCCAGGGGTGCGCCAGCTCGTGCATGTGCGCCGCGGCGTCGGCGTTGAGGTCGAGGACCTGCATGAGGGCGCTGAGCACCCGCTCGGACGGGTGACGCTCCCGGCCCTGCTCCAGGCGGATGTAGTAGTCGGTGCTGACTCCGGCCAGCATCGCCACCTCTTCCCGGCGCAGCCCCGGCGTCCGCCGGGAACCGGCAGGCAGGAGGCCCACCTGTTCGGGGGTGGTGAGTTCACGCCGAGCGCGGAGGAACTCACCCAGGAGATTGTCGCTGTCCATAGCGTTACGGTATGCCAGAACCCATTTGAGAAGGTGGCAGTATTACTCCCACGAACGCCCCCTGGACTTGACGTACGTGCTGGTAGGAGCGTTTTTATAAGGTTTCTTTCCGATCGTCTTCCCCTCCGGATCGATGATCGTCGGATCCCGTTCGGTTGCGTTTCACCTTTGTCTTCCCGATGGCATTTGTGGCTACGCGCGGGGGATTCCAGGAGTAAAGAGCGAGGGAAAACGGTCTCCGAAAACTGGTTTTTCGTATGGAGGGGCCGTGATGGGTCAAGGGGGTTTCAAACGCGAGTGAAGGATGTTCCCAGCACTGGTGGATCATCGAAATGTGATTAACGTCACAGTGGTCTCCTCTGGAGATTCCTGGCGGACGTCTCGGCCTCCTGGCCGTGGGTGGCCTGGGAAACCGCTCCCGCCACCCGGCCGTGGCCCGTTCCCGGACGTGCGGCGGTCAGCCGGAGTAGAGGCGGGCGACGACCTCCTCCATGGAGGCCTCCCCGGGGGCGGTGGCGCGCAGGTCGTCGAGGGTGCCGTCGAAGGCCAGGCTGCCGTGGTCGATCAGCATCACGCGGCGGCAGAGCTTCTCGATGTCGCCCATGTCGTGGGTGGTGAGCAGGACGGTGGTGCCCCGGTCGGCGTTGAGGCGTCGCAGGAAGTCGCGCATGGCGGCCTTGCTGACCACGTCCAGGCCGATCGTGGGCTCGTCGAGCACCAGCACGGTGGGGTCGTGCAGGAGGGCGGCGGTGATGTCGCCGCGCATGCGCTGGCCGAGGCTGAGCTGGCGGACCGGGGTGGTCATGAAGTCGGCGAGGCCGAGGAGTTCGGTCAGCTCGTCGAGCCTTCGCCGGAAATCCTTTTGATCTACTTTGTACAGGTGTCGGACCAGCTCGAAACTGTCCCGCAGCGGCAGGTCCCACCACAGGGTCGTCCGCTGGCCGAACACCACCCCGATCCTGCGCGCCAGCGCCGTGCGGCGGCGGGTCGGATCGAGCCCGGCCACCCGGATGCTCCCCGAGGTCGGCGCCAGGATGCCGGTGAGCATCTTGATGGTGGTGGACTTGCCCGCGCCGTTGGGGCCGAGGTAGCCGACGAACTCCCCGGCCTCCACGGCGAACGACAGATCCCGTACGGCGTGCACGGTCTTCCTGGTCCTGCGGCGGCCCACGGTGAACGAGCGGCCGACCCGGTCGAGTTCGATCATGTGTCAACTTCCCGTCGAACGGTAGCGGCGGATGCCCGCCCGCCAGGCGAGGGCGGCGACGGCGGCCAGGGCGACGGCCGCCAGGGGTGAGGCGAAGCGGAGCCAGTGCGGCAGGCCGAGCGGGTCGTCGCGGTCGAGCACGAACAGCGCGGGCTGCCAGTTCACGAACGCCAGCGGCACGACGAAGGTGACGCCCTTGGCGAGTTCGGAGCCGTAGACGCTCAGGGGGTACTGGGTGAGGGTGCCGCCTCCGTAGGTGAAGGCGTTGGCCACCTCGGGGGCGTCGGTCAGCAGGAACTGGGCGGCCCCGCCGAGGGCGAAGATCGAGGTGAAGATGACGAGCCCGCACGCGACCATCAGCGGGATCATCCAGGCCCTGTCCCAGCTCAGGCCGAGCTGGGGCACGGCGACGGCGAGCACGACGGCCGCCTGGGCCAGCCTGCCGAAGCGGTGCACTCCGAAGCGGTCGACGGCCATCTGGATGAACGCGCTCGCCGGGCGGATCAGCATGACGTCGAAGCCGCCGCTTCTGATGTGCTGGCTGAGCCGGTCGACGTTGCCGAAGAGCATGTCGGCCAGCGCGAAGGACAGGCCGGCTGTGCCGTACAGGAACATCACCTCGGGCATGGTGAATCCGCCCAGCGATCCGGTGTGCTCGAAGATGACCCAGATCGCCGCCACGTCGAGCGCGTTGACGGCGAACGAGCCCGCCATCATCATGATCATTGATCTTGGGTACTGGGCCGAGGCCCTCAGCCAGGTCCAGGCCAGCAGGAGGTACGTCCTCACCACGGCGGGCCTCCTTCGGCCGCCTTCGGTGCCGCGGGTGCCGTGTGCCGGTGGTGTCCGGTGTTCCCGGTGTCGTCACCCACCTTGGATCACGACCTTCCTGCGGGCCGCGTTCGTGGCCAGGGCTCCCAGGGCCAGCAGTGTCACCGCCCAGGTGGCCTGGAACGCCAGGGCCTCCAGGACGTCGCGCTTGCCGAGGTAGAGGTCGGCGGGGACCTGGACCATGGCCGACCAGGGGAGTGCCTGCGCCAGGGTGCCGAGCCAGCCGGGGAAGAGGTTGAGGGGCAGGACCATGCCGCTGAAGAAGAGGGTCATCACCAGCGACATCGTCTGCACGCCCCTGTCGTCGACGACCCAGCAGGCCGACAGCGCGACGAGGTAGCGGAGGGCGAAGCTGACGATCACCGCGAGGACGAAGCCGGCCATGAAGGACAGGAAGGTGGGGAGGTCGTCCGGTGCGACGAGGCCGAAGAGTGCGGCGCCGACGGCCGTGGGCGGCAGGCTGCGGACGACGAAGAGGTAGGCGGCCCGGCCGAGTTCGTCGGCGAGGCTCCACATCTGCAGGGACGCGGGGCGGAGCAGGTCGAGGGCCACGTCGCCGCTGCGCACGCGTTCGGAGAGTTCCAGGCCGCCGCCGAAGACCTGCATGGGGCCGATGAAGGCCTGGCTGAGGAAGCAGAAGGTCACGGCGTCGGCGAGGTCGTATCCGGCGAGGCCGGGGCGGGCCTGCCAGAGGGCGATCAGGACGTAGGCGCGGAGGATGCCGAAGACGGTGTTGGTGAATGCTCCGGCGATGGCGGCGGCGCGGTAGGTGGAGTGGCGGCGGAAGCCGTATCCGATGATGCGCGCGTAGAGCAGGAAGACTGCCTCCCCGGGGATGTCAGGACAACCCTCCTATCCTCGTGGGCGCTCTGGGGGGAGGCAACGAGTTTTCGGGGGTGTGCCGGGCGGGGCCGGTCGCCGGGAGGGGGTTGGTCCGGGGGTTCGGGGGATGGTGACGTTCGGTGTTCGAGTGTGGCCTCAGGGTGAGATATACCTGCGTGATACGTAGTTGTAATCTCCCCGATATGTGCAATCGCCGATAAAAGACCATTCTGGGGGGAATGTCCTTTTGTGGAGGTCCCCCATGCGCGACGAGATCAATATGGACGTCAGTCCGGCCTACCCCTTCAGCTGGCAGGCCGCGACCCTCAACGCGATCATGCGCGGCACCTTCAAGCCGATCTCCGACCTGCTGCTGAGAAACGACGTCGGCTTCGCCGCGGCCTCCCGCATCGTCGCGCTGGCGGGCAGGGTGCCGTTCCGCCTTCCCGTCCACGTGCGCGTGACCCCCGACGAGGAGGGGGCGTGCCCGGGGGAGTGGGTCCGTGCGGGTGAGGAGCTCGACGAGGGCAGGGTCCTGCTCTACTTCCACGGCGGCGGCTACTTCTCCTGCTCCCCGGCGACCCACCGGCCGATCACCTGGCGCCTGTCGGCCGCGACCCGGCGCCCGGTGCTGTCGGTCGACTACCGCCAGGGCCCCGTCCACCGGCCCGCGGAGGCCCTGGAGGACGCCATCGCCGCCTACCGATGTCTTCTGGGACGTGGGTACGACCCCGCCGACATCGTCTTCGCCGGGGATTCCGCCGGGGGCCACCTCACCCTGGCCACGCTTCTGGCGCTTCGCGACCGGGACATGCCGCTGCCGGCCGCGGCCGTGTGCCTGTCCCCGTGGGCGGACCTGACCGGCGCGCCCCGCAGGGTCAACCGGCTGCTTGACCCGATGATCCCGGCCGGCCGCGTCGACTGGCTCGCCCGCCGCTGGACCGCGGGTCTGGACCCCCAGGACCCCCTGCTGTCCCCGGTGCTCGGCGACTACACGGGCCTGCCCCCGCTGATGATCGTCACCGGCTCCACCGAGGTGCTGCGCGACGAGGGCCGCCGGGTGGCCGAGCGGGCCCGTGCCGCCGGGGTGCCGGTCACGTACGAGGAGTGGCCCCGCATGCCGCACGTCTTCGCCATCCTCGCCGACGTCGTCCCCGAGGCCCGCGAGGTGTATCCGCACATCGCCCGCTTCCTGGCCGCGACCCAGGACCTCCTGCCCGGCCGTGTCGCGTCCGACCTCTCCGGCCCGGATCTTTCCGTGCCGGACCTCTCCGGCCCGGACCTCGTCGTCCCGGATCTCTCCGCCCCGGACCTCGCCGTGCCGGATCTCCTCCTGCCGGGCCTCGCCGTTCCCGGTCTCGCCCAGCCGGTTCCCTCTCCCGAGGACGTCCCCGCCGCCCCCGTCACGGCTCGGCGCAACCGCTCCGGGCGCTCCGGTTCCGCCGCCGCCTGAGGCGCGCGGGGGGTGCCGGGACGTGCGCCCGCGAGAGGCCGCGCCCGCCTTTCCCGCTGGTCACACCGCTCCGCTCCGTCCCAAGGGCATCCCTCACACCATGGATTCCTTACCCTGAGGGATCATTCGCCTTACCTCTCATATCCCTTCTGGCCGGTCGGGAGCGAAGGACGCCCGATTCCCGCCACAGTGTGCTTGCCGTAGCCCGCGCACGAGAGGCTCAACGAGGATGGCACGTGGGGGAGCAGGTCCCGTGAACGGCATGCCGACCGGTGTGCGGCCGCTGACCGTCGGGGACCCGGTCATCATCGGCCGCTATCTGCTGCTCGGCCGCCTCGGGGTGGGCGGGATGGGCATCGTCTATCTGGCCGAACACCCGCAGGGCGGGGTGGTGGCGCTCAAGACGCCGCACCCGATGCATCTCAACGATGCCACGCTCCGCGCCCGTTTCGCCGAGGAAGTGCAATTCTCCCGGAGAGTGGTGCCCTTCTGCACCGCCGCGGTGATCGAGGACGGCACCGACAGGGACCGCCCCTATCTGGTGTCGGAGTACGTCCCCGGCCCCGCGCTGTCCCAGGTGGTCTCCGCGCACGGCCCCCTCACCCCCGACCTGGCGTACGGCGTCGCCCTGGGGGTGGCCGCGGCCCTGGTGGCGGTGCACGAGGCGGGGCTGGTCCACCGCGACCTCAAGCCCGGCAACGTGCTGCTGTCGGACACCGGTCCCCGGGTGATCGACTTCGGTATCGCCAGGGACGTCGACGTGCTCGCCGCGCACACGCAGGCCGGGCAGGTCATGGGCAGTCCCGGCTGGGTCGCCCCCGAGCGGCTCACCGGGGGGCTCGCGCTGCCCGCCTCCGACGTCTTCGCCTGGGGCTGTCTGATCGCCTACGCGGCCGCCGGCCACCATCCCTTCGGGGCGGGGGAGGCGGACGTGCTGACCCGGCGCATCCTGGTCGAGCCGCCGAGGGTGGCCTCGGTGCCCGCGCTGCTGCGCCCGGCGGTCGAGGCGTCCCTGGCCAAGAACCCCGCCGAGCGGCCCGGGGCCGCCGACCTGCTCGGCGCGCTGCTCGCCGCGGGTGGCGTGGGCGACCCGTGGGACCTGCGCGAGGCGGTCGCCGAGGTGCTGGCGGAGATCTGGACGCCGGTGCCCTACACCCCGGGGTCCGGCAGGGTGCGCCTCGCGGCGCCGTCCGCGCCGTCGTTGTCGTCGTTGTCGTCCTCGTCCTTCGCGCCGCCCTCCCCGCTGCACGACGAGCCCTCGGTCCCGGCGAGGATCTCCGGCAAGGGGGCCCGCAGGGCCGGGGCGCGCAAGGGCGCGCACCTGTCGCAGGCCGGCTTCGCGGCGCTGGCCACGGTCTCCATGGCGGCGGTCACCGTGGCCGCCGCGACCGGCGGCGGCGGGCCCGACCCCGCCGGCGGTTCCGGTGTCCCCGAGCCGGTGCCGCTGGTCCTGCCCGCCGACGGCACGCCCTCGGCCTCCGTCTTCAGCCCCGGCACCCGCCCGCTCTCCGGCAGGACGCGCGTGCCGGCGCCGACGACCCCCTCCACCGTCCAGATCACCGCCACCAGGACCGTCTCGCTGCCCACCTCGGGCCTCGACGGCCACGACGGCCACGACGGCCGGGAGGATCCGCCGCCGGAGCGTCCCCGGGGGCCCCGCGGCTCGGGCGACTCCCCGGACGAGGGCGACGGCCCGCGCGACTGCGCGGACGCGACCGCCAAGGGCAGGGGCAGGACCAGGGACTGCCCGAAGCCCTCGGGTGATCCCAAGCCCTCCTTCACCCAGATCCCGCAGACCGGCGACGGGGAGAGCCCGTCCCCGACGCCCACCGCCCCCGCCCCCTCGGGGACGACCATCACCCCGCAGCCCACCCCGGGTCCCTCCATACAGATGGGCTGAGTCATCCTTTTAGGACGAATTACGAGGAGATATCGGTGCATCGGTTAAAGTGAGCGCCGCGAATCGAGGCGGAGGGGGATACCGATGGGCGGGCCTGTGGCCGGTGCGGTGGAACTGAGCGGCGTCGGGGTCCGGGTGGTCGGACGCACCCTGCTGGACGACATCGGCTGGCGGGTCGGGTACGGCGAGCACTGGGTGGTGCTCGGTCCCAACGGGGCGGGGAAGACCACGCTGCTGTCGCTGGCCGCCGCCGTGCGCCACCCCACCGAGGGGGCCGTCACCGTGCTCGGCCAGCGGCTGGGCCGGGTCGACCTGCGGGAGCTGCGCCGCCACATCGGCCTCGTCGCGGCCAGCCAGCGGCTCGTCGACGAGGAGCTGCTGGAGGAGGAGGGCGCCACCGCGCACACCGTCGTCCTGACCGGCCACACCGGGACCAGCGCCCCGCTGTGGGACCGCTACGGTCCCGCCGAGCACGAGCGCGCCCACCGGCTGCTGGCCGACATGGGCTGCAAGGACCTCGCGGACCGGCTCTTCCGCGTCTGCTCCCAGGGGGAGCGGGCCCGCGTCCGCGTCGCCAGGGCGCTGATGGCCGATCCGGTGGTCCTGCTGCTGGACGAGCCGTTCGCCGGGCTGGACCTGCCCGCCCGCGAGGACCTGATCACCGCGGTGGAGGACCTGGCGGCGACCCGTCCGGCGCTGACCACGGTCACCGTCACCCACCACCTGGAGGAGGTCCCGGCGACCACGACCCACGCCCTGCTGATGCGCGACGCCCGCGTCCAGGTGGGCGGGCCGGTGGTGGAGATCCTGACCGCGGAGAACCTGTCGGAGTGCTTCGGGCGCCCGCTGCGCGTCGACCGCCTCGACGGCCGCTGGTCCGCTCGCGCGGTACGCGGCTGAGGGGCGCGCGGCGGGCCGGGCTTCGCGCGGGCGGCCGTGAACGGGCGGCGTAGGTCGGCGTAGGGCGGCGTCACCCGGTCGTGGGGGCGGGCGGGGCCGGTGAGGTCGGCGTCACCCGGTCGTGGGGCGGGCGGGGCCGGTGAGGGACGGCCGGAACGCGGGCGATCTGCGGGAAAAGCGGTGTTATGCGGGTGATCTTCCCGGTACGGTGTCACGCATGGCGACCAAGCTGAACCAGATCCTCGCCGTGGAGAAGGGCGTCAAGTCCGACACCCAGCGCAAGGTGACCGACGCTTATCACACGATCCAGAAGAACGCCCTGCTGTCGGGCCTCTCGCGGACCTACCAGCCCATCGACGACGAGGGCGAGCGGCTGCCCCCGGAGTCGACCCGGGTGCAGGTGCAGGGTGAGGAGCTGCTCAAGCAGGTCGGTGCCGCGCTCACCAGGCTGTTCGACGTCACCGCCACCAAGGACTGGGCCAACTGCTCCGCGCGGGCCGACGTGAAGGTCGACGGCTCCACCCTCCTGGAGGACGTGCCCGTCACCTATCTCCTGTTCCTGGAGAAGCAGCTGGTCGACCTGCACACCTTCGTCTCCAAGCTGCCGGTCCTGGACGCCGCCGAGACCTGGACGCTGGACCAGTCGACCGACTGCTGGCGGACCGAGCCGGTCAAGACGACCCGTACCAAGAAGGTGCCCCGCAACCACGTCAAGGCCGAGGCCACCGAGAAGCACCCCGCCCAGGTCGAGGTCTACCACGAGGACATCGTCGTCGGCTTCTGGACCAAGGTCACCTTCTCCGGGGCCGTGCCGCAGAAGCGGGTCAACGAGCTCCTGGAGCGGGTCGGCAGGCTGCAGAACGCGGTGAAGTTCGCCCGGGAGGAGGCCAACGGCACCGAGATCACCTACCAGCGCGTCGGTGAGAAGGTGCTGGGCTACCTGCTCGGGTAAGATCACAGGACTCCCCGCCGGAGCGCGGGGATGCGCGAAAGCGCGAAAGCTGAAACTGAACCGTCAGACTGACACGTGGCCACAGTGGGGGTTCGAGTCCCTCCCCCGGCACCACCTGCCGGGGTAGCCCAACAGGCAGAGGCAGCCGCTCAAGCTCAGGCTCTCGCTCCAGATTCAGCATTCGCCGCCGGGCGCCGGATCGAACGGATACGGGCGACGATGGTCGAGTGCGGGTTCGAATCCCGCTGGGTGCTCCACATGCGCCTATAACTTAACGGCAGAGTGCGACCTCATCATGAGTGACCCGGATCCTTAAACGTGCCGGTGCCGCGACATGGCGGCACTCCAGGCCCTCGGGGAATGGATACTTCCCCGGGGGCCGCCGCCGCTCTCCACCCGGGCGGCTCAGTCCTTCTTGCGCTGGCGGATCAGGCCCATGAACCCCGGGCTGGGCTTGAACTTCGCGGTCCAGGTCTCCGCGATCTCCAGTGGTTCCCCGGTCTGCGGGTTGCGCCCGGTGCGGGCGGCCTTGTGCACCATCTCGAAGGACCCGAACCCGGGGATCGCCACCTTGTCCTCGGCCGCCACGGCCGTCTGGATCGTCCCCAGGATCGCGTCGAGGGCCGCGCCGGTCTGCCTGCGGGTGAGCCCGGCCTCGGCGGCGGCCTTCTCGATCAGCTCGCGCTTGTTCATAGGGACAGTTAACGCCATCACCACCCGGTGAATCGAGCCCCGTTCTCCACTCGCGTGAGGCCTTCGCCCTCGCCCGCGCGCCGGGGGGCGCGGGTGCCCGCCGTATCGGGTGGCGGGCACCCGTCCTCGTCAGCGGTCGGGCTGGGCGGCCAGCCGTTCCGCCTCCGTGTGCAGTGCCTCGACGAGGATGAGCTCCAGGAGGAGATCTTCGTCAATGAGGCCGATCAGAACATCCATCGAGCCTCCCTGACTACTCGACGCCCCAGGGGTCGCAGAAGTTGACACACGCCCCGGACAAGACTCGGCCGTGATCCAACATTGATCGTTCCCATGGACGGGGGTTCGCTACGCGGGGACCAACTGCGCCAGGTCGACGTGCTCGCCGACCTCGCGGATGTTCATGCAGTACGCCACCAGGACCCGTCGCCCGTCGATCCGACGGGTGACCAGCAGACAGGGGCCATCGTGGACCACGATCGCCTCGACCTCGATGCCCTGGGGGCTTCGCCAGATACCCATGAGCCCGAGGCTACGAAGAACGGGGTAAGGGCGGGGTAACCAAACGGGCATATCGTGATACACGGCATGGAGGCTACGGATCTATATGTGTGTCTTCTGATGATTAACCTGGTGGCTTTGGGTAGCAGGACGCTGGAATTACCGTCATCAGGGAGAAAACACCATGGCTTTGCCCAAGCTCACCCCCGAACAGCGTCAGGCCGCCCTGGTCAAGGCCGCCGAGACCCGTACAGCTCGCGCCAAGCTTCTCGCCGAGGTCAAGAACGGCGCGCTCAGCCTGGAGCAACTGCTTGGCCGTGAGGACGACATCGCCAAGCGCATCAAGGTGTCGCAGGCCCTGCGGGCCCTGCCCGGCGTCGGGACCGTGAAGGCCGCGCAGCTGATGGCGCAGGCCGACGTGGACGAGGCGCGCCGTCTGGGGGGCCTCGGTACCCAGCAGCGCCGCAAGCTCATCGAGGCCGTCGGCCGCTGAGATGCCGCCCGCCGTCCACCGCCCGCGTTCCCGGGGGAGAGGCTCCCGGGACGCGGGCCGTGGGGATCGGGGTGCGGCAGGGCCGGCGCGCGGGGCGCGACCGGCCGTGAGACGGGGAGGCCCCGTCGCGCGGACTCGGGGGGAGTCCGCGCGGCGGGGCCTTTTTCGACGACCTGGCCTTCGGGCTCGTCCGGGGAACCGTCCCATGCCCTGGAAGCCGTCCTGACGAGCCCGGTCCGGAGAGTCAGTGAGCCTCTGCGAACTGCTGCTCCTCCGTCGAGCCCTTCAGGGCCGTGGTGGAGGAGTCCGGCGCGATGGCCGTGCTGACCAGGTCGAAGTATCCGGTGCCGACCTCGCGCTGGTGGCGGGTGGCGGTGTAGCCGCGCGCCTCGGAGGCGAACTCGGCCTCCTGGAGCTCGACGTAGGAGGTCATGCCGTCCTCGGCGTAGCCGCGGGCGAGGTCGAACATCGAGTGGTTCAGCGAGTGGAAGCCCGCCAGCGTGATGAACTGGAACTTGTAGCCCATGTGGCCGAGCTCGCGCTGGAACTTGGCGATGGTGGAGTCGTCCAGGTGCTTCTTCCAGTTGAACGAGGGCGAGCAGTTGTAGGACAGCATCTGGTCGGGGTACTCGGCCTTGACGGCCTCGGCGAACTCGCGGGCCACGTCCAGGTCCGGGGTGGAGGTCTCCATCCACAGCAGGTCGGAGTGGGGCGCGTAGGCCAGGCCGCGGGCGATGCAGGCGTCCACGCCGTTGCGGACCCGGTAGAAGCCCTCCGCGGTACGGTCGCCGGTGGTGAAGGCCTGGTCGCGGGGGTCGACGTCGGTGGTCAGCAGGGTCGCGGCCTGGGCGTCGGTCCGCGCGATGACCAGGGTCGGCACGCCCAGCACGTCGGCCGCGAGGCGGGCGGCGCTGAGGGTCTTGATGTGCTGGCCGGTGGGGACGAGCACCTTGCCGCCCAGGTGGCCGCACTTCTTCTCCGAGGCGAGCTGGTCCTCCCAGTGCACCCCGGCGGCGCCGGCGGCGATCATGCCCTTCATCAGCTCGAAGGCGTTCAGCACGCCGCCGAAGCCGGCCTCGGCGTCGGCCACGATCGGTGCCAGCCAGTGCGGCGCGTCCCCGTCGCCCTCCGACCAGGTGATCTGGTCGGCGCGCAGCAGCGCGTTGTTGATGCGCCGCACGACGGCCGGGACGGAGTTGGCCGGGTAGAGGCTCTGGTCGGGGTAGGTCTGGCCGCCGAGGTTGGCGTCGGCGGCGACCTGCCAGCCGGACAGGTAGATGGCCTTGAGCCCGGCCTTGACCTGCTGCACCGCCTGGTTGCCGGTCAGCGCGCCCAGGGCGTGCACGTAGTCCTCGTTGTTCAGCAGGTCCCACAGCCGCTCGGCGCCGAGCCGGGCGAGGGTGTGCTCCTCCTGGACGGAACCCCTGAGTCGAACCACGTCCTCGGCCGTGTAGGTCCGCTCGGTCCCCTTCCAGCGAGGGTCGGTCTCCCACTCGCGCCGCAGCTCGTCTGCGGCTCCCTTGAGGCGATCATTCATGATGCGACTCCTTTTCGTCCCCTGGGTGGCCTACCTCGAGTGTGTGGTGCGACGAAACGGTCAAACAAGGTCGACTTGGACGAAAAAATGAAGATTATTCTTCTCAGATCAATACCCGCCGGTATTTGGATGGGAAGAAGTTAATAGTTTTCCCTATGGACTAGACCAATTCTTGTGTCGGGATCGAGGGTGAGACGGGATTGCGCCGGGTGGGCGCCCGTCGGAGTCCCAAGGAGTCCCAAGGAGTCCCAAGGACTCGCGGGACTCGCGGGGGCTCATGGGGACTCATGGAGACTCTCCGGGGGTGAGCGCGACGGGTGCTTCGGGGGGCGGGCCGCGAGGGACGCTCCCGGTGGGCGGGTGCGCCGGACGCCGGTCGGGGGCGGGCGCGGGGACATCCGTCCCGATGGGCCGCGGGGAGGTGAAATTTCCTCGGAAATTTCGTTTAGCATCGGGTCATGGCATCTTTGGTGGGTGAAGAACCGCTTTCCTTGACGCAGGAGCTCGATCTCATCGCGTTCGGCCAGCGGCTGAGACACCTGCGCAAGCAGCGCGGCCTCACCCTCTCCGACCTGGGCGAACGTGTGAGCCGCGCGCCCAGCCAGCTCTCGCTGCTGGAGAACGGCAAGCGCGAGCCGAAGCTGTCGCTGCTGAAGTCGCTGGCCGCCGCGCTCAACGTGCCGATCGAAGAGCTGCTGCGCAGGCAGGCCCCCAACCGGCGGGCCCAGCTGGAGATGGCCCTGGAGGAGGCGCAGCGCGATCCGCTGTACGCCGGGCTCGGCCTGGCGAGGCTGAAACTCTCCGCGCGTGTCCCCAACGACGTGCTCGAACACATCCTGGGCCTCTACGAGGAGCTGCGCTCACGCCAGGCCAGGGGGACCGCCACCCCCGAGGAGGCCCGCGCCGCCAACGCCGAGCTGCGCCGCAAGCAGCGCGAGCAGGGCAACTACTTCGCGGAGATCGAGCAGGCCGCCGCCGAGGCGCTCGCCGCGGTCGGCTACCGCTCGGGCGCGCTGTCGCAGAGCACGGTCCAGGCGCTGGTCAGCCACTTCGGCTACACCGTCCAGACGGTCCAGGACCTGCCGCGCACCGTGCGCTCCATCTCCGACCTGCGCAACCGGCGCATCTACGTCAAGCACGAGCAGGTCGGCATGCACACCCCGCGCACGATCCTGCTGCAGACCCTCGGCCACCTCTCCCTGGGGCACCACAGGCCCCGCGACTTCGCCGACTTCCTGCGCCAGCGGACCGAGGCCAACTACTTCGCCGCCGCCGTCCTGGTGCCCGAGGCCGCCGCCGTGCCGTACCTGCGCGAGGCCAAGAAGGACCGGGCGCTGAGCGTGGAGGACCTGCGCGACGTCTTCGCCGTCTCCTACGAGATGGCCGCGCACCGCTTCACCAACCTGGCCACCAATTTCCTCGACCTGGTCTGCCACTTCGTCCGCAACAACGCCGACGGGATCATCTACAAGGCGTACGAGAACGACGGCATCGTCTTCCCCGCCGACGAGCAGGGCGCGATCGAGGGGCAGCGCATGTGCCTGCAGTGGTCCGGGCGCCAGGTCTTCCTGTCACCCGACCGCTTCTCCGTCCACTACCAGTACTCCGACTCGCCCACCGGCACCTACTTCTGCCTCGCCCACGTCGACATCTCGCGCGAGCGCGACTTCGCCATCACCCTCGGCGTCCCGTACCGGGAGTCGCGCTGGTTCCGCGGCCGGGAGACCACCACCCGCACCAAGTCCGGCTGCCCCACCGGCGACTGCTGCCGCCGCCCGCCCGCCGAGCTGACCCAGCGCTGGGAGGGGTACGCCTGGCCCTCGGCGCGCGGCAACTCCCACATCCTGGCCGCGCTGCCGCCCGGGTCCTTCCCCGGGGTGGACGAGGCCGACGTCTATACCTTCCTGGAGCGCCACGCGGCGGGCTGAGCGCGCGGGGGGCGACGTCACCCCTGTGGGCTTGAGCGCGCGGGGAGCGGCGTCACCCCGCGGGCCGGGCAGGTGAGGGAGCGGCGTCATCCCGCGGCCTGGGCCGTCCGGCGCAGCGTCAGGGACGGGTGGCCGTAGAACTGGTAGGCGCCCACGCTGTCGGGGGCCTGCCCGCGCATGGACCGCAGCACCTCGGCCGGGGGCTCACCGGCGAAGCAGCGCCGGTAGAACTCCGGCGCCGGCCCGCCGCCGGCGGGCCAGAGCGGGGCGACGACCCCGCTCGCGCCCGCGAGCAGGAACGCCCGGACGTCGCCCGGCTCCTCCAGGAAGACGAACGGGGCCCCGGCCAGGTCGTGGCCCAGCGCCTCGGAGGCGGATCCGCCGTCCGTGAAGTGGACGACCTCGGGGCCCTGGCCGAGCACGCCCAGGACGTCGCCGAGCGCGGGGGAGACCTGCGTGGCGCCGTACTCGGTCACCAGCGGGTGCGCCCGCTCCTCGCCGTACACCACCGCGACGCGGTCGGCGCGGGCGCTCGGGGGAGGGGGCAGCTCGGGACGCCGCCCGCCGAGGGGCCAGCGGCCCGTCACCGTCTGGCAGTTCAGGTAACCGGGCAGCGAGGGGTCGTAGGGCTGCTCCAGCACGGCCAGTTCCCAGGGCACGTACGGCTCCTGGGAGAGGATCAGCACGCTCGGGCGGCGCGGCGCCACCCGGCCGGCCACCGCGTTCAGCAACTCCCAGAAGCCCCACGGCACCCGCGAGCCGACCTCCCGTCCCAGCTCCTCGGACAGCCGGCCCCGCCCGGTCAGCTGCCCGCCGAACGCCGAGGCCCGCGTGCCGAGGTCGCAGAGCTCGGCGCGGTCGGGGGTGACGAAGTGCGGCGACTGGTAGGTCCACCACAGCCGTCCCGGCCTGTCGCCGTGCACGATGACCGCCGTGACGTCCGCGGGCTCGCCCATCAGGGCCGGGCGGATGCGGGTGCCCGAGACCGGCTCCAGCGCCTCGTGCCCGCTCAGGCTGCCCGGCGAGCCGTGGACCGTGATCGCGCGCAGGCCGAACCCGATCACCTGGCCGCGTACCGCGTAGGTCGCCTGGATCTGCCGGGAGACTTCCGGCTCCTCTTGGGCGAGGGCGACCAGGTTGACCGAGGCGCGTGGGTACGGTGCCGTCTCGTCGGCGCGCAGCCGCACCCGCCACCCGCCGGGCGCGTCGAAGCCCTCGGCGACGATCTGGATGTCCAGGTCGAGCGGCTCGCGCGGCGTCGCGGTGCCGTCCTGCCCCTGGCCCGGGGCGACGCCGATCGCCACCTCGGCGCCCCAGCCCGCGACCGCCTCGGTGGGGGACTCGATCAGCGGGATCCCCTTCCAGTCGGGGCCCGGCGTCACGGCGGGAGTCTCCTTGCGCCGCCTGCGGAAGGCGCCGGTCAGCCGGTCGAGGACCGAGGGCCCCCGGCCTTCGGTGGGGACCGGCGCCCCGGCGGGCGGCTCGGTCAGCGTCGGCGGGGCCTGCGGGGCCTGCGGGGCCTGCGCGGCCTGCGGGGCTTGGGCGGCTTGGGACGCCTGCGGTCCCTGTGGTTCCCGGGATGGCGAGGAACCGGGGAACGGCGACGGGAACGACGAGGGCGACGGGGGCGGGGGCGGGGGCGGGGGCGACAGGGAAGGCGGGGAAGGCGGGAGGGGTGCGGGGGCGGCGGGGGAGGCCGCCTGGTCGGGGCGCAGCCAGTCGGCGCTCATCGCGCCGGTGGCCGGCAGGTCGTCGTACCGGTCGCCGTGTTCGCCGTCGCGGGGCTCCTCGCCCCGGTCACGCGCGCCCTGCCCGGGGGCCGGGACCGGATGTCCCCGCCCCTCCGGGCCGTGGAGCGTCCACTCCGGGGTGTGGGCGGCGGTCTGCGGACCTCCGTCAGGGTCCCAGCCGGAGGGGTCCGTGCCGTTCGGCGGCGCCGCGCCCCAGGAGGGCGGCGTGGGGCCCGCACCGCCCGCCGACGGGGGGCTGAGGCTGCTCCCGCCGCCCCCGTGCGCGCCGGACTCGGCGCCCGCCCCCCGGGAGAGCATGGGAATCACCTGCTCGGCGGTGATGCCACGCTCCAGGCTCAGCAGCGTGGTGAGCCGCTCCCAGGCGGGGCCGTACTCGGCGATGAGCATGATGACCGCGTCGGCCAGCTGGCCGGGAGGCCGGCTGCCCGCCTCGGCGAGCAGCGGGTCCAGCCGGTCGCGAAGCTCGCCGGAGGCGCCGCCCATCAAGCTGTCGAGCTCGTCGCGGACGCCGCGCGCCGCCCGCATCACGGCTACCGGGTTCATGCCGTCCCCCCTTGTTCCGGACTGGACTGATCTTCCCACCTGCGCGGTGGGGACGGGAGCCGGTAGGTGTGCGGAATCGGCGCCACATAAGGTGATACCCCTAACCACAGAGGTGATGGAAAGGACGGATCGTGCTGCCTGAGGTCGAGGCGTGGCTGCGCGAGCGCACCTCATCCTCGGCCGACTGGGTGCTGCCGGAGTTGCTGGAGGCCAAGGGGGGGACGACGGTCAGCGTCGTGCTGCCCGCCCGCGACGAGGAGGAGACGGTCGGGGAGATCGTCGCCGCGATCCGCCGCGACCTCATGGGGGCCGTGCCGCTCGTCGACGAGCTCGTGGTCATCGACTCCCGCTCCGTCGACGACACCGCCGCGCGCGCCGCGCGGGCCGGGGCGACGGTGATCGCCCAGGACGAGGTCCTGCCCGACCTCAAGCCGCTGGACGGCAAGGGCGAGGCGCTGTGGAAGTCCCTCGCCGCGACCTCCGGCGACCTGCTCGTCTTCGTCGACGCCGACCTGCGCGAGTTCCGCACGTCGTTCGTGACCGGGCTGCTCGGCCCGCTGCTCGCCGACCCGGCGGTGGTCTACGTCAAGGGCTGCTACGACCGGCCCCTGCAGAACGTGCAGAGCGGCGGCGGGCGGGTCACCGAGCTGGTCGCGCGCCCCCTGCTCAACCTGCACTGGCCACGGCTGGCCGGGTTCGTGCAACCCCTCGCGGGGGAGTACGCCGGTCGCAGGTCCGTGCTGGAGAGCGTCCCGTTCGTCACCGGCTACGGGGTGGAGCTCGCCCTGCTGATCGACCTGCTCGATCTCTCCGGGCTCGACGCCCTGGCCCAGGTCGACCTGGGCCGGCGGGTGCACTCCCACCAGTCGACGGAGGCGCTCGGCGGGATGGCCGCCCAGATCCTGCAGACCTCGTGGTCGCGCCTGGAGCGCCAGAACATGATGGTGTCCCTGCACCGGCCCACCCCCCGCCTGGCCCAGTTCCGCCGGGGCGCGGACGGCCACCAGGTGAGCGTCCGCGACGTCGCCGTCGCCGAACGCCCCCCGATGGTCACGATCCCGGCCTACCGCGCCGACCGCCCCGCCCGCTGACCACGCGGCGGGACCGGGGTTCCGTACGGCCGTGACGCCCGGCCCGGTCGGTTTCCTCTTCGAGGGGTTCGCGCACGCCCCGCGCCGGAGGCCTGGGTCGGCATCGGCGTGAGCCGGCGGCACCCTCCGCTTTCGCGAATGTCGGCGTGCGCCGGCCCTTCAAGGCCCGCTTACGAGGCCGGCAGCTCAAGGCCCGGTCATGAGGCCAGCAGCGACGCGTAGCGCTCCAGGTCGACGTTGCCCCCGCTGACGATCACGCCGACCCGCTTCCCGCCCAGCTCGGCGGCGAGGTTGCGGACGGCGGCCAGGCCGAGGCAGCCGGTGGGCTCGACGACGATCTTCATGGCGGATCCGAAGAGCTTCATGGCGTCGACGAGTTCCGCGTCGGTGGCGGTGACGATGTCGTCGACCTCGCGGCGGATGATCTCGAAGGTGTAGGCGCCGAGGTGCTGGGTCTGCGCGCCGTCGGCGATGGTCTTGGGCGTGTCGATGTGGACGACCGATCCCTCGCGCAGCGACCGCCGCCCGTCGTCGCCCGCCTCGGGTTCGACGCCGTACAGCGCGCAGCCGGGCGACAGAGCCCGCGCCGACAGCGCCGTGCCGGAGAGCAGGCCGCCGCCGCCCAGGGGGACGAAGAGCGCGTCGAGGTCGCCGACCTCCTCGAACAGCTCCTTGGCGGCGGTGCCCTGACCGGCGATCACGTGGGGGTGGTCGTAGGGCGGGATCAGCGTGAGGCCGTGGTCGGCGGCGAGCGCGCGGCCGATCTCCTCCCGGTACCCGGTGTAGCGGTCATAGCGGACGATCTTGCCGCCGTACCCCTCGGTGGCGGCCACCTTCGAGGCGGGCGCGTCGTGCGGCATGACGATCGTGGCCGGGATGTCGAGCAGCCGGGCGGCGAGGGCGATCGCCTGGGCGTGGTTGCCCGAGGAGTAGGTGACCACGCCCGAGCGCCGCTGCTCGGGGGTGAACCGCGACAACGCGTTGAAGGCGCCGCGGAACTTGAAGGCGCCCATCCGCTGGAAGTTCTCGCACTTGAACACCACGTCGGCGCCGACGCTCTCGTTGATCCGGCGTGAGCGCAGCACGGGGGTGCGGTGGGCCTGCGGCGCGATGTGGGCGGCGGCGCTCAGGACGTCGTCATAGGTCGGTGGCGTCGGTGACGGGGACATCGGCTGCCTCTTCTCGGTCGGCACGGCTACGCACCCGAAGCCTGGCACCTCCGCCGGACGGGCGGGGTGCCGGGGTGCCGGCGACGAGGATGACGGCGCGTGCCCGTCCGCCGCGTCGGCGCACGTCGTCGGGGGCGGTGACGTGAGGCGGAGTCACGGAATCGATGCGGACACCGCGCGCCATCCGGTCTAGCATCGGGTCGTCCGGCGTGACGGGCAGGCCGGATTCACTGGCCGGGCAGTTCCGAAAAGTGAGTGCGAAGCGGTGCGATTCTCTGTGTAGGTGGTGGTGTTGTGGCAGTAGGTACGATCCTTCGTTTCGATGAGGTCCGCGGGTACGGGTTCATCGCCGCTGTGGGCGGGGGCGAGGACGTGTTCTTCCACGCCAACGACTTCGGCGAGAGCCGGCATGTCGTCCAGCCGGGCCTGCGGGTGGAGTACGAGGTCATGGAGGGCGAGCGCGGCCTGAAGGTCTCGACCGTCAGCCTCCTGGACCCGCCGCCCGCCCGGCGGCCGGTCGTGGCGGCGGCGCCCCCGGTCACCGGCGGCGCCTCGCAGCACCTCGGCGACGACGACGGCGTGTGCGACGTGTTGTCGGCGAAGTCCTTCAGCGGCGCGGTGACCGAGCTGCTCATCGAGCACGCGCCCACGCTGACGGGCGCGCAGATCGGTCAGGTCAGGCACCGTTTGCTGGCGTTCGCCCGGTCCCATGGGTGGGTCGACGACTGAGGTCCGCGGCGGGCCGGGCGCGGCGGGCGCGCTCGGGGGCGCGACGGCTTGCGCGTCCCGGGACGCGCAAGCCGTGACGGGGCCGGCCTTCGGAGGTCAGTTGCCGAAGGAGAACCAGTTGAGGTTGACGAAGTCGGCGGGTTGCCCGCTGCTGAAGGTGATGTAGACCGTGTGGGTCCCGGTCACCCCGCCGATGTTGGCCGGGACCGTGCGCCAGCTCTGCCAGCCTCCCGTGTTGCCGAGGGCGAAGTCGCCGATCGGGGTGGCCGTCGGGCTGCCGAGGCGCACCTGGACCAGCCCGCTGACCCCGCCGCCCGCGCCGGACGCGACGCGGGCGTTGAACTGGGTGGCCGCCGCGGTGCCGAAGTTCACGCCGTCGAAGCGCAGCCAGTCACCGTTGCCGATCTGCGCGACGTTCTGCCCGCCGCCGCTGTCGGTGGTGGTCTCCAGCGACGTGCCCGACTGCGCCTGGTAGCGCTCGGCCTGGATGGTCGAGCGGGCGTCCACCCCGCCGGGGGGCGGTGTGACCGTCGGGCTGGGGGTGGAGCCGGAGCCGCTCTGCCAGACGGCCACGTAGTCGACGAGCATCGGGCGCCCCGAGACCGTGGCGGAGGTCGGGGTCGACCCGGCCAGCGCGTTGGGGAACGCCCCGCCCATGGCCACGTTGAGCAGCAGGAAGTAGCCCTGGTGGCCGGTCATGTTGTTCCAGGTCGTGGCGTCGAACTGCGACTGGCTGACGCCGTGGAACTGCTGGCCGTCGACGTACCAGCGCAACTGGTTCGGCGTGACGGCGCGGTCCCACTCGAAGCGGTAGGTGTGGAACGCCGACTGGCAGGAGGAGCCGGGGCAGGCCCTGCTGGCGCCCAGGCCGGTGGTCTCGTTGCAGGGGCCGCCGGGGTTCACACCGCAGTGGAGCACGCCCCAGACGGAGTTGATGCCGTTGACGTTCTCCATGATGTCGAACTCGCCGATGCCGGGCCAGTTCCAGTAGTTGCCGCGGTACGGCGCCCCCAGCGCCCAGAAGGCGGGCCAGTAGCCCAGGGCGGCGCTGCCGGTGACGTTGGGCATCTGCAGTCGGCTCTCGATGCGCAGGACGCGCCCGGCGGCGGGCTTGAAGTCCGAGCGGCGGGTCTCGATGCGGCCCGACGTCCACTCGTTGCCGCTCTTTATCGGGGTGATGCGCAGGTTCCCGCCGCCGTCGAGGCTCAGGTTGGCGGAACTGTCGGTGTAGCGCTGGACCTCACCGGTGCCCCAGTTGGCGGGGCCGCCCGGGTAGGCGTGGCCGGTGTCGACGATCCAGTTGGTGGAGGAGGGAAGTGAACCGGCGCCGCCGGTGAAGTCGTCGCTCCAGACCAGTGACCACCCCGAGGGCGTCGACGGTACGGAGGCGTGGGCGGCGATCGCGATCAGCGTCGGCACCAGGGCCGCGGCGATGACCGAGATCCATCCGAGAGAGCGCTTTCTTTTCGGGGGATGGCTCATTCGGAACCTCTCACAGGGCGAACGAGATGAACGGCCGAACGTCGCTGCAGCGTAAAGACCGATTGGTCTCACTGTTACGCGAAGGTTAAGTTTGGTCAACCCCGCGGGTGAAAAAGCTTGAGAGCGCTCTCAAGGGTCGGCCGCCGGGTGAAAGGGAGGCCTCGGCGCGTGCCGTGAAACGGGTGCCGGGCAAGGGCGGGACGAGGGCGTGACGAGGGCGGGACAAGGTCGGGACGGGTACGGGACGGCGGGGCTCACAGTCCCCGGCGCTCTTTGGTTGGATACGAGCCAAAGTTCTGTTCATATGGGACAAAAGCGGCTACTCTCGACGGGAATTGCCCTTGATGCGGTCGGAATCGCCCGCGGTTTCCGGGTCCGGTGGGGCCTTTCCAGTGGAGAGCAGAGGTGGCGATGGCGCGCTGGTTGGGCCAGCTGCTGGTGCTGGCCGTCGTCGCCGGCGTCGCGCTGACCGCCCTCGCGACACCCGCGTCCGCGCACGGCCAGCTCGCGATGTCGACGCCGGCCAAGGACAGCACGGTGACCGAGCCGATGGAGTCGCTCGCGCTGTACTTCACCGAGAAGCCCGCCCCGAACGCGTACTTCACCGTGACCACCCCCAGCGGCGCCCGCGTCGACCAGCCGTGGTCGCACGGGCAGCCCAAGCGCCTCGACGAGCCGGTCACCGAGTACAACCTCGTGGACGGCACCTGGCAGCCGAACCTCTACCACACCGGGTTCCCGGCGATGGTCCCGGTCGCGTACTGGCCGGAGCGGGGTCAGTACGTCGCCCGCTACATGTCGGTCGCCTCCGACGGCGAGAAGGTCACCGGCGAGGTCAAGTTCACCTACAAGGGCAAGATGTCGGAACCGCCCAAGGGCTGGAAGGCTCCCACGAACGAGCCTGACCCCGCGCTGCTCAACCCGGTGCAACCCAGCACCGCCGCGCCCTCGGCCGGGGCGGTCGCGCCCGTCACCCCCCAGGCCACCCCGCAGGCGGCGGCGTCGAACGCGCCCCAGGCCGACTCGGGCTTCGACCTCTCCGTGTGGCTGCTGCCCGCCGTCCTCGTCGTCGGGGCGGGGTTCATGGTGGTCCGGGCGGCACGGCGGCCCTCGCCGCGCGGCGCGGAGGTCCGGCGGCGTCCCACCGGGCCGCCGGGGCGAGCGCCCCGGGGCCGGCCCGCGACCGCGTCGCGCAAACCGCGGGGCGCCAAGGCGGTCAAGACCGCCAAGCGACGCTGACCGCCGCGGGTTCCCGCCCCCCGCCCCCGCCGGTGCCCCGCCGCCGCCCTTGCCGATCAGCCGTCCCCGTACCGACTCGCCGTCCTCGCCACCATGCCGGCTCGCCGCCTTCCGCGCCGGCCTGACCCCCCACCCCTCAGGAGAACAGCCATGACCTCCCCCCTTGCCCGCCGCCGCCCGCTGCTCGCCGCGCTCACGCTCGGCGTGACCCTGCTGATGGCCATGCTGACGGCCACGGCCTGCGGCTCGCCCAGCGCGGCCCCCGCCGGCGCCTCGACGGTCAAGGAGATCGCGGTGACCATCGCCGGACGGCAGGTGACGCCCCCGCCCGGACGGATCGACGTGACCAAGGGCCAGACGGTGCGGATCACGGTGACCGGTGACGCGGCCGACGAGGCGCACGTGCACGGCTACGACAAGGCGGCGGACGTGAAGCCGGGCACCCCCGCGACGATCGAGTTCGTCGCCGACCAGGACGGGCTGTTCGAGGTCGAGACCCACCACTCGAAGCTGCAGCTCTTCCAGCTCGTGGTGCGCTAGGCCCTCGTGATGTTCCTGGCTCACGGCATCGGCGGTCGCCAGGACCTGCCGATCCCCTTCGAGGCCGCGCTGACCGGCGCGATCCTCGCCCTGCTGGTGTCGTTCGTGGCGCTCGGCGCCCTGTGGACCGAGCCGCGGCTGGGCGGCGAGCTCCGCCGCCCCCGCCCGCTGGCCTCCCTGGTCCAGACGGTGGTGTCCGCGCGGGCGTGGCCGTGGTTCTGGCGCGTCGCCGGGCTCGTCGCCGCCGCGTACTTCTGCGTGGGCCTGCTCTTCGGCCCGGACAAGGTCGAGAACCCCACGGCGGGGGTGTTCTACGTCCTGTTCTGGGTCGGCCTGGTGCCGCTCTCGCTGCTGTTCGGGCCGGTGTGGCCGACGCTCAACCCGCTGCGCACGCTGCACCTGCTGGCCTGCAAGGGGCTCGGGCGCGACCCCGCCACCGGGCTGCGCCCGCTGCCGGGCGGGCTCGGCTACTGGCCCGCCGCGGGCGGTCTCCTCGCCTTCGTCTGGCTGGAACTGGTCGCCCCCGAGCGGGCCACCCTGCCCGTCATCGGGGCCTGGCTCGCGGTGTACGTCGTGTTCGTGCTCGGGGGAGCGGTGCTCTTCGGGTCGCGCTGGTTCGACCACGCGGACGCGTTCGAGGTCTACAGCACCCTCGTCGGCCGGCTCGCCCCGGTGGTCAGAGGCCCTGACGGTGTCGTGACCTGGCGGAACTCCCTCGACGGGATGGCCGGGCTGCGGCCGGTGCCGGGGCTGACGGTGCTGGTGGTGGTGCTCCTGGGCTCCACGATGTACGACAGTCTCTCCAACGCCCCCGTCTGGGTGCGCTTCGTGCAGGAGAGCGCGGTGCCGGCCCCGGTCATGGGGACGGTGGGCCTGCTCACCGTCATCGGCCTGGTGCTCGCGGCCTACCGCGGCGCGACCGCGCTGGCCGGCCGGTGGGGCGCGGCGGAGCCGGGCACGACGGCGGGCGAGCTCGCCCACGCGGTGGTCCCGATCGCCGTCGGGTACGTGGTCGCCCACTACTACACGCTCCTGCTGCTCGAGGGGCAGCGGACCCTCGCCCTGCTTTCCGACCCGCTGGACACCGGCGCCAACTGGCTGGGCACCGCGGGGTGGACCGTCCAGGCGATCGGCACCTCCCCGGCCGGGATCGCCATGCTCCAGGTGACGGTCATCGTCGTCGGCCACGTGCTGGGCACCGTGCTCGCCCACGACCGCGCGCTGGCCCTGTTCCCGAGGCGGACCGCCGTCATCGGGCAGATCCCGCTCCTCGTGCTGATGGTGGCCTACACGGTGGTGGGCCTGCTCCTCCTCTTCGCGGGCTGACCCGCCCGGCCGCAGGGCGGCCCGCCTGCCACTGGACCCGTCCCGCCACCGGACCGGCCCGGCCGCCGGGCCCGTCCCGTCACCGGACCGGCCCGGCCGCCGGGCCCGTCCCGTCACCGGACCCGCCCGGCCATCGGATCCGTCCCGCCACCGGGCGCGTCCCGCCACCGGGCGCGTCCCGCCACCGGAGCGGCCCCGCCACCGGAGCGGCCCCGCCGCCGGGGCCTCGTCCGGCTACCGGCTTCGCCCCGACGCCGGAGTCGCCGCGCCGCCGGGCCCGACCGGGCAGCGGAGCGGGGTGGACGCCGCCCCCTTGAGGCCGTACCGGGGAGACTCCAGGACACGCGCGGGGCGCGGGCTCTCCGTGCTGGGCAGCACGACCACCAGGTCCGGGCTCACCCCGATGGACCTGATGGCGTTCAGGGTCGCCGGGGCGTGCCGGGACAGGACGACGACCTTGTTGAGCCGCACGTCGACGTAGCGGATGGTCCCGCCGAGCGGGTGGGGGGCCAGGGCCTCGTCGAGCTTTCGCTTGACCGCCCTGAGCGTCGCCAGCGACGCGCGGACGACCTCGGCCCTGGCGCCCGCGGAGACGATCCTCGGAATGTCCGCGGCGCTGGTGGTGGCGACGACGAGGGTGTGCGCGGTGGTCCCGATGAGCCAGGAGCCGCCGAAGCGGCCACCGAGCTCCTCGCGCAGCCGTGCCTCGACCACCGCCAGCCGGATCTCGTTGCACAGCCGCGCCTCGACCTGCCTCCTGGTGAGACCGAGGTCGCGCTGGAGCGCCTCGATGAGGCCCGGCGGCAGGTTTACCACGATGGGAGTGCTCGCCGTCTGGGGCGGGGCCACCGGGGTGAGGACCGTCGGGGCCGGGGGCGCCGGGGCGGGCACGGTGCCCGCCGGCCGGGACGCGCTGGTGGGGCCGGGGGAGGGCGTCAGGGCCGAGCCGGCGCCTGCCGCCCAGTGCGCGACGGCGGCGGGAAGGGCGGTCAGGGCGAGCGCGGTGGTCACCAGGACGCCTCCCACGGAGGCGAAGTGGCTGCGGGACATGTGATCTCTCCTCGCCCTCGGCTTTCGAAGCGTGAGGGGGAGGTCGTCCCGCGTCGCGGGCCGGCCGCGCGACACGGGTACCGTCACCCTAATCCAGCCGCCTCCGGTTCCGGCCGGGAACGCCCGGCGCCACGCGGAACGGGTGATCCCGGGCGTACGGCCCACCGCCCGGAACGGGTGACCCCGGTCGGTGGGCCGTACACCCGGGTCAAGGCCGGAAGCCGCCCCCCCCGTGGCCGCGGAGCCGCGGCCCGCGAGGCCGGTCCCGGCCGGGCGCGTCACCGGCTGCCGGCGGCGTTCGCGAACGTGTCCACGGCAGGCCGGGCACCCGCACATCGCCCGGAGGCACGCGTGAACGCCCGGTTTGACGACGGGACGCGGTGGAGACGAAGGGGAAGGGCGGGAGGACGGGGCGGACGGCCGGTGGCACTCCCCGGTCCCGCGAGCAGACACAGGGCGGCGGACACGTCCGCCCACGTTCAGGGAGGTCGTCATGCCGCGACGCGGCCGGTTGGGCAAGGTCGGCATCTGGAGCTCGGCCTGGAGCAACGCGTCGCGCGAGGGCACGGCCGACGTGGGCGAGTTCGGTGACACGGTGGCCGAGCTGGACGCGCTGGGGTACGGCACCCTCTGGATCGGCGGGAGCCCGGCCGTCGGCTACGCCGTGCCCGCCCTTGAGGCGGCCCCCCGCATCACCGTGGCCACCGGCATCCTCAGCATCTGGGACCACGAGGCCGCCGAGGTGGCCGCCCAGTGGACCGCTGTCGAGCGGAGGCATCCAGGGCGCTTCGTCCTGGGGCTCGGCGTGAGCCACCAGGGCCTCGCCGAGCGGTACGCGCGCCCGTACTCGGCGATGCGGGAGTATCTGGACGCGCTGGACTCCGCCGCCGACCCGGTGCCCGAGGAGGCGCGCGTCCTGGCCGCTCTCGGCCCCAGGATGCTGGAGCTGGCCAGGGACAGGTCGGCGGGCGCGCACCCGTATCTCGTCACCGTCGAGCACACCGCCCGCGCCCGCGAGATCCTCGGGGAGGACGCCGTGCTCGCCCCCGACCTGAAGGTCGTCCTCGATCCCGACCTGGAAAGTGCCCGCGACGCCGCGCGCGACTATCTCCGCCTCTACCTGAAACTGCCCAACTACACCGACAACCTGCTCCGGCTGGGTTTCGAGGAGGACGACTTCCGCGACGGCGGCAGCGACCGGCTGGTGAACGGGGTGTTCGCGCTCGGGGACGCCGACGCCGTCGCCGAGAGGGTCGCGGACTTCCTGGCCGCGGGAGCCGATCACCTCGCGATCCAGGTGGTGACCGGCGACCCCTTCCACGACCTGCCGCGCGCCGAGTGGCGCCGCCTGGCCGAGACGCTCCCGGTGGGCGGCTGACCGCCGCGTCCCCGGGGGGCGCGGCGGTCAGCCGATACGGAGCGGGAGCGTGCGCGGCCCGCGGACCTGACCCGTCGCCCAGGTCACCGCCGCCGGGTCGTCGAGGCCGAAGGCCGGGATCCGCTCCAGCCAGACCTCGAGGGCGACCCGCAGCTCCATGCGGGCCAGGTGCGAGCCCACGCAGCGGTGGATGCCCAGGCCGAACGCGGCGTGCCGGTTGACGTCGCGGTCGATGACGACCTCTCCCGCCCGGTCGAACTGCGCCTCGTCACGGTTGGCCGCCGGGAACGACAGCAGGATCCAGTCGTCGGCCTTCATGTCGACACCGCGCCAGTGCATGTCCTCCTTGACCAGCCGCGCCATCGTGACCGGCGCGTAGGCCCGAAGGAACTCCTCCATCGCGGTCGGCAGCAGGGCGGGCTCGGCGACCAGGCGCTCACGGTCGGCGGGCGTCTTGGCCAGGTGCCACAGCGACGCGCCGATCGCGCTCCACGTCGTGTCGATGCCGGCGATGAGCAGCAGCGCCATCGTGCCCGCCACGTGGAGCGACTCCAGCTTGCGGCCGTACAGCTCCGCGTTGACGAGGTAGGTCGTGAGGTCGTCCCGCGGGTTGTCGATGTGGTCGCGGATCTGCGCCAGCAGGTAGTTGAACAGCGTCTCCATCCGGGGGATGCGCTCCTCCGGAGGCAGGTTGATGCCCTCCAGCGCGTCCTCGACGAATTCGCGGAAGCGCGGCCCGTCCTCGGGCGGGAAGCCCAGCATGTCGGCGATGACGCGCGTCGGGATGTGCTGGGCGTAGTCGCGGGCGGCGTCGATGACGTCCTGCCCCTCCAGCGCGTCGAGGAGCGAGTGGCAGAACGCCCGCGTCGCCGGCTCCTGCCTGGCGACCGTCGTCTTGGTGAACATCGGCAGCAGCAGCTTGCGCGCGTCGTGGTGGAAGGGCGGGTCGGAGGAGATCGGCGGCGTGCCGCCCACCGGCGCCACCTCGAGCGGCGGCCGGAAGTTGCTCACGATGATCGACCGGGAGGAGAAGCGCTCGGTGTCGTAGGCGATGGCCGCGACGTCCTCGTAGCGGGTCGGCAGCCACGCGCCGCCGAACCGGTCGGTGTGCGCGATCGGGCAGCGCCGCCGCAGGTCGTCCTGGATCGGGTACGGGTCGGCGGCCCACTCGGGCTCGGTGTGGGAGAAGTCGGTCGCCCAGTCGGAGACCGGCCCGGTGATGACCCTGTTGCGCACGCCTTCGGGGCGCTCGCGCATCCTCTCCTCGAACTCACGCTCGTCGAAGCGGTCATCGACGGTCATGTCGCGCCTCCTGGAGGATCTCGATCGTTCTTTCCGGGCAGTTCGCCGCGGCCAGGCGCGCCGCCTGCTCCTCGTCGGGCGGTACGACGCCGTCGCCGACGACCCGCCCGTAGCCCTCGTCGTCCTCCCCGAACAGGCCCGGGGCGAGGTCGTAACAGCGACCGTGTCCCTGGCAGCGCTCGGAGTCGATCCTTACTTTCACCGGGGGGCTCCCCTCTGTGCTGCCGGCAGGGGCCAGGGCGGTGACGAGACGGGTGAGCAGCGCGGCCCACTCCTCGTCGTCGACCGCGTGCAGATCGGGTGTGATGAGCGCGCTGCCCATCGCGAGCAGCAGGCAGAAGTGCGCCAGCGCGTCCGGCGACAGCGTGCCGTCCAGCTCGTCGTCGTTCTGGGCGGCCCGTACGAGCCCGGCGAGCCAGTCCGTGCGTTCGCCGACGTAGTCGCGCATCGGCCGGGCGACGTCGTCGTCGCGACGCGCCGCCACGAGCGCCTCGACGATGAGGTAGCCGTGGGCCTCGCGCCGGCGCGGGAGCCCGCGTCCGACGACGGCCAGCAGTTCGGTGATCGACCGGTCGGGGTCGGCGGCGAACAGCGTGGCCAGCAGTTGCGGCCCGTGCGCGTGCAGCGCGGCCACCAGCAGCTCCGCCTTCGAACCGAAGTGGGAGTACAGGGCGCCGTTGCTCACCCCCGCGGCCGTGGCGATGTCGGCCACGCGCGTGCCGTCGTAACCGCGCCGGGCGAAGGCCTCGGCCGCCGCTCGCAGCAGCCGCTCCCGGGTCTCGGTGGCGGTGACGCCCGCGATACGTCCCATGCGCCAATTAAAAGAACGTTCATTTGATATGTCAACAGTCGCGTGAGCCGTACCGGTGTTGTCTGGCGGCCTTACAGATGGAAATGCGTCACGCCAGATGGAGCCGCGACATCGGGGTTGCAGGAGGGGCGTGTACGGCAGGAGGTTCGGCCCGGGAGATGGCTGCGGTCTGGCCCCGGCGACCGATGTTGGTGGTCAGCCCGCCTGCCGGTAGGAGCCCGCCATGGCACACGACGAGGTCGTCGACCGCTACTCCGGCCTGGCCCGCGCGGTGC